>RXJD01000037.1 GCA_003987775.1 Mycobacterium sp.
GCACCCGCATCCCCCTGACCACCCTGATCCGCTGGGCCGCCACCGCGCATCACTACCTGGCGGTCTTCGACCAGGCCAAGCCGTTAGCCCTGTACCACACCAAGCGATTGGCCAACCTCGCCCAGCGAATGATGTTGCTGGCCAAAGAAGGCGGCTGCACCCGCCCAGGCTGCGACACCCCCGGTTACCACTGCCAAGTGCATCACGTCTCCGGGTGGACCAACACCTACCTCACCGACATCCACGACCTCACCCTCGCGTGCGGACCCGATAACCGCCTCGCCGAAAAAGGCTGGACCACCCGCAAAAACGCCCACGGCCACACCGAATGGCTCCCACCCGCCCACCTGGATCACGGACAACCCCGCATCAACACATTCCACCATCCTGAAAAGCTATTCACGCCCGACGAAGAAGACGACCCATAGCTGCCGCAACGCCCGACCGCGGCGGTATCGTGGGCCTGCGGAAATTCACGGCGAAAGGGACCCAGGTGTCAACACCGAACGAGCCCGCCAACATCGGACGGTTGTTGCTGCGCTGCCACGACCGCCCGGGCATCATCGCCGCAGTGAGCACCTTCCTCACTCAGGCCGGTGCCAACATCATCTCGCTGGACCAGCATTCCACGGCACCCGAAGGCGGAACTTTCCTGCAGCGGGCGATCTTTCACCTGCCGGGTCTGACCGCGGCAATCGACGGACTGGGGCGCGAGTTCGGCGATTCTGTCGCCGAGAAGTTCGGCATCGACTACCGGTTCACCGAAGCCGCCAGACCCAAGCGGGTGGCCATCATGGCATCCAAGGATGACCACTGCCTGCTGGACCTGTTGTGGCGCAACCGACGTGGTGAGCTTCAGATGTCCATCGCCATGGTGATCGCCAACCACCCCGACCTGGCAGAGCAGGTACGTCCCTTCGGCGTCCCATTTGTTCACATCCCCGCCACCCGTGACACGCGCGCCGAGGCCGAACAGCGCCAGCTCCAATTACTCAGCGGCAACGTCGATTTAGTGGTCCTTGCCCGCTATATGCAGATTCTGACGCCGGAGTTCCTGGCTGCCGTCGGCTGCCCGCTGATCAACATCCACCACTCGTTCCTGCCCGCCTTCATCGGTGCGGCGCCCTACAAGCGGGCCCGGGAGCGCGGTGTCAAACTCGTCGGCGCCACGGCGCATTACGTCACCGAAGTCCTCGACGAGGGTCCGATCATCGAACAGGACGTGGTGCGAGTCAGCCACACCGACACCGTCGAAGATCTGGTGCGGGTCGGCGCCGATGTCGAGCGCGCCGTGCTGTCGCGGGCGGTGTTGTGGCACTGCCAGGACCGCGTCATCGTGCACGGCAACCAGACCATCGTCTTCTAGGCTGTTGCGACGTCCATCGCCGTGCTGCCGAACCGTGCACCGAGGGCGGCCCATGCATCGGCGTACTGCCCCGGCGATTTCCGATACGCCCCTTGACGTTTGATGAACCCGCGGGCCAACGGGACGACGACTCGTCGCGGGTAGCGCTTCCACCCGGTCTGCGCGCGCATCTCGGCCAGCATCTCCGGCCACGAATGGTGCTGGAATTGCAACGCCTGCTGCGCCGGCGCCACATCCATCCAGTCCGCGTTGGGATACCAGCCGTCGTCATTATTGGGGTCGCCGGGGCGGCCCTGTGGCATCAGACCAGGCATGCCCTGAGCGGCCGCCATCGCCGAGGCGATCTCGCCCTGCCGTAACAGGTGCGACTCGTCGCCGCCGATCAGAAAGATCTCACCGGCGACGTCGTTACCCGCGGCCGCCGCGAATGCCGCTGCCACATCGCGGGTATCGACGGAATGCACCCGGCCGTCCGAGGGCAGCGCACTGCTGAAGTACATGATGTCGCGCGTAACAGGCATCGCCCTCGGATCGATGCTCAGCACGCCGCCGAGCCGCAAGACCACCCAGTCCAGCCCGGAGGACCGCACACATTCTTCGGCTTCGAGTTTGTGTCCTCCGTAGAGCTCGCAGGGCCGAAGCGGCGTGTCGACGGTGATCAACTCGGGATGGCGATGGGGATTGCGCGAGCCGTAGATCGCAGTGCTGGACGCATGCAGAAACCGCGGCGGGTTCGGCTGATCCTGTGCGGCGCGCACCAGCGAAGCGGTGGCACCGACGTTCAGCCTGCGGGCGAATCCGGCGTCGCGGTACACCAGCGGCGGGATCACCGCGGCAAGGTGGACGATCACGTCCGGCGTCGACTCCGCGACCAGCGAGCTCACCTGAGCGGAATCAATCAGGTCAACCCGCCGGGTCTCCACGCGCGGCGGCAACGTGTCATAGGTCTTGTGATGCGCCGTGGCGATCACCCGCCACCCGTCGGCCGCAAACCGTCTGACGGTCTCAGTCCCGACAAGACCGAAAGCACCGGTGATCAGTACGGTTCCCGACATGGCAGTCCTCGATCCCGCCGAACAACGTTGTTCTGCGCAGGACCGTAACTCAAGCAGGAGCCACAGCGCTATACCTCGAGCAGTCCCGGGTTTCTTTGCAGTACAAGGCGAGCGCCCCGATCAACCGGTCGCGGATCGCGTACCGCTCGACCATGCCGCCGCTGCGACGAACCCGCCGACCACGGACCGGCACGTCGCGATGTCCTGCGGGTTACCCTCCGCACCAAGACTTTCAGAAGATTCCGCCAAGCACCCGGCCTCAGTCTTGCTGCAACGGCAATCCCGCCGCCTGATCAAAGCGAAGTGAGGCAACACATGAACACCACCCGTATCCGCGCGCTTGCCGGCATGTCGCTGCTGGCCTCGGCCATCGGCCTGGCGGCGCTCGGGACCGCGACGGCCGGCGCCGCTCCGAGCCACCAGCCCGAGTATGGCACCTACACCTGCTACGACTACGCCACGCAGACGTTCTACACCTGCTACGACCCCAGCTAGATGTCCCGGGATGCAAAGATCGGGTCGTGCAGGGTTACGACATCATCGGCGACATCCACGGCTGCGCTGCCGCTCTGGAGACGCTGCTGGCCGAACTCGGCTATCAGCACCGGAGCGGCACGCTCCGCCATCCCGAGCGGCAAGCGATCTTCGTCGGCGATCTGGTTGACCGCGGCAGTGAGCAACTGCAAGTCCTCGAGCTCGTCAAAAGCATGGTCGACGCCGGCAGCGCCCAAATCGTCATGGGCAACCACGAATTCAACGCGATCGGGTATGCGACCGAACATCCCGCCGGCAGCGGGCGCCATCTGCGCGAGCACAGCGACAAGAACAACCGGCAGCACCGGCAGTTCCTGGATCAGCTCACCGACGACCAACGGGCTCATTACGTGGCGTGGTTCGCGACCCTGCCACTGTGGCTCGACCTTGGCGATCTGCGGGTGGTGCACGCCTGCTGGCACGCAGAATCGATTAAAAGTCTTGAGCAACAACTCGGTTCGTCCGGTTTCACCGCTGCCGACCAGATCGTCGATGCCTCCACAAAAGGCCACCAGCTCTACGAAGCCGTCGAAGTGCTCCTGAAAGGACCCGAGATCAGCCTGACGGCCAGGAAACTCCCGCACTTCAAAGACAAGGACGGCCACCTGCGCGGGGCCGCCAGAATCCGCTGGTGGGACGGCAATGCCACCACGCTGCGCCAAATAGCCGAAATAGCAGAGACATTCACGGCCCCGGACGGCACACCGTATCCCCCACTGCCCGACATTGAGGTCTCGCCGCACGAGCGTTCCTACACCTACACCCAGACGGTGCCGGTGTTCTACGGCCACTACTGGCGCAACGGCGCCCCGCAACATACCCGCGACTGGACCGCACACTGCGCCTGCGTGGACTTCAGCGCGGCGAAAGGCGGCAAGCTGACCGCCTACCGCTGGTCCGGTGAGAGCACCATCCAGGCCGAGAACTATTGGCAGCTGGGCGGCTAACCGCTGCGCCGCGCCAGGTGCTCACGCAGGCGGCGGTTGACGGGCTCGGGCAACAGCTCGGTCACATCACCGCCGAGCATCGCGACTTCTTTGGCCAGCGATGACGACACGAACGAGTATCGCGGAGCGGTCGCGACGAAAAACGTGTCAACCCCGGCGACATGTTTGTTCATCTGCGCCATCTGCAGCTCGTATTCGAAGTCCGTGCCTGTCCTGAGACCTTTCACGATCGCGTTCATGCCCTGGGACCGGACGAAGTCGACCACCAGGCCCTGACCGGATTCCACCCGCAGATTAGGCAGGTGTGTCGTCGATTCCTCGATCATCGCGATCCGCTCATCGAGGTCGAACATGCCCTTCTTGGCCGGGTTGACCAGAATCGCGACCACCACCTCGTCGAACTGGGCCGCGGCGCGTTCGAAAACGTCGATGTGGCCCAACGTCACCGGGTCAAAGGACCCCGGACATACCGCGCCTGCCATAGGAGACGACGCTACACGGCGTCGTTGATCACTTCGGCCAGCTCCAGACGAGTGTCGCCGTAAACCCGCTCGGGCCACACCTCCCAGCCGTCGGGCCAGGTCAGCGGCGCACTTCCGACACCGCGCTCCACCACCGCCACGGTTCCGTCGCGCACCCAGCCGTGCGCGCCCAACGCACCCAGAATGACGTTCAGGTCCGCGGTTTCGGTGTCGTAGGGCGGGTCGGCGAGCACCAGGTCAACCGGCGTCGGCGCCCCCGCCGCCAGCACCGAGGCGACGGTGCCCCGGCGCACCACGGCGCCGGGCAGACCCACGGCGGCGATGTTGCGGTCCAGAACGGCCGCGGTGCGCTGGTCGGCCTCGACGAACAACGCGGACGCCGCCCCTCGCGATAGAGCCTCCAGCCCGAGAGCGCCCGATCCCGCATACAGATCGAGCACCGCCAGGCCGGCGAAGTCCAGCCGCACCGTCAGGATGTTGAACAGCGACTCGCGCACCCGGTCGGTAGTCGGCCTGGTCCCCCGCGGCGGCACCGTCAGCCTTCTGCCCCCGGCTGTCCCACCGATAATGCGCGTCAGCGCAGCACCACCAGCAGGTCCCCGCCTTCCACCTGGGCGGTACTCGACACGGCGACACGCTCCACGGCGCCGTCGCCGGGTGCGGTGATCGGAGCTTCCATCTTCATCGCCTCGATGGTGGCGATGGTCTGCCCCGCAGCCACCTCATCGCCGGCCGAGACGCTCACGGTGACGACTCCGGCGAACGGTGCCGCAACATGATTCGGGTTGCCGCGCTCGGCTTTCTCGGCGGTCGGTACGGCACTGGCGATGCTGCGGTCGCGCACCAGCACCGGCCGCAGTTGGCCGTTGATGATGCACATGACGGTACGCATGCCACGCTCGTCGGGTTCGGAGATCGCCTCCAGCCCGATCAACAGCTCCACGCCGCGCTCCAGCTTCACCCGGTGCTCTTCGCCCTGGCGCAGGCCGTAGAAGAACTGGTTGGCCGACAACTGCGAAGTATCGCCGTAGTTATCCCGGTGCTCCTCGAATTCCTTTGTCGGACCGGGGAACAGCAGCCGGTTCAAGGTGGCTTGGCGTTTCGGCCCCGGTGCCGACAGCGCATTCTCGTCGTCGGCGGACAGCGTCGGGGCAGGCTTGGCCGGCGCACGACCGGCCAGCGCCTTCGAGCGCAGCGGCTCCGGCCACCCGCCGGCGGGATCCCCGAGCTCGCCACGCAGGAAGCCCAGCACCGAATCCGGGATGTCGAAACGAGCCGGTTCCGAAGCGAATTCGTCGGCGGTGAGGCCCGAGCCCACCAGCGCCAGCGCCAGGTCGCCGACCACCTTCGACGACGGAGTCACCTTGATCAGCCGGCCCAGCACCCGGTCGGCTCCCGCGTATGCCTCTTCGATCTCCTCGAACCGGTCACCGAGCCCCAGCGCGATCGCCTGCTGGCGCAGGTTGGACAACTGGCCGCCCGGAATCTCGTGATGGTAGACCCGCCCCGTCGGGCCGGGAAGCCCGGACTCGAAGGGCGCGTACACCTTTCGCAACGCCTCCCAGTACGGCTCCAGCGCGCACACCGCCGACAGCGACAGGCCGGTGTCGTACTCGGTGTGCGCGGCGGCGGCCACGATCGAACTCAGCGACGGCTGGCTGGTGGTGCCTGCCATCGGCGCCGCCGCCCCGTCCACCGCGTCCGCCCCCGCCTGCCAGGCCGCCACGTAGCTGCCGAGCTGACCACCCGGGGTGTCGTGGGTGTGCACGTGCACGGGCAGGTCGAACCGGCTGCGCAGCGCGCTGACCAGCGTGTGGGCGGCCGGCGCCCGTAACAGACCCGCCATGTCCTTGATGGCCAGCACGTGCGCGCCGGCCTCCACGATGCTCTCCGCCAGCCGCAGATAGTAGTCGAGGGTGTACAGCCGCTCCCCCGGGTCGGACAGGTCGCCGGTGTAACACATCGCGACTTCCGCTATCGCAGAACCGGTTTCGCGCACCGCGTCGATGGCCGGGCGCATCGAGTCGAGGTTATTGAGCGCGTCGAAGATCCGGAAGATGTCGATGCCGGTGGCCGTCGCCTCCTCGATGAACGCCGACGTGACGATCTCCGGATAGGGCGTGTATCCCACCGTGTTCCGGCCCCGCAACAGCATCTGCAGGCAGATGTTGGGAATCGATTCGCGCAGAGCGGCCAGCCGCTCCCACGGGTCTTCCTTGAGGAAACGCAGCGCCACGTCGTAGGTCGCCCCGCCCCAGCACTCCACCGACAACAGCTGGGGTGTGGTCCGGGCGAGATGCGGTGCCACCATCAACAATCCGCTGGTGCGTACGCGGGTCGCCAGCAGCGACTGGTGCGCGTCGCGGAACGTCGTGTCGGTCACTCCGACTGCCGGCGACTCCCGCAGCCAGCGCGCAAAGCCTTCCGGACCCAACTCGACCAGCCGTTGCTTGGATCCGGCCGGGGGCGGGGTGTCCCGGTCGATTGCGGGCAACTTGTCCTGCGGGTAGACCTTCGACGGCCGCGTACCGTGTGGCTTGTTGACGGTGACGTCGGCCAGGTAGTTCAGGATCTTGGTACCGCGGTCGGCCGAGGTGCGGGCCGTCAGCAGGTGCGGCCGGTCGTCGATGAACGACGTGGTGACGCGTCCGGCCTGGAAGTCCGGGTCGTCCAGAACCGCTTGCAGGAACGGGATATTCGTCGAGACCCCGCGGATCCGGAACTCGGCCATCGCGCGGCGCGCCCGGTTGACCGCGGTCTGGAAGTCCCTGCCCCGGCAGGTCAGTTTGACCAGCATGGAGTCGAAGTGCGCACTGATCTCGGCGCCCAGGTTCGTGCTGCCGTCCAGCCGGATGCCGGCGCCGCCCGGCGTCCGCAGCGCGCTGATCCGCCCGGTGTCGGGCCGGAAACCGTTGGCCGGATCCTCGGTGGTGATGCGGCATTGCAACGCGGCACCATGCGGCCGCACGGCGTCCTGCGTCAGACCCAGATCCTCGAGCGTCTCCCCGGAAGCGATGCGCAGCTGGCTGGAAACCAGGTCGACGTCGGTGATCTCCTCGGTGACGGTGTGCTCCACCTGAATTCGGGGGTTCATCTCGATGAAGACGTAGTCGCCGCTCTCATCCAGCAGGAACTCGACCGTTCCGGCACAGCTGTATCCGATGTGGCGGGCGAAAGCGACCGCGTCACCGCAGATCTTGTCGCGCAGTTCCGGCGACAGGTTCGGCGCCGGCGCCAGTTCGATGACCTTCTGGTGACGGCGCTGCACGCTGCAGTCGCGCTCGTAGAGGTGGATCACGTTGCCGTGCGTGTCGGCCAGGATCTGCACCTCGATGTGGCGCGGCCGCAGCACGGCTTGTTCCAGGTACACCGTCGGGTCGCCGAACGCCGACTCGGCTTCCCGGCTCGCCGCCTCGATCGCCTCGGGCAGCGCCGCGCTGTCGGTGACGCGCCGCATGCCGCGCCCCCCGCCACCGGCAACGGCCTTGACGAACAACGGGAATCGCATGGACTGCGACGCCGAAACCAGTTCGTCCACCGACGACGACGGCGCCGAGGACTCCAGCACCGGCAGTCCCGATTCCCGGGCAGCTGCGATCGCCCGCGACTTATTGCCGGTCAGCTCAAGCACTTCGGCGCCGGGACCCACGAAAGCGATGCCCGCCGCCGCGCACGAGGCGGCCAGATCCGGGTTCTCCGAGAGGAATCCGTAACCGGGATAAACGGCGTCCGCCCCGCAGCGGAGGGCGGTCTCGACGATCTCGTCGACGGACAGATACGCCCGCACCGGGTGACCGACTTCGCCGATCTGGTACGACTCGTCAGCCTTCAATCGGTGCAGTGAGTTGCGGTCCTCGTAGGAATAGACCGCCACGGTACCCACACCGAGTTCGTAGGCGGCGCGGAACGCGCGGATCGCGATCTCGCCGCGATTGGCCACCAGCACTTTGGAGATCACCCTTGACCCCCTTTCAGATGAGCGTCGACCAATAGTTCCAGAAGCGAACCAGAATCAGGAGGAAAACGGCGGTGAACCAGAACGTCACGATCGACCACCGCCAGCCGAACAGCAACCGCCAGCCGGCACGGTCCTCGAGTGCCGGACGCAGAAGGATGGACCCGACCACCACCAGCATCGTGACGGTGACGGCCCAGACCACCATGCAGTACGGGCACAGTGCCCCGATCCGGTACAGGCTCTGGAAGATCAGCCAGTGCACGAACCCGGCGCCGATCAGCAGGCCGACCGCCATCCCGGCCCAATACCACCGTGGCAGCGGCACTTTGGCCACCGCCAGCACTCCGGTGACCACCGCCACGGTGAAGCCCGCGATGCCGACCAGCGGATTGGGGAAGCCCATCAGGGACGCCTGCGAGGTCACCATCACCGAGCCGCACGACATGATCGGGTTGATGTTGCAGGACGGCACGTAGGACGGGTTGCGCAGTATCTCGATCTTCTCCACGGTCAGGGTGATCGAGGCGAGCAGGCCGATCACACCGCCGATCAGTACCCACCATGCGCTCAGTACGGGCACCCCCACGCCCGCCTGTTTCAGGTCGCCGGATTCCTCGGCGGCTACGTCGACGGACACGTCTTTACGTCTTCGACGCGGCCGAGGCCTCGTCCATGCCGGGGATGTTGCCGACGATGTCCCGGATCTTGGTGACCAGCGCTTCGGGAGTCGACGGGTCATACTCCTCGCCGTTGATCCGGATGGTCGGGGTGGCGCGGATGTTGCTCGCGCTCGCCAGGCCGGTGACCTTGGAGATGTACTTGCCGCTGTTGATGCAGTCCGGCACCTGACCCGCGGCGCCGGCTTCGCGGGCGAGCTCGATCAGTCGCGCGTTGTCCGGGAACTTGGTGCCCGTCTCCGACGGCTGGATGTCCTTGCTGTAAAGCGCCGAATGGAACCGGCGGAACGCCTCGATGGACTCGTCGGCGACGCAGTAGGCCGCCGCGGCCGCCCGCGACGAGTAGTTCTGGGTGCGCGGGCTGTCCAGGATGGTCACCATCGAGTAGTCGGCGGCGATGGCGCCGATGTCGATCAGCTTGGAGACGGTGGGTCCGAAGCCCCGCTCGAAGTTGCCGCAGGCCGGACAGAGGAAGTCCTCGTAGAACGCGACGACGGCTTTCGGCTTCCCGTTATCGGCCACCAGCTTGCTCGACGTGACGCGGACCGCGCCTTCACCGCTGGCGGTGGTCTTCTTGTGGTTGGACGTGACGATGTAGAAGACCAGGACGACGGCGAAGATCACCACGATCGCGGTCCCGCCGATCTGGATGAGCCTGCCGAACTTGCCGTCTCCGGACTTCAGGTCGAGTCGGGCGGGGCGCTTGGGTTTGTCGGCCACGAGATCCTCACGTTTCGTTGACTTCACCCGCAGTCGGGCGCCTCTAGACTACCGACGCCACTGGTGCAACCGGTCAGTACCGGCTCAGGTGTGCCCGCAACGCCGAAATCAGCTCCGCCGTGCCGACGGCACTGCCGCCGCCCAGCGGAAACAGATTGGCGAACCCGTGCGTCAACGACCCCAGATAGCGCAGGTCCACCTCGGTGCCGGCGGCCCGCAGCGCGGCGGCGTAGTCCTGCCCCTCGTCACGCAACGGGTCGAATCCGGCGACCGCGATCAGTGCCGGCGCCAGACCGGACAGCGACTCGGCCAGCGCCGGTGACACCTTCGGGTCCTTGGAGTCGATCCCGGTGTTGCGGAGGTACTGCGCCGTGAACCAGTCGATGTCGCGCTTGGTCAACAGGAAGCCGCGGGCAAACAGACTCAGCGACCGGGTGCGCGCGTTGAAGTCGGTACGCGGGTAGATCAGCCACTGCAATACCGGAGCGGGTCCCCCGTTGTCGCGGGCCATCTGACTGACCACGGCCGCCAGGTTGCCGCCCGCGCTGTCTCCGCCGACGGCGACCCGCCCCGGGGTCGCACCGAGTTCTTCGGCATGTTCGCAGGCCCACTGGAAGGCGGCGTAGGCATCCTCCACCGCCGCGGGGGCCGGATGTTCCGGAGCCAGCCGGTAGTCGATGGACAGCACGTGCGTGGCGGCGTCCCGGCAGGTCAACCGGCATAGCGCGTCGTGGGTGTCCAGGTCGCCGATCACCCAGCCGCCGCCGTGATAGAAGACCAGCAGCGGTGCCGGCCCGTCGGTGGGCGGGCGGTAGTGACGCGCGCGGATCTCGCCCGCCTTGCCGGGCAACGAGAGTTCGGTCACCTCGACGTGGATCTGCGGGCCGGGCATCGACTCCATGTTCAAACGCATCATGGCCCGGGAGGCGGCGGCATCGTCGTCGGTGATCAGGCCGTCCATACCGGCGGCCCGCAGGCCCGTCAGCATCAGCTGCAGCGTCGGGTCGAGCGTGTTGCCGTCGATGATCACCGAACGGCCCCGCGTCAAAAGCCGTTTGGCGGCCGACGGAATCCACGGAATGACTTTCACGCCAACGGTGGTGACGGTGTTCTGGACGCGCGTCATCCACCCGGTCGGTGCACGCGTTGCTCCGAGATGGAGGTCCTGCGTGCCAGGCAGGCTTTTGGTCATGGACCGCTCCCTACAAGAACTTTCGTGACACTTGACGACTCACCGATTTCGGCGCACCCCGCGACCAACTGTACGTCGTGGCCATATTGGCGATTTCGGACACTCACAGCGGGTTGATTAGGTGGCTTATATAGCTCAGTAATATCGTGGTCCCGAGATCCGAGAGCATTCACTTCAAACAGGTAGGTGAAATTACGTGACTGGCGAGTCGGGCGCCGCGGCGATTCCCTCAATAACCCTCAACGACGAGAACACGATTCCAGTGCTCGGCCTCGGCACGGCGGACCTCTCGGACGACGAGACCGAACGTGCGGTGTCGGCCGCGCTGGAGATCGGCTGCCGCCTCATCGACACCGCAGCTGCCTACGGCAACGAGGCCGCGGTGGGCCGGGCGATCGCAGCCTCCGGCATCCCCCGCGCGGAGCTCTTCGTCACCACCAAGCTGGCCACCGAGGATCACGGCTTCGCGTCAGCGCAGCAAGCCTGCAATGCCAGCCTGGAACGCCTGGGTCTCGACTACGTCGACCTCTACCTGATCCATTGGCCGGCGCCGGCGCAGGGCAAGTACGTCGACTCCTGGGGTGGGCTGATCCAGTCCCGCGGGGAAGGACATGCGCGCTCCATCGGTGTGTCCAACTTCACCGCCGAGCATCTGGAAATGGCGATCGACCTGACGTTCGTCACCCCGGCGGTCAACCAGATCGAGCTGCACCCCCTGCTCAACCAGGAGGAACTGCGCAAGGCGAACACCGGGCACCAGATCGTCACGCAGGCCTACACCCCGCTGGCGCTCGGCAAGTTGGCGGAGAACCCGACCGTCACCTCGATCGCCGGCGAATACGGCAAGACGGCGTCTCAGGTACTGCTGCGGTGGAATGTGCAATTGGGCAACTCGGTCGTGTTCCGCTCGGCCAATGCCGAGCACATCGCCGGCAACCTGGACGTGTTCGATTTCGAGCTGGCCACCGAGCACATGAATGCACTGAACGGACTGAACGACGGCACCCGGCTCCGTCCGGACCCGGACACCTACGCCGGAACGTAACGCACTGGCGCCGAGTGTGAATTCGGCGACAGCGCGCCGGAGTGTCGCGCCGGGAGCTTCACAGTCGCCCGGTCAGCCGGGTGGGCAGGTCGCGGCGGCGCTGCGCAGCACGTCTCCGGAAGCCTGATCCACCGGCAGGGCGTAACCGCGCAGCACGGCGATGAACTGGACCGCGTACTGACAGGCGAAAGCGGCGTTGGGCGGCATCCACAGCGCGGGCGGCGAATCGCCCTTGTCCTGGTTGGCCTGACCCTGCACCGCCAGCAGATTGGCGGGATCGTTGGCGAACCGCACCCGTTCGGCCACCGGCCAGACGTTGGCACCCATGTCCCAGGCGTAGGCCAACGGCACCAGGTGATCGATCTGCACTGCCTCGCCCACCTTGGCGCCGCGCTGAAACGTGATGACGGAGTTGGTGTACGGGTCGTGCAGGATGCCGGTGGCCACCGCGTCAGGGCAGCGTTTGGTGTAGACGTGGATGACTTCCACCAGATCGCGGTTGAGGATGTCGTCCCGGGTGTCACAGCCGTTGTGCCCGCCCGGGGCGTCGTTGTCGTCGGTCCAGGCATCGCCGAACGCCGCGCGCAGGTAGTCGTACCGGTGCAAGCGCTGCGGAACGACGACGATACCGGCGAGCACGTCGGCACCCGGCGCGACCGTGGGAACGTCTGCGCGAGCGGCGAATTCGTCGGCACGCCGGGCCGCCGACGAGCCTAGGGTCTGGTAGGCGACGACCAGAGCGAGCACTGCGACGGCGGCCAGCCACCACAACGTCCGGGGTCTCATGACTTGTCCAGGTATTCGATGCGGTCGGCGTTGGTGAAAGGTGCTGCCATCAGGGCCAGACCGGCGTCGGCGGGGTTCTGTTCGTAGGCGGCCAGACAGAACGCGCGGGCGGCCTCGATGACCTCCAGATGGTCGGCCAGCGACAGCAGGCGCAGCGTGATCGCCCGGCCGGACTGGTTGCGGCCCAACACATCTCCCTCTTTGCGCTCCTTGAGGTCCAGATCGGCGAGCGCGAAGCCGTCCATGGTCGCAGCAACCGCTTTCAGCCGCCTACCGGCTAACGACCCTTCCGAGCTCCAGGTCTCCAGCAGGCACAGGCTCGGATGCTGTCCGCGGCCGATGCGGCCACGGAGCTGGTGCAGCTGGCTGATCCCGAACCGGTCGGCATCGAGCACCAGCATGACGGTGGCATTGGGGACGTCGACGCCGACCTCGATGACGGTGGTGCACACCAACACATCGATCTGGCCGGCCCGGAACGCCGACATCGCGTCGTCCTTCTCGTCGGCCGGCAACCGTCCGTGCATCAGGCCGAGTCGCAGGTCCGCCAGCTCTTTCGCATGCAGCCTGGCGAAAGTCCCCTCCGCCGTCGCCGATGGCCGCTCTTCGGCTTTGGCGTCGGCTTCCGTTTCGTCGATCCGCGGCGTCACCACGTAGGCCTGGCGACCGGCGGCGACTTCCTCCCTGATCCGCTGCCAGGCCCGCTCCAGCCAGGCTGGCTTCTCTTTCATGAAGATCACGCTGCTGGTGATGGGCTGGCGTCCCTTCGGCAGTTCCCGCAGGACGGACGTCTCCAGGTCGCCGTACACGGTCAGGGCGACGGTGCGTGGGATCGGCGTGGCGGTCATCACCAGCAGATGCGGGGTGATGCCGGCAGGAGCCTTGGCGCGCAATTGATCTCGTTGCTCGACGCCGAATCGATGCTGCTCGTCGACGACTACCAGGCCGAGCTTGTGAAACTCCACGGCCTCCTGCAGGAGTGCGTGGGTGCCGATGACGATGCCGGCCTCGCCGACGGCGATCTCGGCGCGGACCTTCTTCTTCTGCGCGGCCGTCATCGAGCCGGTGAGCAGCGCCACCCGGGTTGCGTTGTCGTCCGCGCCGAGCTGACCACCCATCGCCAGCGGACCCAACACATCGGTCATCGACAAGAGGTGTTGCGCCGCAAGGACTTCCGTCGGGGCGAGCAACGCGCACTGATAGCCCGCGTCGACCATCTGCATCATCGCCAGCACCGCGAGGATCGTCTTGCCCGAACCGACCTCACCCTGCAACAGCCGGTTCATCGGGCGGGTCTGCGACAAGTCGTCGGACAACACCGCGAGCACCTCGCGCTGGCCTTTCGTCAGCTCGAAGGGCAGTCGGTGCTTCAGTTCGGCGGCCAGACCGTCGGGTCGCGGCGGCGCCGCCGGTCCCGATTCGGACAGCTCGCCGTGCCGGCGGGTGACCAGCGCCCACTGCAGACCGACGGCCTCGTCGAAGGTCAGCCGGCGGCGGGCCTGCGCGCGCCGCGTCTCGTCATCGCTGAGGTGGATCGCACGCAGCGCCTCGTCCTCCGAAATCAGGTCGTGCTTGACACACAGGTCTCGGGGCAGTGGGTCGGGAACCGGGTCCAGAACTTCGAGCACCTGTCGGACACACGAATAGATGTCCCAGGTCTGCAGCTTCGCGCTGGCCGGATAGATCGGGTAAAAGGGACGCTCGAACTCTTCGATCGCCACCTCGCCCCCGCGGGACTTCGCGGACGCGTCGGCGATGCTGCGCAGCGACTTGCTGCCGGTGTTCTTTCCGTCGGCGGAATCCAGGATGAGGAAAGCCGGGTGGGTGAACTGCATGACTCCTTTGAAGTAGCCGACTTCTCCGGACAACATCACCTTGGTGCCCTTGGTCAGCGACTTGATCAGGTAGTCGGCGTTGAAGAAGGTCGCCGTCACCTTGCCGCGGCCGGACCCCACGGTGATCCGGAGAAACTTCCGGTTCGGCGTCTTCCGCATCTGGGCCCAGTTCGCCTCGGTGATCACATCGACGACGGTGATGTGCTCACCTTCCTCGGGCCGCGCGTCCTCGACGCCACGCGTCCCGTTGCGTGCGACATAGGTTCGCGGGTAGTGCCGCAGCAGATCGCCGACGGTCTTGATGCCGAACACGTCGTCGAGTGGGTCGGCGGATTTCGCCCCGATCACCATGTCGAGGCGGTCACCGAGCCCGACCACTACTCCACCCCGATCAACAGCACGTCGCCGCGATGTCCGGTGCGGTAGATCACCAACTCGCTGCCCGGATGGCGGTCGTGGATGTGCCGCTCCATGGCCTTGCCCACCGCGTCGACGTCGCTGTCGGCGAGTTCGCAGCCGGTCAGCACGGTCACCAGGTCGCCGCCGGAGGCCAACAGCAGGTCCAGCAATCCGATGGCCGCCGCGGCGACATCGGGGGCGACGATCAACACCTCGTCACCGGCGATGCCCAGGCCGTCGCCCGCTTTGCAGGTGCCGGCCCAGGTCAGGGCGTTCTCGGTGGCGATGCGCACCGAGCCGTGCCGGGCCACTCCGGCGGCGCGGGCCATCGAGTAGCCGTCGTCGACGGCCTGGCGGTCCGGGTCGTGCACCGCCAGGGCGGCCAAACCCTGCACCATCGACCCGGTCGGCACCGGGACCACGTCCACACCCCAGCCGATCGCGGCGGTGCATCCGGCGACCAATTCTTCGGCGGCGACATATCCGTTGGGCAGCACCATGACCTGGGCGGCGCCGGTGTCCACCACGGCGCGCACCAGGTGGTGAGCGGTGACGTCGGCGTCCGAATCGGGCCGCAACACGCACGCGCCCTCGCCGGCGAACAACTCGTCGGCGCCGTCGCCGTCGACGACCGCCAGCACCGCACGCTCGCGGGTCCAGCTGCCGGGAGGCAGTCCGGTGGCACCGGAACTGAGCCCCGAGACCACGATCCGGCTCAGCTGTCCCGCGGCGATACCCGCCTCGATGGCGGCACCCGCGTCGTCGGTGTGGACGTGCACCGAATAGCTCTCCGACGGGACCGCGGCCACGGCCACCGAATCGCCCAGTTCGCCCAGCCGGTTGCGCAACGTGTCCGCCGCCGCCGCATCGCAGGCGGCGAGCAGGTACATCACCTCGAACTGCGGGGCCGGACGGCGGGCAGCGGAGTCGGGGGCCCGCGACTGCGGCGACGGTTCGTAGCAGGACCGCGCGGGGGCGCTGCCGGTGATGGTCGAGCGCAGTGAGTCCAGCATGACCAGCAGCCCCCGCCCGCCCGCGTCGACCACGCCGGCGTCGGCGAGCACGTCGAGCTGCTCGGTGGTCTTCTCGAGCGCCACCACGGCCGCGTCGCCGGCGTCGATGACGGCCCGGGACAGCGTGTCACCGGCGGCCGCGGAGTGCTCGACGGCGACGGCGGCTGCACGCAGCACCGAGACGATGGTGCCGGGAACTTCGTCGCCGCCCATCGATGCCACGACCAGCTCCACGCCACGCCACAGCGCCGCGCCCAGCGTCGCCGCGTCGATGGCGGACAGCGCGCCGCCGGAGTCGCCGGCCGCATCCGCGGTCACCTCGGCCAGACCCAGCAGGATCTGGGACAGGATCACCCCGGAATTGCCGCGCGCTCCGGTCACGGCGCCGGCTGACAGCGCCGCCGCCACGCGGGCGACGTCCGCGTCCACGTCCTCGTCGGCTTGCGCCAGCGCCGAACGCATCGTGAACAGCATGTTTGCGCCGGTGTCGGAATCGGCGACCGGGAACACGTTCAGCCGGTTGATCTCGTCGATGTGGGTGATGAGGTCGCTGACGACGGTGTGGGCCCAGTCGCGCAGGGCGGGGCCGTCCAGCGGACGATCCGGTGTGCCCAACCCCCCACCTCCTTCATGCAGGCTCGTTACGGCCCTTGGTGCGCGCCAGCGTAGCCGTGCAAGAGCCTAGTCAGCCGTGGCGACAGGTGCCGTTCCCGTTTTGGTGGATGCCGACCACAGTCGGTATTCTGGGACTCCCCTGGGCTATCCTGGGCTATCCCGGCTCAGTTTCGGCCGACCCTGTGACGAGGTCGGCGGACCCCAGCAACAGACTTGAGGAGTTTGAACCATGGCCGCTGTGTGCGATATCTGCGGGAAAGGCCCCGGCTTCGGTAAGTCGGTGTCGCACTCCCACCGCCGCACCAGCCGCCGGTGGAACCCCAACGTTCAGACCGTGCACGCCGTGACCCGTCCCGGCGGCAACAAGCAGCGCCTCAATGTGTGCACGTCGTGCATCAAGGCCGGCAAGGTCACCCGCGGCTAGATCCCCACGAGTCGCGCTTCGACGCGCTCGGGAGGCTCGGCGGCGCACTGTGAGGACGCTCGCCGAGGCTGTAAATCTGCGGCCGAAGTGCGAGTACGGCCTGCGATATCGCAGGCTCGATGCCGCGCGGCCGCGCGTGCCAAGGGACACTCACCCAGACTGTAAATCCGCAGCGAGAATGCGGGTGCGGGCCACCAATTTTGCAGGCTCGCTGAAACGCGGGACGGCCTGCCGAGCCGCCTCGGCCTCCAAGTAACGTCAGCAACGGGTCTGGCGTAAACAACGGAGTACAGCCGAGGTGGTTCCACTGTGAGTGACAGCGCACTAGCAATCACCAACCTGATCTACACCTACGCTCAACTCCTGGACAGCGGCGACCTCGACGGTGTCGCAAGGCTCTTCGAACACGGCCGCATCTGCGGAGTCGAGGACGGTCCGCCGGAGACGGTGTTCGCCGGAGTCGCACGGGTGCGCCAGATGTACGAGATGGCCACCCGTATCTACGAGGACGGCACTCCCAAGACGAGACACAACACCAGCAACGTCCAGCTCTACATCGACGATGCGGCCGGCACCGCGAGCAGCACGTCGTACTACTGCGTCACGCAGGCCACCCCCGACCTGCCGCTGCAGGTGATCGTCACCGGTCACTACAAGGACACCTTCCAACGGCTCGACGGGGTGTGGTGGTTCGAGAGCCGCACCATGTTCGTCGATCAGATCGGCGATGTCAGCCAGCACCTGAAGTTCTAGTGGTGACGCCGTTCGACGCCGCGGCGGTGATGGCCGGGGCGCAACGCGAGGAGTCGCTGACCGATTGGGGGCTTGACGATTTCGAGCGTCCGCCGTAGCGGTTGGCCCATTGCGGCCTGCGACCCGAACAGGTCGACGAGCGATTTACGTTGTACAACAGTCGTTTTCGAGACAGGAGCAAGGCATGACCGACCACCCGGTCGCCACCGCATCGCAGCACGAACAGGAACTGGCCGCTCTTGAGCTGATCGAGCACCCCACCGTGAAGGCCGCCTACCGCGACGTGGCGCAGACGTGGCTGGGCCGCGCGAAGGCGTCGGATGCCATGCGCGAGCGGTTTGACGATGCGTTCGCCGAAGTGATGTTCTCGGCCGCGGTGTGGTCGTCCAACCAGGACAAGCTGCGGCCCAAGGTCAGCTGCATCACCCGGTTGGCGCACTCGGTGGACGGCCGGCGCATTCCCGGATCCCGTTGGGGCATCGATAATCCGGACAGCGTGTACCGGGTGATCCCGATCTGCGGCGACGAACGCTACGAGATCCACGGCCGGGTGGGTGAGCATCGGATGACCGAGAACTACTTCACGCTGTGGGATGCGCACATGGGCACCGTCGACGTGCTCAACGGGCGCACCATGGCGGTCGATTCCGACGGCAGCTTCACCATCACCGTCGATTCCGACCCCGCCGGCGGGCGGCCCAACCACGTGCGGAGCACCCCGCAGGCACACGAGTTCTACATCCGCGACGTGTTGCTCGACTGGGCTCGTGACGATCCGAATCACTTTGACATTCAACGGCTCGGCGACGCTCCGTCGACGCCGGCCCGCACGCTCGATGAGCAGGCGGAGGCCACCGCGGCGATGATGGCGTACTTCGCGAACTTCACCGGCAAGCTCAGCCACGGCGTGTACAAGATGCCGGCCAACCGGTTCGACCTGGCCTGGTCCGCGGACACCGACGGCGCGATGCGCAACCAGTTCTACGTGATGGGCCGCTTCGATCTTGCGCCGGACGAGGCGTTCGTGGTGGACCTCAACGACGGTGGTGCCGAATACTTCACGGTGCCGCTGAGCAATATCTGGGGCACCACCCTCGACATCATCGACCGCACCGGCAGCCTCAACAAGGCGCAGTCGGTGGCCAATGAGGACGGCACCTACACGTATGTGATCGCGCCGGAGGATCCCGGTGTGGCGAACTGGATCGACACCGACGGGCTGCGGGAGGCGATTCTGACGTTGCGGATGGCGGAATTCGGCGAGACCGGGCCGCGGGCGGGCCTCGGCGCACACGGGCGAGTGGTGAAGCTGGATCGCCTTGATGCCGAGGTGCCGCACCTGGCGCGGGTGAGCTCCGAGCAGCGGGCCGCGGAACTCGCTGACCGGCGAGCGGCCTATCTGCGGCGGCTTCCGGAAGGGACGGCCTGAGATGGCACGCTGGTTGGTGACGGGTTGCTCCACCGGGTTCGGCCGCGAGATCGCCCGTGGCGCTCTGGAAGCGGGTCACCAAGTGGTGGTGACGGCACGTCGGGCCGAGGCGGTACGGGACCTGGCAGACGAGTTCGGTGATCACGCATTGGCGGTGGCGCTCGATGTGACGGACGCCGCGCAGATCGCCGCAGCCGTCGACGCGGCGGAGCGCGCCTTCGGCGGGATCGACGTGCTGGTCAACAACGCCGGCCACGGCTATCTGTCGGCGGTGGAGGAAGGCGAGGACGCCGAAGTCCGGAAACTATTCGACGTCAACTACTTCGGCGCGGTCGACATGATCAAGGCGGTGCTGCCGGCGATGCGGGCCCGGCGATCCGGCCACATCGTCAACATCTCGTCGATGACCGGGCTGGTGGCCAACCCGCCCAACGCCTACTACTCATCCACCAAATTCGCGCTGGAAGCGGTGACCGAAGCCCTGGCCACCGAGGTGCGGCCGCTGGGGATCAAGGTGACCGCCCTCGAACCGGGCGCGTTCCGTACCGACTGGGCGAGCCGGTCGATGAAGGAAACCGCCACTCCTATCGATGATTACGCCGACGTCGCGGCGCGCAAGGACCTGATCAAGCAGTTCGCCGACCACCTGCCGGGCGACCCGCGCAAGGTGGCAGAGGCGGTACTCATGGTGACCGAACTCGACGATCCCCCGCTGCGGCTCTTGCTCGGCCGCGATGTGCTCAAGGCGATGCGGGACAAGATCGCCGCCCTGTCGGCGTCGATCGAGGAATGGAAGACCGTGACGAAAGACGTGAATTTCCCAGGTAGTTAGGTCATTCGTCGAGGAACACCACGTGCTTGTCCAGGCTGTCGCGACCGACGCGCAGCGAGTTGGCTGGGAAGTCCGGGTCGGGATAGCCCACCGCGAGTCCGCACAGGATGCGCATGTCCGCTGCGATGCCCAGTTGCTCGCGGACGATCTCGGGATAGCCGGCGATCGAGACCTGAACACAGGTGCCCAGTCCACGAGCGGTCAAGGCCAGCAAAAGGTTCTGGATGAACATCCCGACGCCCATCCCATCGATGACGTCCAGGTCCTGGTGCATGGACACCACCCCGCCCAGCGGGGCGCGGAAGAATTCCCAGTTGCGCAGCACCGCTTCCTGGCGCCCGGCCGCGTCGTCGCGGGCGATGCCCATCGAGCCGTAGACCTGCGCACCCAGCTCCCGCCGCAGATGGGCGAAGGCCGGTGGCAGTTGCGGAACCCGCGGTGGTTCGGAACGGGCCTTGGCCAGCAAGGCCGCGACCAGCCTGTCCCTGGCGGCCCCGCTGGTGAAGATGACCTGCCACGGTTGCACATTCGAGTTGGACGGGGCACGCATGGCCAGCTCCAGCGACTCCTCGACCAACTGCCGCGGCACGGGCTCGGGCAAGAACATGCGGCTGGATCGGCGTTGGCGAATCGTCTCCTCGAGGTCGTACACGTTTTCATCCTGACAGTAGCGGTCAGTCGCGCACGACCAGGACGGTCTTTCCGGCTCGCCGGCCTGGGCGCGAGCCGCTTTCGAATGCTGCCCGGCCCCGCGCGAGCGGGAAGGTTCGGGCGATCTCGACGCGCAATGCACCGTCATCCACCAGAGTGGCGAGTTCGGTGAGCTGGTCCCGGTTGGCGGTCACGATGAAGAACGTTGCGGTGACGCCGAATTCGTCGGCCTTGCCGGGCGGGGGCGGCGCACTGAGGGTGATCAGGCGGCCGCCGGGGCGCAGCACACCGTAGGAGCGGTCCAGGGTCCGCCCACCGACGGTGTCGATCACGACGTGCCTCCGATACCCAGCCGACCAGCCTGGTCGATGACCACTCCGACCGGGTTGATCCGCGCGGGGAAATGCCGCCCACCTGGAACGTCTTCGGAAGTTGGCATATCACGAAGCTGGCGTCCATGATGCCCGACCTGCCGGCGAGCTGCGGAGACTGGTGGCAGTCCCAGCTCCCTTACCTACGCCGGCCGCCCGGCGAGAATTACCTCACCCGACCCGCCGACGACCCCAATTTTCAGATGCCACGTGAACCCGTCAAACCCCAGTTCCCTGAATGAATCAAAGCCGACCAAATGTGATATTCGCCAGGCCGACGAGTTTGAAGGAGTTTCTCTTGCGAAACAAAGTCGTTTTCGTAGCGGCGGTTCTGGCTGGCATCGCATCAGCCGGGATGACGTTTCTGTCGTGGGGGAAGTTCGGTGACACCGGCTTGTCTTGGAACGCTTTTGGCGTGTATACCGGCGAGCGCAACGACTACTTCAGCACCGTCGGCCCACCGATGGGTGAATTCATCAATACCGGGCCTGGGTGGACCGTGCTGATTGCCTCGATAGCGGCCACGGTCGCGTTGACGGGGGCGACACGGACGCGCCGACTCGGACTCGTCGCACCAGTCTTCGCACTCATCGCGTTCGTTGCAGTGGTCGCATGCATTGTCCGTCCGACGCTTTTGATGGGCGAGCTTCGGGATTTTCTCGGTGCTGGCGCCGACCCCGAACGGGCCTTCGTCAACTCCGCCATTCTGATCGCTGAGGCCTCGGCAACCGGGATTCTGCTGATCTGCTCGGTGCTGCTCGCTATAACGACCATCCGCCAGGCACGCAGATCATCGGCGACCGATAGCGGTCTTGATGCCTGACTCAGTTGTCAGCCGAACCCCGACGTCTGCGCAGCATCGCGACATCATCGGCGATGAGTTTGTCGATTCGATCAGCGAGCCCCTGTACCGTCACCGGCACCGCCCGGTCGAGGTCGGCTGCGAACAGGTAGTCGCCGTCGTCAACCAGGCGCACGCACACGGCGGCCTTTCGGCCCAAGTCCACTCCCCACCCGCGCGGCGGTACGCAGCGGGACTGCACCGTCGTCATGGCCGCGACGTCGCCGGCCGGGAACACCGATTCGCGACGACGTTCAGGCGCGGCACGAACCGACACGACCGCCGCGTAGTCGTCATCATCCCCGGCGACAACGGCCCCGGGGGCAGGTGGACGGAATCGGTCCAGATTTCCGGGGATGACAATCGCCGAATGGGCCCCGGGGCCAACCAGTTCCGCCGCACCGGCGACCGCGGTTCCCAACTCGTAAGGCGACAGTTCGTAGACATCGACAACATCCTCGCCCGGTCGCTGCGAGGCCAGAAAACCTGACTCACCTGCGCGATAGGCCAGTATCCGGAGATCGTAATCATCGGAGGTGAAATTCACTTGACACTCCACCCAGATGTCGGCCCGCACGTAAGCCTGAGCCCATGGCTTGAACACGCGGAGGTCTCCCGAGTCGTACCGGTCCGCCACCACGGCTGTATTCGTCACGGGTGCCGCGGCGGGTTGGGTACGCCAAAACGGGTACGGCAAACCGTCGCGGCCCTGCACCTCGCAGATGCCCAGCAACTCGATCAGTGTGATGCTGCCGATCGGATTCATTCTTGCGGTCCCTGACCGGGCCGGGCCGGTCACGGCAGGCGCCAATCGATCGGGTCGGCCCCCATTCCGGTGAGAAGTTCATTGGCACGACTGAACGGCCTCGACCCGAAAAACCCACGCGACGCCGACAACGGCGACGGATGTGGCGATTCGATCGCGACACAGTTACCTTCGGCCAGCATCGGCTTGAGCGTGGACGCGTCGCGCCCCCACAGAATCGCGACCAGCGGCTGATCGCGACCAACCAAAGCGCGAATTGCGCACTCCGTCACCGCTTCCCAACCCTTCCCGCGGTGCGATGCAGGGGTGGAAGGCCGCACGGTGAGCACCCGGTTCAGCAGCATCACCCCGCGCTGGCACCAGGGCGTCAGGTCGCCGTTGGACGGCTGCGGGAAACCGAGGTCGGCGCTGTACTCGTCGAAAATGTTGGACAGGCTGCGGGGCAACGGACGCACGTCGGGGGCCACCGAAAAGCTCAGGCCCACCGCATGGCCCGGCGTGGGGTAGGGATCCTGCCCGACGATCAACACCCGGACACCGTCGAAGGGAAAGCTGAAGGCGCGCAGCACGTTCGGACCCGCGGGCAAGTACCGCCGGCCGGCCGCGATCTCCTCGCGCAGGAACTGACCCATCTTCCCTACCTGATCGGCAACCGGCGCCAGCGCCGTCGCCCAGCCTGGTTCGACGAGTTCACTCAGCGGGCGCGCGGTCATGACAGTCCCTTCACCAAGAGCACCACGGTGTCGGCGCCGGCCTGGCGGTCCTTCGAAATCTCCTGGTATTCCGGCGATTGCGCCCACGCATGGAAAGCCGCCTCGTCCGGGAACGACATGAGCACCACTTTCTCGCGGTCCCAGTCTCCTTCGACCACCCGAGGTGCCTCGTCGGCAGCAAGCACGGTGCCGGAGTAACGGCGGAAAACGTCCATGAAGGCCGCCTGGTAACGGTCGTAGGCAGCCCGGTCGGTGAACTTCAACTGGGCGATCGCGTAGACGGTCATCCACGCCAGCCTAACTTGACTGGAACGACTCCCACCCCGCGTACCCTTCCCACACCTTGCCGTCGACCAGCACCCGCGGCGGCCCGTCGATCACCCGCCCGATCACCCGCCAGCCGGGCGGCACCGCGTCGGCGAAACACGCCGCCAGCGCGTGATCTTCACCCCCGCCCAGCACCCAGGCCCACGGGTCGGCACCAACGGCGGCCGCCGCCTGCGACACCGCGTCGCGGTCGGGTTCCAGCGCTTCGGCGGACAGGTCGATTCCCACCCCGGACGCGGTAGCGATGTGACCCAGATCGGCGATCAGACCGTCGGAGACGTCGATCATCGCCATGGCGCCGCCAGCCGCCGCCATCGCGCCCTCCCCATAGGGCGGCAGCGGCACGAGATGCCGGTGCCGCAGGCCGTGGAAATCGTCGATACCGTTGCGCCACAGTGCATATCCGGCCGCCGAGCGTCCCAGCTCACCGGCGATGGCGAGTACCGCACCGACCCGCGCACCGGACCGCAACACCGGCGCCCGGCCCTCGAGGTCACCGAGCACAGTCACTGAGATCACCCACTGCGGACAGCTGACCAGGTCTCCACCGGCGATGCCGGCACCCACCCTTTCCGCCTCGTCCCACATCCCGTCGGCCAGCGAGATCGCCTGGGCGGCCTGGGTTGTGCCGGGTGCTCCGAAGCCCACCACGAACGCGGTGGGTCGCGCACCCATCGCCTCGATGTCGGCGGCATTCTGGGCGATCGCCTTGCGTCCGACGTCATACGGTGTCGACCAGTCGAGCCGAAAGTGTCGGTCCTGGACCAGCATGTCGATCGATACCACGGTGCGTTCATCGCTGCCCGACACCACTGCCCCGTCGTCGCCGGGTCCCAGCGTGACGGCGGCGGGCTGACGGCGATCCCGCACCAACCGCTCGATCACTGCGAACTCACCGACCTGCTGCAGTGTCGGGGACTCCCCGTCGTCGCGCACGTCACCTCATCTCTGCGCATTCCGGCCGTGTGATGCCCCTCGGACGGCCGTCCGACCTGCGGTAAGTTGGGTCCCTGCCCGTTCGGCTGGACGGCGTCAGTGTAGTAGCGACGGAGCACCGGACCGCAGAGGAGATGATCAGGTGACAGGCGGGGCCGACGCCGGCGGGCCGCCGCGCGCCGTCATGATCGCCGCATTGGTGCTGGCCGTGGCGACCATCGGGGCGATCCTGGTGCTCGCTGCCACCCGGCGCACGTCGCAAGAACCCATCGCGCTTCCCACCGTGGCCGCTCCCCAGGCCGCCAGCCCGCCCTGCCAGGCGCTACTGGCGGCACTACCCCAGCAGCTCGGCGACTTTCAGCGGGCCGAACTCGCTCAGCCGGCGCCGCAGGCAGCCGGCGCCTGGCGGACCCGGACCGCGACCGACCCGGTCGTCATGCGCTGCGGCCTCGAACGACCAGCCGACTTCGTGGTGGGGTCGCCGATCCAGGTCGTCGACAAGGTGCAGTGGTTTCAGGTGAACGAGGAAGGGTCGGCGGAGGAGGGCAGATCCACCTGGTACACGGTCGACCGGCCGGTGTACGTGGCGCTGACGTTGCCCGCTAACTCGGGACCTGTTCCGATTCAAGATATTTCGCGCATCATCGACCGCACCATCGCCGCGGTGCCGATCGACCCGGCACCGGCTCGTTAACGCAGGCCTACGCCGCGGGCAAGTGCCGTCTCCACCATGGTGGCCAACAGGGTCGGATAGTCCACACCACTGGCCGCCCACATCCGTGGGTACATCGAGATCGTGGTGAAACCGGGCATGGTGTTGATCTCGTTGATCACCGGGCCCGCTTCGGTGAGAAAGAAGTCGACCCGGGCCAGGCCCTGGCAACCGATCGCCTCGAAGGCGCGAATCGCCAACTGGCGCAGCGCTTGTGCAACCTCGTCGTCCACCTTGGCCGGCACGTCCAATTCCGCGGCGTCGTCCAGGTATTTGGTCTCGAAGTCGTAGAAGGAGTCCTCGCGGCCACGTACCCCGGCCACCCGGATCTCGCCCAGCGTGCTGGCTTCGATGGTGCCGTCCGGCATTTCGAGGACACCGCATTCCAGCTCGCGGCCGTTGATCGCCGCCTCGACGATGACTTTCGGGTCATGGCTACGGGCGGCGGCGATTGCGGCCGGCAGATCGTCCCAGCTGGCCACCCGGCTGACGCCGATCGATGACCCTCCCCGTGCCGGCTTGACGAACACCGGCAGGCCCAGCCGCTCACGTTCCTCGGGGTGCAGTGTCGATTGTGACGGCCGAAGGACCGTGTACGCGCCCACCGGGAGTCCCTCGGCGACGAGCAACTTCTTGGTGAACTCCTTGTCCATGCCGGCGGCGCTGGCCAGCACACCGGCACCCACGTACGGGACACCGGCGAGTTCGAGCAGCCCCTGGATTGTGCCGTCCTCGCCGTAGGGTCCGTGCAGCACCGGAAACACGACGTCGACGGTCCCGAAAACCTCCGATCGGGGACTGGCCGGCAACGCCAGCTCGGTGCCCGAATCGGCGCTCACCCCCGGTAGCTGCCGGTTGTTGATGGCCAGCGCGGCGGGGTCGCCGTCGGTGAGCACCCACCCGCCCTGCGGCGTGATCCCGATGGCGACGACGTCGAACCGTCGCGGGTCCAGGTTGCGCAGGATGCTGCCCGCCGACACGCACGAGATGGCGTGCTCATTGCTGCGCCCGCCGAACACGACGGCGACGCGTACGCGCTTGCTGGCAGTCACAACCTGGAGAGGCTACCGGGTCGGGGCTGTCGGGGCCGGTTCGGCGACGTCAGGGCGTTGTTTCACTAGGCGTTGGGGCCGTCTTGGCCGTCGGCGCCGTTGTTGGCGGGTGAGTCGCCGGTGGCCCTTGCCCGCCGGTGCCGCTACTGCTTTTTGCGGCGCGGAGTCACTCACTCAGGCTTGGTGCTACGGCCCAAGAGCAGGGCAATGGCCTCGTTGACCGACAAACCCTTGTGGCAGACCCGGTGCACTGCGTCCGTCAGCGGCATCTCGACGTCATAGCTCGACGCCAGCGCCAGCACCGACTCGCAGGAGGTCACGCCCTCGACGACGTGACCGTCCTTCCCGTGCAGTGCGGTATGCATGGTGTCGCCGCGGCCCAGCCGCTCGCCCAGCGAGCGGTTTCGCGAATAGGGAGAGGTGCAGGTGGCCACCAGGTCACCGACCCCCGCCAGCCCCGCCAGGGTCGCGCCCTTGGCACCCAGCGCCAGCCCGAGCCGCATGATCTCCGCCAACCCGCGGGTGATGATGGCCGCCGCGGTGTTCTCGCCCAGCCCGACGCCGACCGCCATTCCGCACGCCAGCGCGATGACGTTCTTGCACGCCCCGCCGATCTCGGTTCCCACCACATCGGAATTGGTATAAGGACGGAAGTAGCCGCTGTTCAAGAACCGCTGCAGCGCCACGGCGCGTCCGGAGTCGCTGCACGCGACGACGGTGGCCGCAGGCTGGTTCTCGGCGATCTCGCTGGCCAGGTTGGGTCCTGAGATCACCGCAACCTGCGAGGAGTCCACGCCGGTGACCGACACGATCACCTGGCTCATCCGCATCAGCGTGCCGAGCTCGATGCCTTTGGCCAGGCTCACCAGCGTCGCGCCGTCGGCCCACATACCGTTCCAGTGTTCGAGGTTGGCGCGCATGGTCTGAGCCGGCACGCCGAGCAGCACCGTCGTGGCACCGGACAGCGCTTCCTCGGCGTCGTTGGTGGCGCGAATGCCGGCAGGCAGCACCGTGCCGGGAAGGTAGTCGGGGTTGTACCGGGTCTTGTTGATCTTGTTGGCGACATCGGCGCGCCGCGCCCACAGCGTGACCTCACCCCCGGCGTCGGCAAGCACCTTGGCCAGCACCGTGCCCCATGCGCCCGCGCCCATCACCGCGACGGTTCCCGTGCCGGCCATCCACCACCCCTAATGTGTCGCTGTGTGCCCTGTGTGCCATCGTCACCGCGACGGCAGCCGCTAAACAGTAGTCCCAGCGACCGGCCGCCGTCACCTCCGCCGACGTAACGCTGGCAGGATGAGCACATGGGCGGCGCACACGGGGATGTCGGATTGATCATCGCCGTCAAGCGTTTGGCCGCCGCCAAGACCCGGCTGGCTGGTGTGTTCTCGGCGCCGACGCGCGAGGGCGTGGTGCTGGCCATGCTCGTCGACACCTTGACCGCGGCGTCCCGGGTCGGTTCCCTGGGCTCGATCACCGTCATCACCCCCGACCAAGCGGCGGCGGCCGCGGCCACCGATCTCGGCGCCCGGGTGCTGGACGACCCGACGCCGCCGGACGACCCCGACCCGCTCAACAGCGCCATCAGCGCCGCGGCGCGCGCCGTCGATTCCCCCAATACCGTTGTGCTCCAAGGTGATCTACCGGCCCTGCAGACCCAAGAACTCGCCGAGGCGATCTCGGCGGCGCGCCACCACCAGCGCAGCTTCGTCGCCGACCGGCTCGGTACCGGCACCGCGGTGCTGTGCGCGTTCGGCACCGGGCTGGACCCGCACTTCGGATCGGATTCCGCAGCGCGCCATCGTCGTTCGGGCGCGATCGAGCTCACCGGCGCCTGGCCGGGCCTGCGCTGCGACGTCGACACACCGGCTGACCTTGCAGCCGCCCGCCAACTCGGGGTGGGCGCGGCCACCGCACGCGCTATCGCGCACCGCTCCGCGCGGTGAGGCGCACCGCCGGGTGAATGGCAACCAAACGGCGCATGGATCTCTGCTGACTGCTGGCAGCATCGCCGGGTGATAGGCAATGATCGCAGGGTGACCGAAATCGAAGCCACCCCAGAGGCAGAGGCACGTCCCGACGACCACGCTTGGCACCCTGGCGACTCGGCTCCTGCGGCTCCTCCGGCCGCGACCCCGGCGGCGATCATCGACGCGCTGCCGGAAGAGCGCTACCTGAACCGGGAACTGAGCTGGCTCGATTTCAACGCTCGTGTCCTTGCCCTGGCCGACGACAATTCCATGCCGCTACTCGAACGCGCCAAGTTCCTGGCGATCTTCGCCTCCAATCTCGACGAGTTCTACATGGTTCGGGTCGCCGGCCTCAAACGCCGCGACGAGATGGGGCTGTCGGTCCGGTCGGCGGACGGGTTGACGCCGCGCGAACAACTGCGCCGCATCGGCGAGCAGACTCAACAGATCTCCATCCGTCACTCGCGCGTATTCCTCGACTCGGTGCTGCCCGCGCTCGAGGAGGAGGGCATCTACATCGTCACGTGGGCCGATCTGGACGATGCTGAACGAGAGCACCTGTCGACGTATTTCCACGAGCAGGTCTTCCCCGTTCTCACCCCGCTGGCGGTCGACCCCGCCCACCCCTTCCCGTTCGTGAGCGGGCTGAGCCTGAATCTGGCCATCACCGTCAAGCAACCCGAAGACGGCACTCAGCATTTCGCGCGGGTGAAGGTCCCCGACAACGTCGACCGGTTCGTCGAACTTGAAGCCAAGGGTGACGAGGGGGACGATCAGGTGGTCGTCCGGTTCCTGCCGATGGAAGAGTTGATCGCCGCCTTCCTCCCGGTGCTCTTTCCCGGCATGGAAATCGTGGAGCACCATGCGTTTCGGATCACCCGCAACGCCGACTTCGAGGTGGAAGAGGACCGCGACGAGGACCTGTTGCAGGCGCTCGAGCGCGAACTGGCGCGGCGCCGATTCGGCTCCCCGGTGCGACTCGAAGCCTCCGACGACATGACCGAGGGCATGCTGGAGCTGCTGCTGCGCGAGCTCGACGTGCATCCCGGCGATGTCATCGAAGTGCCTGGGCTGCTGGATTTGTCGTCGTTGTGGCAGATCTACGGCCTCGACCGGCCCGCGCTGAAGGACCGGGCCTTCGTTCCGGCGACTCACCCCGCCTTCGCGGAGCGGGAGACACCCAAGAGCATCTTCGCGACGCTGCGCGAAGGCGACGTCTTGGTGCACCACCCGTACGACTCGTTCTCGACAAGCGTGCAGCGGTTCGTCGAACAGGCCGCGGCCGACCCCAATGTGCTCGCGATCAAGCAGACGCTGTACCGCACCTCCGGCGATTCGCCGATCGTGCGGGCGTTGATCGACGCCGCCGAGGCCGGAAAGCAAGTCGTGGCAATGGTTGAGATCAAGGCGCGCTTCGATGAGCAGGCCAACATTCGTTGGGCGCGAACCCTTGAGCAGGCCGGCGTGCATGTCGTGTACGGGTTTGTCGGCCTCAAGACACACTGCAAAACCTGCCTGGTGGTGCGTCGCGAAGGCCCGACAATCCGGCGGTACTGCCACGTGGGGACGGGAAACTACAACGGCAAGACGGCGCGGCTTTACGAGGATGTGGGGCTGCTGACGGCGGATCCCGCCATCGGTGCCGACCTGACCGACCTGTTCAACACGCTGACCGGTTACTCACGAAAGCTGACCTACCGCAACCTCTTAGTCGCCCCGCACGGCATCCGCACCGGCATCATCGAGCGCGTCGAACGTGAGGTCGAAGCGCACCGTCGGGGCAATGACGCGCGGATACGGCTGAAGATGAATGCTCTGGTCGACGAGCAGGTGATCGACGCGCTCTACCGGGCATCGCAGGCCGGCGTGCGGGTGGAGGTGGTGGTGCGCGGCATCTGCGCGTTGCGCCCGGGCGCCGAGGGTCTCTCCGAGAACATCACCGTGCGCTCCATTCTCGGTCGTTTCCTGGAACATTCGCGGATTCTCCATTTCAACGCCATCGACGAATTCTGGATAGGCAGCGCCGACATGATGCACCGCAACCTGGACCGGCGCGTCGAGGTGATGGCTCAGGTCAAGGACCCGCGCTTGACCGCACAGCTTGACGATCTGTTCGAGTCCGCGCTGGACCCGGCCACCCGGTGCTGGGAACTCGGTTCCGACGGCCAGTGGACGGCGTCGCCGCAGGAGGGTGAAAGCGTGCGCGACCATCAGGCTTCCCTCATGGAGCGACACCGCAGCCCGTAATACCGTGGCGTCCCGAGGGACCACGTCCAGCAGCAGCACGAGCGACCTGGCCGAATTGACCTGCAGGAGTGAAGGTGTCGATCCAGAACTCGTCGGACCGTCGACGCCCCGGTAACCGGGTCGTGTACGCGGCCGGTGCGGTGTTATGGCGACCTGCCAAAAGCAACCCGGCAAAGTCGGTCGAGATCGCCGTCATTCACCGACCGCGATACGACGACTGGTCATTGCCCAAAGGAAAAGTCGATCCGGGCGAAACCGCGGCGGTCGCCGCGGTGCGCGAGGTGCTCGAAGAGACCGGCCACCGCAGTCATCTCGGCAGATGTCTGACGACCATCACCTACCCGATCGACCAGGGCGTCAAGCGGGTGCACTACTGGGCGGCACGCAGCACCGGCGGCAGGTTCGCTCCCGGACACGAGGTCGACGAGCTCATCTGGCTGCCGGTGGCCGACGCCATGAAGAAGCTCGACTACGCACCGGATCGAAAGGTCCTGCGGCGGTTCGTCAAACAGCCGCCCGACACCAAGACCGTTTTGGTGGTGCGGCACGGCACCGCCGGCAGCAAGTCACGGTATCGCGGTGACGACACCAAGCGGCCGTTGGACAAGAAGGGCCGCGCCCAGGCCGAAGCGCTGGTCGGTCAGCTGATGGCGTTCGGCGCCGACCGGGTCTACGCGGCCGACCGCGTGCGGTGCCATCAGACCGTGGAGCCGCTGGCCGCCGAGTTGGGCGTCGAGATCCACAACGAGCCACACCTGACCGAGGAGGCGTACGCCAAGAACGCCAAACGCGGTCGGCAGCGGGTTCTGCAGATCGCCCAACGCGCCGGAACACCCGTGATCTGTACGCAGGGCAAGGTGATTCCGGACCTGATCGCATGGTGGTGCGAACGCGACGGAGTGCGCCCCGACAAGTCACGCAACCTCAAGGGCAGTACCTGGGTGCTCTCGTTGTCGGACGGCCGGCTCATCGCCGCCGACCACATCGGCGGCGCGCTGGCCGCGAACGTGCGCGCCTGACAAGCGAATACCCTCCGAAGGCATCGCTGCCCGCCGGAGGGTATTCGTGTGAGCTGACTACTTGCGGCCGCGCCGTGTGCTCGTGGCCTTCTTGGCCGGAGCCTTCTTGGCCGGAGCCTTGGTGGCAGCCTTCTTGGCCGGAGCCTTGGTCACAGCCTTCTTAGCCGGAGCCTTGGTCACAGCCTTCTTAGCCGGAGCCTTGGTCACAGCCTTCTTAGCCGGAGCCTTGGTCGCGGCCTTCTTGGCGGCGGGAGCCTTGGTCGCGGCCTTCTTGGCGGCGGGAGCCTTCGTGGCAGCCTTCTTGGCCGGAGCCTTGGTGGCAGCCTTCTTGGCCGGAGCCTTGGTGGCAGCCTTCTTGGCCGGAGCCTTCTTGGCAGCCGTCTTCTTGGCCGCGCTGGCGACCACGCCACGCTTCACTGCGGGGCCCTCGGCCGGGAGCTTTTGTGCGCCAGCCACAACCGCTTTGAATTGAGCTCCTGGACGGAACGCCGGAACAGACGTCGGCTTGACCTTCACCGTCTCACCGGTGCGCGGGTTGCGGGCGACGCGTGCCGCGCGGCGACGCTGTTCGAAGACACCGAAACCGGTAATCGTGACGCTGTCGCCCTTGTGGACGGCGCGCACAATCGTGTCGACGACATTCTCGACAGCGGCGGTCGCCTGCCGACGGTCTGAGCCCAATTTCTGTGTGAGCACATCTATGAGCTCTGCTTTATTCATCCAACCCTCCGAGGCCAGTGGTCCTCTTTTGGAACCGACTAGTGCACTACGGTAATCCCTCAACTGGCAAATTGCCAAGAGCCACGCGCAATTTCAGCCCGCTATTGCGGTCGGGAACCGACCATTTCGGCAATCCGATTGCCGCCCTTGGCCGCTGGCGCCACTGTGAAATGCCCCCGGATTAGCGCCCGAATTCGACGCTGTCCGGCCCTTCAGGAGGCCGGCAAAGTACGCGGTTTCCACCCTGGACGGGCCGCCTCGAAGGCTTCGATTTCTTCGAGTTTCTGCAGCGTAAGGGCTATATCGTCCAGTCCGTGGAGCAATCTGAAGGCGGTGTGATCGTCAATCCTGAACGGCAGCACCGCTGTTCCCGCGGTGACATTTCGATCTTGAAGATTGACAGTGATTTCCAGCCCCGGGCTCTGCTCGATCAGCTTCCAGAGAAGTTCGACGCCATCTTGGTCCACTTCGGCCGCCAACAGCCCCGCCTTGCCGGCGTTGCCGCGAAAGATGTCACCGAACCGGGACGAGATAACGACCCGGAATCCGTAGTCCATGAGCGCCCAGACGGCGTGCTCGCGAGAAGACCCCGTGCCGAAATCCGGCCCGGCGACCAAGACCGAGCCACGGTCAAAGGGGCTGAGGTTGAGCACGAATGACGGATCCGACCGCCAGCTCGCGAACAAGCCGTCCTCGAAACCGGTTCGGGTGACGCGCTTCAGGTAGACCGCGGGAATGATCTGATCGGTGTCGACATTGGACCGGCGCAGCGGCACACCGATGCCGGTGTGGGTGTCAAAGGCTTCCATGCTCTTCCCCTAAATCTCAATGTGAATTCAAGTCGGCTAGTTCAAATCCGCCGGCGCAGAAAGCTTGCCGCGGACGGCGGTGGCTGCGGCGACGGCCGGCGAAACCAGGTGCGTGCGACCGCCCTTGCCCTGCCGCCCTTCGAAATTGCGGTTGGAGGTCGCGGCGCAGCGCTCCCCCGGCGCAAGCTGATCCGGGTTCATGCCCAGGCACATCGAGCAGCCCGCCTGCCGCCATTCGGCGCCCGCGGCGGTGAAGATCTCGCCGAGACCCTCGGCTTCCGCCTGCGCGCGAACCCGCATCGAGCCCGGAACCACGAGCATCCGAACACCCTCAGCGACCTTGTGACCACGCAAGATATCGGCCACAACCCGCAGGTCCTCGATCCGGCCGTTGGTGCATGACCCGACGAACACGGTGTCGACCGCGATATCGCGCATCGCCGTCCCCGGCTGAAGGTCCATGTACGCCAACGCTTTCTCAGCTGCCTGACGCTGGGCGTCATCGGTCATCAGCTCGGGATCGGGCACGCTACCACCCAACGGCACCCCCTGGCCGGGGTTGGTTCCCCAGGTGACGAACGGGGTGAGCGAAGCGGCGTCGAGGTACACCTCGGTGTCGAAAACCGCTCCCGGATCGGTACGCAGCTGCTGCCAGTAGGCCAGCGCCGCATCCCAGTCGGCACCGGTGGGCGCATGCGGACGGCCCCGCAAAAATTCAAAAGTGGTGTCGTCCGGGGCCACCATCCCGGCCCGGGCACCGGCTTCGATACTCATGTTGCAGATCGTCATCCGGCCTTCCATCGACAGCGATTCGATGGCACTGCCGCGGTATTCGATGACGTGCCCCTGACCGCCACCGGTCCCGATCTTGGCGATCAGCGCGAGGATGACGTCCTTGGCCGTGACCCCTGGGGGCAACTGACCGTCGACATTGACCGCCATTGTCTTGAACGGTCGCAGCGCCAGCGTCTGGGTGGCGAGCACATGCTCGACTTCGGAAGTGCCGATACCCATTGCGATTGCACCGAATGCACCGTGGGTGGATGTGTGACTATCGCCACAGACAATTGTCATCCCGGGTTGGGTGAGACCCAATTGCGGTCCGACGACGTGCACGATGCCCTGTTCGATATCGCCCATCGGGTGCAGCCGCACACCGAATTCGGCGCAATTGCGCCGCAATGTCTCGACCTGTGTGCGGGACACCGGGTCGGCAATCGGCTTGTCGATATCGATGGTCGGCACATTGTGGTCTTCGGTGGCGATCGTCAGGTCGGTCCGTCGCACCGGCCGGCCGGCCAGCCGCAGGCCGTCGAATGCCTGCGGACTCGTGACCTCGTGCACCAGATGAAGGTCGATGTAGATCAGGTCCGGCGCATCGTCGCCGCCGGACACCACAACATGGTCTTCCCATACCTTCTCGGCCAACGTGCGCGGCCGGCCGGCGTCAGGTGGGTTGTGCGTCTGCGCTGCCTGCGGTGCCATCTTCAACTCGATTCGTCCATTCGCGGCTCGCGGATCCCTACGGGCTGGTGATCTCACTATGCGAGACGCTAGTATCTTCTTGTGAGACAGCATAGCGGCATCGGCGTCCTCGACAAAGCCGTCGGCATCCTGCATGCGATCGCGGAATCGCCCTGCGGGCTGGCCGAACTGTGCGAGCGCACCGGCCTGCCCAGGGCCACCGCTTACCGGCTGGCCGCAGCGCTGGAAGTGCATCGGCTGGTGGGTCGCGACGAGGAGGGCCGGTGGCGGCTCGGTCCTGCGGTCACCGAACTCTCGGCGTATGTCAGCGACCCGTTGTTGGCCGCGAGCGCCGCGGTACTTCCCCAATTGCGGGAGACCACCGGTGAAAGCGTCCAGTTGTACCGTCGCGAAGGCACCTCCCGTGTCTGCATCGCCGCTCTGGAACCGCCTGCGGGCCTTCGCGATACGGTGCCGGTCGGCGCCCGGCTGCCGATGACGGCAGGATCCGGGGCGAAGGTGCTGCTGGCCCACAGCGACCCTGCGACCCAGAAAGCGGTGCTGCCCAAGGCGATGTTCACCGACCGGGTACTCGCCGAAGTCCGCAAACGTGGCTGGGCGCAAAGTGTCGCCGAGCGCGAACCGGGCGTGGCGAGCGTATCGGCGCCGGTGCGCGACGGGCGGGGCGTGGTGGTCGCCGCGATCTCGGTTTCGGGACCGGTCGACCGCATGGGCCGGCGTCCCGGCGCGCGTTGGGCCGCCGACCTTCTGGCCGCCGCTGAGGCGTTGACGCGGCGGTTGTAGTACCGCGGCCGGTTGCACCGTAATTGCATCCGGGGTCACTTGAGAGGCTTGAGCCGACGGTGAGCGCAAGCTCGGCACCACCAGTGCAGAGGCGACGCACGGGCGCCTGACACACTGACGCCATGGGAACGAATCAACGCGCGAGCATCGTCATGTCCGAGGCCGAGATCACCGACTTCATCAACAACAGTCGGACCGGCACGCTGGCCACCATCGGACCCGACGGGCAGCCGCATCTGGTGGCGATGTGGTACGCGGTGGTCGACGGCGAGATCTGGCTGGAGACCAAAGCCAAGTCGCAGAAGGCGGTCAACCTCCGGCGCGACCCTCGGGTCAGCTTCCTTCTCGAGGACGGCGACACTTACGACACCCTGCGCGGTGTGTCATTCGAAGGCGTCGCCGAGATCGTCGAAGATCCCGACGCGCTGCACCGGGTCGGAGTCAGCGTGTGGGAGCGCTACACGGGCCCCTACAGCGACGACATGAAGCCGTTCGTGGACCAGATGATGAACAAGCGGGTCGGCGTGCGCATCGTCAGCCGGCGGACTCGTTCGTGGGATCACCGCAAGCTGGGACTGCCCAGCATGCCGGTGGGTGGTACGACCGCGGCGGCCGCCAGAGGCGGCGGCGATCAATAACCGCAGAAATCGTTTTTGTAGCCCCGATGGGATTCGAACCCACGCTACCGCCGTGAGAGGGCGGCGTCCTAGGCCGCTAGACGACGGGGCCAGAAACGATCCGAGCAGTCAGCATAGCTCAACCCGGATACCCCACCTAATCGCTCGGCGTCTGCCGTGCGCCGGTGGAGCTTTGCTGGGGTACCAGGACTCGAACCTAGAATGGCTGAACCAGAATCAGCTGTGTTGCCAATTACACCATACCCCATTTGCGACCTAAAACCGCTGGTCAGTGCACATTCTGCGGGTTAACACCCGCGTCCTGGCGCTACTGGATCCGAGCCGTTCCAAGCCTTTGAAGCCGCAGTGCACACTACCAAAGACTTCGGGCGTCGTACGCACGCCCTGGAACGCCTAGGCCGACCCGACCCGCTCTCGCGCAGAGCGCAGCCTCCCCAGGCTGCGATCACGGCCCAGAAGTTCCAGTGACTCGAACAACGGCGGGCTGATCGTGGTGCCCGTGGCGGCCACCCGGATCGGCCCGAATGCCTTGCGAGGTTTGAGTTCCATTCCGTCGATGAGGGAGCTCTTGAGGGCGGTTTCGATCTGTTCTGTGGTCCAGTCCGTGATGCCCTCGAGCGCACCGATCGCCGCGTCCAGCACTGGGCCCGCATCCGGACCCAATTCCTTGGCGGCGGCCTTGGGGTCGAGCGCGTACTCGTCGTCGTTGAAGAACTTCAGCAGATCCCAGGCGTCGCCGAGCACGACGATGCGCGTCTGCACCAGTTCGGCGACCGTCTTGAAAGCTCCCTCGTCCAACCCGAGTCGGTGTCCGTGGGTTTCCAGGTAGTCGCGCAGCCGGGTGGTGAAGTCGTCGACGGTGAGCATGCGGATGTGCTCGGCGTTGATGGCGTCGGCCTTCTTCTGGTCGAAGCGAGCCGGGTTGGAGGTGACGTTGACGACGTCGAAGGCGGCGACCATCTCGTCGAGGCTGAACAGGTCGTGGTCGTCGGCGATCGACCAGCCAAGCAGCGCAAGGTAATTGAGCAGCCCTTCGGGGATGAAGCCACGGTCGCGGTGCAGGAACAGGTTGGACTGGGGGTCACGCTTGGACAGCTTCTTGGTCCCCTCCCCCAATACCGGTGGGAAGTGACCGAATTCCGGGATGCGCTCAGCCACGCCGATCCGGATCAACGCCTGGTACAGGGCGATCTGCCGCGGGGTGGACGGCAGCAGGTCCTCGCCGCGCAGCACGTGGGTGATCCTCATCAACGCGTCGTCGCACGGATTGACCAACGTGTACAAGGGATCCCCGTTGGCACGCGTCAACGCGAAGTCGGGCACCGAACCGGCCGCGAAGCTGGTGGTTCCGCGCACCAGGTCATCCCAGGCGAGGTCGGCGTCCGGCATCCGCAACCGCACCACGGGCTGGCGTCCCTCGGCCAGAAATGCCGCCCGCTGCGCGTCGGTGAGCTGACGGTCGAAGTTGTCGTAACCGAGTTTGGGGTTCCGTCCGGCCGCCAGGTGCCGGGCCTCGACCTCCTCCGGCGTCGAGAACGCGTAGTACGCCTCGCCCGCCTCGAGTAGGCGCGCGACGACATCGCGGTACAGGTCTTTGCGCTGCGATTGCCGGTACGGCGCGTACGGACCGCCCACCTCGGGCCCCTCGTCCCAGTCCAGCCCGAGCCAGCGCAGGGCGTCGAGCAGCGCCAGATAGCTTTCCTCGCTGTCGCGTTCGGCGTCGGTGTCCTCGATGCGGAAGACGAAGGTACCGCCGGTGTGCCGGGCGTAGGCCCAGTTGAACAGCGCGGTGCGGATCATCCCGACGTGGGGTATGCCGGTGGGCGACGGGCAGAACCTAACCCGGACGTGCTCTACGTTGGTCACGACTTTCCTTTGCGGACAACGGGATTGGTAAGGGTGCCGATACCCTCGACGGTGACCGACACGGTGTCGCCGTCCTCGATTGGGCCGACGCCGGCAGGGGTTCCGGTAAGAATGAGATCGCCTGGCAGCAGGGTCATTACCGCCGAGATCCACTCGATGATGGCACCGACGTCATGGATCATCAGCGAGGTGCGCGCGTCCTGCTTGACGTCACCGTTGACTTCGGTGCGCAGGGCGAGATCACCGGGGTCGATGTCGGTGACGATCCAGGGGCCGACGGGGCAGAACGTGTCGTGCCCCTTGGCCCTGGTCCACTGGCCGTCGGACTTCTGCTGATCACGGGCCGAGACGTCGTTGCCGATGGTGTAGCCGAGGATGTTGTCGGCGGCCTGCTCCGCGCTGACGTCCTTACACGCCCGGCCGATCACCACCGCCAGCTCGCCCTCGAAATGCACCGGTGATGCGTTGGCGGGCAATCTGATCGGCACGTTGGGCCCGATGATGGCGGTGTTGGGCTTGAGGAAGATCACCGGGTCGGCCGGGGCCTGGCCGCCCATCTCGGCGATGTGGTCGGCGTAGTTCTTGCCGATGCAGACGACCTTGCTGGCAAGTATCGGGGCCAGCAACCGGACGTCGGCCAGTGGCCAGGACCGGCCGGTAAACGTCGGCGTGCCGAACGGGTGCTCGGCAATTTCGCGGACCGTCATCGCGGCGGGGTCGTTGAGATCTCCTTCGATGCTGACAAAAGCGACACCGTCCGGGCTGGCGATTCGTCCAAGGCGCATTCGGATGAGCCTAGCGAGGGTCGCGAGCCCGGCGTAGCCGGGCGCTGCGGGCCCGAGCAATCCGGCACCGCGAGGGTCGCGAGCCCGGCGTAGCCGGGCGCTGCGGGTCCGAGCAATCCGGCACAGCGAGGGTCGCGAGCCCGGCGTAGCCGGGCGCTGCGGGTCTGGAGGGTCCGCGTCACCCAGACTGCGAATTTGCAGCGAAAGTACGAGTAGAGCCCTCCAGATTCGCAGCCTGGACGGCTGGTAGGCGACGGACCCGACGGTGAGTAGGCGCCGGTTAGGCAACGGACTCGACGACCGCGGCGGCCAAAACGACGTTGCTGCTGTGCAAGCATGAGTAAATGCCTCGGGAACCGGCCAGTGCGGTCGCGCGGTGGTCGATCGTCGCCGTCTCGCTGGTCGCCACGACGAGTTCCTTCCTCTTCATCAACGGCATCGCCTTCCTCATCCCCCGCCTGGAAGCGGCACGCGGAACGCCTCTCGCCCAGGCGGGTCTGCTGGCGTCGATGCCGAGCTGGGGCATGGTCGTCACTCTGGTCGCCTGGGGCTACGCATTGGACCGCGTCGGCGAACGCATCGTGTTGACCGTCGGCTCGGCTCTAACGGCAGCCGCGGCCTATGCCGCCGCCTCCGTTCACTCGCTGCTACTGATGGGCGTCTTCCTCTTCCTCGGCGGCATGGCAGCCGCCAGCGCCAACACCGCGGGCGGCCGGCTGGTGTCCGGGTGGTTTCCGCCGCAGCAGCGGGGACTGGCGATGGGTTTCCGCCAGACCGCCCAACCACTCGGAATCGCGTTGGGCGCCTTAGTGATTCCCGAGCTCGCCGAGAACAGCGCGCGCGCGGCGCTGATGTTCCCAGCGGTGATGTGCGGGATAGCAACGCTCGTCTGCCTCGTCGGCGTCGTCGACCCGCCACGCAAATCCCGGCGGACGGCCTCGCACCAGGAACTGGCCAGCCCCTACCGCGGTTCGAACGTGTTGTGGCGAATCCACGCGGCGTCGGCTCTGTTGATGATGCCCCAGACGGTGACGGTCACCTTCATGCTCGTCTGGCTGATCAACGAGCATCACTGGTCGGTGGCGGCGGCCGGCGGCTTGGTGACCATCTCGCAGCTGATCGGGGCGGGCGGCCGAATCCTGGTCGGCCGCTGGTCGGATCGCGTCGGCTCGCGGATGCGTCCGGTCCGCATCATCGCCCTCGCGGCCGCCCTGGCCCTGGTCCTGCTGTCGCTGAGCGACCGGGTCGGTTCGCGCTTCGACGTGATGTTGATGATCACCGTCTCGGTGCTGGCGGTGCTCGACAACGGACTGGAGGCCACCGCCATCACCGAATTCGCCGGTCCCTATTGGAGTGGACGTGCGCTGGGCACCCAGAACACCACGCAGCGACTGATGGCCGCCGCCGGGCCACCTATGTTCGGCGCGTTGATCACCGCCGCCGCCTATCCGCTGGCGTGGGCGTTGTGCGCGTTGTTCCCGTTAGCCGCGGCGCCACTGGTGCCGACCCGGGTGTTGCCGCCCGGGCTCGAAACTAGAGCCCGGCTGCAATCCGTTCGCCGACAACGCTGGTGGCAGGCCGTTCGTCCCCGCGAGTCGCCAGGTAGGCCGCGACCGCACGATCCACCCGCGCAGCCGCCTCGTCCTCGCCAAGATGGGCCAGCAGCAGCGCCACCGACATGATCGCTGCGGTCGGATCGGCGATGCCCTGCCCGGCGATGTCCGGAGCGCTGCCGTGCACCGGCTCGAACATCGACGGATTGGTCCGGGTCGCGTCGATGTTGCCGCTGGCGGCCAGGCCGATACCCCCACACACGGCCGCGGCCAGGTCGGTGATGATGTCGCCGAACAGGTTGTCGGTGACGATCACGTCGAACCGCCCGGGGTCGGTGGCCAGGAAGATCGTCGCCGCGTCGACGTGCTGGTAGGCGACCTCGACGTCGGGATACTGCTCGCCGATCTCCTGCACGGTCCGCAGCCAGAGTCCCCCGGCGAAGGTCAGCACGTTGGTCTTGTGCACCAGCGTCAAGTGCTTGCGCCGTCTCATCGCGCGCTCGAACGCGTCGGTCACCACCCGGCGCACCCCGAACGCGGTGTTGACGCTGACCTCGGTGGCCACCTCGTGAGGGGTGCCGACGCGGATTGCACCGCCGTTGCCGGTGTAGGGCCCCTCGGTGCCCTCGCGCACCACGACGAAGTCGATGTCGGGGTTTCCGGCCAGCGGGCTCGTCACACCCGGGTATAGCCGGGCCGGACGCAGATTGACGTGATGGTCGAGCTCGAAGCGCATGCGCAGCAACAGTCCTCGCTCCAGCACGCCGCTGGGGACCGACGGGTCACCGATCGCGCCGAGCAGGATGGCGTCATGCTGGCGCAGTTCGGGCACTACCGATTCCGGCAACACTTCACCGGTGGCGTGGAAGCGGCGGGCACCCAGGTCGTACTCGGTCTTCTCGACCCCGGGCAAGACGACGTCGAGGACTTTGATGGCCTCGGCGATGACCTCCGGACCGATCCCGTCGCCGGCGATGACGGCGAGCTTCGTCACGAGAAATCAACCACTTCGAGCTTGTTCGCGCCCACCGACTCGGTGATGGCCGAGCGCACGTCGGCCGGCACGTCCTGGTCCAGCCTTAGAACAACGGTGGCGCTCGGGCCCTCGGTGTCCTCGGACAACTGCGCGGCCTGGATGTTCACCCCGGCCGCCCCGAGCAGCGTCCCGATCTTGCCCAGCGCGCCGGGCTGGTCGGCGTAGTTGATCACCAGGTTGATGCCCTCGGCGCGCAGGTCGTAGCTGCGGCCATTGATCTGCACGATCTTCTCCACCAGCTGCGGCCCGGTCAGCGTTCCCGCGACGTTGACGACCGAGCCGTCCGAGCCGACGGCCCGAACGTCCACCACGCTGCGGTGGTTGGGGCTTTCGGTGGCCTTGCTGATCTCGGCCGTGACGCCGCGTTCGGCGGCCAGCGCGGGGGCGTTGACGAAGGTGACGGCGTCTTCGATGACGGCGGAGAACAGGCCGCGCAGCGCCGACAGCTTCAGCACCTCGACATCCTCGGCGGCCAACTCACCGCGCACCTGCACCGAAAGGGATGCGGGCAGCTCGTCGGACAGCGCGGCCGCCAGCACGCCGAGCTTGCGCACCAGGTCGAGCCACGGCGCCACCTCTTCGTTGACCACGCCGCCACCGATGTTGACGGCGTCCGGGACGAATTCGCCGGCCAGCGCCAGTCGCACGCTCTCGGCGACGTCGGTGCCGGCCCGGTCCTGCGCCTCGGCCGTCGAGGCGCCCAGGTGCGGCGTGACGACCACCTGCGGCAGCTCGAACAACGGGCTGTCGGTGCAGGGCTCGGTGGCGAACACGTCGAGACCCGCCCCGCGGACGTGGCCGCTGGTGATGGCTTCGGCCAGGGCAGCCTCGTCGATCAGTCCGCCGCGGGCGGCATTGACGATGATGACGCCGGGCTTGGTCTTGGCCAGCGCCTCCTTGCCGATCAGACCGGCGGTCTCCGGGGTTTTGGGCAGGTGCACCGAGATGAAGTCGGCGCGTTCCAGCAGCTCGTCGAGCGGCAGCAGTTCGATGCCCAGCTGGGCGGCGCGGGCGTGCGACACGTACGGGTCGTAGGCGACCAGATGAGCTCCGAAGGCGGCGATCCGCTGGGCGACCAGCTGGCCGATGCGGCCCAGACCCACCACACCGACGGTCTTGCCGAAGATCTCGGTGCCGGAGAATTTCGACCGCTTCCAGGTGTGCTCGCGCAACGTGGCGTCGGCGGCCGGGATCTGGCGGGATGCGGCCAGCAGCAGGGCGATCGCGTGCTCAGCGGCGCTGTGGATGTTGGACGTGGGCGCGTTGACTACCAGCACGCCGCGCGCGGTGGCGGCGTCGACGTCGACGTTGTCCAGGCCGACGCCGGCACGAGCGACGATCTTCAGTTTGGGGGCGGCGGCGAGTACCTCGGCGTCGACGGTGGTGGCCGACCGCACCAGCAGAGCGTCCGCCTCGGGCACCGCGGCCAGCAGCTTCTCGCGGTCGGGCCCATCTACCCAGCGCACCTCGACCTGGTCTCCCAGGGCAGCGACGGTTGATTGAGCGAGTTTGTCGGCGATCAAAACAACAGGCAAGTTCACGCGGACAGCGTAGTCGGGGATCGCGAGCCCGGCGGAGTCGGGCGCTGCGGGTCCCCGCCATCAGGGCCCGCGGGGATCGCGAGCCCGACGGAGTCGGGCGCTGCGGGTCCCCGCCATCAGAACCAGCGGTGCGACGATGCGGGCCGTCCGGGCCCGCTGAGGAGCGCCCGCGCCGCTGAGTACTATCCGGCCGTGTCCTCCCTCGTACGCCCGGCGATCTGCGTCAACATGATCGTCCGCAACGAGGCGGCGATCATCAAGGAAACCCTGGAAGACATCGCGCGGTACATCAGTGCATGGGTGATCGTGGACACCGGCTCCGACGACGGGACCCAGTCCGTCATCCGCGATCACATGGCCCGCCTTGGCATTCCCGGGGAGCTCCATGAGCGCCCGTGGCGCGATTTCGGGCACAACCGGTCCGAGGCGTTGACCCTTGCCCAGGGCCACGGCGACTACATCTGGGTCCTCGACGCCGACGACAAGGTGATGGGCGACCTCGATTTCGGCCAGTTGGGCAAAGATCTCTACCAGCTCCGCTATCGCCAAACCTCGAATGTCTTCTGGCGGCCCAACCTCTTCCGCGACGGGTTGCCGGTCCGCTACGCAGGCGTGGTCCATGAAGACGTCATCGTCGACTCCGATTTCAGTCACGACCGACTCGACGGTGACTACTACATCGATTCTCGCCGCCTCGGAGCACGCAACCGCAATCCGCAGCAGAAATACGAGAGCGACCGCGACTTGCTGCTGGCCGAGATCGAACGCAATCCTGATGATGCGCGGTCGGTGTTCTATCTGGCGCAAAGTTATTTTGACTTAGGCGATTTCGACAACGCGCGCAAGTGGTATCAGCGCCGGGTCGACATGGGAGGGTGGGTCGAGGAGACCTACCAATCGATGTACCGAGTCGCGGAGTCGATGTGGTCGATGGGTGCGCCCTGGCCGGACGTAGAGAGCGCCTACCTGAGGGCCTGGGAATTCCGGCCGACCCGCGCGGAACCGTTGTACGCCATCGCTTATCGCTACCGTCTCGACGAGCGCTACCGGCTCGGCTATCTGTTCGCCAAGCACGCCGCCGAGATCCCGTTTCCCACTGAGGACACATTTCTTGTCGGTGCGGATACCTACACCTGGGGTGCGCTGGACGAGGCTGCCGTCTGCGCATCGTGGATCGGCGAGCACGCCGAGGCGGTCGCGCTCTGGCGGCGAGCCCTGGCCCGGCCCGGCCTTCCCGCAGAGGATCGGCAACGGATCTCCGCCAACTGCGACAACAGCGCACCGAGGACTTTCGAAGCCGCCGCGTCGTACCCCGGTGAGCTGGCGCTGCACCTGGCAGGCCACCGTCGCGACGCCGAGGTGGTGCTCAGCCTGATCGCGGGGCCGGATCGCGACCGCACCGAGGCGACGCTGAACTCATTTCTGAACTGCTGCAACGACTTATGGCGGATCGGCCGCTATCTGGTGGTCGATGCGAGCCTGCCTGCGGCCGATCGAGCGGAATTGCTCGAACGGTATCTGTTTCTGGAGTTCTGTCCGATCACCGCCGGAGAGTCTGCGGGAGCCCTTTTGTCTCAGATCCGCGACCAGATCTACGGACGGTTCTGGCTGCACCTGGGGCATGGCGGGCAGTTCTATGCCCAGGAGCGCTTGATCACCCGCCTGACGAGCGTGTTCGAGGCCGAGGAGAACGTTTACCAGGTGGCGGTCAACTTCGCCGACGCGGACGGGCTGATCGGTACGAGCGCGACCGATGACGTGGTGTCGCGCGCGCCCGGCGCTGGACGCTATGTAGTTAGCGGGCAAGTGGCGCACGGTCCGGCAATGTTCGACACCGCCCGACTCGATCGCATCGGGGGTGTCCGTGCCGACGCCCCCGATCCGCTCGCCGAACTGGGCCGACGGGCCGCCGCGGCCGGGTTCGCGACCGCCACCCTCGACGAGGTGTTGTGCGTCATGTCCGGCCTGAACTAGGTGCGGAATTCCCTTCGACGACGTCGTCGGCTGTAATTCACAGATGGACGTCACCGTCGTCGGCAGCGGACCCAACGGGCTCGCCGCGGCCGTCATCTGTGCCCGCGCGGGATTGAAAGTGCAGGTCCTCGAGGCCCAGCCGACCTTCGGCGGGGGCGCACGCAGCGCGGCCGATCTCGAATTTCCCGGAGTTCTGCACGACATCTGCTCGGCGGTGCACCCGCTGGCACTGGCGTCGCCGTTCTTCGCCGAGTTCAATCTCACCGCACGCGGGGTCCAGCTGGCCGTGCCCGAGATCTCATACGCCAACCCGTTGCCGGGACGGCCGGCGGCCGTCGCGTACCGGGATTTAGAGCGAACCTGCGCCGAACTGGACGCCGGTGAGCCATGGCGGCGGTTTCTCGGGCCGCTCGTGTCCCACGCGGACGCGGTCGTGGCCTTCCTGCTCGGCGACAAACGATCGTTGCCCAAAGATTTGCCGACGGTTGTCCGCCTCGGGTTGCGGATGCTGACGCAGGGCACCCCGGCGTGGGGCGCACTGGCCGGCGAGGATGCCCGCGCCTTGTTCACCGGCGTTGCAGCGCATGCGATTACACCGCTGCCGTCGCTGGCCTCGGCAGGCGCGGGACTGATGCTCGCGACGCTCGCTCACGCGGTGGGCTGGCCGATCCCGTTGGGCGGCACTCAGGTGATCTCCGACGCGCTGATCGCCGACCTGCGCGCGCACGGAGGCGAGATCGCGGCCGGCGTTGAGGTCACCGAGGCGCTCGACGGAGTCGCGGTTTACGACACCGCGCCGACCACCCTGCTGGACGTTTACCGTCACTCGATTCCAGAACGGTACGCTAATGCGTTGCGCCGCTATCGATTTGGATCCGGAGCGGCCAAGGTGGATTTCGTGCTGAGCGAGGACATCCCGTGGTCGGATCCGCGGCTCAACCAAGCGCCAACCCTCCATCTCGGCGGCACGCGCGAGCAGATGGTGCAGGCCGAGGCGGACATCGCGGCCGGACATCACGCCGCCGCACCAATGATCCTCGGCGCGCTGCCACACATCACCGACCCCAGTCGGATAGACGACCAAGGGCGACGGCCGTTCTGGACCTACGCGCATGTGCCCGCCGGATCTACCGAGGACGCAACCGAAGCGGTAACCCGAGTAGTGGAAGGATTCGCGCCGGGCTTCCGCGACATCGTGGTGGCGGCCCGCAGCGTGCCGGCCGCACGCATGAGCGATCACAATGCAAATTACGTCGGCGGCGACATCAGCGTGGGCGGCAACTCGGCTTTGCGTGCACTCGCCGGCCCCACTCCGCGGGTAAACCCTTGGAGCACACCGATTCCCAAGGTGTATCTGTGTTCGGCGGCCACCCCGCCGGGTGCGGGCGTGCATGGGATGGCCGGCTACTACGCGGCGCGGACGCTGTTGCGGCGTGAGTTTGGGATCCGGGACGTGCCGAGCCTGGCTCCGTGATTCGCACAGACCGGATGGCACCGAAGTGTTGCATGCACCGCATCCAAGATGTGACTCGAGCGGACGCTTGCCCCGGTCATAAATGGTCGACGCCGCGGGGCGCCCATCGTTGTGCGCGCGCTCCTTTTGAATCGAGCGGTTCAGCCGATCCCACTGGTGAAGTGCGAGCGTCGAAGAGGGTGGCTAAGCTGCCGCCGTGCAGCCGCATTTCCGCGTCGATCCCGGTGCTCTGCGGACTCTGACCACCCGATGGGGCGCGTTGGTGGACGACCTTAACGCGACGACGGCGCCGGCGAGGCTGGGTTTCTCGTGTCAGGCCAGCGCTGCAGCAGTCAGCGGCGCCTACGGCGATGTCACAGCTTTTTCAGCGGCGCTGGCCGCTCGTGTGAACCTGCGGGCCAGTTACATCGCCGAGGCTGAGACTGGCTACCTCGCCAACGAGGCCGCTTCAGCGAACATGCTGGCCGCTGTGGCGCCGTCGGCGATCCGCGTCTAGCAATGGCGACGGTCACCGCGTTTCCCGCCCTTGCGCAGCTAACGGCCTGGCCCACCGAACATCTGACCGAGGCCGCCGACCACTGGGAGGCTGTCGCCCGGCGCTACTACGGGGTCGCCAACCAGGTCTGGCGAGACGCGCTAGCAGTGAATTGGCAAGGCGCAGCAGCCGATTTGCTGCGCACCGAGACGCATTCCGACATGCTCACAACCAGCGCAGCGGCCGATCAGTTGCATGAGGCGGCCAAGGTGGCCCGCAGTGGAGCCTCAGACTTGTATGCGTCGCGCTCGCGGGTGCGTTACGCGGTCGAGGATGCCCGCACCGCCGGATTCGATGTCGGCGAAGACCTGTCGGTCACCGACCGCTCCAGGAGCGGGTCGACCGCGCAGCGCCTTGCCCGCCAAGCCCAAGCGCAAGCCTTCGCCGGCGAAATCCGCCAGCGTGCCGCTCAACTGGTCAGACTCGATCAGCACGTGGCCGGCAACGTCACCACTTCCGTAGCTGGCATCCGCCACCCGTTCCCACAGATGCCAGTCCGCGCTGCACTGCCAAAGCAAAACCACGTCCAGGCCATCGACCACCATTGGAAACAAGACCCAACACCGGCGCCAAAGCCGGAACCTGCCAACGGTCCGAGCGCCGACGCTATCAGCACGGTGCTGGACAAGCTTCCTGCAGGCGACCAACCGTTCATCAGGGAAGTCCGGTCGCCAGAAGACCTTCAGAACCTCTGGAAGTGGGCCCAACAAAACGGGGAAGAAATCCCGAACGGCTATGGCGATCCCAACAAGGGGATTCGATACCGTCTACCCGACGGAACGGTGATCGGACAACGCTGGTCCGCCGAGTCCACTGGAAGGCCCGTACTTGACATCGACATACTCGGTGAGCGCGGGTACACGAAGATCCATATCAATCCGCGCGGTGGTGTCCCTGACATTCCGGCGCCTGTCAGTCCGGCGCCACCCGCGACGCCACCGCCCCGCGCGCCGGTCGAACCCCCACCCGCTACGCGTCCACCCGCCGCGCCGGCGCCCCGCCGCGCACCGCCAATGATCGGTATCGGCCCGGTACCGCCAGAATCCGTCCCGCGCCCTGTTCACCCACCCCACAGCCACCACGGCCCCCCGGTGCTGGGCAAAGACGAGCTACCCGACTTAGACGAATTCACCCCGGGATGAAGCCCCCGATGTCGACTGCGCCACGTCGCAGAAGAAGGTACGACCTATTAGCACTGCGGAAGCGACCAAGATGAATCAACCTGACGACGGCTGCGGCGAACAAGGCTCGACCGGGCACAGCGCCGAAGGTTCGTTACGCCGCCAATTGCTGTCCGACGCGCAAGGCAACTGCCTGCCAATGGCGCACATTGCAGGGGTCATATCACGCGAAAAGCTCGCCGACAGCCTCGCGGCCCAACAGGACCTTGCCCTGCATACGATTCGATCTCTGCTTACCGATGGACTCATGGAGATCGGAGACGTTCTCGGCGCTTCCGATGAGCGCATAGTGCCCTGGGATCTCTCGATCGACGCCACCATGGACCGCGTCTACGATCTCTTCGTTCGGCACTACGACGAGCGCGCGTTGTGGGACCTTACGATCTGGCTGGGACTGACTCCCGCCGGAGAACGCCAAGCCCACCGGCTCAGAGGTGAAGCAGCCGATTAACTGCCAGGCGGCATGCACGTCAACGGCAACGAGCGGGACAAGCCGAGGCTGGCCTATAGAGTCCACCAGCGAGCTTTAACAATGCCGTTGACTTTCCCTGGTGCCGAAACCGCCGCAGCCCAAACACATTTTCCAGGCACGGAGAATCATGACTCAACCCGATCAGGACGGGCACGCAGAGAGCCAGCCTGCGTCAACCGCACAAGACAGGCTGCGCGCCGAGCTGCTCACCAGTGCGCTCTACGATCTGGTGCCGCTGGCGGAGGTGGAATCGGTGATCATCCACGACAACCTCGCTGCAACCCTTTCGGCCCGACAAGAGTTGGCTTTGCGAACCATCCGATCGCTGTTGGAAGACGAGCTCATGCAACTCGGGGATTTGCCCTACCCGGGCGAAAAGTTCGCAGGATGGGATCTCTCGACGGACGCCGCCATGGACCGCGTCCACGATCTCTTCGTCGGCAAGTACGAACAACCTGATCTTTGGGAATTTACGATCTGGCTGGGACTTACTCCCGCCGGAGAACGCCAAGCCCACCGGCTCAGAGGTGAAGCAGCCGATTAACTGCCAGGCGGCATGGGCGTCAACGGCATGAGCCATCGGCTGGCCGGAATTCGCTCACCGTCCATCGCAATCAACGACCGCGGTGCCCGCGCACATGCCCGGCTCCCTGCAGTCGCTCATGGCGCATCGAGTGAATCCACAACCGCTCAGAAGATTCCGGTGATGACGCGCACCAGGTCCGGTAGGGAACATTTCGCTGGATTCGCCAGGACCATCCGCTTTACGTCTCTTGCCTACTCACGCGAACCAAGACCTCACACGTAGCCACACCTAGGCTGGCATCATGACCAAACTCGCGATCATCTACTACTCCGCGACCGGGCACGGCACCTCCATGGCGCAGCGCGTCGCCGCGGCAGCCGAAGCCGCGGGCGCCGAAGTCCGGATCCGGCATGTCGCCGAAACCCGCGACCCGGCGTCGTTCGCTCACAATCCGGCCTGGACGGCGAATTACGGAGCAACCAAGGATCTTCCGGCTGCCACCGGTGAGGACATCGAGTGGGCCGACGCGGTGATCTTCGGCTCCCCCACCCGGTTCGGCTCGGTCGCCTCGCAGCTCCGTGACTTCCTGGACGGGCTCGGCGGGCTATGGGCCGCAGGCAAACTCGCCGACAAGGTATACGCCGGGTTCACCTCGTCGAACACCCTGCACGGGGGCCAGGAGACCACGCTATTGACGCTCTACGTCACGCTCATGCACTTCGGCGGCATCATCGTGCCACCCGGGTACACCGACCCGCTGAAGTTCGTCGACGGCAATCCGTATGGCGCGAGCCTGGTTTCGACGCATGACAACATCAGCGAGTTCGACTCAGCCACGGGCGACGCGCTGGATCATCTGGCGCGGCGGGTGGTTCAGACCGCCGGCCGCCTCGCCTGATCCCAGCGCGACACTGAACCTACGGACACGACACGCCGCGGAACGTGTGCGTAGGTGCAATCTGGGCGAACGCCGGTGGCCAGCTCGCCGAAGCCCCGCGCGAAGAGACGCAAAAGCCCCTTGGAACGCGCGTTCCAAGGGGCTTTTGCGTCTGCTCGGCCTAGAAACTAGGCCGTCTCTGTAATGGGACGGTCGACCCAGCTCATCAGGTCACGCAGCTTCTTACCGGTGACCTCGATCGGGTGCTCGGCGTTCTCCTTACGCAACTGCTCGAGCTGCTTGTTGCCACCCTCGACGTTGGCCACCAGCTTCTTGACGAAGTCGCCATTCTGGATGTCGCGTAGGATCTCCCGCATCCGTTCCTTGGTGCCGGCGTCGATGACGCGCGGGCCGGACAGGTAGCCGCCGAACTCCGCGGTGTCGGACACCGAGTAGTTCATCCGGGCGATGCCACCCTCGTACATCAGGTCGACGATCAGCTTGAGCTCGTGCAGCACCTCGAAGTACGCCATCTCCGGCGGGTAGCCCGCCTCGACCATCACGTCGAAGCCGGTCTTCACCAATTCCTCAGTGCCACCGCACAACACGGCCTGCTCACCGAACAGGTCGGTCTCGGTCTCGTCCTTGAAGGTGGTCTTGATGACGCCCGCGCGGGTGCCGCCGATCGCCTTGGCGTAGGACAGCGCCAGTGCCTGGCCGTTGCCGGTCGGGTCCTGCTCGACGGCGATCAGCGCGGGCACCCCCTTGCCGTCGACGAACTGACGGCGCACCAGGTGACCGGGGCCCTTGGGGGCGACCATCGCGATGGTGACGTCGGCGGGCGGCTTGATCAGGCCGAAGTGAATGTTGAGGCCGTGGCCGAAGAACAGCGCGTCGCCGGCCTTCAGGTTGGGCTCGATGTCGTTGGTGAAGATCTCGGCCTGCGCGGTGTCCGGCGCCAGCAGCATGATCACGTCGGCCCACTTGGCCACCTCGGCCGGGGTGTCGACGGTCAGGCCTTGCTCCTCGACCTTGGCCCGGGACTTCGAGCCCTCTTTCAGTCCCACACGGACCTCGACGCCGGAGTCACGCAGGCTCAGCGAGTGGGCGTGGCCCTGGCTGCCGTAACCGATCACGCCGACCTTGCGGCCCTGGATAATCGACAGATCTGCGTCGTCGTCGTAGAACATCTCTAATGCCTGCGGCACGGGTATTACTCCTTCTTGTTTAGCAGCGAAAAACTATTTGGCGGTGCCGATGCCACGCGGCCCGCGGGCCATCGACACCACACCCGATTGCACAATCTCGCGGATACCGAACGGCTCCAAGACCCGCAGCAGGGCCTCCAGCTTGCCGCGGTTGCCGGTGGCCTCCACCGTCAGCGACTCTGGCGACACGTCGATCACGTTGGCGCGGAACAGGTTCACGGCCTCGATGACCTGGCTACGGGTGCCGGCGTCGGCGCGTACCTTGATCAGCGCCAGCTCCCGGTCCACCGAATTGTCTACGTCCTGCTCGACGATCTTGATCACGTTGATCAGCTTGTTGAGCTGCTTGGTGATCTGCTCGAGCGGCGTCGCCTCGGCGGAGACCACGATGGTCATCCGAGACATATCCTTCTGTTCGGTGGCACCGACCGCCAGGGATTCGATGTTGAACCCGCGCCGGGAGAACAGTGCCGCTACGCGGGCGAGCACACCCGGCTTGTCCTCGACCAGAACCGAAAGTGTGTGCGTCTTAGGCGAACCGCTTGTCATCAGGCGTGCCCTTCGGTGATGTCGTCGAACAGGGGGCGGATGCCGCGCGCGGCCTGGATCTCGTCGTTGCTGGTCCCCGCGGCGACCATCGGCCAGACCTGTGCGTCGGCGCCGACGATGAAGTCGATCACCACCGGGCGGTCGTTGATCTCGCGCGCCCGGTTGATCATATCTTCGACGTCTTCCTCACGCTCGCAACGCATTCCGACACACCCCAGCGCCTCGGCCAGCTTCACGAAATCGGGAATCCGGTGCGAGTGGGTGGCCAGGTCGGTCTGCGAGTAACGCTCTTCGTAGAACAATGTCTGCCACTGGCGCACCATGCCCAGGTTGCCGTTGTTGATCAGCGCCACCTTGATCGGGATGCCTTCGATGGCGCAGGTGGCCAGTTCCTGGTTGGTCATCTGGAAGCAGCCGTCGCCGTCGATCGCCCAGACCTCGGTGTCGGGCAGCGCGATCTTGGCACCCATGGCCGCCGGAATCGCGAAGCCCATGGTGCCCAGACCACCGGAATTCAGCCAGGTGCGCGGCTTTTCGTACTTGATGAACTGCGCGGCCCACATCTGGTGCTGACCGACGCCCGCCACGTAGATGGCGTCCGAGCCGGCGATCTGGCCCAGCTTTTCGATCACGAATTCCGGTCCCAGACTGCCGTCGCTCTGCGGGTCGTAGCTCAGCGGGTAGGTCTTGCGGACACCCTCCAGGTACTCCCACCACTCGGTCATGTCGAGGTTGCCGGGTGTGTCGTAATGCCGCAGCATCTCGATCAGGTCGGTGATGACGTTCTTGACGTCGCCCACGATCGGCACGTCGGCGTGCCGATTCTTGCCGATCTCGGCGGGGTCGATGTCGGCATGAATGACTTTGGCCTCGGGCGCGAAGGATTCGAGCTTGCCGGTCACCCTGTCGTCGAAGCGGGTACCCAGCGCGATCAGCAGGTCGCTGCGTTGCAGCGCCGCCACCGCGCCCACCGTGCCGTGCATGCCGGGCATACCCATATTCAACCGGTGGCTGTCCGGGAAGGCACCCCGCGCCATCAGCGTCGTCACCACCGGGACGCCGGTCAGCTCGGCCAGTTGCAGGAGTTCCTGGGTCGCCTCGCCGCGGATGATGCCGCCACCGACGTACAGCACCGGCTTCTTCGCGGCCGCGATCAGCTTGGCGGCCTCCCGGATCTGCCGATTGTGCGGCTTGGTGTTCGGCTTGTAGCCGGGCAGCTCCATGCGCGGTGGCCAGCTGAAGGTGCACTGGCCCTGCAGGACGTCCTTGGGGATGTCGACGAGAACCGCGCCGGGGCGCCCGGATGCCGCGATGTGGAAGGCCTCGGCAATCACCTGGGGGATCTCGTCGCCCGTGCGGACCAGGAAGTTGTGCTTGGTGATCGGCATCGTGATGCCGGAGATGTCGGCCTCCTGGAAGGCGTCGGTCCCGATCAGCTGCCGTCCGACCTGTCCGGTGATCGCGACCACCGGGATGGAGTCCATCTGCGCATCAGCGAGCGGGGTCACCAGGTTGGTGGCGCCGGGGCCCGAGGTCGCCATGCACACGCCGACCCGGCCGGTGGCATGCGCGTAGCCGCTGGCCGCGTGACCGGCGCCCTGCTCGTGGCGCACCAGGACGTGGCGCAGCTGCTGGGAGTCGAACAGCGGGTCATACACCGGCAATACCGCGCCGCCCGGGATGCCGAAGATGATGTCGACGCCGAGCGCCTCCAGCGACCGGATGACCGCCTGCGCGCCGGTAAGTTGGTGCGGGGCAATGCGTTTCGGTTGGCCGGTGGCCGGCTTGGCGGCTGCCTTCCCGGCATCCGAGGCGATTTCGGCGGCCTCTTGTGAAGCGGGCGTCGCGGCCGGAGCCGGTGGCTTGGTGGGTGCGCTCACGGTTTCCTCTTCGGTATTTTTCGGCTGTGGCGTCTCGGGGCAAGAAAAAACCCCCGCCAGCTGGGCTGCTGTACGAGGGCTGCGTTGGTGCTCGATAGAGCTAGTCAGGCACCAACGCGCCGACTAATTACTACGAGCATTCCAGACTGCATAATGCTCGACGGTAGCCTTCGCACTGCTCAACCGTCAAATCCGGTCCGCTGAGAGCGTTGACTCTGCGTTGTGGGCGGCGACACGCCCAGGTGCCTCACCCTCAGCGCAGGGTCAACACGTCGGCCGCAGGAATCCGGTCGGTGCAATGATGCGAGGGTGGTTACCGAGTCACCCGTCGTCATCAAACTGTCGCCGATGGCGCATATCGCCGTCGGGTTTCTGACCCTGTGCCTGCTGGTTCTGGTGACGGCCTTCCCGCTCAGCGCACCGATCCTGGTGATTCCGGTGTTGTTGTCCGCGTTGATCATCCGGTTCCGGACGGTTGCCGACGACCGGGGAGTGACGGCGCGAACGCTGCTGGGCAGCCAGACGGTGGCCTGGGAAGACATCGACGGGTTGCGGTTCCATCGGGGTAACTGGGCCCGCGCGCACCTGAAAAACGGCTCCGAACTGCGCTTACCCGCAGTGACCTTCGCGACCCTGCCGCAACTCACCGAGGCCAGCTCGGGGCGGGTGCCCAACCCCTATCGCTGATGTGCCCAGCGGTGATCGCAAGCCCGGCGAAGCCGGGCGCCGCGGGTCACCGCCATCAAGCCCAGCGGTGATCGCAAGCCCGGCGCGCCGGGCGCCGCGGGTCACCGCCATCAAGCCCAGCGGTGATCGCAAGCCCGGCGAAGCCGGGCGCCGCGGGTCACCACCGGCCGACCGTCAGGCCAGCGGGTTCACTCCATTGAGCAGCACCCAGACGCAGATGCCGGCGGCGATACCGGCCAGCAACGCAACGAACGAGCCGATGAACGGCCGGTGCGCCCAGCCTCGTCCCGCGTCCAGGCCGTAACGACCGGGCCCGGCCAGGATGACAGCGACCGCCATGACGATCAGGCTGAGCTGGTATTCGTGGCCGTCCGGCAGGAAGTACGTGAAGGTGTGGGTGCGAGGCCGTGCCGAGGCCGAGGCCAGCAGACCGTTGATCAAGAAAGCCAGCGCGCCGGCTGCGGCGATCGGGGTGAACAGCCCCAGCACCAGCAGTACGCCCGCGACGATCTCACCCCCGGCACTGACGTAGGCCAGGACATCGGCGTGGTGAAAGCCGATCTCAGACAGCGAGTTCCGGAACCCGTTAACCCCGGATCCGCCCCACCAACCGAACAGTTTCTGCAGCCCGTGCGCGATCAGCACCGCACCGAGCCCGACCCGCAGTACCAGCAGCCCGAAGTTCTGGGTGCCGCGCCGCCCGGCGGCGCGCAACCGCTCGTCTTCCTCGTCGAAGTCGACGGCTGCGGGAGCGGCCGGAATCTGCCGGCTGGTCGGCTGCGGCTGGACGTACGGCAGCGGCTCCTGGGCGTCCGCCAAGTTGTAGGACGAGCCGCCCGTATGCGGTTCGTACGGCGGGATGATCGTGGTGGTTCCGGTGTTGGCGAAGTTGCCCGAGTATCCGGCTGGAGTCAGGTCGTCTTCGGGGTCGACCAGGCTTGCCGAGGCGGGACGGCTGGAAGTTGGCACTGCGGGACTGTCCGGCCGCTGCCAATGCGATTCATTCGAACTGGTCACTCGTGTCAGGGTAAGGGCAATTGCGCCTGAAGCTGGGATTTGAGCGGCGCTTTGGTCCGTTAAATCCGCAGTTCGGCCACTGAAATGTTCCGGTAGACCCCTGAACCGACCCGATATCGGCGAAACGGCGGCATTTCGGCACCCCCGTCGCGGCCACGCTTCGGACCGTCCACCCGGCCGCCGCGACTGCCGCGATGACCCCACGAGCCAGGCGTGACTTACCGGCTCCGGCCCTGCCCGCCAGCGCCACCCCCCGCACAGCCGTGTCGGCGATCGAGCGTGTGATCGCTTCGATCTCCTCGTGCACTTTGCTGCGCAGCCGACGGAATGCGCGTGCAGCTAGCCCTTCGACGAGCGCGCATCGTTGCGGTAACACGCCGCGGACTCGGCGGCAGGTGGCGGCCCTCCTCGCCGATTCCGTAGCCTGTCGGTCATGCGGATAAGGCGGTCGGTTCGGTGCGCGCTGGCTGCGCTGTGTGCGGCGGTGCTGGTGTCGAGCGGCTGCGCACGGTTCAACGACGCCCAGTCGCAGCCGTTCACGACCAACCCGGAGCTGAAGCCGCAGCCCAGCTCCACGCCTCCCCCGCCGCCGCCGTTGCCGCCGACGCCCTTTCCGAAGGCGTGCCCGGCACCAGGGGTGATGCAGGGGTGCCTGGAAAGCACCAGCGGCCTGATCATGGGCGTCGACAGCAAGACCGCGCTGGTGGCCGAGCGGACCACCGGCGCCGTCAAGGAAATCTCCGTCAGCGCCGAACCCAAGGTCAAGATGGTCATCCCGGTCGACCCGTCCGGCGACGGCGGCCTGATGGACATCGTGCTGTCGCCCACGTTCTCCCAGGACCGGCTGATGTACGCCTACATCAGCACCCCCACCGACAACCGCGTCATCCGCATCGCCGAAGGCGACGTCCCCAAAGACATCCTGACCGGAATCCCCAAAGGCGCCACCGGCAATACCGGTGCGCTGATCTTCACCACCCCCACCACCCTGGTGGTGATGACCGGCGACGCCGGCAACCCCGCCATGGCGGCCGACCCGAGGTCACTGGCCGGCAAGGTGCTGCGTATCGAGCAGCCCACCACCCTGGGCCAGGCGCCGCCGACGACGGCGTTGTCGGGCGTCGGCTCGGGCGGGGGCATGTGCATCGATCCCGTCGACGGGTCGCTGTACGTCGCGGACCGCACGCCGGGCGCCGACCGGTTGCAGCGCATCACGAAGAAATCTGAGGTCTCCACCGTGTGGACGTGGCCGGACAAGCCCGGCGTCGCCGGGTGCGCGGCCATGGACGGCACGGTCCTGGTCAACCTGATCAACACCAAGCTGACGGTGGCGGTGCGGCTGGCCCCGAAGACGGGAGCGGTGACCGGGGAGCCGGATGTGGTCCGCAAAGACACTCACGCGCACGCCTGGGCGCTGCGGATGTCACCGGACGGAAACGTCTGGGGCGCGACGGTGAACAAGACCGCAGGTGATGCCGAGAAGCTCGACGACGTGGTGTTCCCGCTGTTCCCGCAGGGCGGTGGATTCCCGCGCAACAACGACGACAAGATGTAGCGGCGCTTCCAAGCGAGCAGACACAAAATGCCCATGGAGCGCGCGTTCCAGGGCGAGTTCACGTCTGCTCGCCGGACGGAAGAGGCTGCTCGGGGCCTCAGAAGGGTGCGTCGAGGGTGAACCTCATGCCGTACTTCGGTTTCGCCTCGCTGCGCTCCCCGCTGTACAGCCGCTGCGGCGCCTCCTGACCCGGTTCGTAGTCGTCGTCGAGGTCGGACAGGTACAACAGCTCGTCGGCGCTTTCCGGAGCCCAGGTGGCGACGGGCTCCAATAGATAGGCCACATGGTCGGCGACGGGGCTGCGGCTCACCGTCCGGCCGACGAACCAGGCGGCGGCGTCGTCGAGGATCGGCATTCCCAGGGGCCCGGCGCGCCAGGAGCAGTGCGTGAACGGGTCGTCCGGGCAGTTGCCGAACAACTCGGCCAGCACGTGCTGACCGCGCGGCAGCACGTGCACCGCCAGGTACTCCGACCGGCTGCCGACCTCATGGGTGCCACTGCTGAACGGCAGGCCGACCATGAAGCTGGGGGGCTGCACGCTGGTCTGGGTGCCGAAGGCGACCAGGCAGCCCGACGGAACACCATCGGCCGCGGTGGTCACCACGAACACCGGAGAGTCCAGCATCGACATCAGGTCGTCGAACGGTTCACCGATCACTCCACCATGATGGGTCCGCCGGAGCCGCCGCGGGCTCTTTCCGCCCGATTTCCTAGCAAGTCCTAAGCAAGGCGCGTCAGGACTGCCCGCAGGCCGCCAGCACCAGCTCACGCACCCGCGCCGCGTCGGCCTGCCCGCGGGTGGCTTTCATGACCGCACCCACGATCGCGCCGGCCGCAGCCACCTTGCCGCCCCGAATCTTCTCTGCCACATCAGGATTGGCCGCCAGCGCCTCGTCAACCGCGGCCTGGGTGAGCGAATCGTCGCGCACCAGCGCCAGGCCACGCGCCGCCATCACCGCTTCCGGCTCGCCCTCTCCGGCCAGCACGCCTTCGACGACCTCACGCGCCAGCTTGTTGGACAGCTTGCCCTGGTCCACCAGGGCGATCACCTCCGCGACCTGTGCCGGGCTGATGGCCAGTTCGTCCAGGCTGATACCGGCCTCGTTCGCCTTCTGCAGCAAGAAGTTTCCCCACCACGAGCGAGCGTCCTTGCTGGCCGCTCCGTTCTTGACGGTTTCGGCGATCAATTCGACCGCACCGGCGTTGACGAGGTCGCGCATCACTTCGTCGGAGAAACCCCACTCCTGCTGAATCCTCTTGCGGCTCAGCCACGGAAGCTCGGGGATGCTCTGGCGCAGCCGCTCCACGAGCTCGCGGCTCGGCGCGACGGGCTCGAGGTCCGGCTCCGGGAAATAGCGGTAGTCCTGAGCGGTTTCCTTCGCCCGGCCGGGACTGGTGTAACCGGACTCGTGGAAATGCCTGGTCTCCTGGACAATCGAGCCACCAGAAACCAAAACCGCTGCCTGGCGCTGCATTTCGTATCGGACCGCGACCTCGACGCTCTTGAGCGAGTTGACGTTCTTGGTCTCGGTGCGGGTGCCGAATTCGCCTGCGCCCTTGGGCATCAGCGACACGTTCGCGTCGCAGCGCATCGAGCCCTGGTCCATCCGCACGTCGGACACGTCCAGCGCGCGCAACAGGTCCCGCAGCGCGGTCACGTAGGCCCGCGCGATCTGCGGGGCCCGCTCGCCGGCGCCCACGATGGGCTTGGTGACGATCTCGATCAGCGGCACCCCGGCCCGGTTGTAGTCGATCAACGACGTGGTCGCGCCGTGGATTCGCCCCGTCTCACTGCCGATGTGGGTGAGCTTGCCCGTGTCCTCCTCCATGTGGGCGCGCTCGATCTCCACCCGCCAGGTGGTGCCGTCCTCCAGCGGCGCCTCGAGGTATCCGTTGATGGCGATCGGCTCGTCGTACTGGGAGATCTGGTAGTTCTTCGGCATGTCCGGGTAGAAGTAGTTCTTCCGCGCGAACCGGCACCACTCGACGATCTCGCAGTTCAGCGCCAGACCGATCCGGATCGCCGACTCGACCGCGACCTGGTTGAGCACCGGGAGCGAACCGGGTAGTCCCAGGCACACCGGGCACACCTGGGTGTTGGGTTCGCCGCCGAACGTGTTGGTGCAGCCGCAGAACATCTTGGTGGCGGTGGACAGCTCGACATGGACTTCGAGCCCCAGCACCGGATCAAATCGTTCGATGACCTCGTCGTATTCGAGCAGGTCAGCCCCAGCTACCGTCATAGGCATCGATCCTAGTGGTGCTGGTGCGGCACCTCTCAGGACGGCCGTTGCGGGAACGTGCGGGCCACCGCGGCCGCCATCTCCAGGTAGCAGCGCCGGCTTTCCCTGCTCAACCGGTCCAGCCCGATCTCCGTGCCCTGGTGCACGTGTCGGTCGAACGGGAGCGCCACCGTGGCTGCGACATACGCCGACAGGTCGTCGATTCCTTTGGCGGCCAAGGTGCTGGGCTTGGTCCGCTCGATGTGGTTGACGACCAGCACCGTCGACTCGAGCAACTTCCGATACCCGTTGCTGCGCAACCATTCCAGCGCGATATGCGTCTTCTGAACGGCATCGATCGACGTGCTGGTGACCACCACGAGCGCCCGGGACTCCGGCAGCACCGCCTCCATCACGCCGGACTTCAGTGTCTTGGGGCAGTCCACCAGCACCAGCGAGTAGTGGCTCCGCAGGATCGAGAACGCCTTGACGAAATCCTGACGACTGATGTCCCAGTGACTTGTGGCGTAGTCCGGGGGTCCCAGCACTTCCAGGCCCGAACTGTTCATGTACGTGTGCGCCCGCACATCGGCGTAGCGTGCCACCGACCTGTCGGTGAGCAGGTCGGCCAGGCTTAGCGGGTGGCGGCGGCCATGCCGGTCCGACAGGTCGCCGGCGTCGGTGTCGACGGCGATGACGCGGTCGGAGCGGATACTGGCGAAGGTCGAGCCGAGCGACTCGACGACCGCTGTCTTGCCGACACCGCCCTTGAGGTTCACGACGGCAATGCAGTGCGCACCGCCTACCGGGGTGCGGATCTGATCGCACAGGGCATTCTCGTAGGCCGCTTCCCGGCCCTGCCCCAGATCCAGGCCGGTGTAGCGCTGGACCGTGTCCCGCCAGTTCCGCCGCGCCGGCGCCTCGGGTTCGATCGCGTCCAGCGCAATGCCGCCCGGTACCGGCCCGCGGGGCGACGGGCGCACCACGGGCACCGCGGGATTCGACGTCGTCACCGGAAAAGAGGGCGGTGAGCTGCGGCTTTGTCGGGCCGGGGCCTGGGCTGGGGCTTGGGCTTGGGCTGGAGATGGAGCCTGGGCTGGGGCTGGGGATGGGGCCTGGGATGTGCCGTCTGAACGGAGCGGTTGGGGCACCGTGGTGGCTCCACTGTCATCGGGGGCCACCCGCCAGCGCTGAACCGGACTGCCCTGCGTCCGGGCCGGTGAAACGGGCCGCTCAAGGACTCCGCGATACGGACCGCGGTTGTTCATACTCGACGTATAGCCGATTCTTAAAAACGAAAAACCTGCCAAAAGGTGAAGGCTGGACGACCGCTGAGCCAACTCCTCAGCCGAAGAAAGCGGCCGCGTCGTCGTAGCGGCTCTCGGGGACCAGCTTGAGCTGGCGAACGGCGTCGGCCAGCGGCACCCGCCCGATGTCCTGCCCGCGCAGCGACACCATCTGCCCGTACTCGCCCGCGTGCGCCGCGTCGGCAGCGTTGACGCCGAACCGGGTGGCCAGCACCCGGTCGTAGGCGGTCGGGGATCCGCCGCGCTGGACATGCCCCAGCACCGTCACCCGGACGTCCTTGTTGATGCGCTTTTCCACCTCGGCTCCGAGCTGAGCGGCCACACCGGTGAACTTCTCATGGCCGAACTCGTCCAGTCCGCCCTCCCGTAGCGCAATCGAGCCGGCGACGGGCTTGGCCCCTTCGGCGACCACGCAGATGAAGTGCGAGTCTCCGCGCTGGAAACGGCGCTTGACGAGCCGGCACACCTCCTCGACGTCGAAGGGCTGTTCGGGGATCAGTGTCATATGTGCGCCGGAGGCCAGGCCCGCGTTGAGCGCAATCCAGCCGGCATGGCGGCCCATGACCTCGACCAGCATCACGCGCTGATGGGATTCGGCGGTGCTGTGCAGGCGGTCGATCGCGTCGGTGGCCACCGTCAGGGCGGTGTCGTGGCCGAAAGTCACGTCCGTGCAGTCGATGTCATTGTCGATGGTCTTCGGAACCCCGACCACCGGCACGTTCTCCTCCGAGAGCCAGTGCGCCGCCGTCAGGGTGCCCTCGCCGCCGATCGGGATCAGGACGTCGATGCCGTTGTCGTCGAGGGTCTGCTTGACCTGATCGAGTCCGGCCCGCAGTTTGGCGGGGTTTACGCGTGCCGTCCCCAGCATCGTTCCGCCCTTGGCCAGCAATCGGTCATTGCGATCGTCGTTGCGCAGTTGCATCCGCCGGTTCTCCAGCAGCCCGCGCCATCCGTCCTGGAATCCGACCACCGACGAGCCGTAGCGGGCGTCGCAGGTGCGCACCACCGCCCGAATGACAGCGTTCAGGCCGGGACAGTCACCACCGCCTGTGAGAACTCCGATCCGCATGTGCTCATCTTGCCCTGTGGCCCCCTACCTGGCGCGAGCAGACGCGAAATCGCATAGAAACCTAGGGTTTCATGCGACTTCGCGTCTGCTCGCGCTACTCAGATAGCGGTCGGCAAAGCGCCGCGGGCGGCCTCGAAAGCCGCACCCACGCGGTACAAACGGTCGTCGGCCAGCGCCGGCGCCATGATCTGCAGGCCTACTGGTAACCCGTCATCCGGCGACAGTCCCGCGGGCACCGACATCCCGCAGTGGCCCGCCAGGTTCAGCGGCAGCGTGCACAGGTCGAACAGGTACATGGCCAGCGGATCGTCGACCTTCTCCCCCAACCGGAATGCGGTGGTCGGGGTCGCCGGCGACACCAGCACATCGACGGATTTGTAAGCCTCGTCGAGGTCCCGCGCGATCAGCGTGCGGACCTTCTGCGCCTGGTTGTAATAGGCGTCGTAGTAACCGGCGGACAGGGCGTAGGTGCCGATCATGATGCGCCGCTTGACTTCCGGCCCGAAGCCGGCTGCCCGGGTCATCGCCATGACCTCTTCGGCGCTGTGGTTGCCGTCGTCGCCCACCCGCAGCCCGTAGCGCATGGCGTCGAACCGGGCCAGGTTGCTGGACACCTCCGACGGCAGGATCAGGTAGTACGCCGGCAGCGAGTAGTCGAAGTGCGGGCAGTCCACCTCACTGACCTGTGCGCCGAGTGACTTCAACTGCTCGACGGCGGATTCGAAGGCGGCCAGCACCCCGGGCTGGTAGCCCTCGCCGGTGTGCAGTTGGCGCACCACACCGACCCGCACGCCGCTGAGGTCACCGGCTGCACCCGCTTTAGCGGCGGCGACGACGTCGGGCACCTGCGCGTCGATCGAGGTGGAATCGCGGGGATCGTGGCCGGCGATCACCTGGTGCAGCAACGCGGTGTCCAGGACGGTGCGCGCGCACGGTCCGCCCTGATCCAGCGACGACGCGCAGGCGATCAGCCCGTAGCGGGACACCGTGCCGTAGGTGGGTTTGACCCCGACGGTGGCGGTCAGCGCCGCCGGCTGCCGGATGGAGCCTCCCGTGTCGGACCCGATGGCCAGCGGCGCCTGGAACGCCGCCAGCGCCGCGGCGCTGCCGCCTCCGGAGCCGCCGGGAACGCGCTCGACGTCCCACGGGTTGCGGGTGGGCCCGAAGGCGGAGTTCTCCGTCGACGAGCCCATCGCGAACTCGTCCATGTTCGTCTTGCCCAGAATCGGGATGCCCGCCGCCCGCAGCCGCGCGGTCAGCGTCGCGTCGTAGGGGGCCTGCCAGCCTTCCAGGATCTTGGAGCCGCAGGTGGTCGGCATATCGATCGTGGTGAACACGTCCTTGAGGGCCAGCGGCACCCCGGCCAGGGCCGAGGGCAGCTGGTCGCCGGCAGCCACCGCCGCGTCGACGTCGGCAGCGGCGGCCAGCGCCTGATCGGCCGCCACGTGCAGAAACGCGCCGTAGCGGTCGTCGGTCGCCGCAATCTGGTCCAGACAGGCCTGGGTCACTTCGGCCGACGAGAGCTCTTTAGCGGCGATCTTGGCGGCCAGGGTGGCGGCGTCGAGCCGGATGATGTCCGTCACTGGCTCTCCCCCAGGATCTGCGGGACGGCGAAGCGGCCGTCGACGGCCTCCGGCGCCGCCGCGAGCGCCTGTTGCTGGGTCAGACACGGCTGCGGCTCGTCCGGACGGGTGACATTCACGTCCTTGAGCGGGTTGTCGGTGGCCTCGACGCCGGTCACGTCGACGGCCTGGATCTGGCTGACGTGGCTCAAGATGGCGTCCAGCTGACCGGCGAAACTGTCCAGCTCGGTCTCGGTCAATGCCAGCCGGGCCAGCCGGGCCAGGTGGGCCACCTCGTCACGGGAGATCTGGGACACGAGCGAAAAGCCTAACGTGCCGCGACCGTGAGGCTGGCTTCACGTTCGTCGCCCACCGTGAAGCTGGCTTCACGCTGGGCGCAAGTCAGCACCGCAGGGGCAGCGGCCGAAATGCCACCCGCGCGTCGCTGTGCAACAGTGTTGGCCGTGCCTTCCTATCTGTTGCGCATCGAGTTGGTCGACCAACCAGGCAGTCTGGGGTCGCTGGCCGTCGCGCTCGGTTCGGTGGGAGCCGACATCCTGTCGCTGGATGTCGTCGAGCGCATGTCCGGGTACGCGATCGACGACCTGGTGATCGAGCTCCCCCCCGGAGCAATGCCGGACACCCTGATCACCGCCGCCGAATCGCTGCCCGGGGTTCGGGTGGACAGCGTTCGCCCGCACACCGGCCTGCTCGAGGCGCACCGCGAACTGGAACTGCTCGACCGCGTCTCGGCGGCCGGTGACAACGCGTCGCGGCTGCAGGTGCTGGCCGACCAGGCGCCCAGAATCCTGCGGGTGAGCTGGTGCACGGTGCTGCGGCAGACGCAGGGCAAGCTGCAGCGGCTCGCCGGCAGCACGGGAGCACCGGAAACCCGGGCCGACTCGGCGCCCTGGCTGCCGATCGAGCACGCCCTGACGCTGGACGGCAGCGCCGACTGGGTCCCGCAGGCCTGGCGCGACATGGACACGACGATGGCCGCGGCGCCACTCGGCGACAAACACACCGCCGTGGTGCTCGGGAGGCCGGGCCCGGAATTCCGGCCATCGGAAGTGGCCCGCCTCGGCTACCTGGCCGGCATCGTCGCCACCCTGCTGCGCTGATTCGCAAATACCCCACGCAGCGAACTCGCCAGGATATATTTAAAACTTCACAGCCAGTACGAACGCGTTGTCGGGGTCGGCACCGGACCGCTTTCAGCAAATCATTTCGAGACTCACCACATGCAAAGCCACACTCCCGCAACCAGTTTGCCCGCCATCATCACCACGGTGGCCACCAAACTGCTGGGCGCCACCAGCAAAACCGCGGTGGCCAACAGCACCGAAGTGCTGGCTGAGCTCGTCCGCTACCTCGACGTCGACGTCAGCTTCCTGCGGCACAACGACCACACCATCGGTGCCACGGTGTTGGTGGCCGAATGGCCGCCGCGGCCGGAAGTTCCGGACCCCGACCCCCTGCACACCATCTATTTCGCCGACGCCGACCCGGTATTCGCGCTCGCCGAGAACGCCAAGGAACCGGTGATCTTGCGTCCGGCCTCCCAGGACGAGAAGTACCAGCAGACCATCTCCGAAGCGAGCGGCATTCCGGCCGTCTCGCTGGCCTCGATTCCGTTGCTGTCCGGCGACGTCACCACCGGAACGCTGGGTTTCGTCAAATACGGCGACCGCAGCTGGAGCGACGAGGAGATCAACGCGCTGACCGTGGTGGCCACCATGTTGGCCCAGGTGCAAGCCCGGATCAGCATCGAGGATCAGCTGAGCTATCAGGCCAGCCACGACGATCTGACCGCTTTGCCGAACCGGCGCGCCCTGATCCACCATCTCGATGAGCGCCTGACCACCGGCCGGCCCGGCCCGGTGACGGTGTTGATCTTCAACCTCGACCGGCTCAAGGCGATCAACGATTACCTTGGACACGAGGCCGGCGATGCGTTCATTCGCGACTTCGCCACCGAGGCCCGCGCAGCGATGGAAGGGCGCGGTTTGATCGCCCGGATCGGTGGCGACGAGTTCGTCGTCGTGCCGGAGACGGCCACGGATCTGGCCGACGCGAAACGACTGGCCGAACATCTCAGTTCGCGGCTTACCGATCACGTCACCATCGGCGGTGAGGTTCTCAACCGCACGGTGAGCATCGGTGTGGCGACCGGCACGCCGGGCAAAGACTCGAGCCTGGACCTGCTTCGGCACGCCGATGACGCGCTGCAGTGCACGAAAGGCACTGGGGCGCAACGCATCGGCATCATCTCCACCGACGTGATCAACCGGCGCAAGGTCCGCGCCGACATCGAGCTGCACCTACCGGGGGCGATCGAAACCGATGCGCTGACCGTCCTGTACCTGCCGGAGATCGACATGCTGACCGGCAAGATCCTGGCCGTCGAGGCGCTGGCCCGCTGGCAGCACCCGACCCGGGGACTGTTGTTGCCCGACGCGTTCATCCCGGTCGCCGAATCGCTGAATCTGGCCGGAGAATTGGGCAAGTGGGTGCTCAACGCGGCCTGCGCCGACCTGGCGCAGTGGCGCTCTGATGGCGTGGGTCTCGATATCATGTTGCGCGTCAACGTCTCTCCGGCTCAGCTGGTGGCTCAGGACCTGGTGAACACCGTCAGCAGGACCGTCGGCAAGTTCGGGCTCACCGGTAGCGCGATCGGGCTGGAGATCACCGAGAGCATGCTCATCAGAGACGTGGCGAGCACCCGGGCCACCCTGAGCGCACTGACCGACCTCGGGATCGACATCGCCATCGACGACTTCGGCACCGGGTTCAGCGGGATGGGCCTGCTGCGGACCCTGCCGGTGAGCACCCTGAAGATCGATCGCGGATTCGTCGAGGATCTCGATGTCAGCGCCGATGATCTGGCCATCGTCCGCGCCGTCATGGGACTGGCCGCGGCGCTCGATCTGAACGTTGTCGCCGAGGGCGTGGAGAGCGAAGGCGCGGCCCGGACGCTGCTGAAGGAGGGATGCGTGCGCGCCCAGGGCTTTCTGTTCTGCCGGCCGCTGTCCGCGTCGGCGACCCGACAGCTGCTCGCCGACGGTGCCATCGACACCGGATTACATTAGCGCGCTTGGGGTTTCACCACGTCGTCATCGTCCTCCCACAGCAGCAGCTGACGGACGGCAGACCGTGGGCCATAGGGGCGCAGCATCTGACTGGCCGGGCGCGGTCGTACCCGTTGCGGCCACCAGAACCAGCGCCCCAGCAGGGCCGCGATCGATGGCGTCATGAACGACCGCACGATCAAGGTATCGAACAGCAGGCCCAGCCCGATGGTCGTTCCGATCTGACCCAGCACTTGGAAACCACTGAACAGGAAGGCGCACATGGTGACCGCGAAAACGAGACCGGCCGAGGTGACCACGGAACCGGATCCGGCCATCGCCCGGATGATTCCCGTGTTGAGCCCGGCGCCGATCTCTTCGCGGAAGCGGGATATCAAAAGCAGGTTGTAGTCCGAGCCGACGGCCAACAGCAGGATCACCGCCAGCGCGAGCACCACCCAGTAGAGCTTGATCCCGAACATGTACTGCCACACCAACACTGACAACCCGAACGACGCGCCCAAAGACAGCGCCACCGTGCCGACGATCACCAGCGCGGCGACCAGGCTGCGGGTCAGCGTCATCATGATCAACAGGATCAGGCTCAGTGCCGCGATTCCGGCGATCATCAGGTCGTACTTGGCACCGTCCTGGATGTCGGCGTAGGTGGCGGCGGTGCCGCCGAGGTAGAACTTCGCCTCGGCCATGGGCGTGCCCTTCACGGCTTCGTGCGCGGCTCTTCTGATCGGCTCGATGTGGGAGATGCCTTCCGGGGTGGCCGGATCGCCTTCGTGCGTGATGATCATCCGGGCGGCCTTGCCGTCGGGTGACAGGAACAACTTCAGCCCGCGCTTGAAGTCGGGGTTGTTGAATACTTCCGGCGGCAGGTAGAAGGTGTCGTCGTTCTTGGCGGTGTCGAAGGCGCGGCCCAGGGCCGTCGAGTTCTCGATGGCCGCGGCGGTCTGTGCGTAGATCCCGGAAAGGGTGGCGTAATTCGCCATCGTCAGGTCGTGATTGGTTTCCTGACTGGCGATCTGCTGGGGTATGAGGGCCACCAGCTTCGGCTGCAGCGCGTCGAGCTTTTCGAGCGTGGCTGTCAGGTCTTCGAATCGCGACGTGAGTTGATCGATTCCATCCAGCGCATCGAGCACCGACCTAATCGCAAAGCAGGCCGGGATATCGAAACAGTGCTTCTCCCAATAGAAGTAGCTCCGGATGGGCCGGAAGAAGTCGTCGAAGTTGGCGATCTTGTCGCGCAGGTCGTTCATGATGGCGACGGTGTCCCGGAAGCTCTGGGCCTCGCTGTGGGTGGTCGTCGCAAGTTCCTGCTGCAGGGTGTACTGCTGGCGCAGGATGTCGATGCCCTTGGACAGCTCACCGGCCTGCCTGAGCAGGTCGTCCGCGCGGTCCCGTTGATAACGCAGGTTTTCGGTCTGGTTGGCGCTCTGCGCGCTGATCTGGAACGCGAGCGAGGTGTGGTTGAGCGGAGTGCCCAGCGGCCTGGTGATCGACTGCACCTGCGCGATGCCGGGCAGATGGAACACCGCTTTGGCGACCCGGTCCAGGATCAGCATGTCGGCCGGGGTGCGCATGTCGTGGTCTGACTCGAGCATCAGGAGTTCGGGTTCCAGGCGCGCGCGGGAGAAGTGCCGCTCGGCGGCGGCGTATCCGACGTTGGCCGCCGCGCTTTCGGGCATGTAAGGACGGGTGTCGTAACTCGTCTTGTATCCGGGCAGGGTGAGCAGGCCGATGAAGGCCAGGGCGCACGCCACCGTCAGCACCGGGCCCGGCCAGCGGACGATCGCCGTGCCGATACGCCGCCAGCCGCGGGTCCGCATCGCGCGTTTGGGTTCGAAGATGCCGACCAGGGCACCCAGGGACAGCACGGCCGGCGCCAGGGTGAGCGCGGCCACCAGCGCGACGAGGATGCCCAGTGCGGCCGGAATGCCAAGGCTCTGGAAGTACGGCAGCCGGGTAAAGCTCAGACAGGCCACCGCACCGGCAACGGTCAGGCCCGATCCCAGCACGATGTGGGCGGTGCCGCGAAACATGGTGTAGTACGCCGTATCTCGATCCTCGCCGGCACTGCGGGCTTCCTGGTAGCGGCCCACGACGAAGATCGCGTAGTCGGTACCGGCGGCGATCACCAGCAGAGTGAGCAAATTCGTCGCATAGGTCGACAACCCGATGATGCCCGCGTTGCCCAGGAAGGCGACGATGCCACGGGCGGCCGCCATCTCGATGAGGACGGTCACCAGAACCAGCAGCATGGTCAGGAAGGAGCGGTAGACGAAGAGCAGCATCAACGCGATCACGCCGACGGTGATGCCGGTGACCTTCGCCGTTCCCTTGCTGCCCACGTCGAACTGATCGGCGATCAGCGGAGCCGCACCGGTGACATAGGCCTTGACGCCGGTCGGCGGCGGTGTGTGCTCGACGACTTCCCGGACCGCGCCCACGGATTCGTTGGCGAGCGCGGACCCCTGATTGCCCGCGAGGTTGAGCTGCACGTAGGCGGCCTTGCCGTCGGTGCTCTGCGATCCGGCGGCGGTCAGGGTGTCACCCCAGAAGTCCTGGACGTGCTCGACGTGCTTGCGGTCGGCTTCGAGCCGGTGGATCAAGGTGTCGTAATAGCGATGTGCGTCGGCACCGAGGGGCTGATCGCCTTCCAGGACCACCATGGCCGTGCTGTCGGTGTCGAACTCGTGAAACTTCTGACCGATGCGCTTGGTCGCCTGCAACGACGGCGCGTCGGCCATGATCAGCGCGACGTTGTGGGTCTTGCCGACCTCTTCCAGCTGCGGCACCAGGGCGTTGGAGACTCCCGCCAGCAGCACCCAGAAGATCAGAATCGGCACCGAGAGCCGGCGGATGGTGTGCGGGATTCGCGGCAGTTGTTCGTTGCTCATCCGGACTTGTCCAAACAGAAGGTGTAGGCGTAGGGCGTGTTGACCGTTCGTTCGTCTTTCACGTCGCCGTTGACGGTGATCCGGCACCCGATCGTGTCACCGCTGCCCTGTGCCACAACGTTTCCCAGGACCGCGGGCTCGGTGGTGGTGATGGTGAACGACCACGGCAGCGCGGCATCGACGACCTGCTGCGGCTGCGCGTTGACGTCGAGGTAGTTGATGGTGGCCGTCGCGCCCGGCGCGCCGAAGACCTCCAGGACGACATGCTTGGGGTTGAACGGGACGATCTCGTTCGAGACGCCCTGGCCCCTCGACGCATTCTTCCCGGAGTCGAACAGGCCGTGCAGGCGGTAGATGGCAAATCCCGCGGTCACCACGACCACCAGCGCGACCAGCACCATCCACCCCCTCCTGACCAAGGAGATTCGCGAACTACCCTGCACCCGTTGACCTTTCGATGATCGGGCGATTCCACCGCGACACCGGCGCGCTCCTTGAATATGACAGTACGGTACTGGACCGTACTGCACAAGAGACGCGAGCGTGCACTTTCAAGCCCGGCCGCAACGGCGGGCGCAGTCAGCCGGAGCGGGTCAGGCCCGGCAGGAGGAAGCCGTCCACCAGCGCCCGTACCGTGCGGCTGTCCGGGGGCCGGCCCGGAATGATGGAGCGGTAGATCAGGTACCCCGGCAGCACGTCCCACAACTCGTCGGCGATCGCGTCCTCGCTGATCTCGCCCCGGTCCACGGCTTGGCGCAACACGTGCTGGATCAATGCTTTTCGCTGATCGAGAAACTGCAGTTGCATGGCTTCACCCAGGGCGGGGTGGCGCGACACCTCCACGAGCACGGCCCGGATGGTGCTGGCCTGCTCAGCGGCATGCTCGCAGATGGTCTCCCCGATCTTGACGAGATCGCCGCGCAACGAGCCGGTATTGGGCACCACCGCGACCTGGCACACCCCCTCGATGAAGGCGGCCAGCACCAGTTCGGCCTTCGACGGCCATCGGCGGTAGACGGTGGCCTTGCTGGCCCGGGCGGTGGTGGCCACGGCGTCCACCGTCAGCCCGTCATACCCGTGTTCGGCCAGCAGATCCAGCGTCACCGCCAGCAACTCGGACTCGCGCGGCGACCATGGCGAGGTATCCGCGGGAGGTTCGGCCGTGTGGACCATAGCGCCCACGATAGGACGCAGGCATTAGTACGGTCCAGTACCGTACCGACTCGCGGCCCGGCCGTGTCACTCCGCGGCAGGTTCGGCTTCCGGCGGCCCCTCGGCAAGGAGCGTCCGGAACCCGTCCTCGTCGAGGATCGGCACACCGAGTTCGACCGCTTTGTCGTACTTCGAGCCGGGCGAATCCCCGACCACGACGAAAGAGGTCTTCTTCGACACCGACCCCGCCGCCTTGCCGCCGCGGCTGACGATGGCCTCTTTGGCGTCGTCACGGGAGAAGCCGGTGAGCGAGCCGGTCACCACGATGCTCAGCCCGGCCAGGGTGCGGGGCACGCTGTCGTCGCGCTCGTCGGCCATCCGCACACCGGCGGCGCGCCACTTCTCGACGATGTCGCGGTGCCAGTCGACGGTGAACCAGTCGGTGACCGCGGCCGCGATCGTGGCGCCCACCCCTTCCACGGCAGCCAGCTGCTCGGTCGTCGCCTCGGCGATCGCATCGAGAGTGCCGAAGGCGGCTGCCAGCGCGCGCGCCGCCGTCGGCCCCACATGACGAATCGACAACGCCACCAGGACACGCCACAGCGGCGCAGACTTGGCATTGTCCAGATTGGCCAGCAGGCGCCTGCCGTTGGCGGACAGGCCGCCGGCCTTGGTCCGGAACAACTCCGTGCCCAGCAGCTTGTCCTCGGTGAGGCTGAACAGGTCGCCTTCGTCGGCGATTGCCCCGGCCTGCAACAGCGCGGCCCCGGCCTCGTAGCCGAGCACCTCGATGTCCAGGGCGTTGCGGCTGGCCACATGGAAAACCCGCTCACGCAGCTGCGCCGGACAACCCCGGGAGTTGGGGCAGCGGATGTCGGCGTCGCCCTCCTTCTCCGGCGCGAGAGGCGTGCCGCACTCAGGACATGTTGTGGGCATGACGAATTCGTGTTCGGAGCCGTCGCGCAGATCGACGACGGGGCCCAGCACCTCGGGAATGACGTCGCCGGCCTTGCGGATCACCACCGTGTCGCCGATCAGCACACCTTTGCGCTTGACCTCCGAGGCGTTGTGCAGCGTGGCCTGCGCCACGGTCGAGCCGGCCACCTTGACCGGCGTCATGAACGCGAACGGAGTGACCCGCCCGGTGCGCCCGACGTTGACCCGGATGTCGAGCAGCTTGGTCTGGGCCTCCTCCGGCGGGTACTTGTAGGCGATCGCCCAGCGCGGGGCACGCGAGGTGGAACCCAGCCGGCGCTGCAGCGCGAACTCGTCGACCTTGACCACCACGCCATCGATCTCGTGGTCCACCTCGTGGCGGTGCTCACCCCAGTAGTCGATGCGTTCCTGCACCGAGGCCAGTCCGTTGACGACGGTGGTGTGGGTGGAGACCGGCAGCCCCCACTCCTGCAGCGCGAGGTAGGCCGCGTGCTGGCTGGCCGGCCGAAAACCTTCGGTGTGCCCCAGCCCGTGGCAGATCATCCGCAGCTTGCGGCGGGCGGTCACGGCGGGATCCTTCTGGCGCAGCGAGCCCGCGGCGCTGTTGCGGGGATTGGCGAACGGCGCCTTGCCCTCCTCCACCAGGCTCGCGTTGAGGGCGGCGAAATCGTCCACCCGGAAGAAGACCTCGCCGCGCACCTCGAGAACCGCGGGCACCGGGTACGCCTCGCTGGCGGACAATCGCAGCGGCACGTCGTCGATGGTGCGCGCGTTGAGTGTGACGTCTTCACCGGTGCGACCGTCGCCCCGGGTCGCCGCGCGGGTCAGTCGCCCGTCCCGGTACACCAACGACAGTGCGACGCCGTCGATCTTGAGTTCGCACAGGTAATGCGCCTCAATACTCGAGTCGCCGATCTCGGCTTCAACCCTGGCCGCCCAGGCGTTCAACTCGTCGGCGCTGAACGCGTTGTCCAGACTCAGCATCCGCTCGAGATGCTCGGCGGCCTCGAACTCCGTCGCGAATCCGGCGCCGCCGACCAGCTGGGTGGGTGAGTCGGGTGTGCGCAGCTCCGGATACTCGGCCTCCAGCGCCTCCAGCTTGCGCAGCAGACGGTCGAATTCGGCATCGGTGATGATCGGCGCATCGCGCACGTAGTAGCGGAACTGGTGCTCGCGTACCTCCTCGGCCAGGTCCTGCCACTCGTGCAGGACTTCCGGGCGCAGCCCCTCGGGAGACGTCACCTTGGCAGGCTATCGAAGGTGGCTGACGAGGCCTCGCCGAGATTGCCGCAGCGGTCGTGACCACCCGCCGGAACACAGCCGCCACGGCCATCTCGTCGAAACCCGGGTCTCACTCCTCCACGAACGCGCGCAGCCGATCCACCGCAGCGTCCCAGCGGCGGGACAACTGGGCGAGGTAGTCGCCGGCTTGGGCCAGCGGCTCGGCCTGCACCCTCCACAGCCGTTCCCGGCCGCGCCGGCTGCTGGTCACCAGCCCCGCGGACTCCAGCAGCAGCAGGTGCTTGGTGGCCGCTTGCCGGGTCACCGGAATGACCTGTGTGACTTGGGTTGTCGAGCTCGGGCCCGCCTCGCACAGGCGCACCACGATGCGCAGGCGATTGGCATCGCCGAGAGCGTCGAACACGCGGGCGCCGACCGTCTTCACAGGAGTTCCAGATAGCGGCGCACCAGGTCGGTCTGAATGGCCCAGCCCTCGGCGTTCGCCTCGAAGGAACTACCGCGGCGGGGTTCGGGTATCGCGTCGAAACCCGATTCGACGATGGTGAGCAGCACCCCGTCGGAGACCTCGTCGAGCGTGAACTCCACCAGCGTGGTGGCATCCGCATTGCCCGGGTCGATCGGCCAGCGGTAGGCGAAGCGCCGCGGCGGTTCCACCGCGACGACCTGCCAGCGACTGGTCACACCGGCATGGGGCTGCTGGCGCTTGGCGACCTCGGCGTCGACCTCGGTGGGGGTGATGGTCGCGGTGACGGTCTTCCCTTCGGCGAAGGGCCCGTCGAAGCGGACGCCGAACCAGCGTCCGAACTGCTCCGCGTCGCTGATCGCCGCCCACACGCGCTGCAGCGGAGCCCGCAACAGCACCTGCTTCTCGATCCGGTCGGTATTCATGCGCAACCTCCTGGTTGCTTATTACGACAGCACAGCGAGCACAGAAACGCAACCAAAAGGTTGCGAATCCTCAGATCGCGTCGGGGTCCGCAGCGAATGCATCCGCGGCGTCGCGGGCCAGACCGACCGCCGTGCGCGCCCACTGCGGGGTCGCGACGGCCAAGCCGCATGCCGGGGTGACACCGACGCGGCCCCGCAGGGGCGAACGCCCGAATCCGAGACGGTCGGTTACCGCGACGACTCTGGTGGCCACCTCTTCGACCGACGGCCGGCGGTCGGGGGCACTGCTGTCGACCACGCCCAGCACGAGGGTGCGCCCCGACTCCACAAATGCCGCGACAGCGTCCAAGTCGGCGGCCCGCAGCGTGTTCACATCGACCGAAACCGCCGCAATTCCGCTGCGTGCCAACAACTCCCAAGGAACATCGGGAGCGCAGCTGTGCAGCGCCACGTCCACTCCCACCACCTCGACACACATCGCCAGCAAGGCCTCGGCGACCGCCTCGTCGAGCGCGGGCACCGGACTCAGGGCGGTGACCCCGGTCAGCCGGCCGCCGAGGGCGGCCGGCAGCGTCGGCTCGTCGAACTGCACCACAACCTGCGTGTCCAGACGGCGGGACAGCGCGGCGCGGTGGGCGGCGACGCCTTCGGCCAGCGAGGCGGCCAGGTCGCGCAGTGCGCCCGCATCGGTGATCGCGCGGTGGCCGTTGCCCAACTCCAGCCCCGCCGCCAGGGTGACCGGCCCGGGCGCCTGCACCTTGACCACCCGGTCGCCGCCGCGCAGGCCCGCGGTCTCCCAGGCCTCCTCGAGCGCGTCCATGTCCTCGTCGAGCATGCTGGTGGCCCGGCGCGTCACGACCCCGGGACGAGAGACCACGCGGTAGCCGCGCGGGACAGTGTCCAGGGCCACGTCGACCAGCAGCGCCGCGGCGCGCCCGAGCATGTCGGCACCCACTCCCCTGGCCGGTAACTCCACGAGATGGGCCAACGCGCCGGCCAACTCGCCGACGACGACTTCGGCGGCCTGGCGCGCCGAGGTGCCGGGCCACGATCCGACGCCGCTGCCCTGTGCGAAAACACTCACCCGGCAACCGTATTCGACATCACAACGGGAGCCACCGGCCAGGGGTGTTTAGCGCTGCCGGACCCGGGTAAGTTCGAGCCGGAAGGGCGGCTCATGGCGAGAAAAACACGGTTGCTCCTGTCGTGTTGCGCGATGCTGCTGGCAACGGCGTGCACTCGCGTGGTCGATGGCGAAGCGTTGCCGGCCTTCGGCGCCCTACCACTGGACGTGCTCGACGTCAGCACGGTGCTGCTGGACCAGTCGAGGATGCGCTCGATCACCGGTTCCGGCGAGCATCTGACGATCATTCCCTCGATGGACGGCCGGTACCCCGTCGACATCGAAGATCTCGCCGCGACCGCCCCGGCGGAATGCCGGTTCGTGTTCGCCGAGACGGCGACGTTCGGCCCCGAGGTGAAGTCGTTCCACAAGACGACGTTTCAGGACCCACCCGGTGGCCGGCTGATTTCCGAGGGCGCCGCGAGTTATCACGACGCCGACATCGCGCGGCGCGCGTTCGAGGGGCTGGTGTCAACGGTGAAGGGCTGTGCGGACAGTTCGATGGGCTGGCTGTTCGTCAACTCGTGGGAGACCGGCCCTGACTCGCTGCGCATGCGACCGGGTTCGTGTGGCCGCGATTACCGGGTGCTTTCGGTGGCTCTGCTGGAAGTCACCTTCTGCGGCTTCCCCGAATCGGTGTCGGAGATCGTGATGACGAACATCGCCAAAAATGTGCCGGGAGGCTAGGCCCGCCCGGTGCCGGCGATGGTAGCGCTGCCGATCACCTCGTCACCGTCGGGATCGGGGCGGTACAGCACGAGCGTCTGACCACGGGCCACCCCGCGAAGCGGTGCCCGCAACTGCACGACCAGCTCGCCGTCAACCAATTCGGCTACGCCGTCTTCGATTTCGCCGTGTGCGCGCACCTGCACCGCGCATTCGATCGGACCGGAGGGCGCGGTTCCCGCGGTGAAGACCGGCGCGCGTCCGCGAAGCGTGTGAACGTCGAGTTCGGCCGCACTCCCGACATGAACGGTGGCGGTGTCGGCGTCGATCGCCGTCACATACCGTGGCAGACCGTCCGCCCCCGGACCGGCGATGCCCAGGCCCTTGCGCTGACCGATGGTGAAGCCGTGCACACCGTCATGTTCGGCGAGTACGGCACCGTCCTTGTCGACGACCGCCCCGCGACGGACGCCGATGCGCGCGCCGAGGAACGCCTGGGTGTTGCCGGACGGGATGAAGCAGATGTCATGACTGTCCGGCTTGTCCGCGACCGCCAGGCCACGGCGGGCCGCCTCGGCGCGGATCTGCGGCTTGGGGGTGTCGCCGATCGGGAAAGCGGCGTGACGCAACTGCTCGGCGGTGAGCACGGCCAGCACGTAGGACTGGTCCTTGTCCCGGTCGACGGCGCGGCGCAACCGTCCCCCGGACAGTCGCGCGTAGTGCCCGGTGACCACCTGGTCGAAACCGAGCGCCAGCGCGCGCGCCGACAATGCGGAGAACTTGATCTGCTGATTGCAGCGCACACAGGGATTCGGCGTCTCGCCGCGCGCATAGGACGACACGAAATCGTCGATCACGTCCGCTTGGAACTTTTCCGCGAAATCCCATACATAGAACGGTATTCCGAGGACATCGGCCACCCGCCGGGCGTCGGACGCGTCCTCCTTGGAGCAGCAGCCACGCGATCCGGTGCGCAGGGTGCCCGGCGCGGTCGACAGCGCCAGATGCACGCCGACCACGTCGTGCCCCGCGTCCACCATGCGGGCCGCGGCCACCGACGAATCCACCCCACCGCTCATCGCGGCGAGAACCTTCACTGGGCCAACCCCGCGGCGGCCAGGGCAGCCCGCCGGGCGCGCGCCACCGCACCGGGAAGCACCTCTAACGCCGCGTCCACGTCGGAGTCGACGCTGTTGTGTCCGAACGAGAGCCGCAACGATCCGCGGGCGCTGGCCGGATCGGCGCCCATCGCGATCAGCACGTGCGACGGTTGCGCCACCCCGGCGGTGCAGGCCGATCCGGTCGAACACTCGATTCCGTTGGCGTCCAGCAGCATCAACAACGCATCGCCTTCACAGCCGCGGAAGGTGAAGTGGGCGTTGCCCGGAAGCCGCAGCGGGTCGCGGGCCCCGTTGACCCGGACGTCGTCGATCTGGGCGAGCACGCCGTCGACCAACCGGTCCCGCAGTTGCCGCAGCCGCGCACTGTTGGCCTCCAGGCCGTCCACCGCGATGCCGGCTGCGGTGGCCATGCCCACCGCGCCGGCGACATCGGGTGTCCCGGAACGGATATCGCGCTCCTGACCGCCGCCGTGCAGCAGCGGCACACACGCGACATTGCGGCGCACCACCAGTGCGCCCACCCCGGGCGGGCCACCGAACTTGTGCCCGGCCACACTCATCGCCGAGAGCCCGCTGGCACCGAAGTCGACCGGCAGCTGCCCGACCGCCTGCACGGCGTCGCAGTGCATCGGAACGCCGAACTCGGCTGCGACGGAGGCTAATTCAGCGATCGGCATGATGGTGCCGACCTCGTTGTTGGCCCACATCACCGATACGACCGCGACGTCGTCACCGCCGTCGAGCGCCTCCCGCAGCGCGGCGGCCGACACGGATCCGTCGGAGTCGGTGGGCAGCCAGGTGACTTCGGCGCCTTCGTGCTCGACGAGCCAGTTGACGCTGTCCAGCACCGCGTGGTGTTCGACTTCGCTGGTGACGATGCGCCGGCGGTTCTCGTTCTCGTCGCGGCGGGCCCAGTACAGGCCCTTGACGGCCAGGTTGTCGCTCTCGGTGCCGCCCGCGGTGAAGATGACCTCCGAGGGGCGCGCACCGAGCTTGTCGGCGATGAGCTCCCGGGACTCCTCGATTCGCCGGCGCGCCGTGCGACCGGTGGTGTGCAGTGAAGACGCATTGCCCACGGTGCCGAGCACAGCGGTCATCGCCTCGATGGCAGCGGGGTGCATCGGGGTGGTGGCGGCGTGATCGAGGTAGACCATGACCCGCCCCACGATACCGGCCCGTCCTGCGACGATTGGTGCCCGTCCTGCGACGATTCCGACCCCGTCCTGCGACGATTCCGGCCCCGAACGGTGGAGCTGCCCCCGATTAATCGCTAAGTTGGTGAACAAAGTGTTCAGTAATTTGCGTGGGGGACGATGACTGCACCGACGACACAGCCGGAAATCGCGTGAGCGCCGAGACCCGGCGATGGTGCTTCGCCGATCAGCTCGGCCCCCACTTCCTCGACGATCCCGCCCAGCCGGTGCTGCTGATCGAGTCACGGGCGGTGTTCCAACGCCGCCGCTTCCACCGGCGCAAGGCTCATCTGGTGCTCTCGGCGTTGCGCCACCGGGCGGCTGAACTCGGTGAGCAGGCGGTGTTTCTGCAGACCCGCAGCTACGGTGAAGCGCTCGATCAGCTCGACGAACCGCTCAGCGTGTGCCAGCCCACCTCGTGGGCGGCTGACCGATTCGTGCGGTCGCTGCCGTCGGTAGAGGTCCTGGCCGCCCGGGGTTTCTGCACGAGCCGGGAGGATTTCGACGAGTGGGCGAAATCACAGCGCACGCTGCGGATGGAGAATTTCTACCGCACCGCGCGCCGCCGGTTCGATCTGCTGATGGACGGTGACCAGCCGGTCGAGGGACGGTGGAACTTCGACGCCGACAATCGCGAACCCGCGCCCAAGAACACGGCCGATCTGGGCGTTCCACCGCCCTGGCAGGCCGAAGAAGACGAGATCGACGAAGAGGTCCGCGCCGATCTGGACCGCTGGGAACGCGACGGCGATGTGTCGTTCGTCGGGCGCGACGGCCCACGCGAGTTCGCCGTCACCGCCGCAGAAGCGCAACAGGCGCTGAAAGTCTTTCTGCGGGACCGGCTGGCGCACTTCGGCCCGCATGAAGACGCGATGCTGACCGGCGACCGGTTCATGGCTCACAGTCTGCTGTCGGCGCCGATGAACCTGGGCCTGCTGGATCCGCTGGACTGCGCCTACGCCGCCGAAGACGCCTACCGCAGCAAGAAGGCACCTATCAGCAGCGTGGAGGGATACATCCGGCAGCTGATCGGGTGGCGGGACTACATCTGGCACGTCTACTGGCACTTCGGCCGGAAGTATCGTCACCGCAACGCATTACACGCGACCAACAGCCTGCCGTCCTGGTTCACCGAGCTGGACGCCGATGCGCTGGAGGCCAATTGCCTCAAGGACGTCCTGGCACAGGTACGCGACCACGGCTGGGTCCATCACATCCCCCGGCTGATGGTGCTGTCCAACTTCGCGCTGCAACGCGGTTGGGATCCGGCCGAGGTCACCGACTGGTTCCACCGATCCTTCGTCGACGGCTACGACTGGGTGATGGTCGCCAATGTGGTTGGCATGTCGTTGCATGCCGACGGCGGGCTGATGGCGACCAAGCCGTACGCGTCCGGCGGCGCCTACATCAATCGCATGAGCGACTACTGCGGATCCTGCCGGTACCAGCCGAGCAAACGGGTCGGTGAGCAGGGGTGTCCGTTCACCGGCGGCTACTGGTGGTTTCTGGCGCGCAACCGAGAAGAGCTGGGACGCAACCGGCGGATGGCTCAACCGATGGCCGGGCTGGGCAGGCTGAAGGACCTCGACGAGGTGGTGGCCCAGCAACGCCGCCTCGGTGACAGCCCCCCGTAAGACCGCTAGGTCAGCAGCTTCTCCATCCGGCGCAACGCGATCTCACACACCGCCAGATAGGCGGGCGCCCACCGCGGCACACCGAAGGTGATCCGTGCGCCGCCGTCGGCGGGATCCACCCGGTGCCAGGTGGCGGGGATTCCGGCCACCTTCCATGCCCAGCATCGGGCCGGCTCGAACTCGGTGACGACGAACGGCAGCCGCACCAGCAGCGCGGTCTGGACCGTCCCCTTCGCGCCCGCGGTCAGCCGTCTGCCCGGCTGGTCGAGTTCGGCGCCGGTGATCGAAGGCCCCCATTGCGGCCAGGCGTCGAGGTCGACGAGAAGATCCCACGCGGCCTGCGGTGGCGCGGCAACGAGCCGACTCACACTGAACGTCATCGCCCTAGTGTTCCCGCTCGCCGGCTACCAACCCATCGATCCCGGAATTCCCTTGAACGGGCCCACGATCCAGCTGTTGATCCAGCCGCCGTAGAAGCCGCCGGGTTGCGCAATGACCTCTTCACCGTTGACCGTGCACCGGTCCACCTCGGCGGCCATCACGGCGATCGCATTCGCGATCGGTGCGAAACCGGCGGTGGGCCGCTCGTAAGTCCAGGCCGCGCGCGAAGCCACCCGCGCCGGCGTTACCAGATCGAAGTAGCTCGCCTGTCCCTTCCATTCGCACCAGGACGAACCGGCAGCGGGCCGCAGCACCCCCTCCGCGAACGCATCACGCGGCAGGTAGTACGTGGGTGGGTGGCTGGTCTCCAGCACCCGCCAGGCGCGCTGCGTCGATGCGATCTGCTGACCGCCCAATTCGATGGTGATCGAACCGGCGAAGTCTTCCAGCCGCGGTGGGCGGGGATAGTCCCACACGGATTCCTGCCCTGGACCGGCAACGTCCGGCTTCGGCCAACGACTCATAGTCACCTCTCCGCACTGGGCTGACGCCCGACGAACGCCATTGTCCCCCGAGGCGGGAGCAGTCAGGCCACCAGCGCGTGATCCAGGTTCACCGGCGCACCCGAGCGCACCGCCGTCTGGCACCGGCGGGCCAGGGCCCGCCGGTCGGCTCCCGGTAGCTGCAGCGACTCGACCCGGACCCGGGCCACGGTGCGGCGTGCGCAGACCACTCGGTAAACCGACCGCAGCAACGGGTCGCAGCCCACGTACGCCGGGTCGGTCGACATCCGCCCGTCCACGTGGTGATAGGTCAGGCGCAACGGCTGCACCGGACGGCCCGCATCGATCGCAGCCTGGAACATGGCCGGGTAGAAGCTGCCGAAGGCCGCGCCGCACCAGGTGGTGCCCTCCGGGAAGGCCACCACCGTCTGACCGGCACGCAACCGCGCCGCGACCGCGGCCACCACGGCGGGCAGCCGCCGCAGACTGGCGCGCTCGATCGGGATGATCTTCAGGATCCGCGCCACCACTCCGATGGCCGGGCCGCTGAACATGTCGGCCCGCGCGACGAACGAGCCGGGCAGCACCGCCCCGATCGCGAAGACGTCCAGCCAGGAGACGTGACTGCTCACCACCAGGACCCCGCTCAGATTCCGAATCGGGTTGCCCGACACTGAGATTCGCACTCCCAGGCTACGCAGCACCAGCCGGCAGTAGGCGCGCTGAAGATGGCTGGAACCCGGTAGTGGAATACCAAGTAACGGCAGCCCGGGGGCCAGCAGCAGCACCAGGCCGATGCGCAGGGCGGCCCGCAACCGCACGGGCAGCCGCCGCGCCTGCACCACGTCGTCGAGGCAGCCGACGTCACACGATGCCCGGGGCAGCCACGGGTGCGCGGCCGTCGTGTTCACCGGGCTGCACCGCCCATGTCGGCGGCGGCCGACACCGACCGTAGCCGCTTGAGGTAGCGGGTGTCGGCGTCGCTCTTGCTCAGCAGCACGCAGAAATCGCCCACCCCGAAGTCCGGGTCGTGGGCAGGCTCGCCGCACGCCCGGGCGCCGAGCCGCAGGTAACCCCGCAGCAACGGCGGGATGACAGGCCGGCCGGGCGGTGCGATGTCGTCGAGCGCCGTGCCGTCGATGCAGACCGGCCGATACGGCCGGACCCGGTAGCGCGCGGGGTGCCGTTGCAGGACGAAGTCACGCACACCCCGGATCTGACGTCCCGGAACGTCGCCCTCGGTTTCGATCGGAACCGACACGCAGCCGGTCACGTAGTCGTAGTCGCAGCGGTCCAGGTAGGCCAGGATGCCCGCCCACATCAGCAGCACCACCCCGCCGTTGCGATGCCCGTCGCGCACCACAGCGCGCCCCATCTCGACCAGTGACGGCCGCAGGGCGTCGAAGTCGCGGACGTCGAATTCGGTTGCGGTATAGAGACCTCCGGCGGCGATCGCGCCGGACGGGGGCAGCATGCGGTAGCAGCCGACCAATTCGCCGGTGTCGTCGTCGCGGACGAGGAGGTGGTCGCAGTATTCGTCGAACCGGTCGACGTCCAGACCCTCGCGGCCGTCGGCCGCGGGGGGCAGCGCGAATCCGGGTGTGCTGCTGAACACGTCGTGGCGCAGGCGCTGTGCCGCTTCGATGAGGCTCGGATCGGTGGACAGCAACAGGGAATAGTGCGGACCGGATGACGACCGTGTCACCGGACCGCGTGGCTTGTCGCTGGGTATGAGAACGGATGCGATGCTCATGGCACCAACATGAAGCAGGCGTTCAGCTAGCCGGCATCGGCCCGCTGACATGTCGATGCACGCCAGATGAAGCATTCGGCAACGCAAAAGCCCCCGCACGCGGCGGGGGCTTTCACGGATACCGGTCGATCAGCCCTTGCGGGCCTTGACCCCCTCGGTCACCTGCGGGGTGACCTTGAACAGGTCTCCGACCACGCCGTAGTCGGCGATCTCGAAGATCGGCGCCTCCTCGTCCTTGTTGACGGCGACGATGGTCTTCGAGGTCTGCATACCGGCCCGGTGCTGGATCGCCCCGGAGATGCCCAGCGCGATGTACAGCTGCGGCGAGACGGTCTTGCCGGTCTGGCCCACCTGGAACTGGCCCGGGTAGTAGCCGGAGTCGACGGCGGCACGCGAGGCGCCGACGGCACCGCCCAGCGAGTCGGCGAGCTCCTCGACGACGGTGAAGTTCTCCGCGCTGCCCACACCGCGGCCACCGGAGACCACGACGCTGGCCTCCGTCAGCTCGGGGCGGTCGCCGGCCACGGCCGGCTCGCGGGAGGTGATCTTGGTCGCGTTCTCGGCCGGAGCCGGCACCTCGACGTTGACCTGCTCGCCGGCGCCGGCCTTCGGCTCGGCGTCAATGGCACCACCGCGCACGGTGATCACCGGGGTGTCGCCGTTGACCTGCGACTCGACGGTGTAGGCGCCACCGAAGATCGAGTGCAGGGCCTTGTTGCCTTCCCGCACCTCGACCACGTCGACCAGCAGACCGGAGCCGATGCGGGCGGCCAGGCGCCCCGCGATCTCCTTGCCGTCGGCGTTGGCGGCCAGCAGCACCGCCGCGGGCGCGCTGGACTCGGCGAGCGAGGCCAGCACATCGACGAACGGGGTGATGAGGTAGTTCGCCGCCACGTCGGACTCGGCGACGTAGATCTTCTCGGCGCCTGCCTCTTTGAGGCCGTCGACCAGCGGAGCGGCGGTACCCGGCGCACCGACGACGACGGCGGCCGGCTCGCCAAGGGCACGGGCCGCGGTGATCAACTCGGAAGTGACCTTCTTGAGGGCCCCTTCGGCGTGCTCTACAAGCACCAGAACTTCAGCCATGGTTTATTCGCTCTCTACGTGGGGTGGGCTCAGATGATCTTCTGGCCGACCAGGTACTTGACGATCTCGGTGCCGCCCTCGCCCTCGTCGGTGACCTTCTCGCCTGCGGTCTTCGGCGGCTTCGGTGTCGACGAGAGCACCGTCGACCCGGCGTTGGCCAGGCCCACCTCGTCGGGCTCGACGCCGATCTCGGCCAGCGTCAGGACGGTCACTTCCTTCTTCTTGGCGGCCATGATGCCTTTGAAGGACGGGAAGCGAGGCTCGTTGATCTTCTCGTTGACGCTCACCACGGCGGGCAAGCTCGCCTCGAGGCTGAACAGGCCGTCGTCGGTCTCCCGCTCGGCCGTGATCTTGCCGCCCTCGACGGACAGCTTGCGCACGTGGGTGAGCTGCGGCAGGCCCAGGTACTCGGCGATGATCGCCGGCACCGCACCGCCCGAGCCGTCCGTGGACTCGTTTCCGGCGATCACCAGCTCAGTGCCCTCGATGGTGCCCAGCGCGCGGGCCAGCGCCCACGCCGTCTGCACCACGCAGGACCCGTGCAGGCCGTCGTCCTTGAGATGGACGGCCTTGTCGGCGCCCATGGACAGGGCTTTGCGGATCGCCTCGGTGGCGCGCTCGGGGCCGGCGGTCAGCACGGTGACCGACCCTTCGCCACCCTCCCGTTCCCGGATCTGCAGCGCTTCTTCGACGGCGCGCTCGTTGATCTCGTCCAGGACCGCGTCAGCGGCCTCGCGGTCGAGCGTCCAGTCGCCGTCGGAGAGCTTGCGCTCCGACCAGGTGTCCGGAACCTGCTTAATCAGGACCACGATGTTCGTCATGAGTGTGGTTCGTCCTCCTCGAAGGAGTCCCGCAGCGGTCGACTGCAGGACCTCGGTCACGCGTTTCGCAACCGCGTACGCCATGTTACTAGTGGGTAACTTCTCACGGTCTGCCAACCCACCATAGCGGGTGCTTCCTGGGCAGATCGCCCTGGGCTGCCCCCTTGATCCCCCGTCCGGTTCGCGAATCAGAGGCCAGGCATTAGCCTGCCTTAACAATGAGTGCAATCGTCCCCAATACACCGGACCGGATCGAACACCCGGTCGATCCGGGGTTGCCGCTGACAGGCGAGCGCACCATCCCCGATCTCGACATCGAGAACTACTGGTTCCGCCGTCACGAAGTGGTCTACGAGCGCCTCGCACCCCGCTGCGCGGGACGTGACGTGCTGGAAGCGGGTTGCGGAGAGGGCTACGGCGCCGACCTGATCGCCGGTGTCGCACGAGGGGTGGTCGCCGTCGACTACGACCAATCCACCGTCGCGCACGTCCGGCACCGCTACCCCCGGGTGCAGGTGCTGCACGCCAACCTGAGTGAGTTGCCGCTTCCCGACGCGAGTGTGGACGTCGTGGTGAACTTCCAGGTCATCGAGCATCTGTGGGACCAGGGCCAGTTCGTCCGCGAGTGCGCGCGGGTACTGCGACCGGCTGGCCTGCTGATGATGTCGACGCCTAACCGGATCACCTTCTCCCCCGGCCGTGACACCCCGATCAACCCGTTCCACACCCGCGAACTCAACGCCGACGAACTCACCGAACTGCTGCTGGAAGGCGGGTTCGCCGACGTGTCGATGAGCGGGTTGTTCCACGGGCCGCGACTGCGGGCGATGGATGAGCGGCACGGCGGTTCCATCATCGAGGCGCAGATCGCGCGGGCGGTGGCCGATGCGCCCTGGTCACCGGAGTTGGTGGCCGATGTCGCGGCGGTGGCCACCGCCGACTTCGACCTGCTGGACCGGGCCGAATGTGATATCGACGACAGCCTGGATCTCGTCGCGATCGCGGTGCGCAATTGACCACATCGTCCGGCCGGGTGCCCGGCATGTTCACGTTGGTGCTGCACACCCACCTGCCCTGGCTCGCCCATCACGGTCGGTGGCCGGTCGGGGAGGAATGGCTCTACCAGTCGTGGGCGGCGGCCTACCTGCCGCTGTTCCGGGTGCTGCGCGCGCTGGCCGATGAGGACCGCGGTGGCCTGATCACCCTCGGCATGACGCCGGTGGTCAACGCCCAGCTCGACGACCCGTACTGCCTGAACGGGATGTACCACTGGCTGGCCAACTGGCGGTTGCGCGCCTTCGAAGCGACCACAGTGGCCGCCAGCGTGCGCTCACTGCCGCGGTCGAAGTCCGCCGGGTATCTGTCGTGCACCCCGGAAGCGTTGCGCGCGTTCGGCATTCGCGAGTGCCAGGAAGCCGATCAGGCGCTCGAGGACTTCGCGACACTGTGGCGGCACGGCGGCAGCCCGCTATTGCGCGGCCTGATCGACGCCGGCACGGTCGAGCTGCTCGGCGGGCCGCTCGCCCATCCCTTCCAGCCGCTGCTGGCGCCGCGGCTGCGGGAGTTCGCGCTGCGCGAGGGCCTGGCGGACGCGCGACTGCGGCTGTCACACGATCCGAAGGGGATCTGGGCACCCGAGTGCGCGTACGCCCCCGGCATGGAGCACGACTACGCCGCGGCCGGGGTCAGCCACTTCATGGTCGACGGACCGTCGCTGCACGGCGACACCGCGCTGGGCCGTCCGGTCGGCAGCAGCGGCGTGGTCGCGTTCGGGCGTGACCTGCAGGTCAGCTACCGGGTGTGGTCGCCGAAGTCGGGCTACCCCGGACACGCCGCCTACCGCGACTTCCACACATACGACCACCTGACCGGGCTGAAGCCGGCCCGGGTCACCGGGCGCAACGTGGGCTCGGAGGGTAAGGCCCCGTACGACGCCGAGCGCGCCGACCGCGCCGTCGACGTGCACGTCGCCGACTTCGTCGAGCTGGTGCGCAACCGTCTGGTATCCGAGTCAGAGCGGATCGGCCGGCCCGCCCATGTGGTCGCCGCATTCGACACCGAGCTGTTCGGGCACTGGTGGTACGAGGGCCCGACGTGGCTGGCGCGCATGCTGCGCGCACTGCCCGAAGCCGGTGTCCAGGTGGGCACGCTGCGCGACGCGATGTCGGCCGGATTCGTCGGCTCCCCGGTCGAATTGCCGCCCAGCTCTTGGGGTTCCGGTAAGGACTGGCAGGTATGGAACGGCGAGCAGGTGGCCGACCTGGTCCAGCTCAACGCCGAAGTAGTCGACACGGCGCTGACCACGGTGGACAAAGCACTGGCCCAGACGGCCTCGCTGGACGGCCCCATACCCCGCGATCACGTCGCCGACCAGATCCTGCGCGAGACGCTGCTGACGGTGTCCAGCGACTGGCCGTTCATGGTCAGCAAGGACTCCGCCGCCGACTACGCGCGCTACCGCGCACATCTGCACGCGCACGCCACCCGGGAGATCGCCGGCGCGCTGGCGTCGGGCCGCCGCGACTCCGCGCAGCGACTGGCGCAGGGCTGGAACGCGGCCGACGGGCTGTTCGGCGCGCTGGATGCCCGGAGGCTCCCGAAGTGAGCGCCCCCTTGTCCCCGGCGTCGCCAGCCGTACCCCCCACCTCCCGCGAGCGTGCACAGCTTGCCAGGGACACGCCGCTACCGCTGGCATTCTGTGCACCCTCGCGCCCAGGAAGAGCGCGCGCATGAAGATCCTGATGATCTCGTGGGAATACCCGCCGGTCGTCATCGGCGGCCTCGGCCGGCACGTCCACCACCTGTCTACCGCCCTCGCCCAGGCCGGCCACGACGTAGTCGTGTTGTCCCGCCGGCCCACCGGCACCGACCCGAGTACCCACCCGACCTCGGACGAAGTCCACGACGGGGTGCGGGTGATCGCCGCGGCGCAGGACCCGCACGAGTTCACGTTCAGCACCGACATGATGGCCTGGACGCTGGCCATGGGCCACGCCATGATTCGCGCCGGGCTGTCCCTCGGCACCGGCCGCCGGCCGTGGCGCCCCGACGTGGTGCACGCACACGACTGGCTGGTCGCACACCCCGCCATCGCGCTGGCCGAATTCTACGACGTACCAATGGTTTCCACGATTCATGCGACGGAGGCCGGCCGGCATTCCGGCTGGGTCAGCGGAGCGATCAGCCGGCAGGTGCACGCGGTGGAATCCTGGCTGGTGCGCGAATCCGATTCGCTCATCACGTGTTCGGCGTCGATGCGCGAGGAGATCACCGAACTGTTCGGGCCCGGCCTGTCCGAGACCACGGTGATCCGCAACGGAATCGATGCGGCACGCTGGCCCTACGCGGCCCGCCGTCGGCGCACCGGCCCGGCCGAACTGCTCTACGTCGGACGGCTGGAGTACGAGAAGGGCGTGCACGACGCCATCGCCGCACTGCCCCGGATCAGGCGGGCGCATCCCGGCACCACCCTGACCATCGCCGGCGACGGCACCCAGCAGGACTGGCTCATCGAGCAGGCGCGGAAATACAAGGTGCGCAAGGCGACCCATTTCGTCGGGCACCTCCATCACGACGAGCTGCTGGCCGCGCTGCACCGGGCCGACGCCGCGGTGCTGCCCAGCCATTACGAGCCGTTCGGACTGGCCGCGCTGGAGGCCGCCGCGGCCGGTATTCCGCTGGTGACCTCCAACACCGGTGGCCTGGGTGAGGCCGTGATCGACGGCGTCACCGGCGTGTCGTTCGCCCCTCGCGATGTCGCCGGGCTGGCCGCGGCGGTTGGCGCGGTCCTCGACGACCCGGCGGCGGCCCAGCGCCGGGCCCGGGCCGCCCGCGAGCGGCTGACGTCAGACTTCGACTGGAAGACCGTGGCACACGAGACAGCCCAGGTCTATCTGGCCGCCAAACGCCGTGAGCGCCAACCGCACCCGCGGCGGCCGGTCGTCGAGCACGCGCTGCCAGATCGTTAGTCCAGGCCGGTCGCGTCGGCGCAGTAGCGCCACATCCGCTGCAGGTCGTCGTCGGTGTACCAGGTCGTGGGCAGGTAGTGCTGCGGCCGGGGCCGCCGGTCATGCCAGAACAGCCCGGTCGGCGGGGCCGGTTTGGTCGCGGCCAGCCAGATCGCGGTGTCGGCGCCCTCCTCGGCGGTGCGCAGCAACGGGCCGGTGAGGCGCCGAAAGCCCGGCAGGGAGGACGCCACCCCGGGCGTATCGGCCCAGCCGGGATGCATCGAGTACACCCGGATGCCGGCCCAGCGGCGGGCCAGGATCGACGTGAACGCCACCTGGATGCGCTTGCTGCGGGCGTAGGCGATGGCGCCGCGGTAGCGGCCCGTGCGGTATTCGGGGTCATCGACCGGCAACTGCTGGGTGTACATACCGCCGGAGGACATCAGGATCACCCGCGGATCGCTGGAGGCGCGCAGCAACGGCAACAGGCCCTCGGTCAGCAACAGCGGACCCAATACGTGAGTGGCCAAGGTGATCTCGTGCCCGTCCGCGGTCTCCGTGCGCTCGGCCGGCAGCAGTCCCGCGTTATGGATCAGCACGTCCAGGCCGGCCATCCGCCGGGCCAGGTCCTTGGCGAACGCACGCACGGCGGCCAGGTCCGACATGTCGCACACTTCGACGCGGAGGTCTGCGTCGGGGTGCTCGGCGAGGATCTCCGCCCGCGCCTGCTCCCCCTTCGCCCCGTCGCGCACCGTCAGCAGCACGGTTGCCCCCAGCCCGGCCAGGCCGGCGGCGATGGCTTTACCGAGGCCCCGGTTGGAGCCGGTGACCAGCGCGGTGCGGCCACGCAGTGCGTCCGCCGGCGGGTCGTCCGCCCACTCGAGGGTTCGAAGCCGGTAGCCGATCCGGGTGTAGCCGGGAACCACGGCCCGGTCCAACACGGCGTCGAGCAGCGAAACGATTCCGTCGCGAACACCCATGCTGACAAGAATGCCGCACGCGCATGCCGTCGCATTCGTCGGTAACGTCACACTCATGGGCCTGATCTATTCGAGCGTGATTGATGCGCCGCGCGACGAAGTGTTCGCCTGGCACACCCGCCCCGGAGCCTTCGCCAGGCTTTCGCCGCCCTGGTCGCCGATGCGACTCATCAGCGAAGCCGCATCGCTGAAGGACGGCCGCGCCATCCTCGGCCTGCCCGGCGGGTTGCGCTGGGTGGCCCAGCACCAGGCGGATTCCTACGATCCGCCAAGGCGTTTCGTCGACGTTCTCAGCAGCGACGGACTGGCTTCGCTGCCCCCGCGCATCATCGGGCAGTGGCGGCACACCCATGATTTCGAAGAAGTCGGCGCGGGGCAGACCCGCGTCATCGACCGTGTCGAGACGCCGGTGCCCGAGCGGGCGCTGCACCCCATGTTCGTGTACCGGCACCGGCAGTTGGCCGACGATCTGGCCGCGCACAAGCGGGCGGCCCAGCACGGTCTGGAGCCCTCGACCGTGGCCGTCACGGGCTCGTCGGGCTTGGTCGGCACCGCTCTCGCGGCATTTCTGAGCACCGGCGGCCACCGCGTCATCCGGTTGGTTCGCGGCACTGCGCACAGCCCCGACGAGCGGACCTGGAATACCGATGACCCCGATCCCGACCTGCTGGCCGGTGTGGACGCGGTCATTCACCTCGCGGGCGCCTCGATCGCCGGCCGGTTCACCGAGAAGCACCGAAAAGCGATCCGGGACAGCCGGATCGGACCCACACGCCGGCTGGCCGAACTGGTTGCCAGGACGGGAACGCCCGTGTTGATCTCCGCCTCGGCCATCGGGTTTTACGGATACGACCGCGGCGAAGAGCCGCTCACCGAAGACAGCGCGCGCGGCGACGGCTTCCTCGCCGATGTCGTGACCGACTGGGAAGACGCCACCGGCGCGGCCGAGCAGGCCGGAGCCCGCGTGGTGAAGGTGCGCACCGGTATCGTCCAGTCCCCCGCCGGAGGCACATTACAACTGATGCGGCCGCTGTTCAGCGCCGGACTTGGCGGCCGCCTCGGCGACGGGCAGCAGTGGTTCTCCTGGATCGGGATCGACGACCTGATCGACATCTATCACCGTGCGTGGTGGGACAGCGAATTGTCCGGTCCGGTCAATGCCGTTGCGCCGCAACCTGTCCGGAATTCCGAGTACACCCACACCCTGGCGCATGTGCTGCACCGTCCCGCGGTGCTGCCGGTGCCGTCGTTGGGACCGCGCGTGCTACTCGGGGCGCAGGGCGCGCGCGAACTCGCACTGGCCAACCAGCGGGTCACACCCTCTCGCCTGAGCCTGGCGGGCCACCACTTCCGTCAGCCGGACCTCGAATCCGCCTTGCGGCACCTGTTGGGTCGCAGCGGGTAGCGCGCTCGATCGGGCTACGGCACCGGTCGGGTGGTGAACGAACGGTCGGACACATCGCGCGACAGCGCGCGGTGCGCAACGACCGCGGCCCGCCTGGTCACTCGCGCGACTCCCTCCCGTTCCGGCTGCGCGCATACGCACTTGCCCGCAGATCGGCCAGCCACCCGGGATAGAGCTTCACGCCGGGCGCGGTATTGAGCACCGGATCGAACGAAACATCCTGTCCCGGTTGCAATTCGACCACCCCCGTCAACGAAAGGCGACCGAGTTCCCGGAAGTCGGAGCTACCACAGGCCTGATCGAGCACCACCCGGACACCGGCCCTGTCGATACACCGCCGGATGTCGCCGAGCGAGAGGCCGGCCCCGTCGACGCCGCTGTCGATCCGCGCCCGCAGCCACCACTTTCTGTCGCCGTAACTCAGGGGCATCAGGGTGGTCATGTCATGCCCTGACCATGAGGAGACCGGCCGCAACGCCACCGCGCGGGTCAGCACTCCGGATCCGGCGGAGACCAGCAGGATGTCCCACGGCCCGGCTCCGGAGTCGACGCGCAGCGCGAGTCCGATGAAATCGGGCAGTCCACCTGGTGTGCCGGTCGCTTTGGAGAAACGCGCAACCACGTCGCAGGAAGGAATCGGTAACCCGTCACCGTCTGGGGCGACGCGTGCGAAAGAGCCGTGGGCCACCACCCCGACTGGATGAAAGAAACGCTTGCCCCGAACGGCGGAACCCCACTGGAACGGCAGAGCAACAAGATCAGAAACGTTCACCGGCGGCGGGTTCCCCGTCCCTAGGGAGGAAAACCCGCTTGAACCTAAACAGGCTCTGCTACGTGTGCTCAATAGTCGGCGGCCGACCCGCACGACTGGCGGACCTGAGAGTCATTCATTAAGTTAACGATTAAATAAGTGAAGATAATTATCCGACCCGGCCACCGCGAACCAGCCCGTGGTTTGGCATCTCGTCAAGGGGGTACCAGCGCGTGAATCTGAGCCGTCCGGTATCAGCGGCTGACAGTGTCGAGGGAGTCGCTGTGGGAGATGTACGAGAATTTCCGCGGGTGGCGCTCGCGGAAGCCCGTCAGGGTGCGGCGGGCCTGTCTGCAGCCGACCAGTTCGACAATTGGCGGAAAAACCTGCGCCAGGCGGTCCTGGACCAGGTCGAGACGTTCGTCGCGGCCCGCTGCACCGACACCCTGGTTGATTGCGGCGTCGATTCCGCTGGTGAGGTCCTGCTCGAGTTCGTCCGCGGCGGCAAATGCCTGCGGTCGACCTTTATGTACCTGGGCTGGCTGTCCGGTGCGCCGGCCAGCGAAGCGGCCCTTTCGGCGACCGCGAGCTTAGAATTGCTACACGCTTTTGCTCTGCTGCAGGACGATGTGATGGATGACTCACCGTCGCGGCGCGGGCTGCCGGCCGCACACATCCAGTTCGAGCGCTGGCACCGCCAGCGCGGGATGTCCGGCTCGTCTCGCCGGTTCGGCGAGTCCGCGGCGGTGCTCCTCGGTGACCTGTGCCTGATCTGGGCCGAACAGATGCTGCGTGACTGCGGGCTGAGCCGCCACCAGCTGCAGCGGGCCTGGCCGCGCTACGACGCGATGCGCACCGAGCTGGCGGTCGGCCAGTTCGCGGACCTGACCCTGGACATCCGCAGACTCCCCACCTTGGATGCAGTACTGAACGTCGCGCGGCTGAAATCCGGCAATTACACCGTGCGCCGGCCACTGGAGATCGGGGCCGCCATGGCCGGCTGCAGTGAGCACACCCTGGCACGGCTGGGCGAATACGGCAGCGCCGTCGGCGAAGCGTTCCAACTGCGCGACGACATCCTCGGCGTCTTCGGCGCGCCGGACACCACCGGCAAGCCCAACGGCGGTGATCTGCTCGAACGCAAGGCCACCAGCCTGATGGTCGCGGCCTATGAACTCGCCGATGCCTCGACGCGACGGCAATTCGGGGAGCTGGTGGAAAGCAACCACCTCACCGACGCGGACCTCGAGCATTGGCGCTCCCTCATCTTCGCGACCGGAGCGGTGCAGCGCATCGAGGAACTCATCAGCGATCGCGTGGAGATAGCTCAGAAGGCGTTGGACAGCAGCGGAATCGACGGCCCGATCAATGGAGCGCTGGCCAGCATGGCCGGCGTCTGCACGAGGCGTGCCGCATGATCCCAGGGAAGGGGTGCTGATGCGTACGGTGCGAGGCCGGACCGATCGGGTCGTGGTGGTGGGAGCGGGACTTTCCGGACTTTCGGCCGCATTGCATCTGGCGGGCCGCGGCCGTGACGTCACCGTGGTCGAGCGCGAGCCGTGGCCCGGCGGGCGAGCCGGTCGCCGCGATATCGGCGGCTACCTGATCGACACCGGTCCGACGGTGCTGACCATGCCCGACCTCATCGACGAGGCCTTCGCCGCCGTCGGGGAATCCCTGTCGCAGCGTCTTGACCTGCTGCCTGTCGACCCGGCCTATCGGTCCATTTTCGCCGACGGCGCCGCCCTCGACGTCCACACCGACGCCGAGCGGATGACCGCTTCGGTCCGGGAATTCGCCGGGCCGCAGGAAGCCGCCGGCTACCGGGCGCTGCGGGACTGGCTGGACCGCCTCTACCGGACGGAGTTCGACGGTTTCATCGCCTCCAACTTCGATTCGCCGTTGTCGATGGTGACGCCGCAGCTGGCCCGGCTCGCCGGACTCGGCGGCTTCCGCCGCTGGGAGACGATGGTCAAGCGCTACATCAGCGACCCCAGGCTGCGGCGGGTATTCACCTTCCAAGCCCTGTACGCGGGCGTCGCGCCAAAGGACGCGCTGGCCGTGTATGCGGTGATCGCCTACATGGACACGGTGTCGGGTGTGTTCTTCCCGCGTGGCGGCGTGCGGGCCCTGCCCGACGCGCTTGCCGCCGCAGCCCAGGACGCCGGGGTGCAATTCCGGTACGGGTCCCCGGTCACCTCCCTGGAGCGCAACGGTGACCGCGTCAACGCGGTGATCACCGCTGAGGGCGACCGGATCGCCTGCGACGCGGTGGTGCTGACCACCGAGCTACCGCTGACGTACGAGTTGCTGGGCCGGCGGCCCAGGCGCCCGCTGAAGTTCCGCGCGGCGCCGTCGGCCGTGGTGATGCACGTGGGTTGCCGCGCCATCGAACCGCCTCCGGCGCACCACACCATCCTGTTCGGCGACTCCTGGGACCAGACGTTCACCGACATCATCGACGACGGCCGGCTGATGCGGGATCCGTCGCTGCTGGTGACGCGGCCGACGGCCAGCGATCCCGGCCTGGCACCGCCGGGTCGCGATCTGCTCTACATCCTCGCGCCGGCGCCCAACCTGGACCGGGGACGCGTGGACTGGTCGAACACCGCCGGCCCCTACGCTCAGACCATGCTGGAGGCGGTGGAGCAGCGACTGTTACCGGGGCTGCGCGAGGATGCCGAGGTGCTGCACGTGGACACCCCCGCCGACTGGGCACGCGCCGGCATGTTGGCGGGCACCCCGTTCGCGCTGGCGCACACGTTCGCTCAGACCGGACCGTTCCGGCCCTCGAACATGGTGCGCGGTATCGACAACGCGGTGCTGGCCGGTTCGTCGACCACTCCCGGTGTGGGGGTGCCGACCACCTTGATATCCGGGCGATTGGCGGCCGACCGTGTCACCGGGGTGGCGGACCGGGATTCGACTCACCTGGATCTGAAAGCCCGGTCGCGATGATCCGCACCGAGCTCGACGCGGCGGGCATCGACGACCCCGGATTGCGCGCGGCGTATCGCAGTTGCCGCAAGATCGCGGCGCAGAACGGCCGCACCTATTTCCTGGCGACCCGCTTGCTGGCTCCCGATCAGCGTCCGGCGATCCACGCGCTGTACGCGTTCGCCCGCCTGGCCGACGACATTCTCGATGAGTTCAATCCGAACCTCGATGCGGCGGCACGGGCGGCCCGGCTGCAGCTGCTGTCGGACCGCTTCTTCGCCGGCGGCGAGCAGCGCGACGAGCCGGTGCTCACAGCGGTCGACCACACGGTGAACCGCTACCGGATTCCGGCCGAGCTCTTCGTGGACTTCCTCGACTCCATGCGCATGGACCTCACCGTCACCGCCTATCCGGATCGCGCCGCGCTCAACCGCTATATGCGCGGTTCGGCGGAAGTTATTGGCCTGCAAGTGCTTCCGGTACTGGGAACGGTCACCGACACCGACGAGGCGGCGCCGTACGCCGAAGCATTGGGGCGCGCCTTCCAGTTGACGAACTTCCTGCGGGACGTCGACGAAGATCTGTTGCGCGACCGGATCTATCTGCCCGCCGACGAACTGGCCGCTCACGGAGTAGACCGCGAGTTGATGCTGTGGTGTCACATGCACCGCCGCACCGACGCGCGGGTTCGGGACGCACTGGCCGAGCAGCACAAGATCACCCGAGAGATCTACAGCTTTGCCGCGCAGGGCATTCCGTTGCTGGCACCCCGTTCACGTCCGTGTGTGGCAACGGCGTTGACGCTCTATTCGGAGATTCTGGACCGTATCGAAGACAGCGACTTCGCCGTGTTCACCCACCGCGCCACCGTGGGCAAGGCGCGCCGCATCCAGGTGGCCGGCGGTGCGCTGTTCCAGTCCTGGCGTATCCGTCGATCTCTGCCCGAAAGCCGGAAGCCCGGTGCCGCGTGAGCGACCATTGGCAGTACCTGATCGTGCTGGGCCTGTGTCTGCTGATCACGTTGCCGCTGGAAGTGTTCGGCAAGGGCGTGTACCGCCAGCCCGGCCGCCTGTTGCGCGCGCTGGTGCCGTTCGCGGCGGTGTTCCTGGTGTGGGACGCCATCGCGATCGCCGCCGGAATATGGTGGTACAACGGCGAATACATCACGGGCATCGAGATGCCGCCTCGCATACCCATCGAGGAAGTGCTGTTCTTCGTGGTGATTCCGATCTGCGGGTTGCTCACCTACAGCGCGGTGAGCACCATCCTCGCCTGGAGCAGACGCCGATGACCGGACTGGGTTACACCGTTCCGGCCGTGGTGTCTGTGCTGGCGGTGTGCGCACTGGAATTCACGGTGTTGCGTACCGGCCTGTTCCGAAAGCTGGCCTACTGGTTGTCGATGGTGATCGTGCTGGGCTTCCAGGTTCCGGTCGACGGCTGGTTGACAAAGCTCAGCGCGCCGGTGGTCATCTACGACGAACGGCAGACCAGCGGCCTGAGATTTCCCTTCGACATTCCGGTCGAGGACTTCCTGTTCGGCTTCGCGCTCGTCACTGGGGTGTTGCTGCTGTGGGAGTATCAACGTGTACGGCGGTGATGATGGATAAAGCAGGTCTTGCCCGCGGCGACGTCCCAGACGCGTTCGACGTCGGCGCCGACGCCTACGACCGGCTGGTCGGGGCCAACCCCGGCTACCACAGCAACCTGCGGCGTTCAGCGCAGCGCATGGGCCTACCGGACAACGGCCGCGGTCTGCGACTGCTCGATGCCGGGTGCGGCACCGGAGCGTCGACGGCCGCCCTGCTCTCGGTGGCGCCGGAAGCCGAGATCGTCGCCGTCGACGCCTCGGCCGGCATGCTCGAGGCGGCGCGCGCCAAGTCCTGGCCGGCGTCGGTCCGGTTCGTGCACACCCCCATCGAGGAACTCGGCGACCACGGAATCACCGGCCCGTTCGACGGCATCCTGGCGGCCTACCTGCTGCGCAACCTCGCCGACCCGGACAGCCAGTTGCGCGCCTTCGCCGAAATGCTGCGGCCGGGCGGGACATTGGCGGTGCACGAGTACTCGGTGCGCGATTCCCGCGCCGCCATCAGGATCTGGCACGCGGTGTGCTGGGGCATCATCATCCCGTCGGGCTGGTTGCGGACCCGCAGCACCACCCTGTATCGGCACCTGTGGCGCAGCGTCCTGAGTTTCGACGGGGCGCAGCGTTTCCGGCAGCGGATGTCCGATGCAGGTTTCACTGCAGTCCGCGGCGAAACCATGCCAGGCTGGGAACGCAACATCGTCCATACCTTTATCGGGGAGGTGCCGCTGTGACCGACCGACGCCGCGAACGACACTCGGCAACGCCCGGGCTGGCCGACGCCACCTCGCTGGCGTCGCGCCCGCGCGTCGTTGTCGTCGGAGCCGGGATCGCCGGCCTGGCCGCTGCCACCGGACTGGCCGAGCGCGGCGTCGACGTCGAGGTGGTGGAGAAGGAGTCCTATCTCGGCGGGCGGGTCGGCGGCTGGACCGAACAGACCGACGGCACCGAAACCCCGATGAACCGGGGATTCCACGCCTTCTTCCGCCAGTACTACAACCTGCGGGCGCTGCTGAGCAGGGTGGACCCCCAGCTGCGCATGCTCACACCGGTCACCGACTACCCGTTGATCGACGGCGCGGGCCGGCGCGACACCTTCCGCGGACTGCCCCGCACACCGCCCTGGAACGCACTCGTGTTCGCGCTGCGCAGCCCGACGTTCCGGCTCTCCGACCTCGCGCGCATCGACGCCCGCGCGTCGGCGCCGCTGGCCGCGGTATCGGTTCCCGAGATCTATCACCAGCTGGATCACCTCGACGCCGAGACATTCCTGAAAAGCATCAACTTTCCGGAGTCGGCGCGCCACCTCGCCTTCGAGGTGTTCTCGCGCAGCTTCTTCGCCGAGCCGACGCAACTCTCGGCCGGGGAACTGGCGACCATGTTCCACATCTACTTCCTGGGCTCCAGCGAGGGCCTGATCTTCGACGTCGCGAACGCTAATTTCGATGTCGGCCTGTGGAATCCGTTGCGGAAGTATCTCGAAGGACGCGGTGCCCGCTTCCGGGTCGGCGCGCCGGTGCAGCGCGTCGAGACCGTCGACGGCGGTTTCCGGGTGCACACCGCCGACGATTCCCTGGCCGCCGACGCGGTGGTGCTCGCGCTCGATGTTGCTGGCCTGCAACAGATTGTCGCCACCTCGCCCGACCTCGGGAACGACCTGTGGCGAGCGCAGATACGGCGGCTGCGCACCGCGCCTTCGTTTGTGGTTCACCGGCTGTGGCTCGACCGCCCGGTCAGGCCGGACCGGGCTCCGTTCCTGGGTACGGCCGGCCATCCCCCACTCGACAACATCAGCGTGCTGGAGCGCTACGAGGCCGAGGCCGCCGCCTGGGCCCGCCGTACCGGTGGCTCTGTCGTTGAATTGCACTCCTATGCAATGGATTCCGCGACTCCCAGCGAAGCGGCGATCGAGCAGTTGCACAAGCTCTACCCGGAGACCGCCGGGGCCACGGTGGTGGAGGAACGCGTGCTGCGCCGAAGCGACTGCCCGTTGTTCACCCCGGGCACCTACACCCGCCGCCCCACTGTGGCCACACCGCAACCCAATTTGGTGCTGGCCGGCGACGGCATCCGGGTGGACCTGCCGGTGGCGCTGATGGAGCGTGCCGCCACCACCGGCTGGGTCGCGGCCAACCAACTGCTGGCGCGGTGGGGTGTGTCCGGTCACGACCTGCTCACCGTTCCCACCCGGGGCCGGTCGGCATTGCTGAGATCGCTGGCGCTGCGCCAAATTCGAGGGCGCGCATGAGCGTCGGCGATCAGTTCCGCGACCGGTGGCCCAAAGACTGGCCGCTGCAGCTGGTTCCACGTGCGGCGTGGACGCAGCAGCGTCCGACCTACGGCCAGGCCCAGCCGTCGATCATCAATGCCGCCCTGGAACGGTCGCAGCGCCGGCCCACCGGGAACTGGTACGTGTTCGCGGCCAGCACTGACGTGCGCAGCACTCGTCCACTCGGCGCGCGCGTGGCCGGCGTCGAACTCGTCGCCTGGCGCGATCGGCTCGGTCATCTGACGGTGGGTCCGGCGAGCTGTCCGCATCTGGGCGCAGATTTGGCCACCGGCACGGTCGCCGACGGGGTGTTGTTCTGCCGCTGGCATGGGCTGGCGCTGGACGGCAATTCGTGCAAGTTGGGCTGGGCACCACTGCCGAGTTACGACGACGGCGTGCTGGCCTGGGTGCGACTGGACGCTGTCGGCGGGGAAACACCGCGGGACGTGCCGGTCATTCCGGACCGGCCCACCGGAAGCACGCTGCCCGCCGTCGCCCGCGTCGACGGCACCTGCGAACCGCAGGACATCATCGCCAACCGCCTCGACCCCTGGCACGGCAGCTGGTTCCACCCCTACTCGTTCACCCGGCTCGAGGTGCTCACCACCCCGACCGAGGAGGACGACCGATTCGTCGTCTCGGTCACCTTCCGGGTCGGGCGCTTCGGTGTGCCGACCATCGCCGAATTCACCTGCCCGGATGCGCGCACCATCGTGATGCGCATCGTCGAAGGCGAGGGCGCCGGCAGCGTCGTCGAAACTCACGCCACCCCAGTCGGTCCGGGGCCCGACGGGCATCCCCGCGTCGCCGTGATCGAAGCGGTCGTCGCACATTCGCAGCGCCCGGGGTTCAAAGCGGCTCTTTCGGTGGCGCCCCTGGTGGCACCGCTGATGCGCTACGCCGCCAACCGCCTGTGGCGCGACGACCTAGCCTACGCCGAACGCCGGTACCGGCTGCGAAGCGGCGACTGACCCGCGCATCGCTGTCCAGTCATCTAGGCTGAATCAGCGATGAAGAGAAGATATTTCGCCCTTGTGATCGCCACCGCAGCCGCGCACTTCGCCTATCTCGCCTACCTGCCGAGCGGCGGCTTCCTGGCATTGCGCTGGCGGCGCACCTTCTGGCTGCACCTTCCGACCGTCTGCTGGGGAGTCGCGGTGGTCACGCTGGATCTTCGGTGCCCGTTGACCACCCTGGAAGACTGGGCGCGCGCCCGGGCCGGCTTGGGCGCCTTGCCGGAGAACGGCTTCATCGGCCGCTACGTAGACGGTGCCGTCCTGCCTTCCAACCGCACCGGCATCGCGCAAGGGCTGGCGTTCGCCGCGGCCGCGCTCTCCTGGATCGCGTTACTGATCCAGGGCCGGCGGGTACCCGCCTGAGAAACGACGGAAGCGAGCTCAGGTGAGCGACGACAATCTGCGCAAGGGCGACAAGGTCGAATGGAAGAGCCACGGCAACACCGTCGAGGGCACCGTGGAACGGAAGATCACCTCGGACACCGAGGCGGCGGGCCGCACCGTGCGGGCCTCCAAGGACGACCCGCAGTACCAGGTGCGCAGCGACAAGACCGGTAATGACGCGGTGCACAAGCCGGATGCGCTGAAGAAAAGCTGACGATCGCGCGCGGCGACCACTGCACGCGGCACCGCTCGAACGCCCTTCGCGGGACCACGACCCGACCCCGAGGTAAAGCCGGGGGTACCGGCTAACGCACCATCGGGCGGGCACGCCGTACTCTGAATGGTTGATGAAGGGGTGCGGGTAGGTGACCAAGCGCGGCGCAACTGAGCCGCCGCCGAGGCGGGCGGAGCTGGAGAGGCAGCTCTCGGCCGACGTTCGCGCGATCACCGCCCGTTCTGATCGGGTCGGACGGCACTACGCCCGCGTCAACGCCGTCAGCAATAGCGATTTCCACGCCCTGCTGCACATCATGGTGGCCGAAACCGCGGGTAAGCCGCTCACCCTGGCGGAATTGCGGCAGCGGATGGACGTATCGCCACCGGCCATCACCTACCTGGTCGACCGGATGATCGAGGCCGGCCACATCCGGCGTGAGCCCGACCCCGACGACCGCCGCAAGTGGCTCTTGCGCTACGAGACGCGCGGCATGAGTCTGGCCCACACGTTCTTCAGCCCCCTCGGCGCACACATCAGGGCGGCCCTGGCCGACATGCCGGACAAGGACCTGGTGGCAGCCCACCGGGTGTTCCTGGCGATGATCGACGCGATGGCCACGTTCGAGGACGAACTAGCCGACGTGGATCACCACGAGGAATCAGCGGAACTCGGGCGAAGCGCTTCGACCGCCCGCCGGCGGCAGGGGGCCGCCCGGTCCGACGTGCCGCGACGCTGAGAGCAACCGCTGCTCGATCAGATCGGCGCCCCGCGCCACGCCCCCGGTCGCGGCGAACCCGGCGGCCACCCGCCGCGCCCCGTCCGTCATCGTCGCCGCTTTGAGCACCGCGGCCCGCAGTCGTGCCGGTGTCAGCCGCTTGGGTGGTAGCCGGGTGCCACATCCGGCCATCTGCACGCGACGCGCGACCTCGCCCTGGTCCCGGGCGAAGGGCACCACGCAGACCGGTACACCCCGGTTCAGCGCCTTCACGGTGGTCCCCATGCCGCCATGCGTGACGACACACGCGGCCCGCTCGAGCACCGGCCCGTGCGGCACGAACTGACACACCGTCGCGTTCGACGTCCGGGGAAGACCGGCGGGCACGCCGGCCGGAAAGGTCGCTACGACGTGAACGGGTTCGTCGGCCAGTGCCTTCAGCGCGACGTGACCCAACTTCGCGTCGGCTTGGGCGATCGAGGAGGTACTCACCAGCACGATGGGCCGCTCGACCGCATCCAGCCAGTCCGGAGCAGCCGACACCGTCTGCTCGAACACGCACGCACCGATGAAGTGCACCGCGTCGGACCAGTCCGGGTGCGGATACTCGAACGGCTCGCCTCCGACCGCCAGCAGCAGCGGCGCCCGCCTCATCAATGCGTCCACCGAATTGATCAGCGGCGCGCCCAGTTCGGCGCGGAGCGCGTTGATCCGCGGCAACATCGGGCGATCGAACAGGTACCTGACGAAGGGCCGCATCGAGGCGTCCCGGACCCGCCCGATCACTCCCGGCAGCGGTCGCAGGCCGGGTCCGAACGGTGGCGCCGTCCGCGAATGGAGATAGGGCGTGAACGGTGAGAACACCGCCCACGGCAACCCACTGACGTCGGCCGCCGACATCGCGCCCCAGCAATTCGCATCGACGATCACCGCATCGGGCGCTGTCTCGGCGATCGCGCATCTGAGATCGTCCACCTCGAAAACGGCCCGCCGGCAGAGCACGTCGATCGACCGCTTGAGAACTCCTAAAGCGTTGTGCGCCAGCCAGTCATCGCCCACGATGGCTTCGATTCGCGGATCCACCGGATCGGTCTTCACGCCAAGCGCCCGCATCGCGACGACTTCGCTGCTCATGGTGCGCAGATGCACCTGGTGCCCGCGAGCACTCAACTCCTGCAGCAGTGCGGCCATCGGATAGAGATGACCCAGCGCGGGCGAACCGTAAGCCAGAATGATGGCCATGCGTGAGCCTAGCTGACAGGTAGCGCGCCGAGCGTGCGCAGCGAAGGCAGATCGGCCGCACCACATCCGTGCAGGCAGACGCGCAGTTCGTCGATGAAGCTCTGCAGCCACGCGGTTGCCGCATCGGCCGACTCGATCGCGGAGGTGAGCAGGGGGCGGGCGACCGCCACCACGTCGGCGCCCAGGGCGAGCGCTTTCGCCGCGTCCATACCGGTCCGGATACCACCCGAGGCGACCAGCGGGATGCGCGGAAGCGCCGCACGCACCTCCAGCAGCGCTTGCGCCGTGGGTATACCCCAGTCGGCCAGATCCGGGTAGCGCAGTTCGCCATAGCGGACCAGCTGCTCAACCCGCGACCACGACGTCCCGCCGGCCCCTGCCACGTCGATGGCCGCCACCGGCGGTTCTCCGGTCGAGCGCAGCAGTTCGGCAACCGCGGTGGCGCCGAGGCCATGGCCGACTTCCTTCAACAACACCGGGTAATCCAGCATCGGGATCAGGTCGTGCAGCCGGTCCAGAGATCCCGCAAAGTCGGTGTCGCCGTTGTGCTGCATCGCCTCTTGCAGTGGATTGGTATGCACCGCAAGTGCATTGGCACCCACCCGGTGGAGCGCCGCATTGATCTCCGGTATCGCGTCCTTGACGAACTGGGACAGGCCGATGTTGCCCACCAACAACACATCTGGGGCCACGTCGCGCACGGCGAAGCTCGGCGCGGCCTGCTCGCCCAGGGCACTTTCCAACATCACCCGCTGAGAGCCGAGCATCATTCCGATGCCCAGCCGCTGCGCGGCGGTCGCCAGATTCCGGTTGATGGTGCCCGACAGCTCGGCACCTCCGGTCATGGCGCCCACCAGCACCGGCGCACGCAACGGGCACCCGAGGAACTGCGCCGACAAGTCGATGTCGGCCAGATTGGTCTGTGTCAGCGCGTTGTAGGGAAGCCGATACCGTTCCAGGCCCGTAGTGACCCCGTGATAGTTCACGTCCCCGTCCAGGCACACGTCGATGTGACGCAGCTTGCGGGTCGCCATCTCGCGCGGTTGCGCCATCACGGAACTCCGGCCCTAGCGGTCAGCAACACTCAGACCTCACTCCTGGGTTTGACCGGTACGGCGATCTCGTTGCGGCGCAAGGCAGGAACCGTCCACGGCGGGTCGTAGAACCAGGCCGCCGGGGAGTCCGTCGCCTCGAATCCCAACTCCCCCAAGGTGTTCATCAGCTGTTTGGTGTGGGACTCGACGGAGCGCTTGGTGGGGATGCCGCTGAATTTGTGCACCGCGACGGTCGCGGGCGGCACGTTCACCAACTTGACGTCGCCTTCGTCCGGCGCGGGAAGGGTGTCCATGGTTTTGTGCGACGGCATGAAGAATTGAATCACCCATTCGCCCTTGGTGCGGGATTCCTGCGCGACCGGCGCGGTCATCGCGATCTTGTCGCGATTGTTGTTCGCGCCGAAGATATAGCGCGCGAGCCGGCGGAACCCGACATTGCGTGCGGACTCCTCGTCGGCCACAACGGTCGTCTGAGCCGCGATCCGATCGCCGTAATGACGGATCTCCACGTCGCGGGTGAGCTTCTCGGTGGTGTGAGCAGGCTCCTCAATGCCGTGCCGGTAGCCCACGACCATGCCGGCGGCTTCGGCGAATTGCCCCACCACTGCACCAATCGATTTCAACAAGGTGGCCTCTTTCCCCTATCAGTCCATGGTGTCGCGATTTTCCGGCGCCCACAACTGAGCCAGTGCTCAGACCGGCGTCGTCGTTGCTGAACCACCACCCGGGCAGTACGCCTCGGCAGACTCGAGCATACGCGCGATCCACGATTTTGTTAAGTTACTGAATGTTTAAATCAGTTAAGCTATCCCTCCGGGAGCTGTACCCGCGTCAGCCGGAAAACGAAGACGTCCCGCCACTCGTTCACCCTTCCTGCTGGCGGAATACCCGGCCCAGGTGGCCCGATGACCGGCAAGCCTCGTGTTGCCATGGTCACTGACCGAAACCCACGGGCCGGATTGCGTCTAGGCTGGTGTCAGTTGAGTCCGCAGCTACATTCCTGAGCTCTGGAACCGCTCATCCGCTGGTTCCGCCCACAACTTGATAGGCAACACCGATGCACGCTGTAGATTCACCAGACCAACGCCGCCCCCGCTACCGCTACGTGGTCAATTGCGATGGGGCACAAATGTTCGTATACGCCCGCCGGCTGGCCACCGTGGTCCGGGTGGACGGCGGCGTCGACGCCGCCAACGCCGCGCGGATCGCCGCGGAGATCCGACGATTCACCCGAGCACGCACGCCGCTGATCGTCGATCTCAGCCACCTCGATTTCCTAGGTATCGAAGGATTCCAGCAACTGCTCGCCCTCAACCATCAGCATCGCGCCGCCGGCCTGTACTGCTCCGTGGTGAGCGGTCCCGCATTGGGACCGCTCCTTCGAGTGGTCAAGGACCACGGCCTTGCCCTGGTCCGATCCGTGCCGGAGGCGCTGCAGATGATCGAGGACGCCGTTGCCATCCGCCGATCGGCTCCGGGGTTGGTGCGGTAGCGCGATGGCCTCCAAACGGCACCTGGACCGGACGTTCCCGTATGAATACGACCTACGCCTGGTGCCGTTCTGGCTGCCCTTCCGCTGGCCCGGCGAGCAAGGTGTGACGCTGACTCAAGACGGCCGCTTCGTTGCCCGCTACGGCCCGTTGCGTGCCGAAGCGCCGCTGTCCCACGTGGTGGAAGCGCATATCACCGGTCCGTACCGCTGGTGGACTGCCGTCGGCCCGCGCCTGTCGATGGCCGACGACGGGCTGACCTTCGGAACCAATGCCGACGCCGGGGTATGCATTCATTTCCAGCCACCGCTGCGCAGAGTCATCGGATTCCGGGACCATTCGGCACTCACAGTGACGGTTGCTGATCCGCGCGGCTTGGTAGCAGCACTAATCTCTGGGTAGTGAATTCCACGGCAACTTCGTTGTCGCACATGGCAAGTAACGCAATCTTATTTCTCGCTCGGCTGGCAACCAACGCTTCATTGGATTAATGTTTAATAAACTGAACTGTCGTTTCGGTTGGTAGCGAAAGTTCGAGGGACGGAACATGTTGTCGGGACTTGTCCGAGCCTGCGTCGCCGCGCCGCGACGGGTGATCGCCGGCGCGGTTCTGGTGATGATTGCGGCCGCCGTTTTCGGCATACCCGCTGCCGGCAGTCTGTCGGGGGGCGGATTCCTCGATCCCAACTCTGAATCGGCCCGGGCATCGGCCATGCTCACCAACACCTTTCACCAAGGTGACATGGAACTGGTGTTGCTCGTCAGCGCGGAAAACGGCGTGAAGACCGGCAATGGCCACCTGGTCGGCACCGAGCTGGCACGACAGCTTGCTGAATCGCCGTTCGTCTCTCAAGTGGCCTCACCCTGGCAACCGCAACCCACCCCCGGAACGGTCAGTGGTGACGGCAAGTCCGCGATGATCATCGCCGCACTCAAGGGTGACGAGAACACCGCCGCCAAACACGCCCAGACGCTGGCGGACCGTTTTGCCGGAGAACACGACGGCGTCACGGTACAAGCCGGTGGGTCGGCCATGGTCTATGCGCAAATCAACCAGCAGACCGAAAAAGATTTGCTCCGAATGGAAGTCATCGCCATTCCGTTGAGTTTCCTCGCCCTGATCTGGGTCTTCGGCGGTGTGCTGGCGGCCGCGCTGCCAGTGGCGGTGGGCGGTTTCGCAATTCTGGGGTCACTCGCCGTCCTGCGCGGGATCGCATTGGTCACCGACGTGTCGATCTTCGCACTCAACGTCGCGGTCGCACTGGGATTCGCTCTGGCCATCGACTACACCCTGCTGATCATCAGCCGCTACCGCGACGAACTTGCCGACGGAGTACCACCTACAGAAGCGGTGGTGCGAACCATGTCGACGGCCGGGCGAACCGTCCTGTTCTCGGCGATGACGGTGGCACTGGCGCTGCTCGGAATGATCTTCTTCCCGATGTACTTCCTCAAGTCTTTCGCCTATGCCGGCATCGCGGTGGTCGCTTTCGCCGCTGCCGCGGCCGTGTCGGTCACACCGGCCGTGCTGCTGTTGCTCGGCAACCGGATCGACGCGTTCGACGTACGGCACCTGGTACGTCGCCTGCTGCGCCGGCCGACACCTTCTCCGCGGCCGATAGAGCAGACCTTCTGGTACCGATTGGCGAAATTCGTTATCAGACAAGCGATACCGCTGGGACTACTGCTGGTTATCGTGCTGCTTGCGCTGGGCACGCCCTTCCTCGGGGTCAAATGGGGCTATGCCGACGACCGCGTCCTGCCCGACACGTCGTCCGCGCGATTGGCCAACGAACGGATCCGAGCGCAATTCCCGTCCAACTCGGCCACCCGCATCAAGGCGGTCATTCCCGACACCACCGGGTTGAGCCGCCCGGATCTCGACAGCTACGCCGCCGCGTTGTCCCGGGTGCCGGATGTGTCGTCGGTGTCCTCACCAACCGGGACCTTCGTCGCCGGCGAGCCCAAGGGACCACCCTCAGCGCCGGCCGGAATGGCCGACGGCGCAGCGTTTCTCACGATCGACAGCACCGCCCCGCTGTACACCCAGGCATCCGAGCAGCAACTCGCCCGGGTTCACCAGATCGCACTGCCCGCGGACAAGCAAGTCCTGATCACCGGTCTGGCGCAGACAAATCAGGACTGCGTGCGCGGCATCACCTCGCGCTTGCCCCTGGTGTTCGGCTTCATTGCGATTGTCATGCTGGTGCTGCTGTTCCTGCTGTCCGGCAGTGTGGTGCTGCCGATCAAGGCGGTGCTGCTCAACATCTTGTCGCTTACGGCGACGTTCGGTGCGCTGGTGTGGATCTTCCAGGAAGGCCACCTCGGCGCGGCCGGCACCACTCCCACCGGGACCTTGGCGGTAAATGTCCCGGTGCTGATGTTCTGCATCGCGTTCGGGCTGTCGATGGATTACGAGGTGTTCCTGCTGTCCCGCATCCGCGAATACTGGCTCGCCTCATCGCAGACTCATGCCGACAACGACGAAAGCGTCGCGCTGGGCATCGCCCGCACCGGTCGGGTCGTGACGGCCGCGGCGCTGCTGATGTCGATCTCGTTCGCCGCCCTGATGTCCGCCGGCGTGTCGTTCATGCGAATGTTCGCCGTCGGGCTGACGATCGCGATCCTGGTGGACGCCACCGTGATCCGCATGATGCTGGTGCCCGCGTTCATGCACGTGCTCGGCCGGCTCAATTGGTGGGCACCGAAACCACTGGCGGCGTGGCACCGCCGGACGTTCACCGCCCTTCCCGAACACGGGCAACCGCCCGCCTATCAGGAATCGGTGGGGCCCAGCTCAGCCTGAAACCGGCGCATCGCGGCGAGCAGCGCGTCGAAAACCCGATGCGCCGCAGCCAGATCCGCGTCGGGCAGATCGGCCATCGCTTCGTGGGTGTGCTCCCCGAGTGGGGTGAAGAACAATCTTGCGGTGTTCATACCGGGCTCGGCGTGGCGCAGGATGACCTTGCGCCGATCCGCCGGGTGGGAGTCCCGCCGAATGTGACCGGAGTCGATCAGGCGATCGACGAGGTAGGTGATCGCCGCACCGGACAGACCCATCCGCTGGCTGAGATCCCCGGACGTCATCGGTTGACCCGCTGTCTCGGCGACCATGATGTGCAGCAGAGCCCGAAAATCGGTCGGCCGAACATCGTGGGAGACAGCAAAGATCCGGCCGATCTGGTCGGACTCAGACGACAACTCCCGCAGATCAGCAGCGATCTGCGATTCCAGTTCCGTTCGCTGGCACGCCTGCTCGTCGGGTTCCATACCGATGAGCAGCATATCTGGTTTCTGACCGAATTTCAGTTGATTAATATTTCAGTTACTGAAATGCTTGGTGCTGTGTGGGACGGACTTGCCGCGACTGTAACCCGACGACTCTCCTGGCTGCTCGCGCTCGGCGTCTTCGTACTGGGCGTCGGTTTCATGGTGCTGGTGGGCGGGAATGCCGCAGCGGGGCAGGCGCCGCTGTCGGTGCCTACCGACTCGGATTCGGCGAAGGTGCAGAAGCTGTCCAGCCAGTTTCCCGGTGGAGACCGGGTACCGCTCATCGTGGTGGTCAACGGTGCCGCCACCGACAGCGCGGACGCCCTGAAGCAGGCGTGTGAAGGCGCCCGCGACCGGATGCAGACGGAGTTAAATTCCGGCACACCCGCGGCGCCGGTCCTGGTGTCGGCCGACGGCAAGGCCGCGATCGGGGTGGTGCCGGTCAGCGCCGAACTGTCCGGCTTGCCCCTCAGCGACGCGGTGGACGCGCTGCGCACCGCCGCCAATCGAGGCCTGCCCACCGGCATGACCGCCCATGTCACCGGCGGACCTGCATTCGGGGCGGACATCGCTAACGCGTTCAGCAACGCCAACGTCACCCTGCTGGCGGTAACCGCGGGGGTGGTGGCCCTGCTCCTGATTGCCACCTACCGCTCGCCCGTGCTGTGGCTGGTGCCGTTGGTGGTGATCGGATTCGCCGACCGGCTGGCCAGCGCGGTCGGTGTCGCGGTGGCGTCGCTGACCGGGTTGACCTTCGACGGCTCGACCTCAGGCATCACCAGCGTGCTGGTGTTCGGTGCCGGAACCAATTACGCGCTGTTGCTTATTTCGCGATACCGGCAAGAGCTCCGGCGTCATGACGATCACCGTGACGCGTTGCGGCGCGCGGTCCGGATGGCCGGGCCGGCGATCGTGGCCAGCAACGCCACCGTGGTGCTGGCGCTGCTCACCCTGATCTTCGCGTCCACGCCCAGCACGCGCAGCCTGGGAGCGCTGGCGGCCTGCGGTTTGTTGGTTGCGGCGGTCTCGGTCCTGCTGCTGTTGCCGCCGCTGCTGGCCGTGTGTGGACGGCGGCTGTTTTGGCCGTTCGTGCCGCAGCCCGGCGACACCCAGCACAGTGACACCGATACCGGCATCTGGCATCGCGTCGCCGAATCCGTTTCGCGCCGTCCGGTTTTGGTCGCTTCGGTCACGATCGCGCTGCTGGCCGTGCTGGCCACCGGACTGCTGACCACGCGCATCGGCCTCTCCCAAACCGAACAGTTTCGCGTCAAAGCAGATTCGGTGACGGGCTTCGACATCGTGGCCCAGCACTTTCCGGCGGGCCTGGCCAACCCCACCGAGGTGATCGCGCCGGCCGACAAGGCGCCGCAGGTGCAGCAGGCGATCGTCGGCACTCCCGGCGTCATATCAGCGAACCCGTCCGGCACCTCGGCGACCGGGCTGACCAAGTGGTCGGTGGTGACCGATGCCGCACCGTCCTCTCCGCAGGCATTCACCACCATTGCGGCATTGCGACATTCGACCAAGGCGGTGACACCCGACGCCATAGTGGGTGGGCCGGACGCTCAGGCGCTGGACGTGCGAGACGCGGCGGTACACGATCGGATCCTGCTGATACCGGCGATCCTGCTGGTGATCCTGGTCGTCCTGTACGCGCTGCTGAGGTCCGCTCTGGCACCGCCGACATTGCTGGCGGCGACGATCCTGGGCGCACTGGCCGCGCTGGGCCTGGGCGGCTGGGCGAGCATGCATGTGTTCGGATTCCCGGCGCTGGACAACATCGCGCCGCTCTACGCCTTCCTCTTTCTGGCCGCGCTCGGGGTGGACTACACCATCTTCCTGGTCACCCGTGCGCGTGAGGAGGCAGCCGAGCACGGGGCGCGCGACGGCATGGTGCGCGCGGTGTCGGCCACCGGCGGCGTCATCACCAGCGCGGGAATCGTTCTGGCCGCGGTCTTTTGCGTCCTCGGCGTATTGCCGCTGATCGTGATGACCCAACTGGGCATCATCGTGGGCCTGGGGATCCTGCTGGACACTTTCGTCGTCCGCACCCTGGTGATCCCTGCACTCTTCGCTCTGATCGGCGACCGTATCTGGTGGCCGGCTGACCTTAATCACGCCAAAACCGAAGGGAGACATCATGAATAAGTCAACTCTGGCCGGCACCGCGCTGGCCGTCACCGCGGCGGCGGCGTCCGGGAGCGTCGCCAGCCCCAACCGGACACCGGGTTGGTACGACCGGCTCCGCAAGCCCAGTTTCCAGCCGCCCAAGGTGGCCTTCCCGATCGCCTGGACCAGCCTGTACACCGACATCGCGGTCACCTCCGCGAACACCATCGATCGCTTCCGCGAGGACGGGCGCGACGCGGAAGCCCGCAACTACGCCGCGGCCCTCGGCGTCAACCTGGCGATCAACGCGGGCTGGAGCTGGCTTTTCTTCCGCTACCACAAGCTGGGCCCCTCTGCGGTGGGCGCCGCGGCGCTGACCGCCAGCAGCGCCGACCTGGTGCGACGCGCCGTCGACGCCGACCCACAAAAGGGCTGGGCCCTGCTGCCCTACCCGCTGTGGTGTGGATTCGCCACCGTATTGGCCACGAGCATCTGGCGGCTGAACCGCTGAAGGAGGGCCGACCATGCCGGCACTGTTGTGGTTTCGACGCGACCTTCGGTTGCGTGATCACCCCGCGCTTGCGGCCGCATCGGAGAACGACGAAGTGCTGGCCTGTTTCGTGCTCGATCCGCGACTGGAGGCGTCGTCCGGACCGCGGCGCCTGCAGTTTCTCGGTGACTCGCTGCGCCGGCTTAATGACGATCTGGGCGGTCGGCTGCTGGTGACACGCGGGCGCCCGGAGGAGCGAATTCCATTCCTCGCCAAGTCGATCGAGGCCGCTGCGGTGCACATCTCGGAGGACTTCACGCCGTTCGGGCGGCGCCGCGACGAGCGGGTCCGCGATGCGTTGGACACGGTGCCACTGGTCGCCACGGGCTCGCCGTACCTGGTTTCGCCCGGGCGGGTCACCAAGGACGACGGCACGCCCTACAAGGTGTTCACGCCCTTCTTCGGCAGGTGGCGCGAAACCGGTTGGCGCTCCCCCGCCTCTACCGATGCCGACAGCGCACGCTGGATCGACCCGTCGCAAGTGAAGTCCCGCAAAGAGGTCAAGGCGCCCGACCCTGGCGTCGAGCTGGATCTCGCGGCCGGCGAGGCGGCGGCCCTGTCCCAGTGGGCGTCGTTCCTCGAGGCTGGGGTGCAAGGCTACGCCGACGACCGCAATCGGCCGGATCTGCCCGGCACCAGCCGGATGTCGGCGCACCTGAAATTCGGCACCATTCACCCCCGGACGATGGTCGCCGACCTCAACCGGCGGCGCCAGGGCGACTCAGCCTACTTGCGGGAGTTGGCATTTCGCGATTTCTACGCCTCGGTGTTGCATCACTGGCCGCACAGTGTCTGGTGGAATTGGAACCGCGACTTCGACGCCATCGAAACCGACACCGACGCGCAGGCCAAGCGCAAATTCGAGGCATGGAAGGCGGGCGAAACCGGCTACCCGTTCGTGGACGCCGGGATGCGCCAACTGCGCGAGACCGGGTTCATGCACAACCGGGTGCGCATGATCGTGGCCTCGTTCCTCGTCAAGGACCTTCATCTGCCCTGGCAATGGGGCGCCCGCTGGTTCCTCGAGCAACTGGTGGACGGCGATATGGCCAGCAATCAGCACGGCTGGCAGTGGAGTGCCGGCTGCGGCACCGATGCGGCACCGTACTTCCGGGTGTTCAACCCGACCAAACAGGGCGAAAAGTTCGATCCCGCAGGCGATTACATTCGCCGGTGGGTACCCGAACTGGCCGATGCCGACGATGTCCACCTGGCCAAGGGGAAGCGGCCGAAAGGCTATCCCGAACCCATCGTGGACCATGCGGCCGAGCGCACAGAGGCGCTGCGGCGCTACCGGGACATCAGCTGAGGCAGCCATTTGGCTGATTCGCTTTTCAGATGGTCGCCGGCGTGCCATTATCTCCCCGACTCATCACGGGGTTCTACACACGCCAGGGAGGCGCTATGGCTCGGATCGTTCGGACGTTGCTGGTCTCGGGTGCCGCCGTCGGCCTGATGGCCAGTGCCGGGGCCTGCTCGTGTTCGGTCGGATCTTCGGGGCCCAAGACGGTGAGCAAGAAGGACGTCGCCGGCCAGATCATCACCAAGATGACCGACGCAAACGGCAACAAGCCGAGTTCGGTGAGCTGTCCGGACGACCTGCCGGCCAAGGTGGGCGCGCAGACCAACTGCGAGATGAAGGTCAAGGACGAGACCTACAACGTCAACGTCACCGTCACCAGCGTCGAGGGCAAGGACGTGAAGTTCGACATGGTGGAGACGGTCGACAAGGACCAGGTCGCCCACATCATCAGCGACAAGCTCTACCAGCAGGTCGGTCAGCGGCCCGACGCGGTCACCTGCCCGGAGAACCTGAAGGGCTACGAAGGCGCCACGCTGCGCTGCCAGCTCACCGACGGCAGCTCCAAGTACGGCATCAATGTCACCGTCACCAACGTGGTCGGTGGGGACGTCAACTTCGACATCAAGGTCGACGACCACCCCGAATAGGCCGCTCCCCGGGTGTGCGTCCGCCGAGACTGACGCTGCGCACAGTTGGCGCGGCGTGTCGTGTGCGTGCGGTCAGTGTCGCGCAGTCCGCAGGCCAAGCGGTTTCTACTGAGCGGCCTTCTTGCGTTCGATATCGGCAAGTGCCGCAGCCAGTTCGGCGCGTTGGGCGGCTGAGGTTTCCCACGACAGCTTGCGGTTCTTGACCACCTTGGCCGGCGCGCCGACCGCGATCGAATAATCCGGGATGACGCCGCGGACCACCGCGTGCGACCCCAGGACGCACCCTCGGCCGACGGCCGTGCCACGCAGCACCGATACCTTGACCCCGATCCAGGTGTCGGGGCCGATTCGCACCGGCGACTTGATGATGCCCTGGTCCTTGATCGGCAGCGTGATGTCGTCCATCCGGTGGTCGAAGTCGCACAGGTAGCACCAGTCGGCCATCAGAGCGGAGTCGCCGAGCTCGATGTCCAGGTAGCAGTTGATGACGTTGTCGCGGCCCAGCACCACCTTGTCACCGAACCGCAGCGAGCCCTCGTGCGCCCGGATCGTGTTCTTGTCCCCGATGTGCACCCAGCGCCCGATCTCCAGCTGCGCCAATTCGGGTGTGCAGTGGATCTCGACGCCCTTGCCCAGAAACACCATGCCGCGGGTGATGATGTGCGGATTCTGCAGCTTGAACTTCAGCAGCCGCCAATATCGCACCAGGTACCACGGGGTGTATGCCTTGTTGCGCAGTACCCACCTCAGCGAGGCGAGCGTCAGGAATTTCGCCTGGCGCGGATCCCTGAGCCGCCCTCCCCGCCACCTGCGATGCAGCGGAGCACCCCACATGCTCGTCATGTGCCGAAGCCTACCGACGACGGAGCCGCCCGGACCGGCGGGCTGCGGAGTTGGGCGATCGGCCGCCCGCGATACCCTCACGTGTGCTCGCGCGACGTCTCCTGACGCCTGTCCTGGTGGCCATCCTCACCCTCGGGCTCGGCGGTTGCGGTAACACGGACTCCTGGGTGGACGCCGCACCCGCGCTGGGCTGGCCGGCGCAGTACGGCGACGCCGCCAACAGCAGCTACAGCCCCACGACGGGCGCCGGCAAGCTCGTCCTGCGGTGGACTCGCTCGGCCAAGGGAAGCGTGGCGGCCGGCCCCGCCCTCGGAGCACGCGGCTTCCTGGCGCTCAACGCACAGACCCCGGGTGGCTGCTCCTTCATGGAATGGGAGATCGGCAACGGCCGGCAGCGCTGGTGCACCCGCCTGGTGCAGGGCGGCGGCTTCGGTGGCCCGCTGTTCGACGGCTTCGACAACCTCTACGTCGGGCAACCCGGAGCCATCATCTCGTTCCCGCCGACCCAGTGGACGCGCTGGCGGCAGCCGGTGATCGGGATGCCGACCACCCCGCGGTTCCTGGGCGACGGCCATTTGCTGGTCAGCACTCACCTGGGACAGCTACTGGTTTTCGACACCCACCGCGGTGCCGTCGTCGGGACCGCGCTGGATCTGGTGGAGGGCGTCGACCCGGCCGATGCGACACGCGGACTGGCCGACTGCGCGCCGGCCCGCGCGGGCTGCCCGGTGGCGGCTGCGCCCGCATTCTCGCCGGCGAGCGGGGCGGTGGTCGTCAGCGTCTGGCAGCCGGGGGCACCGGCAGCTGGACTGATCGGGCTGAAGTACCGCGGCGGGCAGCTGTCCCGCGAGTGGACCAGCGACGCCGTCAGCGCCGGCGTGCTGGGCAGTCCGGTGCTGTCCGCCGACGGCACCACCGTCTACGTCAACGGCCGCGACCAACGGTTGTGGGCGCTGCAAGCCGCCGACGGCAAGGTCAAATGGTCTGCGCCGCTAGGCTTTACGGCGCAGACGCCACCGTCGGTCACGCCGCAGGGTCTGATTCTTTCCGGCGGCGGCCCCGATGCCCGGCTCGCCGCCTTCCACGACAAAGGCGATCATGCCGACTCGGCCTGGCGACGCGACGACGTCACCCCGCTGTCGACCGCGTCGGTGGCCGGCGGCAGTGTCGGCTACACGGTGTCGGCCGGGATGAACCTGCTGGTCTTCGACCCTGGCGATGGCCACACCGTCAACATGTATGCGCTGCCGGGAGCCACCGGATCCCCGGTCGGAGTGTCGGTGGGCAAGGACCGGCAGGTGGTGGTCACCACCAGCGACGGACAGGTGTACTCCTTCGAGCCCGCCTGACCGTTGGCTCTGCGTTGAGGGCGCGCGCTACTCGCATTTCGTCGCCACCGGCGCAGAATGAACGGCACTAAATCGCCAGCGGCGGGATCGAGCTGCGAGGCACCTGCACCTGGGTGGCGCCGGCGAAGGACGGCAGTAACTCGCCCTGGGCGAAGTAGAAGATCAGCGCGTCGTCGGTGATCGCGAAGTTCTGGTAGTTGGTCGGGTCGTGACCGGCACCCGGCGAAATCGTCACACCCAGTCCGGTCTGGTGTTCCAGTTCCCGTTGCACGATTGGGAAGATCGCGTCCAGCGCGTTGGTATTGGGCGCAAACAGCGTGTCGAACGTGATGGGCTGCTTGCTCCCCAGGTTGTAGTTGAACGCCTTGAACCAGTTGGACGGCCGGGCCCCGCCGAGATCCTGGAAGAACTTCAGCACCACGCTGCGGGTGCGGGGCGGCTGTCCGGAGCTGTGTTGCTCGTTGGTGGCGTCCATCTGATAGGGCTGGTCACGCCGGCCGCCCGAACTCTGCGCGACGTTGACGAACCCGTCGCGGTTCTGCGTGATGTAGTCGGTCAGCGCTTGCTGGTCGGGATAGTCCACGGGAAAGGTCATGTCCAGTGTGTAGGTGGCGCTGGATTGGTGGATATGGCACATCTGGGCAGCCTCCAACGAGCCGCCCAGTGCGGCACACGACGGCGGGGCGGCACTCGCCGGCCAGCCAACCAGGGCGGCGGCGGCCAGCGCTGCGGCCGCTATCAGATAACGCATCTCTGTCCTTGTACCGAGTCCTTGCACACCAAAGTGGCGTAAGTACGCCCTATGGGGTAATCGCCGTCAGCGTACCCGGCGTTACCGAGACGGCCGGCAAACGTAGGCCACCGCGTGACTGGCACTCTTCGGGCCGCTGCGCCCGATCCTGGCGATGACCACCGAGAGCGCTCTGCCGCCGTGCAACCGCAGTCGGCGACGCAACTGGTCAGGATCCACCTGTACCCCGCGTACCAGGATTTCGGCCGCCCCGCAGTCCAGTGCCGACAGGGCCTGCCGCAACCGCCGCTCGTCGAAGGCCAGCTGCTCGAGAACTTCGAAGCCACGGACTCCGGGCGGCAGCCGATCACCGGACAGGTAGGCGATCTCGGGGTCGAGCTGCCACAACCCGTGCCGGGCGCCGTAGTGACGCACCAGGCCGGCCCGGACGACGGCTCCATCGGGGTCGATGATCCATCGGCCCACCGTCCGCACCTCGCAGTCGTCCGGATCGGCGGAGGTGAGGTGTTCGCCGAGGTCGAGGATGCTCGCGCGTCGCCGCACACCCGGCTGGGCCAGGTCGCCCGACCACAGGCAGGCCTCGCGGACCGAGCCGCGGTAGGACGTCACCTCGATCTCCCCGTCGAAGCCGAGTCGGGCGACTTCGTCGAAATCGATTCCCGGAGCACACTTCACCGCGCTGTCCCGGCCGCGGTAGACGGTCAGCAACGGTCCCAGGGCGGGCTGGTAATCGGCCGGATTGAAACGGCGGCGGCCGCTGCCACGCCGGGCCGGGTCGACGATGACGGCCGCGCCGCGGGTGACCGGGTACAACGCATCGGCGCGGCACAGAGCTGTCGTCGCTCCGAGGTTGTGGCGCGCCATCGCCAGCCGGACGGGGTCGATGTCACTGCCGATGACCCGCTGCGCCACGCCGGAAAGCGCGGCAAGCTCGGTGCCGATCGAGCATGTCGCGTCGTGCACCACCCGCCCGGCCAGCCGGGCCGCCCGGTGCAGCGCTACCGGTGCGGCGGTGGCCTGCTGCAGAGCTTCGTCGGTGAACAGCCAGCCCGAGACGTCACCCAGACCGGCCAGCTTCTCGGCCGCCTTGCGGCGCAGCAACGTCGTCTCCACCAGCGCCGGAGCACGCTCACCGAACCGGCGGCGCACCGCGTCGATGTCGGCAATCCGGGTGGCGTCACTGAACTCGAGGCCGGTGACAATCGCCAAAGCCTCGCGGCCGGCTTCCGAGCGCAGGTATCTGACGTCGCCGGTATCGAGCGGGCTCAGGAGGGTTTGACCCCGGTGACCATCACGTTGTAGAACCAGCCCTTCGGGGCGATGTGCCGCCAGACGTTGGCGTCCACCCAGCTCAGCGCCTTCCAGCCGTTGAAGGCGAACTTCGCCCAGCCCCAGCCCAGCTTCCCCGGCGGCACCGTCGACTCGAACGTGCGGACCGGCCAGCCGAGCATGGCGGCGGTGAACTCCTCGCTGGCGGTCTTGACCTGCACCGCGCCCGCGTTGGTGGCCATCCGCTCGAGGTCCTTGGGGTCGAAGGTGTGCAGGTCGACGATCCACTCCAGCGCCGCGGCTCGCGAGTTCTCGTCGATCTCCTCCTGCGGGCGGCGCCAGCTGCCCAGCCCGGGCAGCTTGACTGCCCGGATGGTGACGTTCCAGGTGAGGTCCGCCAGCGCCCGGGCGTAGCCGTTGCCGACGGTGGTCGGCTCACCGGCGAAGACAAACCGGCCGCCGGGCTTGAGCACGCGCAGCACCTCGCGCAGCGACAGCTCGACGTCGGGAATGTGGTGCAGCACGGCGTGCCCCACCACCAGGTCGAAAGTGTTGTCGTCGTACGGGATGCCTTCGGCGTCGGCAACCCGGCCGTCGATGTCCAGGCCCAGCGACTGCCCGTTGCGGGTGGCGACCTTGACCATGCCGGGCGACAGGTCGGTGACCGACCCGCGCCGCGCCACCCCGGCCTGGATCAGGTTCAGCAGGAAGAAGCCGGTGCCGCAGCCGAGTTCCAGCGCGCGGTCGTACGGCAGCTCGCGGGTCACCTCTTCGGGAACGATGGCGTCGAAGCGGCCCCGGGCGTAGTCGATGCAGCGCTGGTCGTAGGAGATGGACCACTTGTCGTCGTAGCTCTCGGCTTCCCAGTCGTGGTAGAGCACCTGGGCGAGCTTGCTGTCGTGCCGGGCCGCCTCCACCTGTTCGGCAGTGGCGTGCGGGTTGGGTGCCGAGTCGGCGGGAATCTCAGAACTCCTCGTCATGCAGGGCAGCCTAACCGCCTCGCTAACTTCGACGGCTGCCGCCTTTGGCGTCAGCGTCCTGACCAGCGGCGAACACCTCGACGTAGCGACGGTCGTCGGCGGCGTGGCGTTCGCGGTCGCCAGGGGTGTCGTAGACCGCGTTGATACCCGCTTTGGCGGCGGCCAGTGCGGGTCGCGGACCGTCCAAGAACCGCCTGGCCCACGTCGCCGCGGCGTCGTAGACGTGGTCGGGAGCCACCATGTCGTCGATCAGACCCAGCGCCAGCGCCTCTTCGGCATCGAAGAACCGGCCGCTGTACACCAGCTCTTTGGCCCGGCTCGGTCCGACCGCGCGGGTCAGGCGGGCCATTCCGCCGCCACCGGGGACCAGTCCGGCCAGGATCTCGGTGGCGCCGAATTTGACGTTGTCACCGCTGACCCGCCAATCGGCGGCCAGCGCCAGCGTCAGCCCCGCGCCCAGGGCGTATCCGGTGATGGCGGCCACAGTGGGCTTCGGGATGGACGCGACCGCGTCGACGGCCTGGCGCCGCACCCGGGCCGCGGTGCCGGCCTCGGCCGGGCTGAGCGTCCGCAGTTCGGGCATGTCGTCGCCGGCGGAGAAGATCTCGTGGCCGCCGAACAGGATCACGGCGGCGACGTCATCGCGCCGGCCCAGCTCCTCGGCCGCGGCGGCGATCTCCCGATAGACCTGCCGGGTCATCGCGTTGGTGGGTGGCCGCGACAGCAACAGCATGCCCAGCCCGGCGTCTTGCGAGCCGTCGCTGACCACGACGCTCACGAACTCGTTCAAAGCGGCCACTTCATCGATCCGCCGGCTTCGCGCGCCCGGTGGTAGCGGTCGGAGTCGAAAAACTCGAAGACCCAGTTGTCGCCCCGCTTTTCCAGCAGCGGCTGGATGGGCACGATCTGGCGTTCGACGGCCAGTACCTCGGCGACGGTGCGGCCGGCCAGCGAATCCAGCTGTGTCCAGGTCGGCGGCAGCAGCACATTGCGCCCGGCTTCGAAGTCGGCGATCGCCTCTTGCGGCAACGCCCAGCCGGACAGATCGGACTCGGTGTTCTCGCCGTCGGCGCGCTGTCCTTCGGGAAGGGCCGCCACGAAGAAGTAGGTGTCGTAGCGGCGGGTGCGCTCGGCTTCCGGGGTGACCCAGTTCGCCCACGGCCGCAGCAGGTCCGAGCGCAGCACCAGTTGCTCGCGGCGCAGGAAGTCGGCGAAGGACAGCGTGCGGTCGGCCAGCGCGTGCCGGGACTCGCGGTAGACCGAGGCGTCGCCCACGATACTGTCCGGGTCGTCGGCCGGTCCGGCGAACAGCACACCGGATTCCTCGAATGTCTCCCGTGCCGCGGAGCAGACCAGCGCGATGGCCAGGTCGGTTTCGATGCCGAACCGCTGCGCCCACCACTCGGGAGGCGGACCGGCCCATGCGATATCGGCGTTGCGGTCGCGGTCGTCGACGCCGCCGCCCGGGAACACGATCACCCCCGGGGCGAACTCCATCGCCGAGTGGCGACGCATCAGGAAAATGTTCAGGCCGCCGGGCGCGTCGCGCACCAGCATCACGGTTGCGGCCGGTCGCGCCGGCAGCGGAACGTGCGGTTCGTTCATGGTCGCCTCCGATGAGCTGCGCGGGTGCGAACGCGGCGGGCGAAATAACGTCCGTCGACCACATCGAGCGCGATCCGCTGCCCGAACGCGGTGGAGAGATTCTCCGCGGTCAGCACATCGGGCAACAGCCCGGACGCGACGGCCTCGCCCTCCGACAGCAGCAGGCAGTGACTGAACCCGGGTGGCACTTCCTCGACGTGGTGGGTGACCAGCACCAGCGCCGGCGCGTCGGGGTCGGCGGCCAGATCGGCCAACCGGGCCACCAGTTCTTCGCGGCCACCCAGATCCAGGCCGGCAGCGGGTTCGTCGAGCAGTAGCAGCTCGGGGTCGGTCATCAACGCGCGGGCGATCAGCACCCGCTTGCGTTCGCCTTCGGACAGCGTCCCGTAGGTGCGATCGGCGAGGTGCTCGGCACCCAGGCTCTCCAGCATGTCGACCGCGCGCCGGTAGTCGACGTCTTCGTACTGTTCCCGCCAGCGGCCCAGCACCGAGTAGCCGGCCGACACCACGAGGTCGCGCACCACTTCGTCGGACGGGATCCGCTGCGCGAGCGACGAGGAGCTCAGGCCGATCCGTGACCGCAACTCGCTCACGTCCACCCGGCCGAGCCGCTCCCCCAGCACGAACGCGGTGCCACTGGTCGGATGCTCCGAGGCGGCGGCGATGCGCAGCAGCGAAGTCTTTCCGGCGCCGTTCGGGCCGATGATCACCCAGCGTTCGTCGAGTTCGACGGCCCAGTCCAGCGGGCCCACCAGAGTTCGCCCGCCACGGCGCAGCGACACATTTCTGAAGTCGATCAGCAGGTCGGGATCGGCTTCGAGAGAGCCGGGTTCGGGCACCCGCCCATCGTGCCGTACCGCGTCGCGGCTGTGGTTGCCGGGTCGCGTTACCCCGCGAGCAGACACAAAATCACCGTGGAGCATTCGCTCCAACGGGATTTTGTGTCTGCTCGCGGTCAGAGGTCGTTGCCGGCGTAGGAGAGGTTGAAGCTCTTGTTGGCCAACGGGAAGTCCGGAACGATCGTGTCGCCCATCGCGACCGGCAATGCGGGCCAGTTGAACCAGGACGGGTCGACCACCTTGCACCGGGTGACCACCCCGGCGTCGACCTCGACGCGGTGGACCACCGTGCCCCGCCACCCTTCCACGATGCCCACCCCCGAAGTTCCGGCCGCCGGTAGCGGCGCCTGGAAGTCGAGGGGGCCGCGGTGCCCCTCGATCAGCGTGCAGATCAGCCCGACCGACGCCGCGAACTCGTCGCGCCGGATTGTGTAGCGGGCCAGCACGTCACCCTCGTCGCGACCGACCGGGACCAACGGCAGCGCGGTGGTCGGATGATCCAGGCGGGCATCGGTGCCGATGCCACTGGCGCGGGCCACATAGCCGAGGCAGCCCAGCGCCTGAGCGTCCTCGCGGTGCAGCACCGCGGTGTCGGCGAACCGGTCGTAGATCACCGGATTGCCCAGGGTCAGCTCGCTGATCTCCGCAACCTCCCGAGCCAGCGTGTGTAACTCCGCGGTATCCGGAAGTTGCTGCAGCACAACACCTCCCGGACGGATCGCGCCGCGCAGCAGCCGGTGGCCGGTGACCCGGGCGTTGATCCGCAACAGGCATTCGCGGACGCGCTGGGCGTGCGCGTTGGCAAGGGCGAAACCGACGTCGTTGGCCAGCGCGCCCAAGTCGGTGGCGTGGTTGTACAGCCGTTCCAGCTCGACTAGCAGCGCCCGCAATTGGTGCACCGGCTCAGGGATATCGATTCCCAGCGCATCTTCCACCGCCAGGCTGTAGGCGAGCGCATGGGCGGCCGAGGTGTCGCCGCTGATCCGCTCGGCCGGCGCGATGCCGTCGGCGGCGGTACGTCCCTCGAAGAGCTTCTCAATTCCCCTGTGCACGAACCACAGTCGTGCCTTCAGGCGCAGCACCGATTCGCCGATGACCGAGAACCGGAAGTGCCCCGGCTCGATCAGGCCGGCGTGCACAGGTCCGACCGGGATTTCGTAGACTCCGGCGCCGTCGACGGTGACGAACGGAAATCCGCCCACCGTCGCGAATTCGGGCGGGTGTCCGGCCTTTCGGCGCATCGGATGCCAGTCCTGCGGCCAGTGCGCGTGGCTGACCAACCGCCGCGGCTGCGGATGCCCCACCGGTTCCACGCCGTACAGGTCCATCATCTCCCGCTCGAAGCGGCCCGCGGGGATCGACAGATGCCCCAGGGACGGCACCGACGGACCGGCCGCGTCGGTGGTCACCGTGAGCTCGGCTCTGCGGTCCGGGCCGCCGGCCAGCAGCAGGTACACAATGCGTATCGCATGGCCGTCATCGTGAGCGGCCACCAGCGCCAACCGAAAACCGTTGTCCAGCAGGTGCCCTACCGCACCGGGAAGCTCGTCGGCGCTGACCTCACGCCGCTGCATCACCCGGCTCCGAACTGGCCGGCCGCCGCGTTGAACAACCCGGTGAGCGGTCCCGCCGTCACTCCCAGCACCAGTGAGGCCACCACACCGCTCACCAGGGCACCCGCTACGGCAGCCGGCACCACGATCGGTGGCGCGTGGTCACCCGGGGGTCCGAGCAGGATCCGGCGGGAGTTGCTGACCAGCGCCGCGAACGCCACCACCATGAGCAGCAGCGCGGCGCCGAGCACCCAGGACATCCGGGCATCCGCCAGCGACCGCGCGATCGAGATTTCGCTCGCGAACATGGCGAATGGCGGCAGCCCGAGCAGGACGACCACTCCGACGGCGAACGACACACCTACCAACCGCGAGCGCGACAACACGGCGCTGATGTCGGCGATCGCCGTCGACCCGTGCGCGGCCTGCAATTGCCCACCGGCCAGGAACAGCACCGTTTTGCCGACGCCGTGCGCCAGCACGTGCAGCAGCAGCGCCGCGATCGCGAGCTTGGTGCCCGCGGCCGCCGCCACCGCGATCAACCCCATGTTCTCCATCGAGGAGTAGGCCAGCATCCGCTTGAGATCACTTGCGACAGTGAGCAACAGCGCGGCGATCAACACCGTGGCCAGTCCCACCGTCAACAAGCCGGCACGCAGGAAGCCCGGCCCCACTGCGGCGTCGACGATCGGCCGCAGCCGCAACAGCACCGAAAAGGCCACCGAGAGCAGCACTCCGCTCATCAGCGCCGACACCGGGGCCGGCGCCTGGCTGTGCGCATCGGCCAGCCAGCCGTGGAACGGAACCAGTCCGACTTTCGCGCCGTATCCGATCAGCAGCAGTCCGCCGGCCAACCGGGTGACCGCCGGGTCCAGATGTGCGGCGCGGGCACCCAGCACGTCGAGGTTCAGGGCGCTGGCCCCGTCGGCCCCCGCGTGCCGCGCGGCGAAGTAGAGCAGCACCGTCCCCAGAAAAGCAACGGCGATGCCGACCGAACAGATCACCACGTACTTCCAGGTGGCCTCCAGCGCGGTGACGTTGCGACGGTGCCCCACCAGGAACGCCGTGATCACCGTGGTGGCTTCCACAGCCACCCAGACGACGCCGATGTTGTTGGCGGACACCGCGACTGCCATGGCCGCCAGGAACGCGGGGGTCAGCGCCCCGTACACCCGCGCGTCACGTGGGTCGGTGTGACCGTGCGTCAGCTCGGCGTCGATGTAACCGATGCTGGCCCAGGTCGCAAGGATGCCGACGACGCCGATGACGACCAGCATGGTCAGCGAGAGCGCGTCGGTGCGCAACAGTCCGCCCAGGGCCACGTGCGGCCGCGCCCCGGTCTGAAGACCCAGCGCCACAGCACAACCCAGCACGACCAGTGCGGACAGCGTGGTGAGCACCGCGGTCCCGCGGCGCCATCCGGCGACCGCCGCGACGGCGGCGGCAAGGGCGGGCGCCAGGATCGGCGCCAGAATCAGCTCCGTCGTCATCAATCCCGCAATCTCTGGAGGCGGTCCAGGTCGGCGCCACCGAGCATGCGCCGGAGCCGGCCGGTCAGCACGCCGAGCACGATCAGCGCGAACAGCACATCCAGCGAGGCACCGAGTTCGACGATCAGCGGAACGCCGGCCGTCAGCAGGAATGCGGTGGCCGCAATGCCGTTGTCCAGCATCAGGAAACCCGCGGCCTGGGAAATGGCGTGCCGCCGGGTGACCATCACGAACATCGCGATCAGCACCACCGCCATCCCGGCCGGCACGGCACTGACGGCGGGGCCCGGATCGAGGTCGACCACCGGACGGGTGACGGCCAGCGCGACCACGGTGAGCGCCGCGGCGATCAGCAGGGACGCGGTGCTGTTCACCAAGGGTGTCGCTTCGCGCTGTTGGCGCTCCTCGGCGCCCAGCGCACGCGCGAGCAGCGCAGGCAACACCACCCCACGCAACACGAAGAGGGCCGCGCCGACGCCGACCAGCTCCCAATCCCCGCTGTGCAAACCGAGAATCAGCGGAATCGCCGCCAGCGCGATGCCCTGCAGCGCCAGCAACCGCACGATGGAACGCAGGTCACGCCGCCACACGATCAGCACCGCGGTCAGCACCAGTCCGCCCGGGGCCAGGTCGAGCACGCCCGCATACGACTCGGTCATCGCATCACCCCTGCACCGCGAAGAAGTTCGCGGAACTCACCGCCAGCAGAGCCATCAGAAATGAGCCGGCCAGCAACTCAGGCACCCGGAACAGCCGTAACTTGGCGATGAACACCTCGGCGCCGGCCAGGACGACGGCAGCAACGGCGACCTTGATCGCGATGGCCGCGATACCGATGGCCACGCCGGGCAGGGTCGGCTGATCGCCGGCAATACCCCAGGGCAGGAACAGGTTCGCCAGCAACGCCAGCAACACCGTCAGGCGCATGGCGCCGGCCCATTCGACGAGTGCGAGCCTGGGTCCGGCGTATTCGAGCACCATCGCCTCGTGCACCATAGTCAATTCCAGGTGCGTGGCCGGATTGTCCACCGGCAGCCGCCCGGTCTCGGCGATGACCACGATGACCAGGGCGACGAAGGCCAGGATGCCCGCCAGCGACACCACCTCGCCCGGACTGGCGAGCGTGAAGCCGACGATGGCGCCGAGGTTCGCCGAGCGGGCGGGAATGGACAGTGCGAAGACGGCCAGCAGAATCGTCGGCTCCACCAGTGCGGCGATCGTGATCTCCCGGCTGGCGCCCATACCCCCGAAGGACGTCCCGGTGTCGATGCCCGCGAGTGTCAGCGCGACCGTGCCCAGGAAGAGTAAACCGACTACACCGAACAGGTCGGCGACCGGGTCCAGCGGGGAGCCGGTGGCCACGATCGGCACTATTGCGGCGATCAGCAGCGTGGTGGCCGCCAGTACCACCGGCGCGGCGGCGAATACCAGCGTGGTGCCCGACGGAGTGACCTGCTGCTTGCGCAACTGCTTGCGAATGTCACGCCAAGGCTGCAAAATGCCTGCGCCGCAACGCCCCTCCGAGCGGGCCCGGACCTGGCGCATCAACCCCAGCACCAATGGTGCGCCCGCGACGACACCAACGATCTGCACCGCGCCGGCCACCGCCGACATGACGTTCACCGCGCCACCACCAGAACGATCAGCACGCCGAGGAAGCCGTACGCCAGATACAGATGCACACTTCCGTTGTGGGCGCGGCGGACGGCCCGGGCGCCCGCGGCGATGGCGTGTATCACCGGCGCGTAGACCCGGTCCTCGACGGCGTCGGTGACGCTGATCCGGTACGCGATTCGCGCGACGTGGTAGCGGGTCTCCTCCAGATGTGTCACCTCGATACCGGTGTCGGGACGCAGCACGTCGTCGAAAACGCGTTGCAGCGGTTGCGCGAAAGAGGTTGCGGTGTACTGCATTCGCGGCGTCAGACCGTCAGCGCCGCAGGCCCACAGCGGCGACGTCACCGGCTCGGGGCGATGCCGCGCTCCCCAGCGGGACAGGGCCACCACGACCAGCAGCGCCCCGGCCAGGGCCGCGGTCAGCAGGATGGGCGACACAGAGCCGTCGATCCCGGGCAGCCGCAACACGAGACCGAGTCCGCTCAGGTCGGCGTTGCGGGCAGCCGGCAGGCTGCGCAGCACCGACTGCAGCGGCGCGGTCACGACGAACGGCAGTACCGCGACGACGGCGCATCCGACCCCCGCCCCGGCCATGCCGATGAGCATGCTGACCGGCGCCTCGCACGCCTGCTCGGCCCGCTGCGAGCGGGCGCGCGCCAAAAAGCCGGTACCGAATGCCTTGACCATCGCCGCCACCCCCAGCCCCGTCGTCAACGCCACAGCGCCGACGCCGACCGGTGTCACCAATCCGAGCAGCGAATTGTGTTCGGGGCGGGCATGAATCAGCGACTGCACCAGAAGCCATTCGCCGACGAATCCGGCGCCCAGCGGCAACCCCGACGCCCCGAGCGCGGCCACGCCGAAAAGGGTCGTGGTCACCGGCATCCGCCGTGCCAACCCGCCCATCCGGTCGAGGTCACGTTCACCGGTGGCCACCAGTACCGATCCGGCGGCCATGAAGCCGAGGCTTTTGAATGCGGCGTGCGCGATCAGGTGCAGTAGCGCCGCTGTCATCGCTATCACCGCGGCCGCACCTGCGCCGCAGGCGGCCAACAGGGTGGCCGCCCCCAACGCCAGCACGACCAGTCCCATGTTCTCGATCGTCGAATACCCCAGCAGCCGTTTGAGATCGGCGGCCACCGAGGCCTGCAGCACGCCGTACATGGCCGAGACGGCGCCGACGGCCAACAGGACGGCTCCCCACCATCGGGGCCCCGGTCCGAGCAACTGCAAGTCGACCTTGACGATTCCGTAGACACCGAGGTTGACCATGGCGGCGCTCATCAACGCCGACACCGGACTCGGCGCTTCGGGGTGAGCGCGGGGCAACCAGGCGTGCAGCGGCAGCAGGCCCGCCTTGGAGCCGAACCCCAGCAGCGTCAGCAGGAAAACCGCGTTACGCGACGTCTCCGGGATACCGGTCATGTCGGCGAACCGGTCGGTGCAGGCTGCCGCGGCCGCCACCATCAGGCCGAGCAGGATCGCCGCGAAACCGATCTGCGTCATCACCGCGTAATAGACTGTGGCGGAACGTACTTCGGTACGATGGTGATCGGAGGCCAGCAGGATCAGCGAGGCCAGTGCCATCAGTTCCCAGGCCAGCAGGAAGGTGCTCACGGTGGCGGCGGCGGGCACCAGCAGCATCGCCGTGACGAACGCCGGCAACGTCAACTGCGCGACCGCACCATGCCGCTCGCGGCGCAGGTAGCCGATGCTGTACACACCGACGACGACGGCCACCGCTCCGGTGAGCGCCATGAAGAACCCACCGAGCCGATCGGCGGCGAATTCCACGCCACTGAGCGGCAGCAGCCACGGCACGCGTACCTGAGCCTGCCAACCGGATACCGCGGCCAATCCCAGCGCCGCACCGACGACACCGATCACCGCCGTCGCAACGCCGCTCACCCATGCGCCAATTCCGTTCCGGTGCAACATATCCGGCGCGGCTTCGGGCGCCAGGGTCGCCGTCACCTGCCCGTCACCGATCGCAGGGCTGCCACGACCTGATCGGGAGTCGGCGGGCAGCCGGGGATCTCGACGTCCACCGGAATCACTTCACCGACCGCACCGACCACCCCATAGGCGTCCGCGAACACGCCCCGGTTGAGCGCGCAATCCCCGCACGCGATCACCACCCGCGGCAGGGGCGTGGCGGCCAGGGTATTGCGCAGCGGCTGTGCCATGTTGCGGGTCACCACGCCGGTGACCAGCAGCGCGTCCGCATGCCGGGGCGATGCCACCAGCCGGGCACCGAACCGCTCGGCGTCATATACCGGCCCGAACGCCCCCGAGATCTCCACCTCGCAGCCGTTGCAGGAGCCGGCGTCGACGTGGCGCACCTGCACCGACCCGGCGACCCCGGTCGGTGGTACGACGGCCGCGACGGGCTTGGGCGCCGCGCTTTCGGCGACCCGGCCCAGCCGCTGTATCCGGCCGATCCAGCTCATCGCTGTGCCGTGGGGACGTCGGCGCGCAGGTCCTCGAGCATCGCGACCTGCCCGGTCAGCATGCCGGTGAGCACCCGGCGGGCCACGGCCATCAGCTCGGCGATCAGCGGCGAGGTGATCGAGTAGATCACCGTGTTGCCGTCCTTGCGCGCCGTCACCACCCCGGCGCGGCGCAGCACGGCGAGCTGCTGGGACAGATTGGAGGACTCCAGGCCCACTTCAGGCAGGAGTTCGGCCACTGTGTGGTCCCGTTCCGACAGCAGTTCCAGGATGCGCACCCGCGCCGGGTGGCCCAGCGTCTTGAAGAACTCCGCCTTCAGCTTGTACAGCGGCTCGGACACCGACCCTCACTAAGAATTCATCAATTTAACAGTTGAAGAATTTATCAGATGTTGGGCACCTCAGTGGCGCGAGCAGACGCAAAATCACCTTGGAACGTACGCTCCAAGGTGATTTTGCGTCTGCTCGCCAGAGTTATTCGGCAGGGATTTCGACCCGGCGCACCACGCCGTCCACCGCATCGGCGGCTTCGATCTCGCCGCGCGTCACCCCCAGCAGGAACAACACCGTGTCCAGATACGGGTGACTCAACGAGGCATCGGCCACCTCGCGCAACGCGGGCTTGGCGTTGAACGCGATCCCCATGCCGGCCGCGGCGAGCATGTCAATGTCATTGGCGCCGTCCCCGACCGCGACCGTCTGCTCCATCGGCACGCCATACTGCTCGGCAAACGCGCGCAGCGCGGTGGCTTTGCCGGCCCGGTCGACAATGGTCCCCACCACGCGACCGGTCAGGGTGCCGTCGACAATCTCCAGTTCGTTGGCGGCGACGAAGTCGAGCTTGAGTTCCTCGGCCAGCGGCTCGATGATGCGCCGGAAGCCGCCGGAGACGACACCGCAGCGAAAACCCAAGCGCTGCAACGTACGCAGCGTCGTTCGGGCGCCCGGCATCAGCTCCAATTGCTCGGCGACATCGTCGATCACCGAGGCGGGCAGCCCGGCCAGGGTGGCGACTCGCTGCTCCAGCGACTCCGCGAAATCCAGTTCACCGCGCATCGCGGCCTCGGTGATCGCCGCAACCTTCCCTTCGGCGCCCGCGCGTGCCGCCAGCATCTCGATGACCTCACCCTGCACCAGCGTCGAATCGACGTCGAACACGATGAGCCGTTTGGTGCGCCATTCCAGGCCGTAATCCTCGAGCGCGACGTCCACCTGCTCGTCCGCGGCCACCTTGGTCAGCGCGCTCTGCAGCGGACCGTAGGCGCCGGGCGGCACTGAGACCCGCAGCTCCAGACCGGTGACCGGGTAGTCGGAGACGCCGCGGATGAAGTCGATGTTGACGCCCAGCTCGGCGACTTCCCGGGCGACCGCACCGAACGCGCCCGCGGTGACCGGGCGGCCCAGCACGAAGATGGTGTGGGTCGACGGCTCCCGGATGATCTCGACGTCGTCGCTGCGCTCGATCGTGACGTCCAGGCCCACCTCGCGGATGGCGCCTTCGACGTCAGCACGCAAGGCATCGAGCTCGCCGTTTGCGGCATCCAAGGGGCACGACACCAGTACGCCGAGCGTCAGCCGGCCACGGATCACCACCTGTTCGACGTTGAGCAGCTCGACCTTGTGCCGCGCGAGGACGCCGAACAGCGCAGACGTCACACCGGGCTGGTCAACGCCGGTGACCGTGATCAGTACCGAGACCCTGGGTGGCTTACTCACCCGCGCCGGCCGTCATCAGGTGCGAACGCTGACGTCGTCCGCTCTGGTGACATCACCGTCGGCCGGACCGTGACTGCGCCCGACATGGGCTTCGGCACGCAACCGCTCGACCATGTGCGGGTAGTGCAGTTCGAACGCCGGACGCTCCGAACGGATCCGGGGCAGCTCGGTGAAGTTGTGCCGCGGCGGCGGGCAACTGGTCGCCCATTCCAGCGAGTTGCCGTAACCCCACGGGTCGTCGACGGTCACCACCTCGCCGTAGCGCCAGCTCTTGAAGATGTTCCAGACGAACGGCAGGACCGAGACACCCAGAATGTAGGCACCGACGGTGGAGATCATGTTAAGGGTGGTGAAGTTGTCGGTCGGCAGGTAGTCCGCGTAGCGGCGCGGCATGCCCTGGTCACCGACCCAGTGCTGCACCAGGAACGTGGTGTGGAAGCCGATGAACGTCAACCAGAAGTGCACCTTGCCGAGCCGCTCGTCGAGCAGGCGGCCCGTCATCTTCGGGAACCAGAAGTAGATGCCCGCGTAGGTCGAGAACACGATGGTCCCGAACAGCACGTAGTGGAAGTGCGCGATGACGAAGTAGCTGTCGGTGACGTGGAAGTCCAGCGGCGGGCTGGCCAGCAGGACACCGCTGAGGCCACCGAGCAGGAACGTCACGGCGAAACCGACCGAGAACAGCATCGGCGTCTCGAAGGTCAACTGTCCCTTCCACATGGTGCCCACCCAGTTAAAGAACTTGATGCCGGTGGGGACCGCGATCAGGAAGGTCATGAAGGAGAAGAAGGGCAGCAGCACAGCGCCGGTCGCGAACATGTGGTGTGCCCACACCGCAACCGACAGCGCGGCGATCGACAGCGTCGCGTACACCAGGGTGGTGTAGCCGAAGATCGGCTTCCGGGAGAACACCGGGAAGATCTCGGAGACGACACCGAAGAACGGCAGCGCCAGGATGTAGACCTCCGGGTGGCCGAAGAACCAGAACAGGTGCTGGAACAGCAGCACGCCGCCGTTGGCCGGGTCGTAGATGTGAGCGCCCAGGTGGCGGTCGGCGGCCATGCCGAACAGGGCGGCCGTCAGCAGCGGGAAGGCGATCAGCACCAGCACCGACGTCACCAGGATGTTCCAGGTGAAGATCGGCATCCGGAACATGGTCATGCCCGGCGCGCGCATGCACACGACGGTGGTGATCATGTTCACCGCGCCCAGGATGGTGCCCAGACCACCGACCACGATGCCCATGATCCACAGGTCCGCGCCCGCGCCCGGGGTGTGGACGGCGTCGCTCAGCGGGGTGTAGAAGGTCCAGCCGAAGTCGGCGGCGCCACCCGGGGTGATGAAGCCGGCGGCCACGATGAGACCACCGAACAGGAAGAGCCAGAACGAGAAGGCGTTCAACCGGGGGAAAGCCACGTCCGGCGCCCCGATCTGCAGCGGCAGCACCAAGTTGGCGAAGCCGAACACGATCGGCGTCGCGTAGAACAGCAGCATGATGCCGCCGTGCATGGTGAACAGCTGGTTGTATTGCTCGTTCGACAGGAACTGAAGGCCGGGTACGGCCAATTCGGTTCTCATCAGCAGGGCCAGCAGCCCGCCGATGAAGAAGAACATGAAGCAGACGACGCAGTACATGATGCCGATCAGCTTGTGATCGGTCGTCGTGATCATCTTGTAGATCAGATTGCCCTTGGGTCCGGTGCGAGCCGGGTAGGGACGGACTGCCTCGAGTTCTCCCCGTGGGGGCGCTTCGGCTGTCAACAGATCCTCCAAACATCCATCCGGACAGGGGCGCACATCAAGTGCTGACTCGAATCTTAGCCCGCGTTCAGCCTGCCGGTAGTCCTGGTCCTACAAACTGTCGTAATTGCGTCGGCGGGCACGCGCCGACCGGCCGGACAGCGGGGTCTGAGCAGGCCGGATGTTACCGTCGGACACGTGCAAACCGGCGGCCTGCGAATCAGTCTGGGCGCCGTAGCGGCGGTCGCGCTGGTCCTGACGTCGGCCTGCGGTTCGGACAAGCCGACGTCAGCGTCGTCGATGGTCACGCCGACCACCCAGATCGCGGGCGCCGGTGTGCTGGGTAACGACCGCAAACCCGACGAGTCATGTGCGCGGGACGCGGCCGCGCCGGACCCTGCTCCCCCACCCCCGGCGCGCAACGCGGCGGGGGTCGTTCCGGGCGAGACTCAGGTGCCCGCCGATCCCCAGCGCATCGTCGTGCTCTCCGGAGACCAACTGGACTCGCTGTGCGCGCTGGGCCTGCAGTCCCGGATTGTCGCCGCGGCGTTGCCGGACGGTTCGTCGAGTCAACCGTCGTACCTGGGCAAGGTGATTCACGATGCGCCGGGCGCCGGTTCGCGCAACGCACCGGACCTCAAGGCCATCGCGGCGGCCCACCCGGACCTGATCCTGGGCTCGGTGGCGCTGACGCCGACGCTGTATCCACAACTGGCGGCGATCGCACCGACCGTGTTCACCGCGGCCCCGGGTGCGGCCTGGGAAGACAACCTGCGCGGCGTCGGTGCGGCGACCGCCCGCGGCGCCGCCGCCGAGGCGGTGATCACCGGATTCCGGCAGCGCGCCACCGATGTCGGCGCCAAGCACGACGCGCCCCATTTCCAGGTGTCGGTGGTGCAACTGACCGCCAGCACGCTGCGCGTCTACGGGGCCGACAACTTCCCCGCCAGCGTGCTGAAGGCGGTCGGGGTGGATCGGCCCGCGGCGCAGCGGTTCACCGACAAGCCCTACCTCGAGTTCGGTGCCACCGATGCCGACCTGGCCAGGAACCCGGACTTTTCCGCGGCCGACGCCGACATCATCTATGTGTCGTGCGCCTCCCCGGCCGCGGCCGAACGCGCGGCGACCGTCCTGGACAGCGGCCCGTGGCGCCGGCTCGGCGCCAACCGCGACAACCGGATCTTCATCGTCAACGACGAGATCTGGCAGACCGGTGAGGGAATCATCGCCGCCCGCGGCATCGTTAATGATCTGCGTTGGATCAACGCGCCCATCAACTGAGAGTGATGAGCGCAACGCCGCCGCAATTGGCGTGCAAACCGTTAACTTAGCTAACCTATATGAGAGCGTAACTAGATCCCAGAGGATGATGATGAGCACCGTTTCCGCATATGCCGCCACGTCGGCCACCGAACCGCTGACCAAGACCACGATCGAACGACGCGAACCCGGCCCGCACGATGTGGCCATCGACATCAAATTCGCCGGAATCTGCCACTCCGACATCCACACCGTCAAAGCCGAATGGGGCGTACCGAACTATCCGGTGGTTCCCGGCCACGAGATCGCCGGCGTCGTCACCGCCGTCGGGTCCGAGGTGACCAAGCACAAGGTCGGCGACCATGTCGGCGTCGGCTGCATGGTCAACTCCTGCGGCCAGTGCAGCAGCTGTCAAGCCGGTCTCGAGCAGTACTGCAAGAAGGGTGCCACCTTCACCTACAACTCGACCGACAAAGACGGCACCCCGACGCAGGGCGGCTACAGCCAGGCAGTGGTGGTGGACGAGAACTTCGTCGTGCGCATCCCCGAGTCTCTGCCGCTGGACGCGGCCGCCCCGCTGCTGTGCGCGGGCATCACGCTGTTCTCACCGCTGCGGCACTGGAAAGCCGGCCAGGACACCCGGCTGGCCATCATCGGTCTGGGCGGACTGGGCCACATGGGCGTCAAGCTGGGCGCGGCGATCGGCTGCGAGGTGAGCGTGCTGTCGCAGTCGCTGAAGAAGATGGAAGACGGATTGCGTTTGGGCGCAAGCAATTACTACGCCACCTCCGACCCGGACACCTTCAAGAAACTGCGGGGCAGCTTCGACCTCATCCTCAATACGGTCTCGGCGAACCTGAATCTGGGCCAGTACCTGAATCTGCTTGACGTCGACGGCACCATCGTCGAGCTCGGCATCCCCGAGCACCCCATGGAGGTCCCGGCGTTCGGTCTCGCGCTGGCGCGGCGCAGCCTGTCCGGGTCGAACATCGGCGGTATCGCCGAGACCCAGGAGATGCTCGACTTCTGCGCCGAACACAACGTGACGCCCGAAATCGAGGTCATCGCAGCCGATTACGTCAACGAAGCCTACGAGCGCGTGCTGGCCAGCGACGTGCGGTACCGCTTCGTCATCGACATCTCGACGTTATAGGACAGGCCGGTCAGCCCTGAGCGGTAGCCCGGATCCGGGCCGCCACCTCTTCGGCCGCTTCGCCGTCCTCATCACCGGGGATCACCTCGCTGACATCGATACCGGCCAGCGGCCAACCGGCGGCGGCCAGGGTGGCGGCGACGCGCCGGACGTTCTCCGGACCGGGGTCGCGGTGCGTCAATTCTGCGATCTGTTCCGCGATCTCGTTTCCGTCGATGACACCGTCGGCGACCGCGGGCGAGCCTTTCGCGGTGAGGTTGTCCACGACTTCCCTGAGCTGATCCGCGCTCAGCGGTGTGCTGCGCAGCAGTGCGAAGAGCGGGACGCGATCGGGCCCGGGCACGCCTTCGGGATAACCCGCCTGCAGCCAGCGGATCACCGACCGAAAGAAGTTGGGGTGGGCGCAATCGGAATTGTCTTTCGTCACCCGGTCAGTGTCGCGAAAGCGAGGTCGGCGACGCCACTTGCCGGGGCCCGCTGAGCGGACAATTCATGCTTCGTTCACGGCGCGCACACGTGCGCGCGCCAGACCGCTTGTCGTCGCCCTTCCCTATCATCGGTTCGTGCAGACGGCTCCCCCGACGACCCGCGCATGACAGCAGCCTTGCTCGCCATCCCACTGATTGTCGCGGCAGTCGCCGGAATCAACAGGCACAGCCTCGCGGCTGCCGTCCTGGCGTTCTACCTTGCTCTGCTGTGCGTGGTGCTGACCGGTTGGCTGGCCAACCGGAAGTGGCCGCGCCGCGCGGCACGCGTCACGAGTCTGCGAGACATCGACGCGATGGACGGTGCCGAGTTCGAAAGCTACGTCGCCACCCGCCTTGGCCGGGCGGGATGGCGGGTGACGTTCACCCCGCCCGTCGGTGACTACGGCGTGGACCTGGTCGCCGAAAAGGACGGCCGGTATGTCGCGGTGCAATGCAAGCGGCACGCCAAACCGGTGGGCGTCGCGGCCGTCCAGGAAGTGGTGGCAGGCGCACGACACCACGGCTGCACCCGCAGCATCGTCGTCAGCAACCAGGAATTCACCTCAGCCGCAAAGCAGTTGGCGCGCACTCACGGCTGCCAGTTGATCGGCCGGAAGGTTCTGCAGAGCTGGGTGCCGCAGCCTGTCGGTCGGCTCGCCGCCCAACCCGGCGAGTCCCCGGCGCAGTCGTAGCGCAGTTCCGCCGTCATGCCCGCGCAATGAGGTAGTCGGGTACTTAAGCCGGGCCAGTCTTACCTTGCGAGGCTGGATTCATGCGCAACCGACTGCGCGTCGATTTGCCATTGCGGCGATGAACCAAAGGGGCGGAGATGACATATGTGATCGCAGCGCCGGAGCCGATAGCTGCGGCTGCAACGGATTTAGGCGCCATTGCTGCAACGCTCGAGGCCGCCCACCTGACGGCGGCGGCCTCGACCCAAGCGTTGCTGCCGGCGGCCGCCGACGAGGTCTCGGCGAGCATCGCGCACCTGTTCTCCGGTTATGCCGAGGACTATCAGAAGCTGGCCACCAAGGCGGCGACATTTCACCAGCAGTTCGTGGAGCACTTGACCGCCAGTGCGGGCTCGTATGCCATTGCCGAGTCCGCCAACGTCGCCTCGTTGCTGCACCCCGCGATTGCCGCCACGAACTCAGTCGCCGCGGCGGCCACGGACCCGTCGGCCATTTCCTACTACGTTGGTGAGGCAGTGCGCCGCATCGGTTTTATTGCCAGTTCTATCCCGGCTCTGGCAAGGCAACTAGGTCAGCTCTACCTCACCAACCCCGACTACTTCTACAGCGCGCTACCGTTGTTCCTGGTAGGTGGACCGCTGGCTGCCGGTCTCTATGTCTCCGGCCCCCTATTACGCCTGTGGGTTGACTTGATCAGTCCGCTTTACGATACGTATCCAGCTCTGTACCAAGCACTTCTGGCGCCCTTCTTCCCACTGCTGCTCGTCCATCTCATTACGTTTGGCGCCTTCTTGTAGACGAGGAAGAAGCGGTCACTGCCGGAAACCGACTCTAGAAGTCCCAGTCCTCGTCCTCGGTGACCACGGCCTTGCCGATCACATACGACGACCCCGAACCCGAGAAGAAGTCGTGGTTCTCGTCGGCGTTCGGTGACAGCGCCGACAGGATCGCCGGGTTCACGTCGGTCTCGTCGCGCGGGAACAGTGCTTCGTAGCCGAGGTTCATCAGCGCCTTGTTGGCGTTGTAGCGCAGAAACTTCTTGACGTCCTCGGTAAGCCCGACCTCGTCGTAGAGGTCCTGGGTGTACTCCACCTCGTTGTCGTACAGCTCGAACAGCAGCTCGTAGGTGTAGTCCTTGAGCTCGGCGCGCTTGGCCTCGTCGACCAGCGCCAGGCCGCGCTGGTACTTGTAGCCGATGTAGTAGCCGTGCACGGCCTCGTCGCGGATGATCAGCCGGATCATGTCGGCGGTGTTGGTCAGCTTGGCCCGGCTCGACCAGTACATCGGTAGGTAGAACCCGGAGTAGAACAGGAAGCTCTCCAGCAGCGTCGAGGCCACCTTGCGCTTCAGCGGTTCGTCGCCGCGGTAGTACTGCAGCACAATCTCGGCCTTGCGCTGCAGATTGGGGTTCTCCTCAGACCAGCGGAACGCGTCGTCGATCTCGGCGGTCGAGCACAGCGTGGAGAAAATCTGGCTGTAGCTCTTGGCGTGCACCGACTCCATGAACGCGATGTTGGTGTACACCGCCTCTTCGTGCGGAGTCAGCGCGTCGGGGATCAGGCTGACCGCGCCGACGGTGCCCTGGATGGTGTCCAGCATGGTCAGGCCGGTGAACACGCGCATCGTCAGCTGCTTCTCGCTGGGCTTCAACGTGCCCCAGGACGGGATGTCGTTGGACACCGGCACCTTCTCGGGCAGCCAGAAGTTCCCGGTCAACCGGTCCCAGACCTCTGCGTCTTTGTCGTCTTGCAGACGGTTCCAGTTGATCGCCGAAACGCGGTCGATCAGCTTTGCATTTCCACTCACCGAAACCCCACTTCACCAGGCCGATTTGGCTGCCGGCAGCGCCGGACGTGCTTAGGCCACAAACACTACCCCTGGTGTCCGACAAGCTGCCGCAACACAACAACTTGTGTTTTGCGCGTGTCGCTGCCAGCCACTTCTCACATGCCGAAATGCGTTCGCTCCATGGCGGCAACGGCCTGCGGCGGCCCGCCCACGCCCGCCTGCGCTGCTGCTTTGCGGCCGAGGAGGTAGCACCGTTGACCCGGGCCGGCCAACACCAGGCACTCCGGCGGGAATCTCGGCGACCAAGGCACTAGGGCTCGATGATCTGCACCACACCCGCGGTCACCCCGGCGACGAACAGCCGCCCGGAATTCGCGTCCACACCCACGGTGTAGGGATTTTGCACCGTCGGAAAGCGTCGTACCTCGCGCGGGTTCGTGTCGCTCATGTCGTAGCCGACGACTTCGTTGGTCCCCGACGACGCCACCCAGAGCCGGTCGCGCGCCGCGTCGTAGGTGATGCCGTACGGTCCGCCCGGCTGAGCCACCGTAGCCACCTCCCGCGGGACCGGGAGCGGGGTGAACACCCGCACCGCGTCACCGCGCGTGTCGGCGGCGATCATCCGCCCGTGCCGGTCGGCGAGCAGGTGGGTCGGCCCCGCGCCGGCCGGCGCCGACCCCACGATGGTCAGCCGTTCGGCGTCGTACACGGTGAGGTCGTTCTTGCGTACGTCCAGGACCCCCATCGCGGTCCCGACCGGCGCCGTCCCGGCCGGCTGGACACTGTCGGCGAAGATCTTGACGACCTGATCACCGCGGACGACGGCCACCGTTCCGCCGTGTTCGTTGGCGACGAAGACCGTGCCGTTGGCCGCCGCGGCGGCGTCGTGCGGATGCGCGCCGGTGTGGATGGCCGGCTGCGCCTTGCCTTGCGGCAGGTCGACACGGATCAGTACGTCGGCGGTTTCGACCGGCACCAGAACCGGTCCCCCGGGAGCGGCGAGCTGGAGGTGTCGGACACTTCCCGGAAGCGGCACCCGGCCGGTGACGGCACCGGTGTCGGCGTCCAGCAGCACCAGCTCGTCGGGGTCGCGCACGGCGACGGCGACGGTCCGCGTCCGCGGGTCGACGACGATCCCTTCTGGCGAGCGGCCCACCGAGACGGTCCGCCCGAGGACGGGATCGGTGGGTGGCGGCGCCTGGCGGGGTTCGGCGGCCTGCGGCAGCCCGGCGTCCGGCGGGCGACTGCCCTCGGTCGGCACGGTGGCCGAACCCGCCTGCGTGCCGCCGTGACCGCAGGCGGTGACCAGCAGCGCCGCCAAACACAGCCCGCCGAGCAACCGCCTTGCCCGACTTTCAGCGGTCATGCCTCTCCCGTCGCGCCCGAGAGCAGAGCAATCATCGTGTCGACGAGTTCCCCCGCGTCGGTGTGCCACTTGTCCAGGTCCAGGTGGCCACTCAGATCCAGGCCCGCTATCCCGTGGGCGCTGGCCAGCAGGAGCGCTCCGTAGCGCCGGGCGTGTTGCGGACCGGTGAGGCGGCCGACCATGTCGATGAACAAATGTTGTGTCCGCTCCCCCGCCTGCGCCGCCGCGGTCAGGTCAGCCGGCGGGGTGGTGAAGATCAGCCGGTACAGGTGCGGCCGGTCGCGCCCGAGGGCGATCAGCGACAGCAGGGCCGACCGCAACGCCGCCTCGGGCGACAAGTCACCGGCTGCCAATTCCTCGAGCGAATCACCCAATTCGTTCAGCGCATCCGACGCCAGCACCGCGAGCAGAGACTCCTTGTCCGCAAAGTGCCGATACGCCGCCGAGCGCGACACCCCGGAGCGGGCGCCCACCTCACGCAACGTCACCGCCTCGACTCCCCCGCGGTCGAGCAACACCGCCGCGGCCTCGAGCAGCGACCGGCGCGTTGCCGCCGCACTCTCCGCTCGTGACATCACCCGCCGAGCATAAGCCGAACTTGAGTTGACAACGTCAACTCAACTGCTAGCTTTGAGATGACAGCGTCAACTCAAATACCCACGGAGGCCGCCATGACATCATCCGATCGCCGCAACGAACTGATCGTCGTGACCGGCGCTTCCACCGGCATGGGCGCCGCCACCGCTGAAGAATTGGCGCGCAGGGGATTTCACGTGCTGGCCGGGGTGCGCCGCGAGGCCGATGCCGACGCGCTGCGCGCCGACGGGATCGAGCCGCAGATCCTCGACATCACCGTCGAATCCGACATCGCCGCGATCGCCGACCGCGTCACGCGCGACCCGCGCCCCCTGCGCGCGCTGGTCAATAACGCCGGGATCGCGATCAATTCACCGGTCGAGACGCTGCCGATGGCGCAGTGGCGACGACAGTTCGAGGTCAATCTGTTCGGCCACATCGCCATCACGCAGGCCCTGCTGCCCGAGCTTTTCAAAAGCTGCGGCACCGTCGTGAACATCAGCTCGGTCGGCGGCAAGGTGGTGCTACCGACCTACGGCGCGTACGCGGGCTCGAAGTTCGCCCTCGAGGCCGCCAGCGACGCGTTACGGCGCGAAGTCTCCGACCTGGGGGTCAAGGTGGTGGTCGTCGAGCCCGGCGCGGTCAAGACCGCGATGCCCGAGCGCGGTATCGCGACGGCGCAAGGACTCATCGCGGACATGACCGCCGCGCAACTCGCGCGCTATGGCGATCTCAATGCGGCCGTGACGGCACAGGCGCGCTCGTTTCTCGACATCGGTGTACCGGCCGAGCACGCCGCCAAGGTGATCGTCAAGGCCGCCACTGCGAGCCGTCCCCGCACCCGCTACACCATCGGCCGCGACGCCGCGGTCCTGGTGCGGCTCAGCCGGGTGCTACCCGACCGGGCGCTGGACCGGATCATGCGCCGCAACCTCCGGTCATTCGCCGGTGAGTCCGCGAATTCGGTTGTGAGCGTTCAGAACTGAGCGCTTCTCCTCAGGCGGCTTTCTTGCCCGACTTGGTGCGCAGGCCCAGGAATTGATATTCCTCGGGCTTCACCGAACGGGTGGCCATCCAGTATTGCCAGGTGTAGCCGCCCCACAGCACCGTGTTCTTGCCGTGCTCGTCGAGGTACCAGCTGCTGCAGCCGCCGCTGTTCCACACCGAACCGGACAGCTTCTCCTGCAATTCGGCGTTGAAGCGGTCCTGCGCCTCGCGGGTGGGAGCCAGCGCCTGGGCACCCACCTTGTCGCACTTGGCAATCGCGTCGGCCACGTACCGGATCTGGGACTCGATCATGAACACCACCGAGTTGTGGCCCAGCCCGGTGTTGGGCCCCAGCAGGAAGAACAGATTGGGCACGTCGGCGACGGTGATGCCGCGGTGGGCGCCGATGCCCTCGCGGTTCCACCGGTCCACCAGATCCTCGCCGCGCTGGCCCTTGATCTGAACGTAGGTGTAGGAGTCGGTCACATGGAAGCCAGTGGCGTACACGATCACGTCCGCCTGGTGTTCGCGGCCGTCGGCGGTGACGATGCCGTCGCGGGTGATCCGGGTGATGCCCTCGGTGATGAGTTTCGTCTTCGGATCGGCCACCGCGCGGTAATAGGTGGACGAGTTCAGGATCCGCTTGCAGCCGATGCGGTATTTCGGCGTCAGCTTGCGCCGCAGTTCGCGGTCCTTCACCGAACGCCGGATGTTCCACTTGCAGTACGCCTCAATGAATTTCAGCGCGTTGGGGTGCTTAGTCATGCCGAAGGCAAGCGCCTCCTGGCCCCAGTAGATAGCCAGTCGCGCCAGGGCACGCAACCCGGGGACGTTCTCCATGGCCGCACGCAACGCCGGCGGAATCTCGGGGTTGGACCGCGGCACCACCCACGGCGGGGTGCGCTGGTAGAGCTGGAGTTCGGCGACCTGCCCGACGATCTCGGGCACGATCTGAATCGCGCTGGCGCCGGTGCCGATGATCGCCACCCGCTTCCCGGTCAGGTCGACGCTGTGGTCCCATTCCGCGGAATGGAAAGCGGCACCGGCAAATTCGTCACGCCCTTGGATGTCGGGCACGGACGGGATGTGTAGTGCCCCGGCCCCGGAGACCAGGAATTGCGCCACGTACTCCCGCCCGTCGACGGTGAACACGTGCCAGCGGTACTCGTCGTCGTCCCAGTAGGCACGGTCGACCAGCGAGTTGAAATGGATGTAGCGGCGCAGCCCGTACTTCTCGGTGACGCCCTTGAGGTAGTCCCAGATCTCCGGCTGGAACGAGAACGGGTTCTTCCAGTCCGGCTTGGGCTCGAACGAGAACGAGTACAGATGCGACGGGATGTCGCACGCGCAGCCGGGGTAGCTGTTGTCGCGCCAGGTGCCGCCGACGTCGTCGGCCTTTTCCAGGATGACGAAGTCCACGCCCTCCTTCTGCAGCGCAATGGCCATACCCAGGCCCGAGAACCCGGTCCCGATGATCAGGGTGCGGGTGTGTGTCGGTTGGGACTGCGGTTTCTCGGCGGATTCGGTAGCCGAGGTCACGACGTCGGTCATGGTGGATCTTTCCTGTTGTGGCCGCTAGTGGGCGGGCGTGCTCATTGAGACGCAGATACCCAGTACCCGGGGTATCGGATATATCCGAGTGTCATCGATAGCCACGACGATGTCAACGTCGCTGCGGCTCAGCTCACGGCAGGGCGGCCGGCAGCGCATCGTGGATCGGCTTGTCTGGGTCCATCGCGATGCCCAGCGTTTCGGCGGTGCCGACGATGACGCCCATCATGATGGTCGTCAGCTGGCTGACGAACTGCTCGCGCGTCATGGACCGCGGGCTGTCCGGCTCGGGACCCAGCCACCATTCGGTGGCCGACGCGGCGCAGCCGAACGCCGAGAACGCGGCCAGTTCCAGGGCGGCGGCGTCGAGCTCCATGTCCCGCAGCTCGTTGTTGAACATCTCGGCGATGGTCAGCGTGATCTCGCGGCCTTCGTTCAGGGTTCGCACCGTCGCCTTGGACTGGGCGCTGGAGCTGCCCTGGATGAAGACCCGCATGACATTGGGATGCTGGTCAAGCAGGGTGACGAACTCTTCAACGGCGCGGTGGATGACCTGGCGGGCGGAGTCGGTGGCCAGATTGATCGACGGGAAGATCGCCGCCCACAGCATGTCGCGCAGCCGTTCGCCGATGGCGAGGAAGAGGTCGGACTTGTCGGTGAAATGGCGGTAGATCTTCGGCTTCGCGGTACCGGCCTCTTCGGCGATCTCCCGCACGCTCAACTCCGGGCCCAGCCGGTCGATGGCACGGAAGGCGGCGTCGACAATTTCGGCGCGCACCTTCTTGCGGTGTTCGCGCCACCGTTCGCTGCGCGCGTCGACTTTCACACCGGGCTTGGGGACCGGGTGGGGCAAAGCGGGTCGAGGCATTCTCACCACGTCATGCACCTTACCGCTTCGGAGCCGCTGACCTGCGCAGACCGGGTGTCTACCGCCCGGCCGGCCGTGAATCTGCCGACGCGACACGCGCATTGAGCGTCATAGGATTCACCGTCGGCCGAGGCCATACAACGCACAATCACCGAATGCACCGAATACGACTCGTCGCCAATGGACTCCGATCGACACGCCGCGCAACCATCTGCGCATGCCTCGTGCTCGCCGCCGCGGGCACCGCATGCCAGACCTCGAAGGCTCCTACCCGGCCGGATTCTTCGGCGGTGGGGTCGCCCAGCGCTGCAGCTTCCACACCCGCGGCCGCCAAAACGCAGGTCATCAATGTGGTAGCGGTCGTTGACGGACAACCCGCCAACGGCTACCGAGACGTGACAACCGGAGAAGTGAGCGGCACCGTCTCGATGTGTGACGCCTCGCCCTCCGCCGTCGACCCCGGCATCTATCGATGCTCACCGTCAGCAGCGGCCGCCGACGTGTGCTGGAAATCGACGGCGCAGACCCTGTTGTGCGTCGACGATCCGTGGAGGAAACAACTTCACCGGGTGACCGTGACCGATGCGCTGCCTTCCATCCAACCGGTGTCGTTGCCGACGCCGTTCGCGCTGCTACTCGACAACGGTGTGCAGTGTCGAATCCGCAACGGAGGTGCCTGGGGTGGTCGCGACGACGGCCTGGTCGGCGCCTACGGATGCAACGGCGAGGACGTCGTCTTGGAGTCAACCGACGATGGTGCGGTGCCTATCGATCGTTCCCGGCCGGTGTGGACCGTCAAGGTGGGCCCACTCGGGGCCGGCCCCGTTCATTTCCCGCCCCCGCAGACGCACTCGGTGACCACGGCTTGGTTCGCGGCAACGTTCGCCACGTAGCCCCGCCTGGGGGTCGTCGCGGCCTCAGTCCACGGTCATGGTCACACCGAGAATGCATCGTCGTCGCGGGTCGGGATGCGCGCCCAGTCACTCATCGGTCGGCCGAGGATGGCCATGTCCGCCAATTGTGTGGTGGCATCGGCCAATCCGCCTGACGGGGATGGCTTAACCGCTCCGCGACTCCTAGCCTTCGGTCAGTGTCAGGGGTCGCCGACCACCAACCGCGCTTGCCAACCGGCCGCGGCTTGACCTAGGAGAAATTAGATGACCACCTTCGTGCCGAGTCTGTGGCTGAGCGACACCCCGCGACGCGGGCCTGACCTGCAGAACGACGTGCACTGCGAGGTGGTGGTCGTCGGGGCCGGCTACACCGGCTTGAGCGCCGCGATCGCCTTGGCCGACGCAGGGGTGGACGCTGTCGTCCTTGAAGCGGAGTACGCGGGTTTCGGTGCCAGCGGACGCAACGCCGGGCACCTCACCCCGACTATCGGCAAGGACCTGCCGAGCGTCTTGAAGATGTACGGCCCGGGCACCGGCGGCGCGCTGGCGCGGCTGGCCGACGAGGCCGTCGAGCACACCGAGGACACGATTAAGCGCCACGGCATCGACTGCGACTATGTGCCGAACGGCAATCTGATCGCCGGTATCCACCCGGGTCACGAGAAGCGTCTGCGCGCCGCCGTCGCAGCCGCGGGCGAGCTCGGCGCCTCGGTTCGCATGGTCGAGCGTGACGAGCTGGACGCGCGCGGCATCCCCGCGTTCGTCAACTGCGCGGCACTCGAAGAGCGCGGCGGCGTGCTCGATCCGGGCAGGTATGTGCGTGGACTCCGCGAGGCAGCACTGCGCGCGGGGGCCCGCATCTACGAAGGAACGCCGGCGCTCACCATCGACGAACACGTCCGTGGAGTCCGGATATCGACACCGCGTGCATCGGTGTCCGCGGCGACAGTCGTGCTGGCCACCAACGCCCACACACCGCAGATAGGTCTGCGGTACGGCCATGTCACCCCGGTCAACGACTGTCTGTTCGTGACCGAGCCGCTGACCGAAGAACAGCGTGATCGGATCGGCTGGAACGGCAGCGAAGGGATCTACACCGCCCACGAGGCGCTGGAGAACTATCGGATCACCGCGGACGGTCGGATCTCCGGGGGCTCACGCTACGTGGGGTACCGCTACGGTGGCCGCTTCTCCCCCGACGATCAACCAAGAACGTTCGCCAAAATCCAGCGCAACTTCCGCGCCCGGTTTCCTGAACTCGCAGACCTGCCCATGGCCGGCTTCTGGTCGGGGCACGTCGCGATGAACCTCAACTTCCTGCCTTTCATCGGCCGTGTGGGCCGACACGAAAGGATCGTTGCCGCACTGGGTTATTGCGGTCATGGCGTCGCCTTGGCCGGACTGCTCGGAACGGTCGCAGCCGGCATCGCCATCGGCAGCGCCCAAGCCCCCGCGGTCCTCACGCAACGCCGCCGAATCCCGATGCCACCAGATCCGTTGCGATGGCTCGGTGTCAAGGGTTTGGCGGCGGCGCTGGAGGCTCTGGACCGCCGTACCGACCGGCTGGCCACGCCGCGTCATTGACCGCTTTCGCCTTTTATACCGCGCTCTGCACCCGGTGTTCGCCCGGTCCACCGCAGATAGGCGCGGCGGAACTCGCGGCTGTCGCTGTATCCGACCTGCCGGGCCACCGCCCCGATCGGCAGCGTGGACTCGCGCAGCAGGGCCGCGGCGCGCTCCAACCGCACGCGGTCGCGGATCTCACCGAATCTGAGGCCGGCATCGGCCATTCGCCGGTGCAGCGTGCGCTCACTGATCATCAGCCGCTCGGCGACCATCGTCGCGGTGACTGGGTGCGGAAGCCGTTCCCGGATAACCCCTTCCACTGCGGCGACCGTATCGGGGCGGCGGTCCCCCGGGTCGGCGAGCTGGCGAGCCGCCGAGACCGCGACGGCGAGTTGTGCGGGATTGGCGGTGGGAATCGGGCGATCAAGGAGGCCCGACTCGAAGCACAGACGAGTTGCCACAGCGTCGAACCTCAACGGGCAGCGGAAGAACTTCCGGTACACATCTGCATAAGCCGGTGCAGGATAGGCGAATTCGATGCGGGTGGGCGCGAGATTCGCGCCGTGAACGGAGCGCATCAGAGTTACGGTCGCTGCACACGCCTCCTCGCAGAGGAACGGCAACAACTCCGGGTCAGGGTTGCGTTCGATGATGCGCAGCTCGAATTCTGCTCTACCAAAGCGGATTTCATAATTGAGCAGAGTCCCGGCCGCCTGATGCAGTCCCAGTCCGAGCTGGACCGCCTCTCGGGTCGACCGGCAGGACCGGACGGCGAAGCCAAGAATGCCCCATGACACCAACACGTCCCGACTCCCGACCTGCATGCCGATCGGTCCAGCAGGCATTGCGCGCAGCGCTTGGCGCAGGATGGAGATTGCCTGCCGGAACGACAGGCGGGTAGCCGGCAGATCGAGTTGAGTCCGGGTCAGTCCGGTTCCTGACAGCCAGACGTCGGTCCGGACGCCACGCTGTTCGGCGATGTCCAGAACGCCGGTGACGACACTGGGCGGGATGACCGCGTCCTGCAGGGCCGCACCTGCCGGCGAGGGATCAGATCCGTTGCGCGTCGTCGTGCCCATCAGTCGGGATTGTCGAGTTCGGCCGGGCCCGGAGCCCGAGTGCGGAGTCCTTGACCAGTGCGGACACCCGAGGAACGTATCACGATGGGCCCGTTCGCAGATCGGACTGCCGATCGATTGCGTCAGCGAACCGCTTCGGCGATCGCCGCGGCGATCCTCGCCGTCGCCGCCCGTGCCGCCGGACTCACAGCCGTCATCCAGATGTACGCGTGCACGAGCCCGCCCTCTCGGAACAGGCGGGTGGGCACTCCCGCTGCGGTGAGGCGTTCGGCGTAGGCGATCCCTTCGTCGCGGAGCGGGTCGAACCCGGCAACGGTGACCACCGCCGGAGGCAGCCCGCCGAGGTCGTCGGCGAGCAGCGGCGACGCGCGCGGATCTTCAGCATCGGCGGTCGTGCTCAGATAATGGTCGATGTACCAGCGCATCTGCTTCGCGCTCAGCGCATTCTGGTCGGCGAACTCGACGTAGGACGGATGCTCGCTCGACATGTCGGTCACTGGGTAGATCAGCACCTGCAGCGCGGGCTGGATGTCCCGCCCGCGCAGCTGCAGGGTGAGCACCGCAGCGAGATTGCCTCCGGCACTGTCCCCGCCGACGACAATACGGTGTGGGTCGAGTCCCCATTCCGGTGCTCGGCCAAGGACGTAGTCCCACGCGGTGAGGGCGTCCTCCACCGCCGCCGGGAACCTGTGCTCGGGTGCAAGGCGGTAGTCGACGGACAAGACGTCAACATTGGCGTGGACCGCGAAGAAACGCACCGCGGATTCGGTGCTGGCCCGGCTTCCCAATACGAACCCGCCGCCGTGGAAATAGAGCAGCAAGCCCCGTGACGTTGCGCCCGCCCGGTAGCGGGTCGCCTTCAGGCCGCCCGGCATGACGAGGTCCTCCTCGACGACGAACGGGGGGAATCGCTCGGCGAGCACCTGCGCTTCCTGTTCGACGATCAGGCGGGCCCGCGCCGGATCGAACGTGCTGAAGTCCGTCGCCGCCATTGTCAGCAGGGCGATCTCCGGCGCCATCTGCTCGTCGTCGTTGTTGAGTGGTGAGCGGATCAGGCGCCGCACAACCGACCGGGGGAGACGCGCCGCAGCGTGAGCGGCGGCGCGCTTGATCCGGCTCACCGGTGTCAGCGGTACTGCCGTCGATGCGCTCATGGCCGCAGGCTAACGAGGCGGTGGCGGCGGTGACGAGGGGTTATTGCGCCAGAAGGGTGGTGAAGAGCGCCAATCCCTCGTCATAGCATGACCGGGCACGGGTCTGGCCTCGGCCCGGCGGATTGACGCCGGACCACACGAACTGTGCAGGCCGGCATTGCCACCCGGCGCAGAGGTAGGTTGCACCCTATCCGGAAATAGAAGCAGGTCAGGGGGCATTTCCCCTGACCTGCGACGTGACCGAATGACACCTACAGCATGCAGGACACGCAGCCCTCGACCTCGGTCCCTTCCAGCGCCATCTGACGCAGCCGGATGTAGTACAGCGTCTTGATTCCCTTGCGCCAGGCGTAGATCTGCGCCTTGTTCACGTCACGCGTGGTGGCGGTGTCTTTGAAGAACAATGTCAGCGACAGACCCTGGTCCACGTGCTGGGTGGCCGCGGCGTAGGTGTCGATGATCTTCTCGTAGCCGATCTCGTAGGCGTCCTGGTAGTACTGCAGGTTTTCGTTGGTCATGTAGGGCGCCGGGTAGTACACACGGCCGATCTTGCCTTCCTTGCGGATCTCCACCTTCGACACGATCGGGTGGATCGAGGACGTCGAGTGGTTGATGTAGGAGATCGACCCGGTCGGCGGCACCGCCTGCAGGTTCTGGTTGTAGATGCCGTGCGTCTGCACCGACTCCTTGAGCCGCTTCCAGTCGTCCTGGTTCGGGATGCGGATGCCGGCGTCGGTGAAGAGCTGGCGTACCTTCTCGGTGGCCGGCTCCCACACCTGGTCGGTGTACTTGTCGAAGAACTCACCCGAGGCGTACTTGGACCGCTCGAAACCTTTGAAGTGCGTGCCGCGTTCGATCGCGATGCGGTTGGAAGCGCGCAACGCGTGGTAGAGCACCGTGTAGAAGTAGATATTGGTGAAGTCGATGCCCTCTTCGGAGCCGTAGAAGATCTCTTCGCGAGCCAGGTAGCCGTGCAGATTCATCTGACCCAGGCCGATCGCGTGGGAGTCGTTGTTGCCCTGCTCGATTGACGGCACCGACGTGATGTGGGTCTGGTCGCTCACCGCGGTCAGCGCACGGATGGCCACCTCGATGGTCTGAGCGAAGTCCGGCGAGTCCATCGTCTTGGCGATGTTCAGCGAACCCAGATTGCACGAAATGTCTTTGCCCACTTTGGCGTAGGACAGGTCATCGTTGAACAGCGAGGGCGTGGACACCTGCAGGATCTCCGAGCACAGGTTCGAGTGCGTGATCTTGCCCTCGATGGGATTGGCCCGGTTCACCGTGTCCTCGAACATGATGTAGGGGTAGCCGGACTCGAACTGCAGCTCGGCCAGCGTCTGGAAGAACTCGCGGGCCTTGATCTTGGTCTTGCGGATACGCGCGTCGTCGACCATCTCGTAGTACTTCTCGGTGACCGAGATGTCGGCGAATGCCACGCCGTACACCCGCTCGACGTCATAAGGCGAGAACAGGTACATGTCCTCGTTCTTCTTGGCGAGCTCGAAGGTGATGTCCGGGATGACGACGCCCAGACTCAGCGTCTTGATGCGGATCTTCTCGTCGGCGTTCTCCCGCTTGGTGTCCAGGAAGCGGTAGATGTCGGGGTGGTGGGCGTTGAGGTACACCGCACCGGCGCCCTGCCGCGCACCCAGCTGGTTGGCGTAGGAGAAGGAGTCCTCGAGCAGCTTCATGATCGGGATGACACCCGAAGACTGGTTCTCGATGTTCTTGATCGGCGCGCCGTGCTCACGAATGTTGCTCAGCAGCAACGCAACTCCCCCGCCCCGCTTGGACAGCTGCAGCGCGGAGTTGATGGATCGCCCGATCGACTCCATGTTGTCCTCGATGCGCAGCAGGAAGCACGAAACCGGCTCTCCCCGCTGCTTTTTGCCCGAGTTCAGGAAGGTCGGCGTGGCCGGCTGGAACCGGCCGTCGATGATCTCGTCGACCAGCTTCTCGGCCAGTCCGGTGTCGCCCGCGGCCAGGGTGAGCGAGACCATCACGACGCGGTCCTCGAAGCGCTCCAGGTAGCGCTTCCCGTCGAAGGTCTTCAGGGTGTAGGAGGTGTAGTACTTGAAGGCGCCCAGGAACGTCGGGAAACGGAATTTCTTCGCGTAGGCGCGGTCGAGCAGACTCTTGACGAAATTGCGCGAGTACTGGTCGAGCACCTCACGCTCGTAGTAGTTCTCGCGGATCAGGTAGTCGAGCTTCTCGTCCTGGTTGTGGAAGAACACCGTGTTCTGGTTGACGTGCTCCAGAAAGTACTGGCGTGCGGCAAGCACGTCCTTGTCGAACTGGATCTTGCCGTCGGCGTCGTACAGATTCAGCCGCGCGTTCAGCGCGTGGTAGTCCGTCTCGTCGGGCAATCCGTGCACGCCGGCGGTTACAGGCTCTGCAGTGACGGTTGGTGGCACGTCTGTTCCTTCCAATATTGAGCCCAGAACTGAGCGAGGCCGGCGCGGACGGCGGCCACGTCGTCCTCGGTCCCCATGAGTTCGAAGCGGTAGAGGTACGGAACACCGCACTTGCGGGAGATGACGTTGCCCGCATAGGCGAATTCGGCACCGAAGTTGTTGTTGCCCGCAGCGATGACGCCACGGATCAGGGAGCGGTTGTGCTCGTTGTTCAGAAAAGCGATGACCTGCTTGGGGACGTAGCCTCCGTCGTTGATGTTCGGAGTCGCCCGTCCGCCACCGTAGGTGGGCAGCACCAGCACGTACGGTTCGTCAACCTCTATGCGGCCGTGCAGCGGTATCCGCGTGGCGGGAACACCCAGCTTCTGCACGAAGCGATGGGTGTTCTCCGACACGGACGAGAAATAGACCAGATTGCGCCCCGTGATCTCCGAGATGTCCATCGGGCACCGCAACCTTCCTTGATCTATCCGTTGGCCGAACTAGGCGCTCAGCGCCGACTCGGCGAGCGCCTTGATGCGGTCCGGCCGGAAGCCGGACCAGTGTGCGTTGTCGGCCACCACGACGGGCGCCTGCAGGTAGCCGAGCGCCATCACATAGTCGCGGGCCTCAGGGTCCAGCGTGATGTCGACCTTCTGGTAGTCGATGCCCTGCTTGTCCAGCGCCTTGTAGGTGGCGACGCACTGCACACAGGCGGGCTTGCTGTAAACGGTGATGCTCATGGGCGTACCGCTCCTTTGCGGAAGAGGGGATGACGGGACTGGCAACGACTAGGGGGTACATCCGCGCTATATTCAGCGCCCCGGCGAGCCCCCAGATTCCCATCCCGCGGGCGCGTCTTTCGAGCTGACCTGGCTCGAGGTGCGCCCTGCGTTTCCGGGAAGCTCATCGCGCCCCGCTGGGTCGGTTGGGACCTGGTTGGGGCTTGGTGAACCTGGGATCTGCCGATCCTCGAAACACTACACCTAGGGGGTGACAACGCGAAGAGATACAAGATGTTCTGAATAACATTTCTGAAATTCCCTGGTAGTAAGCCCTCTCGGGCGTGTCGCTTCGGCGTGTCGCAGATCACACAATCGCGGCGTCGGTGTATCTGCGCGGGCAGCCGGGCGTGCATGCTCAGAGGTATAGCAGCGGGCACCGACAAGTCGGTCGCGCCCAACCCGGCCGCTCGATACCAGCAAAGCCGCCGGCGAGTCCGCCGACGGCTTTGACTAGAGCGTTAAGCCGGGTGAGGCCGGCTTGATGCAAACGGGCTCAGCCGACCTCGGCGGCCAGCTTGCCGACGACGTCGCGCACGTTCTCCGACAGTTCGGCGCTCTCGGCGGGGGCGCTGCCACCCAGCGTCCGGAACGACACCGAAAGCTTGATCGCGTCGCTCACCCGGGCACCGGCGATACCGAACGACTTGCGGGTCTCGTCATGCGCCCAGACCCCGCCGTACTGCCCCATCGAGCCGCCGATCACCGCCAGCGGCTTGTCCTTCAACGCGCCGTCGCCGAACGGCCGCGAGAGCCAGTCGATCGCATTTTTCACCACGGCAGGGATCGAGCCGTTGTACTCGGGCGTGACCACCAGGGCGGCGTCGGCTTCGGTGGCCGCGGCGCGCAACGCCACCACCTGCGCGGGCGCCTGGTCCAGCTCGCTGTTCATCGCGTCATCGATGTCCTCGTTGTAGAAAGGAACCTCCCCCAGCCCCTCGAACACCGTCACGGTGACCCCCTCGGGGGCCAGTTCGGCCGCCAGTTCGGCGATCTGCCGGTTGACCGAGCCCGCACGCAGGCTGCCTACCAGCGCCAAGATCTTGATATCTGCCACTGTCCCGTTCCCTTCGGATTTGAAAGTCCATCTTCGCACGGTTAAAACGGACTATAGTCCGCTTTATTCCCGCCGCGTTACAGTGCAGGGGTGAGCGGTGCCGAGGACAAGGGCGAATTGCGCCTTGTCGCGCACGAGGACCTGGCGGTCGAGTCGCTGCCTGAACGAAGCGACGCGGCGCGCAACCGGGCGCTGCTGCTGGAGGCGGCACGGCAGCTGGTTGCCCAGCGCGGCGCCGGCGCGGTCACCATGGATGACATCGCCGCTGCCGCCGGCGTCGGCAAGGGAACCCTGTTCCGCCGGTTCGGCAGCCGCTCGGGCCTCATGCTGGTGTTGCTCGACGAAGACGAGAAGGCCAGCCAACAGGCGTTCCTTTTCGGCCCGCCGCCGCTGGGTCCCGATGCGCCGCCACTAGAGAGGCTGATCGCGTTCGGCCGCGAACGCATCCGCTTCGCATGCGCCCACCGCGAGCTGATGTCCGCGGCAAGCCGTGACCCGCACATGCGACACGTCGGCGCCGCCTTCGTACTGCGCACTCACGTCAGAGTGCTGCTGCAGGCCGCCCACACCACCGGGGACCTGGACATCCAGACCGATGCCCTGCTCGCTCTGCTCGACGTCGGCTATGTCGACCATCAACTCACCGAGGGCGGCCACACCACCGAGACACTGGCAGAGGCGTGGGCGAGCCTGGCCCGCAAGCTGTGCGGACGCTGATCGCCGACATGACGCGGTGGGTCCTGCACGTCGACCTCGATCAGTTCCTCGCCTCGGTGGAGTTACGCCGGCATCCCGAGCTGGCCGGGCGGCCGGTCATCGTCGGAGGCAGCGGCGACCCCACCGAAGCCCGCAAGGTCGTCACCTGCGCGTCGTACGAGGCGCGCGAATTCGGCGTGCACGCCGGCATGCCGCTGCGTGCGGCGGCGCGCCGCTGCCCGGACGCTACGTTCCTGCCCTCCGATCCCGCCGCGTACGACGAGGCCTCCGAGCAGGTGATGGGCCTGCTGCGCGACCTGGGACATCCCGTCGAAGTATGGGGTTGGGACGAGGCCTATGTCGCGGTGCCGGCCGACCCGGTCGCGGCGGCCGAAAACATCCGCAGCGTCATCTCGGCCGAGACCGGACTGTCGTGTTCGGTGGGCATCAGCGACAACAAGCAACGCGCCAAGGTTGCCACCGGTTTCGCGAAACCGGCCGGGGTGTTTGAGCTGACCGATGCCAACTGGATGGAAATGATGGCCGGCCGGCCCGTCGACGCACTCTGGGGCGTCGGACCGAAGACATCGAAAAAGCTTGCTGCCCTTGATATCACCACCGTCGGACAACTCGCCCGAACCGACGGCGAGCTGTTGACATCGACGTTCGGGCCCCGCACCGGTCTGTGGCTACTGCTGCTCGCCAAGGGCGGCGGCGACACCGAGGTCAGCGCCCAGCCCTGGGTACCCCGTTCCCGCAGCCATGTCGTCACCTTCCCGCGCGACCTCACCGAGCGCACTGAAATGGATTCGGCGATCACCGAATTGGCCCAACAGGCCCTCGACGACGTGGTGCGCATGCCTCCCGGGGGGCGGATCGTCACGCGAGTCGCGGTCACCGTCCGTACCGCGACTTTCTACACCAGAACCAAGATCCGCAAACTCGACGCTCCCACTACCGATTCCGGCGTGATCACCGCGACCGCCCTCCGCATCCTGGACCTGTTCGAACTCGACCGCCCCATCCGACTGCTCGGGGTTCGCCTGGAACTGGAAATGCCTTCCTGATCCCGCTCGAGCCGAGTAGCGAAAAAGCCCGTACCACAGCGGATATCGCACTGACATTCACGGCGGGGGTGGTGCGGCAAGGCCGAAATCAGCCGGCGGGACCGCTCCGGGGTCAGTCTTGGGCTGCCGCAAGACGGCGGCACCGTGGCGCTGACAGGCGAACAGTGCAAGCTCGACGTTGCGCTTGTCCTCGATCGGACGGCCCCGCCTGGCGACAGCTCGCCGCACGTCATTCTTGACAGCCTCGAGCGGCACCTGCAGTTCCTCCGCGACCCGGTAGGGCCGACCGCAGTACAGATAGATCCGCAATATCTGACGCAGTCGGGAATCGTCGTCGTTATCGAACGCCAGCGGGCCCAGGACGTCGGCCACCCATCCGCGTATCTCCTCGACGTCCGCGTCCAGCAGCGCCGCCGAAACGATGCCGGCATCGGTTGCTGCGACCACGTCGGCCGGTTGACCGAGCGCCTCGGCGGCCGTGCGCGCACGCAGCGCCTGACGATGAGAGCGACGGAACCCTTCGATGCCGCAACCCATCGCCCCGATCGCGAGGCTGGGCGCATCCGCCCGCAGCCGGACGAAATCCCGGATGTTCGCGACGGCGTCACCCGGCACCAGACGGTAGGGCAACCACACCCACCAAACAGTGCGCTCGGCGCCGATCAACAGCGGGCGTGCCGTCGCGTCGGCGGCCACAGCCAACGCGCGTACGAATTCCCCCAGGCTCGCGCCCCGCTCGTGTGGACCGTCGACGGCTGGGTACCATGCGATGAGCGCCAGGTGCTCCCCGCTCAGCGGATAACCGATCGTCGCCGAAACATCCTCGACGTCAAACGATTTGGCGCTATCGAGCAGGTCGCGGACCTGGGTTTCACTTGCGATGCGCTGAGCCGTCAGCCGCAGCGCGTACTCGCCCTGGTAGGCCGCAAGGGCCTGCTGTGACAGCACGTCGACGTATTTCGACAACGTCCTGGCGAGGCTCTCGACGACGGCGACCTGGGTCTCCGGAGCCATGCCGGCGGCCTGCAGTTCGGCGAACACCGTCTCACCCAACCGGCGCTGCCCGAGCCGGTGGGCGCGCATCATCGCATTGATCGGAATGTCGCGACGGGCAAGGGATCTGGCGTACTCGGTATGTGTTGGCGGCACGGCGATCTCGGTGACATCGATGTCCGAGAGCAGGGCGCGGCATATCGTGTGGAGCTGGTCGCGCATAGCGGCGCGCATCAACTCGCTCATCCGTTCGTCGCGGGGAAGCTCCGGCACATTGTCCTGGGCGAGGGTGCACAGGGCATCACTGAGCGCGGCAGCCTGCTCGTCGAGGCGCGCAACAATCCGTGCGACGTCGCTGTCCACGCCAACCTCCGCCGATGGTGTCGGCCCCCATGGAGACCGTAGATCGCCGGCGGGGGTTACCGGAAGACAAACCGCCGCCGGACCGAAATCTCGGCGTCGCGAACCTAGCGCTCCAATTGCGGCGGTGCGGGCCGCAAGGCTCGCGTGAAGATCGCATTGACTTGCCGCATGGCCACGCTGTAGGGCCACCACGCCAGCCGCTTGAACGCGTACAGCGCCCTGATGTCCGGAGAGGTGTAGATCAGGTAGCGCTTCTTCGCGACTCCCGCCAGGATTTTCTCGGCGGCACGCTCCGGCGAGACGGCGTGGCCGCTGAAGCGGTCCACCCAGCGAGCCACGTGCGGGTCTTCGCGGTCCACGCCGGCGATTTCGACGGTGTTGACCAAGGGAGTCTTCACGGCGCCGGGCACCACCACCGACACCGCGATGCGGTGCCGGGCGAGGTCGAAACGCAGTACTTCGGACAGTCCGCGCAAGCCGTACTTGCTGGCGCTGTAAGCGGCATGCCATGGCAGCGCGACGATTCCGGCTGCCGAGGAAACATTGACCACGTGCCCGCCCCGGCTGGCCGCGATCATCTGCGGAACGAACGACTCGATCACGTGGATGGGGCCCATCAGATTGATCGAGATCATTTTCTCCCACTGCTGGTGGGTCAAGCGGTCGACGGTCCCCCACGCCGAGACGCCGGCGATGTTGAGCACGACGTCCATGCTGGAATGCCCCGCGTGGATGTCCGCCGCGAATGCCGCGACCTCGTCGTACTTTGAGATGTCAAGCACCCGGTGGGCGGGCACCTGTGCGCCGAGCGCCCGGGCGTCGGCCACGGTCTGCGCCAGGCCGTCGGCGTCGCGGTCGGTCAGATACAGCTCGGCGCCGTGCGCCGCCAGCCGGAGCGCGGTGGCACGGCCGATGCCACTGGCCGCGCCGGTCACGAAACACCGCTTGCCCGCGAAGTACTCGGTGGAGCCGCTCTGCACCATGATCGGCAACGATACCTACCGCGCCGGACCGCCCCACAGCGCGTTGAGCCACATCTTCTCGAGCACGCTTACCCGGCGCTCGAAGTCACTCTCACTGCCCACCATCAGCGGGTCGCCCGTCAAAGCGAGCGCCGTGGCCCCCGTCAGGGTGCGAATCAGCGTAGGGATGTCGTCGCTGATCGGCCGGGCGGTGCCGGCCTTCATCTCGGCATCCACCACGCTGACGATCTGGCGGAACACCACGTCGAACTGCCGGTCGAGAATCTGCTGGATCTCGACGTCGGTGTGGCGAGCGGCGTCACACGCCCGCACCACCGGGTCGTTGTCGGTGTAGACCGCCGCGGCACTGCCGACCATCCGCTTGGCGAACTGCTCAGGTGATTCCCCGGGCTGACGCGGAGCGAAGAAGTGCGTCAGCTCCTCCAGTTCCTCGGCCGCCTCGGCCAGCATCTGCGCGAGCACCGAATACTTGGAATCGAAGTAGAAGTAGAAACCCGAGCGCGCCACCCCGGCCCGCAGGCTGATCGCGCTGACCGAGAGCTCCGAGAACGGACCCTCCTGTAGGAGCTCACGAACCGCCTGCATGATCGCCTGCCGGTGCTTGTCACCGCGCCGGCGTGACGCCGGCGCGCCCTGCCCCTCGTCGGCGGCCGGACTACTCACTCGCGATCACTCCTTGACCATGCACCACACCAATCCAAAAAGAAAACTTGACAGGCGTCAAGTTTTTCCGAAATAGTGAAAAAAGTGACGGTGACCACAACCGGTTAGGAGCGCGCGTCAATGGCGACGACCATCAGCACCCCCGACTATCTGCTCGATCAGGCCAAACGTCGGTTCACCCCGTCGTTCAACAACTTTCCGGGCATGGGCCTGGTGGAACGTAGGCTGCGCAACACCCAGTTCCCGGAGAAGAAGCTCGCCGACCCACCGCCGGGCAGCGGACTCAAGCCAATCGTGGGCGACGCGGGCCTGCCGATCCTCGGGCACATGATCGAGATGTTGCGCGGCGGACCGGAATACCTGCAGTTCCTGTACGAGACCAGGGGCCCGCTGATCTTCGGCGACTCGCCATTCCTGCCGTTTGTCACGGCGCTGGGGCCCGATGCGGCGCAGGCCATCTACTCCAACCGCAATAAGGACTTCTCCCAGCAGGGCTGGACCCCGGTGATCGGCCCGTTCTTCCGCCGCGGACTGATGCTGCTCGATTTCGAGGAGCACATGTTTCATCGGCGGATCATGCAGGAAGCGTTCATCCGGTCCCGTCTGGTCGGCTACCTCGAGCACATCGACCAGGTGGTGCAGCACGTCATCGCCGATGACTGGGTGACCAACGACCCACGCTTCCTGCTGTATCCGGCGATGAAGGAGATGACGCTGGACATCGCATCGATGGTGTTCATGGGCCACGAGCCCGGCACCGATCGCGAGCTCGTCACCAAGGTCAACAAGGCATTCACCACCACCACGCGCGCCGGCAACGCCGTCATCCGCACCGGCGTGCCACCGTTCACCTGGTGGCGCGGCCTCAAGGCGCGTGAGCTGCTGGAGAACTACTTCGCCGAGCGCGTGAAGGAGCGTCGCGGCAAGGAAGGCAATGACCTGCTGACCGTGTTGTGCCAGACCGAGGACGAGGACGGCAACCGGTTCTCCGATGAAGACGTCATCAACCACATGATCTTCCTGATGATGGCCGCCCACGACACCTCCACGTCGACCGCCACGACGATGATCTACCACCTGGCCGCGCACCCGGAGTGGCAGCAACGCTGCCGTGACGAATCCGACCGGCTCGGCGATGGGCCACTGGACATCGAGTCGCTGGAGAAACTGGAATCTCTGGACCTGGTGATGAACGAGTCCATCCGGTTGGTGACGCCCGTCCAATGGGCGATGCGACGGACGGTTCGCGACACCGAACTGCTGGGCCACTACCTGCCCGAGGGCACCAACATCACCGCGTTCCCCGGGGTGAATCACCGGCTGCCGGAGATCTGGACCGACCCGATGAAGTTCGACCCCGAACGGTTCACCGAGCCGCGCAACGAGCACAAACGACACCGGTACGCGTTCACGCCGTTCGGCGGCGGCGCGCATAAATGCATCGGAATGGTGTTCGGGCAGCTGGAAGTCAAGACGATCCTGCACCGGCTGCTGCGCCGCTACCGCCTGGAACTGCCGCGGCCCGACTACCAGCCACGCTGGGACTACGGCGGCATGCCGGTGCCGATGGACGGCATGCACATCGTGTTGCGTCCGCTTTGAACCGGCCGTCTCCCCGGGGGACGTGGACTCAGCCCTGAGAGCCGGCCGCCAACCGGTTGGCGCAGGCGATCACCGCGCGCAACGCCGACTCGGTGGATTCCCGGCCCCACCCCATAGCCCACTCGGAACGCACGCCGTCGGTGCCGCGGACGAAGGTAGCTGTGTCATTTCCTGCGCACATCTGGTGAAAGTTCAGGGTTTCCACGTGGACTCCGCGGGCATGAAGCATCGCGGTAAGCGCGGCGACCGCTCCCCCGGCCGCCGCGGTCGACGTCGCGATGCGGTCGCCGACAGCGATCACCGCACGGAAGTTGCGCGCCTGCGGCCCCATCCGCGCCGGATGGCGCTCGACGTCGACGCATGACCACTGCCCCAGGCGCACCGGCCCGGCGGTCTGGCCATAGACGGCGACGAAGCGCTCCCACGACAGGGCGGCGGCCTGATCGCGTAACCCCCGTGGCAACGCGACCCCGAAGTGGCGATTGAACCACCCGGCGGCGGAACCGGATTCACTGAAACAGTGGCGATGTGGGCTGAGGACTGTCATTGCGCCGGCCTTCTCTGGCTCGAAGGAGCGACCGACGGTAGTAGCTTCCGACCCACAGCGGGGGGTCGGTCTGGATCAGACCCCGCTGCGGGTGCTGGCTACTACGGCAAGCATGAGAAGACGCACGAGCGGAGACACTAGACGGCGTGCCCGGTCGAGCGCAACCACATTTCCGACTCAGCCGATTTCGGAATCTCATTCGCGAATTAGTCCGGATCGCCGGAAAACTGCTCGAGGGATGCATTGCCGGAGTTAGCATCCTGATAGCGATTAGATTCGCTAAATGGGGTAAACAGCCACACGAAGGGGGAAGCCGATGAAAGTACGCAAATCTGGCAGGGGGATTCATTCGGTGAAGGTTGTCGCCGCCGTGCTGGCCGCCGCTTTTGCTTTGACTGCAGCGGGTTGTACTGCGCAAACCGGCGCCAGCGTCGGTGGAACCATCGGCAATCCGCCTCCGACCGTCGCGCCGTAGGACACCTCCTGGGAAACGTCGGGGGAACCCGCTGGGAACCGCTGTACTCGCAGTCGGTTCCCAGCGGGCTCACGTACCAAATGAATGCATATCCCGGCGGAGCATAATTAGCACACCTGACTATTCGGGATATTCGTTACAAAACTTTTTGCGCATTTCCGAAAACCGGTTCCCCAGTCGTCGCGCGGGGTTAGCATCACAGGCGCCAAACGTTCCATGCAGCACGGCGGAGAAAGGCCAGACCCATGCGCACTCACCCGAAGACCGTTCAGGTTGTCGGAGCCCTGATCCTGGCGGCATTCGCACTCTTCGCCGTCGGCTGCAGCAAGCCGATGGATCCGGTAATCCAGCCCAACCAGGGCGAACTGTTCACCGGCCGGTAGCTGCCGGCACGCTCAGCTCACGCAACCGCCGACGCCGGCACAATCGCCGGCAACCAGAACGCCGCACCGGCGCGGCCCACGCCGCTTGCCCCGGCGCGGATTCCATCGCGGGATCCATTGAGTGACAACAGATCTCCTGTTATTCCAGGTATTCCCTTGGCGTCATGTTCGCACTAATGTGACGCAGGTAACATCCTTAACGGCGGTCGCTGCCGCCAGCCCACGTTCGGGAGGGGCAAAATTATGAGCGCAAGTACCAGGGTGAAAGCCGCGATCGGCGCCGCCTTGTTCGCCGGATTCGCCGTGCTGTCGGTCGGCTGCAGCATGAAGACACCGGTTACCCCGGTTGCCCCGGCGCCGCCGCCCGTCGAGCAGGTTCCCCAGTAGCCCGGCTGCGCTGACGCGGGTGCCGGGTCAGCAATCCCGGGACGCGTCCAACCTCAGGTACGCCTGAATGGTGGTGCCGCTGGCCGTGGTGTGAGTGCGCACCAGATCCGCCATCGCGTTGACCAGAAACAAACCGCGACTGGCGGTGCCGCTGGCACTCGGGCGCTTGAGCCCCACGAAGGGGTCGTCGAGTCGCCCACCGTCGCGGGCCTCGCAGATCAGGTGCTCCTTGTCCCGCCAGAAGGCCAGCCGACAGGAGCCCCCGGCGTACTGAAGGCTGTTCGTGGCCAGTTCCGTGGCGATCATCTGCAGGTCGTCCAGACCGTCCTTGGACAGCCCGACCCAGCCGGCGTAGTCGGCGGCGAACGACCGCGCCGGCCGCAGGTCGGCGCTGCGCCGAACCGTGTAGGTCACCGCTCCCGGGTGAGCGGGCAGCGGCTTGTTGCAGCGCGCCAGCACCTCATCCGGCGCGTAGTCGTCGCTGGGATACGCCGATTCCCCGTGCCAAAGCAGAGGATGGGTGCTGCGGGCGTCTGCCAGCACATCGTCGGGCAGGTGCGTGGCGTCGAACAGACACAACCCCGTCAGGTTCCGGGTCTTCAGCGCCCCGTTGATGAATGCTTCGTGCTCCATACAGGCCAGACACTCGTCTGCGGTGCGGCCACGCCACACGAGTTGACTCACGATGCGGACGGTGCGGTCGGCGTGCTTCTCGGCGAACGCCGTTTCCATCGCCAGGAACCGACTCGGGTTTCGCGCCGCCTCGGCGATGTCCACCAGACGCAACTCGCCGTCAGAGCCGGCGCGCGCCGCATGCAGTTCGGGACCCAGCATCGCCAGCCTGTCACCGGGGACGGCGACCAGCACCGGCTCGTCTACCGCGAAGCCGTCGGCGGCAAACCGCATCACAAAGTCCAGACATTCCCGCTCGGATTGATAGAACAGCGCGGAATGCACGAAGCCACTCGTCGCATCCGGGGGCCTGATCGCCGTGCTCGTGGTCATAAAACTCCCACCCAACCTCAGCCGGCACGCCGCTGTACCGCCTGTCACTTGAGTATTGCTGTACCCCAGGCAAGGCTTTGCTAAGCAGGGCCGTGCCGCTGCGCGTGTCGCGGCTAGAGCCACCACGACGCCGCGGCGTCCAGGTGCCGGCGGATCCGGTATCGCGCCAAGCTGTCGTCACCGGACTCGATCGCGTCCAGTATGCGCAGGTGTGCCGTTTCGACGGCAACCACGTCGGTCGACGTCAACTGTGCCTGTCCGGTCGTGGACCAATGCCGGCGGAACAGCTCAACGATGATTCGCAGGAATAGGTCGAGCAGCGCGTTGCCGGCAAGGCGCGCCAGGCCGACGTGAAAGCGGAACTCTTCGATCGCCGCGTTGCGCGCGTCGTCGCTGCCTTCGCCCGCCACGCTCGACCAGCCCTGCGGGTCCAGGAAGTCCGCCACCTCCGGTTCGGCGCGACGCTGCACGACCTTGGCCACATTGTCGATCTCGATGGCATCGCGCACGCAGCGCAGGTCCTCCCGCGTGGGCTTGCGGTACTGGAGGTAGAGCGCGATGGTGTCGATGCTGGCCTGCGCCCGCGGCTTCGCGACGACCAGCCCTCCGCCGGGGCCCCGGCGCATGTGTGCCACTTCGTGATATTCCAGGAGTCGCACCGCTTCCCGCAGTGCCGCCCGGCTCACCCGGTAGCGCTCCAAAAGCGCCGACTCGGTGCCGAACACCGAACCAACCTGCCAGCCGCTGACGGCGATGTCGTCGGCGATGCCGGCAGCCAGGACTTCGGCGAGCTTGCCACGCGGCGCCTCGGTGGCCAGGCGCTTGCCGAGCGACCCGGGCCGGGCTCGACGTGCCGGGTCGCGGTGTTCGGCCAGCCAGGCGGTGACGCGTTCCACGTGCCGCTCGCTGAGCGTCTTGGCCCGGGCCGAATCACCGGCGGTGACGGCGTTGACGATGTCGGCGTGGGCACCGCGCATCCGGTGGGCGGCATCGGCGGCCTCGGCCGCCGAACCGGTCCGCGAGGCGCGGGCATAGCGTTTGGTCAGCCTCATCAGGACATCGATGAAGAGTTGCAGGACTGGGTTTTTCGACTGCTCAGCGAGCGCGATGTGGAACTCGTCGCTAGGCGCCGGCAGTCCGGGGCGCCACTGCTCCTCGGCGCTCAGCACCGATCGCAGCCGCCCTATCCCGGCTTCGTCGATGCGTTCGGCCGCCAGCGCGGCGGCCAGCGGCTCGAGCACCAGCCGCGCGTTGAGCAGATCAGCCAGCGTGGTGCCGAGATATTCGAGGTAGATCACGACGGCGCGGGTCGCCGGGCCGGCGTCCGGCTCGCAGATGATCAGCCCGCCGTTCGGCCCGCGCCGCATGCGCGCCACCTGGTGGTGTTCGACCAGACGGACTGCTTCGCGCAACACCGAGCGGCTCGCGCCATACCGTTGTTGCAGAGCCGCCTCCGAGCCGAGCGACTCCCCGACCGCCCAGCCGCGGCGGACGATGTCTTCTTCGATGCGACGGGCGATCTTCGCGGCTCGCTTATCCGGCCGGATTTGGTCCGGTTCGACGGTCACTGCCGGCTCAACACGTGAGCAGCATGCAGCCCGCGACCGGACCACCGCCCACGGACACCACGCCGACCTCGGGGCGCCGCTGCACCTGCCGCTCCCCCGCCTCGCCGCGCAGCTGCAGGCATCCCTCGTGCAACGCCCAGTAGCCGTGCATGCGGCCGGCCGAGAGCTGGCCGCCATAGGTGTTCAGCGGCAGCCGGCCGTCCCTGGCGATACGGGCGCCGCCTTCGACGAACGGCCCCGCCTCGCCGTCGCCGCACACACCGAGAGCTTCCAGCCACGAGAGGGTGAGGAAAGTGAAGCCGTCGTACAACTGGGCGACGTCGAGGTCCGCCGGCGTCAATTCCGTCCGCGACCACATCTGCGCGGTCGCGTCCGACATCGCCATCTTCGGGTAATCCGGCCGGTGAAACCATCCGCCGGCGCCGTCGGAACCGCCGATGGCCTCGACGTTCACGGCGCGGTGCGGGCAGTCGCCGGCGTACTCGGCGTGCGAAACCACCACCGCGATCGAGCCGTCAATGGGCACATCGCAATCCAGCAACCCGAACGGCGTCGATACCGGGCGGGCGCCCAGGTAATCGGCCATCGTCATCGGATCGCGGTAGACCGCAAGGGGATTCAGTGCCGCGTTGCGGCGGCCATTAAGGGCGATCCAGCCCAGTTGCTCCTTGGTCGTTCCGTAGAGATCCATGTGCCGCCGGCAGTTCAGCGCCAGCCAATTGGCTGCCGAATACGCGTGCGCGGCAACCAGATCGTTGATGTCGTCCATGGCGCCGACGGCCGGACGCTCACCTTCGGGTGCGTCGAACATGCGAGCCAGTGGTGGAGCAGGGGCGTCCTTGTCCTGCAGGACGGTGCCGCCCAGCATCTGAATGGTGCGGTAGACCACGACATGGCGGGCCCGTCGCTCGGCAACCGCACGGCACGCCGACATCACCGGGCTCAGCAGACCGCCGGTGCCGAACCCACTTCCGCAATCGGCGGCGTCGATCCCCAGTTCGGCGTTGACCTCGGCGGCCGGGGTGTCGCCCAGTGTCGCGATGCCGTCGATGTCGGCCGCGCGCAGTCCGGCGTCCTCGATGGCGGTCCGCACCGCCTCCATCGTCAGATCCCGCCCCGGAATACCGGTGCGACGGCCGATGCGCGAGATACCGATGCCGGAGACGATCGCGTCTTTTTCGAAGTACTTCATCTGCACCGTCCGTAGGCCAAACACTCGACGTACCAGTGAGAATTGAGTGTACTGTATTCCTCGTGTCGACCTCTTCGTTGCTTGTCGAGCACTGCGACAGCTGCGCGCACTGGGTGCATCCCGCGGCCGGCGAATGCCGCGACTGCGGCGGGCCGCTGACAGCCAAGCCGGTGTCCGGCCGTGGAACGGTGTTCACCTACACCGTCAACCATCACCCCTACAACCCAGAGATCCCGACACCGTACGTGATCGCGCTGATCGAACTGGCCGAACAGAGCGGCCTGCGCGTCGCGGCCAATATCGTTGACTGCGAACCGGATTCGGTGACGTGCGGGATGCCCGTTGTGCTGCGGCCGGAGCGGGGCTCGGGCGGCGCCCCCCAGTTCGCTCCGGCGCCCTGAGTGCCCGGGCCGCAGCCGATCAGTTGATCAGCGGGTCGCGCGGCATACCGAGAATCCGCTCGGCGATCTGATTGCGGGTCACCTCCGAGGTGCCACCCGCGATCGCCATCCCGCGCGCGCCCATCACCATGCGGCCGGCCAGCGCGGCCGGCCCGTCCAGCAGCGCGGTCTCCGGTCCGGCGAGTGCCGTCGAGATCGCGGCACCCTCGATCATGTGGTCGGCCAGCTTCAGCTTGGTGACATTGCCTTCCGGCCCCGGGCCCGCACCCTCGACGCTGCGGGCGGCACGGCGCAGGTTCAGCAGCCGCAGCGCATTCTCCTCCGCGAGATAGGTCCCCACCCGAATCACCGCGCCCGCCAAGTGATCTGAACGCCGTTGCGCCTGCTTCACCAGTTCGCCGGCCAATCCCTCGTAAAACGAGCCACTGCCGCCGATGCTGACCCGCTCATTGCCGAGCGTGGCCCGCGCCACCGTCCACCCGGAGTTGGGCGCCCCGACCACGTCCTCGTCGGGCACGAACAGGTCGTTGAAGAACACCTCGTTGAACTCGGCGCCGCCGGTGATCTGCCGCAGCGGACGCACTTCGACCTCCGGGGCCTTCATGTCCACGATGACGGTGGTGATGCCGGCGTGCTTGGGCGCCTCCGGGTCGGTGCGCACGGTGGCCAGACCGCGCGCGCAGTACTGCGCCCCGCTGGTCCACACCTTCTGCCCGTTGATCTTCCATCCGCCCTCGACCCGGGTGGCGCGGGTCTTGACCGACGCCGCGTCCGAGCCGGCCTCCGGCTCGGAGAACAGCTGGCACCAGATCTCGTCTTTGCGCAGCGCCTTCTCTACGAATCTTTCGATCTGCCAATCGGTTCCGTGCTGGATCAAGGTGAGGATGACCCAGCCGGTGATTCCGTAGTCGGGCCGCTTGATACCGGCTGCGCGGAACTCCTCTTCGATGACGAGCTGCTCCACGGCGTCGGCGGCACGGCCCCACGGCTTGGGCCAGTGCGGCATCACGTAGCCGGTCTCGATCAATTTGTCACGCTGCGCCGTCTTCTCCAGGGCGGCGATTTCGGCGGCGTCGGCGCGGATCTGGGTGCGCAGCTCCTCGGCCTCCGGCGGCAGGTCCAGACTGTTCTCCCGCACCGTGCCGGCCGCGGTGAGGTCGAAGACGTCGCGGGCCGGGGCGTCCCCGCCGAGCAGCGCCGACGTCACCAGGGCGCGCCGCAGGTGCAGGTGTGCGTCGTGCTCCCAGGTGAACCCGATGCCGCCGTGCACCTGGATGTTGAGCTCGGCATTTCGCGCGTAGGCCGGGAACGCCAGCGTGGCGGCCACGGCCGACACCAGCCGGAACTGTTCCTCATCCTCCGAGGCGGCCCGGGCAGCGTCCCACACGGCGGCCAGCGCGGATTCGGCAGCCACCAGCATGTTCGCGCAATGATGCTTCACCGCTTGGAAAGTCGCGATGGTGCGACCGAACTGCTTGCGCACCTTGGCATATTCCACCGCCGACTCGACACAGTCGGTCGCACCGCCGACCGCTTCGGCGGCCAGCAGCGTCCGCGCCCGGGCCAGTGCCGACGCCGCCGCACCGGGCAGGATGTCGTCGTCGGTCACTGTCACGTTCTCCAGGCGAACGCGTCCGGAGCGCCGTGTCGGATCGAGGTTCTCCGGCACCTCCACGGAGATGCCGGACCTGCCGCGGTCCAGCACCAGCACATCCTCACCCGCCGCGAGCAACAGCACATCGGCCAGTCCGGCACCGAGCACCACCCCGGCATCGCCGTTGGCGGCACCGTCGGAAACCCGCACGCCGCCAACCAGTCCCACGCCTGCGGTGACGGTTCCGTCGATCAGACCCGGCAACAGCCGCGCCTGCTGGTCGGCGGTGCCGTCCCGGGCGATCACCGCCGAGGCGATCACCGTCGGTACGAACGGACCTGGCGCCACCGCACGGCCGAGCTCTTCGATCACCACCACCAATTCGGGCAGCCCGTAACCGGATCCGCCGTGCTCTTCGCCGATGTGCAGGCCGAGCCAGCCCAATTCGACGATGCCCTGCCAGAACGCGGGCCGCGCCTCCTCCGGCGCGTCCAGCAGCGACCGCGCCGCCGCGCGAGCCTTCTGCGAGGTCAAGAACCCGCGCGCCACCTCGGCGAGTTCGCGATGGTCGTCGGTCAGTGCGATACCCATGCGGGCCCTCCTCGCGGCGCTGCTGATTCCGTAAAGAGTGTACTCAATGCGCCGTGAGGGCCGGCCCCGGCCGGGGTGCTACTTCGGCGCGAACCGCTGCCCCGCGTCGAGCCGCAGGCACTGGCCGTTGAGCATCGGGTTGTCCACGATGGCGGCGACCAGCTTGGCGTACTCCTCGGGCCGGCCGAGGCGCTTGGGGAACGCCGCGTCCTTCGTCAGGGCCGCGGCGAATTCGTCGGGGATGCCCTGGGTCAGTCCCGTGGCGAACAGGCTCGGCGCGATCGCGAGCACCCGGATCCCCAGCGAGCCAAGGTCGCGCGCCATGGTCAGGCACATGCCCGCGATGCCGGCCTTGGCGGCGGTGTACGCGACCTGTCCGATCTGGCCCTCGAAGGCAGCGATGGAGGCGGTGTTGATGATGACACCGCGCTCTTCGTCCTCCGGGTCGTTCTTGGCCATATGCGCGGCGGCCAGTCGGCTGATGTTGAACGTCGCGATCAGGTTCAGGTCAATGACGGACTGGAAGGACTCGAGGTCGTGCGGGCCGGACTTGGTCATGGTCCGCTTGGCGATGCCGCCGCCCGCGGTGGTCACCGTGACGTGCAGTCCGCCGAGGTCGTCGACCGCCGCCTGCAGCGCCTGCTCGGTGCCGGCGAAGTCGGTGACGTCGACCGGATAGAACTTGCCGTCCAGACCGTCCGCGACGGCCTTGCCGTCCGAACCCTCGCGATCGAGCACCGCGACCCGGGCCCCGCGCTGGTGCAGGAGTTCGGCGCTGGCCCGTCCCATCCCCGAGGCGCCGCCGATGACGACGACCTTCTTGCCGCTGATCTCCACCCGAACCTCCAATATCTAGGTTGTCACTTTGACTGGAATTTGTAACGTTAACCCGTCACGGTAGCGCGTCCGGTGCGGCACCGTGTCACCGAGCCGTGCCAAGCTCGAAACCGTGCTCCTTCTCGACGTAGCAAGCACTTCGCTTAACGTGGGCGCGACCTCGTCGCGCCTGAGCAAGGTCGCCCACATCGCAGAGCTGCTGCGCGGCGCCGCGGCCGATCCTGAGCTGGTCGCGACCGTCGTGTCCTGGCTTTCCGGCGAGCTTCGGCAACGCCAGATCGGCGTCGGCTGGGCCGCGCTGCGATCGCTGCCTCCGCCCGCGCCGGATCCCACGCTGACCCTTGGTCGGGTGGACGCAACCTTCACCGAGATCGGCGCCGTCGCAGGCAAAGGGTCCCAGGCGCGCCGCGCCGCCCTGCTCAGCGGCCTGTTCGCCGCCGCGACCGAGACCGAACAGACCTTCCTGCTGCGGCTGCTCGGCGGCGAACTGCGCCAGGGCGCACTGATCGGCATCATGACCGACGCCGTCGCCAAAGCCGCCGGCCTGCCCGCCGCGGCCGTGCAACGGGCGGCGATGCTGGCCGGTGATCTGCCCGCCGTCGCGGCGGCGGCCCTGACCGGCGGATCGCTGGACGCCTTCACGCTCGAGGTCGGCCGGCCGGTCGGCCCGATGCTGGCACAGACCGCGACCGACGTCGCCGGCGCGCTCGAACGCCACGACGGCACCACGATTTTCGAAGCGAAGCTGGACGGCGCGCGAGTGCAGATCCACCGCCGCGGCGACGATGTCAGCGTCTACACCCGCAGCCTCGACGACGTCACCGCACGGCTACCGGAGGTGGTGGAGGCCACGCTCGCGCTGCCGGTGACCGACCTGATCGCCGATGGCGAGGCGATCGCGCTGCGCCCGGACAATCGTCCGCACCGCTTCCAGGTCACCGCGTCCCGGTTCGGCCGGTCCGTGGACGTCGCGGCCGCGCGCGACAAACAGCCGCTGTCGGTGTTCTTTTTCGACATCCTGCACCGGGACGGCGCCGACCTGCTGGACGCGCCGACCACCGAGCGCCTCGCCGCGCTGGACGAACTGGTGCCGGCGCGGCACCGGGTGGATCGGCTGGCCACCTCTGATCCGGCGGCCGCGGCCGCCTTCCTGGACGCGACGCTGGCCGCGGGTCACGAAGGCGTGATGGCCAAGGCGCTGGATGCGCCGTATCAGGCCGGCCGGCGCGGGGCCGGCTGGCTGAAGGTGAAGCCGGTGCACACCCTCGACCTGGTGGTGCTGGCCGTGGAATGGGGCTCGGGCCGGCGGCGCGGCAAGCTGTCCAATATTCACCTCGGCGCGCGGGATCCGGAATCCGGTGGGTTCGTGATGGTGGGCAAGACATTCAAAGGGATGACCGACACCATGCTGGACTGGCAGACCCAACGATTCACCGAGCTGGCCGTGGATGGCACCGAGGGCTATGTCGTGCAGGTCCGGCCCGAGCAGGTGGTCGAGATCGCCCTGGACGGCGTTCAGGGGTCGACCCGCTACCCCGGCGGCGTGGCGCTGCGGTTCGCGCGGGTCGTGCGCTACCGCGACGACAAGAGCCCCGCCGAGGCCGACACCATCGACGCGGTACGTGCCATGTACTGACCCCGCGTCCGCGTGCCCTTTTCACGACGCGACACGCGCTGCGGGGTCGGCTACATTCGCACTCGCTATCGGGAGCCGGGAAGGGGATCGGGTTGGACGGCGATATCAGCTACATCCGCACCGACCCGCAACTGCCTCCGGTCGCGGTCGTCGACCGCTCCCCGATCAGCCTCCGGCACAAGGTGTTCTTCGGCGTGGTCGCGGTCGCCGGCGCGGTGGCCTGGGCAATCGTCGCGTTCGCCCGCGGGGAGACGGTGAACGCGGTCTGGCTGGTTGTCGCCGCGGTCTGCACCTATCTGATCGCCTTCCGGTTCTATGCGCGGTTCATCGAAGCCAAGATCGTGCGTCCCCGCGACGACCGCGCCACCCCGGCCGAAATCCTGGAGGACGGCACCGACTACGTCCCGACCGACCGGCGGGTGGTGTTCGGTCACCACTTCGCCGCCATCGCCGGCGCCGGCCCGCTGGTCGGGCCGGTGTTGGCCATCCAGATGGGCTACCTGCCCAGCAGCATCTGGATCGTCGTCGGAGCGGTGCTCGGCGGATGCGTGCAGGACTACCTCACGTTGTGGATCTCCACCCGCAGACGTGGCCGTTCACTGGGGCAGATGGTTCGCGACGAGCTCGGCGGCGCCGCCGGAACGGCAGCCCTGCTGGGCATCCCGGTGATCATCACGATCATCATCGCCGTGCTCGCGCTGGTCGTCGTTCGTGCGCTCGCGCAAAGTCCGTGGGGTGTCTTCTCGATCGCCATGACCATCCCCATCGCCCTCTTCATGGGGTGCTATCTGCGGTTCTGGCGCCCCGGGCGAATCTCGGAGGTGTCGGCGATCGGGGTGGCGCTGCTTCTGCTCGCGGTCGTCTCCGGTGATTGGGTCGCCCGAACATCCTGGGGCGCAAGCTGGTTCACGCTGTCGCCGGTCACGCTGGCCTGGCTGCTCATCATCTATGGTCTGGCGGCCTCGGTGCTGCCGGTGTGGCTGTTGCTCGCGCCGCGCGACTATCTGTCGACCTTCATGAAGGTCGGCACCATCGCACTGCTGGCGGTCGGGGTCTGTGTCGCGCGCCCGGTCCTGGAAGCGCCGGCGGTGTCGCGGTTCGCTATCAGCGGCGATGGCCCGGTGTTCGCCGGATCGTTGTTCCCGTTCCTTTTCATCACCATCGCCTGCGGTGCGCTGTCGGGTTTCCACGCGCTCGTCTGCTCCGGCACGACACCGAAGTTGCTGGAGAAGGAAGGGCAGATGCGCCTGATCGGCTACGGGGGCATGGTCACCGAGTCGTTCGTCGCCGTCATCGCCCTGCTGACCGCCGCCATTCTGGACCAGCACTTGTACTTTGCGATCAACGCGCCGTCGCCGCAGACCCACGACACCGCGGCCACCGCCGCCCGGTATGTCAACGGGCTGGGCCTGGCGGGGTCGCCGATCACCCCGGATCAGGTCAGCCAGGCCGCCGCCGGCGTCGGTGAGAAGACGATCGTCTCGCGTACCGGTGGCGCACCGACACTGGCCTTCGGCATGTCGGAGGTCTTGCATCGCGTGTTCGGCGGCGCCGGCCTCAAAGCGTTCTGGTATCACTTCGCGATCATGTTCGAAGCGCTGTTCATCCTGACGACCGTCGACGCGGGCACCAGGGTCGCGCGGTTCATGGTTTCCGACGCGCTCGGCAACCTGGGCACCCCGATGCGCAAGTTCCGCAATCCCAGCTGGCGGCCGGGCGCCTGGCTGTCCAGTCTGGCGGTCGTCGCCGCGTGGGGCAGCACACTACTGCTCGGGGTGACCGATCCGCTGGGCGGCATCAACTCGCTGTATCCACTGTTCGGAATCGCCAACCAGCTCCTCGCAGCGATCTCGCTGACTGCCATCACGGTGATCGTCATCAAGAAGGGACACCTGAAATGGGCCTGGATTCCCGGCATTCCGCTGTTGTGGGATCTGACTGTGACCCTCACCGCGTCATGGCAGAAGATCTTCTCCGGTGACCCCAAGGTCGGGTACTGGACGCAGTACTTCCAGTACTCAGGGGCCAGACAGGCGGGCAAGACCGCATTCGGTTCGGCGGCCAACGCGCATCAGCTCGACGACGTGGTGCGCAACGCTTTCCTGCAGGGCATCTTGTCGATCCTGTTCGCCACGGTGGTCATCGTCGTGGTCATCGCGGGAGTTGTGGCTTCGGTCAAGGCGATTCGCGGTTCGGGCCGTCCGTTGACTGAGGACCATCCGGTCGACTCCAAACGGTTCGCCCCGGCGGGCCTGGTCACCACCGCCGCCGAGCGCGACCTGCAACGACAATGGGATGCCGTGTCCACTGCCCACCCGGGCTAGTCACACACTGCCCACTCAACTCCCGGGAGGCAGCAGCATCGACTGCCAGGTACGCGGTCCAGGGGCAAGGTCGGCCTGGGTGTGCACGCGTCCGTCGGGGCCGAGGTATTGGCCGGTAGCCGGGTCGTATTCGGCGGCCGGCACGGGGACCGGTGGCAACTGCGGGACCGGCTGGCCCGACAGCGTCGCGTTCGGGTCACCCTTCCAGTTGTAGCCGTCATTGAGTGGTACGTACTGTTCGTCACTCTCGCACATCGCGACCGTCGGAGCGCGTTTGCCCGGCTGATTGACGCACGGTGTATTTCGCACGCCACGAACGTTATTCGGCGAATCCTGCGGCACGCGACAGTACAGGTCACCCGGTGGCCGATCGGGATGGTCCTCCCAGGACGGCACCCGCTGCTGCTGGGCCGGTAGGTAGCCGGTCGTGCACGGCGGCGGCAGGTTCAGTCTCAGATTGAAGCTGAGGAAGACTCCGCGGTAGGCCTGCTTGGTGTTGCGGTTGGGGACTCCGATGGCCTGAATGGTCGCCACCGCCTGAGGAAGCAGCACCAGCAGCTGCTCGATACCGGCGTGATAGGTCAGGGCGACCTGGCCGACGCCGATCAGATTGGACAGCAGGATCGGCAGCGTGGGGTTCAACCGGTCCAGCAACTGGCGGACCTCGGCGGCGGCCGGGCCCGCGTCGCGCAGCACGTCGTGCAGAGCGCCGTCGTTGCGCTGCAGCCCCGAACTGATGTCGGCAAGGTGCGCGGCCCACTGCGTCACCGCGTCCGGCGAGGCCGACTGGCTGTCCAGTACCGGTTTGGACTGATCGATAAGGGTGAGCAGCGGGCCCAGATTCTTGCGCGCGTCGCTGGACAGTGTGCTGGTGCCCGTGACCAGTCTCGAGAGCTCCGGACCCAGGCCACCCACCGCGGTGAACGACTCGTCCACAACGGTTTTCAAATTCTCGCGCGGGATGGCTTCCATTCCCCTGTTCACCGAGTCCAGCAGGGTGTCCAGGTCCGGTGGCACCGAGACGCGGTCCCGGGTGATCACGTCTCCGTTGCGCAGCGGCCGGGAATCCCGGCGGGGCAACAGGGCCACGTACTGCTCACCCACCGCCGACTGGCTGTGCACCTGCGCATCGAGGTCCGAGGGGATGCCGACGCCCGACTTGAGCGAAAGCACCGCCGCCACGCCGGTGTCGGTGAGGCGCACGCTCTCGACCCGGCCGACCTCGGTGCCGCGATAGGTGACGTTGCCGCTGACGTAGAGGCCGGCGGCCTGCGGCAGCTGCACCGTGACCTGGTAGCGGCCTACCCCGAACATGGCGGGCAACTGCATGTATCCCAGCGCCATCACCGTGCCACCCACCACCGCGACGACCAGGAAGATCGCGAGTTGAATGAGGACTCTTCTCGTCAACGGCGGCACGTCACGGCCCCTGGTCCCAATGGTAGGGAGCGACAAGCGGATTGCCGCCGGTGGCCGGACTCGGCATCTGCCCGATGGTGCGTCCCCACTGCAATTCGAGCTGCGTCAGGTTGCCCTCGAACCGGGTACCGGTCAGGAAGGACGCGTCGAGCCGGCTCAAGGTCAGGTCGATGATCGCGGTCAGGTTGGCGTAGTCGCCGCGTGCCCACTTGCTGATGGTGTCTTTGGGGAAGGGATAGGTCGGAAGTAGACCCAGCGAGCGCGTCAGGGCCGGGCCGGCGTTGGCCAGTGACTCCAGCACGGGCCCCAGGTCCTTGAGCTCCTTGACCAGAGCCTCTTTGGTCTGGTTGGCGGAGTCGGCGGCCAGCGCGCTGAACTTGCCGATCTGATCGAGTGCGTCGACCAACTGCCGGCGCTCCTGTTTGAGCGTGGCGAGCGCATCCGGCACGGTGCGAAGTGCCCGGTCCAGCACCGGCCGCTGCTCGGCGAGCTGGCCGACCAGATTGTTCAGGCTTTCGGTCGCGGCCAGGATGTCGCCGGTCTGATCGGACACGGACCCGGTGAACCGGTCGAGCTGTCCGATCAGGCTGCGCAGGTCGTCGGCACGCCCGGCCAGAGCAGTGCTCAACGATTCGGTGATGTCTTGAATCTGGCCGATACCACCGCCGTTGAGCAGCAACGAGATTGCGGCCAGGGTCTGCTCCGTCGTCGGGTAACTGCCGGCCGACGCCAGAGCGATCAGCGATCCCTCTGTCAGCTTGCCCTGCGGCGCGACGGCCGTCGGCGCAGCCAGTTCGATGTGCAGCGAACCGAGGAGGCTGGTCTGTCCGATCGTCGCGACTGCGTTGGCCGGTAAGTCGACGTCAGCGTTGAGTCTGATGGTGAGCAGTGCGTGCCAGGCCTGTCGCTCGATCTTGGTGACGTTGCCGACCGTCACATCCCCCACCTGTACGCGAGAATTCTGTTCCAGGGTGCCCACGTCGGGCAGTTGCACGTGAATCGTGAACGAGCCGGGGCCTTTTCCGGCACTGCCCGGCAGCGGCAACGAGTTGAGGCCACGCCAACCGCAGCCGCCGAGGCCCAGCACGGCCACCGCCAGCAACACGGCGGCTGCCATCCCGCGACGCCAATTGATCATCAGTTCGGCCCTTCCGGCAGCAGCAGTCCGGGTAGTCCGTCCGCGGGGTTGGTGGCGTGAATCTCGGCCGGTGCCGGTACGGGGCCGACGCCCGCCGGCGTATTCGGCAGCGGCGGAACGTAATCCGGCCGCAGCCAGTCTTCGCTGTAGGTCAACTCGTTCGGCCGCGCCACGGCACCGACCACCGTGTTCTCACCCAGCGGCGGGAAGTTGTACTGACGATTCTTGATGATCGGGGCCAGATACTGCACGCACAGCTTCGCCGACTGTTGATACCCCAGGCGCGACGCGGCCTGAATGGCACCACACAGAAAGGCGATGGGGTTGGCGAAGTTGTTGAATGACGGCGCACCGCTCAAGGTGCCCTGCGCAGGCTGGTAGATGTTCATGAAGTTCTGCAGTTCGGTCGGGGCGATGTGCAACGCCTGCTTGATGTCGCCGAGGCTGGCGTTGAGCACCCGGGAAACCGAGGTGAGCGTGTCTACCGAGGTGCCCAGCGCGTCCCGATTCTCGGCCACGAAGCCGGTGACGTCGCGTGCCACATCGGCCAGGGCCGCGACGGCATTGCCGACTTCGTCCGGGTCGTTGGCCAACATGCCGCTCACCGAGGCGAGGTTCTGGTTGAGCTGTGTCATCAGGTCCGCGCTGCTCTGCAGCGCCGACACCAGGATGGACAGGTTGCGCACGGTGCTGAACAGGTCGTTGCTGTGGTCGGCGATCGCCGAAACAGCCTGGGACAGCTTGACCAGCGTGTCGCGGAAGGTCGCGCCCTGGCCGCGGAGGTTACTGGCGGCGGTGTTGACGACCGCGCCCAGGGGGCTCACATTGCCCGGCCGCGTCGGCTGCAGCATCCGGGCGAGTCTTTCCAGATCCGAACGCAGGTCGTCCCACTCCACGGGTACGGCGGTGCGCTCCAACGGGATCACCGCATCGGTATGCAGTTGCGGTCCGCCGGTGTAGGCCGGTGTCAGCTGAATGGCGCGCGAGGTGACCAGTGACGGCGAGAGGATGACTGCTTTGGCGTCGGCGGGCACCTGGTATCGGGAATCGTAGAAGAAGGTGATCTTGACGCGTTGCGGTTGCGGTTCGATCCTGTCGATCTTTCCGACGGCCACCCCCAGGATGCGCACCTCGTCGCCGACGAAGATGCCGTTGCTGTTCTGGAAGTAGGCGACGACCGTGGTTCTGCCGGAGGCCGCCAGTGCATGCCACGCCGCCGCCACTCCGGCGAGCAGGGTGAGCACCAGCACGGCGCCCAGACCGACGCGAACAGTGTTGCGGTTCATCGTTGTTCCCCCGGGGCAGGCACGAACACCGGCGGGTGCGTCGGCACCGGCGGCGGTGCGGTCTGCCCGGGCGCCAACGCCGGTGGTCCCGGTGGGGGTCCACCGGGCGGCGGCGCGGGCAGCGGTTCCCGGTAGGGATAACGGGCATCGCCGGGGTTTCCGGTGATCGCGTCCGGCAGGGTCAACCTCGGCTCCCCACCCTGGCCGGTGCGTGGATACGGCATCGGCAGCGCGGGTGTGCCGGGTTGACCGACCTGGGGATCGGTGAGTTGGGAGGGCAGCAACACCGTGGGGTCCAGCCCCAGGTCGGAGAAGGCCGCGTCGATGAACGGCTGAAGGAATTGCCCCGGTATCAGGTTCGCGATGTAGAAGTTGAACCAGGGTCCGGTGGACATCGACTCCCCCAGCGACGACGCATAATCGTTGAACTTCTTGATTGCCAGTGCAATTCGCTCTTTACGATGGTCGACGATCGCCAGGGCCCCGTTAAGCCTGTCCAGCGTCGGCTTCAGGGTCTGGCGGTTGTCGGCGATGAATCCCTTGAGCTGACGACTCGCGGCGTCGATGTTGCCGGATATCTGGTCCAGCGCCCGGCTCTGGCCGCGCAATTCCGCCAGAACCGTGTTGCTGTCGCCGACCAGCCGCACTATCTGATCGCTGTGATCGGCGAGCACCGTGGTCGCTTTGTTCGCGTTGGACAACAGGTTCCGCAGCTGCGCATCGCGGTCGGCCAGCACCGTGGAGAACCGGGCGACGCCGCTGAGCGCGAGCTTCAGGTCGGGAGCGGTATCGGCAAAGGTGTCGGCCAGCACTCCCAGCGATTCGGACAGCCGGTCGGTGTCCAGCCCGCTGATGGTGGCCGCCAGATCTCCGAGCGCGTCGGGAAGCTGGTAGGGCGACGTGGTGCGCTCGAGCGGAATCGGTCCGCGCAGTCTGCCGTCGCCGCGGGGCGTGACCTCCAGGATCTTCGCGCCCAGCAGGCTTTTGGTCTTGATCGACGCCTCGCTGCGTTCGCCGAGCCGGATGTGCTTGTCGACCTCGAAAGTGACCAGCACCCGAGGGCCGTCCAGCGCGATGCTGTCGACCTTGCCCGCCTTGTACCCCGAAACCTGCACCGCGGTCCCGATCAACAACCCGCCCGCTTCAGCGAAGTACGCCGAGTACTCTTTCGCGGACTTGAAGAACGGCAGCTTGCTGTACGTCAGGGCGGTCCCGACCACGGCGGCGACGACCACCACCCCGACGGCACCGACGACTAGCGGATTGCGTTCGGAGAAATATTTCATCGCGGCGTGCACCTTCCCGACGGCTGACCGATCACCTTGACGTAAACCGGTTGTCCGCCTTTGCCGTTCACCTTCAAAATCAGGTCGCACAGGTAAAAGCTGAAGAAGTCGCCGTGCAGGCCCTGCCGGTTGAGCATCTGATAGGCATCGGGCAGGGTGTTGAGCAGATCGTCGAAGTAGTCGTGATCGGCCAGCACGAGACTCGCGATGCGGTCCGACTCGTGCAGGACTTTTCCGAGCGGTTGGCGTCCCTGTGCCAGCAGATCGGCGAGGGAGCCGGCGGCCGCGTTGCTGTAGGCCAGCGACGTGCTGATGTCCTGCCTGTGGTCGGCCAGCGTCGCCAGCAATTGCGACAACGAGTCCACGGCCTTGGCGAATTGGGTGCTCTGATCGCCGAGGGATCCCATCACGGTGTTCAGGTTCACGATGACCTGCCCGATCAGCTGACCCCGATCGGCGAGCGTGTTCGTCAACGCCGCGGTGCGCACCAGGACCGAGTTGATGGTGGCGCCCTCACCCTGGAACGCCTTGATCAGTTCGCTGGACAATACGTTGACCTGCTGGGGATCCAGCGCGTGGAACAACGGCCGGAAACCGCCGATCAAGGCGTCCAGGTCCAGCGCGGGGGCGGTCCGGGCCAGCGGGATCGTGCCCCCGGGGGGAAGTTGCCGCGCGCTGCCGACACCTTCCTCGAGGGCCAGGTAGCGCCCACCGATCAGATTCTGATACCTGACGACCGCGCGGGTGCCCTCGGTGAGAACCACCGAGTCGTCTGCGCTGAAGTCGACGAGTGCGGTGCCGTCGTCCTGGATCGCGATCTTCTTGACCTGGCCGACCTCCACCCCCGCGATGCGCACGAAGTTGTCGGCTTCCAGACCCGAGACATTGCTGAACTGTGCCCGGTATTGCCTTTCTTTCCCGAACCGCAGGTCAGCGAAAATCGCCAGCATGGCGGCCAGGCCCAGGACGCACACGGCCATGAAGATGGCGAGCCGCCAGATCGCCCCTGGCACAGTCATTCTCACGTGGGCTGCTCCTCTGGTTCAGTGCCCGCTCGGGGTGGGTTGCACCTGAGCCGGGAAGGGCGGCACGAACGGCTCGGATCCCGGCGGCGCAGGGCCGGGTTCGCGCGGTGCGCCCGCCGGAGGTGCCGGCGGCAGGCCCGGATACAGCGGCGTTCCGTCCGGTGCGTATTGCACGGCGCCGTAGGGCGGCGCCCCCGGATAGGGAATGGGTCCGGGCGCAGGCCCTCCCGGATAGCGGATGCTGGGTGGCTCGGGTATCCCCCGGGTGACCGGGAGATAGTCCGCGTAGGCCGGGAAGGCGATCCCCGGGTTGGGCCGGATATCGAGGCCGGTTCCCCAACCGGTGTCCGTGATGAGCTGCCGCAGAGGCCAATTGGCTGCCACGTCAGGCAAGGATCCACAACCGGGTTTACCGCCCGGGCCGCCCTTGGCACCGACGATCGGGAGGTTCTCCGGGTAGCGGTACTGATCGGCACCGAACAGCGGAGTGCTGTCGATGACCAGCGAGTAGCCGTTCGCGCCGCCGGTTGCGTCGAGATATCCGGTGTCCAGAGCGAGCTTTGCGCCGACCAGCATGCACGTCAGTCCGGGGTTGTACTTCATCAGCAGGCTGGTGGTGGGCTCCAGCAGGTTCACGGCGCGGATCAGGTTGTCTCTGTTGGCTCCCAGCACTTGAATACCGCTGCGGGACAACCCGATGACGTCGGCGAGCAATGCGTCCAGCGCCGGTGCGTCGGAGATGGTCGAGCTGGTCACACTGGCCCCGTCCAGTGCCCGCAGAATGTCCTGTGCCGCAGCGCTGTAGGTGTCGGCGGCGCGTCCGCCCGCCCGGGTGTCAGCGCGGATGGTCTCGGCTCGCGGGTTGACCGACAACAGCACCTGGTTGGCGTCGGTGATGCCCTGCCCGATCGCCGCGCCGTGACCGCGCAATCCTTCGGCCAGTGCGGACAGCACGCCGTTCAACTTGGCCGGGTCGATCTGGCTGAGCACCTTGACCAGGTTGGCGAACATGGTGTTGACCTCGGTGCCGACGCTGTCGACCCTGATCGACGCACCGGCGGCCAGGCGCCGGCCACTGGGGTCCCTCGGGTAGACCAGGTCGACGTATTTGGCGCTGAACAGCGTGGTCGCCCGGATCCGGGCTCCCACGTTTGCCGGGATGTACTTGACCTGCCCCGGGTAGATGTCCAGCCTGATGCGCACTTCGCCGTTGCCGGTGCTGATGGCGCCCACCCGGCCCACTTGCACGCCGCGCATCTTGACCTTGCCGCCGCGTTCCATCACCAGCCCCGCCCGGTCCGAGATCAGCGTCACCGGAACGTAGGATTTGAGCGACCCGCTGAACAGCGCCGAGGTCGCGAGCACCACGCCGGTCGTCGACACCAGAAGTATCAGGGTCCACCAGGCGGGATGCATTCCCCCAGGACGTGATTCCTGCATGCCTCCCCCGCTCTGCCGGACTAGCCCGACAAGTTGAAGTGGCCGGACTGTCCGTGAACGGACAGCGAAATCGCCAGCACCACAAGGGTCAACACGATCAGCGAGGTACGGACCGAATGGCCCACGGCCTCCCCCACTCCGGCGGGCCCACCGCGGGCGGTATATCCGTAATAGGTGTGTACCAACATGATTGCGATGGCGGCGACGATCACCGTGACGAACGACCAGAGCAGATCGATCGAATTGAGGAAGGTGTGGAAGTAGTGGTCGTACACACCGGTGGACTGGCCGTACAACCGGGTGGTTCCGAACCGGGCGGCCTGGAAGGCGCACACCACGGCCACGCAGTACAGCGGGATGACCACCGCCACCCCTGCCACCACCCGGGTGGAGACCAGGTAGGCGACCGAACGGACGGCCATCACCTCGAGCGCATCGATCTCATCGGCGATGCTCATCGCCCCGAGCTGCGCGGTGGCACCGGCACCGATGGTGGCGGCCAGACCGACACCGGCCACCGCCGGCGCGATGATCCGGACGTTGACGTAGGCGGAGATGAAGCCGGTCATCGCCTCCACGCCGATGCCCGAGAGTTGGTTGTAGCCCTGCACGGCGATGACCGCACCGGTCGACAAGGTGAGGAAGCCGACGATCACCACCGTGCCACCGATCACGGCGAGCGCACCGGTGCCCAGGCTCATCTGGGCGACCAGCCGCACGATCTCCCGGCCGTAACGCCCGAAGGCCGTACGCATTTCGGCGAATGTCCTGATGTAGAAGGCCACTTGGGTGCCCACGTGGTTCCAGCTCGCCGCCACGCCTTTTGCCGGCCCGCTCAGCCAGGCGAGTCGATTGATCACCGCGCCGTCGTCACTCATTGCGGCCCCGTGTAGAAAACCGCCGTGGCGACGATGTTGATCAGGAACAGGGCGATGAACGAGTAGACGACCGTCTCGTTGACCGCGTTGCCCACCCCTTGCGGCCCCTTGCTCACGGAAATGCCCTTGTAGCAGGCGATCAGGGCCGCCGCCATGCCGAACAGCGCTCCCTTGACCAATCCGAGGATCAGGTCGGGCAGGTGGGTGATCAAGGTCAGTCCCGCGGCGAAGGCCCCGGGCGTGACGTGCTGGACGAACACCGAGAACACGAAGGAACCGGCCATACCCACCAGCGTCACCAACGACACCAGGGACACCGCGACCACGGTGGCGGCTAACACGCGGGGTGCCGCCAATCGGCGAATCGGGTCGACACCCATCACCCGCAAGGCGTTGAGCTCGTCGTGAATCGCGCGGGAACCGAGATCGGCGCACATCGCGGTCGCTCCGGTGCCGGCTACGACGAGAACCGTCACCACCGGGCCGATCTGGGTCACCGAGGCGGTGGCCGCGCCGGTTCCGGAGAAATCGGCAGCACCGAATTCCACCAGCAGGATGTTGAGGGTGAAGACCACCAGCACGGTGAACGGAATGGTCAGCAGCAGCGTCGGAATCAACGAGACCCGCGCCACGAACCAGCTTTGCATGAGGAATTCGCGCCACGGGAAGGGCAATTTGAACATCGCCACGAAGGTGTCCAGTGACATCGCGAAGAACTCGCCGACGGACCGCAACGGCCTGGTGACCCTCTCGTCGATCGAAACCATCGGCGGCTTCCCTCTTCTTTGCGCGATGCCGGCCGGTTCAGCTTGCGAAAGGCACGCGCCGTCGCACTAGGGTCTTAGGTCGCCAACTTCCGTTCCCGAAAACACTTGCGTATCGGCCGGCCAGGACCACCTCCCGAGTGCCACCACGCCCGTCAGGACCGGTTGGTGCCGAACGGCCTTGCCGGGCCCTAGAATTGTGCGGAATGAGAGTCGGTATCGACTTCGGGACCACCCACACCGTCGCCGCGATCGTCGACCGTGGCAACTACCCGGTCGTCGCCTACGACGGTGTCGACGCGTGGCCGTCGGTGATCGCGGCCAACCCCGACGGCGAGTTGCGCTTCGGTTTGGACGCCGCCGCCGTCCGTCACGAACCCGGCTGGGAGGTGCTCAGGTCGTTCAAGCGGCTGCTCAACGACGCGGGCCCGCAGACCACGGTGCGACTGGCCGGCCGTGAGCACCGGCTGGCCGAGCTGCTCACCGGGTTCCTCGCGCAACTCAAGAGCGATCTGTTGCAGCGCTCGAACGCCGGTGCCGCCCGCGGCGAGGCCGTCCAGGCCGCGATCAGCGTGCCCGCCAATTCGTCCAGCGCGCAACGCTTTATGACGCTCGACGCGTTCGCGGCGGCGGGATTCGAGGTCGTCGCACTGTTGAACGAACCGTCCGCAGCGGGCCTGGAATACGCCCACCGTTACCGCTCCACGATTACCGCCAAGCGCGAGTACGTGCTGATCTACGACCTCGGTGGCGGCACGTTCGACGCCTCGTTGCTGAAAATGGCCGGGCACGTCAATGAAGTCGTGGTCAGTGAAGGCATTCAGCGCCTGGGCGGCGACGACTTCGACGAGGCGATCGCGCAATTGGTCCTGGCTGATTCGCAGCTGCCCGCGTTGACGGGCGAACCGTATGAGCTTCTCGTCGAGGAGTGCGCCACCCGTAAAGAGGCGGTCGGCCCGCAGACCCGCCGTTTCCTGGTGGATCTCACCGTTGTCGACGGGGTCGACCGGCCGCCGTTCTCGTGTCCGATCGACGATGTCTACGCGGCGTGTGCACCCCTTGTCGACAGGACCACGGAGCTTCTGTCGCGCGTCCTGCATGACCCGGTCGGGGACGGCCGGGACGTTCCCTGGTCGGAGGTGGCGGGCATCTACGTGGTGGGCGGTGCGGGCAGCTTTCCCATCGTGTCACGCATGCTGCGCGCGAGCTTCGGCGACAAGCGGGTCAAACGCTCACCGCACCCCTTCGCCGCGACGGCCATCGGGCTTGCCGTCTTCCTCGACACCGAGTCCGGTTTCGTTCTGTCCGAACGGTTTTCACGGCATTTCGGGGTTTTCCGAGAGGCGGATGAGGGCGCCGACGTCGTCTTCGACCCGATCGTGCCCAAAGACGCCGCGTTGCCCGCCGACGGACGCACCCCGCTGGTCGTCAGCCGAAAGTACCGGGCGGCGCACAACATCGGGCATTTCCGGTTCGTGGAATGCAGCCGCGTGGTCGACGGACGGCCCGACGGCGACGTCACGCCCTATGATCCGGTTTTGTTCCCTTTCGACCCGGCCCTGCGTGAGCGGGACTTGCGCTGCCAACCAGTGGGACGCTGGCCGGAAGGGCCCGAGGTCGAGGAGATCTACACCGTGGGGCCCAGCGGCGCCGTGGAAGTAACCCTCACCACCGAGCCGACCGGCATCCAACGCACCTTCCGGCTGGAACGGCGGGGCCATGGAGTTGTATGACGTCCTGCGAAGCACCTTCGCGGCGCGGGAATTCACCGACGACCCGTTGCCCGACGACGTGTTGTACCGGATCTTCGACAATGCCCGGTTCGCGCCCAGCGGCGGCAACCGGCAGGGCGCCCACATCACGGTGGTGCGTGACGCCGCGACACGCCGTCGGCTCGCAGAACTGGGCGCACCCGCTGCCCGCCGCTATTTCGCCCAGCTGACGGCAGGCGAAAACCCCTGGAACCCAGTGCATCCCAGCGCGGTGCCCACAGAGGTCATCGACGACACCGAGATTCCGCAGACGTTCGTCGCGCCGATGGTCAACGCCCCCGTCGTCCTGGTCGTCTCGGTGGACCTCACTGTGGTGGCCGCCCTGGACCAGGACCTGGACCGCGTCGGCCTGGCGGGCGGCGCGTCCGTGTACCCCCTGGTGTGGAGCATCCTGCTGGCGGCCCGCAACGAAGGATACGGCGGCACGATCACGACCATGGCGATCCCGCAGGAAGACGAGATCCGGCGGCTGCTCGGAATTCCCGGCACGCACGCGGTCGCGGCGATCGTCCCGCTGGGCAAGCCGCCGCGCCAGCTGACCAAGCTGCGCCGGCAGCCGGTCGCCGACTTCGTCACCCGCGAACGTTTCGACGGCACGGCCTTCGCCGGCTGAATCCGCCTCTCAGACGGCCTTGGTGGTTCCGACGTAGGACACCACCACGTCGGACTCGTCGGTGATCCGGGTCAGCGTCGAGTAGGAGCGGATGAACGACTGCCCGACGCATCCGTCGATCTTGATGTGGAAGTCACTGATCATGATCCACGGGTTGGGGCCCTTGAACTCCTTGCGCACCACTGGCACCACGACGACGAACCCGGGCTTCATGCCCACACTGACCACGCCGTTGTAGGAGCCGGTGATCAGCGGCAGCAGAACCGGAGGCTGGCCCGGTCCGAGCGGCAGCTCCGCGCCGAGCGAGGGAGCGATACCGCCACCGTTGGCCATGGTGACGCCGTTGGCCGTACTCATGTCGATCCCACAGCCGATCTCGTAGCCCACTTCCAAGATGCCGTGCGGCGGTTCCGGCCCGACCAGCGATGCGACGAATACTCCGCTGGAGAGGTATTCGCGGGACGAGGCAGCGGTGGTCAGCGGCGCGACGGGTACCTGCCTCTCGTCCTTCGCGCCCAGGGCCAGGGTCCAGCCGTCGGGGGTGTTGACCCGCGCCGGCGTGCCGGGCGGCAGAACACCGTCGGCCGGCGACCCCGTGCCGGAGACCGGTTCGGCGCCGGGCTGCGCACCCGACGGAGCCGCGGGCGTCGCCAGAAAAAGGCACACAGCGAATACCGCAGCACGGCGAACAACCGCGGAAATCGGCATCACGGCCTACACGCTAGGCACGGCGGGAGGACTCTCCGGGCTTGCTACGGGCAGCAACTCAGAGTTGTTGCGCGTTTGTAGCTGGTTTGCGACCCAAAGACGGGAAGCTGGACAAACTCGCCGGCGAGTAGACTTCGCGCTTAGCCGGCAAATCGTGCTATTCCGCGGGGAGGGCAGCCTATGACACGTCAGAGGTTCGCTTCGGCTCTCTTCGCCGTCCTGATCGCGGTATCGGCCCTGGTGAATAGCACCGGCGTCGCGAACGCGGACCCGGAGGACGCGGCACCGCAGATCATCGACGACCTGCTCATCATCGTTCCGGGGTTGACGATCGATCCCCGCGACCGCGACGCCGCGGAGAAGGGCCCCGGAGCCAAGGACTGGACCGGTAGCGGCATGTACTGTCAGAACCGAAACGTCAAGTGCCAGAAGATGGGATTCTAGGTTATCCCTCACGTCGCGAATTCCGTTCTGCCTGCTGGCTTTAACGCCTCTGACCGGAAGGAAAGTCGCCGTTGTCCACCTGGCTCATCACGGGTTGTTCGACCGGACTTGGCCGCGCCCTCGCCGAAGCGGTAATCGACGCCGGCCATAACGTCGTCGTCACCGCACGCGACGTCACGAAAGTCACCGACCTGGCCGACGCCGCCTCCGACCGCACGCTGGCGCTCCCCCTCGACGTCACCGACGCGGACCAGATCAGCGCGGCGGTGCACCAGGCGCAGGAGCGGTTCGACGGTATCGACGTGCTGGTGAACAACGCCGGCTACGGGTATCGCGCGGCCATCGAAGAAGGTGAAGACGCGGCGGTGCGCGCGCTGTTCGACACGCACTTCTTCGGCGCCGTCGCCATGATCAAGGCGGTGCTGCCAGGGATGCGGGAGCGCCGCTCGGGTGCGATTGTCAACATCTCCTCCATCGGCGTGCAGTTGACGCCGGTGGGATCGGGTTACTACTCGGCCGCCAAGGCCGCCATCGAAGGCATGAGCGGTGCTCTGCACGGCGAGCTTGCGCCGCTGGGCATTTCGGTCACCGTGGTCGAACCCGGAGCCTTCCGAACCGATTTCGCCGGGCGCTCGCTGACGCAGTCGTCCAGCGTCATCGACGATTACGCCGACACCGCGGGACGCCGTCGCATCGAGAACGACACCATGCACGGCAATCAGATCGGCGACCCCGCCAAGGCGGCCAGGGTGATCATCGCCGCGGTCGAGTCCGACGAACCTCCCGCCTTCCTGCTGCTGGGTGAAGACGCGCTGTTCTCCTACCGCCACATCGCCGAGCGGAGGGCAGCCGAGATCGCGGCCTGGGAAGAGCGCACCGTCTCCACCAACCTGGACAGCTGATGCCGGCGGCGCTGGCGGCGGGAATCATCGGGGCGCTTGTCTTCGCCGCGCTGGGTGTGACGCTGCTGATCATCGGTTTGCGCAGTCGGTCCCGGCCGCGCGGTCACGTCCCGATCGGATATCCGCCGGGTTACCCACCGGGCTATCCGGCCGGCTACCCGCCCGCGCCCCCCGGCTACTCCGGCTACCCCGGCGGCGCCTATCCCCCGCCGCCGCCGCGCAGGTCCGGCACGGGCCTGATCATCACCGGCGTCGTGTTGCTCGTCGTGAGTGCTCTGGGCGTCTCCGGCACGCTGGCCCTGGCCGTCGGCCGGAGTTCGCGCCTGGCGGTGGGCGACTGTTTCACCAACGACATCCTCGACGGGCAGCGCTGGCGATCCAAGAGCTGCCGCAACCCCGAGGCGGTGCTGGAATACGCCGCCAAGGCCGATGCCAGCGGGCACTGTCCGGACGGCAAGCTGGACAGCAGTTCCTACCTGTCCGTCGAGCATGACGGTTCCCGCCGCTGCTTCATCCCCAATCTGCTTGTCAGCCATTGCTATTCCTCCGACCACAACGGTGCGACCATTCGCGCGGTGAGCTGCGCGGCGGGCGGTACCGTGGTGCGGATCACCACGCGCCTGGACAACACGGTCGACACCTCGGCCTGTCCGTCCGGGGCGCGCACGGTCACCTTCCCCGTGCCCAAGCGGACCTACTGCAGCGAACGGGTCGGCGGAATCATCTGAGCCGCGACCGGGTGGCGTCCACCGCATAGCGACCGGGCCCCAGGAAAACCAGCAAAAAGAAGCCGAAGCAGAACAATATCGCCGGCGTGCCCCCATTGCCGTCGGGCGGATTACTGATCGGCCAGAGTGCCAGCGGCTGATGCATCCAGAAATATGCGACTGCCATCTGGCCAGAAGCGACGAAGGCAGCGACACGGGTGAACAGTCCGAGCGCAATCAACACTCCGGTGACGAGTTCGATCACGCCGGCATACCAGCCCGGCCAGTCGCCGACTCCGACCGGCTGACCGGACGGGACCGGCCAGCCGAAAAGGATCATCGAGCCGTAGCCGGCGAACAGAAGGCCGTAGACCACGCGAAACAGGCTCAGGACTGCCGGGGATAAACCGGCGACGCGGTGATTGAGGTCGTTCGTCATGAAACCCACGTTACGGTCGCCGCCCGACATGGCCGAAATAGTGGGATCGTTGTCTGCTGCGCCACTCACGCCGCGGTCGCCGCGGACCGTACTGTCCCATTCATGCAATCAATACCAGCACTAATCGGGTCCCAAGTCGCCTGCGCAGCAATCGAATTGGCCCGATCAACCGAATCGGATGCGGTCTTCAACCACAGCGTGCGCAGCTATCTGTTCGGCGAACTACTCGCCGCGCACGAAGGCCTGAAACCGGGCTCGGATTTCGACAGCGAGACGTTGTTCCTGGGGTGTGTCCTGCACGATCTCGGCGCCGGCACGGCCGCCGCCGGCAAGGAGCGCTTCGAGATCGAGGGCGCGGACCTGGCCGCAAACCTGCTGACCGAACAGGGCTGCGACCGCGCGGTCATCGACGCGGTATGGGAAGCGATTGCGTTGCACAGTTCATTCGGCATCGCCCAGCGCCGCGGGCCGATCTGCTATCTGGTCAACGCGGGTGTGGGAATCGACTTCGGCCGCAACGCCGCCTTCGTCGACGACCAGGCAGCCGCGGCCATCCATGCCCGCTACCCCCGGCTCTCGATGGCCACATCATTGATGGACGCCATCGCCGCCCAGGCGCAACGCAGTCCCGAGGCCGCGCTCCCCTACACGATGGCCGGAGAGGTCTTGCGCGAACGCCGGGAAGCCGGCATCACCCGGCTGGAACAGATGGCCGCACTCGGCCGATGGGGCAACTGACAGGCACACCGCAATGCGGCACCTCAGCGTTAGTGTACATTTGTACATGTACATGTGTACACAAGGGAGAGTGTCGTGGCTTATCTGTTCCTGTTGGTCGCCATCTTCGCCGAGGTCGCGGCGACGAGCCTGCTCAAGAGCACCGAAGGTTTCACTCGGCTGTGGCCGACGGTGATCTGCCTGCTCGGTTACGCGGTGTCCTTCGCACTGCTGGCGCTGTCCATCTCGCGCGGGATGCAGACCGATGTCGCCTACGCGCTGTGGTCGGCGATCGGGACGGCCGTCATCGTGTTCATCGCCGTGGCATTCCTCGGCTCGCCATTGTCGGCGGCGAAGCTGATCGGTGTCGGACTGATCATCGGCGGAGTGGTCACGCTGAATCTCGGCGGTGCCCATTGAGCCCTGCGCCCGAGCGTCGTCCACGCGACCCGGCCGGGCGCCGTCAGGCGATCGTCGAGGCGGCGACCCGGGTGATCGCCAGTCGCGGACTCGGTCAGCTGACGCACCGGCTGGTGGCGGCCGAGGCGAATGTCCCGGTGGGGTCGACAACCTACTACTTCAGCGATCTGGGTGAATTGCGCGAGGCCGCCCTGGCGCATGCGGCCACCACCTCGACCGAGCACCTGGAACAGTGGCGGCGGGAATTGGACGCCAATACCGATCTGCCCGCCGTCCTGGCCCGGCTCACCGCCGAGTACCTGGCCGACCACGACCGGTATCGGACGCTCAACGAGCTGTATCTGGCAGCGAGTTACCGAGACGAATTGCGGCCGCTGGCGCGGGTGTGGAACGAGGGCCTCGTCGCATTGCTGGAGCCCCGGGTCGGGCGACGGGCCGCCGACGCGATCGCGGTGTTTCTCGACGGCGCCATGTTGCATCCGCTGGCGACCGGCACGCCGCTGAGCACCGACGCGCTGTCCGACGCCATCGCCCGGCTGGCGGCCGACTAGGAAACGTGCGAGCCCAGCCGGCCCAGGTAGGACAACCAGAGCAGCCCGCCGAGAACCGTTGCCACGATGGCCCAGGTCTTGGCGTTGTTCGAGGATCTGGTTGCCTCGGCCCACCGCCCTTGTGCCCACAAGCTGTCGACCTTGCTGGCGTACACCGTGGCCACGATGCCCGGGATCGTGCACAAGAAGATCGTGATGATGGACCACACCAGATGATTGTTGGGCTTCATCGGCTGGCCGTAGGGACCCTGCGGCGAGAACCCGCCATAGGGCTGCGGTCCAGGTGGTGGATAACCGCCATAGGAGCTCTGCGGAGGTGGCGGCTGATAACCGCCGCCCTGGTAAGGCGGATATCCCCCGGGCGGCTCGTAGCCACCGTACGGCGGATGATTGTCGGGCGGCGGTCCGGTCATGGCGACTCCAGACGTCTCAAAGCCTTGTCAAGCCCTTCTCACCATATAACGGCCACCGGGGCTTGCGGCAAGGCCCGGGTCATGCCGCACAATGGCTGGCCGGACGCCGTGACCCGGCACAGGCGTCCAAGATCGGGGGGTGCGTTGCGGGAATCGACGACGGGATACGACGACGAACTCCGGTTCGAGCAGGACTACGTCACCGGCCTCTATGCCCGGCTCGACGCTGAACGCGCGCAGGCGAAATCGAGGTACAGCACCGCATTGCGGGGTGACGGCGAGACGCCGATGGATCGCGATGTCGAGGTGCGGGCGCTGGCCCGGCGGATGAAGCGACTCGACGTCGCCGACGACGGGTTGTGCTTCGGTCGGCTGGACGGTGTTTCGGGCAAGCGGTCCTATATCGGACGCATCGGTCTGCTCGACGAAGACGACGAATACGAACCGGTGCTGATCGATTGGCGGGCGCCGGCGGCCCGTCCGTTCTACACCGCCACGGCGGCCAACCCGGAGGGCATCCGGCGGCGCCGGCAGTTCCACACCCGCGGACGCCGCGTCGTCGATTTCACCGACGAGGTGCTCGGCCCGCCGGCTCCGGGCGACCGGCGCGAAAGTTCAAGCGACGCAGCGCTGCTCGCCGCGATCACGGCGCCGCGCGGCGAGGGAATGCGCGACATCGTGGCGACCATCCAGGCCGAACAGGACGCGATCATCCGCCTGGATCACTCCGGCGTACTGGTGATCGAGGGCGGCCCCGGCACCGGCAAGACGGTGGTCGCCCTGCACCGCGTCGCCTACCTGCTCTATACGCAGCGCGAGCGCATGGAGCGCCACGGCGTGCTCGTCATCGGGCCCAATCCGGCTTTTCTGAATCACATCAGCCACGTGCTGCCGTCACTCGGCGAATCCACCGTGGTGTTCCTGACCGTCGGCGATCTGGTGCCCGGACTGCACATCACCGCCGAGGACGAACCGACCGCGGCGCGCCTCAAAGGATCGCTCGAGATTCTCGATGTGCTCTCCGCCGCCATCGCGGATCACCAACGGCTGCCGGAAGATCCGTTGCTGATCAAGCTCTCCGATGTCACGTTGCGCATCGACGCCGAGACGGCACAGTGGGCACGGGAAGAAGCACGCGCCACCGGGTTGCCGCACAACGCGGCCCGCGCCGCCTTCACCGACATCGTCACCTGGGTACTGACGGAGCGGGCGATCGGCAAGATCGGCCGTGGCTGGTTGACCCGGTCGGACCGGGCCGCATGGGAGAAGTTGCGCGAGGAGCTGATCGAGGAGCTCGCGGACAACGCCGCGTTCGCTGCGGCGCTCGACGATCTGTGGCCGATATTGACCCCGGACGCGGTGTTGTCCTCACTCTTGGAGTCCCCCGAAAGGCTGCGCGCGGCAGGTGCCGATCCAGCGCTGTGGCGCGAGGTCGGCGACGCGTGGACCATCTCCGACGTACCGCTGCTGGACGAACTGGTGGACATGTTGGGGGTCAACAAGGAAGCCGAAGAACTCGCCAGACGGACCGCCGAACGGGAGCAGGCCGAGGAGGCGGCCTACGCGGCCGGAGTGCTCGATCTCATGGTCAGCCGCGAAGACCTGATGGACGACGAGGACCAGTTGCTCGCCCAGGACCTGCTCTACGGAGCCGACCTGGCCGACCGATTTGTCGAGCAGGATCTGCGTGAATTGGCCGAACGCGCTGCGGCGGATCGCAATTGGACATATCGGCATGTCGTGGTCGACGAGGCGCAGGAACTGTCCGAAATGGACTGGCGGGTATTGATGCGACGCTGTCCGGCACGGTCCTTCACGGTGGTCGGCGATCTCGCCCAACGACGGTCTCCGGCGGGTGCGACGTCGTGGGACGCGATGCTGCGGCCCTACGTGCCGGGCCGCTGGGTTTACCGTTCGCTGACGGTCAACTACCGCACACCGGCGGAGATCATGGCCGTCGCCGCCGCCCTGCTGGCCGAGTTCGCCCCCGATGCCGTCGCCCCCGAGTCGGTTCGCGCGTGCGGCGTCCCGCCGTGGTCCCGGCAGCTGCCGCAGAGCGAATTAGCCTCTGCTATCGACGAATTCGTACGCGACGAAGCCACGCGCGAAGGGACCAGTGTGGTGATCGGGCCACCCGGTGTCCCCGGGGCGGTGGCGCCGTCAGCCACCAAAGGGCTCGAGTTCGACTCCGTACTGGTGGTGGATCCGCAGCGAATCCTCGCCGATGGCGACCGCGGAGCCGCAGAACTCTACGTCGCCCTCACCCGCGCCACCCAGCGCCTCGGCGTGCTACATCAGGAGCCGCTGCCACCCGTGCTGGACGGGCTGGCGACCACGTCCCCGTCGATGTACCGCTGAATGTTCGGCGCGACGGCCGCCACCACGTCGTCTTCGGACATCGAGGCGACGGGTTCGATCTTCCAGATGAACCGGATCAGCGCGAAGCCGATCAGCTGACTGGCGATCAGCCCACTGCGCCATAACCGGTCCGCCTCGTCGGTGCCGAGCGTCGATCCTCCGATCAGGCTGCGCTCGACCACCTGGCGCAGTTTCTCCCGGGTGCGCTCGTCGTGCGCGGCCGTCAGCACCACGGCGCGCAGCACCGGACCGATCTCGTCATCAGCCCAGGCGCCCAGCACGGTGCGCACCAGACGCGTGCCCAATTCGTCGCGCGGCGTCGCCCATGTCTGGGCGACGGTGTCCAGCCATTTGGCCGGCGGATCCGTCGCCGCGTCGAGCAGGCGCTCCTTGGACCGGAAATAGTGGTAAACCAGGGCCGGGTCGACATCGGCGGCGCGCGCGACGGCGCGGATGGTGGTTCCCGCCCAGCCGTGGGTGGCGAATTCCTGCCTGGCAGCGTTGAGGATTCGTGCCTGCAGCACTCCGCGTTCGTCGCGCGGACCGGGGGGCAGCTCCCTTTTCGCCATGTGTTTCATCGTAGCGTGAGACTAATGCACAACGAATCCATAGCCTGCTGTTCATGTTTGAAGAAGGCATTCGCGCGTCGGGTGTGCAAACATCGCTGCCAGACTGTCTGTCTGCTTTCCGCCCTGCTTCGTTGCGATTCCTAGGGAATAGGACCCACGATGACTGATCTTGATCAGACACCTTCCGATGAAATCCCTGCGACCGGTGCCGGGCGGGCCGAGCTGATCGAGCACTCCCGGACCGGGATGGGTGCGGCCGCGCTGCAACGCGCGATCACCGATCATCTGCGCTACTCGATCGGGCGCCCCGCGGCCGCGCTGCGGCCCGAGCATTACTACAAGGCACTCGCGCTGGCCGTGCGCGACCGCATGCAGGACCGCCGGGTGGCCTCGACGCAGGTGTCCCTCGATCTCGGCCGCAAGGTGACCTGCTACCTGTCGGCGGAGTTCCTGATGGGCCCCCAGCTGGGCAACAATCTGCTGAACCTGCGCATGGAGCGGGCGGCCAGACAAGCGCTGTCCGCGATGGGCCAGAACTACGACGAGGTGCTGGCCTGCGAAGAGGAGCCCGGTCTGGGCAACGGCGGCTTGGGCCGACTCGCCGCGTGTTACCTGGACTCGCTGGCCACCCTCGAGCGTCCGGCGATCGGCTACGGCATCCGGTACGAGTTCGGCATCTTCGACCAGGAGATCCACGACGGCTGGCAGGTCGAGCAGACCGACAACTGGCTGGACAGCGGAAACCCTTGGGAGATAGCCAAACCCGACGTCAATTACCTGGTCAAGTGGGGCGGCCATGTCGAGCACTACACCGATGACGCCGGGCGCGACCACTCCCGGTGGGTGCCGGGTCTGATGCTCAAAGGCGTCGCCTACGACACCCCCATCCAGGGTTACGGTGTCAACACCTGCAACGTGCTGACGCTGTGGAGCGCGCGCGCGGTGAAGTCGTTCGCGCTGGAAGCGTTCAACACCGGCGATTACTACAAGGCGGTCGAGGACGAGGTCACCTCCGAGACGGTCACCAAGGTGCTCTACCCCAACGACGAGCCGGAAGCCGGCAAGCGGCTACGACTGCTGCAGCAGCACTTCTTCGTCTCCTGTTCGCTGCAGCACGTGCTGCACATCATGGACGACCTGGCCGACGTCTCGGTGCGTGAACTCCCCCAGCGATTTGCGCTGCAGCTCAACGACACTCACCCGTCGATCGGGGTTGCCGAGTTGATGCGGCTACTGCTCGACGAACGTCACCTGGACTGGGACGAGGCGTGGGACATCACCGTCGCCACGTTCGCCTACACCAACCACACGCTGTTGCCCGAGGCACTGGAAACTTGGCCGCTGCAGATGTTCGGTGAGTCGCTGCCACGTCACCTCGAGATCATCTACGAAATCAACCGCCGGTTTCTCGACGAGGTGCGCATCCGGTTCCTCGGTGATCACGACCGGGTGAGCCGGATGTCGCTGATCGGTGAGGACGGTGGCCGCAACGTCCGCATGGCACACCTGGCGACGGTCGGCAGTCACGCCGTCAACGGCGTAGCCGCGCTGCACACCGAGCTGCTGAAAGACAGTGTGCTGAAGGATTTTTACGAGATGTGGCCGGAGCGGTTCAGCAACAAGACGAACGGCGTCACGCCACGCCGTTTCTTGGCGCTGGCCAATCCCGGTCTGCGGGAACTACTGGACCGCACCATCGGTGACGGGTGGCTGACCGATCTGAGCCGGCTGCGTGGGTTGGAGCAGTACGTCGACGACTCCTCCTTCCGGGAGCAGTGGCGGGACATCAAGCGCAACAACAAGGCGCGCCTGGCCTCCTTCGTGCGGTCGGCGACGGGAGTCGAGCTGAACCCCGAGTGGATCTTCGACATTCAGGTCAAACGAATTCACGAGTACAAGCGTCAGCACCTCAACGTGTTGCACATCATTGCGCTCTACTACCGGCTCAAGCAGAACCCCACGCTGGCGATTCCGCCGCGCGCCTTCATCTTCGGTGGCAAAGCGGCACCCGGGTACTTCCTGGCCAAGCGAATCATCAAGCTGATCAACGCCGTTGCGGAAACGATCAACAACGACCCGGAGGTGAACAAGTTCCTCAAGGTGGCGTTCATCCCGAACTTCAACGTGCAGAACGCGCATCTGATCTATCCGGCGGCCAATGTGTCCGAGCAGATCTCAACCGCCGGTAAGGAAGCCTCGGGCACCGGCAACATGAAGTTCATGATCAACGGAGCCCTCACGGTCGGCACCCTGGACGGCGCCAATGTCGAAATCCGCGAGGAGGCAGGACCGGAGAACTTCTTCCTGTTCGGCCTCGACGTGCAGGAGGTCGAAGCGCTCAAGGCGAGCGGTTACCGACCCTCGGATTACATCGACAGCAACGAGGAGCTCACCGCGGTCTTGGACCTCATTTCCGGCGGGACGTTCTCGCACGGCGATCATCAGGTATTCCGGCCGCTGGTCGACAACCTGCGCTACCACGACTCCTTCCTGGTGTGCGCCGACTTCGCGTCCTACGTCGAATGTCAGGAGCGAGTGAGCCGGGCATGGCAGGACCGCGATGCCTGGACCAAGATGTCCATCCTGAACACCGCGCGTAGCGGAAAGTTCTCCTCGGACCGCGCCATTGCCGAATACTGCGAAGACATCTGGAAAGTCTGGCCGCTGACCGTCAAGATCTGAGAAGACTCAAAGGGGGCTCAATGACCGGGTTTCGCGAGGAATACGGCTACGAGCCCGAGCTCAAGCGCACGCTGGGCTCCTTCCAGGTGTTCGCGGTCTCCTTCGCCTTCATTTCGGTGGCGGTGGGCATCTTCGGAACCTACGACGACCTGTTACGCAACTCGGGCCCGGTGGGAATCTGGACGTGGATCGTCGCGGCGGTCGGTCAACTGCTGATCGCGTTGGTGATCGCGCAGTTCGCGGCGCGCATCCCGCTGAGCGGTTCGTCCTACCAGTGGGGATCCCGGCTGGCCAACCCCAAGATCGGCTGGTTTTTCGGCTGGCTCACCTTCTGCTATCTGATCACCGGGTTGATGGCGATCGACAGCGCGATGGCGAGCACGTGTCTGATGCCGTTGTTCAACGTGGCGCCCGATGAGGGCACCGCGCGCCTGATCACCGTGACGGTCATGGTGATTCAGGCCGTGCTGGCGATCGCCTCGACACGGCTTGTGGCACTGATCAATTCGGCGGCCGTGGCGATCGAGTTGTCCATCGTGGTGGTGTTGGCCATCGCGCTCGTGGTGGCCGTCTCGGTGACGGGGAACGGCTCGGTGGGCAATCTGACGTCGCGCGGCATCACCGAGGGGGCCCCGAATTACTTCGCCTTCGGCGGCGGGTTGATGGCCGTCATGATCGTGGGCCTGGGAACGCTGGTCGGCTTCGACTCCGCGGCCAATATGGCCGAAGAGGCCAAGGACCCTTTCCGCAGTGTCCCGCGCGCCATCGTGGGATCGGTGGCGGCCGCCAGCGTGCTCGGCCTGCTGTTCCTGATCGCATTGACGATCGCCATCGACGACATCCCGCATGTGTCGGCCGCCGGTTCACCGGTGGCGATGATCATGCATGATCAACTCGGCACGGTGACCGAGCGAATCTTCCTGGTCGCCATAGCGATTGCCTTCTTCGGCGGTGGAATGGTCACGCTGACCAGTTGCTCGCGCATGATTTTCGCGATGTCGCGCGACGATCGTTTCCCCGCGCACCGGCTCATGCGACGGGTGAATTCCCGCACCCAGACGCCGATTCCGGCGACCGTCGTGCCCGTCGTCATAGGAATCGCGGTGCTGGCGGTGCTGCCGGGCGACGCCCTCTTGGAGCTCATCACCTCCGGCACCGTGTTTCCGGCACTGACGTACGGCATGATCGTCGTTCTGTATTTGGGGGTGCGGAAGCGACTCGATCGTCAGGAGGGAGCCTTCGACATCGGGCGGTTCGAGCTACCGATCGCGATCGCTGCGCTCATCTGGTCGGTCTGCGCGCTGGTCATCCTGCTCTCCCCCGACGCCGCAACGGTCCCGATGATCATCGTGGCCGGCCTGCTCGGCACGGGCGCCCTCTACTTCGGGTACATGATGATCTTCAACCGCGAGGTGCTCGAGCACGAACCCGGAGACCTCACTGTCTTCTCGCACTGACGAGGGGTCAGGTCAACCGATCTCGTTGGCGACCCACACCGCGACGTAACCGATGGGAATGCCGGTCTTGCGCGCGATGCACTGCCGCGCCGCGAGTTCGACTGCCGACCGGCGGGCGGCCCGGGCGAACCCGTCCACCTCGGGTATCCGGATCAACCATCCGTCGGCGTCCCGGGTGATGTCGATGTCGAAGCACTGGCCAACCGTTACGCAGTTCATACGCTGTGTACGACCTCTGCGCGCGGAATGTGGGCGGCGCAGAGTGGGCTGAAGAGGCATAGGTGAGTTCCTGAGTCGATGACGGACCGCGCGCAAGACTAATGCGACTTGGGAGTAAAACCTAATCGGAACCCGTCGAAGGAGGCAGCGTGTCGATTGTTCTGGTGCATGGCAATCCGGAGACGGACGCGCTCTGGGGTCCGCTGGTCGAGGCGCTGGGGCGCGAGGACGTGGTGCGGCTGTCCCCGCCCGGATTCGGCGCTCCCCTGCCGGAGGACTTTCCGGCGACCTACCTTGCCTATCGTGACTGGCTCGAGGGCGAGCTGGAGCGGATCGGCGGCCCGATCGACCTGGTCGGCCACGACTGGGGTGGCGGGCACGTGATGAATGTGGTGATGCACCGCCCTGAGCTGGTCCGCAGCTGGGCGAGCGACGCCGTCGGCCTGTTCGATGCGGACTACGTGTGGCACGACATGGCCCAGGTCTGGCAGACGCCCGGTGACGGCGAGCAACTGGTCGACACCATGCTGGGCGGGACGGTGGCGGACCGGGCCGCCCAGATGGGTGCGCTCGGCATACCACCCGACATCGCCACCTCGATTGCCCGCGAGCAGGATGCGGCGATGGGCCGGGCGATTCTGGCGCTCTACCGCTCGGCCGCCCAGCCCGCGATGGCCGAAGCGGGACGCGCACTCGAGAACGCCGCAACCCGGCCCGGGCTTTCGTTGCTGGCGACCGACGACCCGTACATCGGCGGTGAAGAGACACGGCGCCGCGCGGCTGACCGGGCCGGCGCTCGCACCGCAGTGCTCGATGGCCTCGGGCACTGGTGGATGGTGCAGGACCCCGCCCGCGGCGCGGCCGCGCTGACCGAGTTCTGGAATTTGCTGGACTGAGCGCTGCCGACTCGCGCCGAGGCCTTACGCTTCGTCCCGTGGGGAAATATCTCGTGCTGTATTCGTCGGCCCACCGAACCGGCCAGGAACTTCGGTGGCGCCTCGCCGAGGACGCCGATGCCACCGACGTACGCCGTCGCCTCGACAAGGCGCAACCAGGCGAATTCGTTACGGTCCCCGTGGTTCTCGAGGACGAACTGGACACGCTGCTACTGCGCGTGCAGCCCCACCATTTCGGGGCGTGGCTCGTCCTCGACCTGCCGGAGGCACAGCGCTCGACCGCCCCACTGCCCGCCGCACGCGCCCGAGTGCCCGACTTTGGGCAGATCTTCCGCGATGCGGCCGAGGCGGTGCGCGAATCCACCCGCCAGCAGCGCAAGTGACGCAGCCCGCGGTGGGGAGTCATTTTGCTGCGTTCCTGGGTTTTCGCTACCTGCCGTCCGAGGGGCAGGACGCGATTGTGGAGGCCCTGCCGTCGGCCGAGCACTGCAACGAGCGCGGCACCATCCACGGCGGATTCCTTGCGGCACTGCTGGACACCAGCACCGGCCTGGCGGTTCACTCTGCGCTCGCTGACGGAGTGGCGGCACCGCACTTCGACCTCACCATCCAGTACCTGCGACCGGCGGTTCCCGGGACCCTGTTGACCTGCACAGCACGCACGACGAGGGTCGGCCGCCGCGTCGTCGCCTCGGAGGCGGAGGTCTTTCAGGACGGCAAGCTGATCGCCCGTGCGATCGGCAGTCACGCCGTCGTCTGATCCAGCCGAACGATGACGGTGACGCGGCCTTTGTCGTCACGGGTGGCCACCGCGTGCCCGGCGCGCGCGATCCCGTTGAGTCGCATGGTCAGCGGGCCGCCCTCGCCGAGAAAGTTGCGCCACCACGTCTTCGTCTGAGGCAGGTTGGCGTGGATGATGACCTGTTCACCGCTGCGCCGGTAGGCCACCGGGATGCTGAACTCGCGCCCGGACTGCCGCCCGGTGTAGGTCAGCATTGTGATGTTGCGATTCACCAGCCCGCCGAATCGGCGCGAACCGGCCGCCGCGGCCACCGGCGCATTGATCAGAGGTGCGGCCCGCATGAGAAGGCGCCCAACGGTTTTCGGTGCGTTGATCATTCGGGTGCACTTTCCCGATCAGGCGATCATGGCCAGGCACAGCGCGACGAGCGCGAGTCCTTGCAGTAAGGCGCGTGCGTCGATGATCCGATCCCAATCAGCCTGCAGTGCTCGCAAATTCGGCAACACCCGGCCGTCGTCGGCGGCGGCGGTGAGCTTTCGGTTGATCGGCGCACTCACGCGGAGGTATAGCAGCAGCCAGGCCACCAACAGCACCACAGCCACCCCGGCCGAAATGGCCTGGGTCCACTGCGCGGCCAGTGCGGCGAAAACGGCGCTGACGGCGGCCATGGCGACGCCGAGCACCCCCGGCACGGGCATCCGCCGGTCACCATAGCGGTGCACGAATCCACTGACCGCGGACAGGGCCCGGTCGTCAACTTGGGCCAGCGCCGGTCGCAAGACGATCGCGCAGAACACATCGGTGCCATAGACAACCCCGTTGCCGACTACGGCGAGCAACGCCGCAAGTTGTGCGAGGTGGGAAAGGGGCATATTAGGCACTCCTCGTATCGACGCTAGACATGCTAGCGATGCTAGGTAGCGCATCCTGGGCTGTCAATAGCGACGCTATTAGTTCTAGCGATGCTATCGTCGGGTATGTCAGCTGAAGATCGCCGTAGCCGAGAGCGAGCCGCACGCCAGCGGCTGATCGTCACCACCGCGCGGCGGCTGGCGGAAACCGAAGGCTGGGACGCCGTTACTACTCGGCGGTTGTCCACCGAGATCGAATACAGCCAGCCCGTGCTCTACTCGCACTTCACCAACATGGACCAGCTCGCGCGGGCTGTCGCTCTGGAGGGGTTCAGCGAACTAACCGAGAAACTGCGCGCTGCGCGCTCGGGCGCGCAGGCCACCACCGACGCGCTAAGTCGACTCGCGGACGCCTACGTGGACTTTGCCCGCGAGAATCCCGCACTCTATGACGCGATGTTCACTCGCACGACCACCCTGCACTTCGCCGACGAAGACACCCCGCCCGAACTCGCAGCAGCCTTCGCCGAATTGCGCGCAGTTGTCGCACCACTGGCCGAGCACGGAGACGCCGACACCCTCGCCGAAGTGCTCTGGTCGGCGCTGCATGGACTGGTCAGCCTCGGCCGCACTGGCCGGCTTCGTGCCGATTTTGAGGCCGAACGCGTAGCGCTTCTGATCGCTCAGCTCTCCGGATAAATCCGCCGGCTCCCCGCGCCCAATGCCGATGCATGAGTAGGCATAGAAAGCCCGGCACCGGGTAAACACCTGTGCAATAGACGCCTTGCAGAACCGGAGGACAGCGCAGTGAGGTGGGTGTTGGGTGTGCTGGGCACCGCGGCCGTGCTCGGAGCGCTGTTCGGACTGTCGCTGCCGCTGTCGCTGCACGTCGTCGATCGCAGTGGCGCACCGATCGCCTGTGGCACCGGATTCCACCCCGACCATCGCCGCGCAGCCCGCGAAGACGACGTCAATCAGGACCTGCACGCCAGCTTCGGCGCACCGTACGAACTCAGCGATTACACCGATCAATGTGACGCACTGGTAGCCGCCCGGCGCAGCATCTCGCTCGATGTCATTGCCGTTGGCGGCGCGTTGCTGGCGACCACGTGCCTGCTGGGTCTGCGCGCAGGCGGATACCTGGACCTCTCCCGCGCCGGTCGACCGGGGCAATGGGTCGGCGCCAGTGCCTCGCAGCCGTCCGTCCCCTACTGCGATGATCTGCACCAAGCCCTCGGCACCATCGGCATCCGCGTCCAGCACTGAGCCGAGGCCCGAAGGCGGCGATCGGACGGACACCGCCGACCTCCGGTGACACCATATTGAGGTGGGCCCCAAGGTGGACGACGGTCGCGGTGTGCGGACGGCCGCGCTCCGGTCGTGCGGGTCGTGTGGGACCCAGGTCTCGGCGAACGCCAAATTCTGCAGCGAGTGCGGTGCGCAAGTCACGCGCGTCGGCCCGGCGGCTCAGTACAAACAGGTGACAGTGCTCTTTGCCGACGTGGTGCGCTCGATGGACATCGCCGCCGCCTTGGACATGGAGCGGTTGCGCGAGGTCATGACGGAGCTGCTGGTGCGCTCGGCCGCGGTGGCACGCCGCTACGGCGGCGGGACCGTCGAGTACACCGGTGACGGCTTGATGGTTATCTTCGGCGCCCCAGTTGCGTTGGAAGATCACGCTTTTCGCGGGTGTCTCGCTGCCCTGGCGATCCAGAAGGAAGTCGACCGACTGGCGGCGGGGGTCGCGCAGCGCGACGGCGTGGGACTGCGGTTGCGGGTGGGCATGAATTCGGGCCGGGTCATCGTCGGTGAAATGGGTGCGTCGACGTACGCCGCCACGGGTGAGACCGTCGGGTTCGCGCACCGGATTCAGTCCGTGGCACCCCCGGGCGGAGTGATGTTGTCCGAGGCGACCGCGCGGTTGGTCGAGCGCACGGTGCAGCTGGCTGAGCCCGAATGGGTGCAGATCAAAGGCGTCGACGACCCGGTGCGCGCCCAGCGACTTCTCGCAATCGACCCGCGCGATGGCCTGGTCGGGCGCGTCGAGACCAGTCTCGTCGGGCGGCGCTGGGAGGTGGCGGCCCTCGACGCGATGCTCGAGCGCACGATCGGCCGGCGCGGCGGGGTGATCAATGTGGTCGGACCGCCGGGCATAGGCAAGAGCCGACTGGCTCGAGAGGCTGCGGCCTTGGCGGCCGCTCGCGGGGTGGAGGTGTCCTGGGGATTCTGCGAATCTCACGCCCGGGATATCCCATTTCACGCCCTGACCCGGCTGCTGCGTGCGCGAACCGGCGTGGCCACCCTGGACGAACGGGCCGGCCGTGCCCTTTTGCGGCGGCAGCTGTCCGACGCGGACCCGCAGGACCTGCTGCTGCTCGATGACCTGCTTGGCATCGCCGACCCGGATGCGCCCTTGCCCCAGATGGACCCGGACGCCCGGCGGCGGCGGTTGACCGCGTTGGTCAAGGCTTATGCGCTGGCACAGACGCGACCGGCGCTGTTGATCGTCGAGGACGTGCACTGGATCGACGCGGTCAGCGAGTCGATGCTGGCTGACTTCCTGGCGGTGACTCCGCACACTGCGTCCATGGTGCTCATCACATCCCGCCCGGAGTATGCGGGGGCACTTCTGGGGGCGCCGGGCGCTCAGACCATACCCGTTGCGCGACTGAGTGATTCGCAGACCACCGTGCTGCTGCAGGAGCTACTGGGGTCGGACCCGTCGGTCGCACAGCTCACCGCGGTGATTGCCGAGCGCGCAGCCGGAAATCCGTTTTTCGTCGAGGAGATGGTGCGCGAGTTGGCTCAGCGCCGGGTGCTGGCCGGTGACAGCGGTGACTACACATGTGCCGCCGCCGTCGGCGAGGTGAGCGTGCCGGCCACGGTAGCGGCGACAATCGAGGCCCGCATCGACAGCCTGAGCCAGGCGGCGCGGCGGACGCTGCACGCGGCGTCGGTGATCGGAGCCCGCTTCGGGGCGGAGCTGTTGTCCACCCTGGGTGTCGAGGCGGAGTACGACGAGTTGCTGCGCGCCGAACTCATCGATCAGATGCGACTCGGCCAGCGCCCCGAATATGCCTTCCGCCACCCGTTGATCCGGTCGGTGGCCTACGAATCGCAGCTGAAGTCCGATCGCGCCGAGTGGCATCGGCGCCTGGCAACCGCCATCGAAACTGGTGCGCCGGGTTCGGCGGACGAGCATGCGGCGTTGATCGCCGAACATCTGGATGCGGCGGGCGAGTTGCACGGCGCGTACGCCTGGCACATGCGCGCCGGCGCGTGGTCAACCAACCGCGATCTCGTGGCGGCCCGGCTCAGCTGGGAACGGGCAAGCCGGATCGCCGATGCGTTGCCGGCCGATGACCGCGACCGGCTGGTCATGCGGATCGCGCCCCGGACCATGTTGTGTGCCACCGACTGGCAGGCCCGAGAGGCTCAGGAAAGCCAGGAACGTTTCGCGGTGTTGGGTGAGCTGTGTGAGGCGGCCGGCGACAAGGTGTCGCTGGCCATCGGCATGACCGGGCCTGCGACCGAGCACTGCTATGCAGGGCGCACGCAAGCGGCGGCGGCTGTTTCCTCCCGGCAGATGGAGCTGCTCGAGTCGACCGGTGATACCAACCCGGCCATGGGGCTGGTAGGCATCGCGTTCGTCAATTGGATCGGGGTCGGCGCGTTCGACAAGATCATCCGGTGGTCGCAGATCGTCATCGACCTGGCCGGCGGCGATCCCGGCAGAGGCGCCGGCTTTGGTGTGGCCTCACCCTTGGCGATCGCGTCGGCGTGGCGTGGCACCGCCCGTTGGTGGCTGGGCCGTACGGGATGGCGCGAGGATCTCAACGACGCCATGACTATTGCTCAACGCAGCAATGCTGAGACCTTCTCCGGAGCCTCCGCGTGGGCCTACGGTTTCGCGCTGCAGTACGGGGTCCTGCGGGCCGAAGACTCCGTGGTGCGACTGAGCGAGGACGCACTTCGGACGGCCCGGGCGGCCAGCAGCGATCGCGCCATGGGTCTGGCCGCCTACACGTTGGCTGTCGGACTTCTCAATCGAGACGCCGCCGCCGAACGGCAGCGGGGCCTGGAACTGATGATGCAGACCCGCGACATCTGGCTGCGCAAGCGAGCCCTCTTCCTCATCCCCGTCACCGACATGTGGGCCGCTCGCGAAACGTCACTTCGCGGCGACCGCGCAGCCGCGATTCCGGTGATGCGTCAGGCGGTCGGGGAGTTGCGCCGGGCGGGACACCTCTTCTACGGCGTATGGGCCGCCGGCGTCCTGGTCCAGACGCTGCTGCAGCTCGGGGCGGAGGATGATCTGGTCGAAGCTCGAGAGGCGATCGACTGGTTGGCGAGCCTGGGGGCCGAGGGCGATTCGGCGATCCTGGAGGTCATGCTGCTGCGACTGCGTGCGCTGCTGTGCCGAGCCGTCGGCGACCAGGGCGTCTACCGCGACGTGGCGGAACGGTACCGCGCAAGGGCGACGGATTTGGGCTTCGAGGGTCATATGGACTGGGCGAACGAGATGCTGCAGGTCGGCCCGGCCGGAGGTTAGCGCATCGCGAGTCGGGCGCCCGATCGCGCGGCGCAGTGCCTATTCTCAGCGCATGGTCGACACCGTCAGCGACATCGTCGTCATCCACACCGACGGCGGGTGCAGACCCAACCCCGGTCCCGGCGGGTGGGGTGCCGTGCTGCGCCAACGGCACCACGTCCGCGAAATGTACGGCGGTGAGTCCACTGCGACCAGCAACAACCGGATGGAACTGACGGCGCCGATCATGGCGCTGGAGGCGCTCACCCGCGCGGTGGAGGTCCATCTCTATACCGACAGCACCTACGTCCGCAACGGCATCACGAAGTGGGTTCTCGGCTGGGAGCGCAACGGCTGGATGACCGCCGCCAAGCAGCCGGTGAAGAACGTCGACCTCTGGATGAGGCTGCAGGCGGCGTGCGCGCGACACCGAGTCGAGTGGTTCTGGGTCAAGGGGCACGCGGGTGTCGCCGACAACGAACTCGCTGACCAACTAGCCACCCGGGGTTTGCAGGAGGCGATCGGCCTGGCTCGGTGAGCGGGGCTGAGGATAAGCGGCCCTGTGGCTCTGGCCGGTGAACGACACGGACCGATTTGGTATCAGCTGTCAAACGCCACTTCTGTTAGCAACAGTCACATACTTAACATCGCGCGATGCAGGACTTGTCGTTTCAATTTTGCCTCCGGCCGCCGCGCCCCCTTGCTCGCCGTGACGTTTTGCGCTACGCCGTCGCGATGTCCGCACTGCCAGGGCTGTCGGCGGCACTCGCCGCCGTTCCTGCTTCTGCCGCCGCCGCACCCAAGCTGATCGACTTCGCCATGCACCAGATTGCAGCAGAGCACATCAAAGCTGCCGGCTACTCCGGGGTCATCAACTACGTCTCACTCTCGCGTCCCGGGTCGTCCTTCGGCGCGAAGCCGATCACCCGGCCCTACGCCGAAGAGCTGACCGCTGCCGGTCTGATGATCGTGAGCAACTACCAATACGGCAAGCCTGGCGGGACAGCACAGTCGGACTTCAAGCGGGGGTTCGAGGGCGGCGTCGACGATGCCCGCACCGCGTGGAAGCTGCATACCGCCGCGGGTGGCGGCCAGAGCGCCCCGATCTTCTTCACCATCGACGAGGACATCAACCGCGACACGTGGAACAACGTGGCGCTGAAGTGGTTTCGCGGAATCAACTCCGTGCTGGGCGTGCAGCGCACCGGTGTCTACGGCGGCATCGACGTGTGCCAGTGGGCGGCTGCCGACGGGGTGATCGGGAACTCGCGCACACCCGGCAAACGCTGGGCCTGGCAGACCAAGGCCTGGTCGGGCAGCAAGATCGACCCCGCCGCGGTCCTGTACCAACGGGTGGTCAGTACGGCGTCGAACCCGGGCCCGAAAGTGGGGGGACAAGAAGTGGACGTCAACGACGTGCTTGCCGCGGATTGCGGTCAGTGGCACCTGCATCGCTGAGCGCGGCACAGCGACCGGCAGCGCTTAAATGCCCGCCTGGGCGTAGATGTTTTTGTGGATGGTTTCGCAGATGTCCTCGAGGGGAAGGTCATTCGCGTCATGCCCGAAGGGGCTCTCGATTTCGACGCCGATTTCCTCGATGCCGAAAAATGTGTACGCGATGATGAGGACGTCGACAATGGTCGTCCAGCCGAAGGTGTCGACCATGGCAAAGGGCAGCGTGAAGCAATAGAGGACTAGCGCCCGCCGCAGATGAACGGCGTAGGCAAAGGGCATCGGCGTTTTGTGAATTCGTTCGCAACCACCGAGGTAGTCCACCAGGAGCTGAATGTTCTGGTCCATCGACGTGAGCATGATGTCAGAGATCAGGCCCCGCTCGTGCGCTTCCCGGAGGCAACCGGACATGTTGCCGGCAACAGCGAGAGCGGGATGCTGGGCGTTGATCGCCTCCTGCACCTCCGTGGGCGGAAGTTCGGGGATTTGTGGTCCGAGGCCTTCGGTACCGCGTAGGCGGTGCATGGCCGCCCAGGCAAAGGCGGCTGTCCATCGGGTGAGTCGGGCGACCAGCGCCGGATCCCCTGAGATGTATACGCTGGCGCTGCGGACGAGGTTGCGTGATTCGTTCACGATCCCGCCCCACAGCTTGCGCCCCTCCCAGAAACGTTCATAGCTGGAGCTGGTGCGGAAAACCAGAAGGAGACCGAGGGCGAGGCCCATCAGTGTGTGCAGCTGGATGGGCATGCCGACCGGTGCGACATATGTGTGAAAGGCGACAACCGCCGCCGACCAAGCGACGCACAGGGAGACTCGACCGATGATCTCCCGGACCAGCGAGCCGCGGATGTCAAAAAAGTGGTCCAGCCATTTGTGCGAATCGTATTCAATCATGGTCTATTTCGCGTTGTCGGGATAAACGGAGTCAGCAAGCGTGGGTTCTTCGGGTGCGTTCCATGGACTGCTACGACGGGACAGCTATGGCGCGATCCAACTGCGATCATGCCGCTTCCGCGCCGCCGCCGGATGGTTTCAGATTTCGGTGTCTGGCGCAACACCTTCCACCTCGTGGTTTCGCGAGTCCCACGCCGTTCTCTCCAACGCTTGGTGACCTAGCTAAACCCCGCGTTCAACTGGCAGCAATCCTCGATCGACAGCGCTGACCAATGCGGCGTGGTCTTTTTCGGTCTGATCGGCGTAGCGCCGTGCGAACGTGCACAGCGCCTTGTCAACCCGGGCGGAACTCCCCAGGTAACCGGCAATCATCGAGGCGCCGCTTGTCCTGGCGTGCCCCTTGGCCAGAAGCTGACCCACCACTCCGGCGTAGTCAGCCAGCGCGGCCGCATCGATCGCCTCTAAAGGTATGCTTCCCTTCATGTTTCGGAACTGGCGCACGTAGTATTGCAAGCCGTCCATCGTGGTCCAACCCAGCAATGGATCGCTCACCGTCTGCAGTGACTGTTGGTATTCCACCACCCGTTGCCCCTGGTGCGCGTGCCATGCAGATTCACCGTGCACGTAGCGCGCAAGCACCGATCGACGAGCTTGCTTGAGCTGCAGAAAAACTACGTCCTCTTCCGACGAGCCTTCCAACAGCGCCACGTAGGCGCGCAGGCCGACACTGCCCACCCCGACGACCTTGTGTGCAACGTCGACCAACGTGTAGCCACCGAGCACGCGTCGCCAGTACGACGGGAGGGTTTCGACATACTCGTCGAGTGCTTCCGCCAGTAACGCGGATTCACCGGAGGACACCCGGGTGATCAAAGGTGGTTCCTCGACAATCTTCCGCTCGCCATCGACCTCATGGGTGAAGCGTGGCAACGCTCGGTCGCCGGTGCGGTGGCGTGCCCGCTTTGCCGATCTCACGACCTGTTTCCTGAGCCGACCTGATGTCTCGGCCGCCAGCCTGTCAACATCAAGCCTAACGAAAGACCTTGTGAATAAGGGCAAGTCGGCAAGCCGCCGCACTTCGTGACGATACGAAGCCACGCAGGACCGCACGGCATCGCAGCAGTCCTCTTCCGACGTCCCGTTCTGGCGCCCGGCCACCCAGATGCTCGCGGCCAACCGTCGCAGGTCCCACTCCCAGCTGCCTGGGTGGGCCTCGTCGAAGTCGTTGAGGTCGATCACCAGATCCCGCTCAGGAGATGCATAGAACCCGAAGTTGCCGACGTGCGAGTCACCGCACACGACGGGTGTGATACCGGTTGCCGGCAGATGGGCGACGTCCTCGGCCATCACCACGGCAGCGCCGCGCAGAAATCCGTATGGCGAGTCGACCATGCGGCCGACCCGGATCGGGATCAGCCGGTCGTCCCTCCCCTGGTGACTCATGTTGACCAGTTCCACGGGGTCGGGACGGTCGGAGGGCGCCGTCCAGTCGGCCAGCGACTTGCGCGGCACACGCTTACGCAGACTCTTGCCGAGCGCGTAGCGCTCGGCCCGTGTTACCGGTCGCTGCCGCAACGACCGATACGCGGCGGCGTCGGCGTCGGCGAGTACGGTGTGCACGCCGGCGCCTGCATCGCGATCCATATCGGCTAGATACCCCGATCGTTACGAGGTAAGTCCAGCAAAACCTGGCGAACTCTGACCCCGGTGCCATCGGGGCTGCGTCATCCACATCGGCCAAGCTAACCTTCAACGTCGTGGAGTCGCCGATGCGGGCAAAGCTGGCCGATGGCCGCGACTTGCTGTTTTTCTCGTTGCCCGGGCACCGTCCAGCACCGGTTCCGGATCGCCGGCCTTTGCATCCGCAAGACCCCGACCAGTCGGAGTTGCGCTTCGACCGGTCAACCGGACAGTGGGTGATCATCGCCGCGCTACGCCAGGGCCGCACCTACAAGCCGCCCGCCGACCAGTGCCCGCTGTGTCCGGGTCCGACCGGACTATCCAGCGAGGTGCCCGCCCCCGACTATGACGTGGTCGTTTTCGAGAACCGGTTCCCGAGCCTCTCCGGCGCCGCACGGTCTACCCCGGCGTCACATGCCGCACGAATCCTGGCGCCTGCGGATGGCGGCTTTGTGTCCGCGCCGGGACACGGTCGATGCGAGGTGATCTGCTTTTCCAGCGAACACTCCGGGTCGTTCGCGGATTTGGAGCCGGCCCATGCCCGGTTGGTCGTCGAGGCGTGGCGGCACCGCACCGCCGAACTGATGGCCGAACCGGGCATCGAGCAGGTGTTCTGTTTCGAAAACCGCGGCGAGGAAATCGGGGTGACGCTGACCCACCCGCATGGTCAGATCTACGGTTATCCCTTTCTGACGCCGCGGCTCACCGAGATGCTGGGTCAGGCACGCGAATTTCGGATGCGCCACGGCGGCAACCTCTTTGCCGACCTGTTGGCGCGCGAGGTGGCCGACGGCAGTCGCGTAGTGGCGCGCACCGAGCACTTCACCGCATTCGTGCCGTTCGCGGCGCGCTGGCCGGTTGAGGTCCACCTCTACCCGAACAGGTTGGTGCGCAGTCTGGTCGATCTTGAGGACGACGAACTGGACGGGTTCGCGCAGCTCTACCTCGATGTCCTGAAGAGATTCGACAACATGTACGCCCCCACTCCGCTGCCCTACATTTCCGCCCTGCATCAGTTCGCCGCGACCGAAGCCCAAGCTGACGGCTACTTCCACGTCGAGTTGATGTCGATCCGGCGCAGCGCCACCAAGCTCAAATACCTGGCGGGCTCCGAGTCCGGGATGGGGGCGTTCATCAGCGACGTCACGCCCGAAAGCGTGGCCCAGCGGCTGCGGGAACTCGGATGACGGTCCGCTTCGCCGCACCCGGGCGGATCAACCTGATCGGGGAGCACACCGATTACAACCTCGGCTTTGCACTGCCGATTGCGCTACCGGAGCGCACCACCGTCTCTTTCACCCCCGACGACAGCGATGCGATCACGGTCAGCAGCGATCGCGCGGACGGCTCCGTGCGCATTCCGCTGGTTACCGCACCCGCTGACCCCGAGAGCTACATCGAGGGCTGGGCCGGCTACATCGCCGGGGTGATGTGGGCGCTGCGTGAAGCCGGCCACCCGGTGCCCGGCGGCGCGATGTCGATCACCAGCGACGTGCCGATCGGATCGGGCCTGTCTTCGTCGGCTGCGTTGGAGTGTGCGGCGCTGGGGGCGATCGCGTCGGCCGCCGATGCACACATCGACCGAATGGAACAGGCGCGGCTTGCGCAGCGCGCTGAGAACGACTATGTCGGCGCGCCAACGGGTTTGCTTGACCAGTTGGCATCGCTGTTCGGTGAACCGGCCACCGCTGTGCTGATCGATTTTCGCAACCTCACCCTCACGCCAGTCGCATTCGACCCGGACGCTGCCGGCGTCGCGCTGCTGCTGATCGACTCCCGAACACGCCACCGTCATGCCGGCGGAGAGTATGCCGCCCGACGCGCATCGTGCGAGAGAGCGGCCCAAGATCTCCAGGCGTCATCACTGCGTGAGGTTCAAGACCGAGGACTGTCGGCCTTGGCCGCGGTGACCGACCCTGTCGCTGCCCGTCGTGCTCGTCATGTGCTGACCGAGAACCGCCGGGTGCTTGACTTTGTTGTCGCCCTGGGTGATTCGGATTTCGCCCAAGCCGGCCGGATCATGACTGCCTCCCACGTGTCGATGCGTGACGATTTCGGCATCACCACCGAGCACATCGACCTGATCGTCGACGCCGCCATCGATGGCGGGGCTCTGGGTGCCAGGATGACCGGCGGCGGCTTCGGGGGCTGTGTGATCGCGTTGGTGCCGATCGACCGGGCGGATATGGTCGGCGAGGCGGTGCGCCGGGCGGCGTGTGACGCCGGGTTCGTGCGGCCGTTGATCACCCGAACCCGGGCTGCCGGGGGCGCCGGGGCGCTCGGGTGAGTATCCGGAAGCATTGGCGCCCTAATACCGTCCATGCCAGCGCACCTCAAATGGTGGAAATCGTTTAAAGCTGCGCAATCACCTCATCCGGGGAACTATCGTCAATTCGTGCGGCGTCGAACGGTGCTGAAGCTGCCGGCGCTGCTGGCGGCAGGGCCTACACTGGCTCGCGCGCCCCGCGCCGCCGCACAGCAGAGCCGGTGGTCGACTGACCGGGCCAACCGCTGGTATCAAGCGCAAGCCTGGCCCGTCGGCGCCAACTACATCACCTCGAACGCCATCAACCAGCTCGAGATGTTTCAGGCCGACACCTTCGACCCAAACCGCATCGATGTCGAACTCGGCTGGGCCCAGCTGCACAAGCTGAACACGGTGCGGGTATTCCTGCACGATCAGCTCTGGGCCCAGAATCCCTGGGGCTTCCGAATGCGTCTGGCGGAGTTTGTCACCATCGCGGCGAAACATCGCATCAAGCCGATCTTCGTCTTCTTCGACTCCTGTTGGGATCCGTTCCCGAAGTTGGGCCCGCAGCGCGCACCGACACCCGGCGTGCACAATTCCGGCTGGGTGCAAAGTCCGGGGGCTCAACACCTCGACGACCTGGACTACCGCCGCACGCTGCACGACTACGTAACGGGAGTGCTGAACCAATTCCGCTCCGACGATCGCATTCTGGCTTGGGATCTGTGGAACGAACCCGACAATCCATCGCGTGCGTACCGCAAGGTCGAGCGGAAAGACAAGCTGGAGCGGGTCGCCGACCTGCTCTCGTTGGTATTCGATTGGGCACGTTCGGTGGATCCGAGTCAGCCATTGACGAGTGCCGTGTGGCAAGGCGAGTGGGGAAACTCTAACCGCCGCAGCACAATTGCCAATATCCAACTGGACAATTCCGATGTGATCACATTTCACAGCTATGACCGGCCAGCGGCATTTGAGGCTCGGATCGCCGAACTCTCCCCGCTGGGGCGGCCGATGATCTGCACCGAGTACCTGGCCCGGACGGTCGGCAGCACCGTCGAGGGAATACTGCCAATTGCCAAGCGCTACAACGTAGGTGCGATCAATTGGGGCCTCGTCGCCGGGAAGACCCAGACCTACCTGCCGTGGGACTCATGGGATCATCCGTACACGACGGATCCCGAGACCTGGTTTCAAGACCTGATCCACCCTGACGGAAAGCCATACCGAGACAGCGAGATTCAGACCCTCGCCAAACTGGCCACCCCCGACGACGGCGGCAACCGCCGCCCAGGGTGACCGTCGCTCCGAACGACGGTCACGTGATCAAATGCTGGCCAGTGCTTTCCGGCCCCGATTTTCCTTTGCGCCGCGGCTTGAGTTGACGCCCCAGCTTCCCACTGATGTCCGTGGTCGTCACGACGAGGGCAGTGATGAATTCGATGAGTTCGGTTCGGCTGACGCTGATTTGGTGTCGATACCACTGCGTGACGAGTTCAAGTAGACCGCTGATGACGGTCAACGCCGTCAGTCTGAGGTTTTCGTCGGTTCCGGCGGCGTCACCGAGTAGTGCGCGTGCTTGGCCGACCATGATCTGAACGAGGACATCGATGATCTCGTGGCGCCGTTCGACAAGCGCCTCGGCGGTCTGCAGCTCGATCAGCAGCCGTGGTCGCCGCGGATCCTCGTCGATGAACGCCAACACGAACTCGAGGACGGCCTTCGCGCGGGGTTGCAGTTCGGGTGGCGAATCGGCGACCGTTCCCATGATGCCTGTCAGTGCGCGGGTGAACTGGTCATCGAAAGTGGCGAGAAGTAGTGCCTGGCAATCGGGAAAGCTCTCGTAGAAGTAGCGGTCGTTGAGTCGCGCACGTGCACTGATGGCGCGTACCCGTAGGGTGCTCACACCGTGTTCGGCAATCGCGTCGAGGGCCGCCTCCATGAGTTGCCGGCGACGTTCTTCACGCCGTTGATCGGCGGTTCGGCCGCGATGCATGGTCATCGACGCGTCGACGCTCCTTTAACTCTGCGGACACGGCTTGCATTGCCGCGCCGATTTGGTGAAGAATATCACCAATTGCTTTGGTGAAGTACTTCACCATCAGGGGGGTCGACAATGACACGGGATGACCAGCCGCTCCAAGACCCGCCAGCGTTGCGCGCGTCTCCCCCAGCTGAAGCACCGACGTTGGAGGTCGAAGTTCGGCTCATTGCCGGCGGTTTGGCGTGATGCGGTCAAACGGGAGGACAACCCTTGATTCGCCCCGAAGTGGCCCGACGGGCCTGAGCCCGCTGCGTGAATCCACCGGTGAGTACAGCGCTCGCCTCGCGGCGCTGGGTGCGTTCGCCCTGCGGCACAAGGTGCTGGTGATCGGGGCGTGGATCGGCGCGGCGGTCATCCTGGCCGCGGTCTTCCCCCAGTTGGAGACGGTCGTGCGTCACCAGTCGGTACAGCTGCTGCCCAATGACGTCGCGTCGTTTCGCGCCGTCGACGACATGGCGGCCGCGTTTGACGAGCGGGGCGCCAAGACCACGGTCGTCATCGCAATGGAAGACCCCGCAGGTTTGACCCCGTCGGCACGGCAGCGCTATGACACGGTTGTTTCCGCGCTGCGCGCCGATCAAGCGCACGTCCTGCTGGTACAGGATCTCCTGGCCGACCCCATCACCCGAACCGGCGCGGTGAGCACAGACGAGAAAGCGTGGTTCGTTCCGGTCGGGATTGCGGGCACGCTCGGCGACCCCAAGTCAGCCGCGTCGGTCGACGCCGTGCGCGCGACCGTCGCCTCGGTATTCCACGGATCTCCGACTACCGCGTATGTGACCGGGCCCGCCGCGACGTTTCACGATCAGATCGCCGCCGGCGAGCACGACGCACTGATCGTCTCGGTTGTCACCGCCGTTCTCATCGCGCTGATATTGCTACTGGTCTACCGATCGGTGTTCACCGCACTGCTACCGCTGCTGGTCATTGGCGTCAGCGTGGCCGTCGCCCGCGGCGTCCTCTCGGCGCTCGGTCAACTCGGTGTGCCCGTCTCACAATTCACCATCGCCTTCCTGGTTGCCATCCTGTTGGGCGCCGGGACCGACTACACCGTGTTCTTCCTCAGCCGCTACCACGAACAACGACGACAAAACGTCGACCCGGAACAGGCGATCACTCACGCGTGCGGCAGCATCGGACGCGTCATCCTGGCCTCAGCAGCCACCGTCGCGCTGGCGTTCGCCGCAATGGTGTTCGCCCGTCTCAGTGCCTTCAAGGGTGTCGGCCCGGCTTGCGCTGTGGCCGTGCTGCTCGGATTCCTGGCTACCGTCACGCTGCTCCCGCCGGTGTTGGCCCTCGCCGCCAAGCGGGGTATCGCCGAGCCCCGCGCCGACCTCTCCCGCCGGTACTGGAACCGTGTTGCGGTCGTGGTGGTGCGGCGGCCGGGCCGAACGCTGGCCGCCAGCGTAGTGGCGTTGCTGGCTCTGGCCGGCGTCGTGGCCGGGATGCGGATCACCTATGACGACCGGGCAGGCCAACCCGCAAGCACCGGTAGCAACCTGGGGTACCAGCTGTTAGACCGGCACTTCCCCAAAGACACCGCCATCCACGAGTTCCTGCTCGTCCGATCCAGTACCGACATGCGCACCGCGAAGGGCCTCGCCGACCTCGACGAACTGGCGTCCCGGGTCGCGCAACTCCCCGGGGTGACCCGCGTTTCCGGCGTCACCCGCCCCACCGGAAAACGGCTCGACGAAGCGCAATTGTCATGGCAGAACGGACAAATCGGCGACAGAATGGCTGGTGCGGTCGCCGACGGACAAGCCCACCGAGACGACCTCGCCAAACTCACCAATGGAGCCGACCAACTCGCTGCCGGCCTCGGGCAACTCGACACCACGCTACGGCGCGCACTGGCTCCGCTGACCGGCCTGCTCAGCCAAGCGCAAAACGCCGGCCAGAATTTGCAGAACGCCCGTCCCCTGCTGCAACAACTCAACGCCACCGCGCCGAGTCTCGATCAAGCCGTCCGCAGCGCCGGAGGACTGCGGCCACTGGCCGAACAAGCCGCGACCGCTGTTGCGGTCATCGAGCCCCTGGTCCAGAGCCTCGACACCTCTGCGTGGTGTGCCACTACCCCCGAATGCCTGCAACTGCGCGACCAAACCCGGGTACTCGTCACGCTGCGCAACGGCGGATTCTTCGATCAGATCGTCGGCCTGAGCGACCAATTCAGCCAGAACACATCCCTGGCCAGCACGCTCACCGGCATCGAAAACGCCGCCACCACCATGCAACAAACCCTCGGCGCCGCAGGGAACCCCGCGGACCTCGTCGGCAACATCCACCGCCTGCAAGACGGCGTCAGCCGTCTCGCCTTCGGCGCCCAGGCACTGGCGACCGGAGTTCACACCCTGGCCGACAGCAACATCCAACTGCTCGGCGGCATGAGCAAGATCGCCGCCCAGCTGCAGAACTCTGCACGCGCTACCTCCGGATCAGACGCCGCCTCTGGCTTCTATCTGCCACCAGATGCATTCGGCGACCGCCGATTTGGCGATTTGGCCCGCCAATTCTTGTCTCTTGACGGGCGCACGGCCCGGTTCGCCATCGCCTCGTCCTATGATCCCTACTCGGCCGACGCCATGGCCTTGAACCGCACCATCGTCGACACGGCCAACGCCGCCAGGCCCAACACGTCGCTGGCGAACACTGCGATCTCCATGGTCGGCTTTCCCGCCGTGAACTCCGACCTGCAAAATCTGCTGTCCACCGACTTCATCCGCCTGGCCACCGCTACCCTGCTGGTCGTCGGGATCGTCTTGATTCTGCTGTTGCGCGCTTTGATCGCCCCGCTCTACCTGCTGGGCACCGTCGTGTTGAACTACTTCGCCGCCCTGGGGTTGGGACTTCTCGTGTTCCAGTATGGGTTCGGCCACGACATCGCCTGGCCCGTACCGGCTTTAGCCTTTATCCTGCTGGTCGCCGTCGGTGCCGACTACAACATGCTGCTGGTATCCCGACTCCGCGAGGAAACGACCAGCAACATGCGCGTCGGCGTCCTACGCACCGTCGCCAACACCGGGTCCGTCATCACCTCGGCGGGAATCATCTTCGCCGCCAGCATGTTCGGCATGATGATCGGATCAGTCGGCATGATGATGCAAGCGGGGTTCATTATCGGTTGCGGTCTGCTGCTGGATACCTTCGTCGTCCGAACCGTCACTGTGCCTGCCATCGCGACGCTGTTACGTGAGAAGAGCTGGTGGCCACATCGATGAGGCCAGCTGAGGTCGGTCAGGCCTCCGGCGTCCTGCAACAAATGTGCCGATAGCAGGGAACCCAGTCGGCTAGATCCGACCCATCAGCAGTCGGTCATGCGCTTTGGCCGGGTGCGCGGAGCGCTGCCGGTGGTAGATGTCATGCTGCCTTGGGGGGAGAACCGCGCATGGCGGTGAACGGAACTGGCGACAACGGCTCGAATAGGAAAAGCCAAAGACCGACTCCTCCAAGACATTCGACCGCCTGCACTAGAAGGAGGATCAAGCGGCAATGAGTGAACCAGCGAAGAAGATCACTGTCGTCGGCGCCACCGGCCTGATCGGGCGCCAACTCGTCCCCCTGCTCAGCAACGCCGGCCACGACGTCACCGAAGTGTCCCGCGCCTCCGGCGTCGACCTGCTCACCGGCGACGGCCTCGACAATGCCCTCGTCGGCGCCGACGTCGTCATCGACGTGATCAACTCCCCCACTCCCGAAGACTCCTCCGAAGCGTTCTTCATGCAGACTTCGGCCAACCTGTCCGCCGCCGCCACCAAGGCCGGGGTCGGACATTACGTCGTCCTGTCGATCGTCGGCGCGGACGTGATGGCTCCCCACGCCGGATACCTGCGCGGCAAGGTTGCACAGGAAAGCGCGGCCGCAACCTCAGGACTTCCCTGGACGGTCGTGCGGGCCACGCAATTCCACGAACTAGCCGAACCCATCACCGAATCGCTCACCGTCGGCGACGAGGTGCGCGCACCGGTGGCTCTGATACAGACCATTGACTCCGCCGAGGTCACGGCGATCCTGGCACGCATCGCGACGGGCCAATCGCGAAACGCCATCCACAACATCGGCGGCCCGCAGAAAATGTCATTCGCCGACATGGCCCGCGCGGTCCTGCTCCATCAGAGCCGAACGCTCGATGTAGTCGACGACCCGTCGGCGACGTACTCCGGACTGCATGTAGACGACACGACGCTCGTCACCGACGATGACGCCGAACTGGGCACCATGCGGCTGGCCGACTGGCTGGCGCGCCGCTGACCTGCTTGGACGATCTGCGCGTCCGGCTTATCAACGTGCCGTGTGGGGAAGCCGGCTCTGCGCATTGGGGAGCGTCAGCGTGGGGCCTTCAGGAGTTCCACAAACGCTCGAATAGCGAAAGTCGTCAAGACTGCCGTTAGCTGCGCAACTGACGGTCCGTGTGCAAATGAGTGGAGCTACTGAGACGTTACTCGAACCTTGACACGTTCCAGAGATCCGTCAATATTTCAGCAAAATCGCTGGTCAGAAGCGATAACGGAGCTTTCCAAGTACCGTCAGCACGGCCTCAAAACGCCAGCCCGCCAGAGCCCTTCAAGCTCAGCCAGAGGCTCAAACGTGACAAGGTGAATCGCCCTGGAAATCCCGGAGGCTCCTGACCTTGGAAACGAGGATGCAGGTATGCCGAAGGAACAATTGTCTGGGAAGCCCACGGCGCGTC
>RXJD01000082.1 GCA_003987775.1 Mycobacterium sp.
CAGCTTCACCCCAGAACCACGAAAAGCCACGAGGCAACACCACTCTCCAACGAATCAGGTGTTGCAGCGATCACTTGAGCCCAAGGGCGAATTCCGCACAGCTGACGCACACCGGAGGCGGTCAGCGCACACCCGATGATCGGCGCGACAGCTAGCGCACCAGCGCCACCGCGAAGCCGTCCCACCCCTTGCCGCCGACCGTCTGCAGGACGGCGGTGTCCAGGTGCGGGTGCTCGCCCATCAGCTGCAGCGTCCCGCGGGTCGCCGCGACCCTGACGTCGTCGGACTCGGTCAACACCTTGCCGCCGCGAATCACGTTGTCCACCACCACGACCGTGCCGGGCCGTCCGAGCCTGATCGCCCAGTCCAGGTAGGCGGCGTTGTTCTCCTTGTCCGCGTCGATGAACACCAGGTCGAATGGACCGCCCGTCACGGTCGGCAGCGAGTCCAGAGCGGCCCCGACCACCACCTCGACCCGGTCGCCCACGCCGGCCCGGTCCAGGTTGGCCCGGGCCAGCTCGGCGCGCCGCGGGTCGAATTCCAGTGTCACCACCCGTCCCTGCGGGCCGGCGCCGCGCGCGAGCCAGATCGTGCTGTAGCCGCCCAGCGTGCCGAGTTCGAGGATGCGCCGCGCCTGCATGGCCGAGGCCAGCAGGCACAGAAACTTGCCCTGCTGCGCCGACACCGCGATGCGCGGCAGGCCGGCCGCGTCGCTGGCCTGCACCGCCGCTTCCAATGCCGGGTCCGGTCCGATCAGCGTGCTGTCCAGAAATGCGTCGACAGCTTGCGGGTTTGCTTCTGCGGGCATGACCAACGCTAACTCGTGGCCGGGCCGCCCCGCCTAAATACCTGCCCCGGATTGTTTACCCGTACCCCCAAGGGGTATATGCTGGAAGCCGGATCAACCGTCCACAGAAGATGAAGGTGATATCGAAATGGCAACTCACGAAGCTGGAACCGAATTGACCTGTGGCCACGAGGGCTGTGGCTGCCGCGTGCGCGTCGAGGTCCCCTGCCACTGCTCCGGCGCCACCGAGCCCTACCGCTGCACCTGCGGCGAGGCCCTGGTCCCCGTCCAGTAAACCGCCGGCCGGTCGTGCGTCCGGACGCGCCGCTCAGCGCCCGAACGTACGGCCGGCCAGCTCCACCTGCGCCGACAGCGTGAGATCCACCGCCGACGCGCCGACCGCCACCGTGTGTTGACCGGGCGTGATGCGCCAGCTTCCGTCGGCATAGCGCGCCAGCAGACGCGGATCCGCCTCGATGGCCACCCGGCGAGACTGCCCGGGTTCGAGGTCGACCCGCTCAAATCCCAACAGCCGCAACCGGGCTTCGCCCGGTGCAGCGGTCAGGTACACCTGTGGGACATCGGCCCCGCTGCGGTCACCGGTGTTGACGACGGTGACCGCGACCCGCACGGTGTCGCCGCCGACCACCTCCAGATCGCGGTATTCAAAGTTGGTGTAGGACAACCCGTGTCCGAACGCGAACAGCGGGGCCTGCCCGGTGCGGGCGAACCATCGGTATCCGACGTCGGCGCCCTCCGAATAGTGGATGGTCGTCGGCGACCCGAGCTGCGGACGCGGCGTCTGACCGAGGTCCGCCGGGAAGCTGATCGGTAACCGGCCCGACGGGTTGACTTGTCCGGCAAGGATTTCCGCGATAGCCCGGCCGCCCTGCTGGCCCGGGTACCAGGCCGCGACGATCGCGCTCACCGACTCGCGCCAGGGCATCGCCACCGGGTTGCCGGTCTGCAGCACCACCACGGTATTCGGGTTGGCCGCGGCAACGGCGGAGATCAGTGCGTCCTGGCCCCACGGCAGCGACAGGTCGGCCACGTCGAATCCCTCGCCTTCGGCCCGGGTCGCGAACACGATCGCGACGTCGGCTGCCCGCGCCACCGGCACCGCCTCGGCCGGGCTGATGCCGGGATCGAATTCGATGTGCGCCTGCGGCAACAGCTTCCGCAGTTCCTCGAGCGGACTCGAGGGCAGCAGGTACAGATTGCGCATCCCCGCCTCGAGGCCCGTACCGCCGATCGGGATCACCCCGGCGTAGCCGCCCGGCGGTACGACGGTGCTCGAGCCGAAGCCGGCCGGCACCCCGCGGTGGGCGTATCCGCCGATAACGGCGATGCGGCCCGCCGATAGCGGCAGCGCCCCGCCGTTCTGCAGCAACACGATTCCCTGCCGCGCAATATCCAGGGCAATGTCGTTGTGCGCGTTGCTGTCCGGATCCGGCGCGGGACCCCACTGGTCGACCCCGACCGCGAACATCGATCGCAGGATCCGCCGGACCATGTCCGACAACCGCTCTCCGGAGAGCCGCCCGTCGGCGTGGGCGGCGCGCAGCGGCGCGCCGAATGTCTCGGCCTGCCACAGCAGCGCGTCGATCTGGGCTCCGCACTCCTGGTCGAGACCGTGCAACGCGCATTCCCAGCTCGGTGTGCCACCCCAGTCCGACATCACCCAGCCGGGAAATCCCCACGCCCCTTTGAGCACATCGTTGAGCAGCACGGCATTGGCAGCGGCATAGTCGCCGTTGACCTTGTTGTAGGCCGCCATCACCGCGCCGGGCCGGCCGCGCTCGATGGCGATCTCGAAGGCCAGCAGGTCGGATTCGCGGTGTGCGTCGGGATCGATGACCGCGTCCAGCCAGTGCCGGTTGGTCTCGTTGCAATTCAGCGAGAAGTGCTTGGTGGTGCAGATGACGCCGTGCTGCTGGATTCCGGTGATCTGCTCGGCGGCCATGGCTGCGCTCAGCCACGGGTCTTCGGAGAAGTATTCGAAGTTGCGACCGTTGCGCGGGTCGCGGGCCAGGTTCATCGCGCCCGCCAGCTGCACGTTGAACCCGCGGCTGCGTGCCTCGATGCCGATCAGGGAGCCCGCGGCCCGGGCCAGCTGCGGATCGAAACTGGCCGCCAGTGCCAACCCCGCCGGCAGCGCCGTTGCGGTATCGCCCGGCCGGAAACCGGGATTGGTCACGCCGAGTCCGGCGTCACTCATTCGCAGCGCCGGAACACCCAGCCGCGCGATCCCCGGCACGTATGCCGCGCTCATCGGGACGTCCGGCGGGATCCGTTCGTCATGCAGCGGCCACATGTCGCCGGCGCCCATCACTCCGACCAGCAGGGCGAAGCGCTCGTCGTCGGTCAGCGCGGCCTCGACCTCCCGCGCCCGCGCGTCCGGGTCGTCCGGGTCGTCCGTCGGGAAGCTCATCGCACACCCTCTTTCGCGTACACGACACGCAGCACGTGGCCGAGTTCGGGACCCATCACCAGCTCCGTCAGCGTGCACATCGTCGACACGAAGTCAGGCCCGTGGGGCGGTGGCACCCGGCACAGATGATGCGCCACCTCATGCAGTATGACGAGTTCACGCATCGCCCAGTCCGCGGTGTCGCGGTCGGGAACCGCGATAGTGCCTGCCCCGTCCCGGTTCTCGTAGTGCGCGGACGTGGCACCGCGGCGCGCCCGCACGCGCAGGCCGGGCGCGTCCGGCCACTCCCGGCGCACCGCCGGCAGGGCCAGCACGTCGTCGACGTAGCGCTGCACGGACGACATCGACGCGAAGCGTCCCTCCGGCGGCAGCGTCAGCTGGGTGCCGAAGAAATCCACACTGCGCGATCCGTGCTCGGCGGCACGGTCGAACATGACCCGCACGAATTCCTCAGCCGCGTAGACCTTGGCGCGCTGGGAATCGCGGCTCAATGGCCCAGCGCGGTGCGCGCCCCGGGCAACTCGGGGCTGCTGCCCAGGCGCGCCCGCCGGCCGGCCCGGTCACCGGCCCGCCGCGCCGCCGAGGAATACCCCGCGGTGGCCCGGCTGGCCTGCCAGGTGCCGCGGGCCCGCGACGTCTCGCGGTAGTGGTCACGCAGCTCGACTTCCTTGTCCCGCAACGCGATGGCGGTGCCGGGTGCACGCCGGCGGTCGTTGGCCACTTCCTGCCTGGCCTGCTCGCGCGCCTCCGCCAGTCGCTGTCCGACGCGGGCGCCGAACGCCAGCTGGAAATTGAGCCGGGCGGTGATGGTCGGCGTCGGCCGGTGGTCGCCCGTGGCCAGGTAGGCATCGGAGGCCCGGACCATCTGCACCACCAGGCTCGCGTAGAGGGCGTGCGTCGCGTCGATGTCTTCGGCGAACCCGTAGGCGTACACGAAGGTCGAATTCGACGCGATGTCGCAGCGCACGTCGTTGGCCGCCGCGATCAGCACGAACAACTGCACATAGGTGCGGAGCCCGCGGGTACCCGCGGCGCCGATCGTGATCGTGCGCTGCGTCGGGGCCTGCGCCGCCGAACGGTTGGCGGAGTGAGACCGTGCCACCGCAAGATCGATGGAGGAGGCCGTCGCCAGGCGCTGCGCGGCGGTCATGAACGCCTCGGCCTCGTGCGGGTTATCGGTGCCTTCAGCCTGACGCAGCAGTGCCGCAATACGGGACAGCATCTTGTCGTCGGTCATGCGGCCAAACTAGCGCAGCGGCAGGACAACCCCGCTCGACGATTCACAGGCGCAGGTTGAGCCAGGACACCACGTCGTCGAGCACCTGATTCTGCTCGGGCTCGTTGAAAACCTCGTGGAAGAGCCCGGCGTATTCCTTCAATTCGACGTCGGCGGAACCCACACAGTCCACCAGGCGGCGGCTTCCCTCGATCGGCACCAGGGCGTCACCCGTGCCGTGCACCACCAGCAGCGGCGTCGTCAGGGCGGGGGCCCGCTGCGGCATCGTCTCGCCCACCTGCAGCAGTGCGCGGCCCAGCCCGGCCGGCACCTTGCCGTGGTACACCAGCGGGTCGGTGTTGTAGGCGTTGACCACCTCGGGGTCGCGGGAGATCGCATTGAAGTCCAGCGCCTCCACCGGCAGGCCCGGGGTCAGCACACCCAGCACCTTGGCCGCCAGCGCCACCACCCGGGGCACCATGTCCTGCGCGGCGACGGCCGGCGCGGACAACACCATCAGGTCGTAGTTGTCGGGGCGTTCCACCCCGTAGGCGAAGACGATGGCACCGCCCATGCTGTGCCCGAGCACGACGCGGGTCAGGCCCGGGTTCTCCCGGGTCGCGACCCCCACCAGCGTGTCGAAGTCACCGGTGAATTCCGAGACGTCGCGCACCATCACCCGCTTGCCGCCGGAGCGGCCGTGACCGCGGTGATCGAGTGCGTAGGTGATCAGCCCGGCCGCGCCCAGTCGCTGCGTCACATGGTCGTAGCGACGGGCGTGCTCGCCGAAACCGTGGGCGAGGATGACCACCGCGCGCGGCGGCACGTCAGGAGTCCACACGTCATAGACGATGGGCACGCCGCCGACGCCATCGAAAGTCCGTTCAGTGCGGGTGGTAGTCATCACGGGCAGCTTACGTCCTGTAGGGCCACTCCTCGCGCGGTGTTGTCACACAATCTGCGTAGTCTCGGACGGGTGAGTGTGCTCACCGAAAATTCCGCCTCCCACCCCGGCGGAGACTTCTCCGCCCACGCCGAACCGTACCGCCGCGAACTGCTCGCCCACTGTTACCGGATGACCGGGTCGTTGCACGACGCCGAGGACCTGGTCCAGGAGACGCTGCTGCGGGCCTGGAAGTCCTTCGACCGGTTCGAAGGCAAGTCCTCGGTCCGCACCTGGTTGCACCGGATCGCCACGAACACCTGCCTCACCGCGCTGGAAGGACGTGGGCGCCGCCCGCTGCCGACCGGCCTGGGCAACGCCCGCTCGGACCCGACGGCCGATCTGATCGAGCGCGCCGAAGTGCCCTGGCTGGAGCCGCTGCCCGATGCCCAGGACCCGAAGGATCCAGCGGTGATCGCCGAGTCGCGGGAATCGGTGCGGCTGGCGTTCATCGCCGCGCTTCAGCACCTGTCGCCCCGGCAACGGGCCGTGCTGTTGCTGCGCGACGTGCTGCAGTGGAAGGCCGCCGAGGTCGCCGAGGCGATCGGCACCACCACCGTCGCGGTCAACAGCCTGCTGCAGCGTGCCCGAACCCAGCTGGACGCGGTTGCGCCCAGCGCCGACGACCCGCTGGCGGCTCCCGATTCGTCCGAGACGCAGGACCTGCTGGCCCGCTATATCGACGCGTTCGAGACCTACGACATCGACCGATTGGTGGATCTGTTCACCGCAGAAGCGATTTGGGAGATGCCGCCCTACACCGGCTGGTACCAGGGGGCGGCGGACATCATCACGCTCATCCACACGCAGTGCCCGGCAGAACATCCGGGCGATATGCGCATGATCCCGATCACGGCCAATGGACAGCCGGGCGCGGCCATGTACATGCGTGCCGGCGATCGGCACGTGCCGTTCCAGCTGCACGTCCTGGACGTCAGGCCGGGCGGTGTCTCACACGTGGTCGCATTCCTCGACGGATCGCTGTTCGCCAGATTCGGCCTGCCGGACGCGCTGTGAACGCCCTGCCCGCCGTCACGCCAGTGCCGGGCCGGCCCTCGATCCTGTTGGGCGCGTTCGACATCGGCAGCGTGGGCTATCGCGCACAGGAGTTCTTCATCTCGGGCAGCGCCTCGTCCTACGACCCGGAGCAGCCATTGGGGCCGGACGGCAGCTGGCGCGTAACCGCCTCGGGCACAGCCGATTACACCACCCGCGTGGTGGTCCTCACCCCCAGCGACGCGGCGGAGTTCAACGGCACCGTGCTGGTCGAGTGGCTCAATGTCAGTGGCGGTATCGACGCGCCGGCGGTATGGATGATGGCCCACCGGGAGGTGATCCGCGCCGGCTACGCCTACGTCATGGTTTCGGCCCAGAAGGTGGGCGTGGACGGTGGCGTGAGCATGCTCGGAGTCGACATGTCGCTGAAGAGCCAGCGACCCAAACGGTATGCCGTCCTGAGCCATCCCGGTGATGTGTTCGCTTACGACATGTTCTCCCACGTCGGGGGCCTGGTCCGCGACACCGGTAGCATCCTGGGCGACCTGACCGCCGAACACGTTGTCGCCGTGGGTGAGTCGCAGTCGGCGATGTTCCTCACCAGCTACATCAACGCCGTCGACCCGATCGCTCAGCGCTACGACGGGTTCCTGGTGCACTCCCGGTTCGGGCCTGCGGCGCCCCTGGACGACGGTTCCATCTTCGACGAACTGCAGTCCGACAGGTCGCAAGCGGTGAAGTTCCGTCCGGACCTGCGTGTGCCGGTGATGACGATCATCACCGAAACCGACCTCTACGGTGCGGGGCGCCAGGGTTATTACGCGGCCCGCCAGCCCGACAGCGACTCGCTGCGGGTATGGGAGATCGCCGGCGCCGCGCATGCCGACAACTACACGATTCAGGTAGCGCCCATCGACTCGGGTTCCGCGCCAATCGAGGACCTGGTGGCGGCCTACGCACCCACCGACACCCTGATGGGTCAGCAACTCGACCACTACATCAACTTCGGCCCGCAGCACCACTATGTGGTGCAGGCATCGCTGGCGGCGCTGACCGCCTGGGTCAGCACCGGGGCGGCACCGCCCAGCGGCCCGCCACTGGACGTCCGCGCCGGCGCCCGCCCAGAGCCGGCGCTGGACGCCCACGGCATTGCCACCGGCGGGATACGCACCCCGTGGGTCGACGTCCCGCTCGCCCGCACATCCGGCGTCGGCGCCGGGACAAGCGCCATGTCGTCGATTTTCGGTTCCGGCGAGCCGTTCGACGACGAGACGGTGCGGCGCCTCTACCCCGGCGGCGCCGACGAATACCTGGGCAAGTTCAGCGCGGCGCTCGACGCAGCCATCGAGTCCGGATTCATCCTGGCTGCCGATCGCGACGAAATCCTGCAGCTCGCCGGCGCCACTTTCCCGGGGTGAAACAGCGTTACTGTGGGAGCCATGCCTGCCACCGTGGATATCCGGCGAGCAGCCGATCGCGGCCGCACCACCACGCCATGGCTCGAGTCGCGGCACTCCTTCTCCTTCGGCGACCACTACGAGCCCGAGAACACACATTTCGGGCTGTTGCTGGTGAACAATGACGACATCGTCGCGCCTGGAACGGGTTTCGACACCCACCCGCACCGGGACATGGAGATCGTCACCTGGGTGCTGGAAGGCGAACTGGCACATCAGGATTCCACAGGCAATCGCGGTGTGATCTATCCCGGCCTGGCCCAGCGAATGTCAGCCGGCAGCGGCATCCTGCATTCGGAGAAGAACGGTTCACCAACCCGGCCAGTACATTTCGTGCAGATGTGGGTGATTCCGGACGAGACGGCCATCACACCGAGCTATCAACAGGACGAGATCGGCAATCAGCTGGACAACGTCGGCTTCGTCACTGTCGCATCGGGAATACCGGGACGTGACGCCGCTCTGAAGCTGCACAACCGCGCCGCCGCGCTGCATGTCGCGCGCCTGAATTCCGGCGACTCGATCCCTCTCCCTTCCGCGCCTTACCTGCACGTATTCACCGCGCGCGGTCGCCTCGCCATCGAGGACGACGGTGAGCTCGCCGGCGGAGACGCGGCCCGGTTCACCGACCCGGACGGCCGGCGGCTCACCGCGCAGCAGCCTTCCGAAGTGCTGGTCTGGGAGATGCACGCGGCACTCGGCGGCTGATCGACACATTAGAGTGGGCTCGACACACAGGAGCCGCCATGTCTCAGAAGCACGCCAAGCACGCAGCACCCAAACCGAACCGGAACACCACGCAACTCCGTAAGGTGCGGTTCTGGCTGGCGCCGATCCTGATCACCCTGGCCCTCATGTCCGCGCTGGCCGCGCTGTATCTGGGCGGCATCTTGAACCCGACCACCAACCTGCGTCACTTCCCGATCGCGGTGGTCAACCAGGACGCCGGGCCCTACGGCAAGCAGATCACCGACGGCGTGGTGGCCGGCCTGGACAAGGAGAAGTTCGACGTCCGGGTGGTGTCCGCGGCGGAGGCCAAGCAGCTGCTGGACCGGGCACAGGTGTACGGCGAGATGGTGATCCCGCCGGGCTTCTCGTCGAAATTGCGCGACCTCGGGGAAAGCGCCGTCACCGCCAACCGCGCCGAACGGCCGACGATCACGATCTCGACCAACCCGCGGGCCGGTACGCTCGGCTCGAGCATCGCCGGTCAGACCCTGAATCAGGCCGCATCGGTCGCGAACAGTAAAGTCGGCGAACGACTTTCGGCCGACGTGGCGGCGCAGACCGGCGGCGCGCCGCTGGCGGGCGCCTCGATGCTGGCGCTGACCAGTCCGATCGACATCAAGTCGACCGTGTACAACCCGCTGCCCAACGGCACCGGAAACGGGTTGTCCGCCTTCTACTATGCGCTGCTGTTGTTGCTCGCCGGCTTCACCGGCAGCATTGTGGTGAGCACCCTGGTCGACTCGATGCTGGGTTACGTACCAGCCGAATTCGGCCCCGTCTACCGCTTCGCCGAACAGGTCAACATCTCGCGGTTCCGCACGCTGCTGGTCAAGTGGGGGCTGATGGTCATCCTGGCGCTGGCCACGTCGGGGGTGTACATGGCCATCGCCCACGGGCTGGGGATGCCCATCACGCTCGGCTGGCAGCTTTGGCTCTTCGGGGTTTTCGCGATCAGCGCGGTCGGCATCACGTCGAGTTCGCTGATCGCGGTGCTGGGCTCGATGGGCCTGCTATTCAGCATGCTGGTCTTCGTCATCCTCGGGTTGCCGTCGGCCGGCGCCACGGTGCCCCTGGAGGCGGTACCACCGTTCTTCCGCTGGCTGGCCAAGTTCGAGCCCATGCACCAGGTGTTCCTCGGCGTACGCTCGCTGGTCTATCTCAACGGGCACGGCGATGCCGGACTGCGCCATGCGCTGATCATGACGTCGATCGGCCTGGTGATCGGTCTGTTGCTGGGCGGCATCATCACGCGCCTGTACGACCGCAAGGGCTTCCACCGGATTCCCGGCGCGATCGAGCACGCGATCGCCGCCGAGCACCAGGCACACCACCAGCGCGAGAAGGCCCGCGAAGCCGAGGTGACCACCGAGCCGGGCACCGAGGCGACCACCGAGACCGAATCGGAGCCGGAGCCCGACGCCGCGTCCGAGCCGGTCAGCGTGCCCGAACCGCAGGCCGCTTCCGAAAGTGCCAGTGGGCAAACGTAATTCGACTGCGGCCGGACTGACACCGGCCTGTTACTAAAGTTGACAGTGTGACGGATGTGGCTGATCCTGGGGAAGTTGCTTCCCTGGGCTGAAAGGGCTTCCCGTGCCGACGCCAGCTGCCGTCTTGCGCAGACTCATGGCAAGCTGCGCCGCCCTGACATTGTGCGTCGCGTTGGCGAGCACGAGCGGGCAGCCTGTCGCATCCGCCGCTGACGCCCGCGAGTTGCTCGAGCAGGCGATAGCCAACACCAAGGGCTCGTACCTGGTCTACAACTTCGGCGGTGGGCATCCCATGCCGCTGTTGGACGGCTCCGGTCACGGGTACGAGATGAACAACGGCGGCCATTTGATGATCATCAAACAGGCCTCCACTCGGCTGCAGCCGCATCTGCTGGTGGACAGTCACCAGGGTGACCAGGCCCGGTGCGAGAACAACGCCGGCGCCCGCACCGGCGAAGGGCTCATGCAGGCCTCCGAGATCTACGCGCCGTTGCAGGCCTGGCAGCGGATGGGCCAGCCCACCATCGCGATCAACGCGAATTTCTTCGACGTGCGCGGGCAGAAGGGCGGTTCCTGGCGCGAGACCGGGTGCAGTTCGCCGCTGGGCGCGTTCGTGGACAACACCCGCGGGCAGGGCCGCGCGAACCAGGCGGTCACCGGCACCGTCGCGTACCCCGGCAAGCAGGGCCTGTCCGGCGGCGACGAATCCTGGACGTCGTTGACGACGATGATCCTGCCGGCCGGCGGTGCGCCATACGTGTTGCGGCCCAAGGGAAGAGAGGACTATGACCTGGCCACGCCGGTGATCGCGGACCTGCTGAACAAGAACGCGAAGTTTGTCGCGGTGGCCGGCATCGGGTTGCTGTCGCCGGGCAACACCGCTCAGCTGCACGACGGCGGTCCCAGCGCGGCGCGTACCGCCCTGGCCTACGCGAAGCAGAAGGACGAGATGTACATCTTCGAGGGCGGCAACTACACCCCGGACAACATCCAGGACCTCTTCCGCGGCCTGGGCAGCGACACCGCGATCCTGCTCGACGGCGGCGGCTCGTCGGCGATCGTGTTGCGCCGCGACACCGGGGGCATGTGGGCCGGAGCCGGGGCGCCCAAGGGCTCCTGCGACACCCGGCAGGTGCTGTGCGACTCCCACGAGCGGGCACTGCCCAGCTGGTTGGCGTTCAACTAGCTTTCGGCCCGAACCGGAAGATCAGCATGCTGGTGCCCACCACGGCGGCCGCCAGTCCCAGCACCGGGGCCACGGCCACCCGGGTGATCGTCGCACCGATCATCGCGCCGGCGCACATCGTCGAAACCACGCCGTAGCGCAACTTTTCGCGGGCGCCGGTGCCCCCGGCCAGCCGGCTGTCGACGCCCAGACCAACGATGGTCGACGTCAGCACCGTCGTGGTCAGCTCTTGAATGCCGAACTGTCGCGCGGTGGAATGCTGCAGACCGAACACGATCGCCATGCCACCGATCAAAAACAGCTTGGTGTTGTCGCCGTACCGGCACACACCGGTCCCCGCCATCGTCGCCAGGATGCTCAACAGCACCACCTCGATGCTCAACGCCGTGGTGAGCCAGCGACGGGTCCGCTCTCCGAAACGGCGCACCAGCCTGCCGCCGAGGATGGTGCCTGCGACGAAGGTCGGGAAGGCGACGACAACGGCGGTCAGGTCGACGCTCGAACGCGGCGCGAACCAGAAGCCGAAGAAGATCACATTGCCCGTCATGTTGGCAACGAACACGTGCCCGAGCTTGAGGACGGCGATCGCGTCGGCGAGGCCGGTCGCGAACGTCAACAGCAGCAGCGCCGTGACTGTCGACCGCTCGGATACCGGAGAGACGACGGGCACGCGGCTACAGCTGCGGAGTTACATCCAGCGACGTGATGGTGGTCATCCTCGTCACCAACCAGCGGTCGCCGTCGCGCTTCATCGACATCCGGTACGACAGGTACTGCAGCGACGGAATGTTCTTCTTCAGCGGCGTGGTGGCGGTGGTATTGGTGTAGACGATCACGGTGGCGTTCGAACCTTCGAGTGATTCGACCGCGACCCCGGTGACCTCGGTGGAGTTGGTGATCTTCAGCTGCTTGTTGGGTCCGACGACCTTTTCTTCGACGAATTTGCGGTATTGCGCGCCGAAGTCGCCGGTCAGGTATCTGCCCGCGCGGTCGGCGAGGGTGTCCATGTTCTCCGGGGTGTAGCTCCACAGCGTGGTGATCGCATTGGCCGCTGCCCGCGCCACCTTCAACTTGACGTCGATGGTGGCCTGCTCGGCCAGGTAGGGCTGAACCATCGCCGCCGCGAACGCCGAGGACCCGACGAACAAGGCTGCCACCAGCGCGACGACCGCCGCCGCCAGGCGCCCGGTCTTCTTCCTCTTCTTCTTCTCTTTGGCCGGCTTGGCCGGCGTGGATTCGGAGGCTGCCTCGGCTGTTTCGGCCGACCCGGCGGCATCGGTCTCAGTTTCGGCCGGCTCCGAATCCGAGTCCGTCGAATCACTGTCTGCCGCTTGGGTTTCCGCGGCCGTCTCGGATGCTTCGGATGCTTCGGATGCCGTGGTCGCCGCGGCCGTCTCGGGTGCCTCGACGGTCTCGGTGTCGGTCTCGGTGTCGGTCAGATCACTTGCTGCAGGTTGCTGATCTTCCACTGATTCCCTTCCTGCCTAGCGGTCGCCGACCAACGATTGGTGTTCTCGTAGACCTGTTTTCCGTCCGGCGACTTGGAGGTGACGTCGGTGGCCACCAACACGGTCACGCTGCCGTCGTCATTCCACCGCTCCACACCGGCTTCCAGCACCGTCCCGGTCGACCGCTCGGCGCGGGCGACCTGGAACAGGATTTCGTTCGCCTTGTCCGTGTACTGCTTGGCGAAGTCGCCCGTCGCCTGGGCCAGCACCCGGTCGATGTAGTCGTTGGCATGGAACGGATCGATCGAGGTGAACCCGGTCATGAACCACTTGACGTAGTTGACGGCCTGGGTCTCGCGCTCCGCGGCACGGTCCCGCGAGTGGTGATCGACCAACATGAAGGTGGACAACGCGATCGCTGCCACCATCACCACCGACGCGGCCGTCGAAACGACCGGCAGCAGCCACCGTCGCGGCGGAACGGACTGCGGGACGAGGAGCGGTTCCTCGCCGGGTTCGAACTTGCGGCGTGGACTCATTTGCCTTCTCCGGCGGGCTTCGGCTTGGCCAGCACCGTGAGGTCGTCGACCAGCCAGCGGCCGTCGCCGCTCTTGATGAACTTCACCCGCACGCTGGCGGTGATGTAGCGGGTCTCCTGCCCTTCGCCGCGGCGTCCCTGCAGGAACAGCAGCATCGTCGCGCTGTATGGGGTGGCCTCCAGCACCGAGTTGGTGGAACCCCAGTACTCGTTGATGACGGGATGGCCCTTCTCGACCACCTCTTGTTGCGCCGCCAGACTCTTCCGATACCTGTCGGTGGTCAGGTTCAGGGCGCGGGCGAAATCGTCATGCAGATTCTTCGGGTCGTAGGTCAGCATCTGGGCGACGATCTTCGGTCCCTGTGTGGAGATTTCGGCCCGGGTCCGGTCGGCAGCCTGGGCCCGGTAGTAGACGACGCCGTAACCCACGCCCGCACCGCCGACACTCAACACCGCGGCGGTCACCAGCGCGGCCGCCGTCCACTTGCGCACCTTGTCGGCCTGCTCAGGCGGCACGACGCGGAGCACCTCGGTACGCAGCAGCATGTCGGCGAAGGTGCGGCGCTGGGAATCCCAGAGCGGCCAGAACCACCCCACCAGCAATGCGGCGGTGTCGAGCAGGTGTGCCAGGTCGCGCAACAGCAGCCACCACGGGCTGACGTCCGTGCCGTCGCGGCGGGCCACCGCGATGCCGAACTGGGCGCGGCCCAGGCTCCACCCGGTGACGGTCGGCAGCAGCAACCGATTGACCAGCACCGCCAGGACGGCGAGCGCGCACACCACCATGCACACCCACCACCACGCGCGATAGGGCGGCAGCGTGAATGAAACCAGGGCCATCGTGGTCGCCACGGCCAGGCCGGCCAGCACGTCGATGGAGAACGCCGCTACGCGCACATGCCAGGGCGCCAAGGCCTTCTCGGGTAAGTCCTGGGCGGCGGTCCGGGTCTTTTCGACCACCACCGTCACTTCGTCACCTGGTCGAGCTTCGAGATCTTGTAGGTACCGTCCGTCGGGGCCATTCGTACCCGCAGGCGGTAACCCGTCTCCTGGTTCTGCTGCTGATCGTTGGAGACGCTGATACGCAGGGCGATCAGGATGTCGACGGAGCCGTCCGGGTTATTGCGCTCCACGGCTGCACGCATATCGGACACCTTGAGGTGCACGTTTGCGGCCTGGTATGCCTGCACCAGCATGCTGCTGTAGAGCAGCGCCTGCGTGCGGTACTGATCGGTGCCGCAGTCGACGATCTTCTGCTCACTGGCCGCCATGCTGCTGATGTCCGGCGCCTGCGTCGCGGCGACGCAGTCTTTCGCCACGTTCAGGGCCGCCGCGTCATTTCGCTGCAACGCCGCGATGTCCCGGTGCGCACGCAAGGCGTAATAGCCGCCGAATCCGACGCAGCCGGCCAAGATCAGCAGCACAGCCGCGATGCCGAGCAGCCAGGCTCGACCCACCCGGGATTTACGCCGTTCGACGGCCGGCTCCCCCGCCGGCTCAGCGTCGGCCGCCTCGGTGTCGGTCACCTCGGTGTCCGTCGCCTCGGTGTCCGTCGCCTCAGTGTCCGTCGCTTCGGCCTCGGCTTCGGTCGAACCCTCCGCCGTCACGGCACTGGTCGGCTCGGCTCCGGACTCGGATTCCTTCGAATCCTCGTCCGTCACCGGGGTGCCCAGCGATTCGTCCTCGTTGATGGGGTTCAGCTGGCTGGTGCCAGCATCTCCTTCCATCCGTCGTCTCCTGTTTTCATCGAGTTTGCGACGGAGTATTTGACCCCGTCGGGCCCTACCAGCTCACCACTCTGCGGACTGTAAACCGCAGAGGGGGGCCCGCCCGGAGTGTAGACGCAGGGGTTGGGCTGTTGTCCGTTGCACTGCACCGCGCCCGTACCGGGCCGGGTCAGCGGGTCGCTGATCGGCGGCGGCGTGCCGCCCGGTGGGAGCCGGTCGGCCGGGGCCGGGTTCATCCCGTTGTTGACCGACGGCGCGGGTACCACCAGGCCCGGCTTGACCGGCTGATCACACCGCGCGGCGGGCGCCGGGCAGGTCAGCAGCTGGTTCGGGTCGCCGTACCAGGGGTTCGTACCCGCCGGCTCATACGGCTTGGTGCTACGGCACTCGCGCGGAGTCGCGGCCCGCTTGCCGGGCACGTCCACACACGGAATGTTGCGCGAACCACGCACGCTGTTGGACGGGGTGTCCATCGGGATCTTGCAGTACGTCCCGACCGGCAGCGGCTGCGTGCTGGTGTCGGCGAACGACCGCCACTGCTCGGCCGGGATGAAGCCGGTCAGGCAGGGGGGCGGCTGGTTGATCGCCAGCGCCAGGTCCAGGGCCGCCATGTTCGGGAACCGCGCGGCCACCGTCTGTGCGATCGATGCGCCCTGCGGCAGGAACACCAGGACCTGCTCGAGGCCCTTGTGGTAGCGCTTGAGCAGATCGAACACGACCTCGAGGTTCGCCAGCGTCTGCGGCAGCGAGTCACGGACATCGGTGAACACCTCGTTCACCTGGTCTGCCGTCGGAGCGGCCTGGGTCAGCACGCTGCGCAGGTGCTGGTCCTCCTGGGCGCTCTGGGCGGCCAACGTGTTCAGGTTGCGCGCCCAGCGCTCGATCGCGCTGCCCGAGTCGACCTGGCTCTGCAGGATCGGCCCGGAGTTCTGGATGATGTCGTTGACGTCGTTGATCTGGGTGTGGAAGTCGCCCACGATCGCCTGCGTCGCATCCACCAGCCGTTGCAGGGCCGGCCCGAGGCCACCGACCGCCAGCGCCGTCTCGTCGAGCAGCTTCGGAATCTTCTCCTTGGGCAACACCGCGAGGCCACGGTTGGCGGTGTCCAGCGCCGGCCCGATCTCGCTGGGCACGGTGCCCTTGGTGATGGTCTGACCGGACGCGAAGAACTTTCCTGGGTTACCCGTCGAGACCAGGTCCAGGTACTGCTCACCGACCGCCGACACCGAGTGCACGTTCGCGGTGGCGTCGATCGGGATCTTGTAGCGGCTGTCGATGCTCAGCGTCGCCTTCGCGCCCGCGGGAGTCGGCTCCACCTCGGTGACCTTGCCGATCGTGATACCGCGGTAGGTCACGTTGGCCGTCGGGTACAGACCACCGGAGGCCGGCAGGTTGGCGGTCAACTCATAGCGCCCGATGCCGACCAGAGTCGGAATCTGCAGGTAGTAGATGCCCAGCACGGACAGCGCGACCACTGTCAGCGTCAGGAACATCCACAGCTGGCGCTTGATGAAGGGTGTCAGCATTGGCCTCGCTCCGCCCTTTCCACCAACGGCCCGCCCGGTGCGTCGTTCGGGTTCGACGTGTAGCGAACGTCGGGGATCATCGTCTCCGGGTCACGCCCGAACGACTGCTCCAGGGCCCGCAGAGCTCCGGAGAATCCGGTACCGGTCAGCACCGCGTTGTCCATCGCGCTGTAGGTCACGTCGAGCGTGGCCGACACGTTCTGGTAGTCGCCGCGGAAGATCTTCGGCACCGCGTCGATGTCGAACGGCTGCGTCAGGATCAGCTTCAGCGCGCCGATCAGGTACGGCGAGCCACGGCCGAGTTCCCGCAGCGGGCACTGCAGCGACTGCAGGTCGGTGTGCAGGTTGCCGCGGGCTTCCGACAGGTACTGGTCAGCGGCACCGCTGAGCCGGCCCACCGAGTCGACCGCATTGATCAGCAGGTTCTTGGTGTCCGCGAAGTGCTTGATCAGCGGCGGGAAGTCGGTGAGCACCCGCTCGAGCACGTCGTTGCGGTTGCCCACGTAGCTCAGCAGCCGGTTCGTCGAGTCGATGGCATGGGTGATGTCGTCGCGCTGCTCGTTGAGCTGCCGGGTGAAGGTGTCCAGCCGGTTGAGGAAGCCCCGGATCTGGTCGCCCCGGCCGTGGAAGATCGCGTAGATCTCGTTCTGCAGCACTTCCAGGTTGGGGATACCGCCGCCGCGCAGGATCAGCGAGACGACCGCCAGGGTCTGCTCGATGTTGGGATAGGCCGACGAGTTCTTCAGCGGGATGGTGTCGCCGTTGCGCAGGAGTTCCTTCGACGGGTTCTCCGGCGCCAGCAACTCCACGTGCTGGGACCCCAGCAAGCTGGTCTGGCCGATCTTGAGGATGGCGTTCTTCGGGAGCTTGGTGTCCTTCTTCAGCCCCAGCGTCAGGGTCGCGATCCAGTTCTTCAGCTCGATCTTGCGGATCGAACCCACCTCGACGTCGGCGACCATCACCTTGCTGTTGCCGTTGATCGCCAGCGTGTCCGGCACCTGCGCGTAGACGGTGTAGGCGTCGCTCCCGCTGCCCGGCGCACCGGGGATGGCGACCTGCGAAATGCCTTTCCAGCCACAGGAACTCAGCATCAGGGTGGCCACCAGCAGCACCAGCACCTGCCAGGTGCCGCGGCGGATCCTGCCAAGCATCCCTATCACTGACCCCCTCCTACCTCAGCTGGCAGCGGTGCGCCGACCGCTGCGGCCGGTCCGGGCGCCGCCGGTGTGGGGGCGACCGGTCCGGGGATCACGTTCGGGCCCGGCGCCGGCGGCGGCACCGGTACCTGCGCCTGCAAGCCGACGGGCGGCAGCACCGGGTACTCGTCGTACGCGTTGGGTGGTCCCGGCGGTGTCTGCAGGGTGGACTGAACCGGCTGAATGTCGGGTCCACCCATCAGTTCGGCCAGCGACTCGGGGGTCATCAGGCCCGCCGTGATCGGGCCGACCTGCTGACCCTGCATACCCGGAGCCACGATCCAGCCGGGCTGGGTGTTCTTGTGCGACGTCGGGGTGTCCGGCACCCAGATACCCGGGACGGTCGTGTCCTTATATCCGTTCGGCGGCTGCAACCGCGGTTCGGAGTACGCGACGTGCTTGGGCAGGATCTCGGTCGTGTTGAACGTGTTCAACCCGAACGGGAAGTAGTTGAACTTGATCGCGTCCAGCACCGGCGCCAGGTACTGCGCGCACAGTTCGGCGGATTCCTGGTACCCCAGCCGGCTGCCCGCCTGCACCGAGCTGCAGATGAACTGCATCGGGTTGGCGAAGCTGGTGATCTCCGGCACGGCGACCACCGAACCGTGGGCCGGGTGGTAGATCTGGTTGACGTTGGCGGCGGCCGTGGGCAGCACGTGCAGCGCGGTCTCCAGCCCGTTCAGCGGCTCGGGCTGCAGCAAGGTGTTGGTCACCGTCGCCAGGTTGTTGACGTCGTGGGTCAGCACCTCGCGGTTCTTGTCCAGGAACGGCCGGACCGTGGTAAGCAGGCTGTCGAGCTGCCGCAGCGCGCTGGCCAGCGCCTGGTCCGAGCTGGCGAGCCGGCCCGTGACGTCGGCGAGGTTCTGGTTGAGCGCGACGAACTGCTTGTCGTCCTGGTGCAGCGCGTTGACGAACAGCGCCAGGCTCTTGACCACCGCGAAGAAGTCGCCGCGGCCCTCGTTGAGCGCTGTCAGCGCCCGGGACAGGCTGTCCAGCGTGGTGTTGAGCTGCTTGCCCTTGCCCTCCAGGCCGTTGGCGAAGGAGTTGATCACCTCACCGAACGGACCGGTCGGCTGCGCCTCGGTGGGACCGAGCTTCGAGATGATGTTGGTGATGCTGTTCCGCAGCTCGTCCCACTCGACCGGCACCTGAGTGCGCTCCATCGGGATGATCGCGTTGTTGGCCAGCACCGGGCCGCCCTTGTAGGGCGGCTCCAGCTGGATGGCACGCGATGCCACCAGGGTGGGGTTGAGGATCACCGCGGAGGCGTTGGCCGGAACCTTGTACTGGTTCTCGTAGTGGAAGGTGACCTTCATCTTGTCGCCGGCCGGCTCGATCTTGTCGATCAACCCGACCTTCATGCCCATGATCTGGACCTTGTCCCCCGCGTAGAGGGCGTTCGCGGCCGAGAAATAAGCGGTGACGTAGTTGTTGGTCAGCTTCTTGTAGAGCTGCCAGCCGACGAACGCGGCGACGAGAGCCAGCACCACGATCAGCGTTCCGACGATGACCGTGACCTTGGACATCCTCGGCAGCCGGATGTTGCGGACGTCAAAGATGGTGCTCAATTCTGGCTACCTCCCGCTGCGCCGCTACCGCCCGAACCGCCGGGGTTGATGAACGGTGCCGGTAACTGGTTCCCCGGCCCGGGCGGGGCCGGCGGACCCGGGGGCAGCCCCGGAGCGAATGTCGATGGTGGTGCCACCGGTCCAGCCGGTCCCAGTGGCTCGGTACGAGCACCCGGAGGAGCGTTGGGCGGCAACGGAACCGGCGTACCGGGAGCGTTGGGAGCCGGTTCGCCCGGCCGTCCGGCGATCGGGATGCCGGGTACGTCCTGCACCCCGTTCGGGTTGGGCGGCGACACCTGGACGTCCAGCGGAGCCGGGAAGCCCGGACCACCGAACGGACCGATGGCGGTGCCCGCGCAGGGCAACGGGTTGGCCGGGCTGGGGATGCCGTCCGCGGCCGGGGTGTACGAGCACGGCGAGCCGGGTGGCACGGCCGGACCCGGGTGCTCCGGGGTGCCTTCCAGCACCAGCGGTCCCGGCGGCGGTGCGCCGTTGGGGAACCGGGTGCCGTTGGGGTCGGGGAACCGGTAGGCCGGCAGTCCGGCGCTGCGCCAGAAGTCCTCGGGGCTCAGACCGCGCTTCTTGAACGCGGCGTCGATGAACGGCTGGAGGATCTGGCCGGGGACGAGGTTGTGGATGACCACCTTGAAGAACGGTCCGGAGGCGATCGACTCGTTCAGCGACGGCAGGAACCCGCCGACCATCAGCAGGCCGTTCGCCAGGTCGTCTTTGCGCTCGACGAGCAGGTCGCTGACGGTACGCAGCTGCTCGAGCACGTGGTTGAGGTTGGGGTTGTCGTTGATGAAGCCCGATACCTGCTGGGAGAAGGCGGCGACGTTGCTCAGCAGCGCGTCGATGGCGCGGCCGCGCTCGTTGAATGCGGCCAGCAGCGTCTTTGCGTTGACCAGCAACCGGTCCACCTGCTGGCTGCGGTCACCGAGGACGCTGGCCACCTGGTTGGCCTGGGCCAGCAGGTGCTTGATCTCCTCGTCGCGCTTTCCGATGGTGTCGGAGAACTTGGCCACGCCGTCGAGGGCGGGGCTGAGCTGCGGGTAGGTCTGGTCGATGGTCTCCGACAGCACGTGCAGCGACTTCTTGACCGTGTCGATGTCCCAGCCGGTCGCCGCCTTGGTGACGTCGAGGAACGCGTCGTAGATCTGGTAGGGCGTGGTGCTCTGCCCCAGCGGCAACGTGCCGTTCGGACGTAGCGGCTGGTTGCCGCGGGCCTCGATCTCGAGAACCTTCTTGCCCAGCAGCGTGTCGGTGCGGATGTTCAGCCGGCTCTCGGTGCCGATGCTCTCGGTGCCGATGGAGAACTTCATCAGGATGTGGTCGCCGTCGATGCTGATGGCCTCGACCTTGCCGACATCCATGCCCGCGATGCGGACCTTGTCACCCTTGTTGATGCCACCGGTGTCGGTGAACTGCCCGTAGTAGCTGGGCTTGGCCATCAACATCGGCACACTGGTGAAGCTCTGACCCACCCCGATGACCAGGAGTGTCACCAGGATGCCCATCAGGCCGATCTTGAGGCGGTTGGGCGGTTCCAGCGTTCTCATTGCGGCGCGCACCTCCCGGTCGGCTGGTGGAAGAGGCGGACGGTGCGAACCGGCCCACCAGCCTGCAGACCGTTGATCCGGAGGCTGATGTCGCAGGAGTAGAAGTTCACGAAGTCGCCGTAGGAGCCGATGGCGCGCCCGATGGAGTTCAGCGCGCTGGGCACCTTGTGCAGGAAGTCGTTGAGCTGTTCACGCTGATCGATCAACGGCTGTTGGACGGTGTCGAGGTAGTTGATCGCCTTGTGCAGCAGCGCCCGGTCCTCGCTCAGCAGGTCGGCCACCGTGCCGGCGGCGTTGCTGATGTTCGCGGTCCCGCCGGCCAGGGAATCGCCGTGGTCCTTCAACCCGGTGATGAGCACCTCCAGGTTGTTGACTGTCTGGTCGAAGTCCTTGCGGTGCCGAACGGTGGTGTCCAGCACCTTGTTCAGGTTCGTCACCACTTCGCCGATCGCCTGGTCCCGCTCGCCCAACTGCGAGGTGACCTGCGCGGTCTGCTGCAGGATGTCGTTGATCGTGCCCCCCTGGCCCTGGAACACGGTGATCAGCGCAGACGCGATGGTGTTGACCTTGTCCGGGTTCAGCGCCCGGAAGATCGGCTTGAAACCACCGATCAGCGCATCGAGGTCAAGCGCCGGCGTGGTGCGTGCGAGCGGGATGAACCCGCCGGGCTGCATGACCTTGTCCTGGCCGTCGCCCTCACCGCGCTTGAGCTCGAGGTAGCGGTTGCCGATCAGGTCGAGATAGCGGATCGACGCGGTCGTCGATTGGTACAGCGGAATCGAGCGGTCGACGTTGAAGTTGACCCGCACCCGCTTGCCGCCGTCGACCAGCTGGACATCGCTGACCTTGCCGATCTCCACGCCGGAAGCGCGCACGAACTGGCCGGCCCGCAACCCGCTGATGTTGCTGAACTCGGCGGAGTAGGAGTTGGTCCGGTCGAATCGGATCTGACCGAACACGATGATGATCATGATGCTGAACATCAGCAGCACCAGAGCGAAGGCGCTGAGTTTGACGAGCGTACCGGTGATTTTCATGGGTTGATCGTGTTATCCCCTACCTGACGGCCCCAGACGTACTCGTTCACAAAGGGCGACCCGACCTCCAAGTGGTTATAAGGCGCAAGGCTGTTGCCGGTGTCCATCACCAGTTCCGGCGCCGGCCACAGTTGCCGCGTGATCTGCTGCCAGCAACCGGGCGCCCCGCCCGGTCCACCGTGGGCGTTCACCCGCGGCAGGTTCTCCGGGTAGGTGTAGGGGTTCGGCGCGCCGCCGATCACTCCGGCTGCCAGCCCGCCGACCTGCGAGAGCAGCAGGGGAACCAGCGACACCGGGTTCAGCATCAGGCCCAGGGCGGAGAGGATCTGGGTGTGGCTGTTCAGCGAGTAGCCGTTGCCGCCCAGGAACTGGTAGGCCTTGGGCTCGATGTCGTGGTAGTTGTGCAGCGTGCAGTACAGCTCCGGGCTGTAGGTGTCGAGTAGCTGGGCAGTGGGCACCAGGTCGGCGGCGCCGCGGGCCAGGTACGGACCGCCCCGCTCGAAGATGTCCGCGCCGGTGTTGCCGAATCCGGCCGCGGCCAGCAGCGCCTGGTCCAGGTCCTTCTGCTGCGCGTTGATCGTGCGCGCCGTCGGCACCGAGTTGTTCAGGAAGTCGATCAGGTCCGGCGCGGCGTCGGCGTAGACGTCGCCGAGTGCGGCCAGCTGCTGAATGTCGCGGCGGGCCTGGGGCATCTGCGGGTTGATGTCGTCGAGGATCTGGTTGCCGTTGACGATCGACTGGCCGAACCGGTCACCCAGTCCGGTCAGGGATTGCGCGGCGGCGCTCAGCGTCAGGTTCAGCTTGACCGGGTCAACCTTTTCCGAGATCGAGGTCAAAGTCTGGAACAGAGTGTTGATCTCGGTCGTCACGCCGGAGGCGTTGATCACGCTGTTCGGCCCGAGATGACCTCGCGAGATGATGTTGCCTTTGTCATCTTTGGGCGTGGTCAGCGATATGTACTTGCCGCCGAACACCGTCGTCGCCTTGATCTGCGCGTCGACGTTCTCCGGGACCACCCCATTAGCGCCGAGGAATTCCGGATAGATATCCAGGGAAAATTTTGCGGCCGGCTTGCCGTCGCGGTTGATCTCCTGGATCTTGTCGACCCGACCGATCTGAACCCCGTTGTAGGTGACCTTCGAACCCGGATCCATCACCAGCCCGGCTCGGTCGCTGTACATCGTCAGCTTCGCCTTCTGGGTGAAGTCACCGCGAAACTGTAGGTAGACGACTGAGAGCACAAGTAGCAGAACAAGTACGGCCGAGATGCCGATCAGCTTGTACGGCGGGTTCTTTACCTTGTTGACCTTCCCCGGAGTCGTCATCGCGCTACACCGTCAATGCGAAGTTGGGGTTGACGCCGTAGAGCGCCAACGCGGCGGACAGAACAACCACTTGAACCGAGATCAGGGAGAACCGCATGGATCGGCCGACCGCCTCGCCGACCCCGACCGGTCCGCCGCCGGCATTGAACCCGTAGTAGCAGTGGGTCACCATCACGATGCCCGCGATGATGATCGCCTCCAGGAACGACCAGAACACGTCGTCGGGGCGCAGGAAGGTCCGGAAGTAGTGTTCATAGGTGCCGCTCGACTGCCCGTACAACAGCGTCGTCACGACCTGCGGGGAAAGAAAAGCCATAATCATCGCCAGCGCGTAGAGCGGGATGATCACCACCAGCCCGGCGACCACACGGGTGGAGGTCAAATAGGAAATGGACTTGATCCCCATCACTTCCAGCGCGTCGATTTCCTCGCTGATCCGCATGGCACCCAGCTCGGCGGTGGCACCGGCTCCCACTGTTGCCGCCAGCGAGATTCCGGTCACCACGGGGGCGGCGATTCGCACGTTGATCAGCGCGGAGAAAAACCCCGTGAAAGCCTCGACACCGATGTTGCCCAGTGTGGCAAAGCCCTGGATGGCAATCAGCGAGCTGCCGGACAACGTCACAAAGCCGACGATCGCGGCAGTACCGCCGACGACCGCCATGGCACCGGTGCCCATCCCGATCTGAGCGATCAACCGCAAGGTCTCCTTGCGGTAGTAATGAATCGCATGCGGGATCTGCCCCAGACTGGTCAGGACGAACCACGCGAGCTGGCCGGTCTCGTCCAGCCCCCGGGTCACCGAACCCGCGTACTTGTTGACGTTGGCCGCCGCCCGCGGGAACCGCTGGCGGACTACCGCTGCTGTCGACATCGTTAGTGCCCCGTCCCGAATCGCACACCGATCGTGGTCAAGATGACGTTCACCGCATACAAGGCGACCACGCACAACACCACGGTCTCGTTAACCGCCGTGCCCAGCCCCTTGGACCCACCGCGCACCGTCAACCCGCGGTAGCAACCGACCAGCCCGGCGATCAATCCGAACGTCGCCGCCTTGACCATCGCGATGATCACCTCCGGCAGACCAGTGATCGTGGTCAGCGTCGCCAGATACGCCCCACCGGACACGTTCTGCAGATACACCCCGAACAGGTAGCCACCAACCAGTCCCACCGTGATCACCAAAGCGTTGAGCAGCGTCGCGACCACGGTCGCCGCGATCACCCGGGGCACCACCAGCCGGTGAATCGGGTCGATGCCGAGCACTTCCATCGCGTCGATCTCTTCACGGACGGTGCGCGCACCCAGATCAGCGCAAATCGCTGTCGAACCGGCACCGGCCACCACCAGCACCGTGGTCAAGGGACCGAGCTGGGTGACCGCCGCAATAGCCGCTCCCGCACCAGAGAGGTCGGCGGCGCCGAACTGCGACAGCAGCACGTTGAGTGTGAAGATCAACAACACCGTCAGCGGGATCGACACCATGATCGTCGGCAACAACGCCACCCGCATGATGAACCAGCACTGCAGGACCAACTCGCCCCACTGAAACGGCCGCCGGAACAAAGCCCGCCCGGTCAGCACGCACATCCGGAAGAACCCGCCGATCAAAGTCAGCGGCGACTCGAATCGATCGCGCAGGAATCCGGCTAGATGCGGCCGAGTGGATGTCGTCACGATTGCCCCTTCACATTGGGGCCGCTCGTGTCGCGGCGCCGCGGCGATTGGTGTCGCACGCCTCCTCCTTGCCCCGACCCTAAGTGTGTGACCAACGGCTCCCTACCCGCAGGTAGTAACGGAGACCACAGGAATGTACCCGATGGTTGCCCAGGTGTGTATAGCAACTCAACAATTGACATTCCGTCAGCACCTAGCAAACATATCGACCCCATCAACTTTCCTCTTTGATGGCAGATTGTGTTGTGGCAGAGCGATTCTCGGAGGCGTCGCCGCCGCCGTAGCGCAAACGCAGTTCGGTTTTGAGCACCTTCCCGGCGGGGTTGCGCGGCAAGGCGTCCACGATCTCGAGCGCCTTGGGGTGCTTGTACCGGGCGAGCCGCTCGGTCAGGTACTCATCTAGCTCTTCGATCCGGAGGTGGCCTTCCGTTACAGCGGCGACGGCAACCGGAACCTCGCCCCACCGCGCGTCGGCCCGGCCGATCACCGCGACCTCGACGATGCGCTCGTGACTGGCCAGAACGTTCTCCACTTCGGCGCAGTAGATGTTCTCCCCGCCGGAGATGATCATGTCTTTTTTCCGGTCGACCACCCACACGTAGCCCTCGGCGTCCATCCGGACCAGGTCGCCGGAATGGAACCAGCCGCCGGCGAACGCCTCCGCGGTGGCCCCCGGATTGTTCCAGTAGCCACTCATCAATGTCGGTGCGCGGTAGACGATTTCACCGACCTCGCCGACCGGCACGTCGTTCATGTTGTCATCGACGACGCGGGCGGCGACCGTCGGGATCACCCGGCCGACCGATCCCCGCTTACGGATGGCGTCGTCGCCGAGCAGCATGCAGGTCACCGGCGACATCTCGGTCTGGCCGAACGCGGCCAGGATCTGGGTGCCCGGAAAAATCTCGGACATCTGACGCAGCAACACATCTGGCGCCGGTGCGGCGCCCCATGACATCACTCGCAACCGCAGGTCGCGCGGCCGTGCCTGCTGCTCGGCGCACACCGCCTGCCACTGCGCGGGAACCAGGAATATGCCGGTGACCTTCTCGGCTTCCAGCACGTCGAGGAGCTGGCCGGGTTCGAACGCGCCGAGCGGATAGATCACGGTCGGCAGACCGAGCAGCATCCCGGACAGCATGTTGCCGATGCCGGCGATGTGGAACAACGGGACGCCGATGAAGCCGACGTCGTGGTTGAGGTCGACACCGCTGGTGTACAGCATGGTCATGGTCTGGCCGGTGAGATTGGCATGGGTGAGCACCGCACCCTTGGGCCGTCCGGTGGTGCCCGACGTGTACATGATCAGCGCCGGAGAGTCGTTGGGGATGTCCACCGCAGCGGGCGTATCGCCCGCCTCATTCATAAGGTCTTCATAGAAGAGGACGTCGTCGGCGGAGGTGTCTCCCGCGACGACAACGGTGTCCAGCAGTGGAGCGATGTTCCGGACGCCGGTGGCCACCGGCGCGAGGACCGCCTCGGTGACCACCACCCGCGCCCCGCTGTCCTCGACCAGGAAGGCGATCTCGGCGGGGGTGAGCCGGAAGTTCAGCGGCACGGCGATCGCGCCCAGCATGTTGGCGGCCAGCACCGACTCGACGAACTCGGGGCGGTTGAGCATCAACACCATCACCCGGTCGCCGGGGCCGACGCCGCGGCGGCTCAGCGCGCCGGCCAGCGCGGTGACGCGACGCGTGAGGTCCGCCCAGGTCAGCGTGCGGCCCAGGAACCGCAGCGCCGGAGCGCCCGGCTGCATCATCGCGTGCCGCTCGAGCTGGTTCACCCAGTTCTGGCGGCGAGCACGATACGGCTGCTCGAGCGCTTCGGTGTGGGCCTGCATCGGTTGGCCGGCCAATTGGGCGGTCAATATGCCTTCCCTTCACTTGCGCACCGCTTGCGTCAGGCTGATATTTGATAAAACATGTGTTGTCTGGGTCACATTAACGGCCGCTGAGGTCGCTAACAAGCCCTAAGCCACGACTTGAGCCAATACCGCAATGCCGCTGAAAGGGCCTGGCAGGCCACGTGAATGCACCTTTATCGGCTACACCTCGACGGCGCCGGCCGCTGCGCCGGGCCCAGCTCTCCGATGAGGTCGCCGGGCACCTGCGGACCGCGATCATGTCGGGGACGCTGCGTCCCGGCACCTTCATCCGTCTCGACGAGACCGCCGCACAGCTCGGTGTGAGCATCACGCCGGTGCGCGAGGCCCTGCTGAAGCTGCGCGGCGAGGGCATGGTGCAGCTGGAGCCGCATCGCGGTCACGTGGTGCTGCCGCTGACCCGGCAGGACATCGACGACATCTTCTGGTTGCAGGCGACCATCGCCCGGGAATTGGCCGTCGCCGCCACCGAGCGCATCACCGAACGGGAGCTGGCGGAACTCGAGCGCATCAACGACCTGCTGGCGACGGCCGTCGGCCATGGCGACACGGAGGCGATCGCCTCGCTGGAGTTCTCCTTCCACCGGGTGTTCAACCAGGCGAGCGGACGGATCAAGCTGTCCTGGTTCCTGCTCAACGCCGCCCGCTACATGCCCGCGCAGCTGTACGCCGCCGATCCGGTGTGGGGTGAGTCCACCGTCGACAACCACCGCCGGTTGATCGCCGCACTGCGCAACCGTGACGCGGTTGCGGTGGTCGAACACACGGTCTGGCAGTTCACCGATGCCGCCCGCCGGCTCACCGAGGCGCTGGACCGGACGGGGATCTTCGCCTCGTAGTTGGGTTAGCCGGCCAGTTGCTCGGCGCGCTGCTTGACGTTGGCAGCCAGTTGGTCCAGCACGTTGCCCAACAGCATCTTCACCATGGGCGCGGGTACCGGCATGCTGGGCTCGACGTCGATGTCGACGGTGAGCAGGCTGTTGACGCCGGTGGCCACGACGCTGAAGAGCTGCTCCTGCTTGGCGAACAGGTCCCCCTGCTGCATCACGGTCTGAATCTGGTTCTCACCCGGGTAGTACACCGCGTGGATATAGACGCCTTCGAAACCGTTGACGTTGGTGTCGAGGCGGACCTGGCTGGGGCGGCCGTCGTCGTAGCGCGCGAGGATCCAGGCGCCTTTGACGCCTTCATTCCATTCCGGGTAGCGCTCGATGTCGGAAACGATGCCCATGATGGAGTCTGCGTGGGCGTCGACCTCGACTGTCTTGCTCATAACTGCCATTGGCGAAGCATACGTGCGCCCGCGGGCGCTCAATCAATGACGGCGTTGGACAACAGAGAGCGGATGGCGCCGGGAATCGGGACCGGTCGGCGGCTGCCGCGATCGACGTAAACATGCACCCAGTGCCCCAGTGCGGCGATGGGCACAGGCGCGTCGTCGTCGCCCTGATCCGCCTTGAAGACGCCGAGGCGGTACGTGACGCTGCTGCGGCCCAGCCGGGTCACCGCCAGACCCACCGCGAGACGCTCGGGGAACGCCAGCTCGGCGAAATAGCGACAGCCCGATTCCGCGACGATGCCCAGCTCGGGAATGGTGAGCGGGTCGACGCCGGCTTCGGTGGCGATCCAGGCGTTGATCGCGGTGTCGAACAGTTGGTAGTAGACGGCATTGTTGAGGTGGCCGAACATGTCGTTATCGGCCCAGCGGGTGAGCACCGGCCACAGCACCGGGAAGTCGGCGCTGGTGAGGCCATCCGGGGCGGCTGGCATTGAGCTCATGGTTGTATTCCAACATGATTCAGATCCGCGGCGCGGTGCTGGAACGTATCGGTGCGCCACGCCCCTATGCGCGGTCGCTGCCCATCAGCATCTCCGATCTCGACCTGCAGGACCCTGGCCCGGGCGAAGTGCTGGTCCGCATCGAGGCGGCGGGGGTGTGCCACTCGGATCTGTCGGTGGTCGACGGCAACCGGGTGCGGCCGGTGCCGATGTTGCTGGGTCACGAAGCGGCGGGCATCGTCGAAGCGCTCGGCGACGACGTGGACGATCTGCGGATCGGTCAGCGGGTGGTGCTGGTGTTCCTGCCCCGGTGCGGCCACTGCCCCGCCTGCGCCACCGAAGGCCTGACACCGTGCCAGCCTGGCAGCGCCGCCAACAACGCGGGGACGCTGCTCGGTGGCGGCCTCCGCCTGAGCCGAGACGGCGGCCCTGTGTATCACCATCTCGGCGTCTCGGGCTTCGCCACGCACGCGGTGGTCAATCGGGCCAGTGCCGTTGCCGTGCCCGACGATGTGCCTGCCGACGTGGCCGCGCTGCTCGGGTGTGCGGTGCTGACCGGGGGCGGCGCCGTACTCAATGTCGGCGACCCGCGACCGGGTCAGTCGGTCGCGGTGGTCGGACTCGGCGGCGTGGGGATGGCCGCCGTGATCACCGCGTTGACCTATGCCGGGGTCCGCGTCATCGGCGTCGACCAGGTACCCGAAAAGCTCCGCGCTGCAGAGGCTTTGGGCGCGCACGAGACGTACACTCCGGAGCAGGCCGAGGGCGTCAAGGCGGATGTGGTGGTGGAAGCCGTCGGCCACCCCCGCGCGCTGGAGACCTCGATCGGGCTGACCGCCCCGGGCGGACGCACCGTCACCGTCGGGCTGCCCCGCCCGGACGCCCGGATCAGTGTGTCGCCGCTGGGTTTTGTCGCCGAGGGCAGGGCGCTGATCGGTAGTTACCTCGGGTCGGCGGTGCCCAGTCGCGACATCCCCCGCTTCGTGGCGCTGTGGCAGTCCGGCCGGTTGCCGGTGGAGTCGCTGGTGTCGTCGACGATCGCGTTGGACGACATCAACGAGGCGATGGACCACCTGGCCGACGGTACCGCAGTGCGCCAGCTGATCAGGTTCTGAAGGCCGCCGACAGCGCTGCGCCCTGCAGGGCGAACAGCCGCCGCGACGCTGCCCAGTCGGGAAGCAGCGAGTCGAATCCGTGACAGGCGCCGGAGAATACGTGCAGTTCCGTCGGCACCCCGGCCTGCCGCAGCCGCTGTGCGTACTCCACCGCCTCGTCCCGGAACGGATCGATCTCGGCGCAGGTGATCAGGGCCGGCGCCAGGCCGGCCAGGTTGTCCCGCCGGGCCGGCGCAGCCGCGGGCGACGGTTCTTGCCCGGCCAGGTAGTGCTGCCACATGAGATCAGCCCCTTCGCCGTCGAAAGCAGGCGTCCAACGAAATTCGGTTCGCGAGGCGGTGGGCCGGTCGTCGAGCACCGGCTGGTGCAGCAGCTGGAAGACCACCGGCGGCAATTCGCCGTCGGCTGCGCCGTGCGCCAGGCACGCGGCCAGCGCGCCACCGGCACTGCTGCCTGCCACTGCAATCCGGTCCGGATCGATGCCCAGCTGAAATACGTTGCAAGACAGCCATTCCAGCACGCTCCTGGCATCGTCGAGCGCCGCCGGGAAGGGGTGTTCGGGTGCGAGGCGATAGTCCACCGACACCACCGAACACCGGGCACGGCGGGCCAGTTCCAAGCACTGCCGGTGGTCGGTGTCGAGGTTGCCGAGCGCGAAACCGCCTGCGTGGCAATAGACGACGGCCGGCGCCGGCGCCGTACCGCCGCGGTAGACGCGCACCGGCACCTCACCGGCGACCGCCCGGTCGATGCACACCCCGGCGGTGTCCGGGCGCGCTTCGGAGCGACGCTGGTTCATCGACTCCCGGATCAGGGGTATGGCTTCGGCGGTGAACACCGTTCGGTTGACCGCGACGGCACGCAGCGACGGGTCGAGGCGCTCGCCGAAACTCACCGGATCTGTAGGCATTGCCCACCGTCGACGACGAGCTCGGACCCGGTGATGAACGACGCCTCGTCGGATACCAGAAACGCTACCGCATCGGCGATTTCGGCGGGCCGGCCCAGCCGGCCGAACATCGCCACCGCGGCCAGTCGCTGCTGGATGGCGTCATCGAGCATCGGGGTGGCGATCGGACCCGGGAAGACCGCGTTGACGCGGATGCCGGCCGGCGCGAGTTCGGCCGCGGCGGTCTGGGTCAGGCCGCGCAGCGCCCACTTCGCCGAGCCATAGGCGCAATGTTGCGGGAACGGCCTGATCGCTCCGGTGCTGCAGATGTTGACGATCGCTGCGCCCTCGGCCACGCGCAGGTGTTCCAGCGCGGCCTGGATACCCAGGAATGCGCCCAGACAGTTGACCCGCCAGGACTTCTCGAAATCCGCGGCGGTCTCGTCGGCCAATGCGGCGCGGTGCAGCACACCGGCGTTGTTCACTAGCGTGGACAGTCCCCCGAATCGCCGGACAGCGGCGCCGACGGCCGCGTCCCAGTGTTGGGCATCGGTGACGTCCATCGGTATCGCCAGCACACCCAACCCGTCTGTTGCAGCGTCGAGTTCGTCGCCCCGCACGTCGCACGCCGCCACCTGGTAGCCCTTGCCGAGAAGTCTCCGCACAATCGCCCCGCCCTGACCCCCTGCGGCGCCCGTGACCAGTGCCACCTTGGTGCTGCTCACTCGGCCGTCGCCTCGCGTAGGTGTTCCGCGGCGCCCCGGCGCAGCGCATACGATTCGGAGGCGAGGGTGATCATCTGAAAACCCAACTGCGCCAGCCTCTTCCCGGTCAAGCCGTCGCTGGCATGGATTCCGGTGACCAGTCCGGCGTCGGTGGCGACCCGGTGGATGCGGCCGATGGCCTGCAGAACGCGGTCGTTGCGCGTCGCCCCCGCCACATCGGTGCCCATCGAAATCGCCAGATCGGCCGGTCCAATGTAGATTCCGGTCAGGCCGTCGACCGCGCAGATGTCCTCGATACCGGAAACCGCTGCGGCCGTTTCGATCATGGCGAAGACGGCGGCCCTGGCCGCCAGCGCGGCGGGGTCGTGGCCGAGGCTCGCCCGCAGCGGGCCGAAGCTGCGAATGCCGGCCGGCGGGTAGCGGGTGGCAGCCACTGCCGCGGCGGCCTGCTCGGCCGACTCGATCATCGCGATGATCACCGCGTCCGCCCCGGCATCGAGCACTCGGCCGATGGGAGCCGAGTCTGCATTGGGCAACCGGACCGCGGTGGCGATCGGGACGTGCTCGAGGTGCCGCAGCATGGCAGCCACCGCAGCATCGTCGAGATAGCCGTGCTGGGCGTCGAATCCGACATAGTCGTAGCCGGCGCGGGCGAACTCCTCGGGCCCGATCAGCGTGGGGCCGGTGACCCAACCACCCCAGAGGGGCGTGCGACCGCCCTGCTGCAGGACGCTCATCCGGCGATCGCAATCTTCACGCGTGCGGGGTCGGGGCGACACGCCAACTCGAATGCCGCTTGCACGTCGTCGACGGCGAAGGTGTGGGTCAAGTATGTGCCGAGCAGGTCGGGATGCTCGGTGGCGAACTTGCCGGCCAGCTCCAGCATTCGCCGCCGGTCCAGTGTCACACCGGATTTCAGCGTCAGGTTGTTGCGCAGCAGGGCACGCATGTCGATGGGGTACGCGTCGTCGTCGGCGACGCCGAAGTAGAACACGGTGCCACCCGGGGCGGCGGCGCCGATGGCGTGCCCCAGGGTGGCCACCTGATGACCGACCGCCTCGACGACCACGTCCGCCCGGTCGCCGGCCGCGAGCTGACTTACCCACCGGTCACTGGTGGCCCGCACCGCGTCGTCGACACCGTAGGTGCCCGAGAGGTTTTCGCGGTCGACGGGGTCGATCCCAGTGACGCGCCGGGCTCCGGCGGCTTTGGCGACGTAGGAGAACAGCAGCCCGATCGATCCCTGTCCGATGATCGCCACGTGCCGGCCGGTGAGCTCCGGAAGTTGCTCGCAGGCATACAGCACGCAGGCCAGTGGCTGTAGACCGACTGCCTGCGCCGGCGTCAGCGCCGCGTCGTAGGGCGCCAGGCCGTCACCGTCGCTGACGACGTATTGCATCAGGCCGTCGAATCCGGAGGCCCACCCGACGACCAGGTCGCCGGGGCGGTGGTCGGGATGGCGGCTGGCGAGGACTTCGCCGGCGACCTCGTGGATCGGAAAGCCGTCCTTCTCCGCGGCACTGCGACCGTCGTCACCGGGAAGGCGTCCCTTGGCGCCACGGAATCCGGGCAGGTCGCTGCCGCACACCCCGGCGGCCTGAAACCGCAGCAGCACCTGACGATCCGCGAGATCCCCGGCCGTCTTGTCCGGTATCGAGGTGCGCTGGAACTCATATGGCGCGACGATCCGGTAGGACCACACCTCAGACCTCCACCGGGATCTTGTTCCAGCCCCATTGGAAGCTGGACGGCAGCCGGGTGGCCCGATCACCGTCGATACTGAATTCCGGCACCCGGCGCAGCCATTCCTCCACCAACACAGCGACTTCCAGTCTGGCCAGATGGTAGCCGATGCAGAAGTGCTGGCCCCGGCCGAACGCGAGGGACCGTTTGATCGGCCGGTCCCAGATGAATTCGTCGGGCTCAGGGTATTCGCGTTCGTCGCGGTTCGCCGAGGCCAGCAGTGTGATCACCCGCTGGCCGGGGTTGATCGTCTGGCCGTGGAGGGTGAAGGGTTTGCGGACGGTTCGGGCGAACCACTGGGCCGGCGCGCAGTACCGGATCATCTCCTCGCGCGCGATCGGCACGGTGGCGGCCGGGTCGGCGCGCACCGCTTTCATCTGCGCGGGTCGCCGGCTGAGCTCCCATAGGCCGTGTGCCACGATCTTCGGCACGGTTTCGGTTCCGCCGATGAAGATGCACAGCATCTGGGTGGCGACTTCGACGTCGTTGAGCGCACTGCCGTCCGGCAGCCGATAGCCGAGCAGTCCGTCGACAACGGGCAACGCGCCGGCTCCGCCCGCCCGCTGGCGCTGCACCACAGGCACCAGGAACTGCAGATAGTTGGGCCGGGCCTCGGCGGTGTCGACACCCTCGCCCGGCTCGGCCAGGCTGCCCGCGTTCACCGCGGCCAGTACCTGTGCAGCGAGATCGGTTGATATACCCAGCAAGTCACACACCATTGAGGCGGCGACGATGCCGCCATAGTCCTGGGTGAGGTCGAACGAGCCTTGCCCCAACAGCAGGTCGAGCCGTTCGTTAGCCAGCTCGCGGATCCGTGCCTGCAGGGCGGTGACCGAGCGGGGCCGCAACGGCTGGGAGTGGGCGCGGCGGATCTCGCCGTAGAGGTCCGTGTCGAACACCGCGTGAAACGGCAACGGGTGCAGCGGCGGATCGGTGACCGGTCCGGTATTGTGCTGCGCCAGAACAGAAGCCGGTGGCAGCGTCCCTTCCGATGCCACGAAGGTGCCGTCGTTGACTTCGAGTATCTGCCAGATGTCTTCAAACCTCGAGAATGCGAACGTGTCCCACTGCGGCAGGTAGTACACGGGGTACTTATCACGCAGGATGCGGTAGTAGGGCAGCGGATCCGCCATCACCTTCGCGTCGAACGGATCGTAGGAGAAGCTACGGGTCACTGCAGTGGGGACGGAGGTAGCGCCTGCAGAATGGAGTCTTCCCAACCATCACGCAGGGCAGGCGCCACACTCATCCAGGTGACGATCTCCGCGGGCGGGCTGTCCTTCCAGGACGGGTAGTGGTTGGCGAAGCACTCCCAGCCGCCCTCGAGCGCCCAGTAGTGGATCACTTCGTTGAACCGGAAGGTAGTGGTGAAGGACCCGAGCCAGTGCTTGCCGGTGCTCTCCGACCAGGGTACGTAGAGCCGCTCCAGCTCGCGGATGTAGTCGTCCTGCCGGCCGGGCTTGGTCTGCATGATCTCCTGAATCACCAGGGACGCATCGAAATTGGCTTCTCGCAGCGCGGCCAGGCTCCTGTTGCTGGGTCCGGCGTACATGATCCGGCCCTCCCCCGAGGCGCCCATGTCGGTCAGATACGCGGACCATTTGCCGGCGGTCGCCTCGTGACTTCCACCGCGGGCCTGCGCGGCGCCGATCCTGGCGTAGTCCGCGAATGCGTCGATCTCCCAGATGATGGTCACCTGCGGCCAGTGACCGTTGTACGGAGTGGTTTCCCAGATCGAGTACAACCGGGCGCCGAGTTCTTCCATCATCGGCTGATAGGTGTCGACAAACACCTCGGTGAAGTCCTCGCCGCGCCCGGACCCCAGGTTGATCGTTTCGTGCAGATACAGCAGCGTGTGGCGATGGTACTTCTTCATGCTGTTGGGCTAGCCCAGCCAAGCCGAGTCGGTCACCAGGTTTTCAGTGGAATCTATTGATTCATAAGACATTCCGGCCGCACGAAGCGCCTGGGCCTTGAACGCCCGGGCTGCGGCGGTCAGCGTGTAGCGGGTCCTGGTGAGGCCGCGGTCCGCACCGAGAGGCCAGCCCTCACCCCACAGCGCGACTTCGGTCAACCGGCTGGCTACCGCCTTGCGCACCAGCGCGCGAACGCGCTCGTCGGCCGCGAATGCCTTCACGCTGACGGCCAGGCCTTGGCTCATCGGGCCGGATACGTCGAAGTCTGCGTCCAGCACCCGAAGTCCCAGCACGCGCAACGGGCGGGTGTCACACCCGTGCGGCAACAGCACGTTCACCTGCCAACCGGCCATCACCCGGTCATACAGCCAGCCGCCGGCGCCGTGAACGACGTCGTCGGTGCCGACGGCGATGACGTCGAGGCGGTGACGCAGCACCTGGCCGTCGGGCCGGGCCCGTCGGGTCGTGCCCCTGCCCGGATGAATGTCGAACGTTGGAGTAACCATCGATCCGTTCCTAATGCCACGCCCCCCGCAAATGGCGTGGCTCGTCGCGCTTGCCATGGGCCGTCACCAAGCGTGACACTTTGGCTTAGTTTTGTAAAGCTTCGCTGCGTGTTCAGGGCCGCCGGCGGGCGTCGAGTTCGGCCAGAACCTCATCGGTGTGCTGGCCGAGTTGCGGTGCCACAGAACGCGGTGAACTGGGCGTTCCGTGGAAATCGGCAGGGGTGGCCACCATCGGTACGATCGCGTCTCCGTCCGGCACATCGACGATGCCGCCGGCGGCGTGGAATTGTTCGTCGGCCACGATGTCCTCGAGCGTGTTGATCGGCGACCAGAAGAAATCCGGTTCGGCGGCGAACAGGTCCGCCCATTCGTCCAGCGACTTGGTCGCGAAGATCTCATCCAGTGCGGCGATCAGCTGGCCCGCGTTCGCCGCGCGCCCGCGCGCGTCGGCGTAGCGCGGGTCGCTCAGCCAGTCGGTGCGGCCCACCACCCGGCAGAGGGCCGGCCAGTGGCGGTTCACTTCCAGTCCGACGATCCAGAACCGTCGGCCGTCGCCGGCGGCATAGTTGTTCATGCACGGGTTGGCCATGCTGGCGCGTTCCCCGATCGCGATCGGCTGGCCGGTGAGCAGGTAGGTGTTCAGATCGAAGCTCACCGTGTAGGCACCCTGGCGGTAGAGCGAGGTTGACACCAGTTGGCCGGCACCGGTGCGCTCGCGGGCCAGCAGTGCCGCACAGACGGCGCCGGCCAGGGTCATGCCCGCGGAGTGATCGCCCATGCCGCCGCGCTGGAACGGCGGTGTGTCGCCGGGCCGGGTGAGCAGATGGGCGATTCCGCCCCGCGACCAGAACGCCGCGACGTCGTAGGCGGCGCGGTCGGCATCCGGCCCGGTTTCGCCGTACCCGGTGATCAGGCCGTAGACCAGGCGGGGGTGATCGGCGGCGAGCGTGTGGTAATCCAGTCCCAGTCTTTTCAGCGCGCCGGGCCGCACATTGGTGATGAAAACATCTGCGTCCGAGAGTAATTCGAGCGCCGTGCGCCGGCCGCTGTCGGTGGTGAGGTCCAGCACCACGCTGCGCTTGGACCGGTTGTCCATCTCGAACGGTGGGTTCACCCCGAGGTCGCAGCCCAGCATCCGGCCGAACATCCGGCCAGGGTCGCCCGTCGGCGGTTCGATCTTGATGACATCGGCGCCCCAGTCGGCGAGGATTGCGGCCGCCGCCGGCCCGGCAACCCAGACTCCGAGTTCGACGACCTTGATGCCCTGCACTGGTCCCGCCATGACTGGGACCTTAATCACCCCGCATTCATCACCAATTGCCCGAGGCTCAGGATGCCCGAGTTGGCGGTGCCCGTGTTGAACATGCCCGAGTTGAACCCGCTCAGCACGCCTGCCGGGAACGGGCCCACGGCGCCGGTGACAGCGGTGTTGAAGAAGCCCGAGCTGACGCCCGATGACTGCAGCGCCGCGACGATCGTGTTGAAGAAGCCGGAGACTCCGTGACCGGCGTCCCCGCCGTTGTTGCCGAACCCCGAGATTCCGGCACCGGTGTTGCCGAACCCTGAGTTGGCGACGGCGCCGATGCCGACGTCACCCGCATCGGTGTCGATACCGAAGCCGGTGTTCACATTGCCTGCATTCCCGAAGCCGGTGTTGACGTGGCCGGAATTGCCGAAGCCCGTATTGGTCTCACCCGAGTTCCAGAACCCCGTGTTGAGGTTGTTGCCGTTCCAGCCGCCGGTATTGATCGAGCCCGCGTTACCCCAGCCGGTGTTGAGCAGACCCGAATTGAAGAACCCGACGTTGCCCGCGCCGGCGTTGCCGAAGCCGAGACTGCCGGTCCCTGAGTTTCCGAATCCGAAGCTGTTGATCTGGCCCGGATAAACGGTATTGGTGCCCGAGCTGAAGATCCCGATGTTGCCGCTACCGGAATTGAAGAAGCCGATGTTGTGGTCACCCGAATTGAACAGGCCGATGTTGCCGTTGGCGAACAGCCCGGCCAGGTCGATGCCCACCCGGCCGTTGCCGACCAGTCCGATCCCGATGTTGCCATTGCCACTGTTGCCGAAGCCGAAGTTTCCGACGCCGGTGTTTCCGGCTCCCACGTTGCCGTTGCCGGTGTTCCCGCCGCCGATGTTTCCGTTACCGAGATTCCCCAGACCGACATTGTCGCTACCGGTGTTACCCATGCCCACGTTGTTGTTGCCGGCGGTCGTTTGAAAAGTGAAGAGGTTCGGATTGGACAGGTCGGTGGGGCCGCCGTTGCCGAAGCCGATGTTCCCGTTGCCGAAATTGCCGAAGCCGATGTTCTTGTTGCCGTTGTTGCCGCCACCGACGTTGAAGCTGCCATTGTTGCCGCCGCCGATGTTGTAGTTGCCCGACTGTGGCGGCACCAGTTCGGTGTTGTCGGTACCGCTGTTGCCGATGCCGATGTTTCCGGTGCCGGTGTTGCCGTGTCCTATGTTCGCGTTGCCCCTGTTGCCGATCCCCAGGCTGGGCAGGTTCTGCAGGAACCGTTGCAGATCAATGGGCAACTGCGCCGCCGCGGCCGATGCGCCGGCGTAATAGCCCGTCATCGCTTCGACGTCCGCGGCCCACATCTGCTCGTAACGCCCTTCGGCGGCCATGATCGCCGGCGCGTTGAGCCCCAGCCAGTTGGACCTGATCAGCTGGACGAAAGAACTTCGGTTGGCCGCCACTGCCAGCGGATGGATTGTCGCGGCCCGAGCGGCCTCGAACACATCGGCCACCGCCCTGGCCTGTTCGGCCGCACCTGCCGCCTGGGCGCATGCCGTCCTCAAGAAATCCGCATAGGGCGCGGCCGCGGCGGTCATCGCTGCCGCTGCCGCTCCCCGCCAGGAGCTACCGGTCAGGTCGGCGGTCACCGTCGAGAAGGACGATGCCGCCGTTCCCAACTCCGTTGCCAGCCCGTCCCAAGCCGCCGCCGCATTCAGCATCGGCGCCGACCCCGCGCCGCTGAACATCAGCAGAGAATTGATTTCCGGCGGAAAGGTAACGAAGTTTGCCACGATTGACCCCCTTGTCAGGCGGAAATCTCGAGTACCCGGAGAGGACGGTACGCCTGCGCCAGCGTCAATAAAGGCTTTTCGCACGAAAGGCTAGGCAGCGTGCAGGTCGATCACGGTGATGCCGAGGGCGTCCTCCATTTCGCTGATATGGGTGACGGTGTAGATCGGTGGGGCGGTGGATCGGTAGCGCGCTTTGGTGGGGGTTTGGTGTTCGGTGGTGTGGTGGCCGTTGTGGTGGTGGGCGGTGACGGTC
>RXJD01000072.1 GCA_003987775.1 Mycobacterium sp.
CCTTCTGGTCCTCCTGGCTCGACTAGAGCCAGGCCACCGGACCAGGGGGTCAATTTTCAGTTGCCGCGCCGGGGTCAGATTTCACGTGCCGCCGACACGTGGACCTCGGCAATCGCCATGGGTCCAGCCGACGCGGCGGCCAGCCGTCGCTGAACGGTGAAAGTGTTGTCGCTGTTTGTGGCCCTTCAGCTTAAAGTCGAAGGGTGATCATTGAGTGGCAACGAGATGCCTCTGATCCGCGCTCGGGCGGGGTAGTCCTGGACGGCCTGGTGGTGATGCGCAGGCCCGAGGAATCGCGGGTCTTGGCCCCAGAACGCTCGGACACTCCCTGCCCAGGCGGCGCGCCCCTATTCATGGATAACCGGGAGTCCGCTCAGCATGGATGCGCCCGCGCACAGACGAATCCGCCCGCAGCCCCATCGTGTGCCAGCCCTCCGGGATGATTAAGGCTGATGGCCACAGTTGACGCCGCAGCGCTGCGCCCGCTGCTGCATGAGCCCCCTCGTTTCCGGCACCCACGACCAGATCAGCGATAGGTTGAATCGTCTGGGACTTGCGCTCGGCGAGGGGACGAAAGCCGAGCGGGTGACAGCAGTCCTCAACGATCTGTCGGGCGAGGAGCTGGTCCGTGTAGCTCAACGTCTCCTCAGTGCCGATAGCATTTGGCCTGAGTTGCGTAATCGGATTGAGGACGTGCTGTAGGTGGGCCAGGAACCCATTATTTGGGAGAAGACTCGCCGCAACTTGGCAGCCACGCTGCACATCGAAGACCTAGTCGCTGACCCCGACCGGTTCGATGCAATGCTCGATCGCTGGTGGGTGCTCGGAACACCGGGTTCGTTCGATGGAATCTTCCCCGAGACCGACACGTCAACGCTTGCACAGGTATCCGGCCCCACCAGCGACTCGGCGCGTCTTCGCAAGGAGATCGATCGGCATGATTTCCGCATCTCGGACTGGTCCGTTGAGCGGCTATTCGACGAGCTCGGTGCATTTGACGCGGCGGACCGACGTTTCGCAGGCTTCCTCGAAGAACTGGTGTCGCACAAGGTCGTTGTTCGCGAGGACGCCCAACGCCGGATCGTCGACGCGGTAAATCCGCATCTTTGTGAGGTTCACCTTGAGCTCTGTGAGGTCGACGCCGAAGGCGGGTATGTTGTGTCCTGCCTGGTATCGACAGTCGACCGCCCTTCTACGTCGACCCGGCATCGGCGGCCATGGGCGCGCACAATGCCAATCCGGGGACTGCACAGCTGACCGCCATCGCCAACACACGGCAGGCATGCTGGCTGGACCATGCATTTCCGGCCAGTTCGGTCGGCGGGCGGGTTGGCGTCGACGATGTCGATTTAGTTGTCGACCGGATCGGGCACCGCGGAATGGCAGCACGCGGGAAGTTGCGTCACATGACTGCGGGGGTCGCGAACCAGAAGCCCAGGATCACCGCCGCCACCCCAACCGGCCAGGCCTCGAAGGCGATGCGCACCGGTATCGGCGCGCCTCTTAACTCCATGAAGTCGAGGATCACGTACCTGACTTTCACCGCGGCGATCAGGAAAATCCCGATCACGGCGACGGGTGCGCTGAAGAGATCCTGGGACAGCCCCCATGTCGTCATGCACGTCAACAACATCAGGCCCAGCCACACCATGGTGACCCGCTCGCGCAACATCGACATCAGACCGCCCTCATCAGGTACAGCAAGGGAAACAAGACGATCCACAACAAGTCGACCAGGTGCCAGAACGAGGCCACGCATTCCGGCATCACCCGGCGTGAGCTATCCCAGGCGCCGCGCCGCGAACGGATCCATAGAAAGGTCAGCAGACCGGTGCCGACCAGAACATGGGCGAGGTGGATCCCAGTCAGTGTGAAGTACCACATGTAAAAGGCGTCGGTGCCCGGCGTGATGCCATGGGCGAACTTCTGGTAGTACTCGGTCGACTTGGACGCCACGAACATCAGGCCGGTTAGCACTCCCCCGAGCAGGTACCGGGGCACACGGTCGATGAGGTCACGCTTGAGGGCTTGGATGGCAAGGGCAACTGACCACGAGCTGGTCAGCAGAATCAGCGTGTCGATGCCACCCAGGTTCATGTTGAGCGTGTGCCGGGAGGCCTCGAACAGGACCGGGTTTTTTAGTCGATCCTGCATAAAGCTCAAGAACAGAATCGCGAAGATAACAGCGTCGGCACCGATGAAGACCCAGACGCCGTCCACACCGGGAAGGCGCTTGGGCTTCATGCGCTCGGCGACAGCGACCACCGCGCCGACTAAGCGTTCACGAGCCCGGCGGCCTCGTCCTCCGCCTGCAGCCTGGGGATGGCCTTGATGATGAAGAAGGACAGGCTCGGAATCCAGAAGAACCAGGTGAAGAACGCGATCCAGAAGCTGATCACGCCGTTGAAGGCCAGCGGCCCGGTCGTCACGAACGGGATCGCGCTGACCGCGAAGAACGATGCGAAGGTGACCCAGCCCAACCAGCTGACGGCGTCCGGGACCAGCTTCTTCTCCCGCTTGTCCCGCATGAACACGATGCAGCAGGCGGCAATCTGTAACGAGGTGACGAAGTAGGCCAGGTCGAACAGCAGCCAACCCATCCAATAGAGCATGTGCATGATGCTCGGGTCGAGGTTGTTGACCTCGTGTGCGGCGGTCAGCCAAATCGCCAAGGTCACCATGACGGGCGCACAGGTAATCGTGCCACCCATCATCTCGAGCTTGGATAACAAACCGCCGGGACCCTCGATACGTTCCATCACTCGGGAGACCACCACGCTGAACGCCATGTAGAAAGCGGTCATCGTGACGCAGATGCTCAATGCAATCAACAGCGGAAGCCTGAGTTCGACGAAGTGCGCCTTGACCTCTTCCGGCGTCGCGCTGGGCGGGAATGGCGGCATGTTGCGAGCGACTATCCCCCAAAGGACGAAGACCGCGAACAGAAAGACGGGCCCGGACCACGCCAGGATCTTCCACGTCTTGTAATCGGTCGGGTACGGCGACACGTCACGTGCCGGTACCGGCGTACGGGGTTCGGCATGTATTGCCATCGGAAACTGCTCCTCAACGGTGTACGAGGGGAATCGACGATCCGATTCCACTGGTGACTTCTGTAGATACCAACATCGTCACCGCTGCGACGGTCGGTGGCTTCCCCCGAAAGAGCACCTTTTGCTCTCCATTTCGGGGCACTGAAAGACCTGCCGCCGCCGGCGAAAAGAACGTGAATGCTAGAAACCCGCCCCGTGGACTTCGTGGCCGGGTTGCTCGGCCCCGAGGCCGCGGTATGCGCCTTCGGGTGTTGCGCCGTGATTGATGACGGCGTCGACTTCGCGAGCGATCGGCATGGTAAGGCCATATTTCTCGGCGAAATCCATTATGACGCTCGCAGCCTTCACGCCCTCAGCGACTTGATTCATCGACGCGATGATTTCGTCGATCGGCGTGCCCGCGCCGAGCTGCTCGCCGACATGGCGGTTGCGGCTGCGCTGGCTGGTGCAGGTGACGATGAGATCGCCGATACCGGCCAGCCCGGCGAAGGTGTCGCGGTGCCCGCCGGCCGCCTCGCCCATCTTGGACATCTCGCGCACCGCCCGAGTCATCACCATCGCGCGGGTATTTTCCCCGATCCCGAGCGAGTAGCCCATGCCGACGGCGATGGCGTAGACGTTCTTCAGCGCGCCCGCCATTTCGACGCCAACGACATCGTCGGTGGTGTATGTCCGAAATCTCCTGGTGCGGAACAGCTCTGCAAGATTGGCGGCCAGATGCTGGTCAGGCATTGCCAGCACGGCCGCCGCGGCATAACCCTCGGCCACCTCGCGGGCGATGTTCGGCCCGGCCAGGATGCCGGCCGGATGTCCGGGCAGTATTTCGTCGACGATCTGGCTCATCCGCTTGTTGGTGCCCTGCTCGAGACCCTTGACCAGCGACACCACCGGCACCCATGGGCGCAGCTGACCGGCCAGCTCTGCAAGCACCTTGCGGAAGCCGTGCGACGGCACACCCATGACGACGACGTCGGCGAGATCGGCCGCCTCCACGAAGTCCGTTGTGGCGCGCAACGTGCTGCTCAGCGCGACGTCCTTGCCGAGATAGCGGCTGTTGCGGTGGTTCTCGTTGATGTCTTTGGCCGTCACCTCCGACCGCACCCACTGCAAGGTGGGCCCGCGACGCGCGCAGATGGACGCGATAGTGGTGCCCCAGGAGCCCCCGCCGAGGACGACGACGCGGGGTTGGCGCTGAGCGGGTCTGTCCATGTTCGCCTTCATTTCCGCTACGACGCTCGTGACTTCGCAGACATGACCATGTCAGGGCCATCCTCACCGATGCGGCCGGCGCAGGCTTCCCCCGAATGGGGCAATTTCGCCATCTCCTCCTGGGCGCGGCCCCGGTGCGGCCCGCCCGTGAGAACAGCGCCACTTGACCCATGGTATTATGGTCAGACCATTGATATGATTTCTCACCGCATGCCTGATCTGGGATCCGAGAGGCTGAACATGCAAGAAACGGAACGCCTTGGCTCGCAGAAGATCGGGCTTTGGTGCAACATGATCTTCGTCGCGCTGACCGCCGTCGGCTGGCTTGGCATCGCTCACTTCTGGGCGCCCGCGCGGGCGGACCTCGGCCTCGACGCAACCAAGGTGTGGTTCACCGAAACGCATCAGTCGGGTGTGCTCGTCGGCTGCTCGCTTTTCTACATCGCCGCCGGAATCCTTACGCCCGGTTCGATCGCGTTCGGCATCATGCTGGCGAAGATCGAGGGACGGTGGCCGCTGTGGTCGCTCACCACGGCGGTGTGCGGAGTCTTCATCTCATTGATCGTGTTCTTCAATGCGTGCGCGTGGATCGTGTCGGCATATCGAAAAGACAGCGGGGCCGACGTCATCCAGGCCTTCAGCGACTGGGCATGGTTCGCCTTCCTGCTCGGCTGGATCTACTTGACGATCGAGATGGTCGCGACGGGCGTGGTGGAACTGATGGACGACCGGCCCGAACCGATGATCCCGCGGTGGCTCACCTGGCTGACGTTCGCCGGTGCCGCCACAATTTTCTTCGCGGCGGGCCCGGCGTTTTTCAAGAGTGGGCCGTTCGCATACCACGGACTGCTCGCCTTCTACCTACCGGTCGGCATCTGGGGTGCGTACCTCACCTTGACCACCTTGTACATGCTGAAGGAGCTCAAGCGCACACGCGTGGAGCCCGAGATTCGTGAAACTGTGGCGGCTACCGACGGCTGAATCGCCCTGGAAATCCCGGAGGCTCCTGACCTTGGAAACGAGGATGCAGGTATGCCGAAGGAACAATTGTCTGGGAAGCCCACGGCGCGTC
>RXJD01000011.1 GCA_003987775.1 Mycobacterium sp.
GGGTCGGCGGTCACGGCGGGCTGTTGTGGGGCAACGGGGGCGCCGGTGGTGTTGGCGGGGTCGGGGGCACCGGCGGGCCCGGGGGCCCGGTCAATGCCGCGGGCGTGGTGGGCGCCGGTGGTCCCGGCGGCACCGGTGGCCTGGGTGGGGCGGGCGGTGCGGCCGGATTGTTCGGCACTGCCGGTCACGCTGGCGGCACGGGTGTCACAGGCGGCACGGGCCCCAGCGGAAGCGGTGGGGGCGGTGGCGGATTCACCACGATCTGGCGCGACGACTTCACGGGCTCCGCGGGCTTACCCGTCAACACCGCGAACTGGCTCTACGATCTGGGCCACGGCTATCCCGGCGGAGCAACCAATTGGGGCACCGGCGAGATCGAGTCGATGACCAACAGCACCAACAACGTCTACCTCGACGGCAACGGCCACTTGGCGATCAAGCCGATCAGGGACGCCGCCGGCAACTGGACGTCGGGCCGGATCGAGACGCAACGCACCGACTTCGCGGCGCCTTCCGGCGGGGTGCTGCGCATCGAGGCGTCGATTCAGCAGCCCGATGTCAACACCACCAACGGGCGCGGCTACTGGCCGGCGTTCTGGGCCCTTGGTGACGCGGCACGGCCCGTCGGTGCCAGCAACTGGCCCAGCATCGGCGAGCTGGACATCATGGAAAGCATCAACGGGCGCAGTTCGGTGTTCGGCACGGTGCACGGCGGCACCGCTCCCGGCGGGCCGTTCAACGAGTTCACCGGAATCGGTTCCGGCGAACGACCGGTGACGGGCGCGCAAACCAGCTTCCACACCTACGCCATCGAGCTGGACCGCAGTACGAGCGTCGAACAGTTGCGGTGGTACCTCGACGGCAACAATTACTTCACCGTCAACTCCAACCAGGTCCCCGCCACCGCCTGGAACAACGCCACCCACCACGGGTTCTTCGTCATCCTGAACGTGGCGATGGGCGGAGGCTTCCCGGACGCATTCGGAGGCGGCCCGACCAGCGCCACCCTTTCGGGACAGCCGATGCTTGTCGACTACGTCTCGGTGTCCACAAAGGGCTGATCGGCAAGGCTCCGCCGCAGACACATTCAGCTTGTTAGGGCACCATGGTTGTGGTGACAACGCCGCAAGGGCCACCCCGCGGGAACCCGCCGGAATGGAACCGTCCCACCGAGCCCGGACCCGGCAGGCGGCCGGCGCCCCCGCCACCACCTCCGTCGGGATCACCGACTCAGCGGATCCCGCAGGGCGGTCGGCCCTACCCGCCGCCACCGCGGCAGAACCCACCGCAGCCACCCCGTCGTCCAGAGCCTCCCCAGCCGGGCCGCCCGCCGGCTGCCGGGCCGCCGTTTCCGCCGGCCCGCCCACCCGCACAGGAACAGTCCGGTCCGCCGGAACAGGCCACGACCCGCCTGCCCACCCAACCGCCGCCCGAGAGCGCGCCGGCGAAAACACCACGCCGACGGCCGAAGAAACCTCTGATTCTGGCCATCGTGCTGGCCGTCGTCCTGGCCCTCGTGGTCGGGGCCGAGTTGCTCGTTCGGCACCTGGCCGGGAACAAGGTGGCGAGCGCCGTGGCGTGTGAGGTGGAGGACAGCGCCACGGTCTCGTTCGCCGCCATGCCACCGATGCTGTGGCAGTACATCAGCAGCACCTACCCGGACATCTCCGTGCAGACCGCCGGGAACCAGGTGCGCAGCGCCAAGGGCATGAAGGTCAGCATCGACATCAAGGACCTGCGACTGAGCGACGCCGGCGGCTCGAAGGGCACCATCGGCGCAGTGAACGGCACCATCACCTGGTCATCGGACGGCATCAAGCAGTCGGTCCAAGACGCCGTCCCGGTGCTGGGCAGCTTCGTGACCAGCAAGGTCACCACCAATCCCGGCGAAGGAACCATCGAATTGAAGGGGATGCTCGACAGCGTCACCGTCAAGCCGCAGATTGTGAAAAACGGACTGTCGCTGCAGGTCGTCAACCTGACCGCCCTGGGCACGAAGATGTCGACGAACACGGTGCAGGAGAACCTGGACAGTCTGACGTCCAAAGCGACCCAGAATTATCCGTTGGGCATCCACGCCGACACCGTCAAGGTCACCGACACCGGCCTGGAAGCGACGTTCTCGACCACGAACGCGACCATCCCCGCCTCGTCGCAGAACGGTCAGGACTGCTTCAGCGGATTCTGATCCGGCCCATCCCAGGAAGCACCTGAACGGCACGCGTCCGTTCCGGCAGCCGGCAGCGCCTCGTGCCCAACCGATGCGGTAGACATGGGCCCGTGAAGATCGACGGATCGGTGGCGGTCGTCACCGGAGCGGGTTCGGGCATTGGCAGGGCCACTGCGGCGGCACTGGCGGCGGCCGGCGCCTCGGTGGTGGCAGGCGACATCGACGCGGATTCCGCCGCGGAGACCGCCGCGCTGATCGGGGGCGTGGGGACAGCCGCCGACGCCGCGAGCACGGACGGCATCGAAACCCTGCTCGACACCGCACGCCGTGCCTTCGGGCCGGTGGACATTTACGTTGCCAATGCCGGCATCAACGGCCAACTCGGCCTCGGCGACGACGAAGCCGCCTGGGACCGGATCATCGACATCAACCTGCGCGCCCACATCCGGGCGGCCAAAGCCGTTGTGCCGCAATGGCTTGAGCGTGGAGCGGGACATTTCGTGGCCGTCGCCTCGGCCGCCGGCCTGCTGACCCAGCTCGGTGCGGCGCCCTACAGCGTCACCAAGCACGCCGCCGTCGGCTTCGCCGAATGGTTGGCCATCAGATATGGCGACCAGGGAATCGGTGTCAGCTGCGTGTGCCCCATGGGTGTGGACACCCCCATGCTGCGCGGCATGTCCGAATCGCCGGACGCGGAGATGCGGATGGCCGGCGCCGCCGTCACCAGTGCCGGTGCGGTGGTCACCCCGGAGACGGTGGCAGGGCTCGTGGTTCAGGCCATTGCCGACCGGACATTTCTGGTACTGCCGCACCCGGAGGTGTTGACCATGTACCGGCAGAAGGGCGCCGACTACGAGCGGTGGATTGCCGGCATGCGCCGCTACCAGCGCACTTTGCAGTGAAACGGTATGGCTAACGGTGATGCGGCGGCTGCTCGTCACGGAGCCGACTCTCGTCCCACGCCGCGCGCACCTGCTCCTCGTCGCCGAATCTCTCCAGCTCCTCGGGCGTGACGTGGACCCGCGGCCGTTTGGGTGCCGCGGCTGGTGGATGTGAGGGTTCGGCGGGCATTGACGCGATTCTCTCTGTCATGACGTGACGGCGCGGCGGGCTCCGCGGACCATCGAGGGCTGTTATACATCGTTGCAGCTTCACCCCGACAGCGGCCACTGCCGATCTTCGACGCGATGGCAGGCCGCGCCCGGACCGCCCGCCGCACCCCCCCGCCAAACCGCTCTGATGCCCGTATTTTGCGCTCGACAATTCGGCCGCGACGGGAAATCTGCACGCCCAAACCGAAGGCCGGGCACTGTCATCAGGGATTATTCCCAGTTATGGCAACGGGATGAGTTTTCAGGCGAGAGACTGTGAGGCGTGTGGCAAAGGGCGTCATGGTCAATTTGCTTGCAAACGCAGTTGCCCATCACGCGGCGGTTCTCGTTTGAAGAGGTGAATGAGTGAAGAAATTCGCCATTTTCGGCATCGCGGCAACTGCGTGGCTCAGTATGAGCGTCCCAGTGGCCCAGGCGGATATCGGCGGAAACGTACCCGGCCCCGGTTTGTGTGACTATCCGGGGGTAGGGGGCTCCGGCATGGAGATGGGCGCATACCACTACTGGTGTGACTTCCCAATCGAGGAAAACGGAAGTCGCTGGCACTGCGAGTACGGGGGCGGTGCCGTTCAAGGCGTCGGTGGCGTCAATATCTTCTTCCTCACCGCCCAAGTCATCACTCCGCTTGGTGCGCTCGAGGGCTCGTGCTCATTCCGCTGCCCGGACGGCTCGTTGTCGGCCGCGCCGAATCCACCCGGTGCGTGGAAAAACGGGCTCACACCGAAGAAATGCGTACCGCTGGAGGTATCGCCGATTTCGGAGCCGAATGCGGAGCTGCCGGCGTGGCCGGGGCACCTTCCTGCTGTCACGAATCCGGTGACCCCCAACCCGGTGACGACAGAAAACGATTGAGACCACCCCTTCGACCAGGACCGGGCTTCTCCAGCGCGGTTGAGGAGGATGCAGTCCACGTGCGGTTTGTCCTTGACCGGGTATGTCTGCCGGTGTGCTGAACAATCCTGAGGCGGCCCGCGAACTCGGCCATCCCGGTGCCCAGAAGTTGCTTGCGGGGTCGATGGCTCGCCTCGCTTACAACGGCCACGATGGTTTCCCGCGAGTGATTCCCGTCGGGTTCTCCTGGACCGGTGACCGCATCATCGTCTCAACGGCATCCACCGCGCCGAAGGCCCGCGCACTCGCATCGCGCCCGCAGGTCGCGCTGACGATAGACAGCGGCTCCACGCCTGCAGAGGCGAAGGCCCTGTTGGTGCGCGGGCTCGCCACGCTGACAACGGTCGAGGGGGTCACCGAGGAGTACCTCGCGGCGGCGCGAAGGCAAATGGACGGAAGCCAACTCGCCGAGTTCGAGCGCAATGTGCGCTCGACGTATAAGCGGATGGTGCGAATCTCCATTGAGCCGGTGTGGGCACGGTTCTACGACTTCGGCGCCGGCCGGTTGCCCGATTTTCTCGCCAACTTGGACGATGAGCTGCCCTGATGGCCCTGGCTTGAGGAGCTTTCAGGAAAAAGACCTCCCTGAGTCACGAGGCGGCGCGACCCAGGGAGGCGTGTGCGGAGATGTTTACGACGCCGGGGCTGGAGGCGCACCCGGTGCCGGGCTGGAGGTCGGCACCTCGCCAGGCGCCGCGGAGCCGGGAACATTTGACGTCCAGATCAAAATGTCCTGCAGCCCGTCGTTGTAGACGACCCCGTTCGGGGCCGCGCCCGTCACGTCGAAGTACAGCATGCCTGTCGACTCGCTGCCCTGCGGGATCGGCGCCGGGTTGAGGCCATTCGGAACCGACGCCTTGTCGATCAGCTTGTAGGTCTGACCGTTTGGCCCGCGCGCGCTGAAGTCCTTCACCATCGGGGTGACTGTGCCGGCGTCCGATCTGGCGGTGATGCTTGCCTGGTAGATCGTTCCCTTGGGCGTGTAGCCGGGAATGGCGACGGTGCTCTGCTGCAGGCTGCTGACCGTGTAGTTCGTGATCATCGGCCCGTCGATCAGCTGCTGGCTGGTTCCGAAACCTTCGATACTGGGCGGCGCCGCCGAGGCGAATCCCGCGCCGAACACACTTCCGGCAATCGCTGCGGCACCGATGGCCGCTTTCAGAGTTGTTTTGGTGAACCTCACGATGGGCTCCTTCGTTCGATCAATTTCCTTCGTGCGGTGACCTCGCAGGAACGCCACACGTGGTCGTCGTACCCCGGGATCGGCCGGTCAAACGCGGCGCAAATTCTGCGAACTCCGGGCTGCTCGGTGTTAACGATTGCCGCACCGATCGCGATAGACCAAAACGTGATCGACAGACGGGCGGTCGGAGGTGACGGCACCGTTTTGTGGCGTCCGCACAACCAGGCTTTGTGGCATTGGCGGCCGGTCACGATGTGCACGCGGCCGGCCGGCATTAATTTGCTGTCAGAGCAGCCGGCGGTCCTGACGAAGAATTCGGGGAGCTCGAAATATCGAGACGGTTTCTCGGTTGGCGGATGCACACTGCGGCGAGTAGGAAGGGCATAAATTGTTGTCAGAAATGCGAACGGCCACTCGGCAATTGGGCTTGGCGGTTACCAACAGCAATCCGCGCGCAATGACCGCCGAAGATCGTGCCTGGGTCAGAAACGCGCTGTGCCGCGACACCGATCCCGACGAACTCTTTGTGAAGGGCGCAGCGCAGCGGAAGGCCGCGACCATTTGTCGGAATTGTCCGGTTAAGCGGGAATGCGGCGCGGACGCGCTCGACAACAAGGTTGAGTACGGCGTGTGGGGCGGCCTCACTGAGCGGCGTCGCCGGGCCCTGCTCAAAGAGCACCCCGACGTCATGTCGTGGGCGGACTTCTTCAACAAACAGAACACACGGTTCGCGGGCTAGCTGTTCGCGCGGTGGCTGCGCCACCGGCGTGCTGACTGCGTGCGTACCCGCCGGTGGCCCGACCCTTGCAAGATCGATGGCGTGAGATCTCCCGCTGTCGATTAGCAGGGGTCGCCGTTGGGCGTGTAATACGGCACGCCCTCGGCGGTGTAGCACGGCGGCTGGCCGTTTGCGGCCTGGCTGGCGGCCTCGACGTCGCTGGCCGTCGCCACCCTCGCCGCGGGGTCTGTGCACCCGCCCACCGAGACGTGCCGACCTCCCACGTCGCCGCACACGTCGGCGTGCGCGGCCGGCGCGGGTGCCAGCGCGAAGGAACCGACCGCTACCAGCGCCGCGAACAAGATTTTGACCATTGGCTGATCGTACTGATCGTCGTCACCGGATATTCGCCATTGCACGCATTCCATCCGGACCCGGCCGAACCTAACTGCGCCGGCTCAGCTCCGGCATCGGCGCAGACGTGGCATCCGGTCCGATCAATCCCGCCAGGCGTGCCTTGATGCTTGCCTTCTTTTCGGCGTACATCAGTTCGTCAGCGCGGGCCAACAATTCGTCGACCGATGCGGTGTCGGCGGCGGGCGCCTGCACCAGCCCGATGCTGGCCGACAGCCGATAAGGCGGCTCGCCTGTTTGATTGAACCTTTGGAACGCCTCGACCAAGCGTTCTTTCAGCCGTACCGGATCGCCCTCGTTCTCGGTGGTCAGGACCAGGAACTCGTCCCCGCCGATGCGCGCGATGATGTCCGACTCGCGCAGCGTGGTGCGCAGCACCCGGGCCACATCGATGATGAGCATGTCGCCGACATCGTGGCCGAGTTCGTCGTTGACCCGCTTGAGTCCGTCGAGATCGAGAAAGGCGAGCACACAGTTGCGGCGATGACGCCGCGCGGCCCGCAGCGCCTGGTCCGCGAGCAGGTAAAAACCGCGGCGGTTGTTCAGCCCGGTGAGTTCGTCAGTGACCGAAAGCCGGCGGATTTCCTCGTTGGCCTTCTCCAGTTCGGCGGTGCGGTCGCGTACCCGTTGTTCCAGTTCGCCGGAAACCTGCACATTTTCCATGGCGATCGAGGTCGAATCGGCCAAGGCTTGCAGCAGGCGCACTTCCTGATCGGAAGGCTGGTGCTGGTGCGCCCAATAGTTGCCGATGGCGCCGATCGGGTCGAGCCGGCGGATCGGCACCATCACCAGGCTCCTGACGAAGGTCGGCCGGTAAATGCCCTGCGGAATGCGCGAATCGACATAGATGTCGGGGATCACCGCGGCATCCCGGTTCAGCATGGCCCAGCCGCTGATGCAGGCCTCGATGGGGAAGCGGTTGCCCTTCCACAGCGGCGCTATCGCTTCCTCGTCGGCGTAGTAGCACTTGTCGTTGTCGCGCAACACAAATGTCGCGCCGTCGCAGCCGGTCAGCTCCCGTGCCGAGGTCCGGACGATGCGCTGGATATCGCCGAGGCTGCGGGCCAGGGACAACTCCTGAACCGCCCGCAACAGGCGTTCCATACCGTCGATGTAATCCGACGCCGCGGATCCAGCGGTGGACGTGTGGGAGGGCGCCGGTTCGGACAACTCGGCGTGCATGGGCACCTCCGTACTAGACCGGCCGCTATCGAAAACTCGGCCGACAAGTCAGGGCAGTACGTTACACCGGTCGATCGGATTATGGCCCTTGATTTCGCCATCAGCTGAGTCGCTCAGATCAGTGCCTGCCACGCGTAGACGACGGCGGTGATCACCGCGAGTGCCCCCAGGGTCGCCCGCAGTGCGCCTTCGGGCACGCGCGGCGCGATGGCGGCGCCCACATAGCCACCGATCAGGCCGCCTGCTCCGGCCACGATCCCGACGCGCCAATCGGGTGCGATGTCCAAGCCGTGCGCAGTGGTGGCCAGAACGGTGTAGGTGGCCGCGCCGACGACGGAAGTGACCAGTGTCGAGGTCAGCGCGGCCGGTGCGACCGTTGCGACGGGCAGACCGCGGGCTATCAGAACCGGGCTGAGCAGTGACCCGCCACCGATTCCGTAAATGCCGCCGATGACCCCAACGGCCAGGCCCAGCAAGCCGATTGAACGAGATGACAGCTGGCGGAGGGTTGCCTGCCTCGGTGCCTGGCGGCGTACCACCAGCCAAATGCCAAGGGGAAGAAGGACGGTATCGGGCAAACCCGTTCATCGGACCACCGTTTGACTCACCTGGCCGCCCAACGCCATGCCGACCCCGGACCCGTGCAAAATATCTTGATGCGGGTCGAGTCGAAGGTCGGATGACGTGCAGGGTTTCGGCTTCTCGACGCTGGCGCTGGTGACCGCCATCGGTTTTGCCGGTCCGTTGTTGGCCGCCGTTCCCCGGCTGCGGATCCCGGTGGTCATCGGTGAATTGCTCGCCGGACTCGCGGTCGGCAACTCGGGATTCGGAATCATCGACGTGGGCAACGCGACATTGCAGTTTCTCGCCAATATCGGCTTCGCGCTGGTGATGTTCGTCGTCGGGACCCAGATTCCGGTCCGCGGCCTGCAATTGCGCGCCGCATTGCCGTTGGCCGGCGCACGCGCCGGCTTGGTGGCTGCCGTCGCGACGGCGATGGGATTGCTCCTCGCCTTCGAGTTTCACAATGGTCACGGTGCGCTGTACGCGGTGTTGATGGCGTCGTCGTCAGCGGCGCTGGCATTGCCGATAATCCAGTCCCTGAAGTCCAGGGCGTCTGCCGTTCTTCTGGTGTCCGCGCAGATCGCGGTCGCCGACTGTGCGTGCATTCTTCTGTTGCCGTTGGCGATTGAGCCGGATCGGGCGCTGATCGCGGCACTGAGTGCACTGTCGATCGCCGGCTGTGCCGTGGCGATCTTCGTACTATTGCGCGAGTTCGACCGCCGGGGGCTGCTGCGCCGTGTGCACGTCCACTCCAAAAAGGACCGGCTCGCACTGGAATTGCGGACCAGCCTGCTGCTGCTCTTCGCGCTGGCGTCGGTCGCCGTCGCCACCCGGGTCTCGATCATGTTGTCAGGCTTCGCCCTCGGCCTGGCGGTCGCCGCCGTCGGCGAGCCACGCCGGCTGGCGCGCCAATTGTTCGGCATCACCGAAGGGTTCTTCAGTCCGTTGTTCTTCGTATGGCTGGGCGCGTCCCTGCAAGTGCGCGAGCTGATCGCGAATCCCAGGTTCGTCGTCCTAGGAGTGGGCCTCGGGGCAGGCGCGCTGATAGCGCATTGCGCTGCAAGATTCCTCGGCCAGCCGCTGACACTCGCCGTGCTCTCCGCGGCACAACTCGGTGTACCGGTCGCGGCAGCGACGATCGGAACGGAGCGCCAACTGTTCGCGGGGGGCGAGGCCGCAGCCCTGATTCTCGGTGCCCTGATCACTATCGGCGGCACGTCGATCGCGGGCCGGCTGGCGGCGCGGCGACACGGCGTGCCGGGCTAGGGACATTCGACCCCCGGGCATCCGTGACCAAGGGCCCGCACGCCTGGGACTTCGGCACGCTCATGCGGCGACCGAAGCACTGTGGACCGGTTCCGTTGGGCCCTATATGCCGCGGTGCGCTCCTGGTCAGATAGACCCAAGGCTGATCGAGGAGGCCGCAATGACGAAATTCTGGTTACTGGCCACCGACCACTTGACCCTGGGGTGGCTCAACCGGCCGGCGATATCGCCGGTGAGCCTGTACCACGTCACCGACCGGCTTCATGACGGACGCACGGTCGACGTGCCGGGTCACCAGATCGCGCCGACGGTCTCAGGGTGGCTCGCCGAGCTGGGCGTGGAAAGCCCGCTGGTAGACGACTTGGCGCGGGCGGCGCAGGCGGGCGACTGGGCGGCGGTCTATGCCGTCGGTGAGCACCTGTCCGTAGAGGTCACCATTGCCGCGGCCGCTTGAGCAGTAAAGGCACAAAGTCCCGTCGAATGAGGACGCCGTGCCCTCGTCCCGGCGGGGTTGGTCACGCTTTTGTGGATACAGGACATAGGTGGAAAGGAACGCAAGGGATGAGCGCACGCTTCCCGGATGAAGGCACAATCCGGACAGTTCTCACGCTGGCGTCTCGGGCGCCGTCGGTACACAACACCCAGCCGTGGCGCTGGCGGGTGCACACGTCCAGCCTCCATCTCTACTCCGACACCAGCCGTCAACTGCCCCACACCGATCCGGACGGGCGCGACTTGATCCTCAGTTGCGGTGCCGCGCTGAATCATTGCGTCACCGCGCTGGCGGCCGTCGGGTGGCAGGCCAAGGTGTCCCGGCTGCCCAACCCGGCCGATCCCAGCCATCTGGCCGCGATCGAAGTGATTCCGCAGGTGCCTGATCAGCGCGACATCGTGCTGGCCGCCGCGATGCCGCGGCGGCGAACGGACCGGCGGCACTACAGCTTCTGGCCGGTTCCCGTAGGTGACGTGGCGCTGATGGCTGCGCGGGCGGCCCGCTTGGGGGCTGCGCTGCATCGGGTCGAATCGATGGAAATGCTGAATACCGTTGTACTGCAGTCGATTTCGCAACACGAGGCCGATCCCGCTTACCTGGCGGAACTGACCGCCTGGAGCGGCCGGCACGCGTCTAACTCGGGAGTCCCCGCCCGTAACGCGCCGGCGCCGGACCCGGCCGCGAGGATACCCGGCCGTCGTTTCGCAGGCGCCGCACTGGCCATGCCGCCCGACGTCCACGCAGAAGACGACAACGGCGTGATCCTGGCGCTCGGCACCCGCAATGACGACCGACTGGCCCGGTTGCGTGCCGGCGAGGCCAGCAGCGTTGTGCTGCTGACCGCGACGGCGATGGGGCTGGCGAGTTGTCCGGTCACCGAACCGCTGGAGATCGAGGAAACGCGCGCCGCCGTACGTGCGGATGTGTTCGGCAACAACAACTATCCCCAGATGCTGTTCCGCGTCGGATGGGCCCCCATCAACGCGGACCCCTTGCCGGCGACGCCCCGGCGCGCGCTGTCGGACACGGTGGAGTGGTTGGCTGCTGCGGACGCCCGGTAAGTGGCCGTGAATAACGGCTGTCGACGGTTGACAGCCCCCGCCGAAGTGGACGGATGATGGGTTGATGACCGGAGACGGGGCAGACGTCGGCACTGGACTCCTGGACACCGCGGGTTTGCACGGTCTTGTCGACGTGCTGACTGCCCGCGGATTCCGGGTCATCGGCCCGACCTTGCGCGACAACGCCATCGTGCTGGCCGAATTGAGTTCGGCGAGCGACCTGCCACACGGCTGGGGTGTCGAGGTGAGCCCGGGGCACTACCGAGTGCACCGACGTGACGACCAGGCAGCGTTCGGCCATTCAGCGGGACCACAGTCGTGGAAACAGTTCCTGCACCCGCCCCGGCAACGGATCTGGGCCGGCAATCGTGACGGCAGTGTGGTGGAGGAACCCGAGGAGCCGCCGCGCTATGCGTTTCTGGGAGTGCGAGGCTGTGACCTCGCCGCCATCGCGACGCTCGACCGCGTGCTGGGTGCCGGCTCGTATCCAGACAACGCCTTCGTCACCCGGCGGCGGCAGATCTTCGTGGTCGCCGTCAATTGCACGGAGCCCGGCGGGCTGTGCTTCTGCGCGTCGATGGGCACCGGGCCGGCGGCGGGGCCCGGATACGACCTGGCTCTGACCGAGCGCACCGACGGAGCCGGTGCGGCATCATATGTCGTCGACGTCGGGACTCCGGAGGGCGCCGAGATATTGGCGGCGGTGCCGCACCGGGCGGCGACAGAGAGCGAAAGCAGTTGCGCCCGAGAAGAAGTCGCAAATGCCGCGCACCGAATGGGTCGCCAGATGCCGGAGGGAGACCTGCGCAACCTGCTGCTCGACGCGCGCGAGTCGCCGCAGTGGGAAGAGGTGGCCGGCCGCTGCCTGACCTGTGGCAATTGCACCATGGTGTGCCCCACCTGTTTCTGCACCAGCACCGAAGACGTCACCGACCTCACCGGCGATCACGCAGAACGCTGGCGGGAGTGGGCGTCCTGCTTCGAATTCGACTTCACCTTCATTCACGGCGGGGGCAGCGTCCGTCAATCGGGCGCCTCGCGCTACCGGCACTGGTTGACGCACAAGTTGGGTACCTGGCACGACCAGTTCGGTATGTCCGGTTGCGTCGGCTGCGGGCGCTGCATCGCCTGGTGCCCCACGGGGATCGACATCACCGCCGAGATGAACAAGATGGCCGGCGATGAGTGACTGGACCACGACGCCGCACGTCTCCGCGATGGACCCCCTGCCGTACCGGGTCCGTAGTCGTGTGGTGGAGAGCCCGGATTCGGCGACTCTGTGCCTCGAGCCCGTCGACCGGGCGGTGCGATCGCCCGAGCCCGGAGAGTTCATGATGCTCTACGCATTCGGTGTCGGCGAAGCGGCGATCTCGATCAGTGGTGACCCGACCGTCAAGGACGGATCCATCACCCATACGGTGCGAGCGGTGGGTGCGGTCAGTCGTGCCCTGCACGACGCCCAGCCGGGAACCCTGGTCGGGGTTCGGGGTCCGTTCGGCACCAGCTGGGGGCTGGCCAATGCCGAGGGCCGCGATCTGGTGATGGTCGCCGGCGGCGTGGGGCTGTGCCCGTTGCGGCCGGCGATCCTGGGTGCGCTGGCGCACCGCGAGCGCTACGGCAAGGTGATGCTCGTCGTTGGTGCCCGCTCGCCGGCCGATTTCGTCTTCGTCGACCAGCTGAAGACGTGGGCCGACGATCCGCGAATCGAGTTGCATCTGATCGCCGACGCGGCGACCCAGGGTTGGGAAGGGGAAGTCGGGCTGGTCACCGAACCCTTGCGCCGCCTCACTCTGAATGCCGAGCGCACCAGTGCCTTTTTGTGCGGGCCGGAGCCGATGATGCGATTCGGTGCGGCGGAGCTGATGTCCAAAGGTGTAGCCGCGCGGGATATTCGGGTGTCTCTGGAGCGCAATATGCAATGCGGAGTCGGCTGGTGCGGCCACTGTCAGCTCGGCCCCCTGCTGCTGTGCCGCGACGGGCCGGTCGTCGGTTACGACGTGGCCGGCCCGCTGATGCAGGTGAAGGAGCTGTAGATGAGCCGAGTCAAACTGGCGGTGTGGAAGTTCGCGTCCTGCGACGGCTGTCAGCTGACCCTGCTGGACTGCGAGGACGAACTGCTGACCCTGGCCGACCAGGTCGAGATCGCCAACTTCGCCGAGGCATCCAGCGCGACGACCGCGGGGCCCTACGATGTCTCGCTGGTCGAGGGCTCGATCACCACCCCGCACGACGAACGTCGCATCCGTGAGATTCGCGACCAGTCAAAGATATTGGTCACCATCGGCGCGTGTGCCACCTCCGGGGGAGTCCAGGCCCTGCGCAACTTCGCCGACGTCACCGAGTTCGCGTCGGTCGTCTACGCCAAACCGGAATACATTGACACGCTGGCGACTTCCACGCCGGCCTCAGCCCATGTCAAGGTCGACTATCAGCTGCAAGGCTGCCCCATCGACCGCGGTCAGCTCCTTGACACGCTGGCGGCCCTGCTGGTCGGACGCAAGCCGCGGTTGCCGGCGAAGACGGTGTGCACGGAGTGCAAACTGCGCGGCGTCACCTGCGTCATGGTGGCCGACGGCATACCGTGCCTGGGCCCCGTCACGCACGCCGGTTGCGGGGCGCTGTGCCCTCGGCACCACCGCGGATGTTTCGGGTGCTTCGGTCCCTCTGCCGCACCGAAAACCGCGACGCTGATTCCGCTGCTGCGTCATGACGGAATGTCGGAGACCGATGTCGAGCGGGTGTTCTCCACGTTCAACGTGGCACGATTCGCAGCGGAACGGAGCGAGCAGTGACGTCCTCGGACCGCACCCTGCGGGTCGGAACACTCACCCGCGTCGAAGGGGAAGGGGCGCTCAACGTCACGCTCAAAGACGGCGCACTGGAATCCGTCGAGCTCAATATCTACGAGCCGCCAAGGTTTTTCGAAGCGTTCCTGCGGGGACGCGCGCACAGCGAACCGCCGGACCTGACCGCGCGGATCTGCGGCATCTGCCCGGTGGCGTATCAGCTCAGCGCCTGCAACGCCATCGAAGATGCCTGCGGGGCCGAGATCGACGACGAGATCGTCGCTCTGCGCCGGCTACTGTACTGCGGCGAATGGATCCACAGCCACGTCCTGCACATCTACCTGCTGCACGCCCCGGACTTCCTGGGCTATCCCGACATCGTCAGCATGGCCCGCGACCACCGCGACGTGGTAGAACGCGGACTGGCGCTGAAAAAGGCGGGTAACCGCCTGATGGAGTTCGTCGGTGGCAGGGCCATCCATCCGATCAACCTGCGACTCGGTGGGTTCTATTCGGTGCCAACCCGTTTCGAGCTCAATCCCATCGCGCAGGAATTGCGCACCGCGATGGACCACGCACTGGCCACCGTGGAATGGGTATCCGGATTCGAGTTCCCCGATCTCGAACTGGACCATGAGATGTTGGCGCTCACCGCTTCCGGTCGCTACGCGATCGAGAACGGGACCATCGCGCGCAGTCCCGGTCGGCCTTTTGCGGTGGCCGATTTCATGCAGCACGTCGTCGAGTCGCAAGTGCCGCATTCCACGGCGCTGCACGCGACGCTGGATGGCGGTCGCTACCTGACCGGACCGCTGGCCCGGTATTCGTTGAACTCGGGGGCCCTGTCACCGGTAGCGGCCCAGGCGGCCCGTCGGGCCGGACTGGCGGGGCAGTGCCGAAACCCGTTCCGCAGCATTATCGTTCGTGCTGTAGAGGTGGTCTACGCGATCGAGGAGGCGTTACGGATCATCGACGAGTATGAGCGCCCGCCGCGGCCGTTCGTCGACGTGGCGGCCCGCGCCGGAATCGGGCACGGAGTCAGCGAAGCACCCCGGGGCCTGCTATACCACCGGTACCACATCACCGCGGACGGGCAGGTATCCGCGGCGACCATCATCCCGCCGACCTCGCAGAACCAGGCGGCTATCGAAGCCGACCTCAGCCGGGTGATCTCCGAGAACCTCGACCTGGAGGACGATGCACTCACCGCGCTGTGTGAGAGGGTGATCCGCAACTACGACCCCTGCATCTCCTGCTCGACCCACTTCCTGACGCTGACGGTCCGGCGCACGTGAGCGCCCGAGTCGCCGTGATCGGCCTCGGAAATCGGTACCGGCGCGACGACGGGGTCGGCATCGCCGCCGCCCGGGCACTCGACGAATTGGCGCTGCCCGGCGTCGAAGTGGTGACCGGCATCGTGGATCCGCTGACACTGCTTGACTTTTGGTCGGGCGCGCGACTGGCCGTCATCGTGGACGCGGCGGTCACGCGCGTTCCGATGGCGGGCCGTATCCATTGCTGCAATCTCGATGACGTGCTCAGTTCCCCGAATCGGCTGAGCTCGCACCGCATCGATATCGGCGGCGCGTACGCGCTCGGCCACGCAATGGGTCGGGTACCGGAGGCGCTACAGATATTTGCCGTCGACGTCGCCGACACCGGTCATGGTCTCGGATTGAGCCAGTCGGTCGAGCGGGCCATCCCCGAGGTAGTCGCGCTGGCCGTCGCCGAAATCAACCGTGTGACAGAGCTTTCGGCTTAGCTTTCCGGTCGGTTGAGGTGGTTGGTGAACCACCCACGTGCCAGCATCGCCACTTGCTCGAGGGTGCCGGGTTCCTCGAACAGATGGGTGGCGCCGGGCACCACGGCGATTTTGCACTCGGCAGGCATGGCCGCACGCGCTCGGCGGTTGAGTTCCAGGACCATCTCGTCGCGCCCACCGACGATCAACAGGGTGGGTGAGTGGACGTGGCGTAACGCCTCGCCCGCCAGGTCGGGCCGGCCGCCGCGAGACACGACAGCCGCCACCTTGACCCCGGGATTGGCGGCAGCGGCCAGCGCCGCGCCCGCGCCGGTACTCGCGCCGAAGTAGCCGACGGGCAGCGCCGCGGTGTCGGGCTGGGCGGCAAGCCAGCCGGTGATGTCGACGAGGCGGGAAGCCAGCAGCGGGATATCGAAGACGTTGGCGCGGTCACGTTCCTCATCCGGTGTCAGCAGGTCGAAAAGCACCGTCGCGAAACCCGCATCGTTGAGAACCCGCGCGACGTACTGGTTGCGGGGGCTGTGCCTGCTGCTCCCGCTGCCGTGCGCGAATACCACCACACCCTTGGGTTGCTGGGGAATGGTCAGATGACCCGCCACCGAAACCCGCCTGACGGCTACCACAATTTCCTCGTCACGCAGCGGTGGCTTCTTGAACTCGCTCATGAGTCGAGTGTCAATCGTTCTGCCGTAGCGCGACATGGCCACAAGTCACTTCGCTCAGCGACGAAGTTCCCCTCTTGGGCAGCGGCGGCGCCGGGGTCGTGAATGTCACGGTCGCGAGTCGGAGGTGCTGGCAAGTCGGTCGTTCGCCGCGTACCGCAAAAGCGCGGCGACACCGTCGGTGGGTGTGATCCGGCCCTCCGCCCGAACCAGTTTCGCCCCCACGGCGATAGCGCTGAAGGGCAGCGCCTCGTCGGCCCGCGCAATGCGGCCTACCGGTTCGCCGAAGTCGGAGAGCACGTCAGCGTCGGGCGCCACTGCGGTCAGCGCTGCACCGGTGACGACGGTCGCGTCGCCCATCTCGCCGACGATGAGCGTCTCGACATCGCCTTCGCGCAGCGCTGCACAGACCGCGGCGAGGCCGTCGGCCGCCAACCCTGAGCCACGGCCGATTTCGGCATCGAGCCGCTCCGCGATGTCCGCCATCTCCAGGTCGTGGAGCCGAGCGAACTCCGGGGCGGTGAGCCGGTATATCTCGGCGTAGTTGACGTCGCCCCGGTGCCCTTCGGCGTGTAGTTGCGCCACCCGCTGCGTCACCCGCTTCGGTAGTTCGGCCATCACATCGGCCCGGGAACGCACCTCGCCGCTGAGGAACACCACCTCGGGGTCCGCTTCGTCGACCAGATGAATCAGGTGATCGGCGATTGCGCGGCAGTTCATCCGGATGGCTTCCTCGGTGGTGTGCTGCATGTCGCCGTAACCGTTCCAGCCCGCGGTCGCCGGCTTGTGCACCGGGTAGCCGCTGCCCTCGACAGTGGTCGAACTGGTGGTCCGCCCCTTGTACAGGGTCACATCGGCACCGGTGTGGTCGACCGCGGCGAATACGTATGTCGGTCGCCGCATTTCGTGCGCGATCAAGGGCAGCACGTACGGGTAGTCCGACAACCGGATGACAGTGGACTGGGGCGGGCTGATCAACTGCTCGTTGATCAGCACCTTGGCGCGGGTGACGATCACCGCACGGCCGCGTCGTCCCACCGCAGGCTGGTGGTGCAGGATCGCCTCCTCGAGCCTCTCGAGTACGCCCGTGCTGGCGCCCAGATCCTCGACCTGCCCGCGGATGTCGCGCCACTTGGCCTCGAGCTGGCCGGCCGCGTCGGCGGCATCGTGGGAGTCGTCGAAATAGACCGACGCAAACGGACCCGCTATTTTCGTCAGCCACCGCAGGTGTTCTGAGAGCATGAGATCCCCTTCTGTTAGTGCGGCTGAGCATGTGTTCGCCCGCAACGGTATGAAAGGCGAACCGGCGGTGGCAGAGTCGTAAGCCCTCCGATCGGGGTCTTAAGTCCCTGCCGTGACCGGCTCATAGAGTTCGGCGAGGCGATCTGTGCACTTGTCGATGACCACCTTGCGGCGAAGTTTCATGCTCGGTGTGAGGTCGCCCGCTTCGATCGACAGTTCGCGGTCCAGGATGGCGAACTTCTTGATCTGCTCCCAGCGATTCAGCTCCGAGTTCAGCGTGTCGATGTAACCCGCGATCAGCTCGCGGGTCTGCCCGTCGCGCGCGATCTCCGCGAAGGACCTACCGGACAGACCGTGCTTTTGGGCCCATTCCGTGATGGCTTCACCATCCAGGGTCACCAGTGCCACGCAGTACGGCTTGGCTTCCCCGATCACGATGAGTTCGCCGGCATAGGGGCAGAGGCCCTTGAATCGCACTTCGATCGCTGAGGGTGCAACGTATTTGCCCTGCGAGGTTTTGAACATGTCCTTCTTACGGTCGGTGATACGCAAGAATCCGTCGGGGTCGATCTCCCCGATGTCGCCGGTGTGAAACCAGCGCTCGTCGTCCAGTGCCTCGGCGGTCGCGTCCGGTAGATCGTGGTACGACGTCATCACGCCGGGCCCACGGAGCAGGATCTCGCCATCGTCGGCGATCTTCACCTCCGTCGCCGGGAAAGGCCACCCGACCGTTCCGAACCGGTAAGCGTTGGGCCGGTTGATGAATGAGGCCGCCGCCGTCTCCGTGAGCCCGTAACCCTCGAGCACCACGATGCCGACCGCGTCGAACCACTGCGCGACGTTGCGGTCCAGTTTCGCGGCGGCGGAGACGAAGAATCGCACCCGTCCGCCGAAACGCTCGCGAATCGTGGAGAACACCAGGCGGTCCGCGACCCGGTAAGCCACCGAGGATGCCCAGGACGGTTTCCGGCCTGCTTGCCGGGTCTCGGAAACCTTCAAGCCGACCGTGATGGCCCAGTCGAAGATCCTCTTCTTCAACCCGCCCTGCTCACCGACCATATTGACGATGCGGGCATGCGCCTTTTCGAAGATGCGTGGCGCCGCGCCCATGACGGTGGGGCGCACGGCGGCGAGATTGTCGACGATCCGTTCGACCCTTCCGTCGATGGCGGTGGGAAATCCGATCTGCAGCGGCAGCGCCAGCATCACCTTGCCGAAAGAGTGGGCCAGCGGCAGCCACAGGAAGTTGAGATCCTCAGGGCCAAGCACATTCAGCGCGTCGATGGCCGCGGCGGTGTAGGTCCAGGCCTCGTGTGTCAACCGGACGCCTTTCGGCCGTCCGGTCGTCCCGGAGGTGTAGATGAGGCTGGCCAGCCGGTTCGGTCCGACCTCCGCGATCCGCGCGTCGACGACGTCGGGGGACCGGGCGAGCAGTTGCCGGCCCCGACGCTCGAGTTCGTCCAGCGTCAGGACCCAGTCGCCGTCACCGTCGCCATCGATGATCACGACGTTGGCCACAGCGGGTAGGGCGCTTCGATGTTCGAGCAGTTTGTCGACCTGCGCCTGGTTTTCGGCGACTACCACGCGGCTTCCCGAGTTGGCGACGATATAGGCGACATCGGTGGCATTCGTCGTCGGGTACACGGTGGTCGTCGCGGCTCCTGCACACATCACCGCGAAATCGACGAGTACCCACTCATAGCGGGTCGAGGACGCGAGCGCGACCCGATCTTCCGGGGCGATTCCCAACGCGATCAGTCCGGCCGCGATGTTCTGCACTCGCTCGCCGACCTGTTGCCATGTCACGCTCTCCCAGCCGCTGCCGCGTGGGTACCGGAAAGCTTCGGCATGCGGGGTCGCCGCGACGCGGCTGCGGAACAAGTGCGCCACCGAGGGGGCGCGCTGCTCGATCTTGCTGAGGTCCGGCCTCTCCAGTGAGGCTAGCGGTGTGTTCATGGCGCTCATCCGTGCTTTCCGAGCCGAATACCGTCTATCGACGCTACGACGACGGCATCCGGGACGCGAGTGACTTAAGTCCCTTCCGGCCTGGTCATCTGGCCTCACTCAGACATCACCCAGGCGCCGGAAATCGCCATTGCAGGTCAAGGACTTTCGCCTGTTCAGCGGGGTCCTAGGTCCCTACGAGAGGCTTTGACAAGGTGTTAGCGTGCCGCCATGACCATGCCCACCAGCAGCGAGCACCGGCGTCCGGGAGCGTCCGTGTGGGCTGCACCTGGCGTCAGCAATTTGGCCGGCGCGGCGACGCCGTTCATGCATACCGGGCAGTATCTCGCCGAATCGTGGCGCGACTACCTCGGACATCCTCCCGACGAGCTGCCGATCGCCCGGCCGACCCTGGCCCTGGCGGCGCAGGCTTTTCGTGACGAAGTCGTCTTGATGGGCCTGAAAGCGCGCCGGCCCGTCAGTCGGCCCGATGTGTTCGACCGCATTACCCGCGAGGTGCTGGCCGGACTCGAGTTCTATGGCGAACGGGGATGGTTGGACAAGCCGGAAGGATTCTTCGCCAAGCCGCCGGCACCGTCGGATGTCACCGTTCGGAGGGTGAAGGGCCGCAGGCAGACGTTCTACCGCATGTTCTTCACCAGTGGGTACACCCCATGCCCGGGTGAACCTGGTGAGCAGAGGTGGCGCAGCTACACCGGCAATGACCGTGAGTACGCGCTGCTGCTGCGTCACCCACGCCCGCGACCCTGGCTGGTCTGCGTGCACGGAACCGAGATGGGCCGGGCCGCACTAGATCTGGCGATTTTCCGGGCCTGGAAACTGCACGACGAACTGGGCCTGAACGTCGTGATGCCGGTGCTGCCCATGCACGGACCGCGGGCACGTGGCCTGCCGAAAGGTGCCGTTTTCCCGGGCGAGGATGTGCTCGACGACGTCCATGCCACGGCGCAGGCGGTCTGGGATATCCGTCGCCTGTTGTCGTGGATTCGTTTGCAGGAGCCTGATTCCCGGATCGGCCTGAACAGCCTGTCGCTCGGTGGCTACATCGCTTCCTTGGTCGCCAGCCTGGAAGACGGCCTTACCTGCGCGATCCTGGGCGTCCCGGTAGCTGACCTGGTTGACGTGCTGGGCAGGCATTCGGGTCTCAGCCACGACGACCCTCGCCGTCACACGATGAAACTTGCCGAACCCCTCGGCCGGATGGTGTCACCGCTGTCGCTGACCCCGCGCGTACCGATGCAGGGGCGCTTCATCTATGCCGGCGTCGCCGACCGTCTGGTGCATCCGCGCGAGCAGGTCAACCGGCTCTGGAAGCATTGGGGCAGGCCCGAAATCGTATGGTATCCCGGCGGTCACACCGGGTTCTTCCGCTCCCAGCCGGTGCAGCGGTTCGTATGGGAGGCGTTGCAACAGTCGGGTCTGCTCGAGGGACCTGCGAACCTGCATGCCCGTCCCGCCTGACACTCCCCGCCGCGATGAATTTGCTCGGCCCGCTGGACACCGCGATGATGACCGCGGAATTGCTGTCCAGCCCGATGCATGTCGGTGTGGTGCTGATCCTGTCGCCTCCCGCCGACGCCGGACCCGACTACGTCGACGGCGTGTATGCGGCTGCGCTCGCGGGGGCCCAGCCGATCGATCGGCGGCTGCGCAGGTACCCCCACCGCGGTGTGGACACCGCAGGTTTGTGGACGTGGCGTGACCTGGATGTCGTTGATCTGGAACGGCATTGCCAGCGTCGGACGGTGTCGGCGGCGACCGGCGGGTTGTGGCAGTTGATCGGCGAGCTGGATGCGGAGCGGCTCGATCGATCGCGTCCGATGTGGATGTCGTATCTGATCGACGGCCTCGAGGGTGGTCGCTTCGCGTTCTACGTCAAGGTGCATCACACCGTCATCGACGGCGTTGCCGGTCTGCGGATGATCGCCGACGCGCTGAGCGAGGACCCGGCGGACCACTCGATGCCGCCGTTCTATGCCGACCGGCAGGTGGCCTCGCCACGCGCACGCTCATCAGGCGGGCTCGGATCATGGCTGACCGCACCGCTGCGCTGGGCCGGCGGCATGCTTGCTTCCACGGTGCGGCTGGTCGAGCGGATCGTGGAAGGGGAGTTGGCGACCGTCGCCGGCAGCCTCGGCGCACACGTGACGACGTTGCCGTTCGGTGCTCCCTACACCCGCTTCAATGGTCGGCTGGGCATCACGCGAGCGGTCTGCGCGGGCAGCTGGCCGCGCAGCCGCATTCACGCCGTCCAGCAGGCGGCCGGGGTCAGCGCCAACGATGTGATCACCGCGATGCTGGCCGGGGTGCTGCGACGGTGGCTGTCCGATCACGAGGAACTACCCGAACGGTCGCTGGTCGCGGTGTGCCCCATCACCGTGCGGAGCCGCGATAGCCGTCCTGCACAGCCGGCTTCCGGCAACATGTTCGGTCTGTGGCTGTGCCCGCTGGGCACCGATCTCGCTGATCCCGTCGCCCGCCTGGATCTGATCCACCGCTCGATGACGGCAGGCAAACGCTGGGTGGCCAAGCGGGGATCGGCGGCCTCGCTGCTGACCAACGCGGGAAGTGTTGCGGCGACGGTGATTCCACCGCTGCTACCGGTGACCCAGCAGAGCCGTACCGGATACAACCTGCCGATCTCGCATGTGCCGGGTCCGCCCACCGACATGTACTTCAACGGTGCTCATGTCGATGAGATCTACCCGGTTTCGACCGTGTATGACGGACAAGCCTTGAACGTGACAACGTGTTCGTACTCAGACCGGGTCGGGTTCGGTTTCGTCGCGGGCGCCGACGTGATACCCGACATCGAAACATTCATACCACTGGCGGAGGCATGTCTGACCGAACTCGAAGTCGCCGTAGGCGCTCGCCCCGACTGACTTATTCAGGCGGCGTGGCGAACCGGTGGTGGGGTGACCGCCGGCCGGGCGGCCGGCCTGCCGGCTTCCGGCATCCATCCGACGAAGGTCAGGTACAACCCCATCAGCGCCATTGCGGCGAAAGCCACGCGCCACCACGCGGGCGCGTCAATCGCGGAGTAGGCGAACGACATGTAGCTCTGGGGCAAGACCATCAGCAAAAACCCCTTCAGCACCGTCAACCAACCGAGGACCGACACGATGATGGCTGGGGCACCCCGCTACGTCCGATGCAGAGCCACCACAATCAGTCCCAACAGCAGAATGAACACGCCACTGAACCAGGGCCACACCGAACTGGCCCGAAAATCCGCCAGCAGTGCCTGCAGCGAATCGGCCTGCCCGATCGCTGTCGCGGTGACGACGACCACGAAGGGGCCCATGACACGGGCGCACGCGCGCGTTCGGGCCGTCATCGGCACTGAACGCTTCACTCCCACAACCACTATCTGACCGGTCGACCCGAGTGGGCGCTAGGGCCGGAAGTCCTCAGCGCGGCTCTGCGGTCGGCAGATACCGCTCCTCGACGGCCTGGACCAGCTTGCAGCGGATCCGCTCCAGGTCGGCGGCGCGGCGCGCCTCCAGCTCGTCCTCCCAGGCCGCCACCCGTCCGGCCAGGTCCTTGTCGGTGATCGTGCCCTCGAGCCAGCGGGAGAAATCGCCCCGCGCCAGGTGATACTCGAGCGCTCGCTGGTCGAGATGCGCTACCGCAGTGCAGAAGTCGTGCAGCGTCGCAGCCGGGGCGACCGGGATCCCGGCAGCGCTGTGGAAGTAGAACTGTCGCTCCCGCGGCAGCTGGACGTCGGCGTACTTGTGGCCGTGCCGCACGTGGGTCGTCAGACGGTCGGCGATGGTGAACAGGCGAGCCGGGCCCGGGCCGAACTGTACGGTGGCGCGCCGGCCGTAATCAATGTCTGCCGGGGTTGCCGGCGGCATCAGGGTCAGCAATACATCACTGTTGTCAATTTCTTTGGCCGGCAACGCCGCCGGGGCGAAAGACGACAACACATATCCACCGCGCCGGGTCCAGTGCGCATGCTCCTCCGAGCCGAGCAGATGAGCCTCGTCGTAGATCACCCAGTGCGGGAATCCGTGTTCTTCGCGGTAGGCCTCCGCCGTCAGGCGCAGGCGGTGCATGTAGTCGCTCTTGCTCGCCTCGGTGAGTCCGGACATGTCCACCACCAGGCTGGATTGCGGTCGCAGGGCATTCACCAGGTCGCCCGGCTCGGGCAGATGTTGGCCGGCGTCGACCACGTGGACCTGGCTGAGCTGCTGCAGATGGATGTGGTCGCCTTCTGGATCGAGCAGCAGCACACAGTAATTGGCCAGGATCCACCGCTCGGCCAGCAACCCGACCAGGTGGCTCTTGCCGGAGGCTGCCGGCCCGGTGATCACCACCCTGCCCTGGCTGCCCGGAATCCGCGTTGGGGTCAGGTCATCGAAGGTGCCGATCTCGACCCACCGCCGGGGTGGGCACCAGCGTTGTGCCCCAGTGAGGTAGGGGCCCGCCAACAGTTCGGCGACCCCGGATCCGTTCGGCTTGTCCAGCGTGAGATCGGCGCATCGCCGCACCGAGGACACCGCGTTGCTGACGGCGACGCCGATCTCGGCGATGCCGAACAGCGCCAGATCGTTTTCGGCGTCTCCGACGGCGACGGTGTTGTGCGGGGACAGATTCATCGCGCCCAGCATTGCCGCAAGCCCGGTGCCTTTGGTGCTGCCGGCCGGCAACACCATGAGCGCGGACCGGTTACGGATCACCTGATAGTCCAGTCCCAGCTCACCGATCAGGTCCACGACGGTGGCGGTGTGCTGACCGTCGATCGCCAGGATGACCTCGCCGTGTCGGAAGGGAACACCCCGGTCGCCGAGAGCTTGCGTGAGACCGCCATCGACCGGCGGTGTCAGCGCGTGGCTGACTCCGTCGACGACGGTGACCGTGCCGTTTTCCAGCACCATCGCATCCACGTAATCGGCGACCTGCGGGAACTCGGCTCGCAATTCGGCCAGGATGCGCCCGGAGACCAGCACGACTGCCAGGCCGTTCCGCCGGGATTCTTCGATCGCCGCCAGCGCCTCCGGCGCCAGGTGTCCTGCGGTTGTCAGGGTCCCGTCCAGATCCAGGGCGACGACCTTGAAGAACGTCACGGCCGCGGGCCTGGCGATCGGGAACCCGGCCGGCCCTGCGGACGAACACGTTTGGGCCCCGACCGCCGCCGGGCCAGGGCACGGGCGAGCAGGCGTGCGACTCCCAGTTCGATGCCGCCCGCGATCTCGTCGGCATCCGGCGTCGCGTCATTGTCGGCGGTGACACCTAGCACCAGATCGTCCACGTAGCTCAGCGTGCTGACGACGGTGCTCATGGGTGCCGCGGTGGGTGGTATCGGTAGCAGCATCTCCACTGGCCGCCCCAGCACCTGCAAGCGCTGCCGGGGACCCGGCACGTACGCGGCCAGCGTGACGATGCTGCGCTGCGGCAACCGCATCAACAGCCGAATGCCCCACGCGCTCAGCATGAACGGCAGGTGATCGGCGAGGCCGTCCGAGGTGCGCGCGGCGCCGCTCTCGTCGGTCCGATTCTGTCTGGCGTGGATGAGACGCAGACGTTTGACCGGATCCTTCTGCTCGACTGGCAGGTAGGGGAGCATCGCTGAGGCACGAATGTCGATGCGGTCCATGGGTTCCGGTGAACCTAACGAGACCGGGATCAGCGTAAGCAGTGAGTTGCGCCGTGGTTGCCGGCCGTGGCGAAGCAACACGGCACGGAAGCTGTCGGTGATGGCGGCGAGCGTGACGTCGTTGCGGGTGACCCCGAAGACCTCGCACACCGTGTCGACATCTTTGAGCGGGACCCGGACCGCACTGTACCCGCGCGTGCCGGCCACCGGCCCCTGGCGCTGCAAGGCCCCCATCGGGCTGAGCAGCCCGGTGACGAATTCGCCTGCTTCCCTTGCTGTTTGACTGGCCATGTCGGCGCCGATCAGCGACGCACGCCAGATCTGTCGAGCCCAGCCCAGCGGATTGACCGTGCGCCCTGACACTTTCGACGGCGGCACCGGCTCGACGACACGGAGCTCACCCAGCACGCCGGTTCCCGAGTCCGAGATGCTCGTCAGCATCCGTACCGCGGCGACCTCGTCGGCCAGGCAATGGTGGATCTTCAGCAGCGCCACCCATCGTCGTTCGGGTAGGCCTTCGATGATCCAGCACTCCCACAGCGGGTGGTTGCGATCAAGCCGGCGCTCCATGAGATCGGTGACCGTGCGGAACAACGCGGCCTCGTTCGCCGGCTGCGGCATAACCGCCCAGCGCACGTGGTGGGTGATGTCGAAGTTGTTGTCGACCATCAGTTCCGGGGCGGCGACCTGCAAGGGATGCTGGTGCACGACCTGTGTCAACCGGGTCACGCGTCCCAGACGGTCCGACAGTGCGGCGATGAGTTCGTCGTGCCCGGGCGCGGGTCCGTCGATCACGGCCAGCGCTCCGATCGCCATGCTCAGATGCCGGTCGGCATCCTCAGCTTCGAGAAAGCTCGCTTCCACAGTCGACAGGCGATCCATCTGCGTACCTCCCGATCCCTCCACTGGCACCACTATCCGTTCCGCAACTCGCCCCCGGTAGTGCCGTTGGTCCCGAACGGCCGGCCTGACCAACCCGGAGCATTTCGGCGTGTCCGACGAGGACCAATGACCCTCGTCGGCGCACCCGCGTCGGGCGCAGACTGGCACCATGTCCAAGATCCGGCACATCGCGGAGGTGACCGCGTTGTTCGGCGCGCTCTACTGTGCGCGGCGCTATTACCGCAACTGGGGCACCACGAAGGCGGAAACCCAGATGCGACTACCGGGTGACGCTCTGGTAGCTGATCCGGCAATTCAGGTCACCGAGGCTGTCTACATCGATGCGCCGGTTTCGGCGGTCTGGCCGCAGCTGCAGAAGAATCCTTTCGACAGATCCGATGACGGCGGCCGATCGCAACCGCCGGGATCGCAGCTCGCAGTGGGCGACCGGCTTCGCGTGACTCCCGCGGGGTGGATGGGCTTACCCGACGGCGTGACCCTGACGGTGCAGGAAGTCGTGCCAGAGCAATACGTGGTGTTTCGGACCCAACAGACCCACCCGAGCTGGGATGCGGTGCTGTCGTTCCACCTGCAGCCGCACTGGGAGGACCGGGTGCGGCTGCTCGCGCGAGCCAGGATCGCGCTCCGTCACCCGGGGCAGATTTTCGCGATGGAACTGGCCCGGCCGGCGGTCGCACTGAGCACCCGGGGATGGTTGCTCGGCACCAGACATCGCGCGGAACGCGACACGTCCGGGTCCGTCACAGCAGTCCGCGACACAACCGAAAAAGCCTGACACGCAACGTATTGGGGAGGTCATTATCGTGCGTGACACCATCCCGCTGGGTCGCATAGCAGGATTCCGGGTGAACGCCCACTGGAGCGTCATCGTGATCCTGTGGTTGTTCACCTGGAGCTTGGCCACCACCTTGCCCCACGATGTTGCGGGTTATCCGCGCGGCGCCTACTGGGCCGCCGGCGCGTGCGGAGCGCTGGTGCTGCTGGGTTCGCTGCTCACGCACGAGCTGGCACACGCGGTGGTCGCGCGCCGGGTGGGCGTGACCACCGGCGACGTCACCTTGTGGCTTTTCGGCGGTGTGACGACGTTGCAGGGCGAAGCATCGACGCCCAAGGCGGCTTTCCGGATCGCCGTCGCCGGTCCGGCAACGAGCCTGGCGCTGTCGGTGATGTTCGCGGGACTGGCAATCACGCTGGAATCAGCGCACGTTGCGGTGATCGCGGTGAGTGTCGCGTGGTGGCTGTCCGCGGTCAACCTGCTGCTGGGCCTGTTCAATCTCCTGCCGGGGGCCCCGCTGGACGGCGGACGACTGGTGCGCGCGTTCCTGTGGCAGCGGCACGGTGACCGGGTGCGCGCTGCGGTGGGGGCGGCGCGTGCCGGGCGAGTCGTGGCTATCGTCCTGATCACCCTGGGTCTGGCGGAGTTCGTGGTCGGTGGTCTGATCAGCGGTGTCTGGCTGGCCTTCATCGGCTGGTTCATCCTCGCGGCGGCACGCGAGGAGGAGGTGCAGGCGACAAACCAGCAGCTGTTCGGCGGGCTGTGTGTCGCCGACGCGATGACGCCGAAACCACACACCGCACCGGACTGGATCTCGGTCGAGGACTTCATCCAGTGTTACGTGCTCGGCGATCGTCATTCCGCCTACCCGATCACCGATCGAAGTGGATCGACCGTAGGTCTGGTCACGCTGCGCCAGCTGCGCGATGTCACGCCCGCCCAGCGCGCCACGACGAAGGTAGGCGAGATCGCGCTGCCGCTGCAGAGCGTCCCCGTCGCGGCGCCCGGTGAGCCATTGAATGCGTTGTTGCAGAGGATGACACCGGTCGGTCCCCGCAGCCGTGCTCTCGTGTTAGAGGGCGGCAAAGTGGTCGGCATCGTCACCTCCGGTGACGTCGCCCGGTTGATCGATGTGTACCGAATCGCCAGTCCCGAGCCTGTTCCAACACCAGTCCAGGGAGATGTGAGATGAAGCCGATCGTCGTGGGAATCGACGGATCCCAGGCCGCGATCGCGGCCGCCCTGTGGAGCGTCGATGAAGCCGTGGGCCGCGGGCGGCAGCTGCATCTCGTCGCCGTGATCAGCCAGACGCACTCATCGGCTGATGACTACGCGCGCGACCTCGAGCATGCTGAACACTCGCTGAAGACAGCGCAATCGGCGATCGAGGCCGCCGCGAAACCCGTTGAGATCACCGCGGACATCCAACGCGGACCGGCGGCGACGGTTCTCATCGAGGCGTCTCGTGATGCCGAGCTGATCTGCGTCGGTTCGGTGGGCATCGGCCGTTACGCGCGGGCGCTATTGGGTTCGACCGCAGCCGATCTCGCGGAGAAGGCGTACTGTCCGGTCGCGGTCCTGCGCACGGACGTCGAACAGCCACCGATCAATTGGATCATCGTCAGGATGACCCAGGACAACGACGACGTCGTCGAATACGCGGCCTGGGAGGCGAAGCTGCGTAAGGCGCCCCTGCTGGTGCTCGGCGGCCGTCCCGAGGAACTGACCGAGCACACCGACGGCGAGTTTGAACGACGTGTGCGTGCCTGGCAGCAGATCAATCCCGACGTTCACGTCTACCCGATCACGACGCAGTCTGCGATCGCCGGTTTTCTCAGAGACAACGGCGAGCGTGTGCAGCTGGCCGTGATCGGCAGCGACGAAGCGAATCAGCTGGCCCGTCTGGTCGGGCCGTCCGGCCATGCGCTCTTCGCGCATCCTCGATGCTCGGTGCTCGTGGTCCGCGGGTGACGCGATGTACGTGCCGGCCGGCCAACCGTCCATCGTCGTCGGAATCGATGGCTCGCGGGCGGCGATCGATGCTGCGCTGTGGGCGGTCGACGAAGCGGTCGCGCGGGATGTCCCGCTGCGTCTGCTGTACGCGATCGAGCCGGACGACTGCGGCGAGGCCCCAGCGGACCGGGCAGCCCGAAAACTGGCCATCGCGGAAAACGCCGTTCGCCAAGCGGGGATGAGCGCCGAGGCGGCGGAGAAGTCCGTGCGGATAGAGATCGAGATCGCCCGGGAAGTGCCGACAATCGCGCTGACCCGAGCATCGGCGTCGGCGGCCATGGTGTGCGTCGGTGGTGTGGGATTGCACCATTTCCGTGCGGAGCGGGCCGGCTCCACTGCGGCGACGGTGGCTCAATCGGCACACTGTCCGGTAGCCGTTATCCGCTGCCACGGTGAACGGGCCGGACGCGATGAGCACTGGATCGCCGTCGACTCCCATGCGGCGGCCGACTGCGACGCGGTGATGAAGACCGCGATGGAGGAAGCCCGGCTGCGCGGCCTGCCGCTGCACGCAATCAGTTATGCGGGCGGATGCGGCGACCCGGAGCGCCGACTCGAGCGGTGGCGGCGGCACTTCCCGGACGTCGACGTGCAGGCAACGGTGTCGAGGGGAAGCCTCGTCGAGTATCTGGCCGGCCACGGCCGGCACGTGCGGACGGTGGTCATCGGGCATCGCAACCACGACGCGCTGGCCCAGCTGCTGGGACCGGCCGGCAACGCGGCGCTGCACCACGCGCATTGCTCGCTGATGATCGTCGATCGTCAGAATCTGTGACCACACTGCTGGATCAACAAGGGGACTTCAGACCCTAGTCGGGCGGCGCAATCATCGTGAGGATGGGTGTTGCCGGTTGCTGTCGAGGGGTGTCGGGGCCCGCAGGGGAGTGTAAATGGCTGCCAGTACTGGAGATCGGTCACTCGTGACCGCGTCCAGCGCAGATGAACTTGCGCGCCAATTCTTGAGCTCGCCTTACGCTGACAGCACCTACATCGATTGGACGCTGGACCGACGCCTGGAAGGGTTTCTGCACCGCCGCGGGCTTGACTGCATGGTCGAAGATGGTGATGCCTACGACCTGGTGCTGGACCGGGTGATGGTCCATATCGGCAATGCCTCCCGCCCCGGCTTCGCCAAGGCACCCGGGCGCCGCACGCCCGCTAATTGAGTGACGGCTCAGCGGCGTCGCGGGCCGTCGGCATACACCCGGCGCGCCGGAAAACCCGCAGGCAGCGCTGTTGGATCTAAACTGGCCTTGCGTGAGCCATCACGAGAGAAGTTGACCGGACCTTTCAGCGTCACTTTGCCCGGTCAGCCAGGGAGGATTCGCAATGGTGAAGGTTTTCTTGGTCGACGACCACGAGGTAGTTCGGCGGGGCCTGGTCGACCTTCTTGCCAGCGATCCGGAGCTCGAAGTCATCGGTGAAGCGGGTTCGGTGTCCGAAGCGATGGCCAGAATCCCGGCGCTGCAGCCCGACGTTGCTGTGCTGGACGTGCGACTCCCGGACGGAAACGGCATCGAACTGTGCCGCGACCTGCTGTCCGCGGTTCCCGAGCTGCGCTGCCTGATGCTGACCTCATTCACCTCCGACGAAGCGATGCTGGAGGCGATTTTGGCCGGTGCCAGCGGTTATGTCGTCAAGGACATCAAAGGTCTGGAGTTGGCCCGGGCCATCAAAGAGGTCGGCGCGGGCAGATCGCTGCTGGACAATCGGGCGGCCGCGGCCCTGATGGCGAAGTTGCGCGGGGGCGGGGAGAAGAAGGATCCGCTGGCCGCCCTCACCGAGCAGGAACGCACGCTGCTGAGCCTGCTCGGTGAAGGTCTGACCAACAGGCAGATCGCCGACCGGATGTTTCTGGCGGAGAAGACCGTCAAAAACTACGTGTCGCGTTTGCTGGCCAAGCTCGGCATGGAGCGGCGCACGCAGGCCGCGGTCTTCGCCTCCCGGCTGGACAACGAGTCCGGCCCGCGGCGCCTGTGACCGCGCGCAAAAGTGTTCGTTTTCCGGTGGGTTCTTCGTATAACGGATAAAGTCGATGATAAATGCGGCGATGACCCCTCTGACCAGTAGATATGTCGAATCGTGGCACAGTGGCTATCAGACTCGGTGCGATTAAGCTGATACGTGGCATCCGGCGTGCCGGGCCACGCCGCGAGCCGGCAGTCGTCTTGGAGGTACAGCTCGGGTGGGCAAAGACGAGCACGGGTCAGCTTTTGCTGGCCTTGGTCAGCCTGGATTAGTGACCAGGATGCATGAACAACTCGACGAGTTGTTGGCAGCACGCGATCAGATGGAACAGCTGCTGCGGGTGATCGTCGAGATCGGTTCGGATCTCGACCTTGACGCCACGTTGGGCCGCATCATCCACGCCGCCCGCGAACTGACGTCGGCACCGTACGGGGCCCTCGCGGTCCGCGATCCCGAAGGAACGCTACTCAGGTTCGTTCACGCGGGTATCGACGAGGAGAACGCCGTCAGGATCGGTCATCTGCCGGTGGGTAAAGGGGTGCTGGGGGTCTCCCTGGTCGAAACACCGGCGCTGCGGCTCGAAGATCTGACCCGGCATCCCGCGGCAGTCGGCTTCCCCGAGCACCATCCCCCGATGCGCGCCTTCCTCGGGGTGCCGATCACGATCCGGGGGACGGTTTTCGGCAGCCTGTACCTGACCCATGTGGATCCGGGCCGGGTATTCACCGAATCCGACGAATTCGCCGCTCGCGCATTGGCTTTCGCCGCCGCGGTTGCAATCGACAACGCCCAGGTCTTCGAGCGCGAACGGACCTCGGTCAAGTGGATGGAGGCCAGTCGCGAGATCACCACCGCACTGCTGGCCGGCGACAAATCGCATCGGCACCCGCTGCAGCTGATCGCCGAGCGCGCGTGCACGCTCACCGGAGCCGAGCAGGGGATCGTCCTGGTCCCGGCGGACAGTGACCTGCCGCTCGACGAAGCCGAGACGCTGGTGGTCTCGGCCGCGGTCGGCAAGCACGCCGATGAGGTCGTCGGGCAGCGTGTTCCGGTGGACGGCTCCACCAGTGGCACCGTGTTCCGCAGCGGTGAACCGTTGATCACCGAGACGTTGAGCTACCCGATCCAGGCCTTCACCGACGTCGGCCAGCGCTCGGCGATCGTGATGCCGTTGAGTGCCCACGATCAGACGGCGGGGGTACTGGCCCTGGCCCGCGACGCCTACCAGCCCCCGTTCGACAGCAGCGACCTCGACCTGGTCGGTCAGTTCGCCACCCACGCCGCCATCGCACTGATGCTGGCGTCGGGCCGGGAGAACGCTCGACAGCTGACCATTCTGGCGGAGCGGGAGCGGATCGCACATGATCTGCACGACCACGTGATTCAACGACTCTTCGCGGCCGGGATGGATCTGCAGGGCACCCTGGCCCGGGCCCGTTCCCCCGAGGTCGCCGACCGGCTCAACCGCACTCTCGACGACCTGCAGAAGATCATCGAGGAGATCCGCACCACCATCTTCCAGCTGAAGCTGCCGGTGGGTGCCGACGGCGGTTTCCGGCACCGCCTGCAGCAGATCGTCGCCGATCTCACCGATGACCGCGACATCTACACCACCGTCCACATGGACGGACCCATGAGCGCGGTTGACGGTGAGCTTGCCGAACACGCGGAAGCCGTTGCCACAGAGGCGATCAGCAACGTGATTCGGCATTCCGGCGCGTCGAAACTGACCATCGAGGTCAGTGCCGCCGACATGTTCACCATGACGATCAGTGACAACGGCCACGGCGTACCGGAAGACAACCGCCGGCGCAGTGGTCTGGCAAACCTGGAGCATCGCGCCGAACAACTCGGCGGCACATGTGAAATCGCGAGCTCGCCGAACGACGGTACCCGGGTCCACTGGACGGTCCCACTGCCCGGCTGATCGTCGCGGTCAGCGTGCCACCAGCACTGAGCGGCCGGCATGCCCGAAGTGGGGATCGACAGGACCGATCAACCTGGCAACCTTCTCCGCATCAGCGGCGCCGATCACCGCGAGGTGTACGGGATCCTGTGTGTCACTGAGGAATTCAACTACGCCGTCTCTGGCCGCCGCTGGGCGGACATGCACGCCCGGGTACCGCCTCACCCACGGACCAAGCCGGTGATCGAGCTGCGCGAAAGGGATTTCGCCGAAGCCCCAGCGCCACACGCCCAGCGCCAGGATCGGTGCGCCCCGAAGCTGTGCCTCCCGGAAGCCGTGTTCGAGTACCAGGTCATTGTCCACCGAGTCGTCGACCACGACGGCGATGGAACCGGAATCGGGTGCCTGGGCGCCCCGACTCGTTCGAATGACGGCCGCCGGGCACTGCGCCCGCTCCGCCACGTCCGCGGCTGTCGAACCCAGTACCCGGCGGGCCAGGCGCCCGATGCCCACGGATCCCACGCAAACCATTGCCGCACAGCGTGATTCGTCGATGAGCACCGCGCCGGGCGACCCGGCCACCAGATCGGTTTCGATTTTCACCGGCTGTCCCGTGGCGTGCACGGCGGCGCACGCAGCGCGCAGCGCGGTCTCGCCGTACTCGGTGTCGAGGTCGGCATCACCGGGCGGCGCGTCCGGCTTGGGTGGGGTGACGGCATGCACCAGGCGCAGTGGGACGTCGCGCGCGCAGGCCTCCGGGATCGCCCAGCGGGCGGCATTGATCGCCGCCTCCGACCCGTCGATTCCCACCACGATCCACTTCGGGGATGCTGCTTGGTCCATAGCGCAGACGCTATGCCGCGATGCCGGCGGCCAGCAGGGTCGTTTGGCACCTGGTGGCACGAGTTTGGTCCCGCGGGCGGGCCGGCACCGCAACGATACGGAGGTCTCAGGACCAGGCGGTCGAGGACTTAAGGCCCGTGACCGGAGACCGCCGAGCTAATAGCGTCAAGGACAGGCAGTGAAGGAGGACACCATGTCTAACACCGTGACACGTTATGGCGTCGTCGTAGGCGTCGACGGATCAGCCGCGTCGAATGCCGCTGTCTTCTGGGCCGCGCACGAGGCGGCGATGCGGCACGTTCCACTGACCCTGGTCCACATGTTCAACCCGGTGGTTCCGGCGTACCCGCAGGTACCAACCTCGGCTGGAGTTGCCTTGTGGCAGAAGGACGATGGCCACGAGATTCTCGAGCACGCGGTCAAGATGGCCGAGGATGCCCTGGCCGGCGACCGCACGATTGCGATCACGAGCGAAGTCAAAGCATCGGCCCCGGTGCCGACGCTGATCGAAATGTCTCACGACGCCGAGATGATCGTCGTGGGTTCCACCGGGCGCAGCGCGATCGAGCGCGTGCTGCTGGGGTCGGTCAGCTCGGGTGTGGTGCACAGCGCGAAGTGCCCGGTAGCGATCATCCGCGACGAAGCGTCCTGGAAGCCGCGTTCCATGAGTGCCCCGGTACTCGTGGGCATCGACTGCTCGCCGACCTCCGAACGCGCGCTGGCCATCGCCTTCGACGAAGCCTCACGTCGCGGGGTCGAACTGACCGCTGTGCATGCCTGGAGCGACATGGCGGTCTACCAATTGCCCTGGCTGGAGTGGCGGACCGAGGCGGAGCGCAATCTGGCTGAATACCTGGCCGGTTGGCAGGAACAGTATCCCGACGTCAAGGTCAATCGGGTGATCGTGCTCGACCATCCCGGCCGCGCGCTGATCGAAGAATCCGAAGCCGCACAGCTCGTCGTCGTCGGCAGCCACGGCCGGGGAGGCCTGAGCGGCATGCTGCTGGGATCGGTCAGTAACGGCGTGGTGCACGCCGTACGGGCGCCGGTGATCGTGGCCAATCAGCCCTGACGACCGGTATCACCGCCACTTGATGCCGCAGCCGATCGACGGCCGCTGATTCGGGTCCACCGGTCGGCCGGCAAGGACCGCCTCGACCGCGGCCCGCACATCGGCAGCCGTTACCGGAAGGTCGTTCTTGGGCCGGGAGTCGTCGAGCTGTCCGCGGTAAACCAGCCGGCGGTCTCCGTCGAACACGAACGTGTCGGGAGTGCAGGCGGCGGAATATGCCCGCGCGACGTCCTGGGTCTCGTCGTAGAGGTACGGGAAAGTCCACCCCTGACGTTCCGCCTCGGCGACCATCTGATCGGGACCGTCCTGTGGGTACGTGACGACGTCATTGCTGGAAATCGCGACCATCGGCACACCCCGCTCCACGAGATCCCGGCCCAGCTCGGCGAGGCCGGCGGCCACATGCTGGACGTAGGGGCAGTGGTTGCAGATAAACGTGACGACCAGTGCCGGGCCGGTCAGATCGTGAAGGCTCACAGTGGCGCCGGTGGCGGGTTCGGGCAGCGCGAACGGCGGTGCGGGCGTGCCGAGTTCGAGCATCGTCGATTCGATAGCCATGCCGCCAGCCTACGTCGCCCCGGCCGCGCGCCCGTCGAGCGCTCAGCGCCGGGTCGTCCTGATGCGAATGGGTCCGCGCCATTCGGCGCCGGGATCGAGGACGTCCCCGCGTTGCGTGATCTCCACGCGGCCCGATCCGGCCAGCTCCCGCGCGATGTCGCGCGCCGCGTCCATCAACTCCCGCCACGTCTCGCCGCCAACGGCCCGGGCCGCATCCGACGGACACGTGCTGCTGTCCGGCCCGCGCAGCTCGGACAGGGCAAGGATCGCCGACTCCAGTCGCTGCCGCACGGGTCCGGCACCGAGGGCCACCTCGGCGTGGTGTGACCCCGGGCCGTCGGCGTCAACGCCCCGGCTGAGTTCGGCACGCAATCGCTCACCCACATTTCCAGTGAAAACCACCTCGTCGCGTCGCCGCAAACGTCCGCGCTGCGATCGCCCGGCGGACCGTTGACGCCGCGAACCAGCGGAGGTAAATTTTGTCATCCGCGGTTGACAATATCGTGGCAGTCGCGGATAGCCGGTAAGCGGCAACGTCCGAGAAGGGAAGCATCATGGAACAACGGATCCTCTGGAAAAGGCCCGTCATCAGGGAGGTCGGTCTTGCGGAGGCGGATCCCCATATTGCGCTGGTCTGCACCACCTGCGTGGCGACGGTGGCCATCGGCGTTCGGGACCAGTGGAGCGGCAACCCGGGACCCCGGACGTAAACCCCCGGGTTCGCGCAAAGCGGAGTGGATGCAGTGACTCACCCCTATGCCCTGGTCCTCGCCATGCGAGATCGAGTGCGAAGTCGCGCCGGGGAGTCGGAACGGATGCGGACGCTGGCTCCCGGCGTCGTCGAAGACATGCGTGTTGCCGGACTTTTCTCGGCGTTCAACCCCGTCGAGGCGGGCGGTTCCGAACCGTCATTCGCCGCCATGATCGAGACGTGGATCGAGATGGCTTGGCAGGACGGGGCATTCGGGTGGGTCGGTGTCACCAATCTGCTGTCGGCATTCGGTGCCGCCACGTATCTGCCCGACGACGGCTTCGCCGAAGTTTTCGGCGCCGGTGCCGACCGAATCGCTATCGGTGGTCAGTACTTTCCCAACGGAACGGGAACCGTGGTGCCGGGCGGCTATCGATTGAGCGGTTCCTGGAAATTCGGCTCAGGAATCAATCACGCGCAGTTCATTGTCGCGGGATTCTGTCCGATCGATAACGGCGAGGTCAGGTGGAAAAGTGAAGGTGTTCCCGATTGGCGGGTAGCAGTGCTGCCCCGAGATCAGGTCACCATCAAAGACAGCTGGCACGTGCAGGGTCTCAAAGGCACGGGTTCATACGATTACAGCGCGGACAACCTATTCGTGCCCGATGTCCGTACCTATCCGACTTTTACCCGCCAGCCGCATCGCGGGAATTCGCCGGCCGCGCAAATGGGCATCGTTCCATTGGGTGCGGCAGGGCACGCCTCGTGGGCCTTGGGAGTAGCGAAAAGCATGCTCGATGATGTCAGAGAACTGGCGGCAACGAAATGTCGCGAAGGCGATGACACCGGACTGGCCGGCCGTCCCACCTTTCAGCGCGGATTTGCACATCATGTAGCGGCGTGGCGCGCCGCCTATCTGCTGGTTGTCGACGCATTCACCGCGGCGGAGGCGGCAGTGGCCGGTGGCCTGGAACTGACGGCGGCCCAGCGGGCGGATATGCGTGCAGCCGCGGTATATGCCACTGATGTCGCAAGGCGGTGTGCGGAATGGGCACATCTGTCCGTAGGCACCAGCGCGATCCTCGAAGGAACCCGCATAGAACGCGCCTTCCGCGACATATACACCGGGACCCAACACAGTTTTATCAGCGAGACAGTGGCGATTGACGCCGCCCAGATCTGGCTCGGGGTCGCTTTCGACAAAGTAGGGCTCTGATGAAGGTGTGCAATGTCCTCACACGCTGACACCATATTCATGCGCAATAATGAGTTGCAGACTGATGCCGCTGACGGGGGAGTGGTCATTCAAACCACCGGCGGAAAGTATCTGGTGCTGATGGGTTCTGCGTGTTCGGTGTGGCAGTGCCTGGATCGCTGGCGTTCCCTTGACGAACTGGTAAATGAGCTATCGGGGACCTACGCCGGCACCGAAGCGATCAGAGTGGATATCTCTGACGTATTAGCGGAATGGTGCCGTCGTGGCCTGGTCGTGCGACGTGGCGAAGGTGGCCGGTGAGAGGGCACCTCAAAATCTCGGTTTTCTCCCGTCCGGCGCGGGCGGTCTTGATTGCCGACCGACTGAATGACCTGCCCCTGCGGATCGGCGACTTCCTTGATCTCGACATGGCTGTCGAGTGTTTCTGTGCGCCCGAGGTGTTGCTCGGATTCGACCTGGTCACGGCGCAGTTGGTCGCCCCGGGCTGGTCCTGCCCTGTCGAGGCTGCGGCTTGCGATCAAGACATGGATCTCTTGATCGCCCGATTTGTCGGAGAACTGGCCGAACGCATCGCGCTGAGCAGCTATCTGCCGTTTGTCGTGGCCCGCACCAGTGAACGCGAGTTGCGCAGTGGCGGCCATCGCGTCTTCGACGTCCGTTCCTTCATCGGCGAACCGTTGCTGCACTCCGGCTGGCCGTTTCGGCCCTACGACCCCGCAGCCGACATCGACTGGACGGTGGGCACTGATATCGAGACCGGTTCAGCCGTCTATGTCCCCGCAGGTCTCTGCTCGGCTCAGGTCCGCGGCTGGTGCGAACTGACGAGTAACGGCACCGCGGCGGGGGCCACGGCCGCGACGGCCACCGATCGGGCGATTCGTGAGCTGTTCGAACGAGACGCGATTCGACTGGCGTGGTTGATGCGGGTCGCCCTGGCGCCCGTGTCACCTCCCAGCACGTGGGAGCGCGTGCAGAAGGCCGATGAAGGACTTGGCTGGCGCACCGGCTTCTATCACCTCGCCAGCCGCGGCGGTGCGCCCGTATGGGTTGTGTTTACGCGCCACCAATCGATTCCCATCTTCGCGATCGGCAGTGCCTGTGCGGCCGGCTCCGAAGCGGGCCTGAATCATGCGTTGCAGGAATGCCTCCAAATACGACTGAAGATGTGGCTGTCCCGAGCCGACACGAAGGCCGCGGCCATCACAGAGGTCCGCTCGTTCGAAGACCATATTCTCTACTACTGCAACGAAATTCGGCTGAATGACGTCGAAAATCTCTTCCGGTGCGACAGGCGGATCAATCGTGCGCGCCAGGTTGGTCCCGAAGTGACTCTCGCCGGAGCGGTCAGCATGACTATCGGCCATTTTCTCGATCTCGACGTCGTCCGGGTGTTGCACCCGGGCCTTCAACCCATCGAAGCCGACCACGGCTCAGCACGACTGATCGGCTCGATCGGTGCCGCGCGAGCCACCGCCGACTTCCGAACGACACCCGTTCCGTTCGCCTAGCGGTCCGGCTGTGAACCCTCCACCATCCGCACCCGCATCTAACGCAGCCGAGCCGCGCTCGGGGAGTGAGCCCGTCCGCTACCGTCGAGCACCGCATCTGGCGCTCACCTGGCAGGGCAGCGCAATGCAGTGCATCCACGCGCCCAGCGGACGCCTATTCCATGTCGACGACGACATCATCACGGTGCTGAGCGCGGCCACCGAGCCGTGCATCCTCGACGATCTCCGGATGCGCTCCGGCGTCGATCATGCGGTGATTCTGGCGGCCGTAGCCGCGGGTGTCCTGGTCGCGGAGGAAGCGGACCGGCTAACCGACTGGAACACCTACGAGTTGGCCGTGCAAAGGCTCTTCGGCCGGGGCAGAGCACGATTCGGACTCAACGACGTACGTCCACGACCTGCGCGCCTGTCACCTCCGCCAGGCACGCCCATTGCGCTCGACGACATCGCGGCGCCCCCACCGAAGGCGTCTTTCAGCGAGGTCCTTTCCGCTCGCCGTTCCGTGCGCCGCTTCGCCGACAGCCCGCTGGCGCTCTCGCAGCTGAGCCGGCTACTGCTGGATGTCCTCGCGGTCCAGCACGAAGACTCCACCACAGGCACCTGGAAACGCCCCACGCCTTCGGGCGGCGCGCGCCATCCGCTGGAACTGTACGTCGCGGCATTGAACGTCGAATCCCTGCAACGGCGCTGCTATTACTTCGATCCGGTCACTCGCTCGCTCGTCCCGATGGCCGGCACCGAGGAACTGACGATCGAAGTCGAGGACATCTCGATGAATGCCATGGGTTTGGTCGATGACGGCGCCGGCCGTCCCGCACCGCCCGCAGCGGTCCTCATGATCACCGCGCTGTACGAGCGCACGATGCACTGCTATCAGGATTTCGCTCTCACGCTCATCCATAAAGATGCCGGGTGCCTGCTGCAGACGCTCTATCTGCAGGCAACGGCGCAAGCCCTGGCGGGTTGCGCGATCGGAGCGGGACCCGAGCTGCACATCGCCGCCGGCCTGGGCCTCGACCCCAACGCACAGGGCTACGTGGGAGGGTTTGCGCTGGGCGCCCGGGTGACGGACGTCGCGGGGGCGAGGTAGGTAGCCCAGGCCGCGGCCGCTCTCGCGCTGGCCATGGAAATGAACGGTTTTCGCCTCGACAGCAGGCCACCACGCCGAAGGCGTGGCTATGCTTGCTGAGCGCTGGACACCGCCCGCGAGTTGGGCCCGTCAAGCGTGGCATTTTGCTTCTCGACCTGGGCCCACCGGCGAAGTGGCTGGGTAGTTCGTCGGTGGCCGGAGATACCGGAAGGTGAGGCGAGGTAGTTGGCAGCCGTGTCGGCGGTGGTGCTCTCGGGCAAGGGCGGAACAGCCAAAACGCTGTGGCAGATGATGTTGGCGGGGGAGGCCTCGCGCCTGGGTATCTCCACGTTGCTGGTCGACGCGGACCCGGAGCGCAACCTGTCCAACCACTTCGGGGTGTCGCAGCACTCGACCGGGCTGGGCTCGGTGCTCGAGGATGCCGGCATCAACTTCTGGGGCGACCCCGGCACCGCCGCCAAGCGGGTCGACGAGGAGATCATCGAGACCAAGTGGCCGCACGTCGAACTGCTACCGGCGGGAGCATCGTTGACCCGGGTCGCCGGGGTCGGCGTCTCGGACACCGGGCTGTTGCGGGGCATCTTCGTGGCGGCCGGGGTGTTCGACCGTTACGAGCTCGTCCTGATCGACACCGGGGGCCGCACCGGCTCGCTAGAGGCGCTCGCCATGCACCTGGCCGATGTGGCGTATGCGCCGATCGCCCCGACCGGCGACGCAGTGCGCAAAGCCATCGAGGCGCGCAACCGGGTCGAGCGCATCCAGCGCATCCATCCGCTCAAGTGGTGCGGGGTCGTGCTCTCCGGCTTCGACAGCCGCAACGGCATCGAACAGTCCATCCGGGAAACCGTGTACCAGGAGTTCGGCGATGAGGTGCGCGCCGAAGTGCCGCGGCGCGCCATCATCAACGAGGTCTTTCAACTGGGGCATCGGCTCGGTGACCGACACGAGTTCGTCGCCCGCCAACTCGCGCCCATCTTCCGCCGATTCCTGGAAGAAGATCTGCTGGGCCGGCGATGAATCTTGGGGCGCCGCCGGGTCGATAGTGATATGCGCTCGCTGATCATCACGCAGAACATCACCCTGGACGGCTCGGTCGAGATGCTGGGGGACTGGTTCAACCCCGAGGCGCACGACGGCGAACTGACCGCTGAACTGCGCCGCCAGGACGAAACCGCCGATGCCCTGCTGCTCGGTAGGCAAACCTTCCACGATTTCCGCAGCTACTGGCCGCACCAGAGCAGCGACCCGACAGGCGTCGCGGACTACATCAACAATGTCGCCAAATACGTCGTGTCTTCGACGATCGCTGACCCGCAGTGGAACAACTCCATCGTCTTGCCCGGGGATCCCGTGGACGAGGTGAAAGCGCTGAAGGCGGCACCGGGCGGCGACATCGTCGCGACCGGCAGCATCACGTTGTGTCACAGCCTGATTGCCGCAGGGCTGGTCGACGAGTACAGGTTCTTCATCTACCCCTACGTACAGGGCGGCGGCCGCCGGTTATTTCCGGACGGCGCAACCATTTCCGGTTTGGTTCCGGCGGCGCCGCCGATGACGTTCCCCGGCGGTGTCACGCTGGCTAGTTGGACCGCCCGTCGCTGAGATTCAGCTGGCCGGCGAGAGCGCTTCCTACCGCCGCCGCTCCTGATGCGTTGGGATGCAGGGGCGCAGCAAGATGTGACAACTCGAATCCCTCGACATACCTGTCGTCGGGCGCGGCGCACATGTCGTGTCCGGCCGAGACCGGTCGGGTGTCGAAGAAGTCGACGTGCACCTTCGTGGCCAACATCCGTTGCTGGTCATCGATCTCGTCAACCTTGGCCTGGAAGTAATCGGCGTCGCTGGGGTTGATCGGCTGTTCCCCGAAGCATCCGCCGGGGCGAATGTACGTCGCGTAGCCGACCAGCACGACACGTGCGTGCGGGGCCCTGACCCGCACGGCACCAACCATGGCTTCCCACAACGGAATCTGTCGGTGGATCGCCGCGCTGAACCGATCGCCGCCGGCTGAGACGAAGTCGGCGAAGCAGGGGGGCTGCGCCAGAGAAACCCTGCGGCATTGTGCCGCGCTGGAGGCCAGGCCGACATCATTGCCACCGATTGTGATGGTGACCAGGTCGGTATCGGCAGTGACGGCGTCGATCTGCCGCGGCACGTCTCCGCCACTGGTTGATTGTTCTCGATCGGTGATGTCGGCAGCGGTGGCGCCGCTGCAGCTGACGTCGACGAAAGTGGCCGCACCGAGGCGGCGCGCCAGCACCGCGGGATAGTCGTTGGTCGATTTGAAGCACCCGGGCGGGTTGGCCGCGTCGGGTACCAGTGGTGCCGCGGCGGCCGAGTCACCTAGGGCCACGTACCTTTTCACGGCGCGAAGGACGGGTTCGTTGCCGGTGTGCGGTCGAGTCGCACAGACCGCGGTCGCGGCCAACAGCGTGGCGAGCGCTCCCGTGACCACGCGACGCCGCCACCGTGTAGCTGTTGCCATTTCACGCCAGGGTAGCGAAGGGCCGGCACGGTTGGCCTAGGCCGGGTTACGAAGATCGGCCAGCGAATTCTTGACACCGCCGTCCGAGCGCACCTGGACTCCTGCCATCGCGACCATTACCGCCGAGGTGACCGAATGGACGACTGCGTCGGTGACGTTGTTCGGGAAGGTGAACACATAGGCCACCTGGTGTGAGGTAAAGGCCCAAATCCCGGGCGCCGCACCGGCAATGGCGGCCTCCTCGGGCTCCACCGTCAGGCTGAATACTACGCTGTGTAGTACTCGACGTGCCAGGGTCGGGGCCCCGGCCCGATCGTCGAAATTCTCCGTCGCGAATAGTCGTACAGCTGTCCTAGAATTTCATTTGCATTGGAAAACGATTCGTTGCGTCAGCGTATTTGGACAGCAACGACAATATGTGCAACTGGTGGTCAACCGCCTCTCAAATGTCGACGAAATCTCCGTTCGTGCCAGGTTTGTTCAATTCGCCGTGTGGTGTTGAAAGTGCTGGGATTGTGTGGCAGCCTCGCTACCCGTGATGAAACCGTTATAAAGCGGTTCGTAAGGTCGAGATAAGAAAGTTATGTGTTCGTAATAAGACCGTGATCGATCGAAGGATTGTTACATGTCGTATGTGATCGCCACCCCGGAAGCGCTGGCAGCGGCAGTGGCCGATATCGCCGGAATCGGATCGTCGCTCAACGCTGCAAACGCCGCGGCAGCGGGTCCCACCATTGAGATCCTGGCAGCGGGTGCCGATGAGATTTCAGCGGCGGTGGCTTCGCTGTTCGGCGGGCACGCGCTGGACTACCAGGCCGTCAGCGCCCGGCTGGCGTCATACCAATCGCAGTTCACGAACGCCTTGTCGGTCGGCGCGCAGCGGTACGCGGGCTCCGAACTTGCCAACTCAACGCTGCTGCGCGATGTCGCAGAGAGGTTCCTGGGTATCCGGCTGCCCGACAGCGGGGCGACACAGCAGGGAGCAGCCACTGCCGAGGCGACCGGTGCGACCACAGCGAAGACTGCCGCCGCCACGACGGCGACGGCGACGGCGGCGGCCAGCACAACGCCGGCCGGCAGTGCCACCGGTACCGGCGTATCGGCGACATACGCCACCACGTCGCAGTGGAACAGCGGGTTCGTCGCCAACTACACGATCACCAACACCGGCACGACTCCGTTGACCAATTGGCAGCTCCAATTCAACCTGCCGGCAGGTGAATCCGTCGCAAACCTCTGGAACGGGCACGTCACACAATCGGGCACGCAGTACACCGTCACTCCGCAGAGCTACAACGCCACCATCGCGCCCGGAAACTCGGTCACCGTGGGATTCCAGGGCGCGCAGTCCGGAACGTACGCGCCGCCGACGAATGTCTCGATCAGCGGGCAACCGGTCATCGGCGGGACCCCGCCGGTCACCACTCCGCCGGTGACAACGCCGCCGGTGACAACTCCGCCGGTGACAACTCCGCCCACCACTACTCCGCCGGTGACCACACCCCCCGTGACCACCCCGCCCGTGACGACTCCTCCGGTGAGCACCGGGGGACTCACGGCCGCGTACTCGGCGACCTCGCAGTGGAACAGCGGATTCAACGGAAACTACGCGATCACCAACTCGGGCTCCACGCCGCTGAACAACTGGAACCTCCAATTCGACCTGCCCGCAAACGAATCCGTCACCAATCTGTGGAATGGGCAGGTCACGCACACCGGCACGCACTACACCGTCACCCCGGCGAGCTACAACGGCACGATCGCCCCCGGCAGCACGGTCAATGTCGGATTCCAGGCGTCGCAGACCGGGGCCTACGCGGCGCCCACAAACCTGTTGATCAACGGCCAGCCCGTCACCGGGGGCACCACGGTGCCGACCACGCCGACAACACCCACAACGCCGACGACTCCGACGACACCCACCACCCCGCCGACTGTGCCGACCGGCGGCACGGTCATTTCCAATCAGTACGGAACCACGACGCTGGGCAACGCCTACGTCGTTCAGAACAACGCGTGGAACAACCCCGGCGGGCAGGCGATCACCGTCACCCAGAACGGATTCACCATCACCACCGAAAACGGGTCCGCGCCGACTAACGGCGCCCCACTGGGCTACCCGTCCATCTACACGGGTTGGCATTACGGAACGGGCTCACCGGGCACCATCCTGCCGATACAGCTGAGCCAGATCCAGACGGCGACCAGCAGTATCAGCTACACCTATCCCACCAGCGGTGTGTACGACGCCGCCTACGACATCTGGCTCCACCCGACACCCATCACCACCGGTGTCAACCAGCAGGAAGTCATGATCTGGTTCAACCACCAGGGTCCCATCCAACCGGTCGGTTCCGTGGTGGGCAGCGCCACCATCGACGGACAGAACTTCGCGGTGTGGAAGGGCAGCAATGGTCAGAACAACGTGGTGTCCTACGTCGCCAACTCGCCGATCACCACGTGGAACAGCTTCGACGTGATGGGATTCATCGACAACACCCAGACCTGGGAGCCGGTGACCGACTCGTGGTACCTGACGAGCATTCAGGCCGGGTTCGAGCCGTGGAGCGGCAGCGTCGGCGCGGGGGTGAACTCATTCTCCGCCAGCATCAACGGCCACAATTAGCGGGAGTCGTTGTGCGCAGCAGCTCAGTTCGACGGAGCCGGGGTCATCGATCCGATGAAGTACGTTTCGCGTCCGGTCGGATAGCCCCCGCCATTGGTGGCGATGTGAACGTGGTCGTAGTGGTTGGCCGTCTCATTGCCCAGGTCGGCAGTCCAGCTTCCCGACGCGGGGCCCAGGTAGATCTTCTGCCGCCAGATGACATGGTCGATTCCCCAGCGTTTGGCGTTGGCCAGGGCCAGCCCGGCGATCTGATTGCCCAGCGCGATGCCCTCGGGGCTGTCGTGGTCGGGAATCATCACGTCGATCGCCAGACCGCTGGGGTGCCAGCGCAACGCGTCCTGCCGGAACCCGCCGATGGTCTTGATTTCCGGGAACAGCAGTTCGATGACGCGCGCTGCCCAGATGGTCTTGACCTGCAGGCCGCCCTCGGGGGCGATGCCGGCGGGTAACGCCATCTGGAAATCCTGCGCCATCACCGGCGCGTTGCCGGCCAGCATCGCCACCTCCGCGGCACTGGCCATTTGCGGCGCGGCGACCGCCGGCGCCGCCGTCTGGCTTGGCGGAGCTGCTGCCGCGGCCGAGGGGCTGTCGGGGCAGCAGGGGATAGTGTGCGTGGTGTCCTGGGCGTAGATCATCCCACCGGCGAGCACCAGCGAGGCCGCGATGGCCAGCCAGCGGCCCCAGCCCTTCGCTTCGGCGTCTTTGCCCACCTACAGCACTCTAGTGTCGTGTGGGGCCTGTGTGGCAGTCTTCGCGCGGGTTGTCTGCAGTTTTCTCGTTCAGTTCCGCCCGGGCAGCTTCATCACCGTGCGCACGATGGGCAGCAGCGACTTCTGCCAGAGGGTCGACGGCAGGCCGAACGGCGGGTCGAGATTGAACACCCGCGCGGTCGCGATCGTCTGCGACTCGGTGTACTTCAACAGGCCCTCGGGGCCGTGGCGCCGGCCGACACCCGACTGGCCCATCCCGCCCATGGGTGCGCTGAGGCTGCCCCAGGCAAAGGCATAACCCTCGTCGACATTCACCGTTCCCGAACGCAACCGGGCGGCGATCTGCTGGCCTTCGGCCGGCGTGCGCGCCCACACGCTCGCGTTCAGGCCGTATTCGGTGTCGTTGGCCTTCTCCACGGCCTCATCGACGTCTGCGACCGGGTAGATCGAAACCAGCGGTCCGAAGGTCTCGTTGGCCGCGCACTCCATCTCCGGCGTCACGTCGGTGAGCACGGTCGGCTCGTAGAACAGGGGACCGACGTCGGGCCGAGCCTTGCCGCCGGCGATCACCTTGGCGCCTTTGGACGTCGCGTCGTCGACGTGCTCCGACACGGTCTTGAGCTGGCCTTCGGAGATCAAACTGCCCATGTCGACCGAGAAGTCGTAGGCGGTGCCGAGTTTCATGCTGCGTACCGCGTCGCCGAACTTGCGGGTGAACTCGTCGGCGATGTCCTTTTCGACGTAGATCCGCTCGATGGAGATACACAGTTGGCCGGCGTTGGAGAAACACGCACGTGTTGCCGCCTTGGCCGCCTTGTCCAGATTCGCGCCGCGAGTGACGATCATGGCGTTCTTGCCACCGAGTTCGGCCGAGAAACCGATCAGCCGCCGGCCCGCCTGCTCGGCCAGATGGCTGCCGGTCTGGGTGGACCCGGTGAACATCAGGTAGTCGCAGTTCTCCGTGATCGCGGTCCCGACCACCGAGCCGGGGCCGGGCACGATCGCGTACAGCGATCGCGGCAGACCGGCCTGGTACAACAATTCGGCGCAGGCCAGGGCGCAGTACGGCGTCTGGCTGTCCGGCTTGAGCACCACGGCATTACCGGCAAGCAGTGCCGGCACCGAGTCCGATGCGGTGAGCGTCATCGGATAGTTCCAGGGCGAGATCACCCCGACCACGCCCTTGGGCTGGTAGCAGACCGTGGTTTTGCCGATCGCGGGCAGCAGCGACTGTACGTTCTGCGGCTTGAGCAGCTTGGCGGTGACGCGCACGTAGTAGTTCGCGTTCGCCATCAGGTCGACGATTTCCTCCTGGGCCGCCCACCGTGCTTTGCCGGCTTCGGCCTGCAGAAGGTCCATCAGGAAGTCGCGGTTCTCGATCACCAGGTCTCGGTACCGCCGGATGATGTCGATGCGCTCGGTGACGGGCCGCCTGGCCCATTCGACCTGCGCCGCACGTGCCTGGGCGAAGGCGGCAGCGACATCGTCGGCCGTGGCAACCGGGATCGTGGTGAGTGGTTTGCCGGTGAAGACCTCGTCGATCGTCTTGGTTGGACGTTCGTCGATGTCCTTGATCGCGGCAAGCTGACGCAAGCGGTCGAAAACCTCGGCTGACGGTGCAGGCATATCGCTACCTCTCCAAAGAACACGCGCATCTGTGACCTCAGCCTATCGGTCTGGACAGCGGGAGTGTTCTGCGTCAGTGGCCCGGCGTTCTGCCGTCAGGGGCGGCCACCGGAAAGCCGTTGTGCGACTTCTCCATACCGCTCGAATCGGTCGGGGTCGCTGAGCGCGTTGTACAGGACGAGTCGGGTGGCGGTGCCTTCGTACTTGTCGACGAGGGCGTGCGCCAACCCGTCCCAGGTCGACTCGGTGGCAAACACCGTGAGGTGGTCATCGGTGATCTGGGCTGCCATCCCCTTGAAGTCGCCGGCCTTCTGCTTTTCCCGGATCCGGGCCGTGGTGCCCTCGAACCCGGCCTCGTCCAGGATGAAGGAGTAGTTGGGCGTGCTTGCGTAGAAGCTGATGCTCGCTCGCGCCATTTCACGCTCCCGGTCGCGTTCTTCGTCGGTGTCGCCGACGATCGTCATGACCGGCACGATCACCGCAACCTCGGATGTGTCGCGTCCTGCCTTGCGGGCCCCCGCGGCGACGTTGGGTGTGACGTGGCGGCTGAGATAGCCGGGTTCGCCGAGCGGATGGACGTGTACCCCGTCGGCCACTTCGCCCGCCATCCGCAGCATCCAGGGATTGACTGCAGCGACGTCGACCTTGGGATCGGGGGCGTCGATGGGGCCGGCGCTCCACTGCGGCGTGATGAAGTCGAGGTCGTAGAACTCGCCGTGATGATCGAGTTTTCCGGTGCGGAACGCGCCGAAGCAGGCTTTGACGGCGCGCACATAGTCGCGCAGGCGGGGCCCCGGTCGTTCGAATGCCATCCCGTATCGCCGGACCACGTGCGTGCGAACCTGGGTGCCGAGACCGAGACGGAAGTTGCCGTTGGTCGCTTCCTGCAATTCCCATGCTGTTGCCGCGGTAACGAACGGGCTGCGCGGAAACGCGACGGCGACGCCGGTCGACAACTCGAGGCCGGGAGCCGCCTGGGAGGCCACGGCGGCGTTCAGATAGGCGGTGCGGCCGGTTTCGGTGAACAGCAGGCCGGAGAAGCCGGCGGCCTCGGTACGTCTGGCGGTATCGCCGATCTGCGTTAGCGGTAGCGGGATAGTCATCGCGTCGACCTGCACGGGTCGAACGCTACCTCCGCCGGTGCCCGCTGTTACACCGCACCGAAAAATGCCCGGCCAACCGCACCGGGCAGGCAGGTGACGATGCGTCACAGCCGCGGTGTCGAAGGCTCCCAAAACGGCTGATCGTCAGTGAATTTGAGCGCAAGAATTCCGCAAGAACTTCGTGAACTTGTGGCAAGCGTTGGTGCGCATCGTATGTGGTGTCCGATGGTTGCGGATCTTGGGATCGGTAGCGGGCCATCCGACGCGCAATTGACCGGACTGGCCCGGTCCTGAGTACTCGGAGGTGGACACCGATGACGCGCCCGGAAACCCAGCCGGCCCGAGCTGAATATCGCCGCTCCGTCTGGCCCCGAATCAAAGGTTGCTGGTGCTATGTTGACGTCGCTGTCGGTTCTGCCCATGATTTGTTCCCGCTCGGCGGTTAGGAGTACGAGTGAGTGCCAACCCATTCGACGACGACAATGGTCGCTTCTTCGTACTCGTCAACGACGAGGAGCAGCACAGCCTTTGGCCGGAATTCGCCGACGTGCCGGCCGGCTGGCGCGTGGTGTACGGCCTCTCGGACCGGGCCGCGTGTCTGGAATACATCGAGCAGAACTGGCCCGATATACGACCGAAAAGCTTGCGCGACAGATTGGCGCAGGACGCGGGCCGCTGAGTTCCCTGCCGTCTGAGATCCGGCGGCGCCATGACAACACTTGAGGGCGAACTACAGCGCAACGACTCCGACGGACCCCGGGTCGAGCAGGTTCTGACCGACATCTTTGCCCAGGTGCTGGGCGTGGAGCGGGTGGGTGTCGACGAGTCGTTCTTCGATCTCGGCGGTGATTCGCTGTCGGCGATGCGGGTCATCGTCGCCATCAACGCCGCCCTGAACGCCGATCTGCGGGTGGGTGCGCTGTTCGACGCGCCGACGATAGCTCAACTGGCGTCGCGCATCGCGGGCGATTCGGGACGACTCAAACCCTTGCGTGCCGTTGCGCGGCCCGCCGTGGTGCCCCTGTCGTATGCGCAGAGTCGATTGTGGTTCATCGACCAGTTGCAGGGCGCGTCACCGGTATACAACAGGGCCGTCGCGTTGCGGCTGCGCGGACAACTCGACGAACGGGCGCTGGGCATCGGTCTGACCGATGTGGTTCGCCGCCACGAAGCCCTGCGCACGGTTTTTCCCGCGGTCGACGGCATACCCCGACAGGTCGTGATCCCGGCCGCGCGCGCCGACTTCGGCTGGCAGGTGGTGGACGCGACTGGTTGGCCGGCCGAGCGGCTGGATGACGCCATCAGGGAGACGGCACGTCACCCATTCAGTCTTTCCAGTGGAATACCGCTGTGGGCAAGACTTTTCCGGCTCAACGAGCAGGACCACGTAGTGGTAGTGGTGGTCCACCACATCGCCGGGGACGGCTGGTCGATCAGTGTGCTGGCCGGCGACCTGATCGCGGCGTACCTCAGGCGGTGCGCCGGGCAGATCCCTGAGTGGACCGAATTGCCGGTCCAGTACATCGATTACACCTTGTGGCAGCGGGACAATCTCGGTGATCTGACCGATCGGGAGAGCCCGCTGGCCGCTCAAGTGGCCTACTGGGAAGAGGCCCTGGCGGGGATGCCCCAGCGGCTGGAACTACCCACCGACCGGCCCTATCCGCCTGTCGCGGACCACCGGGGCGAGCAGGTCCGCGTGGACTGGCCGGCCCTGTTGCAGCAGCAGATACACGAGCTCGCCCGCGAGCACAACGCCACCAGCTTCATGGTCGTGCAGGCGGCCCTCGCCGTGCTGCTATCCCAACTGAGCTCCAGTTCCGATGTGGCGGTGGGATTTCCGATCGCCGGCCGCGGCGACCCCGCGCTCGACGCCCTGGTCGGCTTCTTCGTCAACACCCTGGTGCTGCGGGTCAATCTGGACGGCGACCCGACGTTCGCGGAGTTGCTCGCCCAGGTGCGAAAGCGCAGCCTGGCCGCCTACGAGCACCAGGACGTGCCGTTCGAGGTGCTGGTCGATCGGCTCAACCCGCCGCGCTCGCGAACCCATCACCCGTTGATCCAGGTGATTCTGAACTGGCAGAACAACGACCCTACCGTCGGTCTCGTCGCGGGTGAGCTGCAGATCACCCCGATACCGGTCGACACCCACACCGCCCGAATGGATCTGGCGTTCTCCCTGATCGACCGGGTCGCGGAGAGTGGCGAACTCGACGGCATCGGAGGATGCGTGGAGTACCGCACCGATGTGTTCGAGGCGACCACGATCGAGTCGCTGATCGCACGGCTGCAAACCGTGCTGGCGGCCGTCACCACCCACCCTGGCCGGCGCTTGTCGACGCTGGACCTGTTGGCCGACGGCGAGCATGCCCGGTTGGCCAGCTGGGGGAACCTGGCGACACTGACCCGGCCATTGCCGCAGGCGCAGTCGATTCCAGCGGCGTGGGCCGCCCAGGTCGCTCGCACACCCGGGGCCGTCGCGATCACCTACCGCGGCCGGTCGTGGACCTATCGCGAGGTCGACGCGGTCTCGAACGGCCTGGCGCACTTGCTATCCGACTGTGGGGCGGGTCCGGGCGCGGTCGTGGCGCTGCTGACGGAACGTTCGGCCGACGCCGTGATGGCGATCCTGGCGATACTCAAAACCGGCGCCGCCTACCTGCCGCTGGATCCCGGGCTGCCCTGCGCGCGGCTGGAATTCATGCTTGACGACGCTGCGCCCTGCGCAGCCGTCACCAGCACCGGCCTCGCCGCCACGCTGAGCGGACGTGAACTGCCGACGATCGACCTGAGCGACCTGGATTTCGACGACCTGCAACCGTCGTCACCCACGCATCGGTCCGGGCCGGCTCCCGGGGACATCGCCTACCTGATCTACACCTCGGGCACCACCGGGGTCCCCAAAGGTGTTGCCATCACGCACCACAACGTCACCCGGCTGATGGTTCCGCTGGACGCCTATCTGGAACTGGCGCCGGGGCCGGTGTGGACGCAGTGCCACTCGCTGGTTTTCGACTTCTCGGTGTGGGAGATCTGGGGTGCACTGCTGCACGGAGGACGGCTCGTGGTCGTGCCCGACGACGTGGTGCGCTCTCCCAGCGACTTGCACGCTCTGCTGGTCGCCGAACAGGTCAGCGTCCTCAGCCAAACCCCTTCGGCGTTTTATGCCCTGGCTGCCGTCGACGGGCTGCACCGCGATCCCGGACGGCGGCTCGCGTTGCAGGCTGTGGTGTTCGGCGGGGAGGCACTGCAGCCGCAGCGCCTGGCCGCATGGTTGCACAACCACCCGGAACTGCCGCGGCTGCTGAACCTCTACGGGATCACCGAGACGACCGTGCACGTCTCGGTGTGCGAGATCGCCGAACCCGACACCGCCGCCATCACCAGCCCGATCGGGTTGCCGTTGCCCGACATTGCCTTGTTTGTGCTGGATCGGTGGCTGCGTCCCGTGGCGGTCGGGGTGGCGGGTGAGTTGTACGTCGCCGGGCACGGCGTCGGCGTCGGATACGTGGGTCGGCCGGGATTGACGGTTTCGCGATTCGTAGCGTGTCCGTTCGCTGGCGTGGGAGCGCCAGGAATGCGCATGTACCGCACTGGGGATCTCGTGCGGTGGGGTACTGATGGCCGGCTGGTGTATGTCGGGCGTGCTGACGAGCAGGTCAAGATCCGGGGTTACCGCATCGAGTGTGGTGAGATCACCGCGGCGTTGGCCGAGGTCGACGGGGTGGAGCAGGCCGTGGTGACGGTCCGGGAGGACCGGCCCGACGACAAACGTCTGGTGGCTTACGTCACCGAGTCGGCTGCTGGGGGTTTGGATCCGCTGCGGGTACGCGCGGCCGTGGCGGAGCGCCTGCCGTCCTACATGGTGCCGGCCGCGGTGATCGCTCTGAAGACGCTGCCGCTGACCATCAACGGCAAACTCGACACCAAGGCACTACCGGCGCCGACGTACACCGACGGCGACCACTACCGGGCTCCGGCCACGCCCATCGAAGAGATCGTCGCCGGCATCTACGCCCATGTACTCGGCCTCGAGCGGGTCGGTGTCGACGAGTCGTTCTTCGATCTCGGCGGCGATTCGCTGTTGGCCATGCGAGTGGTCGCGGCGATCAACAGCGCCCTGGACGCCGGCCTGGCGGTCCGCACTCTTTTCGACGCGCCCTCGATTGCCCAGTTGGCTCCGCGGATCGGCGTGGGCGGCAACCGCTTGAGCCCGCTCGCCGCTGTACCGCGGCCCGCCGCAATTCCGCTGTCGTTCGCTCAGAACCGGCTGTGGATCATCGATCAATTCCAGGGGCCGTCCGCGGTTTACAACATTCCTGCCGCCCTGCGGTTGCGGGGGCCGCTGGACGTCGATGCGCTGGGCATGGCGGTGAGCGACGTGGTAGGCCGCCACGAGAGCCTGCGCACCGTGATCACCTCGATCCAGGGAGTGCCCGGTCAGACGATCGTTGCGCCGCAGCAGGCGGACTTCGGCTGGCAAGTCGTGGATGCGGCCGCGTGGCCGGCGGACCGGCTCACCGCGGCAGTCGCTGCGACGGCCCGCCACCACTTCGACCTGGCGACCGAAATCCCAATACGTGCAAGACTTTTCACGCTGTCAGATCAGGAACACATCCTGGTGGTGGTGGTGCACCACATCGCCGGCGACGGCTGGTCGATCGGCGTCCTGGCCGCGGACCTGAGTGTGGCCTATGCGGCACGCTGCGCCGGCCGGGCTCCGGGGTGGGCCGAGCTGCCATTCCAGTACGCCGATTACACGCTCTGGCAGCGCGAGACGCTCGGTGATCTGGCCGATCCGGTCAGCCCGCTGGCGGGGCAGCTGCGGTACTGGGAGGAGGCGCTGTCGGGCCTGGCGCCGCGGCTGGAGTTGCCCACGGACCGGCCTTATCCGCTGGTGGCCGAACAACGCGGGGGCCAGGTGGTCCTGGAATGGCCTGCCCCGCTGGCGCGGCGGGTTCGCGATGTCGCCGGAGCCCACGGTGCGACCAGTTTCATGGTGGTTCAGGCCGCGTTGGCCGTGCTGCTATCTAAACTAAGCGGCAGTCGCGATGTGGCGGTAGGGTTTCCGGTCGCGGGTCGTGGTGATCCGGCCCTGGACTCCTTGGTGGGATTCTTTGTCAACACCCTGGTGCTGCGGGTCGACCTCTGCGGCAATCCGACTTTCGCCGATCTGCTCGCCCAGGTGCGCGAGCGCAGCCTGGCCGCCTACGAGCACCAGGACGTGCCGTTCGAGGTGCTCGTCGAACGCCTCAATCCGGTCCGGTCACTGACTCATCACCCTCTGATCCAGGTCATGCTGGCCTGGCAGAACAACATCGACCTCAACCTCGCTCTGGGCGGTCTCGATCTGACGCCGGTTCCGGTCGACACCCACACCGCCCGAATGGATTTGATGTTCTCGCTGGCCGAGCGGTTCACCGACGACGGTGAGCTGACCGGAATCGACGGCACAGTCCAGTTCCGCACCGACGTGTTCGATGCCGACACCATCACGGCGCTCGTCGGATGGTTCGAGGCCGTCGTGACCGCGGCCACGACCTACCCGAAGCGACCGTTGTCGTCGGTAAACCTCGTCGCAGCCGGCGAGCAAGCCCATTTGAACCGCTGGGGAAACCGCGCGGTGCTGACCCAGCCGGCGCCGCCCGCCATGTCGATCCCGGAGGCGTGGGCAGCGCAGGTGGCGCGTACCCCCGCGGCCGTGGCGGTGACGTGCGGGCAGCGCTCATGGACCTACCGCGAACTCGACAGGGCATCGAACCGATTGGCGCACAGGCTTTCCCGGTGCGGTGCTCACCCGGGGGCGGTGGTGGCGTTGGTGTTCTGCCGCTCGGCCGACGCCATTGTCGCGATGCTGGCAGTGCTCAAGGCCGGTGCCGCGTACCTGCCGATCGACCCGGCGTTGCCGCCGGCGCGGATCAATTTCATGCTTACCGACGCCGCGCCGGTGGCGGTGCTGACCACCGGCGATCTGGTCAGTCGGCTCGAGGTGCACGGTGTGCCCGTCATCGATGGTGCCGACCCGGACATCCACGCCTGTCCGGTCACGCCGCGACCGATGCCGGCTCCCGACCATCTGGCCTACCTGATCTATACCTCGGGCACCACCGGAGTGCCCAAAGGCGTTGCGATCAGCCATCACAACGTCACGCAACTGCTGCGGGTGACAGGTTTCTTCAGCGGGCACAATGACGCTGCGCCGATCAGCTTCGCCGCCACACAGTGGCATTCGTACTCCTTCGACGTCTCGGTATGGGAGATCTGGGGCACGCTGCTGCACGGTGGACGGTTGGTGATCGTGCCCGAGGACGTGGCCGCCTCGCCCGCCGAATTTCACGACCTGCTCAGGGCCGAGCACATCGATGTGCTCACCCAAACCCCCTCCGCGGTGGGCACGCTGGACATTGCCGGGCTCGAATCGACCGCATTGGTGGTGGGCGGCGAGGCGTGCCCGCCTGAGCTGGTGGACCGATGGGCGCCTGGCCGGGTCGTCATCAACGCCTACGGTCCCACCGAGACCACGGTCTATGCGGCCATGAGCGGGCCGCTGCGACCGAATGCGGGTCCCACGCCGATCGGGTCGCCGGTGTCCGGCGCAGCGCTGTTCGTCCTGGACAAATGGCTGCGTCCGGTGCCTGCCGGCGTGGTCGGCGAGCTCTATGTCGGAGGTCGGGGAGTCGGCGCCGGGTACTGGCGCCGGGCCGGGCTGACCGCCGCCCGGTTCGTGGCGTGCCCCTTCGGCGCGCCGGGGGCGCGGATGTATCGCACCGGCGACCTCGTCCGCTGGCGGCGCGACGGACAGCTCGATTACCTCGGTCGCGCCGACGAGCAGGTCAAGATCCGCGGCTACCGCATCGAATTGGGCGAAGTGCAGGTCCAGCTCGCCGCCATCGACGGTGTCGATCAGGCGGTGGTGGTAGTGCGCGAGGATCGCCCCGGGGACAAACGCCTGGTGGGCTACCTCACCGGGTCGCCCGACCTGGCGCGGGTCCATGACGCACTGTCGCAGCGCTTGCCGTCCTACATGGTGCCCGCCGCCCTGGTGCCGTTGAATGCGTTGCCGCTCACGGTCAACGGGAAACTCGACACCCGCGCCCTGCCGGCGCCGGAATATCAGCAGGCCGACCGCTACCGGGCGCCGGACGGCGCCGTCGAGGAGATCCTGGCCGTCATCTACGCAGAAGTCCTCGGGCTCGATCGCGTCGGCGCCGAAGACCCGTTCTTCGATCTGGGCGGTGACAGCATCCTGGCGATGCAGGTGGTGTCACGGGCGCGGTCGGCCGGCGTGCTGTGCACACCGCGGGATCTTTTCGTCGAGCAGACCGTGGCCGGTGTCGCACGGGTCGCCGGTTTCGTCGATCCGGCAGCCGATGTCGTCGATGAGGGTATCGGACCGGTGCTCCCCACTCCGATCATGCGCTGGTTGGTCGACCAGGGCAGTTCGGCGGATCAGTTCAACCAGACGATGGTGTTTCAGGCACCGGCCGGCGTCACCGCAGCCGACGTCGAGGCACTGCTACAGGCCCTGCTCGACCGGCACGCCATGCTCCGGCTGCAGGGCCACGGGCAGGAGTGGCAGGTGCCCGGGCCGGGATCGGTGACCGCCGGCAGCTGCCTGCAGCCGGTGGCCGAGCTGACGCCGAAGGCATTGGCGGAAGCCAGATCTCGACTGAATCCCGCGGACGGCCGGGTGCTGTCCGGCCTGTGGTGCGCCGCGGTCGGCCAGTTGGCGCTGGTCATCCACCACCTGGCCGTCGACGGCGTGTCATGGCGAATCCTGCTGGAAGACCTCAACACCGCATGGGGCCAGCGGCGGGCCGGACGTGAAGTGGCACTGCTTCCCGGGGGCACCTCGTTTGCGCGGTGGGCGGCGCTGCTGCACGAGCGCGCCCGGGACGACTCGGTCGCAGAGACCGCCGACGCCTGGCGGCAACTGCTGGCCGTTCCCGCCGTGCTGCCGCGCGTGCGCCCCGGCGCGGACACGCTGTGCACCGCCGGCCACCTCTCGGTGTCGATGGACACCGAGACCACCCGACTGCTGCTGGGCGCCGTCCCCGCGGCGTTTCACGCAGGCGTGCAGGACATTCTGCTGATCGCGTTCGCAGTGGCGTGGGCCGAGTACCTCGGGGCCCACGGTAGGCCGATCGTCGTCGGCGTCGAGGGGCACGGCCGCCATGACGACATCGCGCCGGCGGTGGACCTGTCACGCACGGTCGGTTGGTTCACCACCAGATACCCGGTGGCCATGACGGTGAACGCCGTCGACTGGCAGCAATTGACGGCCGGTGGTGCGGCCCTGGGAACCGTCGTCAAGTCCGTCAAAGAACAACTGCGCAGCCTGCCCCATCCGCTGACATACGGTCTGCTGCGCCACCTCGACCCTGATGCCGGGCTTTCCGGCCCGGAGCCGGCCATCGGTTTCAACTACCTCGGCCGGCTGGGCGCCTCCGCGCAGTCGGTCGCCCACGGGTGGTGTCTCGGCCCGCGGCCTTCCGACAGCAACGCCGGACTGCCGATGACGTTGCCCCACACCGTGGAGGTCAACGCCGTCACGGTCGACACCGCAGCAGGCCCACAGCTGCACGCGAACTGGATGTGGGCACCGTCAGCCCTCGACGAGGCTCAGGTGAAACAGCTGAGCGGCTTGTGGTTTGACGCGCTGGCCGCCGTCTGCGCGCATGTGCGGGACGGCGGGGGCGGGCTGACTCCGTCGGACATCCTGCCCGCCCGGTTGGACCAGCAGCAGATCGACGAATTGCAACAGCGCGGTGCCGTCGCCGATGTGCTGCCGCTGACCCCGATGCAGCAAGGGCTGTTGTTCCACGCCAGCACCACCGGCGGCGATTTCTACGCGGTGCAATTGGATTTCGCGGTGGCCGGTGCGCTCGAGCCGGAGCGGCTGCGCGATGCGGTGCAGACCGTCGTCACCCGGCACCCGCAGTTGGCGGCGCGTTTCGACGAGCACGAGCCGGTGCAGGTCATCCCCGCCCACCCGGTGTTGCCATGGCAGTACCGGGCGGTCGAGTCCGCTGACCAGGTCGAGCAGCTGTGCGCCGAGGAGCGTGCCGCCGTGTGCGATCTGACCAATCCGCCGGCGTTCCGGGCCATGTTGATCCGGACCGGTGCAGAGCAGCACCGGTTTGTGCTGACCAATCACCACATCGTCGTCGACGGCTGGTCCATGCCGATCCTGTTGCGGGAGATCTTCGCCGCGTACCACGGTCAGCGACTGCCCGCGGTCGGTGCGTACCGCAACTTCGTGACCTGGCTGGCCGGCCGGGACCGACTGGCCGCCCAGGCAGCCTGGCGCAAGGTGATGGACGGGTTCGGTGCGCCGACGCTGGTCGGCCCGCCGGGCTGCTCGGGTCTGGGGCCCCGGCGCGCGACCTTGGTGCGGCTCTCCGCGGCGACCACGCAGGCCCTGCACGACACGGCGCGGACCAGCCACACCACCGTCAATATCGTTCTGCAGGCTGTCTTCTCGCAACTGTTGATGCGCCTGACCGGCCAGCGTGATGTCGTGTTCGGCGCCACCGTCTCGGGGCGGCCGGCCGAGCTGCCCGGCGCGGATTCAATGGTGGGACTGTTCATCAACACGGTGCCGGTGCGCGCGACCATCGCGGCAGGTACCACCACCGCGGATCTGCTCGCCCAGCTGCACGGTGCGCACAACGACACTCTCGATCACCAGCATCTGGCGCTCAGCGACATCCACCGATTCACCGGACACGACATCCTCTTTGACACGCTGTTCGTGTATCAGAACTTTCCGATCGATGCCGCCGCGCTGACACCCGGGTTGGCCATTTCGGAGATGTCGCGGCACGACTACAACCACTATCCGCTGACGATCCAAGCCCTGCCGGGGTCCGAACTGGGACTCCGGGTCGAATTCGACACCGACGTGTTCGACACCGACGACATCGACGAACTGACCCGGGGCTTCGAGCGTTTGTCGGTGGCGATGAGCGCCGAGCCGGGCCGCCGGTTGTCATCGGTCGACGTCCTCGATGCCGGTCAGCACGCCCGGCTCGCCCGGTGGGGTAACCGGGAGGTGCTGAGTCGCACAGCGCCGGCGACGGTCACGATCACCGGCTTGTGGGCGGATCAGGTGGGCTGCCGGCCGGATGCGGTGGCGCTGCGTTTCCAGGGTGACTCGATGACCTATCGAGAAGTCGACGACGCCGCCAATCGGGTCGCGCAGCTGCTCGCCGGTCACGGTGCCGGACCGGGAACGTATGTGGCCCTTCAATTTCCGCGTTCGTTCCAGGCCGTCACGGCGATCATCGGAGTGCTCAAGACCGGCGCGGCCTATCTGCCGATCGACCCGTCGCTGCCGGCGGCCCGGATCGCGTTCATGCTCGGGGATGCCGAACCGGTCGCCGCGCTGACCACCGCAGCGCTGGCCGACCGGATCGCCGGACACGACGTGCCCGTCCTCGATATCAACGACTGTCCGGCGCCCGGCACCCAGTGGCAAAACCCGCAGCCCGTGCCGACGCCGGACGACATCGCCTATCTCATCTACACCTCGGGAACCACCGGTGTCCCGAAAGGTGTTGCCGTGACGCACCACAACGTCACGGAGCTACTCGGATCGGTCACCGCGAACGTCGAGGGCCAGGTGTGGTCGCAGTGGCATTCGCTGGCCTTCGACGTCTCGGTGTGCGAGATGTTCGGTGCCCTGCTCTCGGGTGGCCGCCTGGTGGTGGTGCCGGAGTCGATGACACGGGCGCCCGAAGAATTCCACGCGCTGTTGGTCGCCGAGCGGGTCACCGTGCTGAGCCAGACGCCGTCGGCCTTCTACGCGCTGCAGACCGCTGACGGACTGTCCACGCCATCCGGTCGGCGGCTGCAACTCGAAACGGTGCTCTTCGCCGGGGAAGCTCTGGAGCCCCGACGTCTTCAGGCATGGCTGCGCAACCACCCGGATTCTCCGCGCCTACTGAACCTGTACGGCACGACCGAGACCACCGTGCACGCCTCGCTGCGGGAGATCGTCGCCGCCGATGTCGACGCCGACTGCAGCCCGATCGGGGTGCCCCTGCGTCATCTCGGCTTCTTCGTGCTGGACAACTGGTTACGACCGGTGCCCCCGGGAGTGGTGGGGGAGTTGTATGTGGCCGGCAACGCGGTGGGACTGGGGTATTGGCGCCGGGCGCCATTGACCGCGTCGCGGTTTGTGGCGTGCCCATTCGGGCGTCCCGGCGAACGCATGTACCGCACCGGGGACCTGGTTTCGTGGGGCCGTGACGGTCAACTGCGCTACGCCGGACGTGCGGACGAACAGGTCAAGCTCCGCGGCTACCGCATCGAACTCGGTGAGATACAGGCTGCCCTGCTGGGCTTGCCGCACGTCGACCAGGCTGTCGTCACCGTGCACGACAACGCCTCCGGAGGCAGCCACCTCGTCGCCTACATCACCCTGGCGCACGACATCGCAGCCGAACGGGATCCTGCGCGCGAGGCGGACATCGTCGAACAGTGGCAACACCTTTACGACGACCTGTACAGTCCCGCGGAAGGTGCCGCCGAGTTCGGCATGGACTTCCGGGGCTGGAACAGCAGCTACACCGGCGCCCCCATCCCCGTCGACCAGATGCAGGAGTGGCGTTCGGCCACCGTGGCCCGGATTCTGGCCCTGCGGCCGCGCCACGTGCTGGAGATCGGTGCGGGCTCGGGACTGCTGTTGGCGCAGATCGCTCCGCACTGCGCGGAGTACGTCGCCACCGACATGTCCGAGGTCGCGATCGGCAACCTGGCGGATTCGCTGCACCAGATCCCGTGGCGTGACCGCGTCCGCCTGCTGGCCCAGCCGGCCCATGTGCGGGCGGGGTTGCCGCACAACCACTTCGACACCATCATCCTCAACTCGATCGTCCAGTACTTCCCCAACGTGGGATACCTGTCGCAGGTCATCGAGAACGCCATGGACTTACTGGCACCGGGCGGCGCGTTGTTCATCGGCGACGTCCGCAACCACACGCTGCAAAACGCGTTCTACACCTCGGTTGCGCTCGCCCAACCCATCTCCGATACCGAAGAGATCCGCAGACGGGTCCGCCGTGCCTTGACGAGTGAATCCGAATTGCTCTTGGCACCAGAGTTCTTCACTGCCTGGGCGGCGGAGCGGACCTCGGTGGCCGGGCTGGATATCCAAGTCAAACGCGGCTCGGCGGACAACGAACTCCACCGGTACCGCTACGACGTCGTCGTCCACAAATCACCGGCACCGGTGCGGTCACTGCGGGACGCGCCCGTGTGGTCGTGGAGTGACCACACGCAGCTACGCGCCCGGCTGCGGTCCGAGCGCCCAACCGCGGTGCGCGTCAACGGCATCCCGCGCGCCGGACTGATCGCCGACGTCCTTTCCGAGCAGGCCCTCACCGCCGGGATGTCGCCGGGGGACATCCAGGTTCCCGCCGAATGCGTCAGCCCCGAAGAGCTGCACCGCCTGGGAGCCGACGCCGGATACCGCGTCGCGGTCACCTGGGGTGCGCAACCCGGCACCGTGGACGCCGTGTTCCTGACTGACGCAGCACCGCTGACCGATGTGTACCTGCCGTCCAACGGGATTCGTCATGGCGCCGCCCACGCCAACGAACCGCACACCAGCGCCACCATCAGTACGGTGCGCCGGCAGCTGAGCGCACAACTGCCCGGCTACATGGTGCCGGCGCACATCGTGGTGCTCGACGAGTTCCCACTCACGACCTCCGGCAAGCTGGACCGAAAGTCCCTGCCGGAGCCGGAATACCACGATGCGCAGCGCTACCGGGCCCCGGCCGGTGCGATCGAAGAGGTGCTGGCCGGCATCTACGCGCAGGTGCTGGGATTGGCGCGGGTCGGGGCGGACGAATCGTTCTTCGAACTGGGTGGTGACAGCATCCTGTCGATGCAGGTGGTGGCCCAGGCCCGCGCCGCCGGGGTGATCTGCAAGCCGCGCGACATCTTCGTCGAGCAGACGGTTGCGGGGGTGGCCCGGGTGGCCACGATCGCCGACGGCGCCGGCGGTGCGGCGGACGACGGCGCCGGACCGGTTCCCGCCACCCCGATGATGTGGTGGTGGCGCGGCCTGGGCGGCTGCATCGACCAGTTCAGCCAGGCGATGGTGTTGCAGGCTCCCGATGGTGCCACCCGGGACGACATCGCTGTGGTGGTGCAGGCCTTGCTGGACCGGCACCCCATGCTGCGGCTGCGGGTCGACGAGGATTCCGGGCAGTGGTCGCCGACGGTTTCCGGCCCCGGTTCGGTGGACGCATTGAGTTGTGTTGAGGCAGTGGACGAATGGTCCGATGAGGCACTGATCGCGGCCCGGTCGCGGTTGCGGCCGGCCACGGGCGCGATGGTGAGTGCCCTGTGGGTCGCCGGCGCGGGCCGGCTGGTGTTGATCATTCACCACCTCGCCGTGGACGGCGTGTCGTGGCGAATCCTGCTGGGCGACTTGATCACCGCGTGGACCCAGCACCGCCGGGGGCAGCGGGTGGAATTACCGGCGGAGTCGACGTCGTTTCGGCGCTGGGCTCACCTGCTGGCCGAGTACGCGCGACGACCCGACGTGGTCGGCCAGGCGGACACCTGGCGGCGGGTACTCGCCGTTCCAGCGGCGTTGCCGCCGGCCCGACCGGACGTGGACACCGTTGCCAGCGCCGGTCACCTGTCGGTGTCGCTGGATGCCGAGCACACCCGCATGCTGCTCGGAGCCGTGCCGGCGGCGTTTCATGCCGGCGTACAAGACATCCTGTTGATCGCGTTCGGTCTGGCGTGGGCCCAGTTCTCCGGTTCCGCGGGCACCGCGGTCGGCCTCGACGTCGAGGGGCACGGGCGCCACGAGGATATCGCCTCGGATGTCGACCTGTCCCGCACAGTCGGGTGGTTCACCGCCAAGTATCCGGTCGCCTTGGCGCTGGACAGGCTCGACTGGGCGCAGGTGATCCGCGGCGACGCCGCGCTCGGCGCGGTGATCAAGGACGCCAAGGAACAGCTTCGGTCCCTGCCACATCCCCTGACCTTCGGTGTGTTGCGATACCTGAACGACGATGTCGACCTCGCCGGCCCCGACCCGGCCATCTTGTTCAACTACGTTGGTCGCCAGGGGAGTTCGTCGACACGGTTGCCGGCAGATGGATGGCGGCCGGAACAGCGCGGCGTGCCGGTGCACGCCGTCTCGATACCGCTGACCCACACGTTGCAGGTCAATGCCGGCATCCTCGAGACCGTGGCCGGCCCACAGCTGCAGGCCGACTGGACATGGGCGCCGTCGGCATTGGGTGAGGCGCAGGTCAACCGGCTGAGCGAGCTGTGGCTGGACGCCCTCGCCGGTATCTGTATGCACGTCCAGGGTGGTGGCGGCGGGCTGACACCGTCGGACATCGTTCCGGCCCGGTTGAGCCGGCACCAGATCGACGAGCTGGAGCGGCACTACCGCGTCGCTGATGTGTTGCCGCTGACTCCGCTACAGCGGGGGTTGCTCTTCCACACCGGAGCGGCGCAGGACGACGTCTACGCGGTGCAACTGGCCTTCACCGTCACCGGCCCCCTCGATCCGGAGCGCCTTCATGCTGCGGTGCAGGCAGTGGTGGTGCGGCATCCCCACCTGTGCGCCCGATTCAGCGAGAATTTCGACGAACCGGTGCAGATCATCCCTGCCGATCCGCAGGTGCCCTGGCAGTACGTGGAACTCGAGACCGGGCAGATCGAGCAGTTCTGTGCCGCCGAACGCGCAGCCGTGTGCGATCTGGCGAATTCGTTCTGTTTCCGGGCGGTGTTGATCCGTACCGGTGAGCAGGAACACCGCTTCGTCCTGACGAACCACCACATCGTGCTCGACGGTTGGTCGCTGCCGATCCTGATGCGCGAGATCTTCGGCGGCTACCACGGACAGCCGCTGGCCTCGCCCGTGCCCTACCGCCGGTTTGTGACATGGTTGGCCGATCGGGACGTCCGCGCTGCCCGCGCGGTGTGGCAGGAGCAGCTGGCCGGTTTCGAGGTCCCGACACTGGTCGCGCCCCGAAGTCGATTGCAGTCCGGACCCCGGGGTGATGCGGCGTTCACGCTGCCTACCGAAATAACCCGGGCGGTGGGCGATTTGGCGCGGTCTTGCCATACCACCGTCAACACCGTGCTGCAGGGCGCGTGGGCGCAGCTGCTGATGTGGCTGACCGGCAGCACCGATGTCGTATTCGGCACCACGGTCTCCGGCAGGCCATCCGAGCTGGCCGGCGCGGAGAACATGGTGGGTTTGTTGATCAACACGGTGCCGGTGCGCGCCACCGCCGGCCCGGCCACCACCACCGTGGAGCTCGTCGACCGGCTGCAGCGCGCCCACAACGACACCCTCGAGCATCAGCACCTGGCGCTCAGCGAAATTCACCGCAGCACCGGTCAGAACGTATTGTTCGACACGCTTTTCGTGTACCAGAATTACCCGCTCAATACCGCAGCGCTGGCCGGTGCCCACGAGTTGCGCATCACGGAGAGCGTAAGCCGCGATGTCACCCACTACCCGTTGACAATTCGGGTCGTGCCGGGCTCCGCGCTGGGTCTGCGCGTGCAATACGACACCGACGTGTTCGGAGCCCGGGATATCGACACGGTGATCGGGCGGTTCCACCGCCTGGTGGCGGCGATGACGGCCGACCCGACGCGCCCGTTGATCGCGATCGACGCCCTCGACGGCGATGAGCATGCCCGCCTCGCCGAGTGGGGCAACCGGGCGGTGTTGAGTCAACTGGCGTTCGAGACAGCGTCGATTCCGGCGTTGTGGGCCGCCCAGGTGGCGCGTACCCCCGAGGCGGTAGCGGTGTGCGCCGCGGGCGACTCGCTGACCTACCGCGAACTGGACGACGCGGCGAGTCGATTGGCGCAGCTGCTGGCCGGACACGGCGTCGGCCCCGGAACGGTTGTGGCTCTGGTGCTTTCGAGATCGGTCCCGGCGATCGCGGCGATTCTCGCGGTGCTCAGGACCGGAGCGGCGTATCTGGCGATCGATCCGGCCCTGCCGCAGTCGAGGGTCGGGTTCATGCTCACCGACGCTGCACCGACGGCCGCGATCACGTCGCGTGGACTGGCGGGGCGGCTCGAGGATTTCGCCGGTGTCGTGATCGATGTCGACGCCCCCCACGAACAATCCGGCGAACATGCAGGCGCCTTCTTGCCGGCACCGTCGCCGTCACCCGACGACATCGCCTACCTCATCTACACCTCCGGTACCACCGGTGTTCCCAAAGGCGTTGCCATACCGCATCGCAGCGTGGTCACGATGCTGACGTCGTTGCGCGACTGCGTTCCGCCGCAGGGGGTGTGGTCGCAGTGTCATTCGCTGGCATTCGACTTTTCGGTCTGGGAGATTTTCGGCGCGCTGCTCAGCGGCGGGCGGCTGGTGGTGGTGCCCGACCCCGTCGTCCGTTCACCGGAGGACCTGCATGCCGTGCTGATTGCCGAACAGGTCAGCGTGTTGAGCCAAACCCCCTCGGCGTTCTACGCACTGCACACCGCCGACGCGCTGCACCCGGGACTTCGGTCGCAGCTGCATACGGTGGTGTTCGGTGGCGAAGCGCTGGAACCGCAGCGGCTTGGCGCATGGCTGGACGGGAACCCGGGTTCTCCGCGCCTGCTCAACTTGTACGGCATCACCGAGACGACGGTGCACGCCTCGATCCGGGAGATCGTGGCCGAGGATCTCGGCGGCACCGGCAGCCCGATCGGCGGCCCGTTGGAGCATCTCGGCTTCTTCGTGCTCGACGGTTGGCTGCGCCCGGTCCCCGCGGGAGTGGTGGGCGAGCTGTACGTGGCCGGCGCGGGGCTGGGGCTCGGGTATGTGGGACGGCCCGGGCTGACGGCTTCGCGTTTCCTCGCGTGCCCGTTCGCCGGCGCCGGAGCGCCGGGAACACGCATGTACCGCACCGGCGACCTGGCGTCGTGGGGCGCTGACGGCCGGCTCGTGTATGCCGGGCGGGCGGATCAGCAGGTGAAAATCCGTGGCTACCGCATCGAATTGGGGGAGATCCGCGCGGCCTTGGCCGGCCTCGACGGAATCGGGCAGGCGGCGGTCATCGTCCGCGAGGACCGTCCCGGTGACAAACGGCTGGTCGGATACATCACCGAGTCGACCCGCGGTGTGGTCGACGTGGCCGCGGTCCGGTTCGCGCTGAGTCAGCAGTTGCCGGCCTACCTGGTGCCGGCCGCGCTCGTGGTGGTCGAGGCGTTGCCGTTGACGGTCAACGGCAAACTCGACCCACGTGCCCTGCCGGCACCCGGCTACGGCGCCGGTGTTTCTCGCCCCCCCGGCAATCCGCTCGAGGAGATCCTGGCCGGCATTCATGCTCAGGTACTGGGACTGCCGCAGGTCGGCGTGGAGGAGTCGTTCTTCGATCTGGGCGGGGATTCGCTGTCGGCGATGCGTCTGGTCGCCGCGGTCAACGCCGCCCTCGACGCCGGGCTGACCGTGCGCGCGGTGTTCGAGTCGCCGACCGTCGCCCAGTTGGCCGCGCGCGTCGGTTCGGCCGGCGCCGGGCGGGAGCCGCTGGTTGCGGTCGAGCGACCCGCGGAGATTCCCCTGTCTTTTGCCCAGAACCGGTTGTGGTTTCTGCACCAATTCCACGGTCCCTCAGCGGTATACAACATCCCCCTGGCATTGCGGCTGCAGGGAAAGCTGGACACGGATGCGTTGGGCGCGGCGTTCGTGGACGTGCTCGCCCGGCAGGAGAGCCTGCGCACGGTGTTCGCGACGTTCGATGGTGTACCGCGGCAGGTAATCGTGCCGGTGGACAAGGCCGACCTGGCCTGGCGCACCGTCGATGCGACGGCATGGTCGGCCCGGCAGCTTGCCGGGGCCATCGAAGCGGCGGGACGGCACGCTTTCGACCTCACCACCGAGATACCGATCAGGGCACAGCTTTTCGCGGTAGCACCGGACGAGCACGTGCTCACGATCGTGGTGCACCATATCGCGGGGGACGGCTGGTCGGTGGCGCCGATGGCTCGCGACCTCGGGCTGGCCTACGCGGCCCGCTGTGCGCAGCAGCCGCCGCAGTGGGCGGAGCTGCCGGTGCAGTACGCCGATTACACCCTGTGGCAACAACACTGCCTCGGCGACCCGGCGGACCCCGCAAGCAGGCTGGCCGAGCAGCTCAGGTACTGGGAGCGTTCGCTGGCCGGCCTGCCGGAGCGGATTCAGCTGCCCACCGATCGGCCCTACCCGGCGGTTGCTGATTACCGGGGCGCCAGTGTGGCGGTGGACTGGCCGGCGCCACTGCACCGGCGGGTGCGCGATCTCGCCCGCACGCACAACGCAACGGGGTTCATGGTGGTGCAGGCGGCCCTGGCGGTGTTGCTGGCCAAGCTCAGCGCGAGTTCCGATGTGGCGATCGGGTTTCCGATCGCCGGCCGCAGTGACCCGGCGCTCGACGACGTGGTGGGATGTTTCGTCAACACCCTGGTGTTGCGGGTTGACCTTGACGGCGACCTGACAATCGGCGAGCTGCTGAGTCAGGTTCGCGAGCGCAGCCTGGCCGCCTACGACCACCAGGACGTGCCCTTCGAGCTGCTGGTGGAGCGGCTCAACCCCGCCAGATCGCTGACCCATCACCCGCTGATTCAGGTGCTGATGGCCTGGCAGAACAATGTACTGCCGTCCGCTGCCCTCGGAGACCTGCAGGCTGAGCCCCTTTCGATCGAAACCCACACCGCCCGAATGGATCTGGCGTTCTCACTTGCCGAGCGATTCACCGGCGGGACTGAACCGGCGGGGATCGGCGGATCGGTGGAATTCCGTACCGATGTGTTCGACCCGGCCGGCATCGAAGTGCTCGTCCAGCGGCTGCAGCGGGTTCTCGAGGTCATGACCGCCCAGCCCGCCGCGCGGGTGTCGTCGATATCTCTGCTCGATGCCGCGGAGCGGATCCGGCTCAGCGAGTGGGGAAACCACCCCGCGTCAGGCCGGTCCGTCGACGCGACGACGTCAATCCCGGCAGCCCTGGCCGCCCAGGTCGTACGCACGCCGACCGCCGAAGCGGTGACCTGCAACGGGCGGTCGATGACCTATGAAGAACTCGATGAAGCCTCAAATCGGTTGGCACACCGGCTCGCCGAACACGGCGCAGCGCCGGGCACCTGTGTGGCACTGCTCTTCGCCCGCTGCAGTGAAGCGATCGTGGCGATAGCGGCGGTGCTCAAGACCGGCGCCGCGTATCTGCCGATCGATCCCTCGCTGCCCGAGGCGCGGGTTGAGTTCATGATCAAGGACGCCGACCCGATCGCCGCCGTCACCAAAGCGCATGCCGGCCGGCTCGAGGCCTACGACGTGACGGTCCTCGACGTCGAAGATCCGGGCACCGCCGCCTATCCCGGCACCGCCCTGCCCGCACCCTCGGCGCAGGAAATCGCGTATGTCATCTACACCTCGGGCACCACCGGGATACCCAAAGGCGTTGCCGTCACTCATCACAACGTCGTGCAACTGGCGGCCTCACTGGACGAGGCGTTACCCCGTGGCGGGGTCTGGGCGCAATGTCACTCCTATGCCTTCGACGTGTCGGTATGGGAGATCTGGGGTGCGTTGCTGCGCGGCGCCCGGTTGGTGGTGGTCCCCGAGGACGTGATGGCATCACCGGCTGACTTCCACACTGTGCTGGCTTCCGAACGTGTCAGCGTCCTCGATCTGAGTCCGTCTGCGGCCCAGATGCTTTCGCCGGAGGGCCTGGAGAACATGGCGCTGGTGGTCGGTGGCGAAGCCTGCCCGCCTGCGGTGGTGGATCGTTGGGCGCCCGGAAGGTTGATGATCAACGCCTATGGCCCGACCGAGACCACGGTCGACGCGGCGAGGAGCGCCCCGCTGCGAGCGGGCGCGCCACCGATCGGCACGCCCGTGCCGGGAGCGGCGCTGTTCGTGCTGGACGAGCGGTTGCGTCCGGTGCCCGCCGGCGTGGTGGGGGAGCTCTACATCGCCGGACAGGGAGTCGCCGTGGGATATTGGCGCCGGCCGGACCTGAGCGCGTCGCGGTTTGTGGCATGCCCCTTCGGCGGTAACGGAACCCGGATGTACCGCACCGGAGACCTCGCCTTCTGGGACGCCCAGGGGCAGTTGCGTTATGTCGGGCGCGCCGACGAGCAGGTCAAGATCCGTGGTTTCCGCATCGAACTCGGCGAAGTGCAGGCGGCGCTGGCTGCTCTCGAGGGCGTCGCATGCGCGGCGGTGACCGTCCGCGAAGACCGGCCCGGCGACAGGCGCCTGGTGGCGTACCTGACCGGAACGGCGGATCCGGCGCGCGCCCGCGCCGATCTGGCCGGCCGACTGCCGTCGTACCTGGTTCCCGCCGCTGTACTGGCTGTCGATGAAATTCCGTTGACGGTGAACGGGAAGCTCGACACCCGGGCACTCCCGGCGCCGAGCTACCACGACACCGCCCGTTACCGCGCCCCCGTCACCCCGCTGGAGGAGATCCTGGCGCATTGCTACGCCGAAGTGCTCGGCCTGCAACGGGTCGGCGTCGACGAATCGTTCTTCGACCTGGGCGGGGACAGCATCTCCGCGATGCGGGTGATCGCGGCGATCAACAACGCCCTCAACGTCGAGCTCGCGGTGCGCAGCCTGTTCGATACGCCCACGGTCGAAGGGTTGAGCCGGCTGGTAGGCGACGGCGCCGCAGCCGATCCGCGCTACGCGGCCGTACACGGTCAGGCCGTCACCCGGGTGTACGCGCGCGATTTGACTCTGGACAAGTTCGTCGACGCGGCCACCCTGAATGCGGCGCCGGCCCTGCCCGGTCCGAGCGCCGAGGTGCGGACCGTCCTGCTGACCGGCGCGACCGGTTTCGTCGGGCGTTACCTGGTTTTGGAGTGGCTGCAGCAGCTGGAGCTCAAAGACGGCAAACTGATCTGCCTGGTGCGCGGTGAATCCGACCAGGACGCGCGACGGCGGTTGGACGAGGTCTTCGACAGCGGGGATCCCCACCTGCTGCGGTTTTACCAGGAGTTGGCGGCCGATCATCTGGAGGTCATCGCCGCAGACAAGTCCGAGGTCGACTTCGGACTGGACCGGCACGTCTGGCAGCGCCTGGCAGACACCGTTGACCTCATCGTGGATTCGGCGGCGGTGGTCAACGGCGCTCTGCCCTACCGGGAGCTGTTCGGGCCGAATGTTGTTGGTACCGCAGAACTCATCAGGCTGGCGGTCACGACCAAGCTCAAGGCCTTCGCCTATGTGTCCACCGCCGACGTGGGCAGACAGGTCGAACCGGCAGAATTCACCGAAGACGCCGATATCCGGGCCGTCAGCCCCAGCCGCACCATTTCCGCCGAACCGGCCAACGGCTACGGCAACAGCAAGTGGGCCGCCGAGGTGCTGTTGCGCGATGCCAACGACCTCTGTGGGCTTCCGGTCGCGGTATTCCGCTGCGGCATGGTCCTGGCGGACACCACGTATACGGGCCAGCTCAACCTGTCGGACACGTTCAGCCGGATGGTGCTGAGCCTGGTGTCGACCGGCATCGCGCCGGCATCGTTCTACCCGACCGACACCGACGGCAACCGGCAGCGCGCCCACTTCGACGGACTGCCGGTCACATTCGTAGCCGAAGCGATCACGACCCTCGGTGCGCAGATCGTCGACTCCGGTGCAGGCGGTTTCCAGACCTACCACGTGATGAATCCGCACGACGACGGCATCGGACTCGACGAGTATGTGGACTGGCTTGTCGAGGCCGGGTACCCGCTGCGGCGGATCACCGACTTCCGGGAGTGGCTGCGGCAATTCGAGGCGCGGCTGCGTGCGCTGCCGGACAAGCTGCGCCGGCATTCCGTGCTGCCGATGCTGCCGACGGGTGATCCGGGCATGATCAGGCCGCTCGAACCGACGTCCGGGTCATACGCGCCGACCGATCGATTCCGCGCCGCAGTACGGGAAGCAAAGATCGGTCCCGACAAGAACAACCCGGACATTCCGCACATCTCCCCGCCGGTCATCGTCAAATACGCGACCGACCTCCAGGTACTCGGATTGCTCGGCCCGGAGGCATCGCCATGCTGACTCTGCTACGGCCGCACCGGGTCTCGATAACGATGAGCATGACGCTGCTGTGCGCCGCGACGGCCCTGATCATCTGGCAACCGTTGCTGGTCGGCCGGCTCGTGGACAACGTGACGGCGGGCGCCTTGAACGTGCCCGCCGCGCTGACGGTGCTGGTGATCCTGGTGTGCCAGCTCGCGCTGGAAGGCCTGGGGCACTTCCGGCTGGACCGCACCGGCGAAAAGATCGTGCTGCGTTTGCGCGCCGAATTCACCGATCACGTGGTGCGCCTGCCGATCGGCCTGCTCGACCGCGGCCGCACCGGTGAGCTGCTGGCCCGCGGCGCCAGCGACGCCGGCCAGCTACGTGACATGCCACGCGCCGTGGGCGACATCGCATTCGGAATCCTGACGCTGCTGGGCGCGAGCGTCCTGATGCTCTCGATCGATGCGCTCACCTTGGGTGTGGTGGTCGGGATCATGACGGTCGCGTTCGGTGCGGGCAGCCCGTTTCTGTCCCGGATTCAGCGTGACTCGTTGAACCGCCAAGTGGCGCTTGGTGACTACACGGCCGGGCTGGACCGGGTGCTGGGCGCGGCCCGCACCGTCAAGCTCTTCGGCGCCGAAGACCGCGAAGTGAACTTCATCGGCCTCAGCGCCGCGGCCGCCTACCGGGCCGGTGTTCGGGTGGCATCGTCCACCGCCATCAACATCTTGGCCATCCGGTTGGGTGTCACCGCTTCCTTTCTGACGATCATGGTCATCGACGGACGCCGGGTGGCCGACGGCGGGCTGTCCGTGGGTCACTTCGTCAGCCTGTTCGCCTTCGCCATGTACGCGGTCTTTCCCATCACGGCCGGCTTCGCCGCCCTCGCCACCTTCCGCACGGCGGCGGGTGCTTACCAACATCTCGTGGCCACCCTGCGCGATCTGCCCGAAGGCGACCCGCCGGCACCGTCCGAGAGTGCCGCTGCCACAACGCGGCCGGATCGCGCCGCGGCTCCGCTGGTCGAATTCGACCACGTCTCGTTCTCCTACGGCTCGGGCGCAAGCGTGCTCGACGATGTTTCCTTCACCCTGCGACGAGATGAGATCACCGCGCTGGTCGGTCCTTCCGGCGCCGGAAAATCGACGATCCTTGCGCTGCTGTGCCGCTTTCACGACCCGGACGCCGGGACGGTCCGGTGGGAAGGCGAGGACATCCGCACCATGCCGCTGCGCGACCTGCGCGGCCGGCTCGGTCTCCTGGAGCAGGATGCGCCGGTTCTGCACGGCACCATTCGCGACAACCTGCTCATCGCCGACCCCGGGGCCACCGACGAAGACCTGTGGCGGGTGCTGCGGCAGGCGAGCATCGCCGACGAAATCGCCCGTCTGCCAGAACAACTCGACACCTCGGTGCTGGAACGCGGCCGCAGCCTGTCCGGCGGGCAACGTCAGCGACTGGCCCTGGCCAGGGCATTACTGTCGCGGTCTGAGCTCATCCTGATGGACGAACCGACCTCGCATCTCGACCGCGCCAATGAATACGACATCATGGCCAATCTGCTGCATGCGCGCGGCCGGCGCAGCATTCTCGTGGTGGCCCACCGCCTTTCCACCGTCACCAACGCCGGGCAGATCCTCGTTCTGCAACAGGGCCGCATCCAGGCCACCGGAACACATGCCGAACTGATGTGCACGCCCGTCTACCGCGAACTGGTCGAACACGAACTCGTGCGGCACTAGGGGAGGGATCGCCGTGCTGGACCGGATAAGCCACCTCGCCATCGCCTTTCCGAGGCGGGTCATCGCGGCGGCGCTGCTGATCGTCGTCGGCGCCGCCATCTTCGGCGTCCCGGTGATCAAGCACCTCTCGGGTGGTGGCGGAACCGATCCCGGTTCCGAATCATCCAGGGCCGGCGCTTTGCTGTCACAGAAGTTCGGCCAGGGTGACACGACGCTGGTGATCGCCCTAACCTCACCGGGCGGCGCCAACGGACCACAGGCCAAAGCGCTCGGCACCGATCTTGTTCGGCGGCTGAAGAGTTCGCCGGACGTGCGCGAGGTGCAATCAGGGTGGACCGCGCCGCCCGAAGCGGCCCCGGCGTTCTTCGGCAAAGACGGTAAGACCGGGCTGATCGTGGCTGCCATCGGCGGCGGTGAGGGCAAGGCCCAGCAGAACGCGATGCGGCTGTCCGACGAACTTGTGCACGACCGCGACGGGGTGACCGTGCGGGCCGGCGGTGACGCCGCCGTCGCCTGGCAGGTGAACGCGCAGACTCAGCAAGATCTGTTCCTGATGGAATCGGTGGCGCTGCCACTGAGCTTCCTGGTGCTGGTCTGGGTCTTCGGCGGGCTGGTCGCGGCGGCGCTGCCGGTCGCCGTCGGCGTGTTCGCGATCCTGGGATCACTCGCCAGCCTGCGTGCCATCGCACTGTTCACCGACGTCTCGATTTTCGCGCTGAACCTTTCGGTCGCGATGGGCATGGCGCTGGCCGTCGACTACACCCTGCTGATCCTCAGCCGATTCCGGGACGAACTGGCCGACGGCGGGACCCGGGAGGCCGCGCTGCGCCGCACGATGGCCACCGCCGGACGCACCGTGTTGTTCTCGGCGATGACGGTGGCATTGTCCATGTCGACAATGGTGCTCTTCCCGCCCTACTTCCTGAAATCCTTCGCCTACGCCGGAACAGCGGTGGTGGCCTTCGCCGCAGCGGCAGCGATCACCGTGACACCGGCGGCCATTGTGCTGCTTGATCGCCGGCTGGATTCCTGGGATGTCCGCCCGATGCTGCGCCGGATCTTCTGGGGGACAGCCGGCCGAAGCGGGTCACGGCAGCGGCGGACCTGGTACGACTGGTCCAAAATGGTGATGCGCCACGCGCTGCCCCTCGGATTGGCGGTCATCGCCCTGCTGCTGTTGCTGGGCTCACCGTTTCACCGCGCGCGCTGGGGCTTCGCGGACGACCGGATCCTGCCCCCCTCGGCCTCGGCGCGCCAGGTGGGCGACCTGCTGCGCAGCGACTTCCCGGACCGGGGTGTGCCCGACGTCACCGTCGTGTTGCCGGACGTCGCCAATCTGTCTGCGGCCGAAATGGATTCGTACGCTGCCGAGCTCTCGCGGGTGCCCGAGGTGAAGTGGGTGTCGTGGCTTGGCGGCACGTTCGTCGACGGCCGGCGGTTCGGCCCACCCTCGGCGGCCTACGGACTCAGGGACGGCAGCGCATTCCTCACTGTCGGGACCACCGCACCCCTTTACACCAGCGCCTCCACCACGCAGCTGGACCGGCTGCATGCCGTGGTGGCGCCGAGGGGCCGACCGGCGTGGCTTACTGGTGTGGCACAGAGCAATCGAGACAGTGTGCACGCGATCGCCTCCCGGCTGCCCGTGGTGCTGACGCTCATCGCCGTCATCACCCTGACCCTGGTATTCCTGCTGACCGGCAGCGCGGTGCTGCCCGTCAAAGCCCTGCTGATGAACACCCTGTCGCTGACCGCCGCATTCGGCGCGCTGGTGTGGGTCTTTCAGGAGGGGCATCTCGGTGGCCTCGGCACGGCAGCCACCGGCACCCTGGGAGTCGAGCTGCCGGTCCTGTTGTTCTGCATAGCATTCGGCTTGTCGATGGACTACGAGGTGTTTCTGATCTCCCGCATCCGCGAGTACTGGGTGGCGTCCGAAAAGGGCCCGGGTGCAAACGACGAGAGCGTCGCCTTGGGGCTGGCGCACACGGCCCGGGTGATCACCGCAGCGGCGCTGATCATGGCGATCTCGTTCTCGGCGCTGATGGCCGCCCAAGTGTCGTTCATGCGACTGTTCGGATTCGGCTTGACGGTGGCGGTGCTGTGCGACGCCACACTGGTTCGCATGGTGCTGGTGCCGGCGTTCATGCACGTGCTCGGCCGATTCAACTGGTGGGCGCCCAAAGCGCTGACCCGCCTGCACGAGCGGTTCGGACTGAGCGAGGCGCCGGGTCTTTAAGGCGGCTGCGCCGCAGGGTTTCTTAGTGGCGGCTGCGCCGCAAGAATTTCGCAAGAATTGCGACAAGATGCGGCAAGCGTTGCGCGGCAGATTATGTGTGCCGGCCCATCGGGCGGCCCCGGCAGGGATGAACCGCAACGCAGAAGGAACGACATCGTGGACACCACTCACCCGCTGACGTTGAAATCCGGCGACCTATTCGCCGGATTCCGGATCATTCGCGTGCTCGGCGCCGGCGGCATGGGCACGGTGTACCTGGCGGAGCACCCGCGGCTGCCCCGCGAGAATGCGCTGAAAGTCTTGCCGGCGCAGTGGAGTGCCGATCCGGTGTACCGAGCCCGGTTCGAGCGGGAAGCCGAGTTGGCTGCCGACCTTTCGCACCCGAATATCGTCCAGGTGCACGACCGCGGTGAGCAGGGTAGCCAGTTCTGGCTCTCCATGGACTACGTGGCGGGTACGGACGCATCTCGATTGCTACGCGAAAAGTTCTCCGGCGGAATGCCGTTGGATGAGGTGGTGCCGATCATCAACGCGGTGGCCTCGGCACTGGACTACGCGCATCACCGTGGGTTGCTGCACCGCGATGTCAAACCGGCCAATATTCTGCTGGACGGCGAGCAACCGCGGGGTATCTTCCTGGCCGACTTCGGTATCGCGCGGCGCATCGACGACGGGGTCGGGCTGACAGCGACCAACATGACGGTAGGCACCGTGAACTACTCCGCACCCGAGCAGCTTCGCGGTGATCCGATCGACGGGCGTGTCGATCAGTATGCGTTGGCGTGCACGGCATTTCATCTGCTGACCGGTGCGCCGCCGTTCGAGGACTCCAATTCGGCCGTGGTGATCAGCCGCCATGTGGGCGCTCCGCCTCCCTCGATCGGCGCTGTGCGCCCCGAACTGGCCGGGCTGGACTGGGTTTTCGCCACCGCGATGGCCAAGGACCCGAGCCGCCGCTTCGGCCGTTGCCAGGAGTTCGCCGAACAACTGGCCAGGTACGCGGCCCCGGGTTTCGCCTACGCCGAAGAGATTCCGGGCGGCCCGGTCCTGCAGTACCCGACGTATCCCTCGATGAGCGCCACCCTGCCCGCGCTGCCGCGCGTCACGCCCAGCCGTGGCAAGCGCACCAGGGTTGTCGCCGCCGCGCTGGCCTGCATCGCACTGCTGATCGCCGGAGGCATCGTCGCGGGAGAGAAGCTGATCTCCCACTACCGCTCGAGCACGGCCGCCAAGACTCCGGCCGCCGAGTCGCCGACCACCACCACTCCCGCGCCCAACACCGGCCCGTTCACCGGCTCCTATCAGGTGGAATACGGCGTGGTGACCGGCGTTGACGGACAGGCGGCTCCGAAGCCGATGACACCGACCACCGAAACGTGGGCGGTGCGTTCGGTGTGCGGGTCCGCCGGATGCGTGGCAACTGCGTCGCGACAGGGCGGTGAGACCATGTATGCACCGGAGATCGTCTTGGACCAGGTCAACGGGACCTGGATAGCGGTCACCATCGGGTCGACCACCTGCGGCAACGTCGAAGGGGAGGAATGGGAGACGTTTACCCTGCAGCCGCGGCCGGATGGCACCCTCGCCGGGGAAGCCACCCAGACGATGGCCAAGGGGTGCGCCAACAAACGGAGCGTGACCTTCACCCGCACCGGCGACGCCAACATCAACAGCCTGCCCGATCCGGCTGCCCTCCCGCCGCGCGTGACGTCGCCGGCGGCGGCGCTGCACGGCCACTACCACCAACTGTCCGTGCAGCCGAACGGTTTCAAGGATCAGGGCGACTACATGGTCCGAACCGATTGCCTCCGCACCGGAGCGCGGTGCGTGAGCCTGTTCCACACCGCACCGGCCACCGCGATGGTGCTGCAGTACGCGGACGGAACCTGGAACTATGACCGGGAGTTCGACGCCACCTGCGGCAGGGGCGGCCCGACGCACGTGAGAATCGTTGTGCCCTATGCCCTTCCGCAGCCGCTGCAAGACCCGATCACGACGCTGAGCGGAAATGGACACGAGGAACTGACGGGCAACTGCCCGAGCACCGACGTGCAGGTGACGTTCACCCGGACCGGCGACTGACAGGCGAGCGAGTCAGCGGGTTTCGGAGGTCGCCGCAATGTGTCCGTGGGCGCGCGGGCTGAAGTGGAATCGCCTGCCGGTCACCGACTCCGGGAGCACCCGGACATAGTGCGATTTCTCCGAGTCCGTCCACGGCAGCAGGTGGGCCCGCTCGGCCTCGGCGATGTCTTCGTCGCTGCGCACCGAGCGGGCGGTGCCCTTGACGATCACGCTCCAGCCTTCGGCGACGTTGTGGTCGTCCACCTCGAACACCACGTTGTTGTTGATCGCGGTGCTGACCAGCTTGGTGCCTCCGGCGGTCCGGAACAGGATGGTCTTGCGTTGCACGACGTAGTTCACCGGGAAGATCTCGGGGCGCCCGTCGACGGCCGTCACCAGGCGGCCCAACGTCGTACTCGCCAGCAGATGCCAGCATTCGTGTGCGGACAGGATGGTGGCGCCAACGTGGTCCTGGCTGTCATGCGTCATGTCCACAGCCTAGGGAACCAGGACCGGCCGTCGCGCCTGCCAAAGGTCCTCTCCTGGCGGTGACCAAAGCAGTACGCGTCAGGTCACCGCAGTGCCGAAGAGGTGACCGATCCCGTAGGTGAAAGCCAGTCCGGCGGCGCCGCCGATGGTGACGCGCAACACGGCGCGCCGCGCGCTGCTACCGCCGATCCGTGCGCTCATCGCGCCCGCCAAAGCCAGGGCTATCAGCACCGAGACGAACGTCACGGGCACCCGCCAGGCCGCGGGGGGCAGCAGTATCGCCACCAGCGGGAGCAGAGCTCCGGCGATGAACGAGCCGGCCGACGCCGCCGCGGCATGCCACGGATTGGTCAGTTCTTCGGGATTGATCTGCAATTCGGCCTCGGCGTGCGCGGCGAACGCGTCATGGGCCGTCAGTTCCTTCGCCACCGTCGCAGCGGTCGCGGGCGACAGGCCCTTGGCCTGGTAGATGGCGGTAAGTTCGGCCAGTTCCGCTTCGGGAGTGTCGCGCAGTTCGTGACGTTCCTTGTGGAGCAACGCTCGTTCGCTGTCGCGCTGACTGGATACCGAGACGTACTCGCCCAACGCCATCGACACCGCGCCGGCCACCAGGCCGGCCAACCCGGCGGTGAAGATGGGGCCACGGGCGGCGGTCGCCCCGGCGACGCCCACCACAATGCCGGCGACGGAGACCACCCCGTCGTTGGCGCCCAGGACGGCGGCCCGCAGCCAGTTCAACCTGCCGGACGCGCCCTCGCGGTGGGGCTCGGACGGATGATGCCATTGTCGGCTCTGCTGATCGTCAACCACGGGGTAAAGCCAACCGCACCAGCGCGAGTCCCGCCAGCAAGTGCAGGCTCACCAACCTCATCGCAGCAGGCGCCGCACCCAGAACACCGTCGCCCCGACACCGAGGAACACCGCACCCGCGATCACCGAGGACACGGGCAGCGCGAACGCCACCACCACACAGCCCAGCACGCCGACCACCGGAATGACCTTGGGCAGCGAACCTTCCGCACGCCGCAGCGTCAGGGCGGAGGCGTTGGCGATCGCGTAGTACACCAGCACCGCGAACGACGAGAATCCGATTGCGCCCCGCAGGTCGACCGCAGCCGCCAGCGCGGCGGCCACCACCCCGACCGCGATCTCGGCGCGATGCGGCACGGCGAAACGCGGATGCACCGCGTCGAGCTGATGCGGCAGGTGACGGTCGCGCGCCATTGCCAAAGCGGTCCGTGACACGCCCAGCATCAGTGACAGCAGGGAACCCAGCGCCGCGAGTACCGCACCGACAGCGACGACCGGCACCAGCCAACCGGCGCCCGCGACGCGCACCGCGTCCACCAGGGGAGTGGCGGTCGAGGCGACCCGCCGGGGTCCGAGCACCCCCAGCACGGCAACCGCGACAGCGGCGTACACGGCCAGCGTGGCGGCCAGCGCGATCAGAATCGCCCGCGGAATCGTGCGGGCCGGCTCACGGACCTCCTCGCCCAGCGTGGCGATGCGGGCGTAGCCGGCGAACGCGAAGAACAGCAGACCCGCCGACTGCAACACACCGCCTGGCGAAACACCATGCAGCGTACTGAGATTCGCGACGAGCTCCGGCGCACCGGAGCCGAATACCGCTACTACCACGGCTGCCAGCACCAGCAACACCGTCGCGACGATGCCGCGCGCGAGCCACGTCGACTTCTGGACGCCGAGATAGTTGACGACGGTGAGGACCAGCACTGAGATCACTGCGACGGCATGCGCGTGGGCCGGCCAGGCGTAGGTTCCGACGGTCAGGGCCATCGCCGCGCAGGAGGCGGTCTTTCCGACGACGAATCCCCAGCCGGCGAGGTATCCCCAGAATTCGCCCAACCGCTCGCGGCCGTAGACGTAAGTGCCTCCGGACGCGGGATACAGCGCGGCCAGCCGTGCGGACGACGAGGCATTGCAGTACGCCAGCACACCCGCGGCCGCCAGGCCGATCAACAGCCCGGCCCCGGCCGCCCGCGCCGCGGGCGCCAGCGCCGCAAAGATGCCGGCGCCGATCATGGAGCTCAGGCCGATGACCACCGCGTCGCCGACACCCAAACTGCGTCGCAGATGCTCGGAAGGCCGGTTGCCGGTGGTCACCCGGTCACGCTATCTGTCGGTCGACTCAGATCCAGGACTCAACCCGCTGCGGCAAGCAGGTCCCCGAACGCGTTGTCCATGCACTGTGCGTAACGGGCCGGGTCGGGCAGCGCGTCGCGGTCGGCGGTGGCGCTGATGGACAGCGTTCCGTTGTAGCTCGCCACGACATGGCAGAGGTTCAGACCGCCGATCAGCGGCCCGAGACCGGCGGCGCGCAGCAGCCGGGCGCCGCGGAAGTAGATCGGAGCGGTGGGGCCCGGCACGTTGGTCACGGTCGTGTTGGCGACGGCCGGCCCGGAGAAGGGCAGCACACTGGCGGCCTTGGCGGTGACCCCGAGCAGCGCGGTCGGCAGGGTCGCCACCAGCTCCAGCATCTGCGTCCTGGTCGTCTGCTCGGCTTCGGAGCGGCTTTGCGCGGTCGACTGCGCGATGGCGGTCAGACGTTCCAGTGGGTCGGCGATATCGGTCGCCAGCGGTTGCAGGCGGCCGGCGAGCATGTTCCCTTTGCCGCTCGTGTCGCCGGCCTCGCGCAGCGATATCGGGCACGCCGCGACGAGCGACTCCTCAGGAAGCTCGCCGTGCCCGTCCAGGTATTCGCGCAGCGCACCACCGACATAGGCGAGCGCCACGTCGTTGACCGTGGCGCCCGGCACCCGCGCCTTGATTTTCTTGAAGTCGGCGAGGTCATGGAACCGCGCTTCGAATACACGGTGCGGCGACACGGTCTGGTTGAATCGCGTCCTCGGGGGAAAGGTGGGCCGGTTCCCGTCGGCGACGCTGCTCACCAGGCCACCGACCAGCTTGCCGGGCAACGCGGCCAGTCCGCGGGCCAGTTGCGGAGCACTCGACAGCACGACTCTGCCGGCCTTCAGCGGGTACATCGCGGCGTTGACCGCAGTGCGGGACAATAGCTCCGACGTCGAGGGCAGCGGGGCCGGCCGCCAGGGCCGGTCCGGGCCGGGCGGGCGCGGGCTGTCGGCGGCGAGGTCGTGCAGCGCCGCGATCATCTGGACGCTCGCCATCCCGTCGACCGCGCAGTGGTGCAGCTTCAGCGCCATCGCGAACGAGCCTCTGGGGACGCCGGGCACGGCGTTGAGCCCCTCGATGACGGTGATCTCCCACGGCGGGCGACGCAGGTCGATCTGCCGGGCGTGCAGCCGCGCGACCTGGATGCACAGCTGCCGCCAGTCGCCGGGTTGCGGCAGCCCGATGTGGCGCACGTGATATTCCAGGTCGAAGTTGGGGTCCTCCACCCAGTACGGCATGTGCAGTCCGCCCGGCAGCTCGGTCAGCCGCCGGCGGAACACATCGGCCAGGTGCAGCCTCGCGTCCAGCTCCTCCAAGATGCCCTTGAACGTGACCTTGCCACTCGGGGCGGTGGACGGGTCGTAGATGAGCAGCATCTGGATCTGCAACGGCGTCGCCGGGCCTTCGGCTCGCAGCATCATGTCGTCGCTCCAACTCAGCTGCTGCACGTCAAGCCCCCTCGCTACGTCGCGTCTCACGTTTGCAACCAATGCTGCGCCACCGTTGACGCCGGCGTAACAAGATTGGCATCGAACCTACCTACGGTGAGGCGGTCTAGCGTCCGTCAAGCGATGAGCCACGGACCCCCCTTATAGCCGGATAGGAACTCAATTGAGCGGAAATGCGGTCCGCCTGCAGGCGATCAACAATGTCGAGGCATATGTACCCCCGGCGATCAGTTTTGTACCAGGCGAGGCGCCGGGCGAGATTTTCGGCTCCAACGTCTTCACCAAGGCCGAGATGCAGGCGCGACTGCCGAAGACGGTCTTCAAGTCGATCGTCGCCACCATCGAGAAGGGCGCCCCGCTCGACCCCGCCGTGGCCGACACGGTCGCGGTGGCGATGAAGGACTGGGCACTGGAGAAGGGCGCCACCCACTACGCGCACGTCTTCTACCCGATGACCGGGCTGACCGCCGAGAAGCACGACAGCTTCCTCGAGCCTGTCTCCGACGGAGCGACCCTGGCCGAATTCGCCGGCAAAACGCTGATCCAGGGCGAGCCGGACGCCTCCAGCTTCCCCTCCGGCGGATTGCGCAGCACGTTCGAGGCGCGTGGGTACACCGGTTGGGACGTCACCAGCCCGGCCTACATCCTGGAAAACCCGAACGGCAACACGCTGTGCATCCCCACGGTTTTCGTCTCGATGACCGGTGAGGCCCTGGACTACAAGACCCCGCTGCTGCGCAGCCAGCAGGCCATGGGGATTCACGCCGAACGCATCCTCAAACTGTTCGGGCACCAGGACCTCAACAAGGTCGTCTCGTTCTGCGGGCCCGAGCAGGAGTACTTCCTGGTCGACCGGCACTTCTTCCTGGCGCGACCCGACCTGATCAACGCCGGGCGCACGGTGTTCGGCGCCAAGCCGCCCAAGGGCCAGGAGTTCGACGACCACTACTTCGGCGCGGTGCCCGAGCGCGTGCTGGGCTTCATGATGGACACCGAGCGGGAGCTGTTCAAACTCGGTATCCCGGCCAAGACCCGGCACAACGAGGTGGCCCCCGGCCAGTTCGAGGTGGCGCCGATGTTCGAGCGGGCCAACATCGCCTCCGACCACCAGCAGCTGCTGATGACGATCTTCAAGACGATCGCCAAGAAGCACGGCATGGAGTGCCTCTTCCACGAGAAGCCGTTCGCGGGCGTGAACGGCTCGGGCAAGCACGTCAACTTCTCGGTGGGCAACTCCGAGCTCGGGTCCCTGTTGGTGCCGGGCGACACCCCGCACGAGAACGCCCAGTTCCTGGTGTTCTGCGCGGCGGTCATCCGGGCCGTGCACAAGTTCGCCGGGTTGCTGCGGGTGTCGGTCGCCTCCGCCACCAACGACCACCGGCTGGGTGCCAACGAAGCTCCGCCCGCGATCATCTCCATCTTCCTCGGAGAGCAACTCGCCGACGTGTTCGAGCAGATCGCCAAGGGCGCGGCGACGTCGTCAAAGGGCAAGGGCACCATGATCATCGGTGTCGACACGCTGCCCCCGTTGCCAACTGATGCCGGCGACCGCAACCGCACCAGCCCGTTCGCGTTCACCGGCAACCGATTCGAGTTCCGGGCACCGGGCTCCGGCCAGACGGTCGCGGTGCCGATGATCATCCTGAACACGATCATGGCCGACTCTTTCGACTACATGGCGACGATTCTCGAGCAGGCTGTCGAAGCCGGTGAGGATTTCGACGGCGCGGTGCAGAAGCTGCTCACCGACGTCATCACCGAGCACGGCGCCGTGGTGTTCAACGGCGACGGGTATTCCGAGAACTGGCAGATCGAGGCGGCCGAGCGTGGACTGCCGAACCTCAAGACAACATTGGATGCCATCCCGGAGCTGATCAAGCCGGAAGCGGTGGCGGTCTTCGAGAAGTACGGCGTCTTCAACGAGCGGGAGCTACACAGCCGCTACGAGGTGCGTCTCGAGCAGTACGCGCTGACCATCGCGGTGGAGGCGAAGCTGGCGCTGGAAATGGGCACCACGGTCATTCTGCCGGCAGCCGTGCGCTATCAGACCGAGCTCGCCCAGAACGTCGCCACCCTGAAAGCCGCCGGTGTCGAACCGAGCATCGCTGCACTGGAAGCGGTTTCGGCTCCGCTCGCCGACCTGACGGCAGCACTGGCGACCTTGAAGGCCGCGCTGTCCGACCACTCGGCGAGCTCCGCGCTGGACGAGGCGACGCACGCCCAGAAGGAGCTGCTGCCGGCGATGGAGGCGGTACGCGCTGCGGTCGACGCTCTGGAAGGCGTTGTCGCGGATGATCTTTGGCCGTTGCCCACTTACCAGGAGATGCTTTACATCCTCTGATAGACCGTCGTCGGGCGTGAGGGCCGGCCGCAACAGCGGACCTGGTGATTCCCGGCCCTCACGCCCGGCGACTCTGATCCCAGGTGGCGGGCATCATCGGAAGTGTCGGTGCCTCGGTGAAAGAGCTTCCCGGCAGTGTGGCCGCGCCGGCGGCACTGCCGATTCCGGATATCGTTGCGGTACCGGTGAATCCGAGTGTTTCGGCGCCTGCGCCGGATTGACTGACCGCTGGCGGTACTGAGTCGCCGTCCAGAGTCAGATATTCATCGCGGTAACCGCGGCTCTGCAGTTCGTCGCGGCGGCGCCGGCGGGACCGGGCGGTTGCGGCGGCGGCGGTCGCGGAATTCGCGGTGACCTGGGACGCGGGTGCGCTCGCGACCACTTTGGTGCGCAGGGCAGGGCCGAGTGTCGGGCCGGGGCCGGGACCCGGGCCGATGAGGTAGCCGAATCCCTGGGCGGGCGCGACCGAGGGTGCACCGGCCACCGCCTGCGCAGCGGGCGCCGACGGGCCCGGGGCCGGGCCGGGCGCCGGGGCCGCACCCGCGGTCGCGCTCACCGTGATGCCGGCGACTGGCAGGACGCGTTCGGCGGCAGCCGCCGGTATGTCGGCGCCGGCGGCGGCCCCGATCTCGGGGAGGGCGCACAGCGCGGACAGGCCGAGGGCCAGTGGGATCGCGGCAAATCCGGGTGCCGAGATAACCGTGTAGATGGGTGAACCCAGCAGCGCGAACGTTGCGGCATAGGCGAATACGTAGATCAGGGGCAGCCAGGTGGTCACGGCGGCCGCCGGATTGGTGGCGAAGTCGGTGATGAGCTGCACGGTGGTGCCGAACGGATTGGTGACGAGTGACTTCAGCACCCGGTACATGCTCGAGAAATGCTCGGACCAGGCGAGTGCTTCTTCGATGGGATCGGTGGGCGCGAACTTGGCCGGTTCGGCGGTACCGATCTGCGGCGCGGCGTCCGTTCCGGGTACCGCGGTGACGGCGGACGAGGAAAGTGCTTGGTAGACAGTCATTGTCGTGGCTGCTTGAATCCACATGCGGACGTAGTCCGCTTCGTTCGCTGCGATCGGAATGGTGTTGAGCCCGAAGAAGTTGGTCGCGACCAGTACGCCGTGCACGGCATGGTTGGCGGCCAGTTCAGCCAGGGTCGGCATGGCCGCCAGCGCGGCAATGTAAGCGGCGGCAGCCACCTCGTGCTGCGCGGCGGCGCCGGCGGTCTTGATGCTGGCCTGCGTCAACCAGTCCAGGTACGGCACGTGTGCCGCTGCGTAGCGGCCGGCCGTCGGGCCGTCCCATGCTGCGCCCTGCACCGCGGCGAGTATTGACGTCAACTCCGCTGCCACCGTGGCGAACTCCTCGCTGAGGGCGCGCCACCCGGAAGCGGCGGCCATGAGGGTGCCGGCTCCCGGGCCCTCGCTCAGCAGGCTCGCGTGCACTTCCGGTGGCGCCGCCATCCATACGGTCATCAGTACCTGTTCCTTCTCGTCACCCGAACCGCCTGTCAGAAGTTAGCACTGCCTAACCTAATCAAACTTAGGGTGCCCTTTCCAGGTTTCACATCAACTGCTTAGGTGACTGGCGGCGGGCTCGTCCGCAAAGCGCGCCTCGCGGTTGCGTGAACCATTAGCCTTAGGCGCGAAGGCGCCCCGGTACGGATAGCTGCGCGCGAAAGGCGGGTGAGAAGTCGGCGATGGGTGACACGTCCGAGGGTTCGCGGGTGGGGACGCAGTTCGGGCCGTACCGGTTGCGGCGCCTGGTGGGGCGCGGCGGCATGGGCGACGTCTACGAGGCCGAGGACACCGTGCGCGAGCGTGTCGTAGCCCTGAAGCTGATGTCGCAGTCGCTGTCCCAGGACCCCGTTTTCCGCACCCGGATGCAACGTGAGGCCCGCACCGCCGGACGCTTGCAGGAACCGCACGTCGTGCCGATCCACGACTACGGCGAGATCGACGGCCAGCTGTATGTGGACATGCGCCTGATCGACGGCAAAGACCTCGCGGCGATCCTGAAGCGCTACGGACCTCTCACCCCACCCCGCGCCGTGGCGATCATCCGCCAGATCGGCGCTGCCCTGGACGCCGCCCATGCTGCCGGGGTGACGCATCGCGACGTCAAGCCGGAGAACATTCTGGTCAGCGCCGACGACTTCGCCTATCTCGTCGATTTCGGCATTGCCAGCGCGGGTTCCGACGAGAAGCTCACCCAAATGGGCAGCACGGTGGGAACCCTGTACTACATGGCGCCGGAGCGCTTCGGCGAGGGCGAGGTGACCTACCGCGCCGACATCTATGCCTTGGCCTGCGTGCTCTACGAGTGCCTGGCCGGATCGCCCCCGTACCGAGGCGACCAGCTCAGCGTGATGGGCTCGCATCTCAACAAGCCGGTTCCGCGGCCCAGCGTGGCGCGTCCGGGTATCCCGGCGGCTTTCGACCAGGTGATCGCCCGGGGGATGGCCAAGGATCCAGCCGATCGCTATCCCACCTGCGGCGACCTGTCGGCGGCGGCGTACGCGGCGCTGGCCTCGCCCGACCAGGACCGCGCCGCCGACATTCTGGAACGCAGTCAGGTCGGGCAGCTGCCGACCCCGCTCGCCGGCCAGACGCCCGGCACATTTCCGGCCACGCCGCCCCCAGCGATGGCGCAGGGCCCCTCCTGGCCCGCACCCGGAACACAGCCGGCCGCCCAGGGCGGCCCGGCGCCAAACCCGTGGGCTGCTACGCACGGCTGGGGAGGTGCGCCCGCCGGCCCCACCGGCGCGCCCCCGTGGGGCCAACCGCCGCCGCGTCAGACCGGGCTGCTGCGCAAGCCCTACGTATGGGCGGGGCTCGCGATCGCCGTGATCGTGGCGATCGCCGGTGGGCTGATCATCGGTTTCGCGAAGCCGAACCACCCAGGCCCGCCGAGTAAATCGTCCACGCCGCCGCCGGCGGAGGACGCGGTGCAGATCAATGTGCTCAATGACGGTGTTTTCATCGGCAGTTCCGCGGCCGTCGCGACCATCGACGTTTTCAACGAACCCATCTGCCCGCCGTGCGGTGCGTTCATCAGGTCCTACGCCAGCGACATCGACACCGCGGTGAACAACAAGAAGCTCGCGGTGCGCTACCACCTGCTGAACTTCCTCGACGAACAGTCACACACCAAGAACTACTCGACCCGCGCCGTCGCGGCCTCGTATTGCGTTGCGGCGCAGAATGACCCGAAGGTCTACACCGGCTTCTACGCCGCCCTGTTCGGCAGCGATTTCCAGCCGCAGGAGAACGCCGCGTCTGACCGCACCGACGCTGAACTGGCACATCTGGCGCAGACGGTCGGGGCCAACAGCACGGCGACCAACTGCATCAAGTCGGGCGCCGACCTCGGCACCGCCCAAACCAAGGCCAACAATGCCAGCGCCTCGTTGGCCGGCTTCAACGCCAACGGCACCCCGTTCGTCTGGGACGGCAGCAGCGGAGTGGACCTGCAGAACCCGAACTGGCTGACGAAACTGATCGGATGAGCTGATGACCGACCGCATCGAGGTCCAACGCACCGTCGCGGCTCCCGCGGCCGAGGTCTTCGGGCTGCTCTGCGATCCGCGCGGGCACGTCGCCATCGACTCGTCGGGCATGCTGCAGGACGCCGAAGGGGACCCGGTGGCGGCGGTCGGCGACACGTTCGTGGTGCACATGGACCGCGAGTCGCTGAACGATTTCCCGCAACTCGGCAAATACGACGTCACCGTCGAGATCACCGAATACGAGCCGGACCGGCTGATCGCCTGGACCATCCTGGGGCAGATCCGGCCTCAGATCGGCCACGTCTACGGCTATCGGCTCGAGCCCGCCGAGGACGGTGCGGCGACGGTGGTCACGTCGTTCTACGACTGGTCGCAGATCGACCAGCATTGGCGCGATGCCGGCATCTTTCCCGTCATCTCCGAAGGCGCGCTGCGGGCAACGCTCGGCATTCTGGACCGGACCGTACGGGGGCGCGCCGGACCCGGTTGACGCGCGCTGTCGGCGGCGTTCGGTAGGGTCCTCCGCGTGACTGCGACAGCCCCCATCAAATCCGTAAACGCCCGTCTCGCTGAGGAACTGGCGGTAGAACTGGCGCAGGTGACGGCCGCGGTCAGGCTGCTCGACGAGGGCGCCACCGTGCCCTTCATCGCGCGTTACCGCAAAGAGGTCACCGGCAGCCTGGACGACGGGCAGCTGCGGACCCTCGAGGAACGCCTTCGTTATCTGCGGGAACTCGACGAACGCCGCGCCGCCGTACTCGCGTCGATCGCCGAACAGGGCAAGCTGACCGACGAGCTGAAGGCGGCGCTGCTGTCCGCCGACACCAAGGCCCGGGTCGAAGACATCTACCTGCCGTACAAGCCCAAGCGCCGGACCAAGGCGCAGGCTGCCCGCGAGGCGGGTCTGGAGCCGCTGGCCGACCGGCTAATCGGCGACCCGGCGCTGGTCCCCGAAGCCGCCGCGGCGGACTTCACCGGAGATGACTTTCCGGATGTCACAGACGCCGCGGCCGCGCTGGAGGGCGCCCGGCACATCCTCATCGAACGGGCGGCCGAGGATGCCGAACTCGTCGGCGCGATTCGGGAGACATTCTGGGCACGGGCGGCGCTGCGTACCACACCATGGTCCGAAGAGACAGCGAAAAGTGCTGAGGCGCAAAAGTTCCGGGACTACTTCGACTTCTCCGAGCCGCTGGAGAACATGCCGTCGCACCGGGTGTTGGCGGTATTGCGCGGTGAGAAGGAGAAGGCGTTGGCGTTCGCCTTCGACGGCGGGCCCGACGACCTGTACGAGGCGATGATCGCGCGCACCCTCGACATCGACCTGTCGGGTGCGGCTCAGCCGGCCCATCGGTGGCTGGCCACGACCGTCAGCCTGGCCTGGCGGGCCAGATTGATGTTCTCCGCCACGGTCGATGCGCGCATGCGGTTGCGCCAGAGAGCCGAAGAGGAGGCGGTTGCGGTGTTCGCCAGGAATCTCAAGGATCTGCTGCTCGCCGCCCCTGCGGGGGCCCGCACCACGCTGGGCCTGGATCCCGGTTTCCGCACCGGCGTCAAAGTGGCGGTGGTCGACGGCACCGGCAAGGTGCTCGACACCTGCGCGATTTATCCGCACCAGCCGCAACGGCAATGGGATGCCGCCAAGGCCGCTCTCGCCGCGCTGGTGGCCCGCCACGGGGTCGAGTTGATCGCGGTCGGCAACGGCACGGCCTCGCGCGAAACCGACGCGCTGGCAAGCGAACTGATCGCCGACATCCGGGCCGCCGGCGGCGGGTCGGTGCAGGTCCCGGTCAAAGCAATGGTGAGCGAGGCCGGCGCATCGGTGTATTCCGCGTCGGCCTACGCCGCGCACGAGCTGCCCGACCTCGACGTGACCCTGCGCGGCGCGGTGTCGATCGCCCGGCGCCTGCAGGATCCCCTCGCCGAGCTGGTGAAGATCGAACCGAAATCCATCGGCGTCGGGCAGTACCAGCACGACGTGACCCCGGGGATCCTCGCCCGCAGCCTGGATGCGGTGGTCGAGGACGCCGTGAACGCCGTCGGCGTGGATCTGAACACCGCGTCGGTGCCTCTGCTGGCACGGGTGTCCGGAATCTCCGAATCGCTGGCGGAGGCCATCGTCGCCCACCGGGACAACACCGGTCCGTTCGCCAACCGGCGCGCGCTGCTGAACGTTCCCCGGTTGGGGCCCAAAGCATTCGAACAGTGTGCGGGCTTCCTGCGAATCCGCGGCGGCGACGATCCACTCGATGCGTCGGGTGTGCACCCGGAGGCATATCCGGTGGTCCGGCGGATCCTGGACCGCTCCGGTGTCACCCTCGCCGAGATCATCGGCGACGAACGTGCGCTGCGCAAACTGCGCCCGGCCGACTTCGCCGATGACAGGTTCGGCGTTCCCACGGTGACGGACATCCTCGCCGAGCTGGAGAAGCCGGGCCGCGACCCGCGACCGGCCTTCACCTCCGCGACGTTCGCGGCGGGCGTCGAAAAGGTCGCCGACCTCAAGCCCGGCATGGTCCTCGAGGGCGTGGTCACCAACGTCGCCGCGTTCGGCGCCTTCGTCGATGTCGGTGTGCATCAGGACGGCCTGGTGCACATCTCGGCGATGGCCGAACGCTACGTCGCCGATCCGCACGAGGTGGTCCGCTCCGGTCAGGTGGTGCGGGTGAAGGTCATGGAGGTCGACGTCGAACGTCAGCGCATCGGTCTCAGCCTGCGGCTGGGCGACCAACCGCAGCGCGACAAGCGTCCGGACCGGCAACCCGGGTCCCGGGCCGGAGGCAAAGGCGCACCCCAGCAACGAAATTCGCAGCACTCGGCGAATTCGCGGCGGCGGTCACCCGAGCCGGCCGGCAACGCGATGGCTCAGGCCCTGCGCGACGCCGGTTTCGGGCGGTGACCCCGGACGCGTAGTACTACTCATCCCGCGGTCCGGCCGGCTGGGCATGCTGGACGAATGCCCCTCGCTACCTCCGTGCCCAATCCTGCTGTGCTCGAATCCGGCCGCACGCGCGACCGCGCCGTCGACGTTGCCCGACTGGCCGCGCTGGTCGTGGTGATGTTCGGGCACTGCGCGCTGCTGCTCGCCACCATCGACTCCGGTGGTGTGCGGATCGGCAACCTGCTCGGCGAGATCCCCGCGATCGCCCCGGTGACCTGGCTGGTTCAGGTGATGCCGCTGTTCTTCCTGGCCGGTGGCGCCGCGGGCGCCTACGGCTGGCACTCCGGCAACGCCTGGGGTTCCTGGCTGTTCGCCCGGGCCCAGCGCCTGTGCCGGCCGGTGTTCTGGTATCTGGCGGCGTGGACGGTGGCGCTGCTGGTGGTTCGTGCGACGCTCGGCGACGAATCCGCCGACGGGCTCGGGCGCGAGTGCGTGGCGCTGCTGTGGTTCCTCGGCGTCTACCTGGTGGTGCTGGCGTTCGTCCCGGCGTTGAGCCGGTTGCGGACGGGGCGGGCGGTGCTGATGACGGTCCTGGGTCTGCTCGCTGCGGCGGCCGCGATCGACAACATCCGTTTCGTGGTGGGAACACCAGAGTCAGGGGTGGCGAACTTCCTGATCGTGTGGCTGATTCCGGTGGTGATCGGGGTTGCCTACGCCCGCCGGCTGATCGGTGTGCGCGCGGCACTGGCTGCGACTGTGTCCGCGTTGTCCGCGCAGGTGGCGCTTGCCGTCGCCGGAACGTACGAGGTTTCACTGGTGGTGACCGGTGCGGAGCGGGTGTCCAACGTCTCGCCGCCGACATTGCTGCTGGCGTTGCACTGCACCTGGATGCCGTGCGCGTTCGTGGCCGCCGCGGGACCGGTCCGGCGGTGGGCGCAGCGCCCGCGGGTCTGGCGGGCGGTCGCGGTGGGCAACGGGGGAGCGATGACCCTGTACCTGTGGCACATTCCGGCGATCGCCGTCGCCGCCGTCGGTCTGAACGCCGCCGGCCTGGACGCCTATGACGTACACGCCCCCGGGTTCTGGGGCCTGCTGGCGCTGCGGGCGGTGGTGTTCGCCGCGGTGATGGCCGTGATGTTCCGGCTGCTGTCGCCGCTCGAGCACCGGCGCCTGCCCTGGTGGGACGCGCCGGTGAGTTCGTCCGCCCTCCGATCCGTAGTCGCCGGGGCACTGATCTGCGTTGCGGGTGTCGCTCTGGTGCTGATGGCCAAGAACGGTCTGGCCGGCGTCGACGGCTGGGCCGCGCTGGGCGGCTTCGTCGCCGCGGCGGGATCCGCGCGGATGGTCAGCGGTGCGCCAGCTGCGACGTCGGAGCTGCCCAGTCGGTCGACACCGTCCGCTGTGTGATCAGCCACGTGCCCTCAGCCGGAACCAGCACATCGCGGTAGCGACCGACGTGATCCAGACCGACGTGGGTGACGACGGTGAAGTACGAGGACACGTGTGCGCGGTCCGCCGTGACGTCGGTGAAGCGCACATTGGTCAGGATGTGCCGGACCAGGGGCCTGCGGTCCGCTCCGGCGGCAGCGGCGACGTTGCCGGTGACACCGCGCAGGAAACCGGCGATCTCGGCTCTGCCGCGTAGCGGCGGCAGGCCCCGTATCTCCAGCAGCCCGTCTTCGCAGAACGCGGCGGCGAGATCGTCGAGCCGGCCGGCGTCACCTGACCAGTTGTACCGGGCCAAGGTGTCGCGAATCTGTTCGCGCGCAACGAGTTCCCAGACGTCCATGGTTATGGTGGGTCACCCGAACGGGCGGTTCTCGCGAACGCCGCGGTACATTCCCCAGCGCACGATCACCGGCATCACCACGTGCTCGACCGCCCACAGCGGGAATCGGAAGGCGTGGCCGGTGGGGAAGAACACCTCCAGACCGTTGCGCTGAACGCCGACCAGCGAACCCCAGCGGCGTCCCGGCGCCTTGAAGGATCGCAACGGGCGGTCGGCGAACGCGGCGCGGATATTGCGGGCTACCAACGCATCACCGCGATTGCGCGCCGAGCTGCGCAGCGGATCAGTCGCCGCCACGTCCCCGACGGCGAACACCTCGGGATGGCCGGGTACCTGAAGCTGGTGCGTCACCCGGACGAATCCGAACTCGTCCAGCAGTTCGGGCGGCAGCCAGCCGGTGTTGGGGCGCACTCGCCCGATCGCCCACAGCACAGCATCGCCGACTGCCGGGGTCTGTCCGGTGCTCCAGCGCACCGGCTCGCTGGTGATCTCGCTGCCGGTGAAGTCGTCGGTGATCACGGCCCGGTGCCCGGGGTGCAGGCCCACCCCGAGCTCGGCCAACCGGCCGGCGATCCGTTTCCAGGTCCGCGGGTGGTACTCCCGCAGCGGGCGGTCCCCGGGGAAGTACAGGTCGACCTGCTTGTCGGGCCAGGTGGTCGCCATGTTGACGGCACTGCTGACCGCTGCGGCGCCGCCACCGATGATGATCACCGATCTGGCGGTCGCGAGCTGCTCGTGCGCGGCGTAGAGACCGGCACCGATCTCCGCTGGGGACTGCAGGCAGGGCTGACGCCAGAAGCCATTGCTCACACCGGTGGAGATGACCAGCGCGTCGTACGGTTCGGTGACCGTCGTGCCGTCCTCAGCGCGACCATGAACCGTTCGCCCGGCGAGGTCGACTCCGGTCAACTCGGCCTGCACCGTCCGCACCCGGTCCAGCTTGCGGAACCTGTCGAACGGGATCCAGTAGTCCCGCGCCCAGTCGTCGGGGCGGGCCAGCCGCACGCCGAGTTCCTGGCCGCTGACCAGCCCGGGTTTGGCCGAGATTCCCACCACCTCGAAATGGGGCGCCAGATGGATGGCGGTCAGTATGCCGACATCGCCGAGCCCCGCGATCACGACCCGCTTGCGGCTCATGCCACCGATTTCCGCGGCGGTCGCGGCACGAAGCGCGACACCCGGTCGATGACCCGCTGGTATTCCGGGCGGCGCTGCAGACTACGCGTCTCCATCATCGGGATGCTGGCGCCGAGGAACATGGCCAGCATCGCCGCCGCTCCGGCGAACAGCCACCACCAGTCCGACGGCGCGGCCGCGACGCCGAACAGGGCCAGGGAAAACCAGAACCCGAACTCGCCGAAGTAGTTCGGGTGTCGCGACCAGCTCCACAATCCGCGGTCCATCGCTGTACCGGCGCGGGCCTCCCGGACAAACCGGTGCATCTGCACATCGGCCGCGAGTTCGAGGGCGACCGCCGCCAGTCCGAGCACGAATGCGATCAGCGTGAGCCAGCGGATGTCTGCGCCGGGCCGGGTCACGCAGACGTAGACCGGCAGCATGCCCGCGAACACCTGCAGCGTGGGGATGAGGTGGATGGCCACCAGGTCGACGACGAATTCCCAACGGCCGGCGCGTTCCTTGAACATCGGGTAGCGCCAGTCCTCGTGGTGGAGGCCAGGAAACCCGTAAACCCAGTTCGCGGTCAATCGCACCGCCCAGACCGCGATCACCGCCATCACCAGCCAGCAACGCACTTGGTCGACCCCGGCACCGGCCTGACTCCACCAGTACAACGCCAACAGCGGCGGTATGACGCTCCAATACGCGTCGTAGAAACTGGAATTGCGATAGCGGCGGCTGAAGGCGAACACCACCAGGGTGGCCAGCACGTCGGCGATCAGCGAATCGAGCCACAGATGTCCGGTCCGCGGTCCCCAGGCCAGCCAGCCGGCTGCCACCCCGATCGCGATCACGTACGCAAGGGTCACCAAGGTCAGCGACCGCGCCTTGCTCATCCCTGCCCGCGTGGGATTCATCTCTGCCACTGCGCTTTTCGGCGAGCGCGCGTCATCCGGGTCTCCTTCAGCGCATGGCCCGGTCGGCCCGGGCTCCCGGCCACGGTCGGCAAAACTGTAACACGTTCTACCAGCGTGGCCGACGGCCCGCGTCAGGGCGTGGGCGACTCGTGAGTGACGGCTTGGTAGCCCCGGGCGCCCGCCCGGTCGACCGCAGCCTTGACCACACCGAATATCAGCCCCTGCAGGCCGGCGCCGATCAGGGCGGTGCGGGTGGAGTTGCTGAGATCCTTCGGGTCGGGCGGCGCCTGGTCATCGTCGCTGAGGCGTTTCCAGACCTGGCTGAAGAGGGCGCCGGCCAGCAGGCCGCCGGTGACACTGGTGGCCATCGACAGCGGCAGGTAAAGGGCTTTGGATTTTGCGCTCATGACGGTCCTTCGTGTGTGGGGTCGTTGATACCGGTGTTCCCGAATCCGCCGGTTCTGCAACGCTCGTTCGCCGAAGCCGATGAATATTTGGCGAAATACGAAACATGATCGCCGGCTGCCGGATATGTTTTTGCTGCCGATCTGCTCAGTTTTTGCCGGTGGTTGCTCGATCTTGTCAAAGAGAGGCGCGTGCATGGTGGACAGCCCGCCGGGCAACCGATCGTTATGCGTGAGCAGCGGGTGGGGGGTGTTGTGTGCGGCGGCCGCGAAATTGGGAGCGGCGGCCGGCCGGTTGAGCCCAGATGTTGAGAATGGACTGCTTCTATGAGTTTTGCGGTGCTGCCCCCCGAGATCAATTCGCTGCTGATGTATTCCGGTGCCGGGCCGGGGCCGATGTTGGATGCGGCTTCCGCGTGGGAGGGTCTGGCCGGCGAGTTGCAGGCCGCGGCTTCGTCATTCAGCTCCGTCACCACCGGGCTGGTGGGCGGAGCGTGGCAGGGCCCGGCTGCAGCGGCCATGGCCGCCGCGGCCGGTCCGTACGGCAGTTACCTGAACACGGCGGCGGCGCAGGCGGCAGGAACCGCGGCCCAGGCAGCCGCTGCCGCGGCGGTCTTCGAGGCCGCGCAGGCCGCCGTCGCGCACCCGGCGCTCATTGCCGCCAATCGCAACGAGATTGTGGCCCTGGTGATCTCGAATCTGTTCGGCCAGAATGCGCCCGCGATCGCGGCCGCCGAAGCTTTCTACGAGCAACTGTGGGCCCAGGATGTCTCGGTGATGGCGGGCTATCACGCCGGGGCGTCTGCGGTCGCCCAGGCGCTGGCGCCGTGGCAGCAGGCGCTGGCCCTGCCCGGCGCGGGCGTGGACTTCAGTATCTCGGTCTTCGGCCTGCAACTGCTGCAGACCGGCACCGCGCAGGCCAACAGCACCTTCGGCGGTTTGGCGGTGGCCACTGGCGCAAACAGTTCGGCGAACGCCGACCTGGCCGATATCGCTTTCGCTTTCGGTGACGGCAGTAGGGCAGCGGCCACCGGAGGCGTGCTGAATATCGCCGGGGTCATCGGCAGCAACTCGACCGCGAACGCCACCGGCGCGGTGAACATCGGCACCGGAGCCCTCGCGTTCGGCAACAACAACACCGTCGTGGCCAACGCCGTCGGCGTGGGCAACATCGGCACGGTCGCGGCCGCTTTCGGGAACGACAACACCGTCTCCGCCACTGCCGAGGGAGTGCAGAACAACGCCACTGTGGCCGCCGCCTTCGGCAACAACAACTCCGGCGTGGCGGCCAAGGTGACCGGCGTGGAGAACACCGGCATCGTCTCCGCGGTCTTCGGCAGCAACAACACCACGGTGTCGGCCGACGCATTCGGCGTCGAGAACAACGCGGTGGTGGCGGCGGTCGCGGGCAGCGGCAACGTCAACGTGCTCGCCGCCGCGGGCGGCGCCGGCGGCAACGAAGGAGTGGTCGCGGCCGCGCTGGGCAACGGTAACGCGGTCGCGGCAACGGCGACGGGCGTCGGCGGCAATCTCGGCACCGTCGCTGCTTCCATCATCGGCAACAACAACGTGATCAGCGCCAACGCGACCGGCGGAGGTCACATCGGCACCGTGGCCAGCGCCCTGTTCGGTGACAGCAACGGCGTCACGGCCAGCTCGTTCGGCCTAAACAACATCGCCACCGTCGCGACCGTCGGCGGCAGCGGCAATACCGCGGTCTCGGCCGACGCGAGCGGCTCGGACAATATCGGCACGGTGGCCACCGCCTTCGGCGCCAACAACCCCAACGTCGCAGCCAGTGCCCTCGGAGCCGGCAACGTCGGCAACGTCGCCACCTCTTTGGGCAACGGCAGCACGGTGACCTCGAAGGTCATCGGGGCGGGCAACATCGCCACCGTGGCGACCTCCGGCGGCAACAACAACGGGGTGGGAGCCAGTGCCGTGGGTGTGGGCGCCAACACCGCGCAGATCGCCACCGCGTTCGGCAACGGCAACACCCAGGTCAGCGCCGATGCGGGCGGCGCCGGTGGCAACGTTGCCACCGTCGCAACGTCGTTGGGCGACAACAACACTGCGAAAGCCAGCGCGTTCGGCGCCGGAAACATCGCCAGCGTCTCGACGGTGTTGTTCAGCAACAACAACACCTCCGCGGCCGAAACGATCGGCGTCGGGAACATCGCCACCCTGGCCACCTCCTACGGCAACGACAACAACGTGTCCGCCGAGGCCAAGGGTGTCGGCGGCAACACCGCCACCATCGCCACTGCGATCGGCCAGGGCAACTCCAAGGTCGATGCCGACGCCGGCATCGCGGGCGGCAATATCGCGACCCTGGCGACTGTCTTCGGTGACAACAACACCGCCCAGGCCAGCGCGCTGGGCGCGGGCAACACGGCCACCCTGTCCACCGTGCTGTTCAGCAACAACAACACCTCGTCGGCCAGCGCCCTGGGCGTGGAAAACATTGCGACCGTGGCCACTTCGTACGGCAACGGCAACAACGTCGCGGCCAGTGCGCCGGGTGTCGGTCTTAACGTCGCCACCTTCGCCACCGCGATCGGCGAGGGCAACACCCAGGTTTTGGCGTCGGCCGGTGGCGGTGGCGGCAACACCGCGACGCTTGCCACCGTGATCGGGGACGGCAACTCGGCGTCGGTCGTCTCGACCGGCCTGGGCAACACCGCGAACATCGCCACCCTGATCGGCAACAACAACACCGCCAAGGTCGACGCGTTCGGCGTCGAGAACATCGCCACCGTCGCGACCGCGATCGGTGACAACAACGGCGTCGTGGCCGGCGCGCCCGGCGTGGGCGCCAACATCGCGACCTTCGCCACCGCGATCGGTGACGGCAACACCACGGTCTCCGCCGAGGCCGGCGGCGGGGGTAGCAACATCGCGACGCTGGCCAGCGTGTTCGGCAACAACAGCACCGCCAAAGTCAGTGCGACCGGCCTGGGCAACATCGCCACGATCGCCACCGGCATCGGTGACAACAGTGGCCTGACCGCCACCGCTTTCGGTGTGGACAACATCGCGACCGTGGCCACCTCCTACGGCGACGGCAACACCTCGGTCGCCGCCGAGGCCGGCGGGGCCGGCGGCAACATCGCCACCCTGGCCACCGTGTTCGGCAGTGGTAACGCGGTCACCGGAGCGCATGCCATCGGGGTCGGCGGCAACATCGTCACGCTGGGCACGGTGATCGGTGACAACAACGCGGCGGTGTCGGCGAGCGCGACCGGCTCGGGCAACCTCGTCTCGATCGCCACTGCAATCGGCGACCAGAACACGGCCACGGTCGACGTGACGGGAGTGGGTAACGTGCCGGTCGCCTCGACGGTGATCGGGGACGGCAACTCGATGAAAGTCAGTGCCTTCGGCCTGGAGAACATCGCCACGCTGGGCACGGTGTACGGCGACGGCAATACCGGCGGGGTGGTGGAAGCCGGTGGTGCGGGCGGCAACATCGCCACCCTGGCCACCGTCTTCGGTGACAGCAACACCGCGGCGGTAGCGCGGGCGGTCGGGATCGGCGGCAATATCGCCACCCTGAGTACCGCGATCACCGACGGGAACGCCGTCTCGGCGACCGCCAACGGCGCCGGCAATATCGCAACGGCTGCCACGGCGTTCGTCGGCGGAGGCAATACGGCCACCGCGTCGGCGACCGGGGTACAGAACTACGCGACCCTGGCCACCGCGGCCGGTGCGGGCAACGGTGTGTCGGCCACCGCCTCAGGCGCCGGTGCGAACATCGCGACCCTGGGCACCGCGATCGGGGACGGCAACACCGAGGTTGCGGCCACGGCGGGCGGCGTGGGCGCCAACATCGCCGTCGCCGCCACCGCGGTCGGCAATAACAACACGGTCGCCGCCAGCGTTGCCGGGCTGAGTGTGGGGGGTGTCGCCACCGCTGTCGGCGACGGCAACACCGGTGTCACGGTCCGCGGACATCAGCCGGCCAACTTCGCGATCGTGTCCACCGTCGTCGGGTCCGGCAACAACCTGGTGCAGGCCAGTGGTCACAGCCCGGTCAACTTCGCCAACATCGCCACCGTCGTCGGCGACGGAAATCACGACGTCTGGGCCGGCGGTGCGGGCGTGCTGAACATCGCGGTGGCCGCCGGCGGCAGCAATTTCGCACTGGCGGGCGATCAGTCCGGGGGACTGGCGGGCGGTAACTTCGCCATCGTCACCGCGAACGGCGCCGGAGCCAAGGCATTCAACGGCTTTCTCAACCTCGCCGTCGCTGCCGGGGACCGCCTGTCGGCGATCGCCGGCCCCGGCAGCTTCCACGTATCGATCCGGCCGCTGACCGGGTAGCGGTCGCTACTGCTTGTCGACCTTGCCGGCGAGCTGGGTGGCGAGCTTGACGCCGGCGTCGCCGGGGTCCTTGGGTCCGCATCCGCTGACGTCGATCACCACGTTGTTGCGCACGGTGAGGGCCCGCTGACAGGTCCCGCCGACGGCGGTGCCGTTGTCGGTTGTGCTGACCGAAACGGTGGTGGTCAGCACGCCATTGGACGAATTCACCTGTCCCACTTTCCAGGTGATCTCAGCACCACCGGGGTCGGCCGGGACGACGAGCGGCCGATCCGCACAGGCCGGCCACGCCTTGACCGAGGCGTCGAAGAACGCCTTCGCCTCGGTCGCGGAGGGGAACGCCACCAGGTACTGCACGGCTTCGGGGTCCATGTCCTTGGATCCCGGCGTGGGCGGGGACGCGCTGTCGTCGCGTCCGGCAGCGCCGGTGAACCCACTGCCCGCGTAAACCGGGTTCTCGCCAGGGCCATAGGCGAACAGGCACTCGGCGGGCCACTTCCAGCCCTGCGGGTACTGCTTGTTGCCGTCGTCGGCCAGTTTGTCGGACTTGTCTCTGATCGCCATACCCATGGTGCCCATGGTGGCGTCGAGTTCGCCAGGGGTGAGCAGCAGATTCGCCAAAGCCGCCGGCGCCACCGGAGGCTTGGACGACGCCGAGCTGGTTGCCGAACTCGAGGATGACGGCGTGCCGCTGTCGTTGTCGCCGCCGCACGCGGCGACCAAAAGTCCGGCGGCGGCGACGGTGAACGCCGCAGTGAGGGAGCGCATGACCTGTCCTTCTTGCTTGTCGGTGATCGGCAAGCAATCCGCGACTCCCCGGCGCGTCTGCTGCAGTGGGCGGCATGAGCATACTGCCGCTTCGCGCCGGGGGGAACAGTCCGGGCGCGGCTATTCCTCGCGCTGGGTCTGCTCCAACAGCACCACCGCCCGGCCCTGGACCGTGATCTTGCCCTGCGGCGGCTGCGCGTCGCCGTTCTCCACCTGCCCGGTACCGGCCGCTGTGTCCAGCACCGGGAGCCAGCCCGGCCCGAATTCATCAGGGGGCAGGACGAATTCGATCGGTTCGTGGTGGGCGTTGAAGCACAGCACGAAGGAGTCGTCGGTGATGCGCTGTCCACGGGAATCCGTGCCGGGTATGCCCAGGCCGTTGAGGAAGACCGCCACCGATTTACCAAAACCGGAATCCCAGTCCTCGTCGCTCATCTCCGAGCCATCGGGCCGGAACCACGAGATGTCCGGCAGACCTTCCGATCCCCGCACCCGGACCGGGGCTCCGGTGAAGAACCGGCGCCTGCGGAAGACCGGATGCCCGGCCCGGATGGCCGTCACCGCCCGGGTGAACTCGATGAGATCGTTGTCGGCGTTGTCCCAGTTGATCCAGGTCAGCTCGCTGTCCTGGCAGAATCCGTTGTTGTTGCCGTGCTGGGTGCGGCCGAGCTCGTCGCCGTGGCAGATCATCGGAACCCCTTGCGACAGAATGGTTGTCGCCAGGAAGTTGCGCTGCTGCCGGGCCCGCAGCGTGTTGATCTCAGGGTCGTCCGTCGGGCCCTCGGCGCCGCAGTTCCAGGACCGGTTGTGTGACTCGCCGTCGTTGTTGTCCTCGCCGTTGGCCTCGTTGTGCTTCTCGTTGTAGGACACCAGGTCGCGCAGGGTGAACCCGTCGTGGGCCGTGACGAAATTGATGGAGGCTACCGGCCGGCGTGCGGTGTGCTCGTAGAGGTCGGCCGATCCGCTTATCCGGGAGGCGAATTCGCTCAGAATGGCGTCCTCACCGCGCCAGAAGTCGCGGATGCTGTCGCGGAACTTCCCGTTCCACTCGGTCCACTGCGGCGGGAAGTTGCCCACCTGATAGCCGCCGGGGCCGACATCCCATGGCTCGGCAATTAGCTTGACCTGGCTGACGATTGGATCCTGTTGCACCAGTTCGAAAAACGCCGACAGCCGGTCGACATCGTAGAATTCGCGCGCCAGGGTGGAGGCCAGGTCGAAGCGGAATCCGTCGACATGCATCTCGGTGACCCAGTACCGCAGCGAATCCATGATCAGCTGCAAGGTGTGCGGATGGCCCACGTTGAGGCTGTTGCCGGTGCCGGTGTAGTCCATGTAGTACTGCTTGTCGTCGTCGACCAACCGGTAGTAGGCGGCGTTGTCGATGCCGCGCATCGACAACGTGGGGCCCATGTGGTTCCCCTCGGCGGTGTGGTTGTAGACGACGTCGAGGATCACCTCGATGTTGGCCTCGTGCAGCGCGCGCACCATGGCCTTGAACTCCTGAACCTGGCCACCCGGTGTGTTGCTGGCGGTGTATTTGAAGTCGGGGGCGAAGAACCCGATTGTGTTGTAGCCCCAGTAGTTTGACAGACCCTTCTCGATGAGCGTCGAGTCGTTGGCGAAGTGGTGCACCGGCATCAGCTCGATCGCCGTCACGCCCAGATTGGTCAGGTGCTCGATGATCGCCGGGTGCGCGATCGCCGAATAGGTGCCGCGAATCCGTTCGGGGATCGCCGGGTGAGTCTGGGTGAGGCCTTTGACGTGTGCCTCGTAGATGACGCTGTCGGCGTACTCGTGGCCGGGCGGGCGGTCCACGCCCCAGTCGAAGTACGGATTGATCACCACCGACTTGGGCATGTTGGCCGCGGAGTCGTCGTCATTGCGGCTGTCCGGATCGCCGAAGTTGTAGCTGAACAAGGACTGGTCCCACTGAAACGACCCGTCGATCGCCTTCGAGTACGGGTCCACCAGCAACTTGTTCGGGTTGCACCGGTGGCCATTGGCGGGATCGTAGGGGCCGTGCACCCGGAATCCGTAACGCTGACCCGGCTGGACACTGGGCAGGAACGCGTGCCAGACGAAGCCGTCCACTTCCGGCAGCGCAATCCTGGTTTCGGAGCCGTCCTCGTCGAACAGGCACAGCTCGACCCGCTCAGCCACCTCGCTGAAGACGGCGAAGTTCGTGCCGGACCCGTCGTAGCTCGATCCCAGCGGGTAGGCCTTGCCCGGCCACACCTCCGGACGGTCGTCGGGGTGCCCCGATCCGGACGTGACCCCCGGCGTCGCGGTCTGCTCAGCGCTGACATTAACCACCGTGCCTCCTGACATTGACGGATTGACCGAACTGGGAACACCGGCGGTCGGGCTCTGTATATCCGCTGCCGGGCCGGGCTAAGCATGGAGTCGCCCACAGTCTGCGACGGACGAGCGAAACATGCTCGGTGAAAATTGCTTTCGACGCCTTGGGGGAGGGTTGCGACACGGTCACGGACGCATACCTATTGACTGCCCACGGGTCACATTGACCTCATTGCTCACTATCGTCACATCAACCCATTGCGGACGTCAATTCGGCGTCCGGCCTCTGGAAAGGTGTGAAATGTCGGCGATTCCTCGCTTCGTTTCGGTATCGCTGGCAGCGACGGCTGCTGTCGGGCTCCTCCTTCCGATCAGCCTGGCCCCCCAGGTCCACGCGCTGCCGTGCAGCGCGCCCGAAGCGAACGTCCCGCCGCCCGCGAACGCGGTGGTGACCAACCCCGGCGGCAAGGTGCTCGGCCCGATGAACAAGCGGCCCCGTGGTGCGAATGATCGCGCACCGATGCCCAGGCCCGGGCCATTGCAGCGCGTGCTGCAACCGGGTCAGCGCTACTCCGCGCCGATGCAACAGCAGGCGCTGGTCCCGGGCGCCAACCCGGCTCCTCCTGTTCCCGCTCCACCGGCGGGCCAGCAACCCCAGGCCGCGCAGCTCGCCCCGGCCCCGGATGCGGCGGTCCCGCCGAATCCGGCTCCGGCGCCGGAGCTGCCGCCCGGCTCACCGGAAGCCGACGGCGCACTCGGCGGCTCCAACACCTCCCTGGTCGAGTGGGTAACCGGACCCGACGGCCCGAACAAGACCCTGGAACGCTTCGGCATCTCCGGGACCGACCTCGGAATCCTGTGGGACAACGGCGATCCCACTAACCATCAGGTGCTGATGGCCTTCGGTGACACGTTCGGCTACTGCGCCGTCAAGGGCGACCAGTGGCGGTACAACGTGCTGTTCCGCAGCAACGACCGCGACCTGTCGCACGGACTGCACGTCGACGCCGGCGATCCCAGCAACAGATACGCCGGCTCGCCGACCCAGCAGCCCGGCTTCTCGCGCCAGGTCATCAACAGCATCAAGTACGCCAGGGAAGAGACCGGAATCATCCCGACCGCCGCGATCTCCATCGGTAAGACCCAGTACATCAACTTCATGTCCATCAAGGACTGGGGTCGCGACGGCGAATGGTGGACGAACTACTCCGGCATCGCAATGTCCACCGACAACGGCCAGACCTGGTCGGTGTACCCGGGCACCATCCGCGCCAACGGGCCCGACGCCGCGCGCGTGCCCTATGTCGAGGGCAACGAGAATTTCCAGATGGGCGCCTACGTCAAGGGCGGCGACGGCTACCTGTACTCCTTCGGCACGCCGAACGGACGAGGCGGAGCGGCGCACCTGTCGCGGGTGCAACCGCGATTCATCCCCGATCTCACCAAATACGAGTACTGGAACGCTGATTCGAACTCGTGGGTGCCGAACAAGCCATCGGCGGCCACCCCCGTCATCCCCGGGCCGGTCGCGGAGATGTCGGCCCAGTACAACACGTATCTGAAGCAGTACCTGGTGATGTACACCAACGGCGCCAACGATGTGGTGGCCCGGACCGCGCCGACCCCGCAGGGACCCTACAGCCCGGAGCACCTGCTGGTGTCGAGCTTCCAGATGCCCGGGGGAATCTACGCGCCGATGATGCATCCGTGGACGACGGGCAAAGACGTGTACTTCAACCTGTCGCTGTGGTCGGCATACGACGTGATGCTGATGCACACCACTCTCGGCTGAGTCAGGGAGCGATCGGCCGATTCGTCCATTCCCGATCGGCGCGGCGCGAGGAACGGAACCATCCGCCCGCCGCGCCGGTTCCGCCGTCGGTCGGGATCGTGTGGCCGGTGACGAACGCCGCGAGGTCCGATGCCAGGAACAGGATCACCCGCGCCTGGTCCTCCGGTTGACCCATGCGTCCGATCGGGACCCATTGCGGCCACTGCGATTGCTCGTCGGGGGAGAGCCATTGAGAGTAGGGCACCTGCAGAGATTCGGTGACGTCGGGGCCGATCGCATTGACCCGGATTCCGTCGCGCCCCACCTGGACCGCGAGGCTGCGGGTGAAATGGATGACGGCGGCCTTGAAGGCGGCGTAGACCGGGTCCTCGGGATAGCCGCGCAGCCCCTCCACGGAGGAGACGTTGACGATCGCGCCGGCCCGCCGTTCGATCATCATCGGCAGGAAGGCCCGGGTGACCAGGAAGACGTGGTGCAGGTTCACCCGGTACAGCTCGTCCCACAGCGCCGGGTCCGTGGCGGCGAACGCGCCTGGGTGGCGCACCCAGTGCCCGACATTGTTGACCAGCACGTCGATGCCCCCGTAACCGTCCCGGACGCGGTCTGCGAGCGCGGCGACCTGTGCTGCCTCCCGGACGTCGGTCACGACCGCCAGGCCGCCGATCTCGTCCGCGGTCCGCTGCGCACGCTCGCCGTCGATGTCGGCGACCACCACCCGGGCGCCGTGCTCGGCGAACAGGCGCGCGGTCGCGGCGCCGATCCCGCCGCCTCCGCCGGTGACCACCGCGACGCGATCGGCCAGTAACCCGTTTGCGTGCGCCATGCTCCTATCCTCTGCCGAAGCTGACAGGATGCTCCAGGTGAAGCGACCCAACTTTCTGGTGATTGTGGCCGACGATCTCGGCTTCTCCGACATCGGCGCCTTCGGCGGTGAAATCAAGACCCCCAACCTGGACCGGTTGGCCTATCAGGGGGTCCGGTTCACCGACTTCCACTCGGCGCCGGCTTGCTCGCCCACCCGGGCCATGCTGCTGACCGGTACCGACCACCACGTCGCGGGCATCGGCACCATGCTCGAGGTGGCCGTCCCCGGCTTCCAGGGCGCGCCGGGCTACGAAGGCTATCTGAACGACCGGGTGGTCGCGTTGCCCGAGTTGCTGCGCGAGGCGGGCTATCTCACGTTGATGTCGGGCAAATGGCATCTGGGCGCCACCATCGAACGGTCGCCGTGGGCCCGCGGATTCGAGCGCTCGTTCGCACTGCTGCCCGCCGGTGCCAGCCACTACGGTGGTGGAGGCGCCGGATTCCTCGCTGTGCCAACGCTTTACACCGAGGACGACCAATTCGTCTCGGTCGGCGAGGATTTCTACTCTTCCGATTACTACGCCGACACGCTGCTGCGCTATCTGCGCGACCGTTCCCCCGATGACGATCGGCCGTTCTTCGCCTATCTGCCGTTCCAGGCGCCGCACTGGCCGTTGCAGGCACCCGATGACTCCGTCGCGGCCTATCGCGGCCGCTACGACGCCGGGCCGGACGCGCTGCGCGAGGCGCGGCTGGAGGCGCTGAAGCGGCTGGGTCTGTGCCCGCCCGATGTCGAGGCGCATCCGGTGGTGGCTGACGGCGCCCCGGAGTGGGCCGAGATGACGGACGACGAGCGGGCGCGCTCGGCGCGCAGCATGGAGGTCTACGCCGGAATGGTGGACCGGATGGACTGGAACATCGGCCGGGTGATCGACTATCTGACCGAGACCGGCGAACTGGACGACACCGTGGTGATCTTCCTGTCCGACAACGGCGCCGAGGGCGCGATCGTCGAGGCGATGCCGCTGCGCGGCCCGCAGATCGCCGCGCAGATCGAGAAGTACTGCGACAACAGTCTGGACAACCTCGGGCGCCCCAGCTCGTACATCTGGTACGGCCCGCGGTGGGCGCAGGCCGCCACGGCGCCGTCGCGGCTGCACAAAGCGTTCACCACCGAGGGTGGGATCCGGGTGGTCGGCTTCATCACCTGGCCCGGCTTTGATCGGCAGGCCGAGATCGGCACGGCATTCACAACCGCCATGGACATCGCACCCACCGTGCTGGAACTGGCCGGTGTCGAACATCCCGGCACCAGCTGGCGCGGGCGTGACGTGGAGCCGATGCGCGGCCGTTCGCTCGTGGAGTACCTTTCCGGCGCCGCAGACGACGTGCATCCCGCCGAAACCGGCACCGGGTGGGAGTTGTTCGGCCGCCGGGCGATCCGGCAGGGCGACTGGAAGGCGCTGCACCTGCCGGCGCCGCACGGAACGGGCGCCTGGCAGCTCTACGACCTGTCCACCGATTCCGGCGAGATCCACGATCTAGCCGCCGCCCATCCCGACAAGCTCGCCGAGCTCGTCGAGCTGTGGGAGCGCTACGTCGAGGACAATGGAGTCATCGTGGAGCCGATCTCGGTGTTCGACGCCGATCCATCGCTGTTCGGCTGACGCTCAGTCCTTTTCGCGTGGCGGCGGCTGCACTTCTACGCCGCCCGAACGGTGTTCGGGGCCGGCGTCTGGGTGCTCGGCTGGAACGCGCTGGCGGTACTTCTCCGCTTCGCTGGACCGGTGGCTTTCCGTTGACCGCTGCTCCCCGCGGTAGGGGCCCGGCTTCGGCCGCGGCTTCCCACCGGGGAAGGCCAGCCGAAAGATGGTGCGGTGCACGGTATACCACTGCTTGGAGAACCGCCCGGAGTTGTACGGCAGTTCGTAGCGCTCGCAGATGTCCTTGATCTTCGGGGCGATTTCCGAATACCGGGAGCTCGGCATATCCGGGTACAGGTGATGCTCCACCTGATAGCCGAGGTTGCCGCTGATCACGTGGAACAGGGGGCTGCCCTCGATGTTGGCGGCACCGACCAGCTGCCGCAGATACCATTCGCCGCGAGTCTCGTCCTCGACCTCTTCCTGGCTGAAAGTGTATGTCTGGTCCGGGAAATGGCCGCAGAAGATGATCGCGTGCGCCCACACGTTGCGGATGACATTGGCCAGCGCGTCAGCGGTCAGGGTCCGCAGATACGTGCTCTCCACGCCGGGCAGCACCGTGTCTAGGAAGTCTGCCGTGGCACCGACTCGCCCTTTGCCGGAGATCCTGCGAAGACGCCTTCCGAGGCGGGATTCCGCGGGTTGACTGAGCCGCCCGCGCAGGGCCAGTTGGGTCAGCGCAAACGCCCCCGCGCTGATCAGCGGCCAGCCCAGGTAGTCCTTGTTGATCTGCGAGCGTGCTTTGACACCAATGCCTTTGAGGTCTTTGCGGACTTCCGACCACGGCTTCTCGCGGGCACGGATGGCGTCGATATCCATGTCGTGCACCGCCACACCCCACTCGAACAGGACCGTCAGCAACGCGTTGTAAAAGAACTGCCCCAGATACCGCGGGTGCCATTTCTGATTCGGGTCGATCCGCATGATCTCGTAGCCGAGATCCTTGTCCTTGCCGCGGATGTTCGTGTACGTGTGATGAATGTAGTTGTGCGAGTGCTTCCATGACTCGGCGGTGGAGGCGGTGTCCCAGTCCCACACCGAGGAATGGATATCGGGATCGTTCATCCAATCCCATTGGCCGTGCATCACATTGTGGCCGATCTCCATGTTCTCGAGGATCTTCGCCATGCCCAGGCATGCCGTCCCGAGCACCCAAGCGGTCCGCGACCTGGAGGCGAGCAGCAGCACGCGCCCGACCACGACGATCTGCCGCTGGGTCGCTATCACCGTCTTGATGTAGCGGCGGTCGCGCTCGCCGAGGTCGGCGAAAACCTCGTCATGAATGGCGTCCAGCTCTTTTCCGAGCTTTTCCCGTTCTTGTTCCCCCAGGTGGGCGAACGGGTTTTCCGGACGATTGAGGGTAGAAGTCATAGGTGTTCCTCCCGGTCAAAGTTCGAGTTCGACGTCGCCTTCGGCGCTGTTGATGCAGATCCTGACGTCCTGTCCCGTCGGCTCGGTGACGTCACCCGAGCGCAGGTCGCGCAGCTTGCCCGATTTCAGCGTCCCGACGCAGGTGTGGCAGATGCCGATCCGGCATCCGAAGGCGAGCTCCAGTCCGGCGTTCTCGCCGGCTTCCAAAATGGATGTGCCGCCGTCACATTCAGCGGTCTTGTCGCTCTTGAGAAAGCTGACCTCGCCGCCCTCGCCCGCTCCGGCGTCGCCACCGATCTTCGGCTGAAACCGTTCGTAGTGCAGGCGGTCGCGATCGCCGTTGTTCTCCCAGTGCTCGATCAGCGCGTCGAGCATTTCCTCCGGACCGGAGCAGAACGCTTCGCGCTCCCGCCAGTCGGGGCACACCTCGTCCAAATCACCCGGCTTGAGTCGGCCGCGATCGGAGGTGAGGCGCAGGTCGAGTCGCATTCCGTCGTGGCGGTTGTCGAGATCCTCCAGAGCGTCCAGAAACATGACCTGCTCGCGCGTGCGTGCGGAATGGATGACAAGCACGTCACGGACTGCGTCGCGTCGGTCCAGGCTGCGCAACATGCTCATAATCGGCGTGATACCGCTGCCGGCGCTGATGAAGAGCATTTTCCCGGGCAACGGCTCGGGCAGCGTGAACACTCCTTCGATCTCGCCGAGTCGCACCAACTCTCCGGGCTGGATCCGCTCGACCAGATACGGCGAGACGACGCCGCTGTCGACCTTTTTGGGTGTCACGCTGATCAGACCGTCGGCGGGCTCCGGGTCCGAAGTCAACGAGTAGGCGCGCCAGTGGTACACGCCGTCGATGACCAGTCCGAGGCGGACGTATTGACCAGGCTTGTGACCAGGCCATTCGTACCCGGGCTTGATCAGGACGCTGGCAGCCTCCGAGCCCTGAGGCTCGACCCGCTCGACCTTGCCGCGGAGCTCCTTGGTGGTCCAGAGCGGGTTGATCATCTCGATGTAGTCGTCAGGCTGCAAAGGCTTGAACAACTGCCGCACCGCTCGCAGGAACCACCTGCGACCGCGAGGGACCTGAGGCTGCGCACCGCGTTCGGCCATGAATCTACAGTACACACTTGTACACTCAAATAAACATGAGAGTCGACAAAAGCTGCGTTTAAACTGAATTAGCGGCGTTGAATGTCATACACCAAGCGAACGACTGTTCACTACGCGAAAGTCTAGTAGAGGCCGGGCAGCCGCTGTGATGGGGATTACCCCGCGTTGCGGGTTTAAACCTCCACGTGTGCCGCCCTGTTCGTCGGTGAAATCCGCGACGCATCGCCCGCGTGTCGCATCGCGAGATTGACCGTCGGCGGATACAAGTAGCGGATGTTGACCAGGAACCCGATCCGGCTCGACGGTGCTGCGGTGGCGATCACCGGCGGGGCCCGGGGTATCGGGCTCGCCACTGCAAAAGCATTCGCCGCCAACGGGTCCCGCGTCTTCATCGGTGACCTCGACGCCGACCTGGCCGCCGCGGCCGCCGCCGAGATCGGTGGGCACGGTATGGCCCTGGACGTCCGGTCGCGGCAATCCTTCGCCACGTTCCTCGATGCCGTGGACGCGTTCGGTACGCCACTGGCGGTGCTGGTCAACAACGCAGGCATCATGCCGGCCGGCCGATTCGCCGACGAAGACGACGCAATCACCGACGCGATTCTCGACATCAACACCCGGGGCGTGCTGATCGGAACCAAACTCGCGTTGCCCGGCATGCTGTCCCGGTCGAGCGGCCACATCGTCAACGTGAGTTCGTATCTGGGCAAAGTGCCCGCAGCCGGTCTGGCGACCTACTGTGCGAGCAAGCACGCCGTGGTCGGGTTCAGCGAAGCCCTGCGCGACGAGATCGCCGGCTCCGGAGTCACGGTGTCGGTGGTGCTGCCCTGTGCCGTGCGCACCGAGCTGACCGCGGGAGTCAAGCTGGGTGGCGTACTGCCCACGGTCGACCCCGAAGACATTGCGGGCGCGGTGCTACGATCGTGTGCGCACCGGCGCGCCGTCGTCGCGCTGCCCGGCTGGATGCGCGTCTACGAGGCCACCGCCGCGGCAGTACCGGACCGGCTGGTCGCCGCTGTGCGTGGCCGCCTCACCCGAGCACGCGTGTTGCGAAATCTGGACACCCAGGCACGTTCCGGATACGAAGCGCGGGTGCGGGGCGCGGCAGAAACGCTCTAGCAGAAAGGGCCCGGCCGGACCCTTCCGATACCGGTGGTAGCGGAATAAGGTGGTGACATGACCAGCCCCGCGGACGGCAGGTACCTGCATACCTGTCCACTGTGTGAAGCCATGTGCGGCTTGGAAATTCGCGTCCAGGACGGCAAAGTCGCCGGAATCCGGGGCAATCGTGACGACGTGTGGAGTCGCGGGCACATCTGTCCGAAGGGTGCCGCGCTGGGAGCTTTGCACGACGACCCGGACCGGCTCCGTAAACCGATGATCAAGCTCGACGGTCAGTGGCAGGAGGTCAGTTGGGACGCCGCGTTTCGCCGTTGCACCGAACTGCTGACGCCGGTGATCACCGAATACGGCATCGGCGCTGTGACGGCGTACACCGGCAATCCGCTGGCACATTCGTTCTCCCTGGCCCGGTACGCGGGGGTGCTGCTGGGCATGTCGGGCATGCCGGTCACCTATTCGCCCGGCACGGTCGATCAGTGGCCGAAGAACCTCTCGTCACACCTGATGTACGGCGGTTGGTGGAACTTTCCGGTACCCGACATCGCGCGCACCGACCTGCTCGTCATCATGGGCGCCAACCCCGCGGCGTCGCAGGGATCGCTGCTCGCGGCTCCCGACGTGATGGGACTGATCGACGCGATTCGTCAGCGCGGCAAGGTGATCGTGATCGATCCGGTGCGCACCCGCACGGCTGACCACGCCGACGAGTGGCTGCCGATCGTGCCCGGCACCGATGCGGCACTGCTGCTGGCGGTCGCGCACACCCTCTTCGCGGAGGGCCTGGTAGCGCCCGGACCGCACGTCGCGGGCGTGGACACCATGCGTCGCGTCGCGGCGGACTGGCCACCGAGCCGGGTCAGTGCCGTCACCGGTATCGACGAAGAACGCATCCAGACGCTGGCGCGTGAACTGGCCGGCACCGACAAGTCTGTCGTGTACGGCCGCATCGGGTTGTGCAACCAGGAGTTCGGCAGCCTGGCCAGCTGGCTGGTCGACGTCGTCAACATCCTGACCGGGCATTTCGACACACCGGGTGGCGCGATGTTCCCGCGACCGGCGGCCTGGTCCATCACCACACAGCCACTGCCCGGCCTGGAGGACGGTGCGCCGGAGTTCGGCCGGTGGAAGACGCGGGTGCGTGGCGCCAAAGAAGTGCTCGGCCAGGTTCCGGTGTCCTGCCTGGTCGAAGAGATCGCCACCCCGGGAGAGGGTCAGCTCAAGGCGCTGATCACGATCGCCGGCAATCCGGTCCTCTCCTCACCCGGCGGGGACAAGCTCGACGAAGCCCTTCCGATGCTCAATGCGATGATCTCCGTTGACAATTGGCTGAACGAGACCACGCGCCACGCCGATGTCATCCTGCCCGGACTGTCACCGCTCGAGCAGCCGCACCACGACGACCTGGTGCTGCAGTTCGCGATTCGCAGCTTCGCCAACTACTCGGCGCCGGTGTTCGATCCGGGTGAGCGGCCACACGAGTGGGAGATCCTGATCCGCCTGACCGGGTTGTGCACCGGCACTCCGGCTGAGGATGTCGACGTCGCCGCGATCGACGACGGCTTCTTCGACTACCTGGCGTTCACCCAGGGACTCGACGGTGCCACCATCCGCCGGCACTACGAGCACGGCGGCCCGGAGCGGATGCTGGATCTGACCCTGCGCACCGGTCCCTTCGGCGATCGGTACGGCGAGAACCCCGGCGGCCTCTCGCTTGACCTGCTGAAGGCCAATCCCAACGGCATCGATTTCGGGCCGATGGTGCCACAGCTGCCCGGAATTCTGGGCACCTCGGACAAGAAGATCCGGCTCGCCCCGCAGTACCTGCTCGACGACCTCGCCCGGCTGGCCGCCCGGCTGGAACGCCCGGCCGACCCGCTGGTCCTGGTCAACCGACGGCATCTGCGGTCGAACAATTCGTGGCTGCACAACGTGCCGGCGCTGATGAAGGGCCGGGACCGCTGCACGCTATTGATGCATCCCGCGGACGCGACCCGTTGCCGCATCACCGACCAGGACATCGTCACGGTCAAGTCGGAGTCCGGCGAAATCAAGGTGCCGGTCGAGATCACCGATGCGATCAAGCCGGGCGTGGTGTCGATGCCGCACGGCTGGGGTCACGACAAGCCCGGCACCCGCCTGGCGGTGGCGAACGGCTCGCCGGGAGTTAACACCAACGTGCTGTCACCGCCGACACTGCTCGACGAGCCGTCAGGCAACGGGGTGCTGAACGGAATTCCCGTCACCGTTACCTGACGGTTTGCCTAAGCTCCTCGGCTGACAACGACTTGATCGGCCGTCGCACGCATCTGGTCGGACAACCGGAGCAGATCGTGCTCGCCCACCCCGTTGGGCAGCGTGTAGGCCACTTGGCGCAATTCGACGGCGTAGTTGCGCAACTGCTGGCGGAGTCGCGTCTCGATTGTCGGCATGACGCTCCTAACGGTGGGGACTGGCCCGGGCGCCCCTCTGATCGGCCGGCCCCCTCGAATCTATGCCGCCTCCTGCCGCATCCGCGAGACGCGCGGAGCGGTGTTTACGAGAGATTGACGGCCTATTTACAGTCCGTACCCTTCGGCCGCAGGCCAACGACACCCGGGCGACGCGGACGTTGGTTAGCTGACGGCCCGCACCGCGCCCGGCCGCCGCAACTCAGTCGGATTCCTCCACCTCGTCGTCGAGCACCACGATCTCCTGCTGTTCCTGCCAGTCCGCGGCACTGGCTTCCAGCGGTACTTCGACGGGCTCGGGCTCGTAGTCTTCATCCTCTGGTGGCTCCACCGCGGACCGCAGCTGTTCAGCGCCGTCAGCGAAGGGCACGTCGTCGGGGAAGGTGTTGTCGCGCTCGGACATGGACGTCAAACTACCCGGTGCGCGCCAAGGGGAACGCCCGCTATCCCGGTGCAGGACCCTGTCGTCGGTTTCCGAGATCGTCCTGCGGGCTACTATGCCGCCATGGCGCTCGACGAAGGATCGACGTTTGCCGGGTACACCGTCATCAAGCGGCTGGGATCCGGGGGGATGGGCGAGGTCTACCTCGCCAGGCACCCGCGGCTGCCCCGCCAGGACGCACTCAAGGTCCTCAAGACGGAGGTGACGGCGGACAGCGAGTACCGGGAGCGCTTCCTCCGCGAGGCTGACACCGCGGCCACGCTGTGGCATCCGCACATCGTGGCGGTGCACGACCGCGGCGAGTCCGATGGTCAGCTGTGGATCGACATGGATTACGTCGACGGCACCGACGCGGGGGAGTTGCTGGAGGAGCGGTACCCCAACGGCATGCCCGGCCCGGAAGTCGTCGAGATCGTCACCGCGGTCGCCGAGGCGCTCGACTACGCCCACCTGAACAAGCTGCTTCATCGCGACGTCAAGCCCGCGAACATCCTGATCGCGCAACCGGAATCGCCGGATCGGCGAATTCTGCTGGCAGACTTCGGGATTGCCGGTCTGGTAGGGGAATCGACGGGACTGACCGCGACCAATATGACGGTGGGCACCGTGGCGTATGCGGCACCCGAACAGCTGATGGGCAACGACCTCGACGGCCGGGCCGACCAGTACGCGCTCGCCGCCTCGGCCTACCAGCTGCTGACCGGAGCGCCGCCGTTTCAGCACTCCAATCCCGCGGTGGTGATCAGCCAGCACCTGAGCGCCTCGCCTCCGGCCATCAGTCAGCGCAGTCCGGAACTGTCCAACCTGGACCCGGTCTTCGCCAAGGCGCTGGCCAAGGACCCCAAAGATCGTTACCTGAGGTGCATCGACTTCGCGCGCGCCCTGAGCCACAACCTGGGCGCCGGCGGCGATCCCGATGAGACCAGCCTGTCCATGCCCGCCGTCGCCACCTCGACGCCGAAACGCTCGCTGCTGCGACCCGCCGTGCTCGTCCCGGCGCTGCTGGGCATCCTGCTGGTGATCGCGGTCGTCTTCGCCCTCCAGGAATATCTGCGCGCGGACAAGGAGGAGCGCGCAACACCGGCTCCGCAGCCGCCGGCGAGCACGTCGGTACCCGCGTCCACGACAGGAGCAGGTACCGCTACGACGGCGACGCCCGCCCCGGAGATTCCGGTCGTGGCCATCGGTGCCGATTGCTTCCCGCTCGGCAGCCTCGGCACCACCAAGACCGGCGCGACGGCCTACTGCTCGATGATTCAGGGCACCAGCACCAGCATCTGGTCACTGACCGAGGGCACCGCGGCCAGTCCGACCGTCAGCCCCACCTTGGAACCGAACGAGACCCCGCCGCCCAGCGAGCAGGAGACACCGGTTCGGGTCTGCATGGAGCAGACCGGACAGACCCGGCTGCAGTGCCTGCAGGAAATCCGCCGCGGCAACGGCCGGCCCTGACGGCTAGACGCACCCGCTGACCGTGACGCGCCGGCCGACGTTCGCGCAGACGTTGATGTTCGGCGGAGGCGGCGGGGGCGGCGGGTAGTCCTCCGGCAGCGGCGCATAGTCGGCCGGGGGCGGAACGTAGGGCGCCACGGCGTCGGCGATATTGGTGCACCCGCTGACCGAGATGCGCCGGCCGGCATTGACGCACACGTCGGCCATGGCCGACCCCGACGGCTCGACGATGTCGAATACCTCGGGCACCGCGGTGAAGGCCACTGCCGCGAGGGCGAAAGCTCCTGCGGGCCGCTTCCAGGAATCCATCCACATCTCCTTCCGGTGGGCGTTCATCATATTCACGCTGGTGGCGTCACACCCGGCGAACGGGCGGCGCCGACCAGCCGCCGGTGATGACCTGAGGCCGCGGCGCGTACAGCCGCATGGTCACCCCAACCGGTCCGCGCGGAGCGGGTAGCCAGTTGTTCCTGCGGTCCGGCCCAGGGTCGGCGTGCTGGATATAGATATCGAGCGAGCCGTCGTCGTTGTAGTGCAGGGGATCGCGGTCACCGATCGCGAACCGGTTCAGCTCGTTGCCGACCTGGAACCCCTCGGCGTCGTACATGGTGATCGACCAGAACGCGTCCACCGGTGGCAATTTGTCAGCGTCGAAGTGGACGACGTAGTCGTTGTCGCCGCTGACGGGTTGGCCGTCGGCATCGGAGGCCAGCAGCGGGTAGACCGCGTCCTCGGGCGGGTTGGCACCCAGCCCGATCAGGGCCACCACCGCGCGCCGGAAGTAGTTGTTGCCGTAGACGCCCATGCCCTCGCTGAGGTTGACCCAGCCGTTGACACTGGTCGCGAGCCTCGGTCCGGCCGCCAGCATGTCGGCGAGGGCATCCTTCTTGCCCTGCTCGATCTGTGCGACCTGGTCCTGGGTGAACCGGTGTGCGTCGAAGGGCTTGCCGCGCTCGATGCCGAGCAGTGTCAGCCGGGCCAGGATGGAGAAGTCGGTCGCATGCGGTGGGTGAACCCGCAGCAGGTCGGCGGCATAGGTCAGATAGTCGATGGCGCTCATGCCGTTGACGATCCTGAGCGGTTCGGTGGTCACGTCGTAGTTCACGTCCCGTTCGACCGCAGCCTTCGGCCCGAGTTCAGTGATGTGGAACCCGTCCTGCACCTTGTGCACCGCCGCGTAATCGTCCGGACCATTCGTCTGGGTCCGCCCGATCAGCCAGACGTACGCGGTGGGCGCTTGGATGACTCGCGCCGGCGAAGGCAGTTCACCGGTGTATCCCGGACCGGTGATCACCAGGTCCAGCGGGCCGGTGCCGGTGGTCCGCTTACCGGGGTTGGCGAACACGTCGGACCACATGTCCAGCATCGGCAACATGTAGAAGCGATCGTCGGTGTCGTCGGCGTGCAGCCGAACCGGACCGTTGCTCAGATCCAGCCACGCGATCGAGTAGAGCGTGTCGAAATTCGGCCGCACCACCGCGCGGAACTCCGCGGCCGGGAACTCCCGCAGGTGAGAGAACTGGTTCGGCGGACCGAAACCTGGGCGCGAGCCGGGAGCCGAATTGAACGCCTGCAGCCGGGTGACGTCCATGGTCACCAGCGGGTAGAAATACACGAACGCTTCGTAGCTCAACGTGCGCAGATCGTCGGATAAGGTGGTCAAGTTCTCTCCTTGGGGCCCGATTCGCCAGAGGCTTGAAGGATAGAGCTCAACGGATCGAAATGTCAGCGTTCGCAGCGGCTTCGGGGGCCACCGCGTGCGGCTGGCAGGCCCCGCCCGGTTACACACCCGGTTACATATGACGTCCTGCTTCTTTAGTTGGCGTCCCTGCCGATAAAGTTGGTTGCGATGACCCAGACAGCCGCCCCACCTGTGCTGACCGTGCGGTATGACGGAGCCGAGCGCACCTTTGCAGCCGGCCATGACGTAGTGATCGGCCGTGACCTGCGCGCCGATGTCCGCGTGGCACACCCCTTGATCTCCCGCGTGCATCTGTTGCTGCGCTTCGACCAGGGTCGATGGGTCGCCATCGACAACGGCAGCCTCAACGGGCTGTACGTCAACAACCGCCGGGTGCCGGTCGTCGACATCCAGGACGGACAGCGCGTCAACATCGGCAATCCCGACGGGCCGGCGCTCGACTTCGAGGTGGGCCGGCGCAACCAGGGCTCGGTCGGGCGCCCGCCGGCGACTACCGCCATGGCGATCCCGTCGCGGCCCAGCGGTCCCATCCCCGCCCAGGGCGGGCAGCCGCCGTCCGGCGCCAACTGGGGTGCGCCGCCGCAGCACCCGTCGACCGCACGGATGCCCGCCGCGCCGCCGGGCCAGCCCTCCGGCCCGCAGCCCCGGTATCCGTCCGGGCCGCAGCCGATGCAGCAACCGTCACCGCAGATCTACCGCTCGTCGGCGCAGCAGCAGCCGCCTCCGGTGATCGGTCGCACCGCCGAAGCGGGCAGCCGCACCTCGATGATGAAGATCCTGCGACCGGGCAAGGCCGGGGATCTGCCAGCGGGTGCCGTCAAGATCGGTCGCGCCGACGACAACGACATCGTCATCCCCGAGGTCCTGGCCTCCCGCCACCACGCGACCCTGATCCCGTCGCCCGGCGGCACGGAGATCCGGGACAACCGCAGCATCAACGGCACCTTCGTCAACGGCACCCGCGTCGAATCCGCCATCCTGCGTGACGGCGACGTGGTCACGATCGGCAACATCGACCTCGTCTTCGCCAACGGGGCGCTGTCCCGTCGCGAAGAGAGTCTGCTGGAGACCCGCACCGGCGGACTCGACGTGCGCGGCGTGACCTGGACCATCGAGGGCAACAAGACCCTGCTGGACAACATCTCGCTGACCGCGCGCCCAGGCATGCTCACCGCGGTCATCGGCCCGTCGGGGGCGGGCAAGTCGACCTTCGCCAAACTGGTCGCCGGCTACACCCACCCGACCAGCGGGACGGTGTCATTCGAGGGGCACAACGTGCACTCCGAATACGCCTCGTTGCGAAGCAGGATCGGCATGGTGCCGCAGGACGACGTCGTGCACGGGCAGCTGACGGTGAAGCAGGCCCTGATGTACGCCGCCGAGTTGCGGTTGCCGCCCGACACCACCAAAGAGGACCGCGAGCAGGTGGTGGCGCGCGTCCTCGAGGAACTCGAGATGACCAAGCACCTCGAGACGAGGGTGGACAAGCTATCCGGCGGTCAGCGCAAGCGGGCTTCGGTCGCGCTGGAGCTGCTCACCGGGCCGTCGCTGCTGATCCTGGACGAGCCCACGTCCGGGCTGGACCCGGCGCTGGACCGCCAGGTCATGACGATGCTGCGGCAGCTGGCCGACGCAGGTCGTGTGGTGCTGGTGGTCACCCACTCGCTGACCTACCTCGACGTGTGCGACCAGGTGCTGCTGCTGGCCCCCGGCGGCAAGACGGCGTTCTGCGGACCCCCGAGCCAGATCGGCCCGTCGATGGGAACCACGAACTGGGCCGACATCTTCAGCTCGGTGGCCGAGGACCCGGACGGCGCCAAGGCCCGCTACCTGGCGCAGACGGGACCACCGCCACCGGTGCCGCCGACGGAGAAACCCGCGGAGTTGGGGGAGGCGGCCCATACCAGTCTGGTCCGGCAGTTCTCCACGATCGCGCGACGGCAGCTGCGGCTGATCATCTCCGACCGCGGATATTTCATCTTCCTGGCCATCCTGCCGTTCATCATGGGTTCGCTGTCCATGTCGGTGCCCGGTGACGTCGGCTTCAACGCACCGCCACTGACCAGTGACGCGCCCACCGAGCCGGCCCAGATTCTGGTGCTGCTGAACGTCGGCGCGGTCTTCATGGGCACCGCGCTGACGATCCGCGACCTTATCGGTGAGCGGGCGATCTTCCTGCGAGAACAGGCGGTCGGCCTGTCCACCACGGCTTACCTGCTGGCGAAGGTGTGCGTCTACACCATCCTGGCGCTCATCCAGTCGGCGATCGTGACCATCATCGCGCTGCTGGGCAAGCCGGGTCCGAAGGCCAGCGCCGTGGTGCTCGGAAGTCCTGCCCTCGAGCTGTACGTGGACATCGCGGCGACGACCGTGGCCTCGGCCATGCTCGGCCTGGTGTTGTCGTCGCTGGCCAAGACCAGCGAGCAGATCATGCCGCTTCTCGTGGTGGCGGTCATGTCTCAGCTGGTGTTCTCCGGCGGCATGATCCCGGTGACCAACCGCTTCGGGCTGGACCAGATGTCGTGGGTCACCCCGGCACGCTGGGGCTTTGCAACATCGGCGTCCACCATCGACCTGACCAAGTTGTGTCCGGTGCCGCAGGTTCCCAAGGACGCGCACTGGAAACACACGGCCGGGGCGTGGACCTTCGACATGGCGATGCTGGTGGTACTCAGTATCTTCTACCTGGGCTTCGTGCGGTGGAAGATTCGCCTCAAGAGTGGCTGACCGGCACTGACGGTCTTGGTTTCCCACTCGGCGCCCACATTCGCCAGCAGTAACGCGAACATCACACCGGCCGCCGTGACCGGCAGGCCGAGGTAGAGCATCCAGCCGACCGGAAGGCCGGCCCTGCTCAGCGAGACGTAGTGCAGCAGCAGGACCACGGCGACGGCACAGCCGGTCAGCAGCACCACGACTTTCGTCTTCATCGCCGTGGCGCCTACCTGGGCCACGGCGCGTTGCCCGGTGCGGGCCACTGCGGGGCGGCCACCGGGTGCTTCGGCCGGAAGAACAGCGCGCCCGCGACCGCGCGGTTGCGCAGCGCCGAGGCGCGCCACGTGTTCACCGGGTGTGAGGCCACCATGTTGGCCAGCCACACGAAGAATCCGGTCTCCGTGCCGGCCCGGTCGGCCATGCCGTCGAAGTCGACCCAGCGCAGCAGGTACTTGCCCGCACTCAGCACGCCGATCGCACGGCGGGCGCCCTCCGGCCGAAACGCGTAGCCGTAGTTGTCGGCCGTGTATTCCATCGAGCGCGAAAGCGCCTGCCCGAGGAACGGGATCTTCATGGCCAGCTGGCTGAGTTGACGCCAGTACGACGCATGCCCGGCAGCGATGTGACCGACCTCGTGGCCGATGACGAAGGCCAGCGCCTCGGGATCGCGTGCCTGACCACCGATTTCGAAGAGGTCGCTGTAGACCACGACGTAGCGGCGGAAGCCGTGCCCGCTGGCGAAGGCGTTGATCTGGCCGTTGCCCAGCACGACGTAGGCGTCCGGCACCTCGGGGAGGCCGAATCGCTGGGCCGCCTCGACGACCAGCCAGTAGCCCTCGGGAAACTGGGTGGGCGACATCTTCACGCCGTTCGTGCGCTGCCGGCCGTAGTTCAGCCCGCGACCGAGGAACAGCAGCAGCGGCGTGGCCAGCAGGGACAACCACAGCAGGCTGACCTTGCCGGACAGCACCACCGCTAGCGCGATCAGGTACAGCACCACGCTGGAGGCGATGACCAGCACAAGTAGTCCGATCTCCCACGGGTGGCGCCGCGGCTGGTCGCGGAAGCCGGTCGGCGGGTGCGGGTGGTAGTGGGTCGGTGAATCGACAATGGCCATGACGGTTGCTGGACTCCTGATGTCGGTCTGCGCCGGATTTCCGGCTCTACCAGGGTCCGCACCGGCCCTTGGAAGGTTCTGGAGAAATTCTTGGAGTGCTGGTCAGCGCGCCGCTCACGCGGTGCCCGGTGACCTGCGTCACCGTCGGCGCTCCTATCATTCGGTTATGACCGCCGGTGCGCTCACCTTGATGGGATCGCCGGCATTCGCAGCCGACGACACGGCGGCGTTCCGTGCCGCGGGGTGGTGGACCGACTCGACACTGTCGGACGCCGTTCGCCGCAACGGCGAGCGATCCCCGGACCGGATGGCCTACGTCGACCACCCCGCTGGCGCCCTGACATGGCGGGAATTCGATGCCGCGGCGACCGCCCTGGCCGGACAGCTGGCCGGGTTAGGCATCACTCGTGGCGATCGGGTCGCGGTGTGGCACGGCGATACCGCCGCCCTCCATGCGCTGTTCGTCGCAGTCGAGCGCTGCGGTGCGGTCGTGGTCGGCATCGGCGCCCGGGCCGGCACCCGGGAGGTGGCTCACTTGCTGGCCGCCACCGAACCCAGGGTTCTGATCGCCGATCAGCGGCGCAGCGCCGTCGCGGCGGAAGCGGAGTTACCGATTCCGGTTCGGGTGCTCAGCGGTGACGGCGCCGCGTTGCGCCTCGACGTCGACGCACCGGCCGCGGCGCCGGGTGTGCAGTCCCCACTCGGCCCTGACGACGTCTTTCTGATCAATTCCACGTCCGGCACCACGGGGCTGCCCAAGTGCGTCGTGCACACCCAGAATCGCTGGCACTACTTCCACCAGAAGGCGGTCGCCAACGGCCGGCTGACGTCCGACGACGTGTTTCTGTCGGTGGTTCCGATGCCGTTCGGGTTCGGGCTGTGGACCAGCCACACCACTCCGATCCAGCTGGGCGCCACCACGGTACTGCTGCAGCGGTTCGATACCCGGGCGGCGTGCGAGGCGATCGCCCGCCACAAGGTCACCGTATTGTGCTGTGTGAGTACCCAATTGACGATGCTCATGGCCGACCCGGTGGTGCGCGAGACCGACCTGAGCTCACTTCGGGTGGTGTTCACCGGCGGCGAGGCGCTGCCGTATCGGCCGGCCGCGGAGTTCGAGGAACTCACCGGAGCCAAGATCCTGCAGTTCTACGGGTCCAACGAAACCGGACTGCTCAGCGGCACCACCCTGGACGACTCGCTGCACCATCGGCTGCGTACCGGTGGCCGGATCGTCCCCGAAATGAACGTCCGTCTCTACGACGGAGACTGCGACGTCACGGCGACCGGGCGCGGCCAGCCGGCCTGCCGCGGTCCGGCGACCAGCCTCGGTTACCTCACCGGTTTGCAAGGCGGGGCAGACCACGATCAGTTGTTCACCCGGGACGGGTGGATGCGGATGGGTGACATCTGCGAGATCGACGCGGACGGCTACCTCAGCGTCACCGGCCGCACCTCCGACTTCATCGTGCGGGGCGGCAAGAACATCAGCGCCGCGCAAGTCGAAGACGCCGCCATGACACATCCGGCGCTGGCACTGGCAGCAGCGGTGGCGATGCCCGATCCGGTATTCGGCGAAAAGGTCTGCCTCTATGCCGAACTCGTCGACTCGTGCACCCTCGAGCTGCCGCAACTCGTCGATCACCTACTGGCGCTCGGTGTTTCCAAGGAACTGCTCCCCGAGCGGCTCATCGTGGTAGCCGAGCTGCCCCGGTCCTCGGGAGGCAAGGTGGCCAAAGGTGAACTCCGCCACAATCTTCGAGCCAGGATGGAGGCGGGCGTGATGGATGCTCCGCAGGGACGGCGTGGCGGTCTTCAGGTATGGGCGCCGTCGGTGGTGCCGCCGATCGGGGTCGAGCTGTCCGACGAACAGGCGCTCGCCGTGGCGTTCCGCCACCTGGCCTCCATCGGGTTCGCTGAGAACATGGCCGGGCACATCACCTGGCAGCGTGACGGCCATACCGACATGCTGGTCAACCCGTGGGGCCTGTGGTGGCAGGAACTCACCGCGTCGGACATCTGCGAAGTGGACGCGGATGCGCGTCTGGTACGCGGTCGCTGGGATGTGACACCGGCCATCCACATTCACACCGAACTGCACCGGGTGCGCGACGACGCCCGGGTGGTCATTCACAACCACCCCTACTACGTCTGTGTGCTGGCCGCACTCGGCAGGCTGCCGGAGCTGGTGCATCAAACCGGATCGCTGTTCCTCGACGATATGTGCCTCGTCGAAACCTATGAGGGGGAGATCGACACCCCTTCTCGGGCAGCCGAACTCGTCGCTCACATCGGCAGTGCCAACCTGACGGTGCTGGCCAACCACGGCGTCATCGCCACCGGCCGCAATCTGCCCGAAGCCGTCTACCGGGCGGCGTCCATCGAACGGGTGTGCCGGATGGCCTACGACGTCATGCTGACCGGCATCGAACCGTCGCAGATGAAGTGGTCGGACATGATGGGCATGCGTGCCTCGCTGATCGAGCGCGCGGCGGATGTCTACTGGGCGGGTGCGGCACGGATGACGATCAAAGCCGATCCCGATGTGCTCACCTGACCCGCGAGTAGACACAAAATCGCCCTGGAGCGGACGCTCCAAGGGGATTTTGTGTCTGCTCGCCACTGGAAGGAGACCGGCGTGAAATCGATTGACGAGTTGGCCACCGACCTGAACTTCACCACCGCCAAGACCGGTGAGCAGCGGACGGTGACGCTGCTGCCGGATCCCCCCAGGGCGGACCGCCGCTACACCGTCATCTCGGTCGACGACCACATCGTTGAACCGCCGGACACGTTCACCGGCCGTCTCCCGCGGAAGTTCGCCGACCGGGCGCCCACCGTCGTCGACACCCCCGAAGGCGGGCAGACCTGGGTATACGACGGCCAGGTGCTACCCAACGTCGGCTTCAACGCGGTGGTGGGACGGCCGGTGTCGGAGTACGGCTTCGAGCCGGTGCGATTCGACGAAATGCGCAGGGGCGCTTGGGATATCCATGAGCGGGTCAAGGACATGGACCTCAACGGCATCTACGCGTCGCTGAACTTTCCCTCGTTTCTGCCGGGATTCGCCGGCCAGCGGCTGCAGCAGGTGACCAAGGACCGCGACCTGGCGCTGGCCTCGGTACGTGCGTGGAACGACTGGCATCTGGAGGCGTGGGCGGGAGCCTATCCCGGCCGCATCATTCCGTGTCAGCTGCCCTGGCTGCTGGATCCCGAGCTGGGGGCCACGATGATCCGCGAGAACGCCGAGCGCGGATTTCACGCCGTGACGTTCAGCGAGAACCCGGCGATGCTGGGATTGCCGAGCATCCACTCGGGCTACTGGGAGCCGATAATGGCGGCCTGCGCCGAGACCGGCACCGTGGTGAATCTGCACATCGGTTCCTCCGGCTCCTCGCCGTCGACGACCGCCGACGCGCCACCGGATGTGCAGGGTGTGCTGTTCTTCGCCTACGCGATCTCGGCCGCCGTGGACTGGCTGTACTCGGGGCTGCCCAGCCGCTTTCCCGACCTGAGAATCTGTTTGTCCGAGGGCGGAATCGGCTGGGTGGCCGGCCTGCTGGACCGCCTGGACCACATGCTGAGCTATCACGAGATGTACGGCACCTGGCGCGCACTCGGCGAAACTCTCACGCCCGCAGAGGTTTTCCAGCGAAATTTCTGGTTTTGCGCGGTGGAGGACAAATCGTCGTTCGTGCAGTACGAGCGCATCGGGGTGGACAACATCATGCTGGAAGCCGACTACCCGCACTGCGATTCGACGTGGCCACACACCCAGCAGACGATCCACCAGGAGATCGGTGGACTACCGGACGAGGTGATCCGGAAGATCACCTGGCAGAACGCAGCTCGGCTCTATCAGCACCCCGTGCCTGAAGAGGTACAGCGGGATCCAAACGCGTTCTAAACGTCGACCTCGGCTTCGGAGCAGTAGACCCCGAGCACGTCGCGGGCCGAGACGATGCCCACCAGTGCGCCGTCGCGTTCCACCAATATGTGGCGGATGTAGCGGTCCATCATCCGGGTGGCGACTTCGTCGATGGTGGCATCGGCATCACACCAGATGAGTTTGGTGCTGGCCACGTCGGCGGCGCGGACGGCGTTCGGATCGATGCCGGAGGCCACCGCTCGGACGATATCGCGCTCGCTGACCAGGGCGCCGGGGCTGTCCTCGTCGCCGATGACCATGGCACCGACGTTTTCGGCCACCATCGCGCGCGCGGCGTCGGCGAGGGATGCGTCACCGGCGACGCGGGCCACCGGATCGCCGGTCACGGTGGAGATCGGAAGGTTCCCAACAGAAGAGAAGGCAGTCACGTCACCATGTTCGTCACGGCGGGTCGGCCGTCTCTAGTGACTTCAGTCCCTAAATCTGGTGGCCTTGGTTGACGGCGGGCTGCCAGAGATTCCGACGATTACCGCCGTCTGTATGGTCAGTGGCGATGAGTAACCAGTATCCCGCCGACGCGTTCACGTCGCGGCATGCCGTGGATCCCGATCTCCGGTCGATCGCCCGAATCCTGCCCCGGGGATACGGGCTGCATCGCGGCCTGCGGTTGCCCCGCGCGCTGATGGGGCTGGCCGGGGTCACCGGACGTGAGCGCGATGTGCCGGTGGCCGCGGTCAACGGCGACGTCACCGTGCGGGTGCACCGGCCGGCCGGATTGCCGCAGCCGGCGCCGGCGCTGCTGTGGGTCCACGGCGGCGGAACGGTGATGGGTAGTGCCGCCCAAGAGGACCGGTACTGCCGCAAACTCTCCTATCTGGCCGGCGTGGCGGTGGTGGCGGTGGAACATCGCCTGGCACCGGAGCATCCCTACCCGGTTCCGCTGGACGACTGCTACGCGGCGCTGTTGTGGTTGCAGCGCCAATCGTGGGTGGACGCCACCCGGATCGCGGTGGGAGGCGCCAGTGCCGGGGGCTATTTCGCGGCCGCGCTGGCCCAGCGCGCACAGGATCGCGGCGACGTCGCGCCGGTGTTCCAGATGCTGGTCTACCCGATGCTCGATGACCGCACCGGCGCGAAACCCGATGGCCGCAAACGCTTCATGTGGAGTGAACGGGACAATCAGCTGGCCTGGCAGTGGTACCTGGCCGGTTCGGATCCCGACGAGGCGGTGCCGGCGCGCCGCACCGACCTATCGGGTCTACCGCCGGCCTGGATCGGCGTCGGCACCCTCGACCTGTTCTATCCGGAGTGCGTCTCGTACGCGAGGCGGCTGCGCGCGGCGGGCGTTCCCGTCCACGAACACATCGCCGCCGGCGCTTTCCACGCCTTCGACCTGCTGGCGCCGAATGCGCCGATCTCCTTGTCTTTCTTCGCCAGTCAGTGTGAGCACCTGCGCGCAGCGCTTAGGTGACCCAGTCGGGTTGTCCCGCGGTGTCTACCACGGAGAAGTCCTTGTGGCCGAGACCGGCGACGCAACCGCCGTCGACCACGAACTCCGAGCCGGTCGAGTAGCTGGATTCGTCGCTGGCGAGATAGAGCACCAGGTTCGACACCTCCTGAGGTTCGGCGATACGGCCGAGCGCGGTCTGGAAGATGTCCTCGGGCACCCATTCGGTCATGGGTGTCCTGATGAGGCCGGGATGGATGGAGTTGACCCGGATCCCGCTGGGCCCCAGCTCCAGTGCTGCCGACTTGGTCAGTCCCCGGACCGCGAATTTCGTTGCGGTGTAACCGTGGCAGGCGATGGTGCCGGCCAGTCCCTCGATGGAGGAGATGTTGATGATCGATCCGCGGCCGGCAGCCTTCATCGGTTTGACGACCGACCGGATACCCAGAAAGACACCGGTGAGGTTGATGTCGAGGATCCGCTGCCATTCGGAAAGCTGGTAGTCCTCCAAGGTTCCGATGTTGATGATGCCGGCGTTGTTCACCAGGATGTCGAGGCGGCCGAATTCGGCCAGAGTGGTCTCGACCGCCGCGTCCCACTGGGCGGGGTCGGTGACGTCGAGGTGCACGTAACGCGCGGCGTCGCCGACGTCGGCTGCCACGGCTTTGCCTTCGTCGTCGAGGATGTCACCGAACACCACCTTGGCTCCTTCGGCGACCAGGGCCCGGACGTGGGACGCGCCCATGCCGCGGGCCCCGCCGCTGATGAGGGCGACTTTGTCGGTCAATCGGTTCGGCATTGAATCTCCTGACTCGTTCGTGACGGCTGTCGTCGCCTCACCATACACAAGCAGCTGATTCGTATGGCCCTGAACATAACGCGCAAAACCCGCAGATCGCTTGTTGCGTGGCTATCGCGCACAAGAGCGAAACGACGGCCGCCGGCCCGTAACTTCAGGCACACCAAGAAAGCAGGCGACGACCTGCCCTGACACCGGAGAACACCGTGCCAATTTCGAATCATGCTGTGCCACAACCTGAGTACACCGAGCGGACGGTGCTGACCGGCGACGGGGTTCGCCTTTCGGTGCGTGACTACGGCCGGCGTCAGCCGCTGCACACCCTGGTTCTGCTGCACGGGCTGTGCCTGACGCAGGACAGCTGGGCCATCCAGATCCGCCAGCTGAGGCACCGGTGGGGCAGTGCGCTGCGCATCATCTCCTACGACCACCGCGGGCACGGCCGCTCGAGCGGCGCGCCGGCCCACAGCTACCGGATCGGACAGCTGGCCGACGATCTCGCCGATGTCCTGACCACCCTGCGGGTCGCCGGGCCGGTTACTGTGGCCGGTCATTCGCTGGGTGGCATGACGGCACTGGCCTACCTGAGCCGGCCCGCCGGCGAGCGGCCGGTCGATCCGGACGGCCTGGTCCTGATCGCCGCGGCGGCCGGACGGATATCGGAACGCGGACTGGGCCGCGTGCTCGCCAGCCCGGCCGCGCGCGTCCTGTTCGATCTCGCCGTCCGCATGCCACACCGAACAGCCGAGCGGACCATCCGGTCACTGATCCGCCCGCTGCATGCGGTACTGGCCAGGTATTCGAGCCGAAACATCGCCCATACCGGCTTTGCCGCCCTGGCAACCGAATCCACGCGTGCGGTGTCGCCCCTGACGGCGGCCGCGTTCCTGCGCGATCTGGGCGGTTACGACGTGTACGGGTCGCTGGCGAACATCAGTGCCACGACGGTCGTCGTCAGCGGCGGCGCGGACATCACCACTCCGGATGCCCATGCCCGGGACCTGGTTACGTCCATCCCCGGCGCGACGCACCTGCCGCACCCCACGGCCGGGCACATGCTCCTGCTGGACGCCCCGCACCGGGTCACCACGGCGATCAACCGTGCCATGGGATTGCACCGTAGCCCGGCCTGGGCGGCCAGGAGCTGGGCGTCGGCCTACGGGCTACCGGGCGCCGCGGCCGCGTCGTGAACGCAGCGACTACCGTCGTCCCCATGAAATTGACCGGCAAGACTGTTCTGCTCACCGGAGCAACCGGAGGGCTGGGACGAGCGATCGCCACAGCGCTCGCCGACCGCGGCGCGCGGCTGATCGTCAGTTCTCGCAAATCTGGGGAGCTCGACGAGCTGGTGGCGTCGCTGTCGGGCCCCGGGCACCGCAAGATCGTCAGCGACCTCGCGGAGCCCGGCGCCGGTCCGGCGCTGCTGGCCGAGGCCGGCCCGATCGACGTCCTGGTCGCCAACGCGGCACTGCCCGCCTCGGGCAAGCTCGACAGCTTCACCGCCGAGCAGGTCGACCGCGCGTTGCGGGTCAACCTCGAGGTGCCGGTGCAGATGACCCGCGAATTGATTCCGGCGTTCACCGCGCGCGGCTCGGGCCATTTCGTCTACATCTCGTCGATCTCCGGAAAGGCCGCCACCGCGCGTGCGTCCCTCTACGCCGCGACCAAGTTCGGCCTGCGCGGTTTCGCCCTGTGCCTGCGCGATGACCTGCGGCCTGCCGGGGTCGGCGTCTCGGTGGTCAGTCCCGGGGCGATCGGCGGCGCCGGGATGTTCGCCGACTCGGGAGCCGTGGCGCCGCCGCTGATGGGCACCGGCACACCCGAGCAGGTCGGAGCCGCCGTGGTGAGCGCGATCGAACGCAACCGCGGCGAGGTCACGGTGGCGCCGCTGCGGCAGCGGGCACTGGCACGCTTTGCGGCGAACGCCCCCGAGGTGGCCTCGCGACTGGCCGGAGGCGTGGCGGCAAAAACAGCCGACCAGATCGCTGCCGGCCAGGTCGACAAGCGTTAGGGAAGTTTCCGCCAGACAGATGGCATCCTGGCGTCCGTGGGCGTCGTGTTTCGCTTGGTCGAGTTGCTGCTGCTGGCCCTGCCGCTGATCGGGGTGATCGCGGCCGGCATCAAGGCGATCTCGGCGATGAAGAATCGGCCCGCACCGGCCCCCGACGATGCGTCACCGGAGCAGGGTCCACCACGACCCGTACCCCCTGGAAATCAGGCGGCGCACTGGCAGGCCATCAAGCGCGCGCTCAGTGCCCACGACAAGACCGACGCCCGCTGGCTCGAGTACGAGCTGGATGCCACCCGGCTGCTGGACTTCCCGGTGATGACCGACATGCGCGACCCGCTGACCACCGGCTTTCACCGGGCCAAGCTGCGAGCAGACCTGCACCGGCCGCAGCGGGCCGAGGACCTGTTCGACGATCGCGACGCCGCACGCGAATATCTGGACGCGGTTCAGGATTACGTGACCGCGTTCAACGCGGCCGAAGCCGAGGCGATGCGCAGGCGCAGCAGCGACTTCTCGAAGGAGGAGCGGCAGCGGCTGGCGCGGGCGCAGAGTCTGCTGCGGATCGCCGCGGACACCGCCGCCACCACCCAGGAACGCCAGCATGCATACCAACTGGCGCGGGCCGAACTCGATGGCCTCATCGTGCTGCCCGACAACACCCGTAGCAGCATCGAGCGCGGCATCCTCGGTGAGATCGACCGCTAGTTCTTCAAGCGCACCATGCGGGTGGTCGTGCTTTCGTCGAGCTCGACGACGTCACTGCGCGAGCGCAGAAAGTCGCTGAAGGACTTGAATCCCAGGGATTTCTCGCTGAACGACGGGTTCATCCGTTTCATCTGCGCCTTGACCACCGAATTATGCAGCCAGTCCACGTCGTCCTTCTCCAGACCGATGCGCAGCGCGCGCTCGAGCAGACTGGTGGCCGCGACCTGAGGGTCCGGCGCGGCCGGCTCCTCGTCGGGCTCGCCGGAACCCGCGCGGCGGGCGCGTTTCTTCGGTGGCGGGCTCGCGGCCGTCGTCGAGATCCCGGGCAGCGCGTCGTAGGTGACGAACTCGTCGCACGCGGCGGCCAACGACTGGCTGCTCGCGCCGGCCACACCGATGCCCACGACGTAGCGGCCCAGGCGCTTGCACCGCTGGGCCAACGCGATGTAGTCCGAGTCGCCACCGACGATCACGACGTGTGTCAGGTCGGGTAGCCGGAACATGTCCTCGACCGCGTCCACCGCCAGCCGGATGTCGGCGCCGTTCTTTCCGTAGGCGGCCGCGGGAAACAGCTGCACCAGATCGACGGCGCGGCCGACCAGTTGACCGTGGTAGGCGGCGTTGACTTCGGCCGACCAGTCGGCGTACGCGCGGGTGAGTACGAGCGTGCCGAATGAGGAGGCGAAGTCCATGATCGCGCCCAGGTCGACGGTAGCCGCACGCAGCTTTTCTTTGTCGAGGCCTTTGGCCTTGTCCCGCTGGAAGGTGTTTCGGCCGTGCACCTGGTCGTAACGCGAGATGACGATGTTGTCGAAGTCGAAGTACACGGCCACTCGGGTCGCGCTGGAAGCGCTGGAGTCGGTCATGCGGACATCGTCCGGCATCGGGCCGTCAACGGCCAATGTGGGTCACAACGCGGTATGAGGTGCCGCGTTCGTCGCGCTCCCACAGCGCTTCGTCCGCACCGACCGCCGTTCCCTGCGCGATCAACTGGCGTTTGAGAACTTTGTGGGTGGCGGTGCTGGGCAGGTCCGCCGCGATGCGGATGTAGCGGGGCCGCGCCTTGGGGGACAGGTCGGGCTGCGCGTCGAGGAAGGACTCCAGCGATTCCGGGTCGAACGGCTGGCCTTCGTGCAGCACGACCGCCGCCATGACCTGGTCACCAACCCGCTCGTCGGCAACTGCGTAGACGGCTACTCGATTAATCGCGCTGTGGCGCAGCAGAATTCGTTCGATCGGGGCCGCCGCGAGGTTCTCGCCGTCGACGCGCATCCAATCCGCGGTCCGCCCGGCAAGGTAGATCCATCCCTCTGCGTCCTTATAGGCGAGATCGCCGGACCAGTACATCCCGTGCCGCATGCGTTCGGCGTTGGCCTGCGGATCGTTGTAGTAACCGGTGAACAGACCCGAACCAGTGGTGTTGACCAATTCACCCACCGCGTCGTCGGCATTGAGTAATGAGCCGTGTTCGTCGAACCGGGCGAGCTGACACTCGGTGACGGTCTCACTGTGGTAGATGGCGACCCCGGGAGCGCCCTTGCCGATCGAGCCGCGTGGAGTCCCGGGCTCGCGCAGCACCATCACGGCGTTCTCGGTGGAGCCGAAGCCGTCCTCGACCTGCACGCCGAATCGGCGCGCGAACTCCTCGATGTCCTTGTCGTTGGCCTCGTTGCCGAATGCCACTCGCAGCGGATTGTCCGCGTCGTCAGGGCGTTCCGGGGTGGCGAGGATGTATGCGAGCGGTTTGCCGACGTAGTTCATGTACGTGACGTCGTACCGCCGGATGTCGGCCAGGAAGTTGCTGGCCGAGAACTTCGCCGGCACGATCGACGCTCCGGAAACCACGGCCGGGGCCCAGCCGGCGACCACCGCATTGGAGTGAAACAGCGGCATCGACACATAACACGTGTCGCGCTCGGTCAGGGCGAACCGTTCGGCGAGGGTGAGCCCGGCGAAGGTCGGCATCAGGTGTGCCACCTGCACCGCTTTGGGATTGCCGCTCGTCCCCGAGGTGAAGATCATCATGAAGGGGTCCATCATCTCGGCTTCGCGATGGGGGACCAGCGGGCCGGCGCCGGCGACCAGGTCGGCCCATGCCGACGTCGAGGTGTCGAAGACCCGAACTCCGTTGAGCTCCAATCCGTCCAGTAACCCGCGGTGCTCGGCGTCGGTCACGACGATCTGACAGTCCGCCCGCCGGATGTCGGCGGCCAGGGCGTCGCCGCGCCGGGTGGTGTTCAGCCCGCACAGGACATATCCACCCAGGCCGGCCGCCGCCATCTGGGTCAGCATGTCAGGGGTGTTGCCCAGCAACGAGCCGACATGCACCGGGCGGTCCTGGTCCGCGGCGGACAGCAGGCCCGCTGCCTGCGCCGTCGCCCGGCCGAGGTAGTCACGCCAAGTCCACTGCGAATCACCATATTTCACGGCGATCCCAGAATCTGACAGTCGCTGCCGCAGCAGCGCTTGCATCGTCTGGTTCACGAAGCCGACGCCCCCGTCCGGTCGAGGTAGCTGCTGACGATCTCGACGAGCAGCTTGCGTTCCCTGGTCGTGTCGATGGACCGTTGCATCACCAGCTGGTTGGCGATCATGCCGCGCAGAGTGGTCAGCAGCAGCTCACCGATGGCGGCGTTCTGGGTCGGGCTCAGATCGCGGTCGATGGTGGCGATCAGCGTGTTGAACGTTCTGCCGAGTCGTCGGATCTGATTGGTGGTGGGCTCACCACGAGTCGCACGGGTGCCGATGAGGATCTCGGTCGCCGCACGCGCGGTGGGGCTGGACATCGCCTGCCAGGCAGCCGTGACGGCCGCCTCGACCCGGTCGTGCGTGGTGGTGTCTTCGGTTGCCGCGGGTAGCGAATTCAGCGCGCCCAGGAGTTCGTCGAAGCCCTGCTCGACCACGGCCATCAGCAGACCGTCGCGATCACCGAAGTGATACTGGATCACTCCCCAGGTAACGCCCGCGGCATCTGCGATGTGCCGGCCGCTGGCGGCACCGATGCCTTCACTCAGCACGATCTGGACGGTCACGCCGATCACCAGTGCCCGGGTGCGCTCGGCCCGGACCTGGTTGCCGTGCGCGGGCCGAGTGGGGGCGGCACGTCCGGGCATCATCACGAGACCACCTGTCGCTCATCCGGGGCGGCGCAGCCCCACGAAACATTGCAAGCGCTAGGTTATGCCATCCCCGCCGGCGGTGAAGTTCGACCCGCCGACACTCGGTGAATTCATGTGATTCACAAAGGCGTGGAATTGCAATTGTCAAGCATATTGACAGCGAGTAAATCAAAGCCGGTAGCGGCCTGCGAATGTCCATTTCCTGCACGTCCGGACGTCAACTAAATGTACTGCTCTGATCGGATCAAAGAGCATTTGCGGACGCTCCCACGACTGCCGCTGGCGACTTGATATCGACAGGAGCACAGCATGTTTGGCTGTAACGACCAGGAACTCTCAGCGACTGCTGATGGACGCTTACTGTGCCGCGAAGGCAAGTGCGATTGCTTTATCGGTGACTGCCGAAAAACCTTTTATCAACGGTGTGATGTGGTTATCATCGTCACGCTTTACTTTCCTGAAAACCCAACCGAGAAAGGAACCACCATGAGGGGAATTCAGAACAAAGGTGTCACCCGCGGGCTGGCTGCGGTAGCGGCGGCCCTGTTCGCCGCAGCGGCGCTGGCCGGATGCACCAAACTCAACGAGGGCCCGGGGGCGCAGTCAGTGCCCGTCGGTCAGCCCGCCGCCGGCTGGTCACACATCGCCGGCTAACGCCGTCGAGTCCGCGCTCCCGCCTGAGACGTACGCGTTTCGGGCGGGAGCGCGCCTTTGCGTGCGCCGTCTCCGCTACCACGAGGACACCAGACGATGTTGCCGAACTTTGCGGCGCTCCCCCCGGAGGTCAATTCCGCCCGACTGCACGCGGGCGCGGGGCCGGCTCCTTTGCTGGCGGCAGCAACCGCCTGGGACGGACTGGCTACCGAAATAGATTGCGCGGCAGTATCCTTCGAGTCGACCATCGCCGGGCTGGCGACCGGCTCCTGGCTGGGGCCCGCGGCGCTGCAGATGACGGCCGTCGCCGCACCGTACCTCAGCTGGTTGCGCCACGCGGCCGTGCACGCCCGGGCCGCGGCCGCGCTGGCACGGACCGCAGCGGCAGAATTCGAGACCGCCTTGTCGGCGGCGGTTCATCCCGCGCTCGTCGCGATGAACCGCTCCGAGGCACTCTGGCTGGCGGCGTCCAACCTGTTCGGACAGAACGCGCCGGCGATAGCCGCCGCTGAATCCCGGTACGCCGACATGTGGGCTCAGGACGTGACCGCGATGACGGCGTACCACACCGGAATCGACGCCATCTGCGCGGAACTGGCACCGTGGCACCAGCGACTACAGACGCTACTGGGCGCTGCGACCGCACGAGGTTCCGCGACCGGCACCCCGGGGGGTGGTGCCGCCGCGGCGCAGACGATCGCCGAAGTCATGGGGGCCAGCGGCATTCCGACGCCGTCACCCAGGTACGTCCAGCGCGCCTTCGACCTCTTCGTTCGCAACATGGCCCCCGACGCCGTTCCGCGATCGCTGTTCACCCCGGAGGGTCTCTACCCTGTCGTCGGCGTGAAGAGCCTGACATTCGACGCCTCAGTGGCCCAGGGCGTAAAGATTCTGGACACCGCGATACGGGCGCATCTCGCCGCCGGCGACAACGTCTCGGTCTTCGGCTACTCCCAGAGCGCCACCGTTGCCGCACTGGAGATGAGGAAACTCGCGGCGTCGGTGAATCCGCCAGCACCCGAACAGCTTTCGTTCACCCTGATCGGCGATCCCGGAAATCCGAACGGCGGGCTTGCCGCACGCTTCCCGGGCATCGCCATTCCCAGCCTCGGTGTGACCAGCCCGGGTGCGACGCCGGACAATCTGTACCCGACCCGGGTCTACACCATCGAGTACGACGGGGTCGCCGACTTCCCGCGGTATCCGCTGAACATCGTGTCGACGTTGAACGCCCTGGCCGGCATGGGCTACCTGCATCAGAACTACCTGATACTCACCCCGGAACAGATCGACGCGGCCATACCATTGACCAACACCGTGGGCCCGACGATGACGCAGTACTACATCATTCCGACGAAGAACCTGCCACTGCTGGAGCCCCTGCGGGCGCTGCCCGTCCTGGGCAATCCGCTCGCTGATCTCATTCAGCCGGACCTGCGGGTGATCGTCGATCTGGGCTACGGCGATCCGAACCACGGCTATTCGACCTCACCGCCGAATGTGCCGACCCCGTTCGGGGTGTTTCCGGACGTCGATCCCGTGGCGGTGTCGCACGCGCTGGTGGCCGGAACTCAGCAGGGGATCAGCGATTTCGGCTACTCCATCACCCATCTCGAATTTCCGGCGCTTGACGCGTCCGGCGTGCTGACCGGAGCTACGCCATCCGGTCCGGCCGTCAATCCCGCAGTCACCATCGACGGCATCATCGTAGGCATCCAGCGCGCCAATTCCGCGGTTTCCGAGGCGGTTTCGGCGGCGGCCGGTGCCGGCTACCAGACCTTGCTGCCGACGGCCGACCTGGCGAATGCCATGGTGACCACGGCGCCGGCCTACACCATCAACTTGTCCCTGCAGGGAATCAGGGAGTTTCTCCACGGCCAACCGATGGGCCTGGTCAACGCCATCGGCTATCCGCTTGCGGCGGGCGTCACGCTGTGCACCATGGCGGTCGCGCTGGAGATCCTCGTCGTCGCCGCCGCCGCGCAACAAATCGGTGCCGAACTGTCGGTCGCCTGATCCGTTGTCGCAAGACTTTATGCTTGACCGCAAATGGCAGACAAGACGACGTGCGCGATCATCGGGGGAGGCCCGGCCGGCATGGTGCTCGGGCTGTTGCTCGCCCGCGCCGGTGTCGAGGTCACACTGCTGGAAAAGCACGGTGACTTCCTCCGCGATTTCCGTGGCGACACCGTGCACTGCTCGACCTTGCGGTTGCTCGACGAGCTGGGCCTATGGGAGCAGTTCTCCGTGTTGCCGTTCAACGAGTTACGCAAGGCGGCATTCCAATCCGGCGGGCGCACGGTCACCTATATCGATTTCGAGCGCCTGCGACAACCGCATCCGTTCATCGCGATGGTGCCGCAGTGGGACCTGCTGAACCTCCTAGCCGAAGCTGCCTGCGCCGAACCGACGTTCACGCTGCGGATGAACAGCGAGGTCACCGGACTGCTGCGGGACGGTGACCGCGTCACGGGGGTTCGTTACCGCGGTCCCGACGGCCCCGGGGAACTGCGCGCCGAACTGACCGTTGCCTGTGATGGAAGGTGGTCACTCGCGCGGCAGGAGGCCGGCCTGAAGACCCACGACTATCCCGTGCGGTTCGACGTCTGGTGGTTCAGGTTGCCGCGTGCCGAAGACTCGGAATTCTCGTTCCTGCCGCGCACCGGTCCCGGCAAGGCGCTGGCCGTCATCCCGCGCAAGGGGTACTTCCAGATTGCCTACATCGGGCTGAAAGGCACTGACGCGCAACTGCGTTCCCGAGGCATCGAAGCATTCCGGCAAGAAGTCGCCGCGCTGGTACCGGAGGCCGCCGCATCGGTGGGAGACTTGGCTTCGATGGACGACGTCAAGCATCTCGACGTCAAAGTGAATCGGTTGCGCCGGTGGCATTGTGACGGACTGCTGTGCATCGGCGACGCCGCACATGCGATGTCGCCGATGGGAGGAGTCGGCATCAACCTGGCGGTGCAAGACGCCGTGGCCGCGGCGGCCATCCTGGCCGAGCCCCTACGCCGCCATCACGTTACCGGCCGCGATCTGGCGGCGGTTCGCCGCCGTCGCCTCTTTCCCACCGCCGTAACCCAATTCGTGCAACGGATGTTGCACCGAGGGCTGCTCGGACCACTGCTGCGAGGCGAGGACCCGGCCCCGCCGGCGGCTCTGCTGCGGGTGCTCGAGCGGCTGCCGTGGCTCTCGATGGTGCCCGCTTACTTCATCGGAGTCGGCGTACTGCCCGAGCACGCGCCCGCATTCGCCCGTCGAGATGGGTGCTGACGCGGTGCCCGGGCGACGTCCGCCGTTGCGCATCGGCATTCTGGGGGCCGCCCGCATTGCGCCGCTGGCGCTCATCAAGCCGGCCCGGCAGGACAGCGAGGTCGTCGTCGCCGCAGTTGCGGCCCGCGACGTGACTCGCGGGCGCAAGTTTGCGGCTGAACACGGCATCGCCCGCGTACACAACAGTTACCACGAGCTGGTCACAGACCCGGAGATCGACGCCGTCTACAACCCCTTGCCCAACGGTCTACACGGACGGTGGACGCGCGCCGCTCTCACCGCAGGCAAGCATGTGCTGTGCGAGAAGCCGTTCACCGCCAACGCCGCCGAAGCACGCGAAATCGCCGCTCTGGCAGAGCAATCGGACCGCATCGTAATGGAGGCCTTCCACTACCGCTACCATCCGCTCGCGCTGCGCGCCGAGCAGATCATCGCCTCGGGCGAACTCGGCCGGCTCCGGCGGGTGGAGGCGGCGATGTGTTTTCCGCTGCCGAAGTTCTCCGACATTCGCTACGACTACTCGCTGGCCGGTGGGGCGACGATGGACGCCGGTTGCTACGCCGTGCACATGGTGCGCACGTTCGGCGGGTAGACGCCGGAGGTGATCTCGGCGCGAGCCAAACTGCGCGATCCGCGGGTCGATCGCGCCATGACGGCCGAGTTGCGTTTTGCCGGCGGGCACACCGGACGGATCCGCGCCTCGATGTGGTCGGCGGACCTGCTGCGCATGAGCGCCACGGTGACCGGTACCGACGGGGAACTGAAGTTGCTCAATCCCGTTGCACCACAATTCTTTCACCGTATGACAGTGCGCTCGTCCAACGGTCGCAGAGTGGAGCGCTTTGGGCGCCGGGCCTCGTACGCGTACCAACTCGACGCGTTCGTGGCCGCAGTAGTGCGCGGGGCCCCGGTCAAGACCACACCGCAGGACGCCGTCGAGAACATGACCGTCATCGACGCGATCTACCGCGCCGCGGGCCTGCCGCTTCGCCAGCCGGGCTGATGGTCAGCCGACGGCGTCGGACAACACCCGCCGCGCCGCCTCCACACACGGCCGCAGCCGGTCGATCGGGCCGACACCGGCCAGGGCCAGCGATCGCTGCGGCACCTCGAGCTCGATGACCAGGCCCGCCGGCAGCGCACGGACGATGTCGCGCAGGGGCAACTCGCCGTCGCCGGGGGCCAGGCGCTCATACATGGCCTCTTCCATGTAGTCGGGGCTGCGCGGCCGACGGGTGGTGTCATTGAGCTGGGCGTAGCCGATGTGCCCGGGGTCGATGGCCGCCAGGTCGGCCGGGGTGCAGCCGGATCGCGACACATGCATGGTGTCGATCAACACCTGGAAATCGGGGCGGCCGACGTGTCGTACCGCGCTCAGCGCCGTCGGGACGTCGCAAATGGTGAGACCTGGCACAGGTTCCAGCACCGTGCTGATGCCCCGCCCAGCGGCGAGTTCGGCCAGCACCGCGAGCTCATCGAAGGTGCGGCCGAGGTCGCTGTCGAGGCTCACAACATTGACCCGCGGAATGTCCAGTTCGGCCACGATGTCCAGATCGGGGGCACACCGGCGCATGTCGCCGCCGGGAACCACCAGGAAGCCATCAGCCAGCGTGATGGTGACGCCGTGATGACGCAACGCCGCAGCGAGGTCATTGCGCAATGCGCGGTCCTTCTTCAGCGAGAAGGGGGAATATCCCAGCGGCGCGGACGGTAGTCCCCGGAGAAACATGGAGATGAAACGGCAGTTCAGAGCCGCGGCGACGTCGACAAACTGCACGGGCGGAAGCCCGAAAGCGCTGAGGTAGCCGATGCCGAGTTGGTCCATGTCGTGTCGCACGTTACAAGGGGCCGTCGATTGGGCACCGATAAAATCGGGTATCCCCCTAATTGCTGATAATCCTCAGTCCGGTTGTTCGGGCGCCGAAGGGGCGCCATCCCGGAACCGATCGGGAGAAACCCGGCTGAGAAGAGGAGGCGATGACGGATATGAAGAAGCTGCTCGGCACCACCCTGATCGCCGGCGCGCTCGGGGCCGGAGCCCTCGGCATCGGCGCGGGAAGCGCACAGGCAAAGCCCGGTCCGCACATTCCCGGGCCGCCGGGGCCGCCGGTGCCCCAGATAGACAACAACATCGACTGGCGCCCGGCTCCCGGTCAGATCAAGCAGTACTGCCCCTGGCAGTCACCCCCGGGCCACTGGATCGGCGGCCCGCACGGCATTCCCTGCACCTGACGCACTGGGCACCTGATGGGCTGAGTCCGCCCCTTCGCCGGCCGTAGTGTTGAGCTACGGCCGCGAGGTGCGGCCCAGAGCGCAGGGACGTGATCGATGTCGACATCCGCCGCATTTCCCCGGCACATCCGTCTGGGAGGCGGCGCTGTTGACGACGTGGGTGCGGTGATCGCCGGGCTGGGGTTGCAGCGCCCGTTCGTGGTTACGGACCCCTATCTCAGCAGCAGTGGTGCCGCCGGCCGGGTGATGGACCTGCTCGGTGTGGCCGGTACGGTACCTGCGCTCTTCGACCGTACCGTGGCCGACCCGACCACCGCCTCACTCGACCGCGCTGTCGCGGCGCTGCTCGACCATCGAGCGGACTGCGTCATCGGCTTCGGCGGTGGCAGTCCGATGGACACCGCGAAGGCGCTGGGAGTGCTGGCCGTCCAACCCGGGCCGATGCGGAGATTCAAGGCACCGAACAACTACTCGGGGCCGGCGCTGCCGATCATCGCGGTTCCCACCACGGCGGGAAGTGGTTCGGAGGCAACGCAGTTCACGGTCATCAGCGACAGCGACAGTAACGAGAAGATGCTGTGCCCCGGCCTGTCGTTCCTACCCATCGCCGCGATCGTGGATTACGAGCTGACCATGACGATGCCACCGCGGCTGACCGCGGACACCGGCGTCGACGCCCTGACGCACGCGGTCGAGGCCTACGTCAGCCGCCGGGCCAACCCCATCAGCGACGGTTTGGCACTCGCGGCAATCCGGCTGATCGCAACGCATCTCAGGCGGGTATACCGGGACGGCTCGGATGCGGCGGCTCGCGCGGGAATGATGGCGGCCGCCACCCAGGCCGGTATGGCGTTCTCCAATTCCAGCGTCGCGCTCGTGCACGGAATGAGCCGGCCGATCGGTGCGCATTTCCACGTGGCCCACGGGCTGTCCAACGCCATGCTGTTCCCGGCGGTCACCGCATTCTCGGTGGCCGGCGCTCCCGCGCGGTACGCCGACTGCGCCCGGGCATACGGAGTTGCCGACACCACCACGAGCGACCAGGACGCCGCCCGAGCCCTCGTGGATGCGCTGGGCGATTTGTGCAGTGAACTCGAGGTCCCCACGCCGAGGTCGTACGGAATCGACAGTGCCGCTTGGCAATCGCTTATCCCATTGATGGCCGAGCAGGCGATGGACTCCGGTTCGCCCGCCAACAATCCGGTGATTCCCGAACCCGCGGAGATCGAAGCGCTGTATGCGCAGGTGTATGGCTGATCGTCGGGAGGGTAGCCGACACTACACATATAGAGTAGTGTCGCGCCCAGACCCGAGAGGCGTTGACCATGGACAAGCGACGAAAGCCGAATCCGGCCGAACGCCGTCGTGACCTGTGCGACGCGGCGATTCAACTGCTCGCCGACGACGGGGCCAAAGGGTTGAGTCATCTCAAGGTGGACCGGAAATGCGGAGTCCCGGACGGGACGACGTCATTCTATTTCCGGACCCGCTCGGCACTGCTGCTCGCCGTGGCCGAACGGCTGGCCGAGCTGGACCTGGCGAACCTGCAGTCGGTCGCCGACAACGAAAGCCCGGCGGGCGCGGGCAAAGGCCGCCGATCACCGTCGCTGCTGTCGCAAGTGGTGATCCAATCCGGTTGCGAGCCGGAACTTTCCCGCACCAGGGCCAGGTACGAGTTGACCATGCAGGCCGCCCGCGACCCGGCGCTGGCCGCCACCCTGGCGCACGGCACCGAGGCCTTCACCAAGCTGCACCGCGAAATCCTGGTCCAGTTGATGCCGCGCGGCGCCGAGCTGGAATCAGCTGTGGTCGAGGACCTGAGCAACATCACCTTGACGTTCATCAACGGCCTGCTGCTGCGTTTCGCCCACGGCGCCCGAATCATCGACAGCGCAGAGCAACTCGACAAGATCCTGGCCGCAATCGCCAGTGGAATCCTGAAGAGCCCGAACAAAGGACAACTGACCGGCGATCCGGGTCAGTGAACGTGCGCACATCGAACTCATCAACCCCGTCGTCGCGAGCTCGAGTAGAGGGAGAAACACATGCCTGAATACGACTACGAAGAGTTGAAAAAGGAAGCGGAGCAATACATCAAGTTCGAGAAGGACGTCAAGAACCGGATCGCCTACATCACCTTCGACCGTCCCGATGCGCAGAATTCCACCACCTTGGGCATGCGGCACAACTACGCCGATCTGATTCACAAGTGCAATGTGGACGACGACGTGAAGGTCGTGGTGATCCGCGGCGAGGGGGAGGATTTCGGTAGCGGCGGCGATCTTCCCGAACAGCGCGGGATGTTGGAGAACCCGGGGATGCCGCTGTTGCACGAGCTCGCGATCAACGACGACGACGTCAAGTATCCGCCGGGCGACTCCTACCGCTACCTGTCCACGGTCACCGACTTCTACGCCAAGGCCCGGGCCGGAAACCGCCCGCTGCAGGAACTCCGGAAGATCAGCATCGTCGAGGCCAAGGGCTACTGCTATGGCTGGCACTTCTACCAGGCCGGCGACGCCGACCTGGTGATCTCCTCGGACGACGCGCTGTTCGGCCACCCGGCGTTCCGCTACGTGGGCTGGGGACCCCGCCTGTGGTGGTGGGCCGAAACTATGGGTCTGCGCAAGTTCTCCGAAATGCTCTTCACCGGAAGGCCTTTCAGCGCCAAAGAGATGTACGAATGCGGCTTCATCAACAGCGTGGTGCCGCGCGACAAGCTCGAAGAGGAGACGGCGAAGTACGCACTGGCGTGCGCGCGCTGCCGCCCGACCGACACCGTCGCGGTGCAGAAGACCTTTCTGGAGCTCTACAAACAGCACAAAGGCGAATATTTCGGCAGCCTGCTCACCGGAATGGTCGAGGGGATGCTGCCCCTGATCGCCAACGACCAGGACAACGACGTCGACCTCACCGAAGGCACCTTTGGCAAGGGCCTCAACAACGTCGTCAAGGACAACGACCTCAACTTCCCGCCGGAATGGCGGTTGAGCCGGTCTGGCCGCCAGAAACCCTGATATCGGCGGACACTCGCCGGCATGGGTGAGGAGGCCTGGACCGCCGAGTGGGGAATTCTCGACACATCGCCGTGGCGCGTCGTGAAATTCCCACTCGGACAAAGGCGGAAGGGATCTGGCGCCGCTACCGGAAGGTCGTCAGCATGCCGGCCGCGGATCGCTGCCAGGTGAACATCTCGGCCCGGTGCCGGGCCCCCACTCGACGGTGGCTTTCCGGGCGGCCGACGAGGTCACGGATCGCGTGGGCGAAGGCCGCCGGATCGTTGTCGGCCAGTGCACCGCTGTCCGCTGTGACGATCTCCGTGAGGGCCGAGGTGCGCGACACCACCGCCGGGGTGCCACACGCCAGCGATTCCAGGGCGGCCAGTCCGAACGTCTCGTGCGGGCCGGGGGCCAGCGCCACGTCGGCGGTCGCCAGCAGTGCGGCCACCATGTGCCGGTCGGCGACGAACCCGGTGAATTCGATTGGCAGGCGGGCGGCTTGACGCTGCAGCCGGGCCCGCAGCGGGCCTTCGCCGACAACGACCAGCCGGGCATCGACGCCGCCGTCACGCAGTGCCGCGAGCGCGTCGATGCTGCGGTCGGCGCGCTTCTCCACCGACAGGCGTCCGCAGTGCACCAGCAGAATCTGGCCCGGCGCGGCGAAGCGGCGCCGCAGCTGAGCGCTGTGCCGGCGTGGATGGAAGGTCCGCAGGTCGACACCCAGTGGGACCGTCACCGTGTTGGTGGCCCCGATGCGATCGAACTCCTCGCGCGCGAACTCCGTGGTGCACACCACGGTGTCGTAGTCGGCGGCGGTGCGCCGGTTGGCGACGTCGGCGAATCTCTGGGCGGTGCGCCGCGGAAGGAATTGGCCCGCAAGGCGATCCAGACGCTCATGGGAGATCATCACCGTGGTCGCACCGTGCCGGCGGCCCCACCGTCCCAGGGACCGCAGGGTGAGCCGGTCGGAAACCTCCAGCGCGTCCGGGTTCAAGGCCGTCAACAGCGTCCGCACCGGCGCCGGCATGATCGCCCGATATCCGCCGGTGCAGGGAAGCAGCCTGGCCGGCACCGTGATTCGCACGACTCCACTGTCCAGCCGGCTGCGTTGGGCGCGGGATCCCGGGACCACCAGGAAAACCTCGTGCCCTCTGGCGCAGTATTCCGCGCCCAACCGATCTACCGCCGTTCGCAGCCCCCCGGACCGTGGCCCGTAGAAGTTGGCGACCTGAACCACCCGCATACGGTGAGAGAAACGGTCGGGAATGTGCGGTCAACGAGCGGGGGCCCACCGGGGCCTGAACAGTGTGTGAAACTCCGGGTCAGCTGGGTTTCCTCAGGTGCGGGCCCAGCATCTGCTGCCACGCCCTGGACATGTTCTGGAATTCTTCCTCGCAGTTGCCGGCCCGGTCTTCGGGCAGGTCACCCGAGGTGACGATGCTGGCGTTGGCCGTCGTGTCGGACCCGTAGATCCAGCACTCCCAGTTGTACATCCGGGTGATGTCCATCGAATGCCCGTCCCAGAACGGGAGTTCGTTGGCGTCACCGGCCTCCTTGGCGCTCAGCTTCCAGTCCTGAGCGGTGTCGGTGGCGATGCGGACGCCGTTCGGATAGGCCTTCCCGTCGGCGCCGGGGGCCAGCAGCATAAACGCGGACAGCTGGTCGGCGACGTCCTCCTCACGTCCGGTGAACGCCAGGTCGTAGACGTTGAGCGTCGCGTGACCGAGTTCGTGATAGAACCCGGAGACTGTCGCGTCGACCGCGGCTTCCGCCGGGTTGGGGTTTCCGGCGTTGGTGAACCGCTGCCGGCTCTGCTGAATGTCCTCGTAGCACAGCTGGATTTCGTTGACGTTGGGATCCCAGTAGTCGTTGGCCTCGCCGCACTGCTTGCCGACGGCACCGACGTCGTGCGGCAGGTTCAGCGTGTCGTTGACGTGTGCGGCGACATTCTCCAAAACCTTTGCGTCCGACATCAATTGGCGGCCCTGCTGGGCCTCCGGGGTGGTCGCGTCCTCGTACCGGAACGTCATTTTGCCCGCCGCCGGTTGATCCGCCGGCTCGGTGCGCGAGATTCCCGGAGGGCGCTCGGCAGCGCGCGAATGGGCATCGGCATGTTGCCCTTTCGAGCCGCCGCAGCCCGCCGCTAGAAGTACCGCGGCACATGCCGCGACGCATACGAGTCGCCTACCCATCCCTCGAGCTCCCTTCGATGGAACCAACCGACGGTCTGCCCAGGACCTGTCGAAACGGTACGGCACTTGACCGGCCGGCACACCCGCGTTGCGCAGGAACGTGACTGCGCTGTCGGCTACGGGCTGGAGAGCAGCAGCATGACCCGCCCACCCGGAGCCGGCTCGGGGAAGGCACTGAGGTCGAAGCCGTAGTACGTGCGCTGGGTGGCGGTGATGTCCTCGATCACCTTTCCGGTGGCCTTGAGGGTGCGGTGGGTGACGTCGGCCATCATTGCTTTGAAGTCGGGCACCGACAGCGACTCGGCCAGCAGCAGCGCCTCACCTCCGTCGCGCAGCGTCACCAGTACTCCTGCGCCGGCGTAGTTGTTTCCGCCGCGGCCGGTGCCGCGCGGGGCCCAGTAGACCGGCCCGGACGTCACTGTTCCCTCGACGCGTCGATACACGCCGGCGTTGTCGCCGACCGTGACGACTGGGAGGGCCGCGATGGTGCGCTCTTCTTTCAGCCACATAAGGCCCAGGGGAATGCAGACGATCGCATAGATCAGCACCACCAGCACCAGCACCGGTTTCCACGCGATCTCCCAACCCAGGCGGCGCGGCGAAATCGGCAGTCCGCGCAACTGCTCGTCGAGTCGGCGGCGGCCCGTCCGGAAGACGTACCAGGACACGATGCGCGCCACCGCCATCCCGGCAAGGATGACCATCCCGACGATCCCGCAGACGCGGAAGTAGAAGGTGCTGTCGCCCTGGTTGCGGGTCGCGGCGAACATCACTGCCGGAATCGGCGCCGTCAGCAGCAGCAACAGGGCGTACGACGGGTGACTGGTGAGGTAGGGGTACGTCACCGTCCAGTCCCGGTTCGCGCCGTAGACACTCACCGGCCCTACATCGGCATGCACCACCGGCGTCCACGATCCCTCGACCACACGCGGCTTCAGCAGAGACCGGACGAAGAGAAACCCGAAGACCATCGAGACCGCCAGCGCTCCCCAGAACACGCCGCCGAGCCGCTCACCGGTACCCGGCACGCCGAACGCGCCGTGGATATCGATCACTTTTCCGATGAAGAAGGTCAATGGCATCACGAAGAAGAGCTCGAGCAGCCAGACTTGGATGAGCTGCGGGATTCGGGAGCCGATACGGTCGAATGCCAGTACGCGTCGCCAGAGAAACCGCAGAACGCCCATGACGGGCGACCTTAATCTAGTCAGGAACGCAGGTGGGCACGGTTTGACCAGCGCGATCACGACGGCCGCGGCACGCCGCAAAATCACTGTCGGTCCGCGGGCCGGGGTGGTTGAATGATCCGACTCGGTCGGGGGTTGGTCACGATGTCAGTCGAGAAGGTGATACGCGAAGTGGATGGGTTGCTGCGTGATACCGGCCGCTCGGCTCGGTTGAGGCCGGCACGTTGATCGCTCGCCTCATCTACCGTTTCGCGTTGCTGATCGTGGGCGTCTGGGCTTTCGCCGCCGTCGCCGGCAACAGCCTGGCTCCGCCGCTCGAGCGGGTGGTGGCGGATCTGGACCAGCCGTTTCTGCCGGTCGGCACCGCGACTTCGCTTGCCGTGCAACGCTCGGCGGCCGCCTTTTCACAAGCGCCGACCGACAATGTCGGCTACCTGGTGCTCGAACGCGACGGCCGGCTCACCGATCAGGACCGGGCGTACTACGACCAGGTCGTCGCGGCGTTGCGCGCCGACACACAGAACGTGTACGAGGTGACGGACTGGTGGCGGATGCCGGCGGCCGCGGACACGGCGGTCAGCCGCGACGGCGACGTGGTGACAGCCACCCTGCGCCTTGACGGCATGACGGGTTCGACCGAAGCCATCGACTCGATCACCGCGGCACGCACCATCGTCTCGGGGGTGCGTCCTCCGGATGGTCTGCACGTCTACATCACCGGCGCCGGGGCGACCATCATGGATGAGTTCGCCGCGATCGACCGGCAGACGCAGGTGATCACGGCGGTGACACTGGGCGTTCTGCTGATCTTCCTGGTCATCATGTACCGGTCCCTGATCACGGCGATGGTCCCGCTGGTCTCCGTCATGTCGGGACTGACCGTCGCCAAGCCCGTCATCTCCGACCTCGCCTCGCGCCAGGTGATCAGCGTTTCGCTGTTCTCGCTGTCCATCGCCGTTGCGGTGGCGGTGGGGGCCGGCACCGGCTTTGCCATTTTCCTGATCGGCCGCTACCACGAACAGCGCAGGAACGATGCCGATCCGGCCGACGCCCTTGCGGACGCGTACCGCAGCGTAGCGCCGGCGATCGTCGGCTCCACCCTCATCGTGGTGGCGCCCCTGGCCGCGGTGGGCTGGCTCAGCCTCGCCCGCATCAGCATGTTCGCCACGACGGGCATCCTGTGTGCGATCGGCGTGCTCACGGTCGGGATCGCCAGCCTGACGTTGACGCCGGCCCTGATCGCGCTGGCCAGTCGTGCCGGACTGATGAAACCGCCGCGGCTCGAACGCATGCGGCGGCGCTGGCGGCGCATCGGCACCCACGTCGCGCGCTGGCCGGCGCCGATCCTGGTGGCCAGCAGCGTGTTCGTGCTGATCATGCTGCTCGCCCTGCCGGGCGTGCCGATCGGTTGGGACGAGACCGCGTCCACCTCGCCGGACACCGAGGCCAACCGGGGTTACCGCGCCGTCAACCAGCACTTCGACGCCAACCACGTGCAGCCCGACGTCGTCACGATCGAGTCCGACGAGGACCTGCGCAACCCCGCCGCGCTGACCGCGATCGGCCGGGTGACCGGCGCCATCATGGGGATCACCGGCGTACGCATGGTGCAATCGGCGAGCCATCCCGGCGGGATGGTCTCCAAGCAGGCGTCCCTGTCGGCCACCGGCGGCAATGTCGGCGACCGGCTCGATCAGTTCGCTGATCTGCTTGCCGCCAAGAACTCCGTCTTCACCGACCTCGACGCGGCGGTGCGCGAGTTGGGTTCCGGACTCGACCTGGTCCAGTCCAGCACCACGGCGGGCGCCTATGCCATCGGGGGCGTCAGTCTGGCGGTGCGCCTGACGCAGCAGGCCACGGACAAGATCCGGGCTCGCGCCGCGGATGTCGGCGAGATCTTCGATCCGCTGCGCAGTTTCGTGGGTTCGATCAGCGACTGCCGCACCACCCCGGTGTGTTCATCGGCCCAGGAGGCGGTGCAGTGGGCGACCGCGGTCGTCGCCGGGGCGAACAAGCTGGTGGAGGCCACCGATGAGCTGGCGAAGGCGACGGTGGATGCCGCGTCGGCCCCGGGCGTCCCCCTGCCCGCGGTGGTGGCGAACGTCAGCAGTGAGATGGCGCAGGTCCGGGGCATGGCGGCGCAGCTCAGGGAGCAGCTGGGTGAACCCCGGCCCGTGCCGACCCAGGAGCTTCCCGACTACCTGCGCCGGTTGGCCGCCGCTTCGCAGGGCAGCCCCGGCGCCAACCTGTACGCCTCGCGCCGCATCCTGACCGACCCCGGTATGCGTCCCACCCTGGATCAGTTCTTCTCTCCCAACGGGCATGCCACCCGGTTGTTCGTCTACGGTCAGGGACTCGAATGGGGTGACGAGGGCGCGGCCCGGGCCCGCGCGATCGAGGCCGCGGTGACCGACACCATCAAAGGCGACACGCTCAAAGTGACCGCCGTCGAATTGACCGGTGTCGGACCGGCGACCCGTGACCTGCAGGACATCGTCGGCGGTGACCTGGCTCTGATGGTGGTCATCACCCTGGGCGTCATTCTGTTCATCGCCGCGCTGCTGTTGCGAAGTCCGATCGCCGGATTCGTCGTCCTCGCGACGATCCTGGTCTCCTACGTCTGCGCGCTGGGCGCCAGTGTGCTGCTCTATCACCGCCTGCTGCACCACGACCTGCACTGGTCGGTGCCTCCCATCGCGTTCGTCTCGATGGTCGGCATCGCCTCGGGCGGCAATCTGCTGTTCGCGCTGCGCATCCGGGAGGGACTTTCCGCCGGGCTGCGCACCAGCATCATCCGGGCCTCCGCCGCCACCGGGATGGTCGTCACCGCAGGTGGCGTCGTCGTCGGCCTGACGATGCTTGCGCTGGGTATCAGCAGCGTGCTCAGCGTCGCGCAGATCGGTGTCACCGTCGGACTCGGGCTGGTGCTCAACGCGCTGGTGGTCCGTGCTTTCGTGCTGCCGGCCACGATGGTGGTGCTGGACCGCTGGCTGTGGTGGCCGCGGCGCTCGGCCGCCGATGACGAGGAACTCGAGCCGGCGATCGCGGCCAGATGAGCAATTCTGACCTGCTCGCCGGGCGCGGTGCGGTGGTGGTCGGGGGCACCCGCGGCATCGGGCGCGCGGTCAGTGAACTGCTCTGCACGCTGGGCGCGGGTGTGGTGGTCAATGGCCGTGATTCCGCCGCGGTGGGGGACAGTGTGGAATCGCTGGCCGCGTCCGGAGGTAACGCGGTCGGCGTGGCCGGGGCAGCCGACGACGAGGACGTGGCCGCGGGCCTGATCGACGCGTGCACGCAGACTTTCGGACGGCTGGACATCTTGATCAACTGCGCCGGAATCGCGGAGCCACCTGGCTCGTCGATCCTGCGGATCTCGCCGGACGAGTTCGAGACGCTGATCGGAGCGCACCTCGGGACGGTGTTTCACACCTGTCGGCTCGCCGCGCCGGTCATGGCGGCGCAGGGCCACGGTTCCATCATCAACACCGGCTCGGTGGCGTTTCTCGGTGACTACGGCGGCACCGGCTATCCCGCGGGCAAAGCCGCGGTCAACGGCCTGACGATGGCGATGGCGGCAGAGCTGAAAGGCGCCGGGGTGCGGGCGAATGTGGTGTGTCCCGGGGCCAGGACCCGGCTGTCCACGGGACCCGAGTACGAACAGCACATCAACGACCTGCATCGCCGCGGGCTGCTCGACGAGATCACGATGCGCGCCTCGCTGGACGCCGCCCCACCCGCCTACGTGGCGCCGCTCTACGCCTATCTCGCCAGCGCCGCGGCGCGCGACATCACCGGTCAGATCTTTGTTGCCGCAGGCGGTTTCGTCGGCCGCTTCGGCCGGCCCACTCCAGAACTGCTCGGCTATCGCGATCATCACGACAGCGGTCCGTGGTCGGTTGACGAACTGCATGCGATGATCGCCGGTTGATCACCCGATGCGGTCGAAGATGAACAGCAGCAACCCGTAACCGGCGAGCACCACCGCCGAGCCGGCCAGGCTGGTGCGGATCGACGCGCCGTCAATCGGATCCAGCCAGCGCCGGAACGGTCGCGAGGCGGCCGGCACGAGAACCCATTGCAGCAGAGCGACACTGATGACATTGCCTACGAAAATGGCTGCCGCCTGGCCGATCCCGATCCGGCTCAACGCCGGAGACAGTGTCTTGGACAGCAGGATCACCGTGGGGTACAGGCACAGCACCACCAGCATCGCTGACTTCCACGCCGGCGTGATCTTGGCCTGACCGTCGGCAACGCGCACCGTGGAGCCGAATGGCGCACTGCGCGGCAGTTCGGCGAATTCGTGCGTCAACTCCTCACGCAGACGGGGCAGGGCCTGCCGCCGTTCCGCGGACCGCATCCAGGCGCCCAGTTGCCCCGCGCCACGAAAGCGCAGCACCGACATCCACTGCCCGCCGGCATCTGCCGGAAACAGCGCCGTACCTTCGTATCCGGCAAAGGTGGCGCTGACAAGTGCCAAATCGCGCTGTGCGACCACGAATTCAGCGTCTTTGCCGGGCGCGACCCGGTGCAGGAAGACTGCTGCGTTGCCCGGTGGAAGTTCACCGGGCGCCAGTACCACATCGGAGGCGCACCGCCCGAACCCCTGTGCGGCGCCCGCGGCCAGAAGTCGGCGGCGCGGCGTGCTGTCGAGCCAGGCGTCGAGTGTCTCGGTGTCGTCGAAAGACACTTCGACGGCCCAGTCCAATTCCGCGACGCCGGGAACCGATTGCCGCGCAGTCGCATATCCCGGTGTCCGCCTGGCCACGGCCAGGTAATCCTCGAGCCAGCCGCCGAAGCGATCCGGATCCCCGGGTGGGTGGAAGAGTGAGATCGCGCTGGCGCCAACCGTCATGGCTGTTGTCTACCACCCCTGGCTCAACGACATGCGGATCAGCTCGGCTCGTGACGACAGACCGAGCTTCGTGAAGATCTTGCGCAGGTGATAGTCGACGGTGCGCGGACTGAGAAACATCAGCGTGGCGATCGACCGGTTGGTTTCTCCCGCGCTGACGAAACGCGCGATCTGCAACTCCTGCGGTGTGAGTTGATCGACGGTGCCGCAGTCTCGTTTGCGTGCGGTTTCGCCGGTGGCCAGCAGTTCGGTACGGGCCAGTTCGGCCCAGGGCGCGGCACCCAGCCTCTCGAAAGTCTCGTGCGCGGATCGCAGATACTTGCGCGCTTGGGCGCGACGGCGGCGCCGCCGCAAGGACTCCCCATACCGCAACTGGGTGCGGGCCGTGTCGAACGGCCGACCGCCATGCGCATGCAGGGTGAGCGCCTCGTCGAAATGCCGGTCCGCTGCGCCGTCGTCGGCAAGCAGACCGCGGCAGCGGGCCACCATGGCACGCGCCCACGGAGCGCCGGTGTCGCCCGCCCACGCCTGCAACGCGGCCAGCCCCGCGGCAGCGGCCGGTAGCCGTTGAATGCGAACGGCGGCGTCGACGAGATCCGGGGTGGCCATCAGCGTGACCATCCGGTTGCCCTCGCCGGGCGCCGCACCGGCCAGCGACTCGAGACGGTCGCAGGCTTCCTCCGGGCGACCGGCGCCGAGGTCGAGCATCGCCAGGGCCCACGACGCGATGGCCGCGTGCGGTCCCAGTCGATACGAAATCGCTTGGGAGAGTGTGGCTTCAGCGTGATCTCGGCAGTCCAGAGCGCGTCCCTGCACCGCCGCGATCAGGGCCAGCACGGCATGCAGATGTGCTGCGGGATTGTGCTGACCGGTCTCCTCGGCCAGCCGCAGCCCCTCGGTCGCGTCGGCCAGCGCCGTGGTGTAGCGGCTGGTCAACATCTCCACCATCGCCAAGGGCGCAAGCAGCGTCGGCAGCGTCGCCACATCGGCGGCCGCACGGGTCCTGGCCACCGCCGTGGAGAACAGGTCGATGGCGCGGGCGTCTTCACCGAGGAACATCGCGCCGGCGGCCGCGCCCATCAGCACCCGCGGTTCCGGCGCTGCCGCTGCCAGCTCCACTGCCGCGCGCAGCCTGCCCGCGGTGTCGGTGGTGTCACCGCGCAAAAGTCCCGAAAGGCCGGTAACCACATGCCCTGCAACGAATTCCGGATGATGTTCGGCGGGCAGCGCGGCGAGCCGGTCGGCGACCGCATTCAGCTGCGCCAGGTCGCCGCCGGCCCAGGCCAGTTGCCCGGCCTCACCGAGCATCAGGGCGGCACGCGCCGGTTCGGCGGCGGCGATCAACTGTGCGGCATCGACGAGGATGGCGTAAGCGGCCGACGGGTTGCCGCAGCGTGCCTCGATCGATCCCCGCAAGTGCGCGATCCGGGCCCGCAGCTGCGCCCCGCCGGCCAGCGGCAGGGCTTGATCCAGGATGTCCTGAGCCCGTCTGGATTGCCCGGCCGACCACGCGGCGGCGGCCGCATCCGCCAGCCGGGCCGCGCGAAGCCCGGCGGTGGCGGTGAGCGAAGCGGCGCGTTCGAATGCGGCGGCCGCCGCATCGTGTCCGCCGCGCGCGGCGGCCCGGTGCCCGGCGGCATGCAGCATCTCGGCCACCTCGTCGTCGGGTCCGGCCACCGCGTTGGCCAGATGCCACGCCTTGCGATCGTCGTCGGCATCGAGGCACAACGCCAAGGCGCGTTCGACCTGCCGGCGCCGGTGCGACGTCGCGCCGTGATAGACCGCCGAGCGCATCAGCGGGTGGACGAAAGACACGAGGCCTGAGTGCACCCGGACCAGTCCGGCAGCCTCCGCCTGATCAAGGACATCGGGTCCGGCGCCGAGCTGCTGAGCTGCACGCAGCACACCGTCGAGTTCGCCGCTGTGGTGGGCGGCAGCGACCAGCAGCATCGACTGCGCGTGCGGTGACAGTTGGTCGACCCGGTCGGAGTACAGCCGCTCCAGACCGGTGCTGACCGGTAATGGGTCCGGCAGGGCGGATCGCCCCGCGATCTGCTGCCCGGACAGCAATCGCGCCAGTTCGGCGATGGCCAACGGGTTGCCCAGGGTGCCTGCGACCAGCTGGCGGCCAACCGTCGGACCGACCGCCGTGCCGGTGCACTCGGTCACCAGTCGCGCGGCGGCGTCCGCGTCGATCCCGGCCAGCCGCAACTCCGGCAATCCTGTTGCGCCGAAAGCGCTTTCACCCCGCACGGCGAAGATGACGACGACTCCCTCGGCTTGCAGCCGCCGGGCGGCGAACGTCAACGTGTCGGCCGATGGCCCGTCCAGCCACTGCGCGTCGTCCACCAGGCACAGCAGCGGAGACGTTTCCGCCGACTCGGCGAGGATTCCCAGCACCGCCAGCGACACCACGAACCGGTCCTCGATGGATGCCGGACCCAGCCCGAAGGCACCCAGCAGAGCCGTGCGCTGGCGGTCGGGGAGAGCGGCGCTGTGGTTCAGGACGGGCCGCAGCAGCGTGTGCACCCCGGCGAACGGGAGCTGCGATTCGGCCGGGATTCCTGCGGCCCGCAGCACCTGCATGCCACCGGCCTGTGCCACCGCGTAGTCAAGCAGTGCCGACTTGCCGATACCGGCTTCCCCGCGCACCACCAGCACACCGCTGCGTCCGGACCGCGCACCTGCCAGCAGGTCATCTAACTGGGCACATTCCCGCTCCCGGCCGTGCAGCACAGCACCGATCGTAGGACCCGGACCGGTGCCGGAACTGGTGACTTCACTGATTCGACGGCACCTCGAAAGCTCGACGCTGAAGGAAGGAGAGAAGGAGCTGACGATGAACACTCTCGGTACCGACATTGTCGATGTCGCCGTGATCGGAGCGGGCCCGACCGGATTGATGTTGGCGGGCGAGCTGGCGATGCGCGGCGTCCGGGTGCAGGTGCTGGAACGACGAGCGCAGGAGCCGAACATCACCCGGGCGTTCGCCGTGCACGCGCGCACTCTGGAGCTGCTCGACGCACGAGGGCTGGCCGGCGAAATGCTGGCCCGCGGATTCCGGGTGGGCGAGGTGGCTCCCATTCCGGGCGCCACCATCTCGCTGGCCGACGAGCTGCGGATGCGCTACCCATTCATCCTGATGGTCCCGCAGAGCGGGACCGAGCATGTGCTGGCGGCCCACGCGGAGCGCCTCGGGGTCCGGATCAGCCGGGGCGCCGAGCTGGCCGGGCTCGAGCAGTATGACGACGGTGTCACCCTTACCCTCGCCGGCGGCGGAAGCCTGCGCGCACGCTACGTGGTCGGGTGCGACGGCGCGCACAGCGCGGTGCGGCGACTGCTCGGCGTGGATTTTGTGGGCAAGCAGTACCAGACCCACATCATGCTGGCCGACGTGCAACTGACCAGACCCCCCGCCGAGCAGATGTTCGCCAGGACGAACGCCGAGGGTGTGGTGCTGGTCCTGCCGTTCGGCGACGGCTGGTATCGCGCCATCGCCTGGGACCGCCGGCGGGAACACGAGCCGCTGACCGAACCGGTGACCCCGGCACAGATCCGGGATGCGATCGCCAGGATCGCCGGCGAGGATTTCGGCCTGAACGAGATGCGTTGGAGTTCGAGGTTTCTCAGTGAGCGCCGACAGGCTCGCCACTATCGGGTGGGGCGGGTGTTTCTGGCCGGGGACGCCGCCCACGTTCATTCGCCCATCGGCGGCCAGGGCATGAACACCGGCATCGGCGATGCGATGAATCTCGGCTGGAAGCTGGCCCTCGGGGCCAACGGGGCGCTGGACGGACAGCCGTCCGCGTCGTTGCTGGACAGCTACGAATCCGAGCGGCACCCGGTCGGCGCCGAGGTGCTGGCGATGACGGACATGTTCACCCAGCTCGTACTCGGCCGATCCGCGATACGCCGGCTCGCGCAGGGGTTGGCCATTCGCACGATCCTGCGCTTCCCGCGCAGTCGCCGCGCCATCGCCGAACGGCTCAGCGGCGTTGCCATTCGCTATCCCCGGCGCCGGCCCGCCGATCATCCACAGGTGGGGCGCCGGATGCCCGACGTGGACTGCAATGGCATCCGGCTCTACGAAGTGCTGCGCAGCGGCCACTTCGTCCTGCTCACCCGGGGGACCCGTCGTACTCGCGTCGACTGGCCAGGCGTCGAAGAGGTAAACCACTACGACGCAACGCAGCCCGCCGCGGTGCTCGTCCGGCCCGACGGCTATGTCGCGTGGGCGGCGCGGCGGACGCCGACGGCCGCCGAAGTCGCCGAGGTGCTGAAGCGGTGGTGCGGGTGTTTAAGCCGTGCGCAGCCCGGGTACGCGGTGCGGAACCTCGGTGCTCGGGGATCGTAACGGGGGAGCCGAGGGGTTATCACCGAAAATTGCACGTGACTAGTCGGGTGGGCGGCTATGGAACGACTAAGCGGACTTGACGCTTTCTTTTTGTACATGGAGACACCGGCACAGCCGTTGAACGTGTGCTGCGTGCTGGAGCTGGACACCTCGACGATGCCGGGCGGTTATTCGTACCCCCGGCTTCGTGCGTTGCTGGCCAGGCACGTACGGGCGGTACCGGAGTTTCGGATGAAACTTGCTGACACGCAACTGAATCCGGACCATCCGGTGTGGGTGGACGACGACAGCTTTGCGTTGCGGCGCCACCTGCACCGGGTGGCGGTGCCCGCACCAGGAGGGCGTCGGGAGACGGCCGAGATCTGCGGGCACATCGCGGGGCTGCCGCTCGACCGGGACCGGCCGTTGTGGGAGATGTGGGTGGTCGAGGGCGGAGCCCGGGACAACGGCCTGACCGTGGTCCTCAAGGTGCACCATGCCGTGGTCGACGGCGTCGCCGGGGCGAATCTGCTGGCGCAGCTGTGCAGCCTGGTCCCCGATGCCCCCGCACCACGACCGGTGCAGGGTGCCGGACACGCCAGTTCGCTGCAGATCGCGGCGACCGGATTGCTCAACGTCGCCAAACGACCGTTGCGCTTGGCGACGGTGGTGCCCGCAACGTTGCTCACCGTCGCGCAGACGGTGTTGCGGGCCCGCGAAGGCCGCACCATGGCCGCGCCGTTCAGGGCACCGCCCACCCCGTTCAACGGGCCGCTGACTCACCACCGGAACGTGGCCTTCACCCAACTCGACATGCGCGACGTCAAGAGGGTGAAGGACCGGTTCGGGGTCACCGTCAACGATGTCGTGGTGGCGCTGTGCGCGGGGGTGCTGCGCCGCTTCCTGCTCGAGCGCGACGAACTGCCCGACGTTCCGCTGGTGGCGACAGTCCCGGTCTCGGTGCGCGACAAATCGCAGCGGCCCGGCCGCAACCAGACCACTTGGATGTTCTGCCGGATGGAGACCCAGATCGCCGATCCCGCCGAACGTATCCGCGCCATCGCGGCGGGCAACAGCGCCGCCAAGGAACACACCGCGGCGATGGGCCCCAGCCTGCTGCACGACTGGACCGAGTTCGGTGGTCAGACCATGTTCGGTGCGGCGATGCGGATCCTGCCCCGAATCCCGTTGAGCACCAGCCCCATTTACAACATGATCCTGTCGAATGTGCCGGGTCCGCAGGATCAGCTTTACTTCCTCGGCTGCGGCATCGAATCGATGTACCCGCTGGGACCGCTGCTCGGCGGTGCCGGACTCAACGTCACCGTCATGTCTCTCAACGGCGCCCTGGGTGTCGGCGTCATCTCCTGCCCGGACCTGGTGCCGGACCTGTGGGGGATGGCCGACGCCTTCCCTGATGCGCTCAAGGAGTTGCTGGTCTGCCGCGACGCGGCGTCGGGCGAAAGCCCGCCCGACAACTGATTGGCCTGTCTGCTGCGGCCAGGGCGTGGCTTTATGGCACGTTATAGCCGTGACACGCACGCATGACGGCCCACGGACGTGAAATTGGTGGGTCGCCGGAAGTTTCCGGTGCCGTGGACGACCCGGGCTCTGCTGGTGCTGGCGGCGCTGTTCCCGAATGTGCTGGGCGCCGCGGTGATCGGGGTGACGACGTTCTGGGCCCTGCCTACCGGCCAGGCGTTGAGCGAGCGCCGGATCCTGCACTTCAACGTGGTGGTGATGGCGGTCTACGTCGCAGTCGCGGCGGCGATCGCCATCGTCTGCGGACTCCTGGCGACCACCTACCGCAGCGGCGGTGACGAAGCCCCCTCGGCATCCGCGGCCCGAAAACGGGTACTGATGGCAATCCCGTTGCGTACCGCCACCATTCACGGGGCGGTCTGGGTGACCGCCGGCGTCATCCTGGTGGTCATCAATCTCCGGGCACCCTGGTTGGCGACGACGCTGGGCGTCTCGGTGCTGCTCGGTAGCTTTGTGACCACCGCCGTCGCGTACTGGCTGTGCACGCGAATTCTGCGGCCGTTCGTCGCCGAGGTGCTCACCGACAGCCCGCCTACCTCCGCGCGGGGACCCGGACTGCGGCTGCGGGCGGTGTCCGCATGGACGCTGGGCACCGGTGTGCCGTTGCTGCAACTGCTTCTGGTCGGAGCCAGCGCACTGGTCATCGACTATTCCGGGCGCAGGCTGGCGATCGTCGTGCTGGTCCTCGGCGGGTGCGCGGCCGTCAGTGGGTTGGCCATCACCGCGTTCACCGGGGCGGTCAGCGCCGACCCCATCGACGAGGTGCGGCGCGGCATGCAGCGCGTCGAACGCGGCGACTTGGACGCGACCGTCCCGGTCTTCGAGGCCTCCGAACTCGGCCTGCTACAGGCAGGGTTCAACACCATGGCCGCGGGGCTGCGCGAACGCGAACGGTTGCGGGACCTGTTCGGCCGCCACGTCGGTCGCGACGTCGCGCGCCTCGCCGAACAGGGCGCGTCCGACAACGGTGCCCTGGGCGGGGTCAACTGTGAGGCGGCAGCGTTGTTCGTCGATCTGGTCGGCTCGTCGCGGCTCGCCGAGCGGATGACGCCGGAGGATCTCGTCGCCATGCTCAACGAATTCTTCGCGGTGGTGGTCGAAGTGGTCGAGCGCCACCGAGGGCTGGTCAATAAGTTCGAAGGCGACGCCGCGCTGGCGATATTCGGTGCCCCGGTCGAATTGAACGACTGCGCGGGCGCGGCGCTGGCCGCGGCACGCGAGCTGGGCCGGCAACTCAACCACTCCGAGATCAGGGCCGGCATCGGCGTGTCCGCGGGAACCGTGGTCGCGGGGAACATCGGCGAGTCGCGGCGTTACGAATACACGGTCATCGGCGACCCGGTGAACGAGGCGGCACGACTCACCGAGGTGGCCAAGCAACAGGGGGGCGTGGCCGCATCCGGCGCCGCACTGGCCCGCGCATCGAAGGACGAAGCGCAGCATTGGAGGGTGTTCACCACCACCGTGCTGCGCGGCCGGGACAGTTCCACCGAGATCGTCGTACCTGCGACGAATAGCGTTGTGGGATAACCTATTTCAGAACGGATAGCCGGTGCTGAAGTCCAGCGCGTCGACCGCGGCGTTGATGGTCGGGATCACCGAAGCGCCGTACCGGGCCACGATCTGGTGCAGCGAGCGGGTGATGTGGGGCCCGACAGCGTCCGCCGCCAGGATGTCTTCGGCGATCACGATGCCGTTCACCACGTGCCCGGCGAGCAGCCGTCCGTCGCGGGCGATCTCGTAACGCCAGTCGCCGATCTGCACGCGCTCGGGGCTGGAGGAGAAGAACCCGCGCTTGGCCGGGGTGTGAATCACGCCCGGCAGCCCGGCGAACACCTTGACCACCATGGCCACACCACCGGGGCCGCCCAGCGCACCCCCGATGGTGCGGCTCACCCGCTGGGCATCGAACTCGTACATCAGCTGTCCATGGGCAGGACGAACGTCGGTTTGATGGTTTCTCCGCTGCCGGTGCGCCGCACCGCGGTTCCCGCGGTGTAGAACTCCACCGTGTGGTGTCCCCACGCGTAGTTGGAGATCGCGAAATGCACGCCGACCACCCCGTTGGCCCCGTCGCGCTCGGCCTCGGTCTGCATGCGCGACATCGCCAACTCCCGGGCCTGGTAGTTGCCCTGGGTCCATTGCGGCATCTCCATGTTGCGGCCGATCTGCTTGAGGGTCTGCATGAATCCCTGCACGGCGATGTGGAACACGCAGTTGCCCATCACGAAGGCGACCGGGCTGTAGCCGGACCGCAGCAGCGTCACCATGTCCTGCCCGGACAGATGGCTGGAGAAGGCCTGTCCGTTGGGGCGGCGGAATGCGCCCGGCTTCTCGGTGTAGCGGACCGCGGTGCCCACCGCCATGAACTCCAGGTGTTCGCCACCCTCGCCGTGGTGCCGCCAGGTGAGGCGGACTCCGACGATGCCGTCCGCGTGCAGCGCGTCTGCTTCGGCCTGCATGCGCGCCATGGCATTCCACCGCGCCCGATAGGTCGCTTCGGTCAGGACACCGAGTTCCTGCTGCTGCCGCAGACCGGTGCCGGAGAACTGAAATCCCACGTGATACACCGAGACACCCATGACCAGCTCGATCGGTTCGAACCCGGCCCCGTGCAGCAGTGCGAACTCGTTGATCGACAAGTCCGATGTCCACGACTTGGCGGCGTGCGACAACCGTTCGTTTGCTACCGGGTCGAGCGAGCCTGGTTCCATGCGCGGGGCGTCCCTTCTGTCGTTTGCGACAGCGTACCTACCGGCGGCCCGCTCATGGAGTAAGCGTGATCGCCTCTTCCGGGCAGTTCTGCGCACCGAGCAGCGCCTCCTGCTCGAGGTCGCCGGACACGTCCTCGACAAGGACGACGGCGTGGCCGGCGTCGTCGGAATCGTAGATCCGCGGCGCCAGCGAGTAGCAGCGTCCGTGACCCACGCAGCGGTCCGGATCCACCGACACGCGCGTCATCGGCCCGGTACCGGAAATGTCAGCGGCAGCGCCTCGACCGAGCGCAGGGCAGCGGTGTACTTCAGCTCGGTGCCGGGCGGAATCTCGTAATCGGGGATTCGCCGGTGGAACTCCCGCAACGCCACCCGGAGCTCCATCCGGGCCAGGTGGGATCCGAGGCAACGGTGCGGGCCCCCGCCGAAAGCGCGGTGCCGGTTCGGGCTCCGGCTGAAATCGACCCGCTCCGGGTCGGGGAACTCGGCGGGGTCGGTGTTGGCCGCGCCCAGCAGGGGGCTCACCCGCTCGCCCTTGTTGATCGGGCAGCCGCCGACCTCGACATCCTGCATCGCGACCCTGGCGACGCCGGGCACCGGTGTCTCCCATCGCAGCAGTTCCTCGATGGCATGCGGCAGGATGTCGGGCTGTTCGACCAGCTGATGGCGGTGCTCCGGGTGCCGGGCCAGGTACACGAAGAAGCAGTCCAGGGAGTCGGTCACGGTGTCCAGCCCGGCGATCAGGAACAGAAAACAGATGTCGAGTAGCTCTTCACGCGACAGCGCGGCTCCTCCGTCCTCCTTGAAGTGCGTCGCGATCATCGCCGAGAGCACGTCGTCGCGCGGGGTCGCGATGTGGTCGTCGATGGCACGGTTGAAGTATTCGTAGATCTGATCGGCGACCTTGGCCGAAGCGTCATGCCGGTCGTCGTAGCCGGTGGATCCTTCCGGCCGGATCACGCCGTCCTTCCACTCCAGGAATTTGTCGAGATCCTCCAGCGGCAGGCCCAGCAGTTGCAGGAAGACGGTGCAGGGCAGCGGCACCGCGAACTCTTCGTGGAAGTCGCAGGAACCCCGGTCCGCGAAGCGGTCGATCATCTCGTTGACCAGCGCGGTGACCTGGGGCTTCCGTCGTGCCATCTCCCGGGGCGTGAACAGTGGATCCAGGATCCGGCGGTATTTCGCGTGCTCGGGAGGGTCGATCTGCAGCGGGATCAGTGGTCGCGAGTTGCCCAGATCAACCGCGTCCATGTTGGACGAGAACAGGTCGGTGCGCTTGAGCGCCATCTCGATGTCGGAAAGCCGGCTGAGCACCACCGCCTGCGGCGACCGGAACACCGGGGCCGACTCGCGCAGCGCCTTGTACATCGGCTGAGGCTCGGCAAGACCCATCACGGCCTGGTCGACGAATGATTCCGCTTCTGTCATGTAGCCAGCCTGACACCGCGCCGGTCGGCGGGCAATCCTTGTTTTACAAAAATACGTAAGTTAGATAACTTGGCCGCGGGGGTTGAAGGCCTGCTGCTGTCATCACGGAATCCGATGGCGGCCATCTGCAAGTTGCATAGCTTGTAGAAATAACTGGCCGTGGCGGCGCGTTACGTTGAGAGCGGGGCTGTAGACGCATCGCTTCGGGGGCCGGCGTTACTGTCGCCGGCGTTCAAGCCTTCCCAATGAGTCACGACCACAAGAGGTTTCAATGATGCCAGCGCGCCCGATCCGGGTCGGGGCCCTGCTGCGGACGGCAGGAGCCGCCAGCGACCCCACCTTGCGCCAAGCGGTGCGGGACGCCGAGGCGATGGGGGCCGATGTGATCTTCGGCAGTGACGACCTTCCCCCGCGATACGCCGATTGCGCCGGTTTCGATGCGGGGACGACGCCGGCGGCCTGGGGCGAGCTGACCACTCGCGCCGAAATCGGCCTGCTGATCAGCGCAATGGGATACCGCAGCCCGGACCTGCTGGCCGACAGGGCGCGCACGGTGGACCACACCAGCGGCGGCCGGCTCATCCTGGGTTTCAGCGCCGGCGGAAACGGAAACGACGGATACGGAAACGACGGATACGCATCGTCCGGAGACGGGTTCCGGGCACTGGTCGACGGGTTGGCGAGCATCGAATATTCCCTGGCCCGTCACAGTCCGCCACCGCAGCGCGACATCCCGATTCTCATCACCGGGCCCGGCGACAGAAAGACGCTGCCGCTCATCGCGGGATTCGCCGACATCTGGCACAGCCCCGGGCCCGTCGACGAGTTCCGCCGCCAGAACGGCCTGCTTCACGCGTATGTCGAAGCAGCGCAACGAGATAACGCATCGATAGAGCGCGCGGTGTGGTGGCGGGGTCCGAGCGAGGCCGACCGGTACCGCAACGAAGGCGCGACGCTGTTCACCGCGGAAGTCACGCCGCACGAAAACGGTTACGATTCAACTAATCTCGGCGAACTCATCGCGTGGCGAGACGGGCTGTAGGCCGGCGGTGAACGTCGCGATCGTATGCCGGGGCCCGGGCGCTCGGCCGCGAGATTATTTAACATTGCTATTATTGCGGAAATAGCAGCCCGTGGCGGGAGGCGGCCCATGACGTTCGACCTGATCATTCGGGGCGGCACCGTGGTCGACGGCACCGGCTCGCCACCCCGAACCGCTGACGTCGCCGTCAGTGACGGTCTGGTGCGCGAGGTCGGGCGCGTCGACGGAGGTGCCATCCGCACCATCGATGCCGACGGCCTCACCGTCACACCGGGTTTCGTCGATGTGCACACTCATTTCGACGGCCAGGCGACCTGGGACCCGCACCTGACGCCGTCGTGCTGGCACGGCGTGACCACCGCGATCATGGGCAATTGCGGTATCGGTTTCGCCCCGGTGCGACCCGACCGGCACGAGTGGCTGGTCGACCTGATGGAGGGGGTCGAGGACATTCCGGGCTCGGCGCTCTCCGAAGGTATCGCCTGGGAGTGGGAGTCCTTCGGCGAATATCTGGATGCGCTGGCGCGGATGCCCAGAGCGGTCGACGTGGGTGCCCAGATTCCGCACGCCGCGGTCCGGGGCTTCGTGATGGGAGACCGCGCACAAGAATCTGCGACTGCCGCCGACATCGAGGCGATGGGCAGCATAGTCGGCGACGGCCTGCGCGCGGGAGCGCTGGGAATGTCGTTCGGCCGCACGGCCGGCCACCGCAGCGCGTCGGGCGAGCCGGTGCCCGGCACCTACTCGGAGGAAGCCGAGCTCGCCGCCCTGATGGGGGTCATGGCCGACGCGGGTTCTGGTGTGCTGCAGGTGGTTCCGGCGGGTGTCGGTGGCGCGATGGGCGGCGACCAACGGCACTCGATCGACGCCGAGATCGAATGGATCACCCGGCTCGGCCGGAAATACCGCATACCGCTGACGTTTCTGGCCATGGTCAACGAGCAGGACCCACACGACTGGCGCAGCTGGTTCGCCGCGGTGCACGGCGCCAACGCCGAGGGTGCGGACATTCGGCCGCAGGTGGCGTGCCGCGCTTTCGGCATGCTGATGGGTCACCAGTCGCGGATGAACCCCTTCCGCCATCGGCCCAGCTACCGGTCGCTGATGGATTTGCCTCTGCAGCAACGGGTGCAGCGCCTGCGGGATCCCGCGGTGCGCGCCCGGATTCTGGCAGAGACGCCCGATCCGGCGGCGGAGCCGTCAGCCGACCAGCTCAACCGGCACATCTTCAAACGGCTCTATCCGCTCGGCGCCGCACTCGACTACGAACCCGCACCGCAGGACAGCGTGGCGGCCATCGCCGAGCGGGAGGGCCGCGACCCCTGGGAGGTCACCTATGACGTGCTGCTCGGAGCCGACGGGCGCGAGTTCCTGCTGCTGCCGTTGCTGAACTACGCCGGCAACAACTACGACCATCTGCACGCCATGATGTCGGATCCGGTGAGCCTGCAGGGCCTCGGCGACGGCGGGGCGCACTGCGGCATCATCTGCGACGCCAGCATGACCACCTATCTGCTGTCGCACTGGGTGCGGGGCCGCAGCAGGGGGCCGGGCCTCTCGCTGGCGACGGCCGTGCACCGCCTGACCGGCGACCCGGCGCGGTTCTACGGGCTGGGCGACCGGGGTGTGCTGCAGCCGGGCCGACGGGCCGACATCAACCTGATCGATCTGGACCGACTCGCGCTGCACTACCCGGAACGGGTGGAAGACCTGCCCGGCGGCGCAGGGCGGCTGATCCAGCGCGCGGACGGCTATGTCGAGACGCTGGTGCTCGGACAGACGGTGGTCGCCGAAGGAGGCCTGACCGATGCCAGGCCCGGGGGTCTGGTTCGCGGCGCTCGTCCGGCGCAGGTCGGTTAGGCGCGCTCGCCCGTTCCGCTCCGATGCAGCAGCGATGCACCCGCGCGCACCATTCCGCGCAGCGCGTACGCGGCGGTGACCACCGAGAGCAGGATCAGAAGCACAAACGTCGGTAGCCAGTTGGCCCGGCTGTGGTTGACGTCCCACCAGACGATCGCGAACAACACCACGCACAGGAACAACACGATGTCGCGCCAGTTGCCGCGGTACGACGTCGCGGCCTTGCGCAGCGCGTTGGTTCGGTCGGCCGCGTCGATCAGGTCGTCGATCCGGGTGTCGATGCTGCGCTGCAGGTTGGCGCGTCTCTCGGCGGCCTCGGGCGGGAGCCGGTCGAGCAGATCCATGTCCTGTTTGATCAGCGACCGGTAGTCCGGCCCCCGGAACTGCCCCGCCGTCAGCGCCAGCATCATGCCACCCAGGACGGGCGCACTGTTCAGCGCGATCTGTCCCACACCCGCCACCTCAGGTCCTCCTTCGGCTCGTCCACGAGATTCCCCGATGAGGATTGCCGAAAGCGGGGAGCGGATCAACCGCCGGGTGTCCGCGGGTCGCGTCCGCCGAGCGTGAACTGGTGGTGAGGATCGCGGGGCTGATTTTCGCACTGGTCACACGCTCGGCGAGGGGATGGCACATCCGACGGATGACGCCTGAGGGACATGGGTCTCACAGCAGGTTGTCGGACACCTGTCCAGAAGAATAGTATTTTTGCTGGATCACCCGGCTCCGCGCCTGGCCGGTCCGGCCGTCGTCAGGACTCTCCTTCTGCCGCGATTTCAGCCTGATAACGGCCTTTCTTGCCCAAGGCGAAAGGGGTCCGCTAGAGTCGGAATTGATATCAGACACCTGTCCATAATTCACGGCCTGCGATACCGCGTGGTGTCGGCGGGCCGGCACCGGCTCGCACCGCCGGCCGGGGCAGCGAAGCAGACCGGAGGACCGCCGTTGACGAGCAGGTACGCCGCCCTCACCCGGGATCAGCTCAGCACGCTGGTGCCGGAGCTGCTGCTGATCGGCCAGATGATCGACCGGTCCGGAATGGCTTGGTGCATCCAGCAATTCGGCCGCGAAGAGATGGTGCAGATCGCGATCGAGGAGTGGGCCGGGGCGAGCCCGCTCTACACCAAGCGGATGCAGCGCGCACTGCGCTTCGAAGGCGACGACGTCATCACCATCTTCAAGGGACTGCAACTGGACATCGGCGCGCCGCCGCAGTTCATGGACTTCCGCTACACGGTGCACGACCGCTGGCACGGCGAGTTCCACCTCGACCACTGCGGTGCGCTGCTGGATGTCGAGCCGATGGGCGACGACTATGTGCGCGGAATGTGCCACGACATCGAGGATCCGACGTTCGACGCCACCGCGCTGGCCACCAATCGCCGCGCCCAGGTGCGTCCGATCCACCGGCCGCCGCGCGTGCCTGCAGGCCGGCAGCCGCACTGCGCATGGACCGTGATCATCGACGACTCGCACCCGGAAGTCGGTTTCATCCCGGAACTGGAGATCGTCGGAAGCACCAGAGCCGCAACCACCGAACTCGACCCCATTGACAACACCGAACCGGGCCAGGCCGACTATTCCGGTCCGCTGGTCTCCGACTTCGACTTCGGAGCATTCTCCCACTCTGCGCTGGTGCGCCTGGCCGACGAAGTCTGCCTGCAGATGCATCTGCTCTACCTGTCCTTCGCCCTGGCGGTGAGCAAACGCGCCGGCAATGACGTCGCGCTGGCTCAGTCGATCGCCACCAAGCAGCTCATCGGCCTGGCCGGGCTGGCTGGCGAGCGGATTCACCGGGCGCTCGATCTGCCCGGGGGCGTCGAGGGTGCGGTCCGGGTGATGGAGTTGCAACCGCTGTTCAATCCCGCCGTCTATGTGCTGGCAGATTTCGGGTCCGATCGAGTGCGCCTGCGCCTCTCGCCGGCCCACGAGGACGATGCATGGCCGGCGCTGGTGTCGCCGGAGGCGGTGGCGCCCTTGCAGGCGATCGCGTCCGCGGTAGATCCGCGCCTGCATGTCGAGGTGACCGGCAGCCCCACCGAGTGGACGGCGGTGGTCACCGAAACCGACACTGCCGCAAAAGAGTTCTCCGAAGTGGCGGTAACCAAGTTCAGTGGCGGCGCGAGTTTCGTTTTCCAGCCTCGCAAGTCGCTGCCCCTGACCCCGGTGTAACTGCCAGAGGCTCAGGAGGATTCAGGCGACGGAGGCGCCCAGTATGAGGTTGACCGCCTCGTCCAGCTGGCCGGCGATCTCCTGGTAGGTGAGGAAGCGCGCGGTCATCAGGGCGCCGGCGAACGTCATCTGCAGTGTCGACTTGACCGACCGCGGCCAGCCCGGACCCAGCGCGGCGCCGATCCGGCGCGACACCTCCTCCGCGATTTCGACGCGCAACGGGATGACTGCGGGATCGTCGGCCATCAGCGCGGTGCCACATCCGGCGGTGAGTTCCGGCTCGTCGGCAACGACCAGCGCCATGTCACGCATGGTGGCGCTGACCCGGGTCTTGGTGGTGTCGTTCACGTCGGTGTGCAGCGGCAGCTCACGGAGAAACCGCAGGTAAACCGCGGCCACCAGCGCGCTTTTCGACGAGAAATAGGTGTAGGCGCTGGCCGGCGACACCCCCGCGCGTTGCGCCACCGCCCGCATGGTCAGGTTGGCGTAGGACGATTCGCGCAGTTCCTGCAGCCCGGCGTCGAGGACTTTCCGGATAGTCTGACCGGGGCGGCGATCCGACCGGCGCGGGGCGGGCGCACCGGTTGCCGGCGACGCCGCTTTTCTAGACACCGGTCCAGTCTAGGAAACGCCGGCCGCGAATGTAGACAACTGTCCAGAGTCATCTCGGCGCGGCGCCGGGGCGCGCGATCAGTAGCCTCGGGGCTGTGAGCGAGCACGACCGCCGCCGCTGGGACGAGCGCTACGCAGGATTCGAGCCGGTGCAGGTTCCGGCCGTGGGCCCGCCGAGTTTCCTCGAACCCTATGCGGATCTGATTCCGACGCGGGGACACGCGCTCGACATCGCCTGCGGCCGCGGGCTCGGCTCGGTGTGGCTGGCCAGCCGCGGATTGACCGTGTGGGGTGTGGACATCTCCGGCGTGGCCATCACGCAAGCACGAGATCTGGCCACAAGCCTGGGATTTGCCGAGCGCTGCCGGTTCGACGTCGTCGACCTCGACGACGGCCTGCCGGCGGGTCCGGCGGTTGACGTGCTGCTGTGCAACAAGTTTCGCGATCGGCGGCTCGATCGCGCCATGATCGAGCGGCTGGCGCCGGGCGGGCTGCTGGCCCTGTGCACCCTCAGTGAGGTCGGCGCCGAACCGGGGCCGTTTCGCGCCACGCGCGGGGAACTGCCCTCGGCGTTCGGCGAACTCACCCTGCTGGCAGCCGGGGAGGCTGCCGGATACGCCTGGTTGGTGGGGCGCGCGTGACAGCGCGACCGCGCGGATCGACAAAATCGACGGCGGCACAAGCGAAATGAGGAGCAGATTAGTCAGCCGGTCGCTGTAGCCCGCACCCCCTGTCGGGTAGTGTCACGACCATGGAGCGTCGCGTCCTGGAAGCAGTTATCTACGAACGCGAGCCGCCGATCGCGCGCATCATCCTCAACCGGGTCGACAAAGCCAACACCAAAGACGCAGTGCTGGTTACCGAAGTCGACACATGTCTGCGAGAAGCCGACCGGGACAAGGAGATCAAGGTCGTCATCCTCAAAGCCAACGGCAAGGGATTCTGTGGTGGCCATGTGGCCCGGTGGGGACCGGACGAGAACCCTTACCCGGACTTCGGCAACACCTTCGAAGATCTCTACAAAGGCACGGCCGACCTTTTCCTGTGGCCGACGCTGTATCTCTGGGAGTTTCCCAAGCCGACGATCTCCCAGATCCACGGCTACTGCATGGGCGGCGGCATCTACCTCGGGCTGCTGACCGACTTCTGCGTCGCATCCGAGGACGCGTACTTCCAGATGCCGCTCGCCCAAAGCCTGGGCGAGCCGGGCGGTCACACCATGATCGAACCGTGGCTGCTGATGAACTGGCATCGCACGATGGACTGGCTGCTGCTGGCACCGACGCTCTCGGCCCAGCAGGCACTCGAGTGGGGTCTGCTCAACAAGGTGGTACCGCGCGACGATCTCGAGCAGACCGTCGAAGAGATGGCGCGCAAGATCTCCCAGATCCCGCTGACCACGCTGATGGCGGTGAAGAACAACGTCAAACGGGCCTGGGAATTGATGGGTATGCGTGTGCATCTTCAGGTCAGCCACATCCTGACGAACATGGTGGGCGCCGCCTCCGATGTGCAGGCCCGCCGCGCCGAGCTGATGCAGTCCGGCATGAAGCCCCGCGACTTCATCGAGGGCGCCGACGCCCAGAACGATCCGCCATCGTGAAGCCGCGCCACCTCAGCCGCTCATCTGCCCGGCGATCTTGCGGCCGGCGGCATGCCGCGCGGCAACGTACCCGAACACCATTGAGCTCGCGATGCTGGCGCCGGCGCCCGGATAGGTCCGCCCCATGACCGTGGCGGTGGTATTACCGGTCGCGTAGAGCCCTTCGATCACGCGGTCCTGCTCGTCGAGCACCTGCGCGTACTCGTTGGTGATCACACCGCCGCAGGTCCCCACGTCCGCCGGGAGCACCCGGGTCGCGTAGTAGGGCGCTCGGTCCAGCGGCCCGACCGCGGCGTTGGGCCGGTACCCGGGATCGCCGAGGCAGTCGTTGTACGCGGACTGCCCACGCCCGAAATCGGGGTCGAGCCCTTTGGCCGCGAACCTGTTGAATCGCTGCACCGTTCGAACCAATTCCTCGGCGGGCAGCTCGATCTGACGGGCGAGGTCGGTGAGCGTCTCCGCGCGCTTGACGGCTCCGCTCTCGACCAGCTGCGGGGGCAGATGCTCACGCTTCACCGGGTTGGTACCCGCGACATACCTTCGCACGTAACCCTCGTCGAAGATCATCCAGCACGGGACCGCCTTATTGGCGTACATCGCCTTGCCGACTTCGACGTAAGAGTTCGACTCGTTGCAGAACCGCCGGCCGCCGGAGTCCACATAGATGGCCCCGGGCCGCTGCCGTCCCGAACCGAGCGAGGCCGCGGCCGCGCCGCCGTTGGCGATGAAAACCGAAGGCAACCACCAGGCCTCGTCGAGCAGATCGGTCTTGGCGCCCAGGCGCATCGCGCTCTGCAACACCTCGCCGGTGTCGCCGGCGTTGGCGATCGACCACTGACCTTCGTTGGGCTGCTCGCCGCTGTACCGGCGGCGCATGTCGGGGTTGTGGCCAAAGCCCCCGGCAGCCAACAGAACTCCCTTGCGGGCCTCGACATTCTGCGCGACGCCGTCATGGACGATCCGGGCGCCGGTCACCCGGCCGTCTTCGACGATCAGGTCCTGCATCGCGGCGTTGATCCACAGCGGCGGCTGACCGTCGCTGAGGTCGATGAGCACCTTCAGCATCTGGCCGATCAGGGACGCACCGTTGGTCAGGAGCTGCCGCCGGGCGAGCCGGGCCGCCCGGGTGCGCGCGAAGACCTTGGTGGCCACGGCGAGTGCGCGAGGCGAGCGGTTGAAGTACTGAACCGAGCGCAATTCGTTGGTCAGCACAACGTACCCGTAGTTCTTGGCCAGCGACGGCTGCACCTTGTCGTGCCAGGCTCCCAGTTCGGCGGCGTCGAACGGGATTCCCTCGACGGCGCGGCCCGACTCGTTGCCGCCTTTGTGGTTCGGGTAGTAATCGCTCCAGCCGGCGCAGCGGATCATCCGAACTCCCTTGCGGAGCAGGAAATTGAGCATCTCGTAACCGGCGGTCAGGAACATCTCCCGGCGCGCGGGGGAGGAGGCCGCACCGATGTCACCGACGACGTCGGCCAGGTAGGCCAGACCGTCCTGGTGCGAGTCGGCGATGCCGTCCGCCCGCATCAACGGATTGTTGGGCAGCCAGACGATGCCGCCGGACAACCCCGTCGAACCGCCGACCAGGGGCTGCTTTTCGATGATCAGCGGCTGCAGGCCGGCGTCCAGGGCGGCCAGCCCCGCGACCATGCCGCCGCCGCCGCTGCCGGCGATCACCAGGTCGACGCTGCAGTCCCACTGGGTGCTCATTGTCCGGTCCCTCCTGCCGGCGTGCCGACACCCGCGGTGAAGCCGAGATCGGCGATCGGCACGTCGATGGTGGTGTTGGTCTTCTGGATCGCGGGCAACAGCGCCTCATACGGCAGGCCTGCCAGAAACCCGTCGATGACGCGCTCGAAGTTCGAGATCAGTCCTTCGATCCGGCTGGACAGCCGCATGTACTCGAAACCTCTTGAATGCAAACCCTTTTGCTGTTTGGGCAAATTGGAGAAGTCCTGCGCGGGGATGGGCGGCCAGCGCGGGTCGTCGGGCGCCATCGGCTCGGGCGGAGTGGGTTTCGCGGTGACCCGGTCCGGCGGGATACGGGTGAGCGACCAGATCTCGAACAGCGTCTCCTCCGGTCCGAGCGGACGGATGCGGTAGGACGATGCGCTGCTGTACTGCGGAAGCAGGAAGTAGTGCGGGAAACAGAACCCGATGGCGTCGACGATGCCGCGGCGTTGCAGGTCGTTGAGGTCGGGCATGTCGCAGCCACGGGCCCGGTGCCACGCGACGACGGCATCGTTGAGGGTGCTCTTCCAGACCGCCATCGCCTCGGCCGGATCGCCGGGCAGTTCGATGTTCTGCAGTCCTTCGGCGATGCGGATGTCGTTCTCGTGCGTCATGCCGGCCATACCTTCGCCGAGGGTGCGCATGAAGTACAGGCTGGTTTGCACCAGCCCCGGCTTCGCCGACGCGGGTTGCGACGTCGGCAGCAACTGGGGGTGGGTCTGCGGGACGTGATAGCCCTCCATGAAGGCCGCGGTCGCCAGTTTCCAGTTCACCGGCAGCCGGCACGACTGCCACCACTCCGTGCGCAGCGACTCGACCTTCCAGGCGTCGTAGATAGTCGCGAACGGTTCGAAGCAGTCACGCAGCGGCGGCGCATCGTCGTCGAGATTGATCCACGCGCACCCGCCCCACAGCTCGCAGCGCACCGGTACCAGCGCCAGGTCGTCGGCACTCAGGTTGTGCTCGTCGAAAGCGTCGGCGCGCAGCACGAAGGTGTTGCGCCCGTCGATGCCCCAGCACCATCCGTGGAATGGACATACGAACGTACGGCGGGATCCGTTGCCTTCCACCAATTTCACCCCGCGGTGGCGGCACGCGTTGTGGTAGGCGCGCACCGTGTCGGCATCCAGGCGCACCACGATGACGGACTGGTCGAGGATTTCGTACTCGACGAAGTCGCCCGTCTTCGGGATCTCCTCGAGCCGGCAGGCCATCTGCCACACCCGTGGCCAGAACTTCTCGTTCTCCAGCTCGTAGAACTCCGGATCGTAGTAGCGCTGCTTGGGGATTCGGTCGGCATCCTGCACCGCCCACGGCACCGCAAGCGGCGTCCAGTTGACGTCCATGGCTCTTCCTCGTCTATAGAATCCGGGACGTCCGTCCCTGCCAGTACTTGTCGCGGATTCGCCGCTTGTACAACTTCCCGTTCGGGTCGCGGGGCAGGACGTCGAATTCGATGGTGCGCGGACACTTGTAGGCGGCGAGATGTTTTCGGCAGTAGTCGATGAGCTCGGCTTCCAGCCCGGATCCCGGGTCGATTCCCGCGACCGGTTGCACCACCGCCTTGACCTCTTCGCCGAATTCTGCGTTGGGCACGCCGAAGACCGCGGCGTCGACAAGTTTCGGGTGCATGGTCAACAGGTTCTCCACCTCCTGCGGGTAGATGTTGACCCCGCCGGAGACGATCATGAAAGTCGAGCGGTCGGTGAGGTAGAGATATCCCTCCGCGTCGAGATAACCCATGTCGCCCAGGGTGCGCCAGCCCCGCTCGTTGAACACCGACGCGGTCTTGGCCGGATCTTTGAAGTACTCGAAGTCCGGACCGCCCTCGAAGTAGAGTTCGCCGGTTTCACCGAGCGGCAGCTCGGCGCCGTCCTCGCCGACGACGTGCACCGCCGTCATCGGAATGCCGACCGAGCCCGGGTGCGCCAGCCACTCCTGAGGACCGATCGTGGTGCCGGCGAATCCCTCGGTGCCACCGTAATACTCGTGAATGATCGGCCCGAACCAGTCCATCATCTGATGCTTGACATCGACCGGGCAGGGCGCCGCGGCATGAATGACGCAGCGCAGGCTGGACACGTCGTACTTGCTGCGCACCGCTTCGGGCAGCTTGAGCATCCGCACGAACATGGTCGGCACGAACTGGGCGTGGGTTACCCGGTGGGTCTGGATCAACCGCAAGACGCTTTCCGCATCGAAGCGCGGCATGATGATCGAGGCCGCCCCAACGCGATTGACCGCCATCGTGTAGTTGACGCCGGCCGCGTGGTAGAGCGGTGCGGGGGACAGGTACACGTCGGACGCCCGCATCCCGTACTTGTGGATCAGCGCCATCTCCAGCACCGACTGTGCCCAGGACCCGTTGCCGTCCGCCGGCAGTGGGCGTCGCACCGCCTTGGGTCTGCCGGTGGTGCCCGACGAGTAGAGCATCTCGGTGCCGTCCGTCGGCGGTGGCGCAGCACCGGCGGCTGCCAATGCCTCGTCATAGGATCGCCAGCCCGCCAGCTCATCGCCGACCACCAGATGCACGCGCACCGAGGTGTTGGCTTCGCGGATGTGCGTGGCCAGGACCGGCATGGACGCGTCGACGAATACCGCCTTCGCCTCGGAGTCGTCGATCACATACGCGACCTCGTCCGGCGTGAAGTGGGTATTCACGGCCGTGTAGTAGAGGCCGGAAAGCTGGCAACCCCAGGTGATTTCGAAGAACTCCGGCCGGTTCGGCAGAACCAGCGCCACGCCGTCGCCGCGGCGCAGGCCCGCTTCGTGCAGCGCCGCGGCGACTCGCTGGCTGCGGTCGTGCAACTCCCCGAACGAGACCACGCCGCCCTCGGTGATGAGTGCCGGCGAAGCAGCGGCGGTTCTCGCATGGTCGGCGATGTTCACGGGCGGAGCTCGGGCGGGCTCAGGTGCCGGCGCCGTCGGTCGACGCGGCGGCCGCAGCCTGGCGCCGTGCCTGTTCGGACGGGAGCACCTTGTCCCGAAACACCGTCTGAATGAGCTCCTGCACGTCCTTGCTGATGGAGGCCAGGGCGACAAGGTCATTGGAGCTCTGCCAGTGCACCCGCATGCCCATCAGCTCCCACGCCCGCTTGAGATTGGCCTTCGTCGCCAGCAGCGTCGTCATCGGGGCCTGGGCGATGTGGCGGGCGATGGCCTCGACGCGGTCGTCGAGTTGCTCGCGTGGCACCACCTCGTTGACGAGTCCCACCTCCAGCGCCTTCTTGGCGTCGATGACCTCGGCGAGGTACAGGTAGTACGCCGCCCGTCGCCAGTTCATGAAAACCCAGGGCTCGATCGAGCATTCACCCGAGGGCATGCCGAATCCCTGCAACGGGGGATAGGAGAAGTACGCGTCCTCGGCCGCGATGACGATGTCGGTGGTCAGTCCGTAGTGCGTGCCGCCGCCGACGCAGTAGCCGTGTACCTGCGCGATGGTCGGTTTGGAGAACTCCCACAGATTCATCACCGGTTTGACGAACAGGTCCGTCTGCGGTTTCCACGGCGTGCCCATCACCTTCGCGCCTTCGACGAACGAGGGGTAGTCCACGGCGTTGTTGCCGATCGCGTGCCCCGAGCAGAAACCTTTCCCGTTGGCCTTGAGGACGAGCACCTTGATGTCGTAGTCGCGGTCAGCGTCGAGCAGCGCGGCGTCGACTTCTTCGGCCAGCTTCTGGTCCTGGGCGTTGGCCTTCTCCGGCCAGTTCAGTGTGACCCGCGCGATCGGGCCTTCCTTCTCATAGATGATTCTTTCGCGAGTCTCGTTGAGGTCCATGCCGTTTCGCTTACCTTTCAGGATGAGGTGATGACGCCGATTTCGGCGCCGATGTCATAGGTGGTTCCGGTCTGTGCAGTCCATTGCACGGTGCCCGAGGCGCCGGCTTCGATCTCCTGTTCCACCTTCTCGGTGGCGATGACGTAGATCGGGGTCCCTTCCTCCACGTACGCGCCGCCGTCCACCAGCAGCTCGGTGAGCTCGGCCTCCGAGACGGCGACCGAGACCCGTGGAATCCGTATCACGAAATCAGCCATGAACTTTCGCCTTCTCCAGCGTGAGCTGCGCGGCGGCCACGATCTTGGCCGGTGACGGGTAGACCTGCGCCTCGAGGGCGGCCGCCGCCGGATTCGGTACGAACCGGGCGCCGACGCGCTGGATCGGAGCGGCCAGTTCACCGAACAGCTCGGAGGACAGAATCGCGGCGACCTCGGCCCCCGGCCCGGCGAACTGCACCGCGTCGTGCACGATCACGACTCGCCTTGTGCGACGAGCGGATTCGACGATGGTGTCGACGTCGAGCGGCAGCAGGGTGCGCAGATCCACCACCTCGGCGCTGACGCCCTGCTCGGCGAGGGTGGCCGCCGCCGCCAGGGCGTCGTGCACCGCGCGCCCGTAGCTGATCAGGCTGACGTCGGTGCCGGGCCGCTTGATATCGGCCTGGCCCAAGGGAATCGCGAACGCAGGGTCGAGCGGGACCGGGCCCTTGCGGCCCTGCAGCCGGATCGTTTCGACGAACAGGCAGGGGTCTTCGTCGAAGATCGCCGAAGTGAGCAGGCCCTTGCCGTCCCGCGGGGTGGACGGGACGATGACTTTCATCCCCGGAATGTGCATGAACCAGGATTCCAGGGACTGCGAGTGCGTGGCGCCGGTGGCCAGACCGGCGTAGACCTGGGTCCGTACGGTGATGGGCGCCGTGGTCCGTCCCGCGGTCATGAACCTCAACTTCGCCGCGTTGTTGATCAACTGGTCGGCGGCGATACCGATGAAGTCCATGATCATGATCTCGGCCACCGGAATCAGGCCGTCGATCGCCGCGCCGATCGCCGCGCCGAGAATCGCGGCTTCCGAGATCGGTGTGTCCAGCACCCGGTCGTGTCCGTATTTCGTCGACAGCCCCGCGGTAGGGCCGGACGCGCCGGGGTCGGCGATGTCCTCGCCCAGCAGGAACACCCGGTCGTCGGCCTGCAACGCCTGATCCAGCGCGAGGTTGAGCGCCTCGCGCATCGTCATCTCTTTTTCTTCCATAGCCAGCGTGTTCCTCACCCGGGGAATTTGATCGGCGTCGCGTACACATCCCGGTCCAGTTCGTCGGCCGAGGGCGGATCGGCGCCGAGCACCACGCGCAGCGCTTCCTCGATGGTTGCCTGCGCGTCGGCCTCGATCTCGTCGAGTTCGGCTGCGGTGCAGATGCCCGTCCCTTCCAGGTGGTTGCGGAACCGCGGAACCGGGTCGGCCGCCAACGCCTCGGCCAGCTGATCCTTGGGAATGTAGGGCATCCGGTCGCCGAAGTAGTGGCCGCGAAACCGGAAGGTCACGCATTCGATGAAGGTCGGCCCCCCGCCGCTGCGCGCCCGGTCCAATGCCTGCACCAGGGCCGATTGCACCGCAAGCGGATCGTTGCCGTCGACGCGTTCGCCGGGCATCCCGTAACCGGCGGCCCGGTCGGCCACCTGCGCGATCTTCATGGTGTCCGACGTCGGCGTCATCTCGGCGTAGCGGTTGTTCTGGCAGACGAAGACCAACGGCAGATCCCACAGGGCGGCCATGTTGGCGGCCTCGTGGAACGAGCCGGTGTTGGTGGCGCCGTCGCCGAAGCTGACCACCGTAACCCGGTCCAGTCCTTTGCGTTTGCCGGCCATGGCCAGGCCGACGGCAACCGGTGGGCCGGCTCCGACGATGCCGGTCGAGAGCATCACACCCCTGCCGGGGTTGGCGATGTGCATGGTGCCGCCCTTGCCGCGCCCTGCGCCCACGACGCGGCCCATCATCTCGCCGTAGATCTCTTCCAGCGGAACGCCTTTGCCGATCAGGTCATGCAGTCCCCGGTAGGTGGTCACCAGTTGATCGTCGTCCCGCAGCGCCACACCCATGGCCGCCGCGATGGCCTCCTGGCCGCGCGAGGGCCAGTACACGCACATGAACTCGCCGGTGCCGATGCCCTTGGAAAGCCGGTCGTCGGCCGCCTTCATCAACACCATCAGTTCGTAGAGCCGGCGCTCGTTCACCTGATGCCTCCAGTTCCGTTGCAAGCGTTACGAGCCCGACCATGGTTTGACTTTGAGGAACCCACCGGCGTCGACACGCAACTGCTGGCCGGTGATGTAGCGCGCCGCATCGGAGGCCAGGAACAGCACGGCCTCGCTGATGTCCTCGGGTTCGACGTAGGGGACCGGCATGGCCTGGACCAACGGAAAGATGGGTTCGGCATCCTCGCGAGTCGGGTTGGGCAGGTCGGGCCGGAACGCCCGGTACATCGGCGCGCTGTGCAGCATGTCGGTGTTCACATTGGTGGGGTGCACCGCGTTCATGCGGATGGAGAACGGGGCCAGCGCCCGCGCAAAGTCGTTCACGTAGTGTGCCGCAGCGATTTTCGCGAAGGCATACCCTGCGCCTCCGGGGCCGCCGTCGATTCCGGTGGTGTTCATCGAGGACATGAACGCGGCGTTGGACCCGATGACGATGATGGACGCGCCGGCATGCAGGTGTTTGAGGCTGACGTGCACCAGATTGAGCACGCCGCCCAGATCGACGTCCACGGCGTCGGCGAAGGCCTGTGGCGGCAGGCCCGCGGTGAGTGGGCAGATGCCGGCGTTCGCGACCACGATGTCGAGGTGGCCCAACACGGCGACGCCGTCGTCGATGGCGGCCGACAGCGCGGCACGATCGCGGACGTCGGCGATCGCCGAATACACCCGCTGCCCTTCCTTCTCGACCAGTCGCACGGTTTCCTCGAGGTCCTCCGGCCGTGCCAGTGGATACTCGTTGGTCTCGATGTCCTGGCACAGGTCCACCGCGATAATGTCGGCGCCCTCGGCCGCCAGCATCCGCGCGTGGGATCGTCCCTGCCCCCGAGCGGCACCGCTGACGACGGCTACCTTTCCGGTTACTCGGCCCACGTCCCGCCCCTCACCCCGGTGCTTGTCTGCACGATTTTCTCTGTGGCCCAACGTCATTCGTCGTGGAAAGGGCTGGGTGATCTGACCAGTGGCCGGCTTCCATCGCATCTCTCCACGAACAGCCGCACCGAGCGGGCATGGCTGCAGTCGGGCTACCAATATGGCTTACAGTAGCTAGAATATCTAAAATAGCAAGGAATGAACCGGGCAACCGAGGGGGTTGACGATGGCGGGCATGCTCAGCGGTGTTCGGGTGGTCGAGCTGGCGTCCTGGACCTATGTGCCGTCGGCCGGAGTCGCCCTGTCGGACTGGGGGGCTGACGTCATCAAGGTGGAGGGCGTGGCCTCCGGTGATCCCGGGCGGGCGCTGGTCGTCGGCGGTTTCACCCGTCAGGCGGCGCGGGCCGACGTCGATTTCATTCTGGAGCTGAGCAACCGGGGTAAGCGCAGCATCGCCATCGACATCAAGACCGACACGGGCCGCGAACTGTTCGGGCGGCTGCTGGCGTCCGCGGACGTCTTCCTGACCAACTGGCTGCCGGGTGCCCTGGAGCGGGCCGGGCTGACGGTCGAGGAAATCCGCTCGTTCAATCCCGGCATCATCATTGCCCGGGGGACCGGCCTGGGCGTGCGCGGCCCGGACCGCGACAGCGGCGGCTTCGACGCTGCCACCTATCTGGCGCGCGGCGGAGTGGCGTACACGCTGACCCCCTTCGGCACCGAGAACCCGGCTGTGCAGGGACCCGCCTTCGGCGACCTGCAGGGCGGCGCGACGTTGGCCGGCGGGGTCTGTGCCGCCTTGTTTCACCGTGAGCGCACCGGTGAGCCGAGCATCGTGGACTCTTCCCTGCTGGCGCAGGCGATGTGGGCCATCGCGCCGTCGATCTCCGTGGCAGATCTGTTCGATATCGATGGAATCCCCGGAGCGCCACCGGGATTGGCCATCAATCCGTTGGTGGCCCGCTATAAAACCAAGGACGACAGATGGATCCAGCTGGTCTTTCTGCAGCCGGATAAATTCTGGGCCGGGTTCTGTCGGCGCATGGGCCTGCCGGAGCTCGCCAACGACGAGCGATTCGTGCCGTCGGCGAACCTGATCGCCAATGCCGCCGACGCCACCGCCATCTTCGCCGACGCGTTTGCCGCTCACGACCTCGCGCACTGGCGGCAGGTCCTGCACGACGAACCGGGTGTCTGGGGCGCCCTGGCGACTCCGCGCGAGACCCTCAACGACCCGCAGGTGGAGCCCAACGGCTACGTGATCACCAACGTCGACGACCACGGCGAGAAGTACCGGATCGTCGCTGCGCCGGTGCAATTCGACGAGACGCCACCGGGTCCGACCCGCGCGCCGGAACACGGCCAGCACACCGAAGAGATTTTGCTCGAACTGGATGTGGACTGGGACCAGATCGCGCACGCGAAGGACGTCAAAGCCATCCTCTGACCACCTGCCGCCGGGTGCGGCGGAACGGGCGGTCTGCGGCGGGTTCGGGGTACGAAGCCGGCGGACCGGGGCAGGGCATTCTGCACAGAATCGGACGCCGTCGACGGCAAACTGCACACACTGCCGACCCGGTTACGGTCATGTTGCGGCAATTGGGCGAATGTTCAGTAAGGTGACGGCGTGAATGCCGCCCACCAGCCACCTCCGCAGGGGCAGGTCAGGCTCGATATCCAGGGCCGACTGCAGCGCTATGAAGAGGCGTTCGCCGATCTGGATGCGCCCTTTGCGTTCGTCGATCTCGACGCGATGTGGAGCAACGCCGCCCAGCTGCTCGCCCGCGCCGGCGGAAAGCCGATTCGCGTCGCGTCGAAGTCGTTGCGGTGCAGGCCGATACAACGCCAGATCCTGGACTCGAACGAGCGCTTCGACGGGCTGATGACCTTTACTCTGCGGGAAACGCTGTGGCTGGCCGGCCACGGCTTCCGCAATCTCCTGCTCGCCTATCCCAGCACCGACCGCGCTGCGCTGCGCGAACTGGGGGAGCTCACCGCCGCAGATCCCGACGGTGCGCCGATCGTGATGGTCGACAGTGTCGACCATCTCGACCTGATCCAGAGCGCCACAAACCAGCCGGTGCGGCTGTGCCTCGATCTCGACGCCGGATTCTGGCCGGCCGGCGGTCGCGTGAAGATCGGCCCGAAGCGCTCGCCGTTGCACACCCCCGAGCAGGCGCGGGCCCTGGCGCAGGACATCGCGCGGCGCGCCAATCTGAAACTCGTCGCTCTGATGTCCTATGAGGGCCACATCGCCGGGTTCGGTGACCATGTCGCCGGCAAGCATCTGCAGAACGCCCTCGTGGGGTTCATGCAACGGCGGTCTATCGCGGAACTGCGGGAGCGACGTGCCCGCGCCGTCGAGCTGGTCCGCGAGGTGGCCGACCTCGAGATCGTCAACGCCGGCGGCACCGGCGACCTGCAGCTGGTCGCGCAGGAACCGGCGATGACCGAGGCGACCGCCGGATCCGGCTTCTACGCGCCGACGCTCTTCGACTCCTATTCGTCGTTCACGCTGCAGCCGGCGGCGATGTTCGCACTGCCGGTGTGTCGCAGGCCCGATGACCAGACGGTGACCGCGCTGGGCGGTGGCTACCTGGCCAGCGGCGTCGGCGCCAAGGACCGGATGCCCACCCCCTATCTGCCGGCGGGGCTGGCGCTCAATTCGGTGGAGGGCACCGGTGAAGTCCAGACCCCGCTCACCGGCGACGCGGCCCGCAGCCTGAAGATCGGCGACAAGGTGTACTTCCGCCACACCAAGGCGGGCGAACTGTGCGAGCGGTTCGACCGCCTGCATCTGGTACGCGGCGCTGCGATAGTCGACACGGTCCCGACCTACCGGGGTGAGGGGTGCACCTTCCTCTGATGGATCTGATGCACACACAGGAGTTGCCATGACCGCGACCGCCGCAGGGCCGACGGAACTCGATACGTTGCGTGAAGTCATCGAGACACTCGCACCCATCGAGCGGGGTGCCGGCAGCCCGGGAGAACACCGGGCGGCCGTCTGGATCGTCGAGCGGCTGCGCGCGGCCGGAGCGCGACAGGCGCGCATCGAGGAGGAGCAGTTCTACGACGGATATCCGCGGCTGCACGCCAAGTTGTCGGCCGTCGGGGTCGCGGCCGCCGCGGCGGGTCTGCTCAGCCGGCGGTTGCGTGCGCCGGCGGCGCTGGCCGGACTGGGTGCCGGACTGGCCATCGCCGACGACTGCTCCAACGGCGCACGGGTGGTGCGCAAGACGCTGCACAACTCCCGGACCACCTGGAACGTGGTCGCCGAAGCCGGTGACCCGGCGGGTGAGCACACGCTGGTGGTGTGCGCCCACCACGACGCCGCGCACAGTGGCAAGTTCTTCGACTCCAAGCTGCAGGAGTACGCGGTCGCATGGTTCCCCGGAATCGTCGAGCGGGTGGACACCTCGCTGCCCAACTGGTGGCCGACCATCTTCGCGCCCGCCCTTGCCGGGGTGGGGGCCCTGCGGGGCAGCCGCGCCATGATGCTCGCCGGAGCGGCGGTGAGCGCGATCGGGGTGGCCGCGTTCACCGATATCGCCCGCAGCCCGATAGTGCCTGGCGCCAACGACAACCTCTCGGCGGTCGCGCTGCTGGTGGCCCTGGCCGAGCGGCTGCGTGACCGGCCCGTGCCGGGCGTGCGGGTGCTGCTGGTCTCGCTCGGAGCCGAGGAGCAACTGCAGGGCGGCATCTACGGTTTCATGGCCCGGCACAAGCCGGAACTCGACCGCGAGCGCACCTACTTCCTGAACTTCGACACCGTCGGTTCACCCGAGCTCATCATGCTCGAGGGCGAGGGCACCACAGTCATGGAGGACTACTTCTACCGGCCGTTCCGGGATCTGGTGGTGCGGGCCGCCGAACGCGCCGGAGCGCCGCTGCGCCGCGGCATGCGATCGCGCAACAGCACCGACGCCGTGCTGATGAGCCGCGCGGGCTACCCCACCGCCTGCTTCTCTTCGATCGACCGCCACAAGGCGCTGTCCAACTATCACCAAATGTCGGATACGCCAGAAAATCTGGTGTATGAGACCGTGATTCACGCAGTCACGGTCGCGGAATCGGTAGCACGGGAGCTGGTGCGATGAACATGTGGAAGAACTGGGCCGGTGACCAAATCTGCGCACCGGTCACGATCGAGCGGCCCGCGTCGGAGGCCGAGCTCTCCGACATCGTGAGCCGGGCGGCCGGTAGGGGACAGCGGGTCCGCGCGGTGGGAAGCGGCCACTCGTTCACCGACTGCGCCTGCACCGACGGCGTCATGATCGACATGACCGGCCTGCAGCGGGTGATCAACGTCGACAAGGCGAACGGACTGGCGACCGTCCAGGGCGGCGCCAAGCTGCATCCACTCTTCGCCGAGTTGGCGACGCACGGGTTCGGCATCGAGAACCAGGGCGACATCGACAAGCAGTCGATCACCGGAGCCACCGCCACCGCCACGCACGGCACCGGAGCTCGCTTCAAAAACGTTTCGGCACAGATTGTTTCGGCGCGGGTGGTCACCGCCACCGGCGATGTGCTGGAGGTCTCCGAGGGAGACGACTACCTGGCGGCGCGGGTCTCGCTGGGCGCGCTGGGTGTGATATCCCAGGTGACCCTGAGGGTGGTGCCCCTGTTCACCTTGCACCGCGAGGACGAGTTGCGCCCACTGACCGAAACGCTGGAGCGACTCGACGCCGACGTCGACGGCAACGACCACTTCGAGTTCTTCGTGTTCCCCTATGGAGACACCGCGCTGACGCGCACCACCCGGCGAAGCAACGAACCGCCGCGGCCCGGCCCGGTGTGGAAGAAAAAACTCGGCGAGGGATTCGAGAACGCCGGCCTCAACGTGATCTGCCGCGCCGGCCGCCAATTCCCCAGCACCGCACCGCGTTTGAACCGGTTGATGACAAGCCTCATGTCACCGTCCAGCGTCCAGGACCACGGGTGGAAGGTCTACGCCAGCGCCCGCAACGTCAAATTCACCGAGATGGAGTACGCGATACCCCGCGAGCACGCGAACGAAGCGGTACAGCGGGTGATCGAGCTGGTGCGCCGGCGCAACCTGCCGATCATGTACCCCCTCGAAGTGCGGTTCAGCGCGCCTGACGACGCATTCCTGTCCACCGCGTACGGCCGGGACACCTGCTACATCGCGGTCCATCAGTTCAGCGGCATGGAATTCGAAACCTACTTCCGCGCCGTCGAGGAGATCATGGACGAGTACCAGGGCCGGCCGCACTGGGGGAAGCGGCATTACCAGAACGCGGCCACCCTGCGCGAGCGTTACCCGGACTGGGACCGGTTCATCGCGGTCCGGGACCGCCTCGACCCCGACCGCGTCTTCCGCAACGACTACACCCGGCGAGTGCTCGGAAACTGACGGGACGCCGGCGCGAGGATTGACGAACGGCCCCACCTGTGGGGACCAAAGTCATTGGCTGCCAATCTGGTGCTGACGCGGGACGTTGCTGGTCGTAGGTTTACGACCGGGAGCGAACATGACTGAATTCTTGCGCAACAGCGACGCCTTCACCTGGGCGATGGAAAGCGACCCGCGGCTGCGGTCGACGGTGGTCAGCGTGGTGTTACTGGACCGCACCCCGGACTGGGACGAAGTACGCGACCGTTTCGACATCATCAGCCGCAAGTTGCCCATGTTCCGGCAGCGCGTGGTGGAGTCCCCGCCACCGGCCCCGCCCCGGTGGGAGCCCGACCCGGACTTCGACCTCGACTATCACATGCGGCGCACGGCGGTCTCCGGATCCGGGACCCTCGACGATGTGCTCGAGATGGCACGCCTGGCCGAGATGCAGGACTTCGACCGGGCCCGGGCACTGTGGGAGACGACTCTGGTCGAGGGCCTGCAGGACGGCGGCGCGGCCGTGATCTGCAAGTTCCACCACGCCCTGACCGACGGGGTGGGGGGCGTGCAGATCGCGATGAATCTGTTCGACCTCTCGGAGGAGCTCTACCCGCACGAGCCGCTGCCGGAGCAACCGCGGGTGCCCGCCTCCACCTGGCTGGACGGCTACCGGGACACGTTGCGGTACAACACTTCTCTGCTGAGCAACGCGGTGCTGGGCACCGCCAGGCGGGCACCTCGCCTGATGTATGACGGAGTTCGCAGGCCCATCGCGACGGTACGCTCGGCTGCGGCCAACGCCGCATCCGTCTACCGGACGGTGCGGCCGCTGAACCGGACCGGGTCCCCGCTGACCACCGAGCGCAGCTTGATCCGTCGTCTCAGCGTGCACGAAGTGTCACGCCCGAAGCTGCGGGAGGCGGCACACCGCTGCGGCGGCGCACTCAACGACGCGTTCGTCGCGGGCGTGGCGGGCGGGTTGCGTCGTTACCACGAAAAGCACGGGGTCCCCGTGGGAGACCTGCACCTGACGATGCCGATCAGTCTGCGGACCAAAGGCGATGACATGGGTGGCAACAAGATCACCCTGATGCGGTTCGACGTGCCGGTCGGCGAGCCCGATCCCGCGAAAAGGATCGAAGAGATACACCGGCGCGTCGGCGCGGTGCGCAACGAAAAGTCGCTCCCGCATACCCAATTGATCGCCGGCGTCCTCAACTTGATGCCGCGCTGGTATATCGGTTCGGTGCTGCGCCATGTCGATTTCCTGACCAGTGACGTGCCGGGCATTCCCGTACCGGTGTTCCTCGGCGGTGCCGCGGTGCGCGGGCAATACGCTTTCGGCCCGACGATCGGCTCGTCGGTCAATGTCACGCTGCTGACCTATGTGGATACCTGCGCCCTGGGCATCAACGTCGACACCGCGGCCATCCCCGACGAGGACGTATTCCACGAAGCGCTGGTCGCAGGCTTCGACGAGGTCCTGGCGCTGGCTGACTGATCGGTATCGGGGCACTTACAGCTCGGTATCGAAACGGGCCGCACCCTGGCGCAATCGCGCAGACCCGCAAATCATGGCACGGTGCGCCGTTGCTGGCGCACCTCCGGCGAGATGTCCTCACCTGCAAGGATTTCGCCGGTGATGGACGGCAGGAGGTAAGAAAGGTATGACGGCAAGCTGGGCTCCTACCCAGATTCCCTCTGACTCGAACTCAGGTCGGCTGCTCGACACCGCACGCGGCATCCTCATCGGTCTGCGCCGGTGCCGTTCCGGCACGGCCTTCGATGAGCTGCACGGCGCCGCACAACGTCACCGGGTCCCGGTCTACGAGATGGCCTGGGCGCTGGTGCACCTGGCCGGCGAGGGGGAGGAGACGCCGAGCTTTATCGAAGCGCAGTCGGCCGCACGGCATGAATGGGGCGACCTCTTCGTCGCGTCCGCCGTATCCTCCTGCTGACTGCTGAACGGCCCACTGAATAACAGTGCCGGACACCGAACGGCCGCGGTAAAGGGAAGTATCGCGGCCTGAAGTCAGCGGGTCCAGGCCGTCGACTCGGCGGCGACGCGCAGTGCGGCCACGATCTGGTCCTGCTTCTCCGCGAACCGCTCGGTGGGAGTGGGCACCGAGATCGCGATCACGTTGTCTCCCACCGAGCGTCGCGCGATAGCGGCCGCCGATATTCCGGCCGTGTGCTCATCTCGATCGAAAGCGATTCCGGTGGAACGGATCTCAGCGATCTCCGGGCGCAGTGCGGCGGCCACCTCCGGGGGCATCCGGGCCAGCGCGGCCTCGGCGTCGGCGTCGTCGAGTGCCGCCAGTGCCGCTTTGCCGTTGGCGGTGCCGGCCAGCGGGAAACGGACCCCGACCGCCGATACCGCACGCAAGCGGTGTGACGACTCGATCTGGTCGACAAACCACATTCGCTGCCCCCGCAGCACCGAGAGGTCGACGGTTTCCCCGTCGGTGGCCGAGGCGACCCGCTCGATGGTCGGCCGGAATATCGCCGCGATGTGCGCGCCGGTGGCGCTGCCGAAGCCGAGCAACCGATCGCCAAGGGAGAAACGACCATTCGAGTCGACGCTGACCAGGCCGACTTCGACCAGGCCGACCAGGAGCCGGCGCACCGTCGATTTGGCCAATCCCAGGCGTTCACCGAGATCGACCAGACGCAGATGTCCGGGCTCGGCGGCGATCTCGTCCAAGGCGGCCGCCGCACGGCGCAGCACCTGAATTCCCTCGTCACGATTCGTCGTCGAAGTCCGTTCCGTTTGCCCCACACTTCCACTATAGTGTGCCGCATAGCGGACTGTGAAGGACCGAAATAGGGATCAAAGGAGTTCCAGATGAGCGCGCTACCTGCCGGGCGACACTACTTCCGTGGTGATGACGGCTACGAACCGGCCCGGCGGGACAGCGTCTGGCACCAGAAAGTGCCCGACCGTTATCCCGAGGTGATCGTGCAGGCCACCGACGCGGACGACATCAAAGCCGCTCTCGCGTACGCCAGGTCGCACGGACACAAGGTCAGCATCAAGTCGGGCGGGCACAGTTTCGCGGCCAGTCATCTTCGGGACGGCGCCCTCCTGCTCGACGTCAGCCGTCTCGACCACGCCTCCATCGACCCCGACAACATGACCGCCGTCGCCGGTCCCGGCAAGGGCGGCAGCCTGCTGATGGCCGACCTGCAGGCACAGAATCTGTTCTTCCCCGGCGGCCACTGCAAGGGGGTCTGCCTGGGTGGTTACCTCCTGCAGGGCGGGTACGGCTGGAACAGCCGGATCTACGGGCCGGCCTGCGAGAGCGTCACCGCACTCGACGTCATCACCGCCGACGGCGAGCAAATCCATTGCGACGCAGAGAATCATCCCGAACTCTACTGGGCCGCGCGCGGCGCCGGTCCGGGCTTCTTCGGTGTCGTCACCTCCTTCTATCTGAAGGTCTATCCGCGCCCGGCGGTCTGTGGCACCAGCGTGTACGTCTACCCCCTCGACCTCGCCGACGAGGTGTACACCTGGGCCCGCAACGTCAGCGCCGATGTGGACCGCCGGGTCGAGATGCAGATCATCGCGACGGCGAGCGTTCCCGAGATGGGCTTGGACATCCCGGCAATCGTCATGGCATCACCGGCGTTCGCCGATTCCGAGGAAGAGGCCAAGCAGGCCCTGGCGGTGTTCGAGACGTGTCCGGTCGTCGACCGCGCACTGGTCAAAAACCCCTACATGCCAACCGATCTGCCCACCTGGTACGACGTCGTGATGACGCACTACCTCGAAGACCACCGCTATACGGCCGACAACATGTGGACCTCGGCGTCGGCGGAGGAACTGTTGCCGGGGATCCGCAACATCGTCAACACACTGCCGCCGTCGCCGTCACACTTCCTGTGGCTGAACTGGGGGCCGTCGCCGGCGCGTCAGGACATGGCCTACAGCGTCGAGGACGAGATCTACCTCGCGCTGTACGGCTCCTGGAAGGACCCGGCCGACGACGCGAAGTACGGCGACTGGGCGCGCTCGAACATGGAGGCGATGTCTCACCTGGCAACCGGCATCCAGCTGGCCGACGAGAACCTGGGTCAGCGGCCCGCCCGCTTCGCCACCGACGATGCCATGGCGCGGCTCGACAAGGCGCGTGCGACCTACGATCCCGACGGTCTGTTCAACAGCTGGATGGGACGACTCTGATGGCCGGCGATCTCTACCTCGGCTACCGGGGCGACGACGCCGACACCCCGTTCGGCAAGTTCTTCAAACCCGAGATGGCGCCGCTGCCACAGCATGTCGTCGAGGCGCTGCAGCACGGACCGCAGGGCGGCATGGCGCTGGCGGCCTTCGACCAGGCCGCCGCCGTCGCGCAGGACGGCTACCAGCAGACGGAGAACGGTTACGGCGTACTCGAAGACGGCAGCTATCAGGTCTCGGTGCGCACCGACATGCCCGGGGTCACACCGGGGATGTGGTCATGGTGGTTCGGCTGGCACGGATGCGACAGCCGCCGCTACAAGTTGTGGCACCCGCGGGCGCATCTGTCGGCAGCCTGGAAGGACGGCAACCAGGACGACGCGGACGCCGGTCGCCGGGGCGCGCAACGCTACATCGGCCGCTGGTCGATGATCAACGAGTACATCGGCTCGGCGATGCTCAGCGGGGCAATACAATTCGTCGAGCCCGCGGCGATGGGCCTGCCTCCCGACACCGACGACGCCGTGGCGATCTGCGCACGGTTGGGCTCCGGCGACGCGCCGGTGGATGTCGGCTGGTTCATCCACCACATCCGCTCGACTCAGGCCGGATCCGAGATGCGGTCCCGCTTCTGGATGGGTGGCCCGCACATCGCCGTGCGCAACGCTCCGGGGGTCGCATCGAAAGCGGTGCGCCCCATCGCTTCCCGAATCCTGGGTAACGCCGAAACCAGCGGGCGCAACCTGCTGGTGCACTGCGCCCAGGAGATGAACCACCTGGCCGGATTTCTGCCCCAGCTCTACGAGAGCTTCGGTGACGAGTAACTGATCAGGGCTTGTCGCCGAACGCCGGTGCGACGAACCGCTGCACCAGCTCATGTTCGGCGGCCGCATTCTCCGCGGGCCACGACACCAGCGACAGCACCACCCGCACCACCCACTGCGCGGCCTGGGGGTCGGTGTCGGCCAGGCCGGCGAGCTCGGAAGCAAGGTCGGCGAGCAACGGCGACGCGGTGAGTCCGCCCATCGCGTCGGCGCCCGAGCTCAGCATCAGCCGGCTCATCGGATCCGATCGAATTCGCTTGAGCGCCAGGGTGATGGCGGTAACGACTCGTTCTTGTCCGCTCAGTCCGGCTACTGCCGAACGCACCGAGTCGATGATGCCGGCTGCCGCCCGGCGCAGCACGGCGTCGCGAATCTCGGCCTTGCCGCCGGCATACCGATATACGGTCGCCCGGGAGCAGTGCACGTTCGCCGCCAGCCGGTCGATGTCCAGTGCGTCGAGCCCGTGGCGGGCGATCAGGTCGGTGGCGGCGGCATAGATGCGCTCCGCGGCCATCGCGCGCCGGTCGGCGCCGATCACCCAGTCGTCAGCCGGCATCGCTCACCCGACCCCGCGAGAAGCGCACGACTATTTTTCTCAGCCTTGAGACGATCGCGGACATTGCTCTCACAGTAGCCGCAGGTCGTGCCGCTTGGCTGAGACAGCTCGCGCGACGGTCCGCCGGCAACCGGTCTCGACTTCACAATGTGCCATTGACCAGCGGGTATCGACTCCGCAGGCTGGGTACATGATCGCTGTCCATGATGCCGTCGAGCTCTTCGACGCCGCCTCGATCCAGGATCCTTATCCGCTCTACGAGCGCCTGCGCAGCGCGGGCCCGGTGCATCGGGTGGCCGACTCGGACTTCTATGTGGTGTGCGAATGGGCTGCCGTCAACGAAGCCATCAGCCGGACCGGGGACTTCTCCTCGAACCTGACCGCGACCATGACGTATACGCCCGACGGCAACGTGCGGGCATTCACCATGGACGCCCTCGGCGGGCCCACTCAGGTGCTGGCGACCGCTGACGACCCGGTCCACGCGGTGCATCGCAAACTGCTGGTCCGGCACCTGGCCGCCAAGCGGATCCGGGCCATCGAGCAGTTCACGGCGACCGCCGCGGACCGGCTCTGGCGCGAGGGACTGCGCGATGGGCGTATCGAGTGGATGGGATCGGTGGCCAACCGCCTGCCCATGATGGTGGTGGCGGAGCTGATCGGTGTTCCCGATGCTGACATCGCGCAGCTGGTGCAATGGGGTTACGCCGCCACTCAGTTGCTCGAAGGACTGGTCAGTCAGGATCAGCTCGCCGCGGCCGGCGTCGCATTGCTGGAACTCAACGGCTTCATCACCGAGTGCTTCCGCCGTGCAGTGGCCGACCCCCGGGAGAACCTGCTGGGCGAGCTGTCGGCGGCCTGCACCGCGGGGGAGATCGACACCATCGCCGCGCAGGTGATGATGGTGACCCTGTTCGCCGCGGGCGGGGAGTCCACCGCTTCGCTGCTGGGCAGTGCCGCCTGGATCCTGGCCACTCGTCCCGACGTTCAGCGCCGGTTGCGTGAAAACCCGGCTCTGCACACCCCATTCATCGAGGAGACACTGCGCTACGAACCGCCGTTCCGTGGTCACTACCGGCATGTGCGCACCGACACCAGCCTGGCCGGTGTCGAGCTGCCGGCCGACTCGCATCTGATGTTGATGTGGGGCGCGGCCAATCGCGATCCCAGCCAGTTCGACGACCCCGCGCAGTTCCGGCTCGACCGCTCCACGGCGAAGGGACACCTCAGCTTCGGCAGGGGCGCGCACTTCTGCGTCGGTGCCGCACTCGCACGTCTGGAAGCTCAGATCGCACTGCGGCTACTGCTGGACCGCACCACCGTCATCGAGGCGGCCGACGTCGGTCCCTGGTTGCCGAGCCTGCTGGTACGCCGGCTGGAACACCTGGAGCTGATGATCAAATAGCTTGTGGCGCAGTTAGTTCGCCGGTGTCGGCGCAATGCCGCCGGGGGAGACGATGAACGCCTCGACGGCAGTGGCCTGTTCGAAGCCGTCCACCTCGACCCGCCACTCGTAAATGCCCGGTTCCAGCGGGATTCCGGCCGGGATGTTGAGCGTGAGCGGCATCCGGACCGAGGTGCCGTGAATGGCACCCGGTAGGCGGCCCGCCTCGGCGGCCGCCTCGAACAGGATCCGCTGCGGGCCCTGCGGCCCCTGCACCACCACTGGTTGACCGTCGGTGTCCAGCAACTGGCAGGTGAGCTTGTGCTGCTTGTTCGTCTCGTCCCAGTCGATGTCCAGAAACATCACCAATGCGAATGGGGGCGTGGGCGTTTGACATTGGCGCCAACCCAACCCGAGGGTGTGGACCTTGCCCGATTGAACATCGGCTTGAGCTGCGTCCGCCAGAAAGAGACTGACCCTCATGCGAGCACGTCCTGTTCCCAATCCGTATGCAATTACCCGTCGCCGCCGACCCCGAAAGATACTACGCCGCGACCAACTCGCCCGGTTTGCCGCTATGCCACCCTATTTGGCAGGGGGCAATTGGCGGGGGCCGGTGGGCCCGTCCAACTCGCGTGGTCCCTCCCGCTCGACCAGCTGACGGCGACCATCCGAGGCCCCGACCGCCAGGTCGGCCAGGTCTCTGCCGGGCGCCCCGCTCAGCGCGTGCTCGGCATGCCCGCCCAGCTGGCCGTAGTCACCGGCATAGTGCCGCTGCGCCGCCTGACCACGCGTCGAATCGATCCGGTGGACGCCTGGCCCGGGGGCTGCGGGCGCCGGTGCCTGCAGCGGGGGTTGCTGCGGCTGCTGGGGCTGCTGCTGGCCGGCGCCGTCGGAGGTCTCGGTATTCATAGTCACTTTGCGGGTCCGCTTCAGTGAGAAGGCAATCTCCTCGACCTCCTCGAACACCTGCCGGGCGGTGCGCAACGGCTGGGTGGTGTTGTCGATGACCCGCGCCACGAACGGTGGCACCAGCGGACGGATCCACCGGGCGGCGGCCTTGGTGGCATCCGGAATCGACGGAATCAGCGGGGCACGGTGCTGGTCGTCCACCTCGGCGGGAGCCGACGGCTCGTAGTGCTCGACGGCCGCCATGACGGGTTCGGCCGGTGCCGGCAGGTTCTCGGTGACCGGTGGTTGCACATCGCGGTCCGCGGCGGGCAACTGGGCCACCGCCCGCGTTGCGGCGGCCTCGGCCTCGGCGGCGATCTGCAGATACATGTCTTCCTCCACTGGCTCGAAGGTACGTTCCGACGACGCGTGCACCGGGGCGTCGAGCGCCTCGACGACCCGGCGGCGGTGGTGTTCGCGATCGATCTCGGCCTGAGCCTCGATGGCGAGGCGCGTCTGGGTGAGTTGGTGCTCGGCCCACATGATCTCGGCCGCGCGGCGCACTTCGGCCCGCTTGACGGCGATCGCGGTGTCGGCTTCCAGCTCGGCGCGTTCGCGCTCCGCACGCGCGCTGGCGTGGCGATCGTGGGTGGTCTCGCCGCGCCACGTGCGCAGGATCAGCGGCAGCAGATACAGCAGCACGAAGAATGCGATGGCAAGAAGGCGCAGCACGAGCGCCCCGGCGCCGGCGAGAGTCAGGTCGTTCATCGCGACCCACCGCGCGCCCAGACCCCGTCCGGCATCGGCGACCGCGGCCTGCCGCGCCTCGGTCAGTGCCTGTTCATCGCGTGCGACGGTGGCGTCCAGGGCGGGTGCCTGGCGGTCGCGAGCGGCCAGCGCGCCGTCGAGTTCCCGCTGGGCGTCACCGAGCAGCTCGTTCGCCGTCCGGGTCTCGGGCCCGCGGCCCGGAACGCCGGTGATCCGGGTTTGCGGGCAGGCGGGCGTCGGGTTGTACTCGCAGCGCGCGATCACCAGGGCGTTGTCCAGGTGTCCGCGGGCCTGGTCCACTGTTCCGTCCAGCGCGCTGCGTGCCGTACGCGCCTGTTGCAGGGATGCCGCAGCCTGTGCCACCGCCGGAGCCGAGTCCGCGGTGCGCAGCGCCCGCTCGTCCAGGCGACGGTCGACAGCGCCGGAGAAGAGCACGAGTGCGGCGAGTTCGCCGACCAAAACTCCGACGGCCAGCGCCACCATGGCGCGACCGGCCGTTCCCCGCCAGCCGCGCGCAGGGATACCGGCGATGCCGCGAGTGACCGCTCCGACCAACAGACCGAAGACGAGGGTCGCGGCCACCACGGCCCATACCGGCGCCGAGCCGACCGCCGGCCTGACGGCCAGGGCGGCGACCAGCCATGCCAGCACGGCGCCGAGCACCACCACGGCTCCCGCGACGGCGTGTGTGGACCGCTCATGGCGTTCTGCGAGCTCGCGTGCATGCCCGCCGCCAAGCCAGGTCAGCAGCGCCTCGATCCGCGTGACGACCGAGCGCTGCTCAGAGATTTCGTGCGCGCGCATGAGATTCAAACACCTCCAATACGTCAAGGGTGGCAGGCCCCCGCCCGACATACCGAATCGAAGCGCCCGCTTGTGGCGTTCTTCACAACCAGCTGCGCAGTGCTGCGGATCACACTTTCGGCGGCTGCGGAAGGCCGAATTTTCGGCGACTCGAGCGGATCAGCGGCCCATCGGGCGGGCGGCATGAGACCGTATAAATCTTATGGAAAACCAGGACTTCCTCAGCTACGAAGAGTTCGGCCGCAAGTTTTTCGAGGTTGCCGTAACGCCGGACCGGGTCGCCGCCGCGTTGAGTGATATCGCCGGCAGCGAGTTTGCCATGGAACCCATCGCCCAGGGACCGGGCGGAATCGCGAAGGTCAGCGCGAACGTCAAGATTCAGGAGCCGCGGGTCACCCGCAAACTCGGCGATCTCATCACCTTTGTCATCCACATCCCACTGTCCATCGACCTGCTGCTGGACCTGCGACTGGACAAGCAGCGGTTCAAGGTGACCGGCGACATCGCCTTACGTGCCACCGCGCGGGCGGCCGAGCCGCTGTTACTCATCGTGGACGTCTCCAAGCCGCGACCGTCGGACATCACCGTCAATGTCTCGTCCAAATCGATCCGGGGCGAAGTGCTGCGCATCCTCGCCGGGGTCGACGGCGAGATCCGGCGTTTCATCGCGCAGTACGTGCGCGAGGAGATCGATTCGCCGCAGTCCCAGGCTGCTCAGGTCATCGACGTCGCCACGCAGGTAGCGGCCGCCTGGGGCGGATAGCCGGCCCCGGCAAACCTGAATCTTCCTGGATTTCCGCAGCTCGAACGTGAGCCAGGCCACATTCGGTGCGCTAATCTACGGCGGTGCTACCGCGTCGGGAGCGGTTGGCCTACATGCAGGAGGACCTTGATGCGAAAGCGTTGGTGGATTGCGGCCGTCGTGGTGACCACGACGGTGATGACGGGTTGCTCGTCCGGCAAGACGACGGTGGTTCACTCCTCGGGCGCCAGCAGCTCGGCCACATCGACGTCGGCCGCCGCCTCGTCGAGCGAGGCCACCTCCACCGAGTCGGCACCGGTCACCACCCTGGACTCCAGCCAGTGCGTGGAGGTCACCGGGGCCAACCTTGATCTGCTGACCGCGACCGACAAGGACGCCGCGCGCAAGGCCGCCGACACCCTCGAGCGCTACAACCCGCCGTCCTCGGTGAAGTCGGCGATCGAGCACTTCGTCACCACCGGCGGTGCCCACTTCGACGATCCGGACTACACGAAAAATAACCAGACCGTGAAGTCGTGGGTCGATCAGGTCTGCCCGACCTGATCGATCACAGCGTCTGGTGCCGGCCGAAGAACTTGTGGTCTTCGCTGTAACCCCCGTAACCACTACCGATTTCGGAGTAGTGCGCGACGAACTCGATGCCCTTGATCCACTTGACCTGCTTGAAGCCGTGTTGCAATTCGTTGCGCAGGCGTAGCGGTCTGCCGTGCAGATAGGGGAGCGGCTCGCCGTTCATGTCGTAGGCAAGCATGCTCATGTGGTGTGTCATCTGCTCGATGGGATGCGCGTTGTAGTAGATGCCTCCCGTCGCGCCCAGGCCCATCGAGTAGAAGACGACCCATTTTGCCTCCGGCAGCGGTTTGACGATGTCCATGATGGTTTGCATCGTGACGCCGCCCCACTTGGCCACCCCCGACCACGCCTGAATGCAGAAGTGCTGCGTGATCTGGTCGTGGTAGGGCAGTGCCCGCAGGTCGTCGAGTGAGAATGCCGTCGGGTTCTCCACCAGGCCGTACACCCGCAGCCGCCAATCCGCGAAGTCGTTTTCCGCCAGCTCCTTGTACTCCACGGTCTCCGGGAGGCGGCCGTTACGCCAGTGATAGGGCGAGATGTCCTTTTCGGTGAATGCACCGGGCTTGGGATTGAGGCGTTCCAGCGCGCGCTGAAACGGTCCGACGAGCGCATAGCCGACCCGCTGGACCACGCGCGGATGGCGAATTGTGAACGGGGTGGCGGCAACCCACGCGATTGCCACGATCACCATCGCCAAACAGAAGACCGCGAACCCGACCCAGCCGTTGTCGTCTCGGGCGGCGAACATGTGGTTGAGGTTGCGCAGGGCTTCGGTGGCGAAAACCATCGTGACGTGGGTCAGGATGAAGAACAGGAAATACACGAGCACCAGGAAGTGCAGCGAGCGCGCGTGCTGGATGCTCAATCGCTTGCTGAGCCAGTGGACGCGTTGCGACAGTGCCGGTGACATACCCAGTCCGGTGATGACGGCCGCAGGGGCGGCGATGAACACGGTGGTGAAGTAGGCGAGCAACTGCAGACCGTTGTAGGCCACCCAGCCGTTGTCGGTGGGCCACTGCAGGGACGCGTACTGAATGGCCACCGATGCTGCGTTGGGGAACACGTCCCAGCTGGTCGGCACCAGATGCCGCCACTGCCCGGTGAGGAACAACAGCGCGTAGAAGACCGCACCGTTGACCAACCACAACACGTCGATGCCGAGGTGCCACCACCGGGCCAGACCGATGGAGTGACGGAAGCCCGGCAGCCCGAATTGCGGTGGGAGAGCCACGGTATCGGAGTTGGCGGTCCACAGGGGGTCATCGGGCACCGGCGGCCCCACCCGCAACCATTCGTCCTTGCCGGGCGTGGCGTTGCGGCTGAAGTAGAGCCGCGGGTGATCACACAGGATCTGGATCCCGGAACGGATGATGAACGTCATCATGAAGAGATTGAAAAAGTGGGTCCAGCCGATCCAGGCGGGCCGTCCGACGACGGCACCGGAATGCTCCTCGGTGCCGGGATAACGCTCGATGAACGACTGCACCGCCGGCATGTGGTGCAGCCCTTTGCCGATCGCGACGCCGGCCAGCATCACCACGAATCCGATCGGAATCAGCCAGAGCAGGTTGAACCACTTGTCGCGGCCGACTCTCAGGCGCGGGGCGGTGGCACGTCGGGTGAGGTCGAAACCACCGCCGTAGGACTCGACGTCGACGACGTCCTCGGCGGTGTGCACCTCGCTCGCGTAGTCCACGCCCAGCTGTCTGTCCGACGCTCCGGTACGGGGGGCCGACCCCGCGTCAATGGATCCACTCACGCTGAGCAAATTTACACTATGGCCACTGTATAAATTAGAAACAATGCCAAACTCATGTGTTCGCGGACGACGGCGTTGTTTACCCGCCCATGACACCCGGGTATGTATCGGCACTGACCCCGACGCGCAGAGGAGCGGATTCCGTTGGCGAAAGTAGAGGTTTCGACCACCTCGGAGGTGACTCCGGAAGCCGCGTGGAAGCTGGCGTCAGATCTCGCGCGTTTCGACGAGTGGATGACCATCTTCGGGGGGTGGCGCGGCGAGGTTCCGTCCACCATCGAGAAAGGCACCTGCGTCGCGTCGCTGATCAAGGTGAAGGGCTTCCGCAACGTCATCTACTGGGAAGTGACGCACTACGACGAACCGAAATCGATTGAGCTGCAAGGCAGCGGTCGCGGCGGCGTGCGCATCACGGTCGCAATGGAGGTCACGCCGAAGGAACCCGGGTCGGACTTCTCGCTCACCGCCGACCTGTCCGGCGGCGTGCTCGGAGGACCGGTGGGACGTCTGGTGGCCCGGCTACTGCGCTCCGATGTGAAGAAGTCCGTGCACAACCTCGCCGAGTTGCGCTGAGCTCAGCTGCGCGGATGGTGCAGCAGCACTTCGCGTTCGGCGTCCCGCACCCGTCGGCGTTCCATGCTGAGCCAGCACAGCCCGGCGCCGAAGATCAGCAACCCGCCACTGGCCACAGCAACGCCCACGCCCGCCTGTCCCAGCGCGAATGCGGCGACCGAAACGACGAACGCCAGGACGGCCCCGGCGATCACGACGAGGACCGGGGTGCGCTCTGCCGCATCTTCGAATTCCCCCAGGTCGCGCGCGCCGCGAGGCAGGTGTGCGATCTCGGCCATCGGTATCCCCCTCAGCAGTCGGCGCAGCCGGCCGTCCCGAGCGGCCGATTCGAGTCTTTTTAGGGCCTACCCGAAATGCTTTACGGGCAAACGAGTTCGGCTATTCACCGGGCCGCACCCGGCGCACCGGCCGCGTTTCGAGGGCATTGACGGTCAGCGCCCGGCGGCTGATTCGCCAGCCCGAAACGGTCAACCGGTACTCGTCGTCGTAACGCAGATGCCAGACCACGTCGACGAGTTCGGTCCCGCTTTCGCCGGAACGATGACTCCAGTGGTGGGCGATACCGGTGATGCGCCCGCGGGCAACGTCGGGTGCCGGTCCCGCGTCGTACACTTCGCCGACGATCGCGTGCTCGGTGCGGAGGAGCCGGCCCACCGCAGCAACCGCCGCGGCGATGGCGTCGCGGCCCCGGTGGGTCCGGACCGGTGTCAGCTCAGACGGCGGGTCAGCCACCACCAGCTCCGCAGTTTCGGTGAATAACGTTGCTACCGAATCGAATTGACGATCGTCGACCAGGGCGGCATAACGGTGGACGAGATCGCTGAGAGCGGCGCGATCGTTCAGCATGGGTGTGCCGGGGCGGTGACGTCGCGCACTGCCTCGAGTAGCTGTGCGGCGCGGGCATCGGTGAACAGCGCTTCCAGCGGTACCGCCTTGCCGTCCGGGCCCGACAGCGGGACCCGCCAGTTCGGGTACTCATCGGTAGTGCCGGGCTGATTCTGGGTGCGCCGATCGCCGACCGCATCGGTCAGCGCCACGCCCAGCAACCGCGACGGTGTCCGGCCCAGGTACCGGTAGAGGGCCAGAATCAGCTGTTCGGGGCTCTCCTCGCCGTCGCCGATCAGGCCCACCCGCCGCAGCTCGGCCAGCCAGGCCGTCCGTTCAGTCCTGGCCGCCTCCTGCTCGACCTCGGCCGGCCGGGTCAGCAGCCCCAGCGAGTCCCGCAGCCGGACGTGGTCACCGGCCAGGTAACCCGCGGTGGGCGGCAGATCGTGCGTCGTGACCGAGGACAGACAGTATTCCCGCCAACGTTCGGCGGGCAGCGGCGTTCCGGTTGCCTCTTCCTTCTCGAACCAGAGGATCGACGTGCCCAACAGGCCGCGCAAGAGTAAGTAGTCCCGCACCCACGGTTCGACGGTGCCCAGATCCTCCCCGACGACGACAGCTCCGGCCCGGTGGGCTTCCAGCGCGACGATCCCGATCATCGCCTCGTGGTCGTAGCGCACGTAGGTGCCCTCGGTCGGGGGCCGGCCCTCCGGTATCCACCACAACCGGAAGAGCCCGATGATGTGGTCGATCCGGACTCCGCCCGCGTGCCGCAGCACCGCCTGGATCAGCGCGCGAAACGGGCGGTATCCCAGTGCGTCGAGCCGGTCGGGCCGCCACGGCGGCTGCGACCAGTCCTGCCCCAGCTGGTTGAACTCGTCCGGCGGCGCGCCGGCCGTCACTCCCAGCGCGAGCGCGTCCTGCAGGGCCCACGCGTCGGCACCGGTGGGATGCACGCCGACGGCCAGGTCGTGCATGATGCCCAGCGCCATGCCGGCCCGGGTGGCCTGCGACTGCGCCGCGGCGAGCTGCTCGTCAAGCTGCCACTGCAGCCATCGGTGGAAATCGACGGCGCCGGCGTTCTTGGCGGCGAATGCCGCGACGCCGGGGGCGTCGGGGTGTCGCACCGATTTCGGCCACCGGTACCAATCGGTGCCGTGCTTGTCGGCCAGGGCGCACCAGGTGGCGAAGTCGTCCAGGTCCCGGCCCTCCCGATCGCGGAAAGCGGTGTAGGCCATCTCCCGCCCGGCCGACCGCGGCACGGCGTGGATGAGCTTGAGGGCCGCGCATTTTGCTGCCCAGGCGCTGTCGCGGTCGATGCTGTCCGATCGCACGGCGCGACGTTGTACCCGGTCGCGCAACTCCCGCACCCGGCCACGTTTGGGCAGTTCGGCGTACTCCGGGATGGCTTCCACCCGCAGATAGAGCGGGTTGACGAAGCGGCGTGACGTCGGCAGATACGGTGACGGTTCTATCCGGCCACCGCTCCCGCCGGGGCCCGGCAGGCACGCGGCATGCAGCGGGTTGACCAGCAGATAGTCGGCGCCGTGCGCCCACGCGGACCACAGCGCGAGATCGCCCAGGTCGCTGAGGTCACCGATACCCCAGGACTGTTGCGACCGCACACTGTAGAGCTGGGTGGCCAAGCCCCAGGCGCGGCGTCCCGCGAGCTTTTCCGGCAGGCCCAGCCAGTCCGGCGTGATGATGAGGGCGGTACTGGACCGGTGGTCGCCGGACCGCAGGTGCACCCGGTGATAGCCCAGCGGCAGATCGCCCGGCAACAGGAAGCTGGCCTCGCCGACCTGACGTCCGTCCAGATCGAATGGTGCAGTGAAGTTGTCGACCTGGACGATGCGATTTTCCGGGCCGCTGAGCTCGGTCCCGTCTTCGAGCTGCACCCACACGTCGGCCGGAGCGCCGTGCGTGACGTGCACCCAGAATCGCAGCGGGGCACCGGCGCGTCCGACGATGGTGGCCGGCAGCGACCGGGCCCAGTAGGAGCGCGACTGTGTGGTCAGAGCCACATTGCGCTCGTCTTCGGTGTCCGCCGGGACGCCCAGGGCGCCCAGGACGGACACCAGCGTGGTTTCCGGCACGAAGACCTCTTGTCCGCTCCAGTCCTGGTAACTGGTGGCGATCCCGAACCGGCGTGCCAGTTCGACGAGCGACGGCGCTGGCTGGGTCGGAAAAGGACGCGTCGGCTCGGTCATGGAAGAAGATTGTCACGTTGCGCTCCGGGACCCGCAGCTCGGCTGGGTCGGCGAACCCCGATGTGAACAGTGGGCGACTTAGCGCGCCGAGTCACTGATTCGCAGCTAACATGCCCAGTGAAGTCACGACGGCTCCATGGGGGATGGACGCGCGAATCCGGGCGGCGGTTTCTGCCGCCTGGCGAGGTTTGCGCAGGTGCCTTACGGTTGTCGATGTGATTTGGCGCTTACCGCTCAGCGGGCGTTTTATATCCGGGCGTTATGACCGAAAGGTGATCAAGCGTGGCTGAACATAGCCGCGGACAGCGGGGGTCGGGCTACGGCCTCGGGTTGTCGACGCGCACCCAGGTAACGGGCTATCAGTTCCTGGCCCGCCGTACCGCGATGGCATTGACCCGCTGGCGGGTGCGCATGGAGATCGAGCCGGGCCGCCGCCAGACCCTGGCGGTCGTGGCGTCGGTGTCGGCGGCACTGGTGATCTGCCTGGGCGCACTGCTGTACTCCTTCCTCAGCCCCGCCGGACAGATCAACGAGTCACCGATCATCGCTGACCGCGATTCAGGTGCGCTGTACGTCAAGGTGGGTGACCGGCTCTACCCGGCGCTCAACCTCGCGTCAGCGCGCCTGATCACCGGCCGGCCTGACAACCCGCACCTGGTCAAGGGAAGCCAGATCGCAAACATGCCGCACGGCCCGCTGGTCGGCATCCCGGGAGCCCCCACCGAGTTCGCGCCGAAGAGTCCCAGCGTGTCGTCCTGGCTGGTGTGCGACACGGTGGGCGGCACGTCGGGTCCCTCCGGCATGCCGTCGCCGGCCGGTGTCACGGTGACCGTCATCGACGGCACCCCGGACATGAGTGGCCACCGCCGGGTCCTCAACGGATCTGACGCGGTGGTGCTGAGTTATGGCGGGAACACCTGGGTGATCCGCGAGGGCCGCCGGTCGAAGATCGACGCCACCGACCGCTCGGTGTTGCTCCCGCTGGGCCTGACGCCGGAGCAGGTCAGCCAGGCGCGTCCGATGAGCCACGCGTTGTACGACGCGCTGCCGGTCGGACCCGAGCTGCTGGTTCCGGAGGTGCCGAAAGCGGGCGCCCCGGCGACCTTCCAGGGCGCCCCCGGCCCCGTCGGCACGATCCTGGTCACCCCTCAGATCAGTGGCCCCCAGCAGTATTCGCTGGTGCTCGAGGACGGCGTCCAGACGCTGCCGCCGCTGGTCGCCCAGATCCTGCAGAACGCGGGACGCCCGGGCAACACCAAGCCGGTGACCGTCGAACCGTCCGCGCTGGCCAAGATGCCGGTCGTCAACCGGCTGGACCTGTCGGCATATCCGAATGACCCGCTCAACGTGCTGGACATCCGGGAGAACCCGTCCACCTGCTGGTGGTGGGAACGGACCAACGGTGAGAACCGGGCCCGCGTTCAGGTGGTCTCCGGACCGACCATCCCGATTAAGCCCAGCGAGATGAAGAACGTGGTCAGCCTGGTGAAGTCCGACCTGAGCGGCCGTGAGGCCGACCAGGTGTACTTCGGCCCCAACTACGCGAATTTCGTGGCCGTGACCGGCAACAACCCGGGAGCTCAGACCACCGAGTCGCTGTGGTGGCTGACCAACGCCGGTGCGCGGTTCGGGGTGGATGACACGAAGGAAGCCCGCGACGCGCTCGGTCTGACGCTGCAGCCCAGCATGGCGCCGTGGGTGGCCTTGCGGTTGCTGCCACAAGGACCGACCTTGTCGCGTGCCGACGCCCTGGTGGAGCACGACACCCTTCCGATGGACATGACCCCTGCAGAGTTGGTGGTACCGAAGTGAAACGTGGATTTGCACGGCCTACGCCGGAGCGGCCGCCGGTAATCAAGCCGGAGAACATCGTTCTGCCGACGCCACTGAGCATTCCGCCGCCCGAAGGCAAGCCCTGGTGGCTGATCGTGGTCGGCGTCGTCGTGATCGGACTGCTGGGCGGCATGGTCGCCATGACATTCGCCAGCGGTTCGCACGTATTCGGCGGCGTCGGCTCGATCTTCCCGATCTTCATGGTCGGCGGCATGATGCTGATGATGTTCCGCGGCGTCGGCGGCGGTCAGCAGCAGATGAGCCGCCCGAAGCTGGACGCCATGCGCGCCCAGTTCATGCTGATGCTGGACATGTTGCGGGAGACCGCGCAGGAGTCGGCCGACAGCATGGACGCCAACTACCGGTGGTTCCACCCGGCGCCGAACACCCTGGCGGCCGCGGTGGGTTCCCAGCGGATGTGGGAGCGCAAGCCCGACGGCAAAGACCTCAACTTCGGGGTCGTCCGCGTCGGGGTCGGCATGACACGCCCCGAGGTGACCTGGGGTGAACCGCAGAACATGCCCACCGACATCGAGCTGGAGCCGGTAACCGGCAAGGCGCTGCAGGAGTTCGGCCGCTACCAGAGCGTCGTCTACAACCTGCCCAAGATGATCTCCGTGCTGGTGGAGCCCTGGTATGCGCTGGTCGGCGACCGCCCGCAGGTACTTGGACTGATGCGTGCGATCATCTGTCAGCTCGCCTTCTCGCACGGCCCGGACCACATCCGGATGATCGTCGTCAGCTCCGACCTCGACGAGTGGGACTGGGTGAAGTGGTTGCCGCACTTCGGTGATGGACGGCGTACCGACGCCGCGGGCAGCGCCCGCATGGTGTACAGCTCCGTACGCGAATTCGCCGCCGAGCAGGCCGAACTGTTCGCCGGCCGCGGGTCGTTCACACCCCGGCACGCGAGTTCGTCGGCGCAGACGCCCACCCCGCACCACGTGATCATCGCCGACGTCGACGACCCGCAGTGGGAGTATGTGATCAGTGCCGAGGGCGTCGACGGTGTCACGTTCTTCGACCTGACCGGCTCCGAGATGTGGACGAACGTTCCCGAACGGAAGCTTTCGTTCGACAAGATCGGCGTGATCGAGGCGCTGCCCCGCGACCGCGACACCTGGATGGTGATCGACGACAAAGCGTGGTTCTTCGCCCTGACCGACCAGATGACCACCGCCGAGGCCGAGGAGTTCTCTCAGAAGCTGGCGCAGTGGCGGCTGGCCGAGGCCTATGAAGAGATCGGCCAGCGGGTCGCCCACATCGGCGCGCGGGACATCTTGTCCTACTACGGAATCAGCGATCCGGCCGCGATCGACTTCGAAGATCTGTGGGGCAGCCGCACCGACACGATGGGACGCTCGCGCCTGCGCGTGCCGTTCGGTAACCGCTCCGACAACGGCGAGTTGCTGTTCCTGGACATGAAGTCGCTGGACGAAGGCGGGGACGGCCCGCACGGCGTCATGTCGGGTACCACCGGTTCCGGTAAGTCGACGCTGGTGCGGACCGTGATCGAGTCGCTGATGCTCGGCCACCCGCCCGAGGAGCTGCAGTTCGTGCTCGCCGACCTCAAGGGTGGATCGGCCGTCAAGCCGTTCGCCGGCGTGCCGCACGTCTCGCGCATCATCACCGACCTGGAAGAGGACCAGGCGCTGATGGAGCGCTTCCTGGACGCACTCTGGGGCGAGATCGCGCGCCGCAAGGCGATCTGTGACAGCGCCGGCGTCGACGACGCCAAGGAGTACAACTCGGTGCGCGGCAGGATGCGGGCCCGCGGCCAGGACATGGCGCCGCTACCCATGCTCGTGGTGGTCATCGACGAGTTCTACGAGTGGTTCCGGATCATGCCGACCGCGGTCGACGTGCTCGACTCGATCGGCCGCCAGGGCCGTGCCTACTGGATCCACCTGATGATGGCATCGCAGACCATCGAGAGTCGCGCCGAAAAGCTCATGGAGAACATGGGTTACCGCCTGGTGCTCAAGGCGCGAACGGCCGGCGCCGCGCAGGCCGCCGGTGTGCCCAATGCGGTCAACCTGCCGGCCCAGGCCGGTCTGGGCTACTTCCGCAAGAGCCTCGAGGACATCATCCGATTCCAGGCCGAGTTCCTCTGGCGGGACTACCTGCGTATTTCCTCCGTCGACGGTGAGGAAGCGCCGGTGTTGGTGAACACCATCGACTACGTGCGACCGCAACTGTTCACCAACTCCTTCACGCCGATGGAAGTGAGCGTGGGAGGCCCCAGCGTCGACGTGATCGCGAACTACGCGAACGGCGAAGTCGTCGACGCCGGCGGAGAGGTGGAGGAGGAAGAGGAAGCGATCCGGACGCCGAAGGTCGGCACCGTGATCATCGACCAGCTGCGCAAGATCAATTTCGAGCCGTACCGGTTGTGGCAGCCGCCGCTCACCGAGCCGGTTGCGATCGACGAGCTGGTCAACCGCTTCCTCGGCCGCCCCTGGAATAAGGACTACGGAACGGCCCGCAACCTGGTGTTCCCGATCGGGATCATCGACCGTCCGTTCAAGCACGACCAGCCGCCGTGGACGGTGGACACGTCCGGCCCGGGTGCCAACGTGCTGATCCTCGGCGCCGGCGGGTCCGGAAAGACCACCGCGCTGCAGACGCTGATCTGCTCCGCGGCGCTGACCCACACGCCCGAGCAGGTGCAGTTCTACTGCCTGGCTTACAGCAGCACCGCGCTCACCACCGTGGCGCAGCTGCCGCACGTGGGCGAGGTCGCGGGACCGACGGACCCCTACGGTGTGCGCCGTACGGTCGCCGAACTGCTGGCGCTGGTGCGCGAGCGCAAGCGCAGCTTCCTCGAATACGGCATCGCCTCGATGGAGATGTTCCGCCGCCGCAAGTTCGGCGGGGAAGCCGGCCCGGTGCCCAACGACGGGTTCGGCGACGTCTTCCTGGTGATCGACAACTACCGGGCACTGGCCGAAGAAAACGAGGTCTTGATCGACCAGGTCAACCTGATCATCAACCAGGGTCCCTCGTTCGGTGTGCACGTGATCGTCACCGCCGACCGCGAATCGGAGCTGCGCCCGCCGGTGCGGAGCGGATTCGGTTCCCGCGTCGAATTGCGCTTGGCCGCAGTGGAAGACGCCAAGCTGGTGCGTTCGCGGTTCGCCAAGGACGTCCCGGTCAAGCCGGGACGCGGCATGGTCGCCGTCAACTACGTCCGGTTGGACAGCGACCCGCAGGCCGGTCTGCATACCCTGGTCGCCCGCCCGGCGCTGGGCAGCACGCCGAACAACGTCTTCGAGTGCGACAGCGTTGTCGCGGCCGTCAGCCGGCTCACTACCGCGGCGGCGCCGCCGGTGCGGCGTCTGCCGGCCCGGTTCGGTGTGGAGCAGGTCCGCGAGCTGGCGGCACGCGACACCCGCCAGGGTGTCGGCGCCGGCGGAATCGCTTGGGCGATCTCCGAATTGGACCTGCAGCCGGTCTACCTCAACTTCGCCGAGAACTCGCACCTGATGGTCACCGGCCGTCGCGAATGTGGCCGAACCACAACGCTGGCCACGATCATGTCCGAGATCGGGCGGCTGTACGCACCGGGTTCCAGCAGCGCACCGACGCCGCCGCCCGGACGGCCGTCGGCGCAGGTATGGCTGATCGACCCGCGCCGCCAGCTGCTCACCACGCTGGGCTCGGATTACGTCGAGAAGTTCGCCTACAACCTCGACGGCGTGGTCGCGATGATGGGCGAGCTGGCGGCGGCCCTGGCCGGACGCGAGCCCCCGCCTGGCCTGTCGGCCCAGGAGCTGTTGTCGCGGTCGTGGTGGAGCGGACCGGAGATCTTCCTGATTGTCGACGACATCCAGCAGCTGCCGCCGGGCTTCGATTCGCCGCTGCACAAGGTGGTTCCGTTCGTGAACCGGGCCGCCGATGTCGGGTTGCACGTGATCGTCACCCGCTCCTTCGGTGGTTGGTCGTCGGCGGGCAGCGACCCGATGCTGCGCGCCCTGCACCAGGCCAACGCACCCCTGCTGGTCATGGACGCCGACCCGGACGAGGGCTTCATCCGCGGCAAGATGAAGGGCGGTCCGCTGCCCCGTGGTCGAGGCCTGCTGATGGCCGAGGACACCGGCGTGTTCGTTCAGGTTGCCGCCACCGAGGTGCACAAGTAGTCCGCATCACGCCATAGCAGTTAGAAACGCCGCCGCGTCGGTGGCGAGCCCGGTACGCCGGGTTCGCCTCGACGCGGCGGCGTTGTTTGTTATCCGGCTTTGTTTGTTATCCGGCTTCAGCAACATCTCGGTGAACAATGCCCCCGGAAACAGTGTCACCTGTTTATCCGCCGCCCAATCCGCAGAGCTATTCACCAAGGTCAGACGCGTGCGTTGCGGCAGTTGTTGAACGGCGGCTGAACAACGGTTTGCCGGGAATGAATAGTCGGTGTCATCGGTATCTCGGACCGATTTCGGGTTCTAATGTGTTTTCTATGTGCCGGTCCGAAAACGAGTCGAATAACTGCTAACGATGCTAATATCCTCGACCTTTTCGCAGGGTGGAGGAACGTTTCGTTTGGCGGCTACCGATTTCCACCAGGCTGGCGCTGAATTACCGACCCGCCGCACTTCGCCGGGTCACCGCATGGGGGAGAAAGCGCAGCAACGCAGCTGCCAGGACTGGTCATGGTCCAGACAAAGCCAATGCCGACACCGGGATCGCCAATGCGGTCCCGGCTGGCTGAGGAGGGGTGGTGTTGGACTTCGGAGCGTTACCGCCCGAAATCAACTCGGGACGGATGTACACCGGCCCGGGCGCGGGCCCGATGCTGGCCGCCGCGGCGGGCTGGGACGGGCTCGCCGCCGAAATGAGCACGGCCGCAGTGGGATACGGCTCGGTCATCACAGAACTGTCCAGTTCGCCGTGGGTCGGGCCGGCGTCGCAGTCGATGGTGGCCGCCGCCGCGCCCTATGTGGCATGGCTGGCCGCCACGGCAGACCAGGCTGAGCAGGCCGCAATGCAGGCCCGGGCGGCGGCCGCGGCCTACGACGCCGCCTTTTCCATGACAGTGCCGCCGCCGGTGATCGCAGCCAACCGGGCGTTACTGGCCACGCTGATAGCCACCAACTTCTTCGGCCAGAACACGCCGGCCATCGCCGCGACCGAGGCGCACTACGCGGAGATGTGGGCACAGGACGCCGTCGCGATGTACGGCTACGCCGCTTCCTCGGCGACCGCGTCGCAACTCAATCCCTTTGCCGCACCGCCGGTCACGACCAACGTCGCCGGTCAGGCTGCCCAGGCGGCCGCGGTCGGCGAGGCGGCCGCGACTCCTGCCGGCAACGCCGCGGCGTCCGTCGCACCGGCACTGGCGGTGGCTCCCATGCTCAGTGCGCTCGGGACTTCGGTGTCCACGGCTGCGCCGGTCACCGGCATCGAGGAGATTCTGACCGGGCTCGGATTCTCGTTCACGCCGGGTTCGGTGGCTCTTCCGTCGTGGTTCCTGGGGCCGAACGGGCTGATCGCGACCGCCTTCGGCAACTCCACGAATATCTGGAACTCGGTCACCAATTACCCTTATTTCGCACTGGGCTCGGTCAACTCGCTGGTCGCCTGGGGCGGCGGACTGCTGCCCGGCGCACCGGCCCCCAATCCGGCGCTGGGTGGTGCCCTGCCGCCTCCGGGCGCCATCGGCGCCTGGGGGACACCGGTGTCCGCCGGGTGGGCCCAGGCCGGCACGGTCGGCAAGCTGTCGGTGCCGCCGACCTGGGCCGCGAACACGGTCTCCCAGGTGACGCCGCTGCCGTCGGGGTCCGCAAGCTTCGACGGCCTCGGCGCCGCGGGTTCCAAAGCCACCACCAACGGCATGTTGAGCGGAATACCGGGCAGCGGACTGGGCCGTCGAGCAGCCGGCGGCTACACCAACAAGTACGGGTTCAAATACAACGTGCTGACCCGATCGCCGTCGGCCGGATGACCCCGAGGAGTCGCGCACGTAGTTCACCTGTACTGAAACATGTTGATTTGCAGCGTTATTCGAGGAGGAAATGACATGTCGTACGTAACCACACAACCGGAAGCACTGTCGTCGGCCGCGGCGAGCCTGCAAGGTATCGGCTCGTCCGTGAACGCCCAGAACGCGGCTGCTGCCGCCGCGACGACGGGAGTGGTTCCGGCCGCGGCTGACGAGGTATCGGCGCTGACGGCAGCGCAATTCGCCGCGCACGCGCAGATGTACCAGGCGGTCAGCGCCCAAGCCGCGGCCATCCACGAGATGTTCGTCAACACCCTGGGCACCAGCGCCGGGTCGTATGCCGCCACCGAGGCCGCCAACGCGGCCGCGAGCAGATAGGGATCACGCAATGGATTTCGGGGCATTGCCGCCGGAAGTCAATTCGGCACTGATGTATTCCGGGCCCGGGTCAGGGCCGATGGTGGCCGCAGCATCCGCCTGGAACGGCCTGGCCGCGGAATTGAATGCCTCCGCGCTCGCCTACGACAAGGTCATCACCGGGCTGGCCAGCGAGGAGTGGATGGGACCGGCGTCCGCCTCGATGGCGGACGCGATCTCGCCCTACGTCGCGTGGATGAACACCACCGCGACGCAGGCCGAACAAGCCGCCGGCCAGGCCACCGCCGCGGCGGCCGCCTATGAGAACGCCTTCGCGGCCACGGTGCCGCCGCAACTCGTTGCGCTCAACCGCGCCGAGTTGGCACAGGCCATGGCGACCAACGTCTTCGGCCAGAACAACAGCGTCATCGCGGCGCTCGAAGCGCAGTATGGCGAGATGTGGGCCCAGGACAGCGCCGCCATGTATCAGTACGCGGGCTCGTCTGCCTCCGCTGCCAAGGTGACCCCGTTCGCCGCGCCTCCGCAGACCACCAGCCCGGCGGCGTCGGCTATCCAGGGTGCCGCGGTCTCTCAGGCCGCCGCGACGTCGGCGGGCTCGGCACAACAGACGTTGGCGGATCTGCTCGGTGGAATCCAGAGCCAGCTGAGCAATCTGGCATCGCCCGGAAACATGGCCCTGCTGGGGCTGACGCCGACCAGCGAATCACTGAGCGGCATCGTCTTCAATCCGAACTCCGTGCTGGGGTCGGCACTCACGGGCATCGGAGGCAACGCCACGATCAATCCGCAGTGGCTGATCACCGCGTTCCGTAACTTCGCCGGTCCGATCTACAACATCGAAGGTCTGCCGTACTTCTCGACCGGTATGGCCAACACCTTGCTGTCGCTCAGCAAAGGCCTTGCGCCGGCGGCTTCGTCGGCCGCCGCAGGCGCGGCCCACGGCCTCGGGGGGCTGGGCGGCCTGCTGGGTGGGGGCGGCGGACCGGTGGCGGCGAGCCTGGGGCAGGCTGCCTCCGTCGGCAAGCTGTCGGTGCCGCCCGCGATTGCGACGCTGGGGCCGGCCGTGAGTCACGCGGCGCCGATTCCGATCAACACGGTCAGCGCCGCCCCGGAAACCACGGGAAACCTCTTGGGCGGCATGCCGTTAGGCGGGCTCGGGGCCGGCGCTGCCGCCGCCGGGGGGCAGAAGTACGGATTCCGGCCCACGGTCATGGCGCGGCCGCCGTTCGCCGGCTAAGTCGGCAGCGCTGCCCGGGAATCCCAGTGCAGCGGCAGCGAGGTAAGCGCGAACGACTTGGAGGGGAACGTGATTGCGGGCCGGTACTGGTCCGCGATCCCGAACTCCGGGATCTGCCGCAACCACTCGGCGACGACGACGGTCAGTTCCATTCTGGCCAGATGTGATCCCAGGCAGCGGTGCGGTCCGCCGCCGAAACCCCAGTGGCGGTGCACCTTTGCGTCCAGCAACAGCTCGTCGGTGGATGCCGCATCGCTGCCGTCGCGGTTGATGACAGCCAGACACAACCGCACCTGCGAGCCTGGGGGCAGCGTCATGCCGCCGATGGTGACGAATTCGGTGGTCACCCGGGGGGCCACGGGTGCCGACGGCTCCAGCCGCACCACTTCTTCAATGAACACCCTGATCTGTCGCAGGTCGTCGCGTAACTGCGCCCGTAGCTTCGGACGGCGGGCCAGTTCCAGCAGGGCGAATCCGATGGCGGCCGTCACCGTGTCGAGGCCGGCCAGAATGAGCAGGTGACTCATCCCCAGCAGTTCCAGATCAGAGAGGTCACCCGGCCCGGTCATGATCTGCGACAACATATCTGAGCCTGGCCGCCGGCGGCGCTGTTGAATTGCCGCGGTCAGATACTCGAACAACTCGATCTGCCCCTCCTGCGCCTCAGCCACGGTGAGGAAAGGCTTGTCGCCGACGATCGAGTCCTTCCAGGCGATCAGCCGATCGCGGTCCGCCAAGGGCAGCCCGTAGAGGTCCAGGAACACCTGGAAGGGATACAACCGGGCGAAATCGGCCATCGCCTCGCACTGCCCGCGGTCGGCAAGGCCGGCGATCATCGAGGCCGCGTGGCGCTGCAACACCGCTCGCGACTCGCCGAGTGCGTGCGGACTGAAGTAGGGCTGCAGGATTCTGCGATACCGGGTGTGCTCGGGCGGATCGAACGAAAGCGGAAGCACCGGAAGCGGATTTGTGGGCGGCTGCAGCAGCCGGGAGGAGAAGACCCGCGGATTGCGCAGCGCGGCGAGCACGTCCTCGCGTCGCGTGAGGTAGTAGGAACCGTTCATGAACACCACCGGACCGGCGTCCCGCAACGCCCGCCACCCGACCCCCCGGTCGTCGGTCAGCGGCAGCGCGGAGTATTCGAGCCTCGGCAGGTGGAAAGACCCTGGCCCGTTCGCACCCGGAGCGCTCATGAAGCGAAGTCTCCCATGACCGCGCGACGTTCCAATCGTGTTGTGGGCAGCTAGGCTTGCCCAGGTGAAGGTTCGTCTGGACCGGTCGAGATGCGTCGGGCACGCCCAGTGTTTCGCGGTGGACCCGGATCTGTTCCCGATCGACGAGTCTGGCTATTCGGTCCTCGAAGAGCGCGAAGTGACGGCCGAGGACGAAGAACTGATTCGCGACGGGGTGGCCTCCTGCCCCGAAATGGCGATCATCCTGGAAGCGGACTGAGATCTGAACTGTCGATTAACAGACATCGACAGCCAATGAATAGTTGGCATTGCCCGATCCAAAGCCCGAACTCCGCCTCTACATTTCCAATCAGCCCGGATTCTTGAGGCTGCTCCGCGCGATAGCGACGCCATTCGTCAGGAGGAGTGTTGTTCGACTTCGGGGCACTGCCGCCTGAGATCAATTCCGGCCGCATGTACAGCGGCCCGGGGTCGGGTCCGATGCTGGCCGCGGCCGCCGCCTGGGATGGGCTGTCAAACGAACTAGCCTCGGCTGCAGCAAGTTACGCGTCGATCATCGCAGAGTTGACCAGCGCGCCGTGGATCGGTCCGGCATCGCGGTCGATGCTTGCCGCGGTGACTCCGTACGTGGGTTGGCTCAGTGCCGCCGCCGGTCAGGCGGAGAGCGCGGGGACCCACGCCCTGGCGGCGGTGGCGGCTTACGAGACTGCCTTCGCCCTGACAGTGCCGCCACCGGTGATCGCGGCCAATCGGGTGTTGCTGATGACGCTGATCGCAACCAACTTCTTCGGGCAGAACACCCCGGCCATCGCGGCGGCGGAGGCGCAGTACCTGGAGATGTGGGCACAGGACGCCGCCGCCATGTACGGCTATGCGGCGTCGTCGGCGTCGGCCACCGAGCTGACCCGGTTCTCCACGCCCCCGACTACCACCAATCCTATTTCCGCAGAGGACAATTCCACGCAGAGCAGCGCACCGACGGTTCCGCAGATGCTCTCCTCGGCCGCACTTCCGCAGTGGGCACAGCACGTCGTGGCCGCACCGGCCGCGGCGACGTCGGACGTGGTGATCGTGGCCGACACCCCGGTCACCACGGTGCCCATGCTCGGTTGGCTGCCCACGCCGGAAAACAACTGGGCAGGGCTCTACCCGGGTATGTACACGGCGATCAGGCAGACTCTGCAGGCCTATTTCGGTGTCGGCATAGGCAACTTCGGCTGGTCGATCGCGCAACAGTTGCAGCAGGGCCTGGGCACCACGGCAGGTTCAGGTGGCGCCTGGTACCCGACTCCGCAGTTTGCCGCTCTGGGTGCCGGTGGCTGGAATTACCACGGGGGAGCGGGGCTTTCGGCCAGTATCGCCTCGTCTACCAAGATCGGCGGGCTGTCGGTCCCGGCGAGCTGGGCCGGTGCGCCCGGCGCCGCCGGACACCCGGTCACGACGATGGCGGGCACCCACGTCGCACCGTCGGCCGGCGAGGCCGGGCCCGGCGGCGGCGTGAACGCCGCGCTGCGCGGGTTTGCGTCCGGGGCGCGCGGCGGTCAGCGGACCGGCAACCTGGGCGTCCGGTACGGATTGCGCTACACCGTATTGACCCGGCCACCGTCCGCCGGATGAATCCTGTTGTTACACAGAGTGATTGAGGAGTCAAACGATGGCAGCTGATTTTGGAGCGCTACCGCCCGAGGTCACCTCCGCGATGATGTATTCCGGTCCGGGATCAACATCCTTCATATCCGCGGCGTCAGCGTGGAACGCGCTAGCCGCCGAACTCACGGCGACCGCACAGGGTTACGAAGCCGTGCTCGGTGGACTGGTCAGCGAGGAGTGGCTGGGTCCGGCCTCGGCCACCATGGCGCAGGCCGCGGAGCCGTACCTGGACTGGCTGACGGCCACCGCCGGGCAGGCCGAGCGTGCCGCCGTGCAATCTCAGTCGGCTGCGGCCGCCTTCGAGACGGCCTTCGCCTCGATTGTGCCTCCACCGCTGGTGGCGGCCAACCGCGCCGAGTTGGCCTACGCGCTGCAGACCAACCTTTTCGGTCTGAACAACGGTGTGATCGCCCAGCTGGAGGCACACTACGCGGAGATGTGGGCGCAGAACGCGTCGACCATGTACGGGTATGCGTCGTCCTCGGCACTCGCGTCGAAGCTGGAATCGTTCACTTCCGCTCCGCCGATTGCCGCAGGTACCACCTCGCAGGCCGCCGCGGTCGCCGCGGCGCAGGCCGCTCCGGCGGCATCGATACAGGAGTCGCTGCAGAGCTTCTTCACCCAGGTGACGGGCCGGCTGGGCCTGTTGGCCACTCCGGCCGGGACGCAGCAGTTGCTGACGCAGACGGCGACCCAATTCCCGGTCCTCACCGAAATCTGGTTCCTGCTGACCGGGCAGACCACGCTGCCCAACAACCTGGGCACCTTCATGCAGGGTTACTCGAACTACGCGAGCTTCTTCTACAACACCGAAGGCCTGCCGTACTTCAGTGTCGGTATGGGCAACTTCGGCGTTCAGATGGCCAAGTCGGCGGGTCTGCTCGGCGGCACCGCTCCGGCCGCGGCGGCCGCCGTCCCGGTGCCACCGGTCACCGCGGCGCTGGGCGCCGGGGGACAGGTGGCGGCCGGCCTGGGCAACGGCGCCCATATCGGGCACCTTGCGGTTCCCTCGTCGTGGCCCGGCGCATCGGCGGTGCCGAGTGTCCGCCCGGCCGTGCAGATGATCAGCGAACCAATAACCGCCGCCGAGTCTGCCGGAAGCGGAAACATCTTGAGCGGCATGCCCGTTGGTGGTGCAGGTAATGCGCGAGGGGCGGGCGCCGCTCCGCGTTACGGGATCAAACCCACGGTCATGCCCAAGCAACTGCCAGTGGGTTGAGCACGGCGCGTCTTCAGGAGATGGCGTTCACCGCGGTCGACAGGCGGGACTTGAACGCGTCCGGGATAGGGACGTACCCGTTGTCCGCCAACCCGTTCTGACCCGACCCGACCGTACTCTGCAGGAACGCCCGGACAGCGGCACCCACCTGAGGATCGGGGTATTTCGAGCAGACGATCTCATAGGTGGCCAGCACAATCGGATAGGAGCCGGCCTGGCTCGGGCGATAGAACGAGATGGTGTCGAGCACGAGGTCATTGCCCTTGTTGACGATGCCGGCTGAGGCGATCGTCCTCGCCACGGCTTCGAAGCTGATGGTGACCGGCTCCGGGCCGGCGGAGGTGATGATCCTGGCCACGTCCAGCTTCTGATCCTCAGCGAACGACCATTCGTTGTAGCTGATCGCCCCTTCGATGCGGCTCACCGTCATCGCGGTGCCTTCGTTACCCACCGCGCCTTCGCCGACTCCGCCCCGGAACTGTTTGCCGGCACCCTTACCCCACGCTCCACCGCCGGCCGTGTCGAGGTAGCGCTGGAAGTTGTCTGACGTTCCGGATGCGTCGCTGCGGAATACCACGTGGATGGGTTCGGCGGGCAGCTTGACGGCCGGATTGAGCGCCGTGATCGCCGGGTCGTTCCAGGTGGCGATGGTCCCGTTGAAGATCCTGGCCGCCGTCGGTCCGTCGAGGATCAACGAGGAGACTCCGTCGAGGCGGTAGGTGATGGCAACCGGCCCGAACACCACCGGCAGGTTCCACGCCGGTGCGCCGCACCGTCGCTGAGCCTCCGCGTATTCACCCGGGCTCAGCGGAGAGTCCGAGCCACCGAAATCGGTCTTCTGATCCAGGAATTCCCGGATCCCCGCGCCCGAGCCGTTGGGCGTGTAGTTGGTCGTCTGCCCCGGACATGCCTGCTCGAATGCCTTGACGAAGCGGATCATCGCGTTCTCCTGGGCCGTGGACCCACTGGCCTTCAGGGTCGTGCGACCGCCGCAATTGACATTCGCAGACGATTTTCCCGGAGCTCCCACCGTCTTGCTGCCGCCACATCCGGACAGCATCAGGGCGGCGACGATGGCGGTGACAAAAGCGACCCATAAGGGGCGAATTTGAGTGCGTGACAATTCAGTTCCTCGGTCCAGGAAAAGAAACTCGCATTGTTCAGTTCTCTTGCGACGCGCTTAGCTGAGCAGATCAGCACGCTACTGGAATTCGGTGGGCCCGACATTAACGCCCGGTAGCCCTGCCGCGACTCGATCGTGAACGGCGCCCCACGTTCCCGCACCCTGCGCAAAAGCGCCATCGGACACCCAGACTCGGTGCCGGCGCCAAGCCCCGGAGATGGCCGGCGGGTAAATAAAAAATGTACAACCAGGCGCCCAGGTGGAAGTGCGGTTCGGCACTGGCGAAAATTGGTCTCACATCAGCCGAATTAGTGGGAGCAACCGCATGTATTCGCGTCTTATCGGGCTTGCACTGCTGTTCTCGCTACTCTGCCCCCTGGCGGTCGCGACAGCGCACGCCGACACGACCGACGACAAGTTCATCTCCGCGCTCAGGTCCGAGGGCATCGTCGACCACATCTCCACCGCGCACGCGATCGAGGCCGGCCATTTCGTCTGCGTGAAACTCGACAACGGTATGTCGCCCAACGATGTGGCAAACGACGTCCTGAACAGCAGCAGCATGCCCGCCTATCACTCCGGATTCTTCGTCGGCGCCGCCATCGACGCGTACTGCCCGCGCCACAAGGCCGAGCTGCCGTCGTCCTAGTGTCGCCCGCGGTTAGGGTAAACATGCAGCTCAGCGGCATGGTGGGAGAAACCTGAGAGGTTGCGGTGGACTCTCGCGAGTGCGCTCCGAAGCAGGTCAGGCGCTGTTACTGTGTCGTTACGACAGGTCAAGTCGTATTGCCGTCTAGTGAACAATCGTCGACCAGGCGGCGTCGAGGGCGACCTGGCACCACACCGTCATCTACTCTCGTCCAGGGAGCGGTTGCTGGATGAATTTAGGGAGGAAACAGCATGTCGTTCGTGACCACACAGCCGGAGGCTCTGGCGGCTGCGGCGGGAAACCTGCAGGGTATCGGCACCACGATGAGCGCTCAGAACGCTGCTGCCGCGGCACCGACCACGGGGGTGGTTCCTGCTGCGGCCGACGAGGTGTCGGCGCTGACTGCGGCTCAGTTCGCCGCGCACGCTCAGATGTACCAGGCCGTCAGCGCGCAGGCTGCCGCCATTCACGAGATGTTCGTCAACACCTTGTCGACCAGCTCGGGCTCGTATGCGGCTACCGAGGCCGCCAACGCGGCGGCCGCAGGCTGACCGGTTCTGATTGAGATTTGGGGACGGTCAGCTGCGGACGTGAGTTCCACTGCGACGTCTCAACAGGCGGTGATTTCGGGGTTTGACGGCCGGTCGGGGCCATCGCTCACGGATCACCTGCATTCGCCGTCAATCCGGACACCGATGTCCGGGTTCGACACCTTTCCGACCGTGGAGCACCCGGTGGCCGCCGGCTGACCGAAAGGGGAGATTCGCAGTACTACCGGTCGGCGGATACGTCCGCGTGTAGCCGATCGGCCATCGTGCCTTAACAACCCGATCAGCAGTAATGAGTTTAAGGAGAAATCAGGTGACTACACGTTTCATGACTGACCCGCACGCAATGCGGGACATGGCGGGCCGTTTCGAGACGCACGCCCAGACCGTTGAGGACGAGGCCCGCCGCATGTGGGCGTCCTCGCAGAACATCTCGGGTGCGGGCTGGAGCGGTCTGGCCTCGGCCACCTCGCTGGACACCATGGGCCAGATGAACACGGCGTTCCGCAACATCGTCAACATGCTGCACGGCGTTCGCGACGGGTTGATTCGCGACGCGAACAACTACGAGCAGCAAGAGCAGGCCTCGCAGCAGATCCTCAGCAGCTAAGACTTCAGCAGCCAAGAAAGGGACTTCGGAAAATGACGATCAATTACCAGTTCGGCGACGTCGACGCCCACGGTGCGCTGATCCGCGCCCAGGCCGCCAACTTGGAGGCCGAGCACCAGGCCATCGTTCGCGATGTGCTGGCTGCCGGTGACTTCTGGG
>RXJD01000029.1 GCA_003987775.1 Mycobacterium sp.
GCGGGTCGGAGCAGTCCCTATGGCTGCATGCCGCATTGATCCCGCGCCTGCTCAAAGACCCCGACGCGGTGGTTGGGAAAGCTCGTGCGAATCTGGCGCGGGGACGGGCGTCTGGAGCTATCGACGTTCACAGCGAGCCGCATGCCCGTCAATGGGAGGCGATCCTGGATGGGGGCGTGGGATGCACCATCGCTGCGCTGTTAGACCCCTGCGAGGATGCCGCGACGCTGCGGTCTAGCTCTCCATTCGCTGGGATTTTGCCTCAGGATGAGGTTCGCGCGATTAAGGAGGCACAGCGGCAACGCCGTCTGGCGGATTTGGCGCGGTGAGAGGCGCCAGCAGCTTGCCCTGGTGACACGATTCTTACTGGCAAGACTCCCGTGGGTTCAGCCGGATTGACGCTATTTCAGCGGGGAACTCGCGGTGTTTCCGCGTCGCTGACGCGAAATAGCGGTGGGTTCGACCGAGCCTAGCGGTTCGGAGCCCGCATTACTTCTCCAGCCGCTGCTCGAGTTCGTCGCTGAGCAGGTGCTCAGCGACGGTGGCGTAGCGCATGGCGGCGTTGTGGGAGATCCCGAAGACGAGCGATAGGTGCAGCGGGTCCGGTCCGGCGGTGAGGGCTTCGTGGAGAATCCGGTCTCGGCGGATGCGGTCCACGCTGCACCCGGTGAGCTGCATGCGCAGGTTCACGAACCTCTGGCTGACCGGAGCGGCGCTGTGCACGGTCTTCGGGCTGACCAGAACATGCGGGTTCGCGGTGAGGGGCCAGGTGGCGCGGCGGTGGTCGAGCCATAGCCACAGTGCCCGGTGGCCGAGGTCGCCGAGTCGCTCGCGGCGGCCGGCAAGGGTGACGCGCCGGTTGCCCAGGTCGAGGTCGTCGATCGCCAGGTGGCGGATAGCCCCGGTTCGAGCGGCGTTCTCGGCTGCCAGGGCGACGATGACCCGTCCGGCCGGGTCAGCCGCGACTTGTTCGGCGGCGTGGATCTCGTCTCCGGTCATCGGAACCAGGGTGGGGTCGGGCTGGCGGGCCTTGAGCCCGGTCGTCGGGTTGGTGAAGGTCAGGCCGTGTTTTCGGGCGAACTGGAACAATGACCGCAGGGCTTTGGTGGCGTTCTCGCGTTGTGAGCCGAGCAGCGGCTCCAGTGCGGCGACGACATCGGAGCGGGTAACTTCTCTCAGGTGGCTGTAGCGGGTGGCCCACTCTTCGATGAACGGGCGTACGCCGCCGAAGTAGACGTAGATCGTCGAGGTGGACCGGGGTCGGGTGCGGGCGTCACCGTCGAGCAGCACCATCAGCCACTCCCGCACCGGATCAGCGAACCCAGATGCGAGATCGCCTGTCACACAGTCGATCCATGACCTAACTGCCGATCCTGAGTCGTCATCGAGCAGCTGAAGATCGGCCAGGACTTCGGCCAGGCGGGGACGCGAAACCTGACGGTGCGGACGGGCGCGGACCTCACTGAGCGACACTCGCTCACCGGCGGGCCGACCGTCGAGCACGGTGGCCAACCCGTCGAGCACGCACCGGGTCGTGGACTCGCTCCAGCCGCCGGCCTCGCCGAGCTGCTGGGCACGCCGCGCAGCCGCCAGCAGCACGGAGTCGTCGGATATCAGCGCCGGGTGTTGCCAGCGCGGGGGAACTGGCTCACCGCGCTGGCGCCGCCAGTAGGACGCCAGGGCCGAACATCTTCTGCTGCACCAAATCTTGTCCCGCCGCCGGCTCGCCGGCAACGGGTTGCCACAGTGTCCGCAGTTCATCGCGGCGGAAGCGACCGGCCCGACCGGGCTTTCGGCGCGACCGGGCAGGCTTCGCCGACCGCTGTCGCCTGCTCGTCGGCGGCCGGTGTCGGCGCGGCGACGGTGTCGGGTTCGGGGATTAGCAGCTCCTCGATGCCGCAGCCCAACACGGCGCACAGCACGTCGAGATCATGCAGCTTGAGCGCGTTGGGGTTTCCCGACCATAGCCCGGACATCTTCCCGGCGCTGATCACCAGGTTGCGTTCGGCCAACATCCGTTGCAGTTCACTGGCTTTCCAAATTCCGCGGTTGGCCGCGGCCAGGCGCAGGTTCCACTTCATTGCAATCCCTTCCATCGGTCGGCGACCCGGCGTTGCCCGGTGACCCAGGCATCCTCGACGTGTGTGGTCTGGACATGGATGTACCTGGCGGTTGTCCCTGTCCAGGCGTGTCCGAGGAGTTCCTGGATCGCGTACAGGTTCATCCCGCCCAGGTAGAGCTGGGACGCGCAAAAGTGCCGCAGGACATGGGGTGTCACCTTGCCCGCCCACTCGGGCAGGTGCTGTCCGGCGGCGTCGGCCAGCGACCGGCGGAACACGTCGGCGGTGGCGCGCATGCAGGTGCGGTCGGCGTTGCGACGCTCGGACGGGAACAGCGGCACCTGGTGGCCGGCCGGGTCGATGTCGAACAGGCCGAGCACGTCCTCGATGTACCAGCGCAGACTGCGGTCCGCGCCGTTGATCAGCGGCGCCAGCCGCGCCTTCGGCCCCTTACGGCGAGACCCCTTGCCGTGGCGGACATTAAGCTTGCCAAACCGACCTAGCTCCCACCGCACGTCGTCCAAGTTCAGCATCCGCGCCTCGTTGATCCGCAGGCCCACGTCGGCCGCCAGGCGGGCGACGGCGTAGTTTCGGGCCGCCGGCGCGAACTTGCGGCAGGTGGCCAGCTCGCCGCGCCATCCTGTGAATAGCCGCTCGATCTCCTCGACCGTCGGCGGGATCCGCAGCTGAGCGTCGACCGAGGCCCGCGGCCGGTTGATCTCGTCGAGCGGGCACTCCACAACCCGGCCGGTGAGATTGTGCAGCTCGACCTTGTGCCGCAACTCCAAGTACCGGAAGTACACCGTCAGCGCGGCGGCCCGACCAGTTCGTGTCGACGGCTTCGCGTCGCGCAGCACCTTGCCGAAGTAGGTGTCGGCGTCGGCGGGTCGCATCTCCCACAACGGCCGGCCCAACCAGTCCCGGATCAGTTCGAGGTGGTTGGTGTCGTTGCGGATCGTGCTGTCGACCAATCCGGCCGACGCCCGCGCCAACACGAACCCGGCCAGCACGTCGGTCTCGAAGTCGGCAAGCTCCTCCTCGCAGGCCGGGACTCGATGTTCTCGTAGATCGCGGACCACAGCCAGAGCCAACCCACGCCTCCTCAACTTCACTCAAAGTGAATAACCATCATCCGATCATCAATTCAGTCGACAAGAATGATGTCAGTTCATCAGAGGGTTGTGATGGAGAGACACGCCTACAACGGCTGGTCCAGGCGTTGAAGGGGGCGGACGGACGATGCCTGTGGGCTCAGGAACCCGTCGACTGTTGAGTACCCCGTGACGGACGCGCCAGCTACGTGAGGCGGCTCTACAGTCCGATGTCGTGGCCGGTGTCGCGGCTGGCTTGGCGGGTGTGGGCCTGGGCGCGGGCGAGGTAGTGGTGTAGCCAGCGGTTGTGCTGGGCCTGTTCGCTGGCTTGGTGGTCGGCCCAGATGCGGTAGTCGCCGCGGCGGCGGGTGAGGTCGTGGTCGCGTTTGGCCACGAACCGCGCGACCCGGTCGGGCAGTTGGTCGCGGTCGGTGTGGGCGGCGGTTTGGTGCACGGTCTGGGGGCGCTCATCGCGGCCGGTGATGGCGCGGACGAGGGCGGCGGCCTGGTGGGGGTCGCCGCGGCGGGCCTGGTGGACACCGGTGACGGGATCGGCGTGTTCGTGGTCGCCTTCCCCGGCGATGGTGTCGTAGATGAAGGCGCGGTTGACCTCGCGGCCGCGGGTCATGCCGGTGTAGAGGGTGTTGCGGTCGGTGCGTTCGCTGACGATGGGATAGGCGGTGTCGGCGGTGACACCTTGGGCCGATTGCAGGGTCACGGCGTAGCCGTGGTGGACGTGCTGGCGTAGGTAGTCGGCGGCCAGGACGGCGACCGCGTTGTCGGTGGTGCGCCGGGCCATGATCCGCGGCCGTTCGTCGCCGGTGTCGACGCGCTCGACGACCCAGCGTTGCCCGTTGCGGACTTGGGAGGCGCGGGTGGTCGTGTCGGTGTCGGTCCAGACGTCGATGTCGGTGGTGTTGTCGCGGGTGACCACGAGGTCTCCGACACCGATCCGGTGTCCGCGCGCCCCGGTGACGGTGGGTGCGTCGGGTGCGACGCGGTCATTGTGGATTTGTTTGTTCAGGGCGTCGCATAGCTCCCACCGATCGGCGATCAGCAGCGCATCTTTGCCGGCGGCGGTGTCGGCGCGGTAGTCGGCCAGGGCGTCGGCGGCCATGGTGACTTCATCGCCGCAGCGCAGCCGGTCGTGCTCGCGATACCACTGCACAGCGCGGCGCAGCGGTTTGGGGCCGCCGTTGCGCAGCGCCAGCGAGGCGGTGCGTTCTTCGGGGTCACGCATGCGCCAGACTTCGGACAACCGTTGCGACCACGGCAGATCGTCGCAGAGTTGGTCGAACATGCCGCCGCGTTTGCGCACCGGGGACAGCTGATGGGCGTCCCCGACGAGCAGCGTTTTCACCCCAGCGGTGGTGGTGTGGGTGAGCAGTTCGCGCAGCTGGTTGTTGCCGATCAACCCGGCCTCGTCGACGACTACGACGGTGCGGTGATCCAGCGTCATCCGCCCGTTGCGTAGCTCGAGCAACGCCATGTCGACGGTGTAGGCCGCGTCGCCGGCGCACTCGTTTTTCGCCACGTCGACAGCGCGGCCTTGAGGGGCGAGAACCACGACGGTGCGCCCGCCACGGTGGGCCGCAGCCCGCAACGCTTTGAGTGAATGGGTCTTGCCCGCCCCGGCGGGTGCGGCCAACGGCTGCACCAGCCACGGCGATTGCCCGAGCGCGGTGACCGCGCGTGCTTGATCGGCGGACAGGCCCTCGGTGTCGGCTTCGGTGACCCGCACGACAGCGCGGTCCTCGCGCGCGTCGACCTTATTGAGGATGTCCCACTCCTCGGCCAGCACCAGATCGATGGTGTAGCGGACGTGGCCTTCGCGGTGATGGGCTTGGCGCGTTTCGCTGACCCGAATCGCGATCTCATCGACCGCGGCTTCGATCTGTTCGCGCGGGCTGCGGTCGTCGTCATCGACCTCGATCGGCAGTTGCGCACCGATGATTTCGACCAGATCGGCGCGGGTGAACGCCGCCTTATCGATGCTCGCGGCGATCTCAGCGATGCGGTGGCGATCGAAGACGGTTTTGGTGCCGCGCCGCTTCTTACGGGCGGCCCGATTAGCGTCGTAGTCGACGCGGAACCCGCGCGGATCCTCGCGCCACTGCTGACGTAACTGCGCCCACGACAAGCCTTCGGGCTTGCGCGGCCGGGTCGCTTTTTGCGCGGCGGCCAACTGCGCCTGGGTGGGTGCACCGTCGACCAGGGTGAGGTTGTCATCAGCCCATTCCCGCAACTGGGTGCTGCGCCGGGAGTGCGCCTTGATCACCTCAGGATCGATACCGATCAGCTCGGCCATCCCGGTGCGCGGATCAACCGGACCCCACTCCGCGCCGGCGGATTGAGTCAAAGCGCGCCGCGAAGTGACCTGATAAATCACCCCGCCGGCCTTGGATTCGTGCCACAGCGAATCGCTGTCGATCGCGGCGAGCTTGCCGTCCGCGCGGGCCTGTTTGTTCGGCATAGTCACGTGGGTGTGCAGATGCGGATCTCCCGCACGTGACGTCTCGTGCTGATACGCGGCGGCCACCAAACCCGGCAGCCTTTGGAGGTCTTTCATGCCGGTGACCTTGTTGTGCACGCGGGTGTAGCCGGCATGCTGATGGATGTATTCGAGGGCCGCTTTCACTCCCGCGTTGTGTGCGTCCAGGACCGCCTTTTGCACGACGTCATCGCCGAAAGCACGTAACAAACTCACACTCTTCGGCGCGCAAAACGTCAAGTCGAATCCGTGGTTGTCGTTTGGCCCGAACGCCCGCCCCCGCGCACCGTTCGGGGCGATTCCCTCATCCATCCACCGCGCCACGGTGTCCAAATCGGCCAGCCCACCGGCGCGCTGCTCATCGGTCAACCCCACCAGTTCGGCTGCGGTGTGGGCGTCCCCGACGACCGTCCACACCGGGGCGCGGGTGTCGTGTTCGGAGTAGTACTCGGCCAGCCCGCCGTTGGCCGCCGCCGCGTCCTTGGCCGCCTGGCCGGCCTCCTGGGCGGTGCGGTTGTAGTAGTTGATCGACCACAGCTTCAGCGGTGAGCACGTCAGCATTGGCGACCACCCCACCCGTACCATCTCGGGGCCGACCGGCCCAGCGTTGTGGCGCACGAAGTGCGCCACAACCAGGCTTGCACAAATTGTGCAAATGGGCCAGTTTCTTTTGAGGTGGATAGAGAAGGTAGCTGAAGGGCCGGTAACACGAGCTGGGAGGAAAGCAGCCGAAGGCTGCTAAAGACAGCAGCGAAGCTGCTGTAGAGAAGGGAAACAGGGAAGGGACTGGGAGGCAGAAAAGGGAAATGGAGTTGGGAGAGAGTCGACTACGGAATGTGCGAAGCGGCAAGCCGCGCCTGGGGCATAACCGGTGGCGGCACGCGCACGGATAGCCGGGCTAATTAATGTTGCGTTGGTCGGTCGGGGACCGAACGTGTCTAGGTGCGCTAACTACCGCTGTTGGGCCTCGCGGTGGAGCGGTCAGTGGCGGCGGCGTGGTGTGTCGGGGTGAGGTGTGGTTGTCGCGTCTTGGTGGAGGCGGTGACGTAGTGGTGAGAGTGCGTGGTGGCGCTGTGTTGGGCGCGCTCGCGCAGCACTCGGCGGATTTCCTGTTGGGCGGCGGCGATCCGTGCGCGCGACTCGTCGGTGAGCGGCACGGGTGGCGGCGTGTGGTCGATGTTGGCGGCGGCGCAGCCGCCGTCCTTTGGTGTTGAGCGCTCGGGAGGTGACCAGTTCAGCCGTCGTAATCGGCTGGACAGGAACGCTCCGGGGTTGGCGATGTGGTCGGGCCAGGTCCATCCGCGAGCGCGCATGTCGGCGTTGAGGGCGTCAGTGATGGCGCGTGCGGTCCACACGGTGGGGTTGATGCCCGCGGCGGTGAGCGCATCGCAGATGGTGCCGATGTGGGCGCGGTTCAGGCCGTGGGTAGCGGCGACGAGAGCGGCAGCCAGACGTTGGGTGGCCAGTGGCCGTGGCGTGGACCGCCGGGGCGGACGTACTGCACGGGTTTTGAATCCCTTTCCTGGATCCCGCTGCGTGGGCGCGCTTGCGCGCCCGCTTGGTGAGTGACTCCCTACGGGAGATAAAGAACTAACTCCGCCTGACGGCGGTAGGTGGAAATCGTGCACAGGTTCATGCACAGCAGGCCGCTGTGCTGGGCGGGCGTCGCGGCGGGGCACCAGGTGGTACACCGAGGGTCGCCGGCCGACGCTGGGAGTGCCTGGGGAGCCGTGCCCGCGTTGGGCCTCGACGGCCCACTGGGACACCCGGAGGACTCGCCAGGCGGCGGTCACGGTGCGTACGTCGCAACCCACTCGGGAGGCGATCGTGGCGCGGGTGACGGCGACGTGGCGGCCGGTGGCGTGGTCGGCGTGCTCGGCCATCACGGTGGCGATCGACAACAGCGTGGCCGCGGTGATCGACACCCGCTCGGCCGCGCACAACTGGCCCAGTGCCGGCGACCGTGCCCAGTGCTGGAGTCCGTCGAGCCACCCTTGGCGGCTGGTCCACATCGGCGCGCGTGGAGCGCACGCGCCGGCACGTTCCACCCAGCTGCGGCGGCGTTCGTTCGCGAACGCACGCAAGACGTGCGGTGTGGGGGCGATCGCCGCGCCGAGCGGCGTCAGGTGCCCACTGCTGACCCGATGTGATCGGGCGTTGGAGAAGTCACGATTTGCGCATTGATTGCGCGCCATGTGTGGAACCGCGGCAAAGCGTGCGCTACCGTGAGAGCTGTCCTGCAAGAGACAGTCCCTTCGGGGAAATGGGTGCGGACCCAGAACCGAGTTGGTACCTCGGTTCGAAACCTCGACAAGGGCCTCGCTACGGCGGGGCCTTCGTCATGTCGGCGGGGTATCCGCACACCAGCTATTCAGATGTCACATCTGCCAAGGGATCGTCCGGCCAGACAATGCGAAGGTTGAGCCCTTGGCGGTGTCGTCACATCGCCAGCGGCAGAACCCCCTTATCGAGTTCGCGGACTAGCTCTGGATGGCCCGCCTGGATGGCCAACAGGTCAGCCACGTACTGCGAGACAGACATGCCTCGCTCGGCGGCCTGCTGCTTGATCGTGTCGGAAACGATGCGCTCCGGGCGGGTTAGCAGTTCTACCCGGTCGCCTTTACGGGGTCGAGGCATGCTCCGAACACTGCCAGCATGCCCGCGGTATCTGATACAAGACACGCCGTGTTCTGTGATGTTTTTGGGACGGATGAGGTGCTGCGGTTGGCATGGGTGAGTCCCGAGGCGCTGGTTTGCGGCGGTCGTTCTCCGCGTGATCTATAGGGTTTGGTCCAGAGCTGGAGTGCCGCTTACGAGTTCACGAAGGAAGCCGCCTAATTCCGCGCTTGCCTGCTCGTCCTGGAAGTCGAGTTGATCGGCGCGATAGGCCATCGTCCCGAAATCGATCGATTTTGGGACGCCCGGTGTCGACCTCGCCGACCTGGGTGTTTGTTGTCCCGTTAACGCGTCCCGAAACTGTCGGTGCCATACGGCACGCTGGCGTCCATGGGCGAGCTGCTGGGATATGCGCGAGTGTCGACGACCGACCAGAACGCTGACGGACAGGTCGACGCCCTGACCGCGGCCGGCGCGAGTCGAGTGTGGACCGATGTGGCCTCCGGGGCGCGATCGGACCGACCGGCACTAACCGAACTGCTCGCGACCGCTACGGGCGGTGACACGGTGGTGGTCACGCGCCTCGATCGACTAGGGCGCTCCCTGCCGGATCTGTTGACCCTCGTCGAGCAGCTCACCGGCCGCGGCGTGGGGCTGCGGTCACTCGGTGAGCAGATCGATACGACCAGCGCTGCGGGCCGCCTGGTGCTGCACGTCTTCGGTGCGCTGGCCGAATTCGAACGTGCGCTGATGCACGAGCGCACGGTGGCCGGCTTGGCGGCTGCCCGCGCCCGTGGCCGCGTCGGGGGCCGACCCCACGCATTGTCGGGACCCCGGCTCACCCACGCGCGAACGATGCGAACCCAAGGGATGCCGGTCCGCGAAATCGCCCAGATTCTCGGCGTGGGCCGTTCAACGCTGTATCGGCACCTCCAGGAGCGGTTATAGCCGCGGGAGCCGAGGACCCCACGTGTCCGGGTGGAGAAAGTGCTCGGAGGTGTCTGTACGCGGCTGTATTCTGTTTTCTCAGCGTCGCGTGCGCGCGGCGGACTCCCAATAAGACCTTTGGTCGCCCACACCGGCCTGCTCTGGGACCACATCCTCCGGATGACGCGCAATGAATGACCCGTCGAAACGTTGACTGGCGCAAGTGTGGGGTGCGACAACACTTTTCGATTGGAGTCATCCCATGTCCTCTGACACGCCACGTGCGCGCAAGAACGCAGCCCGCCGCTATCAAGCCGCTCATCCGGGCACCCCGTATCCCGTGGCCCTGCGCGCGGTGACACCGCAAGGCCCGGCCATCATCGACCGCGAGTACGCCGACTACCGCAACATCGCCCCCATCTACGGGTTGAATCTGGACACCGACCATCCGACCGGAGGCTTTCGGTTCGAAAGTGATTGGTACTTCGACCTGGCCGGCCGCGGCCTCGACCCCACGTTCGGCATGGGTCGCTGGTTGGTCACCTACGCCTCCCCCAAGCAGGCCCGACTCAACGGCGACCCCGACGAGGTCGCCACGGGCTGGCTGATCGCCTACGCGATCGATCGCCACGACGCGAAGACGGGACGGTGCGTGGTGATCGCCGGACCATGGAACAGCGCCACCGACGACCGCTTACAGCGTCAAAGCCCCCGCCAAGACGACACCACACTCGATGGGCTGATCGACTGGCTGCGCACCCAGCTATAGCGCCGGGAGCAGGTCGCCGCTGCCGATCCCCCGGTTTCAGGGGTGCCGTAGCTCTTGGTAGCGGGCCGGTGTCAGGTCCTCGCTGTGGCTGACGTGGAGCTGGCCGGGGCGGGTGCGTTGACCGGTTATCTGGAATAGGGTTTGGGTTGATCGCGATAGATGCTGGTTGTGACGACTGGTACATGTAGAGGGCGTCCAGGCGACGGGCCCAGCGTTGTACACATGTGGTCAACGTTCACCGCGGGCGCAGACCGGCAGCGGCGCTCGGGCCGGTTGTGACCGTGGCGTGGGTCGTCAGTAAGGTGCACACGGCCTTTCCGCTGCCGATCCGAGCGACACGCCGATTACCTCCTGAGTCACATTCGCCCCATCGGTCACACTCGACACGTGTTTGCGCGGTGCGCTCCGGCCGGCCAGCCCATGCGCCATCGGGCTGAGGCTCCGCGCGCCGCCTGGGGTGCGGCCACGTGCGGGTTTGGAGCTCGAATTGGTGACGCGAATCGCGCGAAAGTGCCGTGTTTGCAGTGCATTTGACGTCTTACACATGTAGAATTCGATTATGACGAGGCACCAAGAATGACACCCCGACACGCGGCGCGCCTACCCGGTGATGTAGGTAAAACCATGCAGAATTTCTGCCATGGCGGTTCCGTTGGAGTTGCTGAGGCGGCTGGTGGTCCAGCATCGTGTGGCGTTGGCCATGCTGCTGGGCGAGATCGGGCTGGCGTTCGACAAGACCTTGGCCTCGTGGGCAGAAGAGTTTCCCGATCCGATGAGGTTGCACGGCGGAACGCTGTGTTCGGATGTGCGGACCAGGGTGTTGGCGATGAACGCGATCGATGCGCGCTCTCGGTTCGACAACCCGCCGCGCACACCGTCGCGGAGCGCATCGTGCGGGCCGGATTCGACACTGCAGATGTCGTCGGGTCCGGGGGTTTCGGTGCGATTCGGCGATTCAGATATGGCGTTCGCGCGGGTGCGCCATATGTCGCCGAAGGAGGCCGAGGCGCTCGGGGCGGTGGTGCAGCAGTTGGCGATGCCGGCGCCGAAGCCGGGGCGGCAGATGGTGCTCGACGACGACGAGCCGGAGTCGCAGCGGGTGATGGGCCCGCCGGGGATCGGGCAGAACTGGGATTTGGTCCTGTACTGGTGGGAGACCCCAGGCCGGTTGTCGGTGGCCGGAGGCATCCTGGCGATGGTCGAGGAGATCGACACGTCCGACGAGCGGATTGTGGCGTTCGTCGATCTGCCGGCGGCGATCCGACCGAAGACAGCGGCCGAGATTGCTCAGCAGGACGTCGAGGACGACGAGGACGACCGCGACTTCGACGAGCAGTGGCCCGAAAACCCTTCTGCGGGCGAGGATTCGGGGGCTTAGGCGATGGCGTGCTACCGGCCGGAGGCTACCGGGGACGAGGTGGTCGGCGATGACAACCGTCGAGGTGTTCGGCGTCCGGGTCCGCCAGGCCCGGGTGTTGCGGCGACTGTCGGGCACGGCGGTGATGGATCACATGGGGTGGCGCTCGCCTCGGCAGACCCGGTTGGAGCAGGCCGAAACCGCGCTGCTGGATGCTACCGAGTTCAACCGGCTGGCGACGTTGTTGCGGTTCCCGGCGGCGTTTTTCACCACTGCCCCGGTATCGCGAGTGTTCGCTCACGACTTGCTGTTTCGCGCACCGAAATCCACCAGGGTCACCGAGAAGGAGTACCTGGCGGTGTTCGCCAATGTGGTGGGTGATCTGCTCGATCAGCTCAACGGGCAGGCCAAGTTGCCCGCGGTGCGTCTGGAGCCGCTGCCGGCGGGTACCGATGTGGTGACCGCGGCGGCCCAGGCCCGCCAGTGGTTGGGCGTGGAGCCGGGGGTGCCGATCAAGTCGTTGACCTACGAGCTGGAGGCTGCCGGCGTTCCAGTGGTGTTGCGGATGAAGCATTCTCGTATCTCGGGCAGTGTCGACTGGGACAGTGAGGATGAGGATCCGGCCGGAGCGTTGACTGAGAAGCATTTGGGGTGCTCGGCGCGTACCGGTGCCTACCGGGAGCGACCGGTGGTGTTGTTGCGGGCACTGGATTCCTGGGAGCGCACGCGCTGGACGATCGCCCATGAGATCGGGCATTTGGTGTTGCACCGGTATGGCGATGTGAGCGATGCGGAGGAGCGTGAGGCCTCCCGGTTCGCCTCGGAGTTGTTGGCGCCGGCCGAGGCGATCGCACCGGAGATTCCGGTGGCCCCGACTTTGAACGATTTGGTCGATGTGAAGTTGAAGTGGCGGATCTCGTTGGGGGCGTTGATTTTGCACTTGCGCGAGTCGAAGCTGATCGACAATGCGCGGGCGGAGACATTGCAGAAGCAGCTGTATACCAGGATCAACACCGATACCGGGCACACGTGGGGTAAGACCGAGCCGGGTTGGGATGCGCGTAAGCCGGAGCGGCCGCGGTTGCTGCGCAAATGGATCGAGGCCTGCTATGGCACCGCGTCGGCCGAGGCGTTGATGGCGCACAACCTGATTTTCCCGGCGGATCTGATGGCCGATGTGTTGGCCGGTCAGCGTGACGCCCCGGGGCGGGCTCGGCTTCGGGTGGCCCGGGTCAAGAGTGCCGGTGATGGCGACGGCGAGGGGCCCGGTGATGGTGGGCAGATCGTGGTGCCGTTTGAACGGGCCCGCCGGCAGGCCTAGAGAAGCGGTCGGGGGCGGTCGGGGGGATGTCACGCACACAGCGGGTTGCTCTGACCGATCGGCCCGACACCTACACGGTGCTGGGCGCCGATGGCCTGCCGGTCAGGGCGGCTGAGGAGTTCTTGCAGTTTCTGCGCGATGATGAGGCCTCGCCGAACACCGTCAAGGCGTATGCGGCCGGGTTGGCGGCGTGGTGGACGGTGTTGGAACACACCGGCACGGATTGGCGTGAGATCTCCACGGGATTGTTCGGCCAGTTTCTGGCTTATCTGCGCACCGGCGATCTGCCGGGCACCGCGCGCATCGGAGCACCGCAAGGCTGGCTGAGTCCGGCGAGCACGCAGTTGCGGGCGGCGGCGGTGCTGGCGTGCTATCGCTTCCATGCCGATGCGCACGGCCTGGCTGGGCCGTATCAGCGGCTGTTCATCAGTCGCGGCAAGCGCTCCCGGTCACGGTATGTGCCGATGCTGGCCGGGGTGGGGTCGCCGCGGGTCAAGGACCGACCGGTCTACACGGTGCGCCGCGGCAACCGGGCGGCGACACCGGTGTTGTTGCCCGCCCAGGTCAGCGCGATCCTCGACGGCTGCGCCACCCAGAGTGGGCAGCAGTGGTCGGGGCCGGACTCGGGGTTGCGGGACCGGTTGCTGTTCGCGGTGCTGGCCGAGACCGGGATGCGCCTGGGTGAGGCGTTGTCGTTGCGGCACCAGGATTTTCATATCGGCGCCGGGGGCACACCGTTTATCGATGTGGCCGCGCGCCAGGACCATCCGCGCGGGGTGCGCGGTAAGACGCTGCGGGCCCGCCGGATCTATATCGGGGATGACCTGGAGGCACTGTATTCGGCATATGTGTGGCATCTGGTGGACCGCGGGGCCGATCTGGTGGTGCCGGATCTGGACACCCATTTTGTGTTCGTCAACCTGGTCCGTGGCCAGCGGTTCGCCCCGACGCGACCCGAAACCGTCTACGCCAAAGTCGATTCCCTGACCTATCGGTGCCCTGCGCTGCCGCGGCAGTGGACGCCGCACTGGCTGCGCCACACCCATGCCACCGCGCTGCTGCTCTCGGGCGCCCCGCCGCATGTGGTGATGCGCCGGCTGGGTCATGCCGACATTCAGACCACGCTGTCGACCTACGGGTGGGTCACCGAGGACGCCGAGATGCGCACCCTGGCTCAGTGGCGCAACTACGTGGCCGGATGGAAAGGCGTGCACCATGATTCCTCCGACTGATCCGCCGGCGGCGGTGACCGGGGCGGGACCGCTGGGGGCCGCGCACCCGTGGGAAGCGCAGTGGGCTCGGGTTCCCACACCGTGGCGGCGCTCGGTCTACCGGATCGCCACCGCCCCGTTTGACGAGGTGTTCGTCTTCGCAAGCCAGTACCGCCGCCCCGAATACGCCGAGACCGAACGCGACTACACACCGATGGGTGCGCCGGTGCGTTTCGGCCAGGAGATCGCCTGGTGGGTGTGGCTGTGCTGGGATCAACAGCTGCGCAAGATCGAGCCGTCGCTGCTGGGCTGGCTGGCCCGCGCGCTGCCGGGCGCAATCGCCGAGCACACCAGTCGCACCGGGTCTTCGCCGGTCAGCGTCGCTGAGCTGGACCCGACCGAGATGATGCGGCAGGCCACGCTGGTGTTTGAACGGCGCAACCACCGGTTGCCCTCGGCCGGTTCGCGGCGCAACATCGGCCACCTGATCGAGCATCTGCACCTGAGCGTGGCGGTGCGCTGCACCGAGGCCCCGTGGTGGTCGCATGACATCTGGGATCTGCGTGCTGATCCGCGGATTCCGCAACGCGATCATGAACCCAGCCACGACAAGACGGTCCGGCTGCGCGGCATCGAACCGGCCTGGCTGCGTGAAGGATTGCGGTTCTGGCTGCGCAGCGCCTTGACCTACGATCTGCTGACCTGGTCCTCGGTCACCGACCGGTGCCGCAATCTGGGATCGCAGCTGGGCCGGTTCACCCGCAGCCACGGCCACCTCGACGACCCCCTGTTCAGTACCGATCCCGATCGGTTGCGGCAGGTGTTCGTCGATTACCTGGAGTATCTGCGCTCCCCGCAGGCCGCCACCCACTCGCACCGTTTGACCGCGGGCACCGTGGCCAGCCTGCAAGCCCAAACCCAGGCGTTCTACACGTTCATGCACGATCACGCCGCCGAAGCGGCCACCGCCACCGGCAACCCCCGGTGGCGCCAAGCCACGCTGACCCACACCGCGTTGTGGTCGCCGCTGAACGCTCCGCGCCGGCGCCGCGGTGAACGCGACCTGACTTGGTATTCGACCGGGGATCTGCAGCGCATGCTGACCTACCTGGACGTGCTGGCCGCCGATGCCAAGGCCAAGGTGGTGCTGACCCGGGCGGATGGGAATCTGACCGTCCTGCCGGGCCTGGGCGATCCGCAGGCCGCGCGGGTGTGGCTGCTGCAAGCGCTGACCGGGCGGCGCGCCTCCGAAATCCTCATGCTCGACCACGACCCGCTTGAGGCGATTCCCGGACACGACCGTCCCGTGGGCAGCCAACCCGACAGTGCGGCGTTCGTGGCCCGGCTGCGCTTTCAGCAGACCAAAGTCGACGGGGTCATCCCGACCATCCTGGTGGAGCAGGCCGTCGTCGACATCATCACCGAACAGCAAGACTGGCTCAAAGCCACCTACCCGCAACTGAATCCGCGGTATCTGTTTCTGGGGCTGAAAAACCAATACCGCGGCCAGCGGCCGCGGCCCTACACCACCTACCGCACGATGCTGGAAAAGCTCGACGCAATGCACTCGATGACCGATCACGCGGGCCGGCCGCTGCGGTTCACCCAAACCCATCGGCTGCGCCATACCCGGGCCACCGAGCTACTCAACGACGGCGTCCCGTTTCACGTCGTTCAGCGCTACCTCGGGCATAAGAGCCCGGAGATGACCGCCCGGTATGCGGCCACCCTGGCAGCCACCGCCGAAGCAGAATTCCTCAAGCACAAAAAGATCGGTGCACATGGCGCCGAGGTGGATATCGCCCCGCACGACATCTACGAGATGACTCAGCTGGCCGCGCGCACCGACCGGGTGCTACCCAACGGGGTGTGTCTGCTGCCGCCGCTGAAGACCTGCGACAAGGGCAACGCCTGTCTATCGTGCGGGCATTTCGCCACCGACGCCACGCATCTGGGCGAGTTGCGTGCGCAATTGGCCGCCACCGAAGCACTGATCGCCACCCGCCGTGAGCAGTACCGGGCACGCGCCGGACGCGAGCTGACCGACGACAACATCTGGATCATCGAGCGGCGCCGCGAAATCGCCTCGCTGCAGGCCATCATCGATCGCCTCAACACACCCGGGCAGACACCAGGGCAGGGATCGGTGGCCGGCGCGGGGACCGCGCCTCGGTTGCCGCTGCTGCAGATCCAGACCCGCGGGGCACACCAGTCGGCTCTCGACAAGGCCGGCCAACCGCGCCCACGCCCCGGCGGGCGGTGAGTATGCCCCGTTCCCTCGACGGGCTGCGCCGTGCTTCGACCAAGAGCCGCAACCAAGCCCGCGCCAAGATCAAAAAGGCGCTGCGCGAAATGCAACGCAAAGGCCTGACCATCAACCCCAACGCCCTGGCCCGCTACGCCGATGTCTCCCGCAAGACCATCTACAACCACGCCGACCTGCTGGCCGAGGTCAAAGCCGCCGCCAACACTCCTGCGCCACGGCTGAGCACCGCGGCCCCCGACAACGCCGCGACGCCCTCGAGTGTCACCGCAGCGCTGCGTGAACAGCTGCGCACCCAAAAACGCGGCTACGAAACCACCATCAGCGCACTCAAAGCCGAAATCAAACAGCTCAAACACGACCTGGCCGCCGCCCACGGTGAAATCCACCGCCTGGGCGCCACCGGTGAGCACGGCACCGCCCGGCAAGGATGACACCGGCAGCCCAACCCCGGCGAAATGGTCGAGCTGCGCCCGGCAAAACAGGAGCGGGGTTACCTGTTGGCCGTATTGCGGTGTCCTTGACTGTCGCTGACGGGGTAAGGGATTGGTTCTGATCGTGAGCGACAGTGTTATCTGTAGGGATGTCCTTGATGGTCGGTTGCCGGTGTTTTCGAACTCTCGGTCGGCGGTCGGGCGCGAGTCAACGTTCTCGCTGGTGACCGCCGTGGGTGGCGGGGATGTGTAGTGGCGTCACCGTTGCCGTGCGGGTCTGGTCGGCAACCGGAGCGGCGGGTTGGCTGTCCGATGGGGTGTGGATGCTGAGGAGCGCCCGGCGCTCGTGGATGAGGGTGTTGATCCGGATGACGAGCAGGTGGTGATGGCGGTTGCTGTTGTGCGGTGGGAGTTGTCGCTGCTGCTCGGCCAGGGCGGCTGGTGGGTGAGTTCGGCGATTGCCGAGCAACCCGCTGACGAGGTGGCAGCGGCCGGTGCGAGCGAAATTGGCTGCCACACCGGATGGTTCACCCACGTCGCCGGATGCCGCGGATTGACGTTCGACGTTGCCTGGTGTCGTCGAGCCATTTCTGGAAGAGCTCAGTTCGACGATCCCGTCTGCGGAACCGCAATCGTCGTCGGTCGACTGTCGTCTGAGGTGAGGCAGTGGCCGAGTCGACGAATCGACGAACGGGTGGCTATGAGTGCAGCCACTCCCATGCCTGGTTGAGTTGACTGCGGGGGAAAGTCCGCAGTTCGCCGCGCAGCAGCAACGTAGCGGGTGCTTTTACGCACCATTCCTCCCATGTCGGGGCACCCACCATGGCGATCTTGTCGAAGTCCCGTCGGTGCTTGACGTCGAAAACCGTGTTGGCCCACGCCGCGGGAACACTCCAGCCCCTAAACGATTCGTCGATGAGGATCAACACCCGCAGTGACGCGAAGCGCTCCAACAACGACTCGATGCGCGGCGCGAGCACGTCGCGGTAGCTCCCTCGGTACAGCTTGCCGCGAAAACTGATCCCGACGACATTGCCGGTCGTGTCCGGCAGGAACTCGATCACAGCCTCACCGCCTCGTGAAGAGGGTGTCAGTGTGCGCGGGGTGCGTACATGATCACCGCCACCCCGGCCATGCAGACCAGGGCCCCGATCACATCCCAGCGATCGGGCCGAAACCCATCCAGCGCCATGCCCCAGACCAGCGATCCCGCGACGAACACCCCACCGTAGGCCGCCAGAATCCGGCCGAAGTGAGCGTCGGGCTGCAGGGTAGCGACAAACCCGTAGACGCCGAGCGCGATCACTCCCAGCCCGGCCCACAGCCAGCCGCGTTGTTCGCGGACGCCTTGCCATACCAGCCACGCACCGCCGATCTCGGCTACCGCGGCCAGCACGAATAACAGGATTGAACGCACCACCATGATCGGTGACCCTAGGCGATCGGGCCCGACGTTGAGGGGCTGCAGCACCCCTGGGTGCCACCTCCCATCGCGCTATCGTTCCCGGTAGTGAATGGCAGTGGGCAGCAAGGACTCTCGACGCATGCCAGGAGATCGTCACAGCCGGCGGCCAGCGCGGCGCGCAGCGTGTCGCGCACCGCGGTCAGCTCGACCAATTTCTCGTCGACCTCGGCCAGCTTGGCCGCGGCCCGTGCCTGCAGCCCCACATCAGAACGGCCACCGAGGCGGGTGGCGGCCAACAATTCGGCGACTTCGTCGAGGGTGAAGCCCAAACGCTGGGCGGCTTTGATCACCCGCATCATGGTGACCGTTTCCGGCGGATACAGCCGATGCCCACCCAGCGACCGTTGCGGCTCACGCAGCAGACCGCGGCGCTCGTAATAGCGCAGCGTGTCAATGTTCACCCCCGCCGCGGCCGCGACCTGCCCGCTGCGCAATCCCGTCCCGTTCACCGTGGGCCCCGCACAGCTGCTGCGACCCGCTCGGTCACGGCATCAAGCACCTCGGCCCGCGACGGCGGCACCTCGATGCGCATGACCACATTCGACCCGTCCGAGTCGAACTCGAAGCCGAAGAACGAGCAGCAGCCGACTTCACGCGCGGCCAGGTCACGGGCGTCGTCCTCGGCATCGGCGGCCAGGGCCAGGTCCAACCGGGTGGCACTGGGTCGGTCCCAACCCAGCACTGCTTGACCGAACAACCGGTCGAACTCGGCCACCCGCAGCGGTTGCTCGGCCGTCGGTAACGAACACGACTCGGGCACCCAGCCGGGGGGTTCATCGAACGCCATAGCTCGACGATAAACCTGTACCTAGGTACGGAATGCAACCCTGCATGGCCAGGCACGCTGGCACGCCGTGCTCGACCGGGGCAGCACCCCACCACAGCACCTGACCACCATCTTTTCGGTGTTCGGGCGCGACGGTCAACGGATCGTTGCGGTTGGCGCTGGTGCGGTGGCCGGCTGGGCGGCAGCGATCTCCTCGTCGAGGGGTTTGGTGCGCCCAGCGCGGACGCCGTTGGCGATGACGACGATCTCGGCGAGTTCGTGCACCGCGACGACGGCGGCCAACCCCAATATTCCGGTGAGGGCCAGCGGGATGAGTACGGTGATCAAGCCCAAGGAGAGTCCGACGTTTTGCAGCATGATGCGCCGGGCCCGGCGGGCGTGATCGAGGGCTTGGGTGAGGTGGCGCAGGTCTTCGCCCATGAGGGCGACGTCGGCGGTTTCGATGGCCACGTCGGTGCCCATCGCCCCCATGGCGATGCCCAGGTCGGCAGTCGCCAGGGCGGGAGCGTCGTTGACGCCGTCACCGACCATGGCGGTCGATTGTTGTTGGCGCAGTTGAGCGATCAGGGCGGCTTTGTCTTCGGGTCGCAGGTCGGCATGCACGGTGTCGATCCCGACCTGTTCAGCGAGGGCGGTCGCGGTCGCTGGGTTGTCGCCGGTCAACATCGCCACCCGATAGCCGCCGCGGCGCAGCGCCGCGACGACGTGGGCGGCTTCGGGGCGCAGTTCGTCACGCACCGCGATCGCGCCGATCAGGTGGTCGTGGTCTTCGACGAGGACCGCGGTGGCGCCGCCGGCCTGCATCGCGGCGACCTGGTCGGCCAGCGGGCCGGCATCGAGCCAGCCGGGTCTCCCGAGCCGCAGCCGGCGGCCGTCACGGTGGCCGGTGAGCCCGGCGCCGGTGACCGCTTCGACATCCTCGGCCGGGCGGACCGGGCCATCGGTGGCGGCGAGGATCGCTGCGGCCAGGGGATGTTCGCTGCGCGCCTCCAACCCGGCCGCCACGTCGAGCACCTGTTCGCGGGTGGCCCCGTTGGTGGTGGCCACGTCGATGACGGTGGGTTTGTTGGCGGTCAGGGTGCCGGTCTTATCCAGGGCGATGGTGCGCACCGCGCCGAGGGCTTCCAGCGCGGCGCCGCCTTTGACCAGGACACCGAGCTTGCTGGCCGCGCCGATCGCCGCGACCACGGTGACCGGCACCGAAATCGCCAGCGCGCACGGCGACGCGGCGACCAGTACCACCAGGGCGCGTTCGATCCACACCACCGGATCACCCAGGATTGACCCGATGGCAGCGATCGCGGCGGCGGCGATCATGATGGCCGGGACGAGGGGTTTGGCGATGCGGTCGGCCAGGCGCTGGGCTTCACCTTTACGGGATTGTTCGGCTTCCACGATGGCCACGATGCGGGCCAGGGAGTTATCCGCGGCGGTGCTGGTGACCTCGACCTCCAGCACGCCGGTGCCGTTGATCGACCCGGCGAACACCTCACCGCCGGGCCCGGCTTCCACCGGTACGGATTCGCCGGTGATCGCCGAAACATCCAGTGCGGTGCGCCCCGACACGATGGTGCCGTCGGTGGCGACCCGTTCGCCGGGTTTGACCAGCATCCGATCGCCGACCCGCAACTCGTTGGGCGCAACGACCGTTTCGGTGCCGTCGCGCAGGACGGTGGCCTGATCGGGCACCAGTGACAGCAATGCGCGCAGGCCGCGGCGGGTGCGGGCCAGTGAGTATTCTTCCAGCCCCTCGCTGATCGAGAACAGGAACGCCAGCATGGCGGCCTCGCCGACCTCGCCGAGGATCACCGCGCCGACCGCGGCGATCGTCATCAGCGTGCCGACCCCGATCTGGCCTTTGGCCAGCCGCCGCACGGTCGAGGGCACGAACGTCGCAGCCCCGATCGCCAACGCCAGCGCGTACAGGCCGATTTCGATCGGCCGCGGCCCGTCGGTCCAGCCCACGACGTAGCCGGCCAGCAGCAGCACCCCGGCCGCGGCGGCGGCGCGTAGTTCGCTGACCTCCCAGAGCCGTTCGGGTTCGCGTTCGTCCTCGTCGCGGTCGTTGCCGCAGCCGCACGCTTCGCTCATCGTGTTGCCTTCTTCCGCGTGGTGGGGTGGCCGTAGTTGGGGCACAACGCGACCGCGTTGCCGGTGGCCTCCAGCACCGCTTCGGCGGCGCGAAACATCTCCAACAGCTCCGGGCGGGCCAGCCGGTACACCGAGGCCCGGCCCTGCGGCCGGTAATCGACCAGGCCGCAGTCGCGCAGGCAGGCCAGATGCGCCGACACCGTCGACTGCGCCAACCCCAGCTCGCCGGTCAGATCCACCACCCGGGCCTCACCCACGGCCAGCCGCCGCAGGATCGCCAACCGGGTGCCATCGGACAGGCTGTGAAACAACGCCGTCGCCGCATCCAAGCTCCCGCACACCGGGGCCTCGACCACACCACTTTTCATCGCCACACGACGATGATAGCGTCACACATCATTGATCGGTCAAGCCGGGCAACATCGCCAAGCAACGATGCCGGGGTGGGTTTGGTCAAGCCGGCCGGGAAGGGGGCGTGCGCGATGGCCTATGCGGCGCTGGGCTTGTTTGTGGTGTTGATGCTGGTGATCGGGGCGTGGCGGCGCCGGATTCAGCTGGCCCGCACCGGTGACAGCGGCAACCGGCGCGGTTGGCGCCCCGAGCCGACGCTGGAGTGGTGGGCGCTGGCGGTCGCCGATGTGGGGTATCTGCTGGTGGGGGTCGGGGCACCGGCCGCCGCCCTGGCCGGCCTGTCTGCCCTGGGCGTTTTCGACCGCGGATGGGTGCAGGGGTTCGGGGTCGTGGTGGTGGCCGGCGGGATCGTGCTGACCTTGGTCGCGCAGTTGGGGTTGGGGGCGTCGTGGCGGATCGGGGTCGACGACACCGAAACCACCGAGCTGGTCACCACCGGCCCGTTCGCGCTGGTGCGCAACCCGATCTTCACCGCGCTGCTGGTCACCTTGATCGGCCTGGCGCTGATGGTGGGCAACCTGGTGGCGATCGCCGGGCTGGTGATCGCGGTCGTAGGGATCGAGGTGCAGGTGCGTGGGGTGGAGGAACCCTATCTGCGCCGGGTCCATGGCCGCGCCTACACCGATTACGCCGCTACGGTGGGCCGCTTCCTGCCGTGGATCGGCCGCATCCGCGATCGTCAGATGATGCGGGGCCAATGATGTTGCCCGACACCACCATTGACTTCACCACGGTGGAGGTGACGGTGGCCTTCGTCGACTTGGCCGGCTACAGCGTGCTCACCGAGGCCTGCGGCGATCGGGAGGCCGCCCAGTTGGCGGCGCGGCTGGCCGACCTCGCCCACGCCGCCCTCGGGCCCGGGGTGCAGGTGGTGAAGACGATTGGGGATGCGGTCATGCTGGCCGCCGCCACCCCCAGCCAGATGATGGCCACGATCACCGTCCTGGCCGACCGGGTGGCCGCTGCCGACGGATTTCTGCCGATACGGGCCGGCATCCACCACGGGCCCGCCATCGGCCGCGGCGGCGATTTCTTTGGGCATGCGGTCAATATCGCCGCCCGCATCACCGCCCTGGCCGGCTCCGGCGACGCGGTGCTGACCGACGCGATCGTGCCGGCGGCCACCGGGATCGGGTTGCCCACCACACCGATCGGTGCGCCGGTGCTGCGCAATATCACCACCGCGGTCCCGCTGCACCGGATCGCGCTGGCCGCGGCCCGTTATCCGCGTGACCCGGTCTGCGGCATGCGTATCGACCCGGCGACCGCACCCGCTCACCGCCACCACGGCGGCCGGGATTGGTGGTTCTGCTCGGCCGACTGCGCCGACCCTTCGCCGCGCCACTCGTGACGGCCCGCCGCGGGGCTATTCACCACGGTGACCGCACCCCTCGAAAGCAACCCCGACAGCGCCCCTTGGGCTACGTGCAGCAGTTCGGGTCGAGCACCACGCACAGGGCTTGCAGGGCTTCGGGTTTCACCCGGTGAAAAACGTTCATGCCGCGCCGATCGGAGATCACCAGCCCGGCCTTACGCAGCTGCCCGAAGTGATGACTCACGGTGGATTCGGCCAGATCGAGCACCGCGGCCAGATGCGCGCTGGTCTCCCCCCCGGGGCGCGAACTGAACATCAGCGACATGATCTTCACCCGTACCGGGTCGGCCAGCGCCTTCAGCCGCATCGCCACCTCCAGGGCATCGGCGTCGCTGAGCGGCCCGGCGGCCACCGGGGCGCAGCACACCGGGGCGGACATGTCGATCACGGGCAACGCTTTGGGCATGACAACCATCCTGCCACAATTCTTGACATATATCGAAAAGGTGGCATTCTGAGCGGGACGCGTCAGTTCGATATATGTCTCATCCTCAGTGGAGGTGGATCATGTCCCGTGTTCAGTTAGCGCTCAACGTCGACGATCTCGACGAGGCGATCACGTTCTACACCAAACTGTTTGGCATTTCCCCGGCCAAGGTGAAGCCCGGCTACGCCAACTTCGCGGTGACCGAGCCGGCACTGAAGCTGGTGCTGCTGGAAAACCCCGGCAAGGGCGGCACCATCAACCACCTCGGTGTCGAGGTCGAGTCCAGCGAGAAGGTGCACGCCGAGATCGCCCGACTGACCGGCGAAGGCCTGTTCACCGACGAGGAGATCGGCACCACCTGTTGTTTTGCCACCCAGGACAAGGTCTGGGTCACCGGCCCGGCCGGCGAGAAATGGGAGGTCTACACCGTGCTGGCCGACTCCGAGACGTTCGGCACCAGTCCCCAGCTGCTCGCCGGCGGCGAGGCTGACCAGGGTGGTGGCGTCTGCTGTGGCGGCACCGCTGCCGCAGAGGCCGAGCCTGAAACGGCCAAGACCACGTCCTGCTGCTGACCCAACTCGCGGCACCAAGGGCCCACCATCGCCATGATGGTGGGCCCTCCGCGATCGACCACCCGACTTGACGATGGATTCGATGAGTATCAATATTGATGTATGTCGAAATCACCGGTCCAGGTCGACGACGAGACGTGCTGCCCACCCGGGGCCCTGCTGCGCGAACCCCTCACAGCAGCTGAGGCCATCGATATGGTGGTCAAGCTCAAAGCCCTGGCCGATCCGGTGCGGCTGCAGCTGTTTTCGGCGATCGCCAGCCACGCCGGCGGCGAGGCCTGCGTCTGTGACATCTCGGTCGGGGTGGAGGTCTCCCAGCCCACGGTGAGCCATCACCTCAAAGTCCTGCGCGACGCCGGCCTGCTGACATCGGAGCGTCGAGCGTCGTGGGTGTACTACGCGGTCGTGCCCGACGCGCTGGCCAGCCTGACCGTCCTGCTCGGCACCTCGGCTGGGGTGCCGGCATGACCGACACCGCCACGACGTCGACACCGGTCGGCAAGCTCTCCACCCTGGATCGGTTCCTGCCGGTCTGGATCGGCGCGGCGATGGTCGCCGGGCTGCTGCTGGGGCGCTGGATCCCCGGCCTGAACAGCGCGCTGGACAAGGTTCAGATCGACGGCATTTCACTGCCGATCGCGCTCGGGTTGTTGATCATGATGTATCCGGTGCTGGCTAAAGTCCGCTACGACCGCCTCGACACCGTCACCGGCGACCGCAAACTGCTGCTCTCCTCACTGGTGTTGAACTGGGTGCTCGGCCCGGCGCTGATGTTCGCCCTGGCCTGGCTGCTGCTACCGGATCTGCCCGAATACCGCACCGGCCTGATCATCGTCGGCCTGGCCCGCTGCATCGCCATGGTCATCATCTGGAACGACCTGGCCTGCGGCGACCGTGAAGCCGCCGCCGTCCTGGTCGCCTTGAACTCGATCTTCCAGGTCATCATGTTCGCCGTGCTGGGCTGGTTCTACCTCACGGTGCTGCCCGGCTGGCTCGGCCTGCAACAAACCACCATCGACACCTCACCCTGGCAGATCGCCAAATCCGTGCTCATCTTCCTCGGCATCCCACTGGCCGCCGGCTACCTCTCGCGGCGCCTCGGAGAAAAGACGAAGGGCCGCCAGTGGTATGAGTCGAAGTTCCTGCCGCGGATCGGGCCGTGGGCGCTCTACGGGCTGCTGTTCACCATCGTGATTCTCTTTGCCCTGCAAGGCGATCAGATCACCCACCAACCGTGGGACGTAGCCCGCATCGCCCTCCCATTGTTGGCCTACTTCGCGATCATGTGGGGCGGGGGCTACCTGCTCGGCACGCTGCTGGATCTCGGCTACGAGCGCACAACAACGCTGGCATTCACCGCCGCCGGCAACAACTTCGAACTCGCCATCGCGGTGGCGATAGCCACCTACGGGGCCACCTCCGGCCAAGCCCTGGCCGGGGTGGTCGGCCCACTCATCGAGGTTCCGGTACTGGTCGCCCTGGTCTATGTCTCGCTAGCCCTGCGGAAACGGTTCCACCATCACACCTCCCAACACGTGCCCACCACCGGCTCGACGAGAACGGAATGATCGACCATGACCGACAGCCCCGTGACCCATCAGCTACGCGGTGACCTTTCCATCGACCAACAACTCGCGCTGAAAACTGCCGCCACCCGGCTGGAATCTGAGTTCGCCGACACGTTCGGCACCGAAACCATCGAACGGTATCTCGGCTCCTCGTATGACCAATTCGCCAGCCGCGCCACCATTGCCAACTTCCTGCCCCTGCTGGCCGAACGATTCGCCCGCCAACGCCTGCACGCCCTCGCACGGGTCGAAGGCAAGATCAGCGACGGCAAACCCACCGTGCTGTTCCTCTGCACCCACAACGCCGGCCGCTCCCAAATGGCACTCGGGTTCTTCACCCACTACGCCGGCGACAACGCGCTCGCCTGGTCGGGCGGATCCGAACCCGGCAACGAGATCAACCCCGCCGCCATCGAAGCCATGCGTGAAGTCGGCATCGACATCACCGGCGAATACCCCAAACCCTGGACCGACGAAATCGTGCAAGCCGCCGACGTCGTCATCACCATGGGCTGCGGCGACGCCTGCCCGATCTTCCCCGGAAAACGCTACGAAAACTGGGAACTGCCCGACCCGGCCCGCCAAGGCCTCGACGCTGTCCGCCCGATCCGCGACCAGATCGACCAACGCATCCACCAGCTGCTGGCCCAACTCAACGTGCCCGTCACCAACTAGCCGACGAAAACCCCAAGGGACACAACCATTATGGCTGACATATCTGTGTTGTTCGTCTGCGTAAGTAACGCCGGAAAATCCGTCATGGCCGCCGGACTCATGCGCCACCTCTCCGCACCCAACATCCACATCGCCTCGGCCGGCACGCACGCCAAGACCGCGGTCAACGCTCTCTCAGCGCAGGTGCTGGCCGAAGTTGGCGTCGACATCACCTACCATCAGCCCACCCAACTGACCGACCAGATGATCGACGATGCCGACCTGGTTATCATCGTCGGCAGCCAAGCCCACCTCGCCGACCACCCCGGCACCCGCATTCAACGCTGGGATACCGACGAACCCTCCCTACGCGGTATCGACGGCATCCAGCGCATGCGAATCATCCGCGACGACATCAACACCCGCGTCCAGGCCCTCGCCGACGAGCTCAGCAGTCAATCGTCCTGACCGAGAAGCAACGACAACTCCCACCGCACCAAATCAGTCGCGGCAACAACGCTCGTGTCGTCCGGATCCAACCCATCATTCACAAAGGCTTCGCGCTCCTCAGCATCCATACCCCGTTTAGACGCCCAGCCGGCCGATCCGGTTCCCGCCACGAACCCACAACACGTCGGTGACACCACTACAGATAACACTGTCCCCAACAAAGGAAACCGACCCCCAAACGCACGCGGGTAACAGTCCTACACACCCCCAAAGCGATTACAGATAAGCTCGTAGGCGGTGATCACCAGGCCCACTCCCCCGGCAGCGGGCACCAGGATGCCTTGCACGTGCAGGAACCACGCAGCATGGCCCACGGCTTGGCAGGCTGACCAGTCCTCGCCATAGATGTCGTCGTCCTCGAGGCCCACCGCGTCACGGGCTTCGGGGGTGGTGAGATCCAGGACCGCCAGATCGGTGGCCTCGATGGTGTGCAGTCGGTAGGCGGCTTTGAGCATCTTGTCCGGGGTCGTCGACGCCGCGTCCGCAGCGCGTTCCACTTCGACCATGCACGCTTGCGCGGAATTGGCCAGGTAGATCGCCGAGAAAAGTCCGGGCGGATTCCACCTGCCGCCGAATCTGCGTGCCCCTTCCCCTGACAAGGGGTCACGGTGGGCACCGGTGTAGCGAGCGCACGTGCCCGACCACTGGCTGGTGCCGCGCGCGTCGATGCGCTGCACCAGCTCCTCGTCGAGCCCATCGCTCACACGAAGATCCCTTCGGCCATGGCGTCGATGAGAGCCAAGACGCGCTGATATTCGCCGTCACGTACTAGGTCGGCGGGCTTGGCGTGTGCCAGTAGCCGATTCGGGGAGAACATCCAGATGTTGGCCTGGTCTCGGGGAAGGACTTCGGCCAGGGCGTCGGCGACGTAGGCCAGTTCGATGAGTCGTTGTTTGTTGAGTCGTTGTGGGACGACCTGTCCCGAGGTCCAGCGCGCCACCGAGCGCGCCGAGGCGTCGACGATGTCGCCGACTTCCTCGTAGGTCAGTCCCAGGCGCTCGATCGCACTCGACACGGTCGAGGCGAGCGCATTAGCTCCCATGTTGTCAGCCTGTCTTCCTTTTGTCTGTATCTATGTCATGTATTCTGTCATGAAACAACGCCTGTGGGCGAGAGGACGTTTCACACGATGGGCATTCAGTTTCGGCTCGGACCCAACGACCACAAGCAGGTCGAAGACTTCCTGTCGCGTGAGCACGCCGGTACCGACTCCATCACCCTGGACATCAAAGCTGCACGTCACCAGACTGCTGCGGCGGCAGCTGCCGTGGAGTCGGGCGTGCGGGTGTACTGGGAGCCTGCCGCTGAGCGGCTCGCCGAAGCGGCCTTCGGCATCGACAAGCTCCCCCTGTGGACCGGCCAGCCCTACAACATCGATGCTCTCGCCGAGGATCAAGCGGCACGCGCCGCGCTGGTAGACCTCACGGTGGACAAGCACCCGGCGCTGGTCACCCACGTCACGGCCCCGCACTTCTACGTCACCAACGAACGCACCGCAGGACTGAACGTCGACCTCGCCGAACGCACCCGCCTGGCCATCGGCAAGGACAAGCCCACCCGGGCCGTGATCACCGTCTCGACTACCGCTTTAGGTCGTCTGGGAACCAATTTTGCCGCCGATCTCGCCGCCGAGTACGCCGGCGCAGGGATCAGCGACATTGAGATCCGCTTCTCCCCTCTGGGGGGCGACGACGAAGGTATCCGCAAGATCCGAAATGTCTTTCGGGTTCTCGACCAGTTCCGGGAACACGACCTGACCGTCACGCTGGGGCTGTCGGGCAACATCGGTCGTGCCGCGGTGGCCATGGGTCACGCCGACTCCTACTCAGTCGGGCTTGGGATGCTCGAAAAGGTCAACCACGCCCAAACGATCGCCCGCCTCCGCAAGGAGCCCGACCCGGACAAGAAGCAAAGCGGCGGCGCGGCCGGCGGCATCTACCTGTCCCGGCTCGCGGCCACCGTATCGGCCAAAGCTGCACAACAACTGTTGAACCACACCGACATCCGCACCCGCGTCGGGTGCCGTATCGGATCGTGTCGCAACAGCGTGACCGGACCCCTCGACAACCGGTGGGCGCACTATCTGCACTCCCGGTCCAACGAAATGGCCGAGACGCTTCGCCGGCCGCCACAATGGCGCGGGGCGATGGAAATCGACCGCCTCACCGAGGCGATCGGACTTCGTGACCGCGTCAACCAGCACTACCTCAGCGACGATGTCCACAAGCTTGGCACGCGCACCCTGCGCAGCCTGGTCGACGAGATCGAACACGAACAGCAACAAGCTTCCTGACCGAAAACCGCTCCTGCGGAACTGAATTGGCCAACAAATCAACCCACATCGACAGGAAGGGACGCCGTGGCTGACTACGACGTGCAGTACGACAGAGATTCAGGTGACTGGAGCGCCAAACGTGCGGGAGCCGACAGAGCTGCTGGACGCTACGGGACCCAGGCTGAGGCGCACGACGCCGCGCGGGGTTTTGCCGAACGCAGCGGCGGCGGCGAGGTTCGAGACCACCGCAAGGACAACAACCAGATCCGCAACACCGACACGGTCGGCAAGAAGGACCCGTTCCCGCCGAAGGGCTGAAGCGGCCACAGGCACGGGGGGCCGGGGCCCCTGATTCCGCTACCTACCGCGTTACACCGACTCAAGCATGTAGATAAAGATGCTTGAGTCGGTGTATTGTGGTCCGTGCAGACCCCCCCGCACCTGTGGATAAGGGGGTCTAGCTGTTTCTAGGGGCAAGTTCAATCGGCTGCCTCTTCGGATCCCGCTCGGCCAGGTATTTCTCATACCACTCCCACGCAAACTCATTCCGCGGGTGACGGTCGACCGTCGCGTACGCGCTCCACGCCACCAGATCGGCCATCTGCACAAGTTGCGACGACTTCGAGTCGAGATGAATCGCATCTTCGATGATGCGGCGTTCATCCAACTTCAGCTGACGATGCGTGCTCCGGTAACTGCTGTCGCTGCCATCCCCGTCCATGACAACTACACCGAGTGAGTCGGTGGTGGCCAGTTCGCCCTCAAACCGCATGATCAAATCGCGGTAGAGCTCCCTTTTCGTTTCGGCAAGGCGAGCAGGGTCATCTCTGCGGTAGACAGCACCGACCACGAGGCCCTCAGAACACCGCAGCGTGTCCAGGCAGTGCACGGCCACCTCCCGGCCGAAGTCTTTCCAGAACTCGGTCCCGTTGTGTACGTGCCGGTCGGGGATATTCTTTGAGATCCGGCCGCGCCCGTTCACGTACTCGGTCGTATGCAGCTCCTGTTGGATGGCCACTCGGTACTCACGCCACAGCATTTTTCGCGAATCCAGCCAGCACCGAAGCACCGACCCCCAATGATCCGGGCTGAACTCGACCCAGCCGTACACGACCATCCCGGACTGGGGATGCCCGGAGTCATCGATGTAGATCATGCGATTGAGGTGCCGTGACATAGCGTCAGATAGTTCCTGATCACCGCACACCACGTGCTCGACACGCAGGTGGCATAGCATATTGCTAGCACTGCTAGCGTAGCTACGGTCGCTAGGCTAGCATGCCTAGCGACCGTAGCTATTGGAGCTATTGGAGCTATCTCAAACTGCGGAGGAATGCACATCATGCAGCCCAAACGGCATGCCCTGGCCAATCAGAAAGGCGGCGTCGGAAAGACCGCCACCACTCTCGGCCTGGCTAGCGCCATCAGTCACCGCGGCGGCCGCGCTCTGATCGTCGACATGGACCCCCAGGCCAATGCCACCGAAGGCCTCGGCATTTACACCGATGACGGACAGCTCACCACCGCTGACCTCATGGACCGCACCGAAGCCGGATCGGCCATCGATGCGGTCGTGGCCACCGATTGGAACGGCATTGACCTCATCCCGTCCCACCTTGACCTGTCCAACGCCGAATCCAGCGGTGCGTCCGATCTCGTGTTCCGCCTTGACGTTGCTTTCGAAGGCCTGGACCTCTCGCCCTATGACGCGGTGCTGTTCGACTGTCCGCCTAGCCTGGGCAAACTGCTATTCGCGGTCTTGCTCACCGTCGACAGTGTGTACGCGATCACCGAGCCGACGAAAGATTCCGTCAAAGGCGTCACGCGGCTGGAAACCACCGTCCAGAAGGTCAAACTCCGGCCCAACCCGCGCCTGGAACTGGCCAAGATCATCATCTCCCGCCGACAGAACAAGGGCGAGCACATCGACCGCGAGCGCGAGCTGCGCGAAGCCTACGGCGACCTGGTGGCCCGCACCGTCATACCCGACCTCGGCGCCCGCCAAGACGCCCACAGCGCCGAAGTACCTATGCACAAATTCAAAGGCGGCCGCGCACTGAGCCTGCAAGTCGCCTACGACGACCTGCTCGACGAACTCGGCATCACGATCGGAGCCAATGCATGAGCACCGCCCGAAAGCCGGCCATCACTCGCACCATCAGCCATCCCGCCGACGCCATCCCGGACCGGCCTACGGTTCTCACCCCCCCGGCTGCGCCACCCGGACCTGCGCCGAGCGCCCCATTGCAACCGTCAGCCGCACAGGCCGGGGGAGGGGCCGAGCGACTAACCGAGCAGCACAACGTCAGAATCCGGCCTTCCACCAAAGCCCGTCTGGGAAAAGCCGTCGACAAACTCCGTTACGAAACCGGCGATCGCACCATCAGCATCGCCTCCATCACCGACCAAGCGCTCGATGCCTACCTCACCCAGCACGGCTGCTAGCTAGCCGTGCTAGCGCAGCTAGCAAAATGCTCCCAACTGCGAACACCTCGACCAACTGGACACGTCGGACTGCGATGAGCAGCCGTGAACGGGTGCGTTGCCCGTCACTGAAGCCGAACGTCGCTCAGCGTGCGACGACGGCGGGAATGCTCGAACACAGCTTCGGCGATAAGACCTGCGCTCTTGTCGGCGATAGCCTCAGTCAGGTCATAGAGCACGGTCGTGCGCACTTCGGCGAGCAGAGCATGTTGCTCGGCGGTGACCGCCGCGGCGATGGCATCGGAAGTGGTTGCCGGATCGGCGTGGCCGACGATGCGGTCAACGATGTCGTCTAGCTCGGTCATCACCGCGCAAGCCGCTTGCCCGGCCATCTCATCGATGAACGTGTGACGATCTTTGGCCGGCCACCACGGCGGGATCGGCAACTGCGTGTCGTACACGGCCGCGATGGTCGTTTCCAACTCGTCGTGGCTGATCACCGGAACACCCCTAATCACTTCTCCGCGTGGGCATTTCGCTGCTTGTATTTCACAAACCCATCAACGGCTTGTTTGGTCACGCCGAGCTGAGCGGCAATCCACGTTGTACCGCGGCCGGCGTCGATCAGGCGCTGGGCCGCCGTGCGGCGCCGCTCCCGTGCATCGGCGAGTTCGTCGGTGAGACGTTCCAGGTCGCTATGGGCGCGCACCAGCTCCTCAAGTGCGTCGCTTTCTTCCATGCCGCCCATCTCACCATGAACTCCGGACTCGTCCGAGCGTCTAGCACCGCAACCACCACGACGGTCAAGACTATCTTGACATTCTGAGGGGTGACACATAACGTCAAGACTGTCTTTACTTCGTTTAGTCGAGAGGTCCGCCATGAGCCTTGTCGCCGCGTTCGAGGACGCCGCCCGGGCACACTTCGCCAGCCCACCTGCTACCTGGCGCATCCAGCCTGGTCCCGGCGGATGGCACGTCGTTGATGTCCACGGCGCGGTCCTGGATACGTGCGTCACGCTGGCCCACGCTGAGGAATGCCGCCATAGCGGCCCCGCGGCTCAGCGCTGGCATCGCCGCACCGACTGGTACCTGGGTTATGACGACGCCGGTGGCGGCCGGGCTCTCACCCAGCTAGAACGACTCATCGTGGCCGACATCGTCGACGTCGTCACCGACGCTGACTTCGAGATCCGACACGCCACTAGCACTCGGCCAGCCCGCTTCGTCGACCAAGAGCCCGAGGACGACCGCCTCTGGCTGGCCGCTCTACTTCCCAACGGCCGCTATCGAATCCGCGGAGCGTCATTGGGCACCTATCGCGCCGATCAACTCGACTTCCAGGACGAGCAGGCCGCTGCGGAATTCCGCGCGTTTCTCTACGAACTCATCACCGGAAAAGAGCTGGCGACCGCCACTAGTAACCCGCACCCCCCGACCGCAAGGCTGCACGCCTCCACGAACAAAGCGCAGACGGCATGCTTGAGCGAGAATCAGTTTTTGTGTCCCTGAGCAGCGGTAGGATGACTCCAAATGTGTTCTGCCGCGAGCATTTCGGTGCATCAACACGTGAACAAATAAAGCAATTTGAAGCAATCAGTGAACAGTTGATTAGGCACTACGTTCCGGCTTCCCTGCATAGCCCAGGACAAGGAGGATGTGATGAGCGAGGCGGTGTATCTGGCGGTCGATGAGCTGGGAGCAGCGATGGCCGCGTGGCGCGCGAGCGTGCCTGGCGCGGTCGCGCATCCAGAGCTACCCGCCGGTCTCAATGATGCCGCCTCGGCGGCGGTTCTCACGGCCATGGCGCCCTGGCCCGCCGAGCACGCGGTGATGGCCACCGATCGCGAAGGAGCGGCCACCAGGCTTGAGGGAGCGACGACCGCGACCACGACCATCGTCAGCACGGCTGACGATGATGCTGCCGTTCACATCGCTGCGGTGGAGATCTGACATGAGTTCTTGGGCAGCGCCACCGGCCGCGGCGTACCCCCCGCCGTACCCGCCCCATCCACCAGCCGGCGACCGCCAGAAGGGGGGCAGCGCACGGCGAGTCTTCACGATCCTGGGCGTCATCGTCTGCGTCTTCGCCGCCGCTCTGGGCGGCGTTTTCGTCGGAACGCAGATCGCCTCCCGCCCCAGTCCAACGACGGCGGCGACATCAACACCGCCACCGCCACCAGCGGACACGGCGCGGGCCCAGACGATCGATCTGTGCACGCGATTTGCTACCGCTTATGCCGCTATTCCGTCTCCGCAGAACGTCTCTGCAGATCTAGTGCCCGCAGCGAACTACCTCGCAGATGCGTTGCGCGACAATACCGCTGCCGATTCGGACGTCCGTGCGGCGGTCACCAAATCACTGCAGCTGATGCGGGATCACGGTGCGGCGTTGAGCCGGGAACCGGCTCGGGGTGCGGTGCAGCCTCCCACCAACTGGACCGCGGCCGCCGCGAACGCCGCGGACGATCAGGTATGGGCTGCCTGCCACGGTTATCAGGGGTGAATCGTCATGCCAACAGCTGATTCCGGGGGCGAGAGCGCATTCGCCACAACGATCAAAGAGGGGCGGTGGCCCAGCCCTGAGGTTTTCGACCCGGTCGCGACCGCCTATGAGCAGCAGGCCGCCACACTGCGCACCGCCGCGAACACCTCGTGGGCGGTGCACCGGCCGCGCCTGGCGCAAGCCCTGCAAGGACAGGCCGGCGACGCCCAGATCCGCGCACACGACGCGAACATCAATCTGTGGGATACCCACGCTTACCTCTATGAGCGATCGGCCAACGCGGTTCGCAATGCCGCCGCCGAACTCCGCAGCCTGCAAAATGATCTCCGACTCCTCATCGAAGATAAAGAACCGCAATATAGTTCGGCGATACGGCGCAACGAACCCATTGCCGCACAAGGTATCCTGACCGCTACCCTGGCCGAGGCCGACGGGATGACAGCAACCCGCGGCGACGCTGCAGCCAAGTACATCCACGGCGTGAACTTCACCGCGCCCCCACCACAGGCACCCGCCAACCCCGACGGCCAAGGCAATCAGGACCACAAAGACGACACCCCCCATCACGACAAGCAGACCGACCCAGACGCCGACGGGAAAAAGGACGGCAAAAAGTTGGCCGCGGGTGCCACTGGTAGCGACCAGACCCCACGACGGGACGTCCAAAGTGATTTGCCTCCGGACTTACCTTCGGAGGCAACCGCCGCTAGCGGTCCGCCCCGTGATGTGCAGACAGATTTGCCGCCGGATGCGCTTGCTAACGGGTCGCAACCGCTGCCTGTCTCTGGGACCGGGCGGATGCCTGCCCTATCGCCCACCCAGATGGGCGCAGGCGGTGGCGGTGGCGGCGCTTCGGGGATATCGGGGCTGGGGTCTGGGTTGAAACCGCCGTCGGGGTTGGCATCGTCGATGCCGACGTCGCCGGCCTCCTCGTTGCCGTCTGCACCGGCCGCCTCAGCGGGATCTGCGCCAGCGGCGATGTCGAATGCGGGGTCAAGTTTTCAGTCGGGGTTGGCGTCGGGCATGAGTGCTACCGGTGGTGGGAATGCCCTGTCGAATTTGGGTTCTCCGGTGTCTCAGCAGTCGGTGACGCAGCAGGGGCTGCCCGCTCAGCAGGTCGGGGGTGCTCCCGCGTTCGGGAGTGGCTCGGCGGGCGTCCCGTTGGCGGGGCCAGGGGGCGATGCGGGTGTCGGGGGTGCGCCGGGCGGCTCATCCAGTGGAGGGGCTCCATCGGGTGGTGGTGCGCCGTTGATGCCACCGGCGGCGATGGGTGGGGCTGCGCCGCTGGCTCCCTACAGTGCGCCGGGGGCGGGCGCTGGCGGTGCTCCTGCTGGTGGCGGCGCGGGGACGGCTCCAACAGCGTCGGGGCAGCCATCAAGTTCTGGGAGTCCTGGCGGTCCTACTCCGGGGCCGTTGGTGGCTGGTGGTGCTGGGTCGAGTGTGTCCGCTCCTGGTGTGGCGGCGCTCGGGGAGGAAGTTAATCCGGACTTGTTATTGGCGCAGCGGGTGTTGGGTGGGCTGGTGCGGGGATGTGAGCGTTGGCCGGCGCCGATTGCGTGGGCGGTGAGTGTGGTCAAGACTCCGGTGGGTTCGCAGGTGTTGGTGGCCAGCAGCCTCGGGGGTGGCAGTTATCTACCGGCGACGGTGTTCCTGCCGGCCACGGCGCGGTTGGCGGTGGTTGATCCGGCGTTGCCGTTCGGATGGGCGCACGGGTGGATGGGCTGTCAGAAGCCATCGAAGATTCTGGCGGACCACTTCGAGCACTTCCGGAAAAAAGTTGCCGGAGCGTCGATTTCGGCGATGGTGACCACGGAGTTGCGGCCGGATAGGCCTGCCGGGGTGGGGGACTTCGCCGGATTCCAGCATATTGATGCTCTGTATTTGGTGCCCGCGGCGCCATCTTTGGATGGCGCGCATCAGCACAGGCTTACGGCTCTTGATCCCGTTCTCGCGCAACGTGTTTCAGCTATTGATGCTAAGAACGGCCATGTTTCTGCTTATGCGGCTGCCCAGTTGACGGCCGCGGTCCTGCAGGCAGCGGGTCAACCGGATGACACGGGGAAGCCTTTGGCGACTGTCCGTGAAGGCAATATTTTGGCCTCGGTGCAGCGCGGAACCGCCAACGACATGTCGTGGAAGTTGTACGACGACTTGCTTTGTCGCGAGTATGGCGATGATCATCAGTCACCGGATTCGCGCGCGCCACGGGATTGCGATGGTTCGGATCTGTATCACCAGAGCGTGGTGTGGTATCGCCACTTCTACCATGTGGGTCGGGTTGTCGAACTTGTCCGCTTGTGGAGGGGCGGTTGCGTTCCGCCGCTGGCAGAAATCGCCTACTGCGGAGTGCAAGCTGGTTTCGGGTCGGTGGTGGCGGCGATGGTCAGCGCAATTGAGCAACAGATCCAGCAGTTTCGCGGGCGGACAGCGTGAGTGAGAACCAGGCGGGCGAATTGTTTGGCTCTGGGCTGGCCGCATTGTCATCACTGGGCGCCGTTCTGGAGTCGGCCACCGCATCACGGCCTGCTGCACCACCACTACCGTTGCCGGATCTGCCCTGGTACACCCGGCCGATGGACCGTGCTGTTGTGTCCGGTCCTGACGGTTTGAGGTATCTACGTGAACGCAGCGCGGGTAGGGGTGAACGATACGACGAGCGAATGCGGCTGATGGAGCTGGAATTTGCGTTAGACGCGGCTCGGGAAGGCCGGTTAGATCCGGATTGGCGGGAACAGGGATTGGCGTCGGCTTTGGCGGCGGTCGCTGCAGGCCGCCCAGGGCACGCTGTGTGGGTGTGGCAGAAAATCGCTGATCAAGGTCCAGATGTGTGGGAGCCGAGGGGTTTCGCGGCATATGTGGACGCGTATGCGGCATTGCCGAATCTGGCGTTCCCGCTTTGGCGTGTCCCGCTGACCCGATGGTATTCCATCGTGTTGGAGGTGAAATCGTCTCAGGAACAGATTGACCCGGTTTCGGCGTCGCGGTGGGCCGGCTTCGACTTGGTGCGTGCGTGGCGGGTGGGGGACCAGGCAGCCTGGGATGCGGTTCTGGATCGCCATGAAGGCAGTTGGCCTGCCACCGCCTATGACGGACCGTGGAGTCAGAGCCTGTGCGCCCACCAGCTCCTCTGCGAGCTCGACCGTATCGAGTTGTCGTATGAGATCGGTGTAGCGTCTGGGGGCGTGTCAATCGACTGGCGGGACAACCACATTCGGCGGGTACAGCGGTGGAGGATGGCCGGTGCACGAGAGGCCGCTCTCGCCCATCTAGAGCTGCTGTCTCCGGATACGTGCCTGTTCCGGTTGCCGGGGTATTGGCGCGACCCCCGCGCGTAAAGCCTTGGGGTGTGGGCTTCAGGTCTGGCCCTTCCTCGTACTGGCCGGGTTTGTGCGTGGTGGTGGTAGCTGTCAAGGCTCGACCTTGGTCGACCGCGTAGCGGCGTGGCCTTGACAGCCGCCACCACCACGTTCACCACAATTGAGGCCGAGGAAGGGCACAGCCTGTCGGTGACGGGGTGCCGGTAAGGCCAGGGCGCCTGGGATGACCCCCCAAATCGTGTTGTGTTTTTGGTGTTACTGCTTACTTTGATCGTATGAGTGCCGAGATTCTCCTTTGTACTACTGGCGAGGTCGCCAGGCGACTTGGCGTGTCTCGGCAACACATCGTCGACCTGTGCGATCAAGGGGCGCTGCCCTGTGTCATGGTGGGCAGCCACCGCAGAATTC
>RXJD01000017.1 GCA_003987775.1 Mycobacterium sp.
GTCGCCGGCGCGCTGTCGCTGGAAGACGGCGTCAAGGTGATCTGCCGGCGCTCCAAGCTGATGACCCGCATCGCCGGCGCCGGCGCCATGGCATCGGTGGAACTGCCCGCGCAGCAAGTCTTTTCGGAGCTCCTGGGCAGCGGCATCACCGATGTGACCGTCGCGGTGGTCGCCTCGCCGCAGTCCACCGTGATCGGCGGGGCCACGGATGCGGTCCGCGAGTTGATCGCCGCCTGGGAAGAGCGCGACGTGATGGCCCGCGAGGTGGCCGTCGACGTGGCCTCCCACTCCCCCCAGGTCGACCCGATCCTCGACGACCTGACCGAGGCGTTGGAAGAGATCAGCGGCCAGGAGCTCGCAGTCCCCTATTACTCGTCGACCTCCTTCGACCCGCGCGAGGAGCCCTACTTCGACGCGTACTACTGGGCCGACAACCTGCGCCACACCGTGCGGTTCGCCGCCGCGGTCCAGGCCGCCCTCGAAGACGGCTTCCGGGTCTTCACCGAGCTGTCCCCGCACCCGTTGCTCACCCACGCCGTCGACCAGACCGCCCGGGGTATCGACATGTCGGCGGCCGCACTGGCCGCCATGCGCCGCGAGCAACCGCTGCCGCACGGCCTGCGCGGCCTGGTCGGCGACCTGTACATCGCGGGCGCCGCGGTGGACTTCGCCGTGCTCTACCCGAACGGCAATCTGCTGGAGACACCGCTGCCGGCGTGGACCCACCGCCGCCTGCTGCTCGAAGAGAGCACCGACCGGCTCGCCCACGCCAACACCGTGGCAGTGCACCCGCTGCTGGGCGCGCACGTGCGCCTGCCCGAGGAGCCGGAGCGCCACGTCTGGCAGGGCGACGTCGGCACCGAAGCGCAGCCCTGGCTGGGCGATCACCAAATCCACCGCGCCGCAGCGCTTCCCGGCGCCGCGTACTGCGAGATGGCACTGGCCGCAGCCCGTACGGTGCTCGGCGACAACGCCGAGGTCCGCGACGTCCGATTCGAGCGGTTGCTGCTCCTCGACGAGGTGAGTCTTGTCGGGGCTACCGCGACGGTCGAGGCACCCGGTGTCGTTCCGTTCGTGGTGGAGACCAACGACGACGGCGAACGGTCCCGGCGGGCCTCGGCAATGCTGCATGCCGGGTCCGACGAAGACGCCGGCGCAGCACCGGCCGCCCACGACATCGAGGCGTTGCTGGCGTCGCACACGAACCCCGCCGACGGCGACGACCTTCGCCACGAGTTCGACGGGCGGGGCATCCAGTACGGTCCGGCCTTCAGCGGCCTGACCGCGGCGCACGTCACCGAGGAAGCCGGTGACACGGTGCTGGCCGAGGTCGCCGTTCCCAGCTCGATCCGCGCCCAGCAGGGCGCCTACAACGTGCACCCAGCACTGCTGGACGCATGCTTCCAATCGGTGGCCGCGCACCCCAGCGTCGCCAGCGCCGGCGGTGGCGGCCTGCTGCTCCCGCTGGGGGTCCGGCGACTGCGGGCCTACGGTTCGGCCCGCCATGCCCGCTACTGCCTGACGACGGTGACCCCGGACGGTTCGGGGGTCAACGCCGATATCGACATCCTCGACGAGCACGGCACCGTGCTCCTGACGGTCCGCGGCCTGCAGATGGGCACCGGCGCCGCGCCCGGAAGCGAGCGCGACCGCGTGCTGGCCGAGCGGCTGCTGACTATCGAATGGCAGCAGCGCGACCTGCCGGACAAGACCGTGACCGAGCCCGGCAACTGGTTGTTGATCAGCACTTCCGACGCGGCCGACATGATGGCGACCCAGCTGACCGACACCCTGAAGATGCACGACGCCGACAGCGCCACGATCTCCTGGCTGCTGCGCGACGATCACCAGGCGCAGGCCGGACTCCTGCGCGACCAGCTCAGCGCCAATGCGTTCAACGGCGTTGTCGTTCTCACCGCACCGCAGAGCGCGGACGCGGAGGCCGGCAGCTTTGTCGACCGGGGCAGGGAGTACGTCGAGCACCTCGTGCGCATCGCGCGTGAACTGCCCGACATCGAGGGCCAGACCGCTCGCCTGTACGTCGTGACCCGCAACGCCCAGACGGTGCTGACCGACGATTGCGCAAATCTCGAACAGGGCGGTCTGCGCGGCCTGCTGCGCGTCATCAGCGCCGAACACCCCCACCTGAAGGTCACCTACGTCGACATCGACGAGCACACCGGCGCCGAGCAGGTGACCCGCCAGCTCCTGCTCACCGAGTCCGAGGAAGACGAGACGGCCTGGCGCCACGACGAGTGGTACACCGCGCGCCTGAGCCCGACCCCGCTGGGACCCGACGAGCGCCGGACCACTGTGGTCGAACACGAGAACCAGGGCATGCGCCTGCAGATCCGCACCCCGGGTGACCTGCAGACGCTGGAGTTCGCCGCATTCCAGCGCGTGGCACCCGGGCCCGGCGAAATCGAGGTCGCCGTCGGTGCCTCCAGCATCAACTTCGCCGATGTGCTGGTCACTTTCGGCCGCTACCAGACGGCCGACGGGCAGCAGCCCCAGTTGGGTACCGACTTCGCCGGGGTTGTGACCGCGGTGGGACCCGACGTCACCGACATCAAGGTCGGCGACCGCGTCGGCGGCCTGTCCGCCAGCGGCTGCTGGGCCACCTTCGTCACCTGTGACGCGCGCCTGGCCACCCCCATTCCCGACGGCCTGACGGATGCCCAGGCGGCCGCGATCACCACCGCGTCGGCCACCGCCTGGTACGGCCTGCAGGACCTGGCCCGCATCAGGCCGGGCGACAAGGTACTCATCCACTCCGCGACCGGCGGTGTCGGCCAGGCCGCGATCGCGATCGCGCGCGCCGTCGGCGCCGAGATCTATGCCACCGCTGGCAGCGAGCAGCGGCGAGAATTGTTGCGCTCCATGGGAATCGAGCACGTTTACGATTCGCGCAGCGTCGAGTTCGCCGAGCAGATCCGCCACGACACCGACGGCTACGGTGTGGACATCGTGCTGAACTCGGTGTTCGGCGCCGCCCAATTGGCGGGGGTCAAGCTGCTGGCCCGCGGCGGACAGTTCGTCGAGATCGGCAAGCGTGACATCTACGGCGACACCAAGCTCGGGCTCTTCCCGTTCCGGCAGAACCTGTCGTTCCACGGCCTGGACCTCGGCTTGCTGTCTGCCACCGACCCGGGCGCGGTCCGCGAGTTGTTGACCACGGTGTACAACGCGACCGCCGAAGGCGTGTTGCCGATCCCCGAGAGCACCAGTTACCCGCTGGCCGATGCGGCGACCGCGATCCGCGTGATGGGTGCGGCCGAACACACCGGCAAGCTCATCCTCGAGGTGCCGCACGCGGGCCGCAGCAGCGTGGTGTTGCCGCCCGAGCAGTCGCAGGTGTTCCGTGGTGACGGCGCCTACATCATCACCGGCGGCCTGGGTGGTCTCGGCTTGTTCCTGGCCGAGAAGATGGCCGATGCCGGCGCCGGGCGCATCGTGCTGAGCTCGCGCTCTACGCCCAGCGAAAAAGCCTTGGAGACAATCGAATTGATTCGCTCCATCGGGTCGGACGTCGTCGTGGAATGCGGGGACATCACCCAGGCCGGCACGGCCGGCCGGCTGGTGTCCGCGGCCACCGCCACGGGCCTGCCGTTGCGCGGCATTCTGCACGCGGCCGCGGTCGTGGAGGACGCCACCCTGCCCAACATCACCGAAGAGCTCATCCAGCGCGACTGGGCTCCCAAGGTGCACGGCGCCTGGCACCTGCACGAGGCGACCGCAGGACATGACCTGGACTGGTTCTGCTCCTTCTCGTCGGCGGCGGCGCTGGTGGGATCGCCGGGCCAGGGTGCCTACGCCGCCGCCAACAGCTGGCTGGACGCCTTCACCCTGTGGCGGCGCGCCCAGGGGCTGCCGGCGATTTCGATCGCCTGGGGCGCCTGGGAGGAGATCGGCCGGGCGACGGCGTTCGTCGAGCAGTCCAGCGAAGGCGAGGCCATCGCCCCGGACGAAGGCGCGTACGCGTTCGATGCGCTGCTGCGTCACAACCGGGCGTACACGGGTTATGCGCCGGTGATCGGCTCGCCCTGGTTGACCGCCTTCGCTCAGCGCAGTCCGTTCGCCGAATTGTTCAAGTCGGCGAAAGGCCGCTCGGGCACCAACAAGCTCGTCGCCAAGCTCATGGAGATGCCGGTCGAAGAGTGGCCGGGCCAGTTGCGGCGGGTCATCTCCGAGGGTGTGAGCCTGATTCTGCGGCGTGCGGTCGACCCGGACTGGGCACTGTCGGAGTACGGACTCGACTCGCTGGGCAACCTCGAACTGCGCACGCACATCGAGACGGAAACCGGAATCCGGTTGACGTCCAACGAGATCACCACGGTGCGTGACCTGGCTGACCGGATCGCGGAAAGGCTCGCTGCCTCCCAGGATGTGCCGGCCTCCGCCTGATCAGCACTGCAGAATGCCGGTTTCGGTGCGGTGCGCGTGCTCCTCGGCAGACCGTCGTGCGCCACTCACCGGACCCGCTCAGCTACCTGAATGCCGACGTCCGCCCAGGCCCCTTCACCATCACAAGGGAGGGAAAGGCACTGCGGGCCGCGTCACACCGAACGCACGCTGGATAACACAGCTTATCGCGGCTTTAGCGCTCTGATCTGCGATTTTGCGGCAGATCGACGCGGCGAGCGACGGTCGCAGCCCGATGTGATTGATGTCACCTTGGCGAATTATTTTTGTACGTTCGCACGATTTTTCTACATGCGACCAGTCAACCGGTTACGCTTCTGAACGCGCCCAACTATGTAGTTGGCGCCGAAATCTGGGGGTCGGTGTACGCGTCCGTAGCTGCGGTTGGGGCAGTGCGGACCGAAGTTCGACGAGAACTTTACCGAAGAGGGTTCGAAGCGCGGGCTAAGGAGATGACGTACCACCGTGGATAAGACACGCGTACCGGTTGCGGTCATTGGTCTGGCGTGCCGGTTGCCGGGGGGCATCAATTCACCTGAACAGCTCTGGCAGGCGCTGCTGCGGGGCGAGGATTTCGTCACCGAGGTGCCGCTCGACCGCTGGGATATCGACGAGTACTACGACCCCGAGCCTGGCGTGCCCGGTCGCTCCCACTGCAAGTGGGGCGCCTTCGTGGACAATATCGGCGACTTCGACCCCGAGTTCTTCGCTATCGCGGAGAAAGAAGCAGTGGCGATGGACCCCCAGCACCGCATGCTGCTGGAAACGTCCTGGGAAGCCATGGAACATGCCGGCCTGACTCCGGCGCAGCTGGCCAACACTCAAACCGGGGTGTTCATCGGCCTCAACCACGGCGATTACCAGTTCGTGCAGGCCGAGACCGGCACCCTGGAAGGCCCGTACGGCAACACCGGCACCAACTCCTGCATGGCGTCCGGCCGGGTGTCCTATGCCCTGAGCCTGCGCGGCCCGTCGGTCACCGTGGACACCGCGTGCTCCTCCGGTCTGTTCGCCGCGCATCTGGCGTTCCGCAGCATCAATGACGGCGAGAGCGACCTGGCCTTTGCCGGCGGTGTCTACGCGATGCTCGAGCCGCGCCGCTTCGCGTCGGGTTCGGCCAACGGCATGCTGTCGCGCAGCGGCCGCTGCCACGCGTTCGACGTCGAGGCCGACGGGTTCGTCTCCGGCGAGGGCGCGGCCGTGCTGCTGCTCAAGCGCCTCGACCACGCCCAGCGCGACGGCGACCGGATTCTGGCCGTGCTGCGTGGCACCGCGGCCAACCAGGACGGTCACACCGTCAACATCGTGACTCCCTCGGTGGAGGCCCAGGAGGCCGTGTACCGCACCGCACTGGACGCCGCCGACGTCGACCCCGGCACCGTCGGCATGGTCGAGGCGCACGGGACCGGAACGCCGGTCGGCGACCCCGTCGAGTTCGAGAGCCTGGCCGCCGTCTACGGCAACGACGGCCCGTGCGCGCTCGGGTCGGTGAAGACCAACTTCGGGCACACTCAGTCGACCGCCGGTGCGCTGGGGCTCATGAAGGCGGTGCTGGCCGTTCAGCACGGCGTGGTGCCGCAGAACCTGCACTTCAACACGATGCCCGAAAAGATTGCCGCGATCGAGAGCAATCTTTTTGTGCCGCAAGAAGTTACGCCATGGCCCAAGGACGACCAGGCCGTTCCCCGGCGGGCGGCGGTGTCGTCCTACGGCATGTCGGGTACCAACGTCCACGCCATCCTGGAGCAAGCGCCGGCGGAAGCGCCCCGGGCCGGGGACGCGGGCGCCACCGGGCTGGCAGGCACCTTGATCTTCCCGGTATCGGCCAGCTCCGAGGAAGCGCTGCGCACGACCGCCGGCCAGCTCGCGGACTGGGTCGAAGCGCAGGGCCCGGACCTTCAGATCTCCGACCTGGCCTACACGCTGGCCCGCCGGCGTAGTCACCGGCCGGTGCGCACCTCGGTGCTGGCCGCGTCCTCCACCGAGCTGCGAGACGCCCTGCGTGCGGTGGCCGACGGCGAAACGCCGTACCCGCCCGCGGTCGGCCAGGACAAGCTGGGGCCCGTCTGGGTGTTCTCCGGGCAGGGTTCGCAGTGGGCCGGGATGGGCAAGGACCTGCTGGCCAACGAGCCGGTGTTCGCGGCCACCATCGCCGAGAT
>RXJD01000077.1 GCA_003987775.1 Mycobacterium sp.
CGGTGACTTCTGGGGCGGCGCCGGTTCGGTGGCTTGCCAGGAGTTCATCGCCCAGTTGGGCCGCAACTTCCAGGTGATCTACGAGCAGGCCAACGCCCACGGCCAGAAGGTCCAGAGCGCCGGCAGCAACATGGCGCAGACCGACAGCGCCGTCGGGTCCAGCTGGGCCTGACATACGCCTGATCGACGGCGTGGCCGCACACCATCGGTGTGCGGCCACGTTGTTTTCCGGATGCCTCCCCGTCCGGTCGTGAGTTTGCCGGCTCGCGTCGTTGCAGCCGCCGATCACGATCGGCACCGGCCATACACGGGTACAGGCGCCTATCACCGCACCCGCGGACTGGCCGGGCCCACCCGGGGTCGAGCAAGCCGCTGACACCACGTTCCGCACAGCAATCGGCACAGGCCTGCCGCGCCGGCGATCGGTGGTCCCAGTTGCTTGCCGGCGCTTGCCGACCCGGCCTTCACCTCGCGCGTCGCAGCAACCAAAGAGCTTGTTTGCCAGCGTCATTGGCGGATGTCTCCAATTGCCGCGGCAGGGTCCGCGCCGTTAGCCGCCCCCCACGTGACCGGTATCCGGTAACGGTCACCTGGGGTTATTACATTTGAGAAGTCTATGAACACCGTGACAACCAAATGTGTGGTTGAAAGAATGATCCAATATGACCGCAATGCAGGGATATGCGCGCAGCCAACGTCCACGACAAGCGATCCTGGGCCAGCTGCCCCGGATTAACCGGGCTGACGGCTCGCCGATCCGGGTGTTGCTGGTCGATGACGAACCGGCCCTGACCAATCTGGTCAAGATGGCCCTGCACTACGAAGGCTGGGACGTCGAGATCGCGCACAACGGGCGCGAGGCGATCGCCAAGTTCGACCGAATCAACCCCGACGTGCTGGTCCTCGACATCATGCTGCCAGACGTGGACGGTCTGCAGATCCTGCAGCGGGTGCGCGAATCCGAGTCGTACACCCCCACGCTGTTCCTCACCGCGCGCGACTCCGTCATGGACCGGGTCACCGGTCTCACCGCCGGCGCGGACGACTACATGACCAAGCCGTTCAGCCTCGAGGAGTTGGTGGCCCGGCTGCGCGGGCTGCTGCGCCGGTCGAGTCATCTGGCCCCGCCCGCCGACGAGTCCCTGAAGGTAGGCGACCTCAAGCTGGACGCGGCGAGCCGAGAGGTCACCCGCGGCGGCACCCCGATGTCGCTGTCGTCGACCGAGTTCGAACTGCTGCGGTTCCTGATGCGCAACCCGCGACGCGCACTCAGCCGCACCGAGATCCTCGATCGCGTGTGGAACTACGACTTCGCCGGGCGCACCAGCATCGTCGACCTGTACATTTCGTACTTGAGGAAGAAGATCGACGCCGATAGAGAGCCGATGATCCACACCGTTCGTGGCATTGGATACATGCTCCGACCACCGGAATGAGCCCGGCATGACGGGGGACCGCCAGATCCCGCGGTGGCTCCCCCGTTCCCTGCGACGGCAGCTGCTGCTGGGCGTTCTGACGGTGGTGACGCTCGTGTTGGTCGCCGTCGGTGCCGTCTCGGTGCTGACCCTGCGGGGCTACGTCACCGCGATGAACGATGCCGAAGTCGCCGAGTCCATGCACGCGTTCACCCATGCCTACGCCAGATACCGCAACGGCGAACACACCTCGATTCACCGCGGCATACCACCGGTCTCCCAGGCCCTGCTGGAGTTCACCGGGCAGACACCCGGAAACCTGATCGCGGTCGTGCGCGACGGGAAAGTCGTTGCCTCTGCCGTCTTTTCCGAGTACGAACCGAGGCCCGCACCGCCCGATGTCGTCCGCGCCATCGAAGCGCAGTCTTGGACCGATGGCCCGTCCCGCATCGAGAACCTGGGCAGCCTCGGCCCGCACCAGGTCGATAGCCGCACCGCGGGATCCGATCGTCTGGTGGTCGGGGTGTCGCTGAGCCTCGCCGACCAGATCATCGCCCGCAAGCAACTCACCACCACCGCACTGGTTGCCACCGCGCTGGTGATCACGGCCGCGCTGACGGCCTGGGTGGTCGGCTACGCCCTGCGCCCGCTGAGCCGGGTCGCCGCCACGGCCGCGGAGGTCGCCGCCATGCCGCTTGCCGACGAGGACCACAAGATCAGCGTGCGCGTCCGCCCGGAAGACACCGACCCGGACAACGAGGTCGGGATCGTCGGGCACACCCTGAACAAACTGCTCGACAACGTCGACAGCGCGCTGGCACATCGCGTCGAATCCGATTTGCGGATGCGCCAATTCATCACCGACGCCAGCCACGAACTGCGCACGCCGTTGGCGGCGATTCAGGGTTATGCCGAATTGACCCGTCAGGATTCTTCAGCGCTGCCCCCGACCACCGAATACGCCCTGGCGCGCATCGAGTCCGAAGCGCGGCGCATGGCCTCGCTGGTGGACGAATTGCTGCTGCTGTCCCGCCTCGGTGAAGGGCAGGACCTGCAAACCGAGGACCTGGACTTCACCAACCTGGTGGTGAACGCGGTCAACGACGCGGCGGTGGCGGCGCCGACGCATCAGTGGGTCAAGAAGCTGCCGGAGCAACCGGTGTGGGTCAACGGAGACCATGCCCGTCTCCACCAGGCGGTCAGCAATCTGCTCACCAACGCATGGGTGCACACTCCCCCGGACGTCACGGTCACCACGGGTATCACCTGCCATTACTCGTCCGGGCCGGACGGCCCGAGCGCGCCATACGTCGAATTGACGGTCACCGACGATGGACCCGACATCGATCCCGATGTGCTGCCCCGGTTGTTCGAGCGATTCGTCCGGGCCGACAAGGCCCGCTCCAACGGTGCCGGCCACGGGCTGGGCCTGGCGATCGTCAATTCGATCGTCAAGGCGCACCGGGGCACGGTCTGCGCCGAATCCGCCAACGGCGAGACGGTCTTTCGCGTGCGTATCCCGATGATTACCAGGCCCCGCGCGACGACCTCCTAACGTTGCAGGCCACTGTTTCGCGAGCACGACCACTCCGCCAGACGGTCATAGGCATCTCGCCAGATCGCTTCGTGTCGCACAGCAGAAATATCGCCCGCCGCCAGCCGGTGGTCGGCATCAGTCAGCATGTCGACAAGTGCTCGCCAGTAGGTGTAGCGGCACAACTCTTGCACGTCAGCGGTTCTGGGCATCAACACGACGGCCATGGATCTGACCGGCACGCGGGCAGGGCCGCCCCGAAGGAACAGAAGCGCACCAGCGGCCAGATAGGTGCCCGCAGCGAATACGAACACGACACCAATCGACGCCACCACATCACCGAGCAGCATCTCCGCCAACACGACGAACGTCGCGCCACCTATCGGCCAGCACTGCCACAGGCGCGCGGCATATCGATCACCCATACCCGTCCCGGGTGGGTAGATCCTCACGCGATAGTGACGGACGCCGTACTGGCCGACGACCGCGTCGAACGACCCCCAGGAACGGCTGCCGTCAGGCAAGCGCGCCCCGGCCGGCAATGTCGGGGCTATGTTGCCGATCGGTTGTGGCTGAATCTCTTCGGCGACCAGGTGCCGCGTGATGTGCATCCCTCTGATGTACGCCGGGCATGCGATGAGCACTCGATTCCGCACAGCATCTATACGTGCAAACGGCAAAACTTTACGAAATTTTGCCGTCTCGACGCCGTCGAACGGCACCGGTAGACCCTCCCGGTGACCGTCGCCACAGAGGTCAATGCGGGGCCGTAAATATTCCGTAAAGGCGCGCCTCGAGATCGTTAGGAAAGCGTCAACCAAAGGCCCTAGCTGTGCAGCGCCGGTTAGCGTCACCCTGACCTTGCCTCCGAGTGCGCCGCTCGAAGGCTGACTTGACGAGACCATCTCGTATACGGGACAAGCTCCGAACGGAGACATGATGGGCGTGCTGGCATTTGTCGTGCTCACACTGGCTGTATTCGCCGTGCTGGGCATGGTGCAGAAGTTGGTCGAACGACTGTGAGCTATCAGAACATCGTCGGCCTGGTGCTGGCGGTCCTCCTCGCGCTGTTTCTCGTTGCCGCGCTGCTGTTTCCGGAGAGGTTCTAGTGAGCACGACGACAGCGGGGATCATCTTCCTCGCCGCGCTGATCGCTGCGCTGGCACTGGTGCACGTACCGTTCGGTGACTACATGTACCGGGTCTACTCCTCCGAGAAGGACGCACGGGTCGAGTCGCTGATCTACCGCCTCATGGGTGTCGATGCCCGCTCGGAGCAGACCTGGGGCGCCTACGCGCGCAGCGTGCTGGCGTTCTCCTCGATCAGCATCCTCTTCCTGTTCGCCTTCCAGCTGGTGCAGGGCGGATTGCCGCTACACCTGCACGACCCCGCCACGAAGATGACGGCGGGGCTGGCGTGGAATACCGCGGTCAGCTTCGTCACCAACACCAACTGGCAGGCCTACTCCGGCGAATCGACGCAGGGTCACCTGGTCCAGATGGCGGGCCTGACGGTACAGAATTTCGTCTCGGCGGCCGTCGGTATGGCGGTGGCGATTGCGCTGGTGCGCGGGTTCGCCCGTAAGCGCACCGGTGAACTGGGCAACTTCTGGGTGGACCTGGTGCGCGGCACCTTGCGGATTCTGCTCCCCATCGCCGTGGTCGGCGCGATTGCGCTCATTGCGGGCGGGGCGATCCAGAACTTCCACCTGCACGACCAGGTGGTCACCACCCTGGGCGGTACCCAGCAGACGATCACCGGCGGCCCGGTCGCAAGTCAGGAAGTCATCAAGGAACTGGGCACCAATGGCGGCGGCTTCTACAACGCCAACTCCGCGCACCCGTTCGAGAACCCCACCGCGTGGACGAACTGGCTGGAGATCTTCCTGCTGCTGGTCATCAGCCTCTCGCTGCCGCGCACGTTCGGGCGCATGGTCGGCAGCAAAAAGCAGGGCTACGCGATCGCGGCCGTCATGACGACGCTGGCCGGCATCAGCGTGTCGTTGCTGATGTGGTTCCAGCTGCAACACCACGGCACCGTTCCCACCGCGATCGGTGCGGCCACCGAAGGTGTGGAGCAGCGGTTCGGCGTCGCGGACTCGGCCGTGTTCGCCGATGCCACGACACTCACCTCCACCGGCGCCGTCGATTCGTTCCACGACTCCTACACCAGCCTCGGCGGCATGATGACCATGTTCAACATGCAGCTCGGGGAGGTCGCGCCCGGCGGCACCGGTTCGGGCCTCTACGGCATGCTCATCCTCGCGCTGATCACCGTCTTCGTCGCCGGACTGATGGTGGGCCGCACCCCGGAGTACCTCGGCAAGAAGATCAATCCGCGCGAAATCAAGCTGGCGGCAAGCTATTTCCTGGTGACACCGCTGATCGTGCTGACCGGCACTGCCATAGCAATGGCACTGCCGGGGGAACGCGCGGGCATGCTCAACGGCGGCCCACACGGTCTGTCGGAGATTCTGTACGCGTTCACCTCCGCAGCCAACAACAACGGGTCGGCGTTCGCCGGGCTCAGCGTCAATACCGACTGGTACAACACCGCTCTGGGCCTGGCCATGCTCTTCGGCAGGTTCCTGCCCATCGTCATCGTGCTGGCCCTGGCGGGCTCCCTGGCGAAACAGGGCACCACGCCGGAGTCGGCGGGCACGCTGCCCACCCATCGGCCGCAGTTCGTCGGAATGGTCGCCGGCGTCACGTTGATCCTGGTGGCGCTCACGTTCCTGCCCATGCTCGCGCTCGGGCCCCTCGCTGAAGGAATCCACTGATGACCGCGACCACCAAGCGGCTACCTGGCGGCATGCTTGACCCGGCGATGCTGTGGAAGTCGGCCCCGCAGGCGCTGACCAAACTCGACCCGCGCACGCTGTGGCGCAACCCGGTCATGTTCATCGTCGAGATCGGCGCCGTCTGGGCGACCGTTCTGGCCATCACCGGCCCGAGCTGGTTCGCCTGGTTGATCGTGGCCTGGCTGTGGCTCACGGTGCTGTTCGCGAACCTGGCCGAAGCGGTCGCCGAAGGCCGCGGCAAGGCCCAGGCCGAGACGCTGCGCAAGGCCAAGACCCAGACCATGGCGCGGCGCCTGCAAGGCTGGGCACCCGGTCGGCCGCTGGTCGAGGAAGAAGTCGCCGCCCCGTTGCTGCAGCAGGGTGACGTCGTGGTCGTCGAGGCCGGCCAGGTGATCCCGGGCGACGGCGACGTCGTGGAAGGCATTGCCTCCGTGGATGAATCGGCGATCACCGGTGAGTCGGCGCCGGTGATCCGGGAGTCGGGCGGCGACCGTTCGGCGGTTACCGGCGGCACCACCGTACTGAGCGACCGCATCATCGTCAGAATCACCCAGAAGCCCGGCGAAAGCTTCATCGACCGCATGATCGCGCTCGTAGAGGGCGCCAACCGGCAGAAGACACCGAACGAGATCGCGCTCAACATTCTGTTGGCCGCCTTGACGATCATCTTCGTCTTCGCCGTCGCGACCCTGCAGCCGCTGGCCATTTACTCGAAGGCCGACAACCCCGGCGTGCCAGATACGCAGGCGCTCAACGGAAGTGGTGTCACCGGCATCGTGATGGTGTCACTGCTGGTGTGCCTGATCCCCACCACGATCGGCGCGCTGCTGTCCGCCATCGGCATCGCCGGCATGGACCGGCTCGTGCAGCGCAACGTGCTGGCGATGTCCGGACGCGCGGTCGAAGCCGCCGGAGACGTCAACACCCTGCTGCTGGACAAGACCGGCACCATCACCCTGGGCAACCGGCAGGCCGCCGCCTTCATCCCGGTCGACGGAGTCTCGCCGGAGGAGCTGGCGGACGCCGCGCAGCTGTCCAGCCTCGCCGACGAAACACCCGAGGGCCGCTCGGTCGTCGTGTTCGCCAAAGAGCGCTTCGGCTTGCGCGCACGCACGCCGGGTGAACTCACGCACGCCCAGTGGGTGCCCTTCTCCGCTTCGACGCGCATGTCCGGTGTCGACGTCGACGATCACCAGTTGCGCAAGGGCGCGGCCAGCTCGGTCGCGGAATGGGTACGCGCACAGGGCGGTAAGGTGCCGAGCCAGCTCGGCGTCATCGTCGACGGCGTCTCGGCCGGCGGGGGCACACCATTGGTGGTCGGCGAGTGTCGTGGCGGTGAAGCATCGGTCCTCGGTGTCATCCATCTCAAAGACGTCGTCAAGCAGGGCATGCGCGAGCGTTTCGACGAGATGCGCCGGATGGGCATCCGCACGGTGATGATCACCGGCGATAATCCGTTGACCGCCAAAGCGATTGCCGACGAGGCCGGAGTCGACGACTTCCTCGCCGAAGCGACGCCGGAAGACAAGCTCGCGTTGATCAAGCGGGAGCAGGAAGGCGGCAAGCTGGTCGCGATGACCGGTGACGGCACCAACGACGCGCCGGCGCTGGCCCAGGCCGATGTGGGGGTGGCCATGAACACCGGCACGTCGGCCGCCAAAGAAGCCGGCAACATGGTCGATCTCGATTCGGACCCCACCAAGCTGATCGAGATCGTGGAAATCGGCAAGCAACTGCTGATCACCCGGGGCGCACTGACGACATTTTCCATCGCCAACGACATCGCCAAATACTTCGCGATCATCCCGGCAATGTTCGTCACCCTGTTCCCCGGCCTGGACCTGCTCAACGTGATGCGGCTGCACAGCCCGGAATCGGCCATCCTGTCGGCGGTGATCTTCAACGCGATCATCATCGTCGCGCTGATCCCGCTGTCGTTGCGCGGTGTGCGCTACACCCCGAGCAGCGCCTCGAAGCTGTTGAGCCGCAACCTCTATGTCTACGGACTCGGGGGCATCGTCGCGCCGTTCATCGGAATCAAGCTGATTGACCTGATCGTCCAATTCGTCCCGGGGATGTCCTGACATGAAGCTCTCCTCTTTTTTGCGCGTCCACTGGGCCGCGGCCCGCGCTCTGCTGGTGCTGACCGTGATCACCGGCCTGGCCTACCCGTTGTTCATCTGGCTTGTCGCGCAGCTCCCCGGGCTGCACGACAAGGCTGAGGGGTCGATCGTCAGTGCCGGCGGCAAGCCGGTGGGCAGCCGGCTGATCGGTCAGCTGTTCACCGACTCGCGCGGCAACCCGCTGCCGCAGTACTTCCAGAGCCGTCCGTCGGCGGCCGGCGCCGGTTACGATCCGCTGTCGACCGGTGCGAGCAACCTGGGACCGGAGAGCATCGTGGACACCCTCGCCGCTACCGAAGACGGTTTCAAGCCCAGCCTGCTGACCCAGGTGTGCTCACGCAGCGTGGCCGTGGCCCGGACCGAGGATCTGGGGCCGGACGCCGGGCTGCGTCCGTTCTGCACCGGCGACGGTGTCGGGGCGGTGCTGTCGGTGATCGGTCCGCGCGACGCCCGCGGCGCCGTCCTGCACCCCACCCGGGTGGTCAGCGTCAACGAGCCGTGCCAGACGACGGCGGCGCCGTTCCTGACCAGCTATGAAGGAGTGCGGGTGGAGTGCGCGAAGGCCGGCGAGGACTACTCCATCGGCCAGATCGTGCCGATCCGCGGCGCCGCGCCCGCCAACCCCGTCGTGCCGGCCGATGCGGTGACCACCAGCGCCAGCGGACTGGACCCGGACATCTCGGTCGCCTACGCCGACCTTCAGGTGCCGCGGGTGGCCAGGGCCCGCCACATCAGCCCGGATCAGGTCCGGGAGGTGCTGGCCCAGTACCGCACCGGGCGCACACTCGGCTTCTTCGGCGAGCCCAGCGTCAACGTCTTGCAACTCAACCTGCAACTCGACCGGCGATACCCGGTCACCGGCTAGGCGCGGGGGGATGATGGTTGACGTGACCGACGTCAGCCTCGGCGAGCCCCGCGCCAAGCGCGGAGAGCTGCGTATCTACCTCGGCGCGGCACCCGGAGTCGGCAAGACCTACGCGATGCTCGGCGAAGCGCACCGGCGGTTGGAGCGCGGCACCGATGTGGTGGCCGCCGTCGTCGAGACGCACGGACGCGCGAAAACCGCTGAGCTGATTCGCGGCATCGAGACCATTCCGCCGCGCTACATCGACTATCGCGGCGGCAGTTTCCCCGAACTGGACGTGCCGGCCGTGCTGGCGCGCCACCCGCATGTCGTCCTGGTCGACGAGCTGGCCCACACCAACACGCCGGGCAGCAAGAACGCCAAACGCTGGCAGGATGTCGAAGAGCTCCTCGACGCCGGAATCACGGTGATCTCCACGGTGAACATCCAGCACCTGGAGAGCTTGAACGACGTCGTCGCCCAGATCACCGGTATCGAACAGAAAGAGACCATTCCGGACTCGATCGTGCGGCAGGCGTCGCAGGTCGAGCTCATCGATATCACGCCGGAAGCGCTGCGGCGCAGGCTTTCTCATGGCAATGTCTACGCACCGGAACGAGTCGACGCGGCGCTGTCCAATTACTTCCGCCCCGGAAACCTCACGGCGCTGCGCGAATTGGCGTTGCTATGGCTGGCCGACCAGGTCGACACCGCGCTGGCCAAATACCGCGCGGAGAACAAGATCACCGCGATGTGGGAAGCCCGCGAGCGTGTGGTGGTAGCCGTCACCGGCGGCCCGGAGTCAGAGACACTGGTGCGCAGGGCTTCTCGGATCGCGTCGAAGTCCACTGCCGAACTGATGGTGGTGCACGTCGTGCGCGGTGACGGCCTCGCCGGCCTGTCCGAAGCCCGGATGGCCAAGATCCGCGAGCTGGCAAACAGTCTTGACGCCTCGCTGCACACCGTCGTCGGCGACGACGTGCCCAGTGCCCTGCTGGATTTCGCACGCGAGATGAACGCCACCCAGCTGGTGGTCGGCACCTCCCGCCGGCCCCGGTGGGCACGCATCTTCGACGAAGGGATCGGGCCCGCCATCGTCGAGCACTCCGGCAAGATCGACGTGCACATGGTCACCCACGAGGAGTCCAAGCGCGGAATTCGCACTGCCCCGATGTCGCGGCGGGAGCGCCGGGTGGCGTCCTGGCTGGCGGCTTTCATCGTGCCGTCGCTGATCTGCGGCGTGACGGTGGCCTGGCTGGACCGGTATCTGGACAACGGCGGAGAAAGCGCGCTGTTCTTCATCGGCGTGCTGTTGGTGGGTCTGCTGGGCGGCGTTGCGCCCGCTGTGCTTTCGGCAGTGCTGTCCGGCCTGCTGCTGAACTACTTCCTGATCACGCCCCGGCACAGCTTCACCATCGCCGAGCCGAACAGCGCGGTGACCGAACTGGTGCTGCTGTTGATCGCGGTGGCGGTCGCGGTGCTGGTCGACGGGGCGGCCAAACGTTCGCGCGAAGCGCGCCGTGCCGCCCAGGAGGCGGAACTGCTCACGCTGTTCGCCGGATCCGTCTTGCGCGGCGCAGATTTGGACACCTTGCTGGAGCGGGTGCGCGAAACCTATTCGCAGCGGGCGGTCAGCATGTTGCGCGAAGACACTGTCGAAGGCCGTGCGCGAAGCCAGGTGGTCGCCGCGGTCGGTAAGGATGCCTGCACCACGGTCGATTCCGCCGACACCGCGATCGAGGTTGGGGACGACGAGTTCTGGATGCTGCTGGGTGGCCGGCGGCTTTCTGCCCGGGATCGCCGGGTGTTGCATGCCGTCGCGACCCAGGCGGCAGGCCTGATCAAGCAACGTGAGCTTGCCGACGAAGCCAGCCGCACCGAAGCGATCGTGCGCGCTGACGAACTCCGTCGCTCATTGCTGTCGGCGGTCAGCCACGACCTGCGAACACCGTTGGCGGCGGCCAAGGTTGCGGTGTCCAGCCTGCGGTCCGGCGATGTGGCCTTCTCTGCCGAGGACACCGCTGAGCTGCTCGCCACCATCGAGGAGTCCATCGACTCGTTGACCGCTTTGGTGGGCAACCTGCTCGACTCGTCGCGGCTGGCCGCCGGGGTGGTGCACCCCGAATTGCACCGGGTGTACCTGGAGGAAGTGGTGCAGCGCGCGTTGGTCAGTATCGGCACGGGCGCCACCGGGTTCTTCCGGTCGGCGATCGACCGCGTCAAGGTCGACGTCGGCGACGCGGTGGCGATGGCCGATGCCGGTCTGCTGGAACGAGTGCTGGCCAACCTGATCGACAATGCGCTGCGCTACGCCCCCGAGTGTGTGGTGCGGGTGAATGCGGGCCGGGTGGGCGAACGGGTGCTGATCAACGTCATCGACGAGGGCCCGGGCATCCCGCACGGGGCCGAAGAGCAGATCTTCGAGGCCTTCCAGCGTCTCGGCGACCACGACAACACCACCGGTGTCGGCCTGGGCATGTCGGTAGCCCGTGGCTTCGTCGAGGCCATGGGCGGCACGATCACCGCCGGCGACACCCCCGGCGGTGGGCTGACCGTGGTGGTGGATCTGGCCGCGCCGCAGGAGATCTCATGACCCGCGTACTGGTCATCGACGACGAGCCACACATCCTGCGGGCGCTGAAGATCAACTTGACGGTCCGCGGATACGAGGTGACCACCGCGTCCACCGGCGCCGGGGCGCTGCGCGCGGCCGCCGAGCATCCCCCCGACGTGGTGATCCTCGATCTCGGGCTGCCGGACATCTCGGGGATCGACGTGCTGGCCGGCCTGCGCGGCTGGCTCTCCGCCCCGGTGATCGTGCTGTCGGCGCGCAGCGACTCGGCGGACAAGGTGGAGGCCCTGGACGCCGGAGCCGACGACTATGTGACGAAACCCTTTGGTATGGACGAGTTTCTGGCCCGGTTGCGGGCGGCGGTGCGGCGCAATACGGCGGCCTCCGAGATCGACCAGCCGGTGATCGAAACCGCGGCTTTCACCGTCGATCTGGCAGCGAAAAAGGTGACCAAGGACGGCGCGGAGGTGCATCTGACACCGACCGAGTGGGGAATGCTGGAGGTGCTGGTTCGCAATCGAGGCAAGCTCGTCGGTCGCGAGGAACTGCTCAAGGAGGTGTGGGGTCCTGGGTATGCCACCGAAACCCATTATCTGCGAGTCTATTTGGCGCAGCTACGGCGCAAGCTCGAGGCCGACCCGTCGCATCCCCGGCATCTGCTGACCGAATCGGGGATGGGCTACCGCTTCGAGGCCTGAGTCGCACCCGCCACGTCCGCCTCTATCCCTCTCGGTTTCCTGATGGCATCGAGCACTCCGAGATCCCGCATCGTGATTGCTAATCCTCGGACGAGGCGCATTCGCGATCGTTGATCGCGTCGCCCGGCACTCGGAGGTCCTTGGTGTCAACGAACACCAGCGACCCGTCGTCGAGGAGGACGGCCCAGCGACGACTTGCGTCGACGATATGAACGTCACCGATTCGGACGGCGTAGCCGGCGGTTTCGGCGAAATCCTCCACGATCGTCCCGTCGCGATCGCCATCGCTGCCGCGACAGACGAGGACACGTTGACCCGTCAGAAATTGACTATCGTCCATGGTTGTCAAACTTACTGTGCGATGACCGGTCCCGTCTGCAGGATATGCGAGACGATTCGATTACACCTCTTGATTACCGAGCCGGACGTCGAGAATTGACGAGACTTTACCCTTATCAATGCTGAGGGCTCGGAGTATATTTTCGAAATTGAGGTAACTTTTAAAAACGGATGCGCCGGCTGAGGACAACACCATTCCGGCTAGCCGGAAAGATGCCCGACAAAGATCGCACGGGCGCCGGACGATCCTTTCCGCGAGCTATCTCCCGGTTCGCTCGACCAGCGGGGCTATCAACCTGGCAAGATCCGCTGCCACGTCCCGGCCGGGCTCGGGGGGCATGGAGATGTAGCTCAGGCACAGCCTGGCGATCGCCCGGGTCACGACACCGGCGTCGTCGTCCGCGCCCACCGGCCAGGTCTGGTCGAACGCGATCAGCAGTCGCGTCGACGCCCGGCTGACAATGGGCGCGCTGTCCGTGGTGACGAGCTGCAGCAGGTCTGGTTTGGCAACGCCGGTCAACAGCGAGATCACCAGAGGGTCGGCCGCCGACTCGGTGAAGAATGCCCGGAAGGCATGCAAGAGGGCATCGTGGACGTTGCCGCTCTTGGCGTCCAGAGCGGCCTTTACGGAGTCGACGAGCTGGTCAGCCAGTCGCAGCGCATACCCCTGCGCCAGGCCCTGGCGGGAGCCGAACTCGTTGTAGATGGTCTGCCGGCTGATCCCCGCCGAGCGCGCGACATCGGACAGCGTGATAGCGGACCAATCGCGGGTGAGCAGCAGCTGCCGCATCGCGTCCAGTATCGAATCGTGCAGAACAGGGGTGCTCCCGCGCCGCAATGTAGCGCCCGCATCAGAGAGCCTGATCACGGCGTCCCCCCGATGCCCTGCGCGGCAGGTGGGCCCGCGGCACCGGGCGGTTCTTGCACACCGGAATTTCCTACCCGCCAGCGAGTAGCAGACAATTCATACACTGGCGCCTCCTCGTCTTCCGTATCCACTTGGCTAGCCATCCGAGGCGAATGGCAGAATACGAGCACGGTAGATAAATCGAACTAGGTCGGCGATGGCGAACGGCCTTTGTTCGCACTCGTCCACAAATTTTTCCCAGATCAACAGAATGCCTCGGTGATGTTGAGGACCGATCGTACAGCATGCAAACAACCCGGCGACTGAAGATTATGTTCGGTGTTTTAATTTGATCAGTTCCGGCACCATTAAGACGGACCTGTCTTATCTTTGACGTAATGGTTTCGGCGGCCTGGTTGCCCGGTGGTGCCCGAAGTGAGGCCGGGCCCCGTGACTACGCGATCGACAGGACAATTCCGTCCAGGATGTCGTGTTCACTGACGACCAGCTCCGAAATGCCGGTCTGCGAACGCAATTCCCGCGCCAATTCCTGAACCACGATCGCCCCGCCACCGATCACGTCGACGCGGCCCTCATGCATCGGCCCCAGCGCGGCCCGCTCCGCCCTGGTCATGGTGATCAGCCGGTCACACACCGCCATCAAATCGTCCAACGGCACCCGCGAAAGATGAATCACCGCAGGGTCATAGCGCGTCAGACCGTGCGCCAGCGCCGACAGCGTGGTCATTGTCCCGGCCAGCCCGACCCACGTCCGCGCCCCGGCCACCGGTACCGCGCGCAGTGCGACGTCGAGTCGCTCGCGGACCACCTCGCGGGCCGCCGCCACCTCGTCCGGCGCCGGCGGATCGGAATGCAGACACCGTTCGGTCAACCGGACACAACCGATGTCAGCCGAGTAGCTGGCCACGATGTCATCGGTCGCCTCACCGAGCACAATTTCCGTCGACCCCCCACCCAGGTCGACCACCACGAAAGGCGCATCCGCCCGGTCCAAGTCGCCGACCGCGCCGCGGAAGGACAGTGCGGCCTCCTCGGCGCCGGTGATCACTTCGGCGATCGACCCCGGAATCACGGCGCCCAGCACGTCGGCAGTCATTGCGAAGAAGACGTCACGATTGGCGGCGTCCCGAGTCGCCGATGTCGCGACCATCCGTACCCGCGAGACATCATGCGTCCGAAGCAATTCGGCATAGTCGACCAGCGCCGCGCGGGTCCGGGCAATCGCCTCGGGGGCGAACTCGCCGGTCGCGTCGACGCCCTGACCGAGCCGCACGATGCGCATCTCGCGATGCACGTCGTGCAGCCGCTCCCCCTCGACGTCGGCGATCAGCAACCGAATCGAGTTGGTACCACAGTCGATACCGGCGAGTCTCGTCACAGCCACTGCCCCCCGATCAAAGCGGCCGCCGCACCGGACTCCGCGGCCAGCAGCGCCAGCGCCTCGTCGCCGAAGGGATTGAGACCCGGGCCCTTGGCCAGTGAGTGCGCAATCAGCACATGCAGGCATTTCACCCGGTCCGGCATACCGCCACCGGAGAAGGTGGTGCCCAACGACTCGATCGCGTCCCGCTCGGCCAGATAGGACTCGTGCGCGCGTCGGTATGCGACGGCCAAATCCTCGCTGCGGCAGAGCCTTTCGGTCATATCCCGCATCAGTCCGGTCGTCTCCAATCGGCTCGCCGCCGCGGTGAGCACCGGGTGCGTCAGGTAGTACAACGTCGGAAACGGTGTGCCGTCGGGAAGTTTCGGCGCGGTCTTCACCACCCCCGGCTCACCGTCTGAGCAGCGGTAGGCGATCTCCAGCACACCACGAGGCTCGCGACCCAGCTGGCGGGCTACCGCCTCCAGGTCAGCCGGATCAACCACCGGGCGACGGCGGGTTGGGCGGTGCCGGCTCGGGAGGCGGCCCGGCCGCCGGCGGCAGGTGCGGCGCGTCGGCGATGGTGTGCCACAGCGAGGTGTACCAGGGCTCGTTCTTCGGAGCGCCACCCACTTCCGCGCCGGGCTGCGGGGTTGCCGCCGTGCCAGGCGGAAGCTGGACCTGGAACGGAATATCTCCGGGCTTGACGAATCCGAGGCGCTCGCGCGCCTGCGCCGCGATATACGCGGGGTCTGCCAACTGGCCCTTGCGTTGTTCCAGATCCGCGATCTGGCGACGCAGCGCGGCCTCGGTCGCCGACAGTTGCGCCATCTCGGTGCGCTGGGAGAAGTACGTTCGCACCGGTCCGGCGATGGTCAGCGTCAGCACACACACGACCGCGGCCAGGATCGCGGCCCGCCGAGCGGTGAATCCCAGCCGCTGATCCGATCTCTGCTCAACGGATTCGGTGAAGGATCGCTTGATCGGGTCCACGACGTGCTCGTGCAACGAACCGGTAGACCGGCTTTCGTCGGGAGCCGTCTGCGCAGGCTTCGAGACGGGCCGCGAAACAGGACTGGCGTAGGACTTCGAGGCACCGCCGGAACGACGTGCCCGAGCCGAATCACCCGGCTTCCCCGGCCGGGAGGCCGGGGCACGCCGCTTCGGATCGGGCTTGGGAGACAAGCTACTTGGGGTCCTCTGCGTACCGCGGGAACGCCAGATCGCCGGCATAGCGGGCCGCGTCGCCGAGCGCCTCTTCGATCCGCAGCAGCTGGTTGTACTTGGCGACCCGCTCGCTGCGGGCCGGCGCGCCCGTCTTGATCTGGCCGCTGCCGACCGCGACCGCCAGGTCGGCGATGGTGGTGTCCTCGGTCTCGCCGCTGCGATGACTCATCATGGTGCGGTATCCGCTGTGGTGCGCCAGGGCCACCGCATCCAGCGTCTCGGTCAGCGTGCCGATCTGATTCACCTTGACCAGCAACGCATTTGCCGCCCCGCGCTCGATGCCTTCTTCCAGGCGCTCGGGATTGGTGACGAACAGGTCGTCGCCGACGATCTGCACCCGGTCACCGATACCTGCCGTCAGGGCGGTCCAGCCGTCCCAATCGTCCTCGGACAGCGGGTCTTCGATGGACACCAGCGGATACGAGTTGAGCAGTCCGGCGTAAAACTCCGTCATCTCGTCGGCGGTGCGGGTCGAACCCTCGAAGCTGTATCCGGTGCCGTCGGTGTAGAACTCGGTGGCCGCGACGTCAAGCGCCAGGGCGACGTCGACTCCGAGTTTGAAGCCTGCCGACTCGATGGCCCGGCTGATCAGGTCGAGCGCCGCGGTGGTTCCCGCCACATCCGGTGCGAATCCGCCCTCGTCGCCCAACCCGGTGGACAGCCCCTCCTTCTTCAGCACCGACTTCAGCGCGTGGTACACCTCGGTGCCCCAGCGCAGCGACTCGCTGAAGCTGGGGGCGCCGATGGGCGCCACCATGAATTCCTGAACATCGACCCCGGTGTCGGCGTGCGCGCCGCCGTTGAGGATGTTCATCATCGGCACGGGCAGGATGTGGGCGTTCGGTCCGCCCAGGTACCGAAACAGCGGCAGCGCGGCACTGTCCGCCGCCGCCTTGGCCACGGCCAGCGAGATACCCAGGATCGCGTTGGCCCCCAGGCGGGACTTGTCGGGGGTGCCGTCGAGGTCCACCAGCGCCTGATCGACCAGCCGCTGGTCGTCGGCGTTGAGCCCGATGACGGCGGGTCCGATCTCGTCCAGCACCGCCTGAACGGCCTTCTTCACGCCTTTGCCGCCGTAGCGGTCGCCGCCGTCGCGCAGTTCGACCGCCTCGTGCTCGCCGGTCGACGCGCCCGAAGGCACCGCCGCACGCGCGAATGTTCCGTCGATCAGCGCGACCTCGACCTCGACGGTCGGGTTACCGCGGGAATCGAGGATCTCGCGGGCTCCGACCTGCTCGATAATCGGCACTGGGTTCTCCTTTGCGCTCGTGGCCCTGCTGCGGCCCCCGGCGGTACATCTTTCTACAGCGGATGCCCCGCCGCATAGGCGGTCGCCCAGTCCCGCACCGCCCGCGCGTAGACCCCGGAGTTGTTGTAGGCCCGCAACGCATTGATCCAGCCGCGCGGCGTTGCGAGATCCTTTCCGCGCCAACATAAATAGCCTGCGGCCGACAGTGCGGCGTCATCGATGTTGTCCGGGCTGGCAGTGCCGTCGTTGTTGGCGTCGACGCCGTAGAGCCGCCAGGTCTCGGAGATGAACTGCATCGGGCCCATCGCGCGCTCCACGCCGTTGTCGCCGTCGAGCAGGCCACCGTCGTTGTCCACAATGCGCAGGTTGCCACCGCTGCCGTCGAGCCGGACACCCCGGATGGGCGGCCTGACATCGCCGTTGGGCGCTATCGTGGCGCCGCGATAGGTGCCGTTATGGCTCTCCACCTGCCCGATTCCCGCCAGCGTCGTCCAGGCGATATGGCACTTCGGGTTCTCCACTTCGGCGACGCGCGCCGCGTAGGCGTAGGCCTCCAGCGCGACGACCGGCATCTCCAGGGCCGGAGCCCGCGCCTGTGCCCACTCCCGCAGTTGGTCGGCGGGGCGGCCGACGGCGTGGGTGTCCACGGGCGGCACCGGGTCCCCCGCCGGCGGCGGCACGCCCTCGGGGATGAACAGGCTGAGTTGCCACGTGCAACTGGACGCCAACAGCATCGCGGTCGCCCCTATCACGGCGACCGCGCGCAACCAGCGTCTCGGCGACACGAACTCTCCCTGTCGATCTCCCTATTGGGGGCATCTCACCCTTTTCGGCCTAGATCATCGTCCCATGAGTCGCGGCGGTACCCGGCTCGCCGAACCGCATAGCACACAACGCAGTAGCGGTCATCGACCCAGGAGCTGGCTGTTTGTGGAGGTTCTCTGAGTTGTCGCAAACCTGGCCGAAAACCCCTCAGCGGCGCCCTTTGCGCTTTTTGGGGCGCGACTCCTTCGGCGTTTCCGGCAGATCGCCGATAACGTCCGAGTCCGATTCCACCGCGGGCGATTCAGGCTCCGGGTCCGCGATCGGCTCGCTCGACGGCCAGTGCGCCCGCCATTCCTCCTCGGTGACGAAGCCCAGTGGTGTCATGTCGAGTTCTTCGGCGATGCTGTCGCCGCGGCGGGTGGCGGCGATCGCCTTCTCGACACCGAGGACCACGTCCACGAAATCCAATACGGCTGCGCGCAGCGTGTTTTCCGCGTCGACGTCGGGTGAGAGCCTGACGGTGGTGAGCTGAGCGGGAATGAACTCTTCAGGCAGACCGGCCTGGCACACCCGCTGAATGACCTTCTGCGCCAGCGCCAATGCCGGCTGCCCGGTGTGAACGTCGTCCAGCACCGAGTTGCGCGACTTCTTCGACCGCTCCGACGCCTTGGCCTCCTCCCACTGGGCCAGCTGGTCCTGCAGCGAAATCTCCTCGCCCGCAAGCACGCCCGGCACCCGGTTGCCCAGTTTGCGCATCAGCGTGTCGGCAACGTCGTCGATGGTGAAGGGAAGCAACGCCGCATCCTCGGCGATGCGCGAATGGAAGAGCACCTGCAGCAGCAGGTCGCCGAGTTCCTCGCGGAGCTGGTCGACGTTGCCGCTGTGCACCGCGTCCAGCAGCTCGTAAGTCTCTTCCAGCAGATATCTGCGCAGTGAGTCGTGGGTTTGCTCGCTCTCCCACGGCCCGGCGGTGCGCAGCTTGTCCATCATCGCGACCGCGTCGATCAGACGCTCGCCCCGCTGACGTTCGGGGGCGGCGATCAAACGGGCGCCGGCGGCCAGCCGTGCGGTGACCGCCGGATGGTTGGGGTCCGACGACAGCAGCACCGGCGCGTCATCCCCGGTGTACGCGGGGTGCGCGTCGGGCAGCGACCAGGGCACCGCGATCGGCATCTCTTCGGTGTACTGCACGGGCCCGGACAGCAACTCGATGGCTTCCACCGGAACCAGCGCCGGACGGCGAGGGTCGACCAGAACGACAATCATCAGGCCCGTCGCTCCTTCACCGGCGTGTTCGTCATACCAACATCTTGCTGCGGTTTCCCGGCCAGCGCAGTCACCAAATCGGCGACCATCTGCACCAGCTCGACATCGCGGATGTGCCCGGCGCCGATCCCGCCCGCGCGCGGGATCGGAACCTGCACCGTCGACGTCGTCGCACGGTAGCGGCCGCCCGGGTACATCCGGGCCAGGCGAACCTGGGCGGAGTCCGGCAATGTCATGGGTGTCAGCCGCACCACCGCCGCCGAAGTCGCCGACGTGGCGCTGACCTCGGTGATCCCGGACGCCTTGCACAGCAACCGCAGCCGCGCCACCGCCACCAGCCGTTCGGCGGGCTCGGGCAGCGGGCCGTACCGGTCGATCAGCTCTTCAACGACGGCTTCGATGTCGTTGTCGCAGGTGGCGGAGGCCAGACGGCGGTAACCCTCCAGCCGGAGCCGGTCGCTCGCGATGTAGTCCGGCGGCAGGTGCGCATCGACCGGCAGGTCGATGCGCACATCCTTGGGCTCCTCGGCCGTGGTGACCGTCTGCCCGTCAGCGGCGGCCCGGTAGGCCTCCACCGCCTCGCCGACCAGCCGCACGTACAGGTCGAACCCGACACCGGCGACGTGGCCGGACTGCTCGACGCCGAGCACGTTGCCCGCCCCCCGGATCTCGAGGTCCTTGAGCGCGACCGCCATGCCGGCGCCCAGTTCGTTGTTCTGGGCGATCGTCGCCAACCGGTCGTAGGCCGTCTCGGTCAGCGGCGCATTCGGCGGGTACAGGAAGTAGGCGTAACCGCGCTCCCGGCTGCGGCCCACCCGGCCACGCAACTGATGCAGCTGGGAGAGGCCGAACGTATCGGCGCGTTCGACGATCAGGGTGTTGGCGTTGGAGATGTCCAGGCCGGTTTCCACGATCGTGGTGCAGACCAGGATGTCGTATTCGCGGTTCCAGAACCCCTGCACGGTGCGTTCCAGCAGTTCTTCGGGCATCTGCCCGTGTGCGACCACCACCCGCGCCTCGGGCACCAGCTCCCGAACGTGGGCAGCGGCCCGGTCGATGGAGCTGACCCGGTTGTGCACGTAGAACACCTGCCCGTCGCGCAGCAGCTCCCGCCGCAGGGCCGCGGCGATCTGCTTGTCGTCGTGCGGGCCGACGTAGGTCAGCACCGGGTAGCGCTCTTCGGGTGGGGTCAGGATCGTCGACATCTCGCGGATGCCCGCCAGGCTCATCTCCAGCGTGCGCGGGATCGGGGTGGCGCTCATCGTCAGCACGTCGACGTGGCTGCGCAGCGCCTTGATGTGTTCCTTGTGCTCGACGCCGAACCGCTGCTCCTCGTCGACGATCACCAGACCGAGGTCTTTCCAGCGCACCCCGGTCTGCAGCAGCCGGTGGGTGCCGATCACGATGTCGACCGATCCGTCGGCCATACCCTCGACCACCTTGCGGGACTCGGCCGGGTCGGTGAACCGGGACAGGCCCTTGACCGTCACCGGGAAGCCGGCCATCCGGTCGGTGAAGGTCTGCAAATGCTGGTCGGCCAGCAGCGTGGTGGGCACCAGCACGGCGACCTGCTTGCCGTCCTGGACCGCCTTGAACGCCGCCCGCACGGCGATCTCGGTCTTGCCGTAGCCGACGTCGCCGCAGATCACCCGGTCCATCGGGACCGGCTTCTCCATGTCGGACTTGACCTCGGTGATCGCGGTCAGCTGGTCCATGGTCTCGGTGAAGCCGAACGCGTCCTCCATCTCGGCCTGCCACGGCGTGTCCGGGGCGAACGCGTGACCGGGGCTGGCCTGTCGTTTCGCGTAGAGCGCCACCAGCTCACCGGCGATCTCGCGGACGGCGCGGCGCGCTTTCGTCTTGGTGTTGGTCCAGTCGCTGCCGCCCAGTTTGCTCAGCGCGGGCGCCTGTCCGCCGACGTAGCGCGACAGCTGGTCGAGCGAGTCCATCGGGACGTACAGCTTGTCCGAGCCCCCGCCCCTCTTTGACGAGGCGTATTCGAGCACCAGGTACTCGCGGCGCGCACCGCCGACCGTGCGTTCCACCATCTCCACGAAGCGACCGATGCCGTGCTGGTCGTGCACCACCAGATCGCCGGCGGTCAGCGCCAGCGGGTCGACCGTGTTGCGCCGCTTGGCCGCCAGGCGTTTGCCCTCACCGGCCGTGGCCCGGCTGCCGGTCAGGTCGGCCTCGGTGATGACGACCAGGTTGGCACCCGGGACGACGACGCCCTCGTGCAACGGCCCCCGCAGGACACCGACGACTCCGGGCTTGGGCGGCTGGCCGGGTTCCAGCATTGCCGCGGCGATATCGGACTCGGCCAGGCGCTCGACCATCCGGTGCGCGGTCCCGGTACCGGGCGCCACCATCGCGGCGTAACCGCCGGTGGACACATGCGCGCGCAGCATCGCGAAAATGCCGTCGATGTCGTGCTGGTGCCCCCGCGCCGACGGAGCGGACCGGATATCCAGTTCCACCGCCGATTCGTCGGAAAGCTGGCTCAGCGTCCACCACGGATGTCCGGCGCGGCGGGCCGCCTCCTGAGCCTCGTCGAGTTCGGCGAAGCCGGACCCACCGAGTTGTTCGACATCGACCGGCGCATCGGTGCCCAGGGCCGCGACCGACCAGGACGCTTCCAGGAACTCCCGGCCGGTCTTGATCAGGTCGGCGGCCCGGGTGCGCACCTTCTCCGGGTCGCAGACCAGCACCGGAGTGCCGGCCGCCAGCTGATCGGTCAGCAGGGCGTGCGCCCCGTCCTCCGAGGGCTGCAACACCGACTGCAACGCCTCCATGCCGTCGACCGGGATGCCTTCGGCCAGCTTGGCCAGCATGTCGATGATGCTGCCGGTGACGGTGTTTTCCGATGCGGGATGGTGCCCGGCCAGCTCGGCCGCGCGGGCCCGGACATCCTCGGTCAGCAACAACTCGCGACACGCGACCGCGACCAGCGTGTCGACGGCGATCTCGGGGATCGAGCGCTGGTCGGCGACCGAGAACATCCTCATCTCGGTGATCTCGTCACCCCAGAATTCGATCCGCACCGGGTGCTCGGCGGTCGGCGCGAAAATGTCCATGATGCCGCCCCGCACCGCGAATTCCCCGCGCCGCCCGACCATGTCGACTCGGGTGTAGGCCAGCTCGACGAGCCGTTGCGCGACCTCCTCGAACGGAATTTCGTCGCCGACCGTTAGGGCCAGCGGTTCCAGCCGGCCGAGTTGCGGCGCCATGGGTTGCAGCAGGGACCGGACGGCCGTCACCACGACCCGCAGCGGTGGGCCCAGGCGGGCATCGTCGGGGTGGGCCAGCCGGCGCAGCACCATCATCCGGGTGCCGACGGTGTCGATGCCGGGCGAGAGCCGTTCGTGCGGCAGCGTTTCCCAGGACGGGAAGACGGCGACCGCGTCGCCGTAGACCCCACGTAATTCAGCGCTCAGGTCATCGGCTTCCCGGCCGGTCGCGGTGACCACCAGTAACGCTCCGTGCTCGGCCAGTGCACTGGCCACGAAGAGGCGCGCACTGGCGGGTCCGACCAGCGGCAGGTGTTCGGGTCGATCGGAGGCGCGCTCGATGAGCTGTTGAAATGTCGGCGCCGTCAGCGCCAATTCGACGAGCCCCGCGATCGGGGTATCTGGGCTTGCAGTCCCCGGTGCGGTCATGATGTGCACCATTCTAGGGCGCGGCACTTCGTCAATATTGCGCCCCGCTGCGTCAAGAAAGCGTAAGGAAAGACCCATTCGAGCCGGCATCGGCGCAGTTTGGAGGCATGACTCTGCTGCACATGCTGCCTTCGGCCGGCCGGGCAGCCCCGCGACTTCTGGGCCGTGCCATCGAGCCGATGACGGGTATTTGTGACGAAGCCGACTTCCGGCATCGCATCCGCCGCGACCATAAAGCGTTGCGGGGGGTCGAGATGGTTTATGCGGGCAGGTCACTGTCGACCGCGACGGTGGCCCGCTGGGTCCGCGAGGAAGGGCTCGGCGTCGACGTCTGCTCGTCCGGCGAACTGGCGGTCGCCCTGTCCGGCGGAATCGACCCCGGCCGCGTCATCCTGCACGTCAACGCGATGTCCCTGGACGAGCTAGGTGGCGCGGTGGCCGCCGGGGTGGGCCGCATCGTTGTCGACGACCCGCTGGAGGTCGGCTACCTGGCCGGTCTGGTCCGCCACCAGCGGGTGCTCATCGAGGTCATTCCGGACGTCGACATTCACGGGAACCGCAGTGCCGGCATCTGCGACCAGGAGTTCGGGTTCACGGTGGGCGGCGATCACGCCGCCGACGCCGTGCGGTGGGTGCTCGCGCACCGCACTCTCGACCTGGTCGGCATGCACTGCCATATCGCCGACCCCGCCAGGTGTGGCGAAGCGATCCGGCGGATGATCGCCGTACTGGCCGACGTCCGCGCCCACCACAGCGTCATCCTCACCGAACTGAGCCTCAGCGGCCTCGGCAGCGGTGATGCCCGCGACCTGGCCGTTGTGATCGAGGACGCACTCGACGAAGGCTGTGCGGCCGAGCATTTCCCCCGGCCCGCCGTCGTCGTCGAGGTACCGGCCGGTGACTACCAGGGCATCGTGGCCCAGGAGTAGAAGGCTCCGGTGCCCACGTCGTGCACTCCGTAGGAGTCCCAGTAGTAGTCGTGGCAGACGCTGCCGTCCCACGGCACCGGCCGTCCCGCCGGGTTGGGGTCGCCCGGGCACCAGGTGGTGCAGGCCTGCAACCGCGGGCAGTTGCCTTGGTCGGCGTGAGCGGGCGGCGACAGCGTCAGGCCCACCGATACCAGCAGTGTGATCGCGAGGCCGGTGATGCCATTGGACAGCGCGGGGAACAGGGAACGCATGATGAGCCTTTCGTTCGGGTTGGTGCACAAGTGCACACGGCTCGGGCTGCTACCGATCACAACAACAGGCGCTTGCGAAGTTCTTGCATGCGTGCGCAGGGGCTACTCGTCCTGCAACTGCGGGTCGGCTTCCAGATGGGTGAGGCCGTTCCACATCAGATTGACCAGGTGCGCGGCCACAACTTCCTTTTTGGGTTCGCGGGTGTCCAGCCACCACTGAGCCGTCATCGAGACCGAGCCCACCAGCGCCTGGGCGTACAGCGGCGCCAGGTCGGGGTCGAGCCCGCGGCGCGCGAAATCGCCGGCGAGGATGGAGCTGACCTGGCTGACGGCGTCGTTGAGCAGGCTGGAGTACGTGCCCGAATTGATCGCGGCCGGGGAGTCGCGGATCATGATGCGGAAGCCGTCGGTGCGTTCCTCGACGTAGGTGAGCAACGCCAGCGCCACCCGCTCGACCCGGACCCGGGACCGGTTATTGGTCAGCGACGAGGTGATGCCGTCCAGCAGGGCCGACATCTCCCGGTCCACCACGACGGCGTAGAGGCCTTCCTTGCCGCCGAAATGCTCGTATACGACCGGTTTGGATACGTTGGCCCGCTGGGCGATCTCCTCGATCGAGGTGCCCTCGTAGCCGCGTTCGGCGAACAGCGACCGGGCGATGCCGATGAGTTGGCGCCTGCGCTCGCTGCCGGTCATCCGGGCGCGCGGAGTACGTGGTTCAGCCACGCGATCAGGGTATCGGGGTACCGAGTGTGCACCAGCCGCTTTGCGTGTGCGTCTACCGTGGTCGAGCCGCGATCCGGCGACAGTGGACGCACACTCAGAGCGGTAGCCGCAGACTCGACTAAAGTCTCAGGAGCAATCCGTCGTGGTGTAATCGGCAGCACCTCTGATTTTGGTTCAGATAGTTCAGGTTCGAGTCCTGGCGACGGAGCTCTGACTGGGCTTCCCCCCACTTCCAACCCACTTCCAACCCACTTCCACCCGGCTTTCCCGGCGCGTATTTTTGCCCCGAGCCTCATATGAATGTCACTCTTGACGGCGTGTCAGCGCACCAAGAGGGCACGGCGGGCACTGCAAGACGTGAGGAGAGTCGATGACGTTTCGAGGTGACACCGCGGTTCTGGTCCTCGCGGCCGGACCCGGCACCCGGATGCGGTCCGACACCCCCAAAGTGCTGCACGCGCTGGGCGGACGCAGCATGCTGTCGCACTCGCTGCACGCAATGACCAAGCTCGCGCCGCAGCATCTCGTCGTCGTGCTGGGCCATGACCATGAGCGCATCTCGCCGCTGGTCGCCGAGCTGGCCGACAGCCTGGGCCGCACCATCGACGTGGCGCTGCAGGACAAACCGCAGGGCACCGGCCACGCGGTGCTGTGCGGCCTGTCCGCGCTGCCGCAGGACTACGCGGGCATCGTCGTCGTCGCCGCGGGTGACACCCCGCTGCTCGACGCCGACACCCTGGCCGACCTGATCGCCACGCACAGATCGGCCGGTGCGGCCGTCACGGTTCTCACCACCACGCTCGACGACCCGCACGGCTACGGCCGCATCCTGCGCACCCAGGACAACGAAGTGATGGCGATCGTCGAGCAGACCGACGCGACGCCGTCCCAGCGCGGGATCCGCGAGGTCAACACCGGCGTCTACGCCTTCGACATCGCGGCACTGAAGTCCGCGCTGAGCCGGCTGAGCTCCAACAACGCCCAGCAGGAGCTCTACCTCACCGACGTCATCGCCATCCTGCGCCGCGACGGTCACACCGTCAGTGCCCAGCACATCGACGACAGCGCCGTGGTCGCGGGCGTCAACAACCGGGTCCAGCTCGCCGAGCTGGGCGCGGAGCTCAACCGCCGCATCGTGGCCGCCCATCAGCTGGCCGGCGTCACCGTCATCGACCCGGCGACGACCTGGATCGACGTGGACGTGACCATCGGCCGCGACACCGTCATCCACCCGGGCACCCAGCTGCTCGGACGCACCCAGATCGGCGGCCACTGCAGCATTGGGCCCGACACGACGCTCGCCGACGTCAGCGTCGGCGACAAGGCCACCGTGTGCCGCACGCACGGCAGCTCCGCGACCGTCGGCGGCGGCGCCACGGTCGGTCCCTTCACGTTCCTGCGGCCGGGGACGGTGCTGGGCGCCGAGGGGAAGCTCGGCGCATTCGTCGAGACCAAGAACGCGACGATCGGCGCCGGGACCAAGGTGCCGCACCTGACGTACGTCGGCGACGCCGACATCGGCGAACACAGCAACATCGGTGCGTCCAGCGTGTTCGTCAACTACGACGGCACCAGCAAGAGCCGCACCACGATCGGTTCGCACGTGCGCACCGGCTCGGACACCATGTTCGTCGCACCGGTAACCGTCGGTGACGGCGCCTACACCGGCGCGGGAACCGTCGTCCGCGAAGACGTCCCACCGGGTGCGCTGGCGGTGTCGGCGGGTCCGCAGCGCAACATCGAGCACTGGGTGCAGCGCAAGCGGCCCGGCACGGCGGCCGCCGAGGCCGCTGATCGGGCCATCCGCAACTCCGAAGCCGGCGAGACACCGTGATTTCGTTTTTCGGTAACCCGGCTACGATGGGGCGTTCCTTTTCATTCGATCCCGACACGGCGAGGGCAGCCCGGTGAGCCACGACTGGACCGATAACCGCAAAAATCTGATGCTCTTCAGCGGCCGGGCCCACCCGGAGCTGGCGGAGCAGGTCGCCAAAGAACTCGACGTGCACGTCACCGCTCAGACGGCCCGGGATTTCGCCAACGGCGAGATCTTCGTGCGCTTCCAGGAGTCGGTGCGCGGGTGCGACGCGTTCGTGTTGCAGTCCTGCCCGATGCCGGTGAACCAGTGGCTGATGGAACAGCTGATCATGATCGACGCGCTCAAGCGGGGCAGCGCCAAGCGGATCACCGCGGTCATGCCGTTCTACCCCTACGCCCGCCAGGACAAGAAGCACCGCGGCCGCGAACCGATTTCGGCCCGCCTGGTGGCCGACCTGCTCAAGACCGCCGGCGCCGACCGGATCGTGACCGTCGACCTGCACACCGATCAGATTCAGGGCTTCTTCGACGGACCCGTGGACCACATGCGCGGGCAGAACCTGTTGACCGGCTATATCCGGGACAACTACCCCGACGGCAACATGGTCGTCGTCTCCCCCGACTCCGGCCGGGTGCGCATCGCCGAGAAGTGGGCCGACGCGCTGGGCGGCGTGCCGCTGGCATTCATCCACAAGACCCGCGACCCGCGGGTGCCCAACCAGGTGGTGTCCAATCGGGTGGTCGGCGAGGTGGCCGGGCGCACCTGTGTGCTGATCGACGACATGATCGACACCGGTGGAACGATCGCCGGCGCCGTGAAGCTGCTGCACAACGACGGCGCGAAGGACGTGATCATCGCGGCCACCCACGGGGTGCTGTCCGACCCGGCGGCCGAGCGACTCGCCTCGTGTGGCGCCCGCGAGGTGATCGTGACCAACACCCTGCCGATCGGCGAGGAGAAGCGCTTCCCGCAGCTCACCGTGCTGTCCATCGCGCCGCTGCTGGCCAGCACCATCCGCGCGGTCTTCGAAAACGGCTCAGTCACAGGACTGTTCGACGGGGACGCCTAGATGACGGGCAAGGGGGGCAAGACCGTCATCTACCACAACCCCAAATGCAGCACGTCGCGCAAGACGCTGGATTTGTTGCGGGACAACGGCATCGAGCCTGAGGTCATTCAGTACCTGAAGACGCCGCCGTCGCGCGCCGAGCTGGTGCGGTTGATCCGCGACGCGGGCATCGAGGTGCGAGCGGCCGTGCGCAAACGCGAGTCGCTCTACTCCGAACTCAACCTGGCCGACGCCGGTGACGACGAATTGCTGGACGCCATGGCCGAACACCCCATCCTGATCGAACGCCCGTTCGTGGTCACTCCGAAGGGCACCCGGTTGGCCCGGCCGATCGACACGGTACGCGAGATTCTGTGACGCGCCGGCTTATTCGCATGTGTGCGACCGCCGCCGGGGTGGCCGCACTGACCTTGACGGCCGGGTGCGGCCCGAAAACAGCCGACTACCAGTCGATCTGGACAACGCCGTCATCGGCAACCAGCGCCCCAGCAACCCCCACCGAGCCTCCGGTACCGCTGTCGAAATATCTGGAAGGCGAAGGGGTGCAGGGTGACCCGGTGCTGCCGAGTGAGCTGACCGACATGGTCGTCTCGATCCCGACACCGCCGGGCTGGAAACCTCGCGCAGTCGACTCCAAGACCAGCCCGAAAGCGGTGATGATCTCCAAGGGCGACAGCTATCCCGCGGCGATGCTGGTGGTGTTCAAACTGCGTGGCGAATTCAAACCCACCGAAGCGATCAAGCACGCCAACGCCGACCTGCCGGACAGCTTTCACCAACTCGACGCCTCGACCGCCGACTTCAACGGCTTTCCCTCGTCGATGGTCCAGGGCACCTATGAACTCAAGGGCGCGCGGATGCGCAGCTGGAACAGGGTGGTGCTGCCCACCGGACCGGCGCCGAACAATCAGCGGTATTTGGTTCAGCTGATCATCACCAGCCTGGCCGAACAGGCCGTCACGGAAAGCAACGACGTCGAGGCGATCATCCGGGGGTTCGTGGTCGCCCGCAAGTGAGCGCGAGCAGACGCGAAATCGCCTATTTGGGCCTGGAAATGGGCGACTTTGCGACTGCTCGCCAACAAGTTGGCGAGCTCAGCTGTGCCGCAGCACTTCCCTGGACAGTTCCACCCGCGAGGATAAGCCGAGCTTGGCGTAGGCGTGCCTGAGATGGCTCTGCACCGTCCGCGGCGAGATGAACAACCGCGCGCCGATGTCCTTATTGCCCAGACCTTCTGCAACCAAGCGCGCCACATCGAGTTCCATCGGAGTCAGCGCTCCCCAGCCACTTGTGGGACGCTTCCGTTCACCGCGGCCCCGCTGCGCGTATGCGATTGCTTCTTCGATGGACAGCGCGGCACCTTCGGCCCATACCTGCTCGAATACGCTGTCGCCCAACGCCTCACGGGTGGTATCGACCGCAGCTTGGTAGCCGGCCTGATACATCGGAAAACGAGTGTGCTCCTTGCGTTGCCGGACGCCGTGCGCCGCGCCCAACAGACGAGCCGCATAGGCGATATTTCCCTCGTCGGCCGCAAGTCGGGCCAGGCATTCCAACATGTCGGCCACCTTCATGTATCCCTGCGTCCGGGCGGCCAGGGTCAACGCGTCGTGAGCATCGCGCTCGGCCTGCTCGGGCTCGCTCTGGGCAAGCGCGATGAACGCGCGCACGGTCAGCGCAGTCATCTTGAAAATGCCCGGCACCATGGCGACGCACTCGTCGGCCCACTGCCGTGCGGCGACGAAATCACCGCACGCGAGGAGCGCTTCTGCCAGCGGTGCGACGCTGCGGGTAAACGCTTCGCGGTCGGGAACGGTGTGCCGCAGGGCTTCCCGGGCTGCCAGGATGGCCGCCTTGGCGTCACCACCGGCAAGGGCGGCGTTGGCGAACGCCCCGTTCACCGTGTCCTCGGTCATCCCACCCACACTGTCCGACGCGGCCAGCGCGACTTGCGCGGCGGAGTGTGCGGCGGCCACCTGTCCCCGGAACGCGAGGGTTCCGCTGAGGCAGACTTGCCCGAAGATTGTGGCGGACGGATCGGCGGCCGCTTCGGCCTCCGCGACCACGCAGCGAAGAATCTCGCTGGCCGGGGCCAGGTCTCCGTGGAACCACAAGCCGCATCCCAGCCAGGCCCGATTGTTCCGCGAGAAGAAGCCGTCGCCCAGGGCGTCGGCGAGATCACGTCCCGCTTCGGCCGCCGCGATCGCCGCCAGAGGTTCGCCGGCGACAACAGCCGCGGTGGCCTGGTAGCTGAAAAGCGGCAACAGGCTCCACTCTTCGCCTGCGGCACGGGCCAGATCGATCGCTTCGGTGAAGTAATTCTGTGCGACCTCGGCGTTGTAAAAGGTCGCAATACCGCACGCACCGAGCGCACGGGCAATCAGCGCCGCGTCGTCGACGTTGCGTGCTACCTCCAGTGCCTCGTAGGCGAGGTCAGTGTGGCCGTAGGCGCCCGCCCACCCTGCGATCGTGCACTGGTCGGCAATCGCGCGCACCCAGACACTCGGCGCAATCTCCTCGGGCCGCCGCTCGGTCAGGACTGCGTCGAACGCCGCCAGTGCCTCTCGGAAAACTCCTGTGCGCAACCAGAATTCCTGCAATGCCGACGCCAGACGCAATGCCGACTCGCGGTCGGAACTGTCCAGGCTCCATGCGAATGCCGCGCGCAGGTTGTCACTTTCAGCGCGCGCCCAAGCCAGTAACCGCTCCACGCCGGCCAGGCCCTGCGACGCCAATTCCGTTGCCGTTGTTGTGTAATAGTCACGGTGCCGGGTGCGCGTCTGTTCGGCCTCGCCTGACTCGCCGAGTTTTTCCTGCGCGTACTGACGCACCGTCTCCAGCAATGTGTAGCGCATGCCTGAGTCGGTATCGGTGCCGGTTTCGAAGGCGACCACCAGCGATTTGTCGACCAACAGGCTGAGCTGGTCCAGAAGTTGGTAGCTCTCCATCTCGCTGCAGGCACCGATCGCTTGAGCCGCCTCGAGATCGAATCCTCCGGTGAAAACGGCAAGGCGCCGAAACAAGACCCGCTCGGGCTCGGTCAGCAAAGCGTGCGACCAGTCCACCGATGCACGCAGTGTCTGCTGTCGCCGCACCGCCGTGCGCGCACCGCCCGTCAGCAACCGGAACCTGTCATGCAAGGAGCTGCCGATCTGTTGCAATGACAATGCCCGGATGCGTGCCGCGGCAAGTTCGATCGCCAGGGGCATGCCGTCAAGCCGCTCGCAAATATCTTGCACCAGCGCCGTATTCGATTCATTGACAACAAATTCCGCACGAGCTTGACGAGCGCGTTCAGCGAACAACTCGACGGCCTCGTCGGCGAGCGAGAGTGACGGCACGCGCCAGGTCAGTTCACCGGGCACACCGAGCGGCTCCCGGCTGGTGGACAGCATCGTCAATCGCGGGCAGGATCCCAGCAATTCCACCACCAGGTCTCCGCAGGCATCGAGGAGATGTTCGCAATTGTCCAACACCAGCAACATGGTTTTTTCGCCGACAAAGCGCACCAGCAGCTCCATCGTGGAGCGTCCGGGCTGATCGGGCAGCCCCAGGGTCCGCGCGACGGTCAACGGCGCGACGGCGGCGTTCGTGATCGGCGCCAGATCCACATACCAAATGCCGTCCGGGAATTCGGAACTCAGCAGCGAGGAGACCTCGACGGCCAGACGCGTCTTCCCGACGCCGCCGGCGCCGGTCAGCGTCACCAACCTGTCGCCGATGACCAGCTGCCGCACTTCCGACACTTGCGACTGGCGCCCGACGAAACTGGTCAGCTGTACCGGGAGATTGTGCGACGCAACCTCCGTGCGAACCCGCAGTGGCGGAAACTCGTTGCGTAGGTCCGGATGGCACAGTTGGGCCACCCGCTCCGGTCGCGGCACACCCCGCAACGGATAACTACCGAGGTCTATCAGCCACGCCGCCTCGGGCAACCGGTCTACCACGAGTGACTCGGTCACCCCGGACATCACCGTCTGACCGCCGTGGGCCAGATCGCGGATTCGGGCCGTTCGGTTGATCGTCGGCCCCGCGTAATTGCCCTCATCGCGCAGCTGAATCTCACCGGTGTGCAACCCTATTCGAATCCGGATCGGTGCCAACGGCGCCCGCTGCAGCGCCGAGGCACACGCCACCGCATCCGACGCCCGCGCGAAAGCGGCAACGAAGCTGTCACCCTCACCCTGCTCGACCGGACGCACGCCGTCATACGCGGCGACGGTCTCGTCCACCGTTCGGTTCAGCAGTCCCAACGCAGCCGTCATCTGTTCAGGCTGCGATTCCCACAACGCCGTCGAGCCTTCGACGTCGGCCAGCAGCAACGTCACCGTCCCCGTGGGCAGCAACTCGCTCACACTTAACTCACCCCAGGTCAGCGCCGGCATCTCTGCGTGTTGGCTCATGGTAACCAGCATCGCGCCCGTTGGCGCCCACAACATCCGCCAATAGGCGCAATTGCCGGGTGCGAGCGATTCAGGGCCTGGGCGTCAGGACAATCACGGGAATCGGCCGCGACGTCTTCTTCTGGTACTCGACATACCGGTTGGCGTTGTTCTTGTTGACCAGCTTCCACAGCCGCGCGTAGTCAAGGCTGTCCGGCAGGACCGCGCGCGCAGTGACGGCGAAACGCCTTGCGCCGACGTTGATCTCGACATCGGGATTCGCCTTCAGGTTGTGATACCACCCGGGCGCTTTGGGATAGCCGCCTTTTGACGCGACGACCAGATAGTCGTCGCCATCCTCGGCATACGTCAGCGTGTTGGTGCGCGCTTTTCCCGTCTTCGCACCACGGTGTGGAGAAGCAAATTAGGTGGCATACCCGGCACCCGGTGCCCGATCCGTCCGTTCGTCGCCTGATAGATCTTGTCGTGCAGACTGAGGAACTTGAACATCACCTGCTCGGCCCTGGACGTCATCTTCCCAGTGTCGCCCAGTGATGTCGGGTCGCGCTAGCCGCCTGCCGGAGCAGGTCAGGTGCGTCGGCCGCTCTCTTGGACCAGCTGGACGCGGGAGCTCAACCCGAGCTTGGCGTAGACATGGGTGAGGTGACTCTGCACCGTGCGCGGTGAAATGAACAACCTTGCGCCAATGTCCTTGTTGCCCAGACCTTCCGCGACCAGCCGTACCACGTCGAGTTCCATGGGAGTCAGCGAGCCCCAACCGCTCGCCGGGCGTTTGCGTTCGCCGCGACCACGTGACGCGTAAGCGATCGCCTCTTCGATGGACAGGGCAGAACCCTCAGCCCAGGCTGCATTGAAATCGTTAGTTCCCAATGCTTCTCGCAGTTTCTCGACTGCGGCGTCGTAATCGGCCTGATATACCGGGTACCGGACGTGTTCCAGATGCTGGCGGAAGGCGTCCGCCGCGCCCAACAGGCGCGCCGCATAAGGATGATTGCCACTGTCCACAGCGAGTCGGGCCAGGCATTCCAGCGTGTCGGCCACCCGAACGTAACCCCGATTATCCGCGGCGATCGTCAGCGCTTCCTGAGCATCGCGCTCCGCCTGCTCCGGATCGCCTTGAGCGATGGCCACCAGCGCGCGAATCGTCAGCGCGACCGTTCGGTGACAGCCCGGCACCATCGCGGCCGTGTCATCCGCCCATTGGCGGGCTGCGGCCAGATCACCGCAGGCCAGTGCCGCCTCTGCCGCCGGATTGATGGACCTGGTGATCATCTCGGTTGTCGGCGTGATGTACTCCCAACCCATCGCACAGGCCCGCCTGGCAGTTGGCGCGTCGCCGCCCGCCAGAGCCGCGTGAGCGAGCGTGGCATAGACGGTCCAGCCGTAATAACCGCCCATCGTCTCCACGGTCAGGCGGGCAGATTCCGCCAAGGCGCGCGCTTCGGCCGCCCGTCCCTGATGGGCGAGCACCATGCCATAGGCGATTGAACCGAGAACTTTGGTGGACGGATTGAATGTCGCTCCCTCGTCCGCGAAAGGACTGAGAACGTCCCCAGCTTCGGCCAGCCGTCCGAGCGTCCACAAACCCAGACCCACCCAGGTTCGGCACATTTGCGCGAGCAATCGGTCGCCCAGCTCATCAGCAAGCGCCAGCCCTCGCGTGCCGGCGTCATATGTCCCGGCCGGGTCACCGGCGAAATGGCTGTTCGCGGCCGTGTAAGTGAGAAGCTGGCACAGACTCCACCGGTCCTCGGCAGCGGCTGCCAGTTCGATGGCCTCAGCGAAGTACCGTCTAGCGTCGATCCCTTCGTATATTGCGGCCATGCCGCAGCCGATCGCGGTTCGAATGATCAGCGCCTGGTCGCCGAGTCCACGAGCAATCTCCAGTGCCTTAGCGGCCCGGTCGAGGCTGGCCGGGCTGGCTACCCAGCCCGCGAGCACGCAGTATTCGGCGACCGCTCGCGCCCACACCGACGCGGCGACCTCAGCCTGTCCGGCGTCGGTCAGGATGGCGTCGAATCCGGCGAGTCCTTCCCGGACCCGGCCGCGTCTTATCCAGAACTGCGCCAAGCAGGACACCAGGCGCAACGCGGCCTCATGGTCCGAATTCTCCCGACTCCATCCGTAGGCGGCGCGCAGGTTAGCGACCTCGGCTTCTGCCCACGTCGATCGTCGCTCATCCCAGGGTTGGGTTGTCGCTTCCAGCTGGAGCGCGGTGGCAGTGAAGTGGTCGCGATGGCGGGTACGCACCTCATGGGCTTCGCCGGACTCGCCGAGCTTCTCCAGCGCGTACTGGCGCACCGTCTCCAGCAACCGGTAGCGCATTCCAGTACCGCCGTCGGCCTGGATCGCGACCACCAGCGACTTGTCCACCAACAGACTCAAAAGGTCGATCAGCTGGTACCGCTCCAGTTCACTGGCAGCACCCACAGCCTGGGCGGCGTCAAGATCGAAGCCACCCATGAATGGCGCCAGCCGGCGGAACAACACGCGCTCGGGCTCGGTAAGTAACGCATGTGACCAATCGACCGAGGCGCGCAACGTCTGCTGACGGCGCACCGCGGTACGCGCCCCGCCGGTCAACAGGCGGAATCTGTCGTGCAGGCTGTCGAGGATCTGAGGCAGCGACAGTGCCCGTACCCGTGCTGCGGCGAGCTCGATCGCCAGCGGCATGCCGTCCAGACGCTCGCAGATCTCCTCGACCAGATTCGGCTCCGTCACAACAAAATCGGGGCGAGCGAGCCTGGCTCGGTCGATGAACAGATCAACCGCCTCACCATCCAGAGACAGCGACGGCACGCGCCAGCTGAGCTCACCCGGCACTGCCAGCGGCTCCCGGCTGGTGGCCAGGATCGTCAATCGCGAACATGCCCCCAGCAGCTCAACGATGATCGCGCCGCAAGCATCGAGCAGATGCTCGCAATTGTCCAGCAGCATCAGAACCTTGCGCTCCTGGAAGAACCGCACCACGGTGTCCATTGCCGAAAGTCCCTGCTGCTCGGCCAGTCCCAGGGTTCGCGCGACGGTCGCGGGCGCGACGGCGGGATTGGTTATCGGCGCCAGGTCGACGCACCAAGTGCCGTCGGCGAACTCGCCGGCCAGCTGCGCGGCCAGTTCCACGGCCAGTCGGGTCTTGCCCGCTCCACCGGCGCCGGTCAGCGTCACCAGCCGGTTAGCGCTGACGAGCTGACGCAACTCCGTCATTTGCGACTGGCGCCCAACAAAACTCGTCAACTGGACGGGGAGGTTGTGCGACGCGGCAATCGTACGCACCCGCAGCGGCGGGAACTCATTACGCAAATCCTGGTGGCACACCTGCACCACCCGCTCCGGACGCGGCACCCCCCGCAACGGATAACTACCCAACTCGGTCAACCATGCGCCCTCCGGCAACCGATCCACCACCAACGCTTCAGTCACGCCGGACATCACCGTCTGACCACCATGCGCCAGA
>RXJD01000098.1 GCA_003987775.1 Mycobacterium sp.
CACCTCGACTGGTACCACCAACTGGCCCAGCAGGCCGGCCAGGAATGGTACAGCGAACGCCAACTCGACTGGTTCCACCGCCTTCACTGGGAAATCCCCAACCTGCGCGAAGCGCTACAGTTCGCACTGGCCGCCGCGCCGCCGGTGGCGCTGCAGATGGCCACCAGGCTGTATCGCCCGTGGACCGGCCTGGGCAAACTGCAGCAGGGGCGCCGCCGAATCGAGCAGGCGCTCGACGCCGAACCCACCGCAACCGCGCTGCAACGACTACAAGCGGTCAACGCTGCGGCCGAACTGGCGTTTCTGCAGGCCGACATCCCCTCCCTGGCCGCTCGGCAGGCCGAGGCACGCGAACTGCTTGCAGGCGTGACCGACCGCAATGCGATCGCCAACTTCACTGTCAACGACGCAACCCTGGCGTTGCTCACCGGCCAGCTGGAACTCGCGCAATCGCTGGCCCAGGAGTCGTTCACCGGCACCGGGGAATATTGGGTGCGGATCTTCGCCCTACTCGTGATGACCTGGGCGGCCGCGGCCAATGGTGACGCACAGACCGCGGTCGCCCACGCCGAGCACGGCCTTGCCCTGTCCGAAGCCCACGGCCACGACATCATCCTCCGGACGTACCTTTGGGCAGCCCTGGCGCTCGGCCGCATGGTGCTGGGCCAACTCGAATCCGCCGAGCAGGCAGTCCGGGAAGGTTTGCAACTGTCCAGGATGATGAATGACACCGTCTCTTGCGTCACTTTCGTGGAAGCGGCAGCCTGGATCGCCGCGGCCCGGAAGGAAGCATGGCGTGCCGCGGTCCTGACGGCCGCAGCTGCCACTATCAGCCGGTCCGTCGGCGCTGATAGCGCGGTCTCGGCGAATGTAGGTCAATTCCACGAAGCATGCGAACACCAAATACGTGAGCAGCTCTCACCTAGCGAATACCGGACCGCAACCAACGAAGGCAGATTGCTGTCCCTCGACGAAGCCATCGCCATCGTTCTGGATGAAGCTGCCTGATCGATCACGTCCGATCTGGTGGCGGCCACACGGATCTCAACGACCAGGCATCAGCAGCTGACCCGATACTTCGATCGAGGATCCATTAATTTGCGGTGGCAGATTCGACGCACACGATAGTGGGCCGATACCCGACGCCGTAATCGTCGTCAGTACCGCCAAACCGGCGACGCGTGTGACAAGCATCCGTGCCTTGCGCCTGTCGCTCATGGACTCCACTCCGTTCTTTTCTTCGGATCATCTCATCGAACTCGATCACATCCTGGGCCGCACCCATTCGCCATTCGGGTCGCGTTCGCCCCTACCATCGGGGCGCGCTGATCGACAGGATCCGGCACCGCACAATTTGTCGCAGCAAACGCAATTAAGACACCGCACTAGCTCTCTGCACTCCGCGACAGGTTCCCCTTTCTGCCTGTAAGGCCTCCAGCCCAGCAGCTCTTTGATGGTAAGTCCGTACCTTTCGCGGGAGAAGAGAAACCTGCACAACCGCCATCAAAACAGGAAATAGTGAGACTAAGCTGTCACATCTATGCCATAAGCGCCTCGCGTGAGGTGCACCCGTATCGTCGGTTCCCAACCAGGGCCGGACGACCTGCGAAGGTCGCGGTCGCCGAATATGCATTGCCGCGGCCGGTGCCACGTTGGGGCTTGCCGGAGGCCGATGAACATGCAGGCAAAAGCCCATCCGGTCGGTGGTCCGTCACCGCTGACCGGACCCGTCAATCGCACACGTCCGAGTCGGGAAGCGTCTTCGCCCCGCATACTGGTTAAAACAAAAACGTCGCAACAAAGAGCGCGACGTATCGGGTTCTGCAATACGGTACCAATTGCGACCACACATCCTCAAATAGCTCAATAATTCCTCGTCAACAGGCCGAATTACCCCCTTCACGGGCCTCGCATGAGGGTCGTAGGATAACGCGATGCCTGGCCGTCCCGTTTCGCACGAACAAGCGAAGCCAGGTGGACTTTTTGATCAGATTGGCAAATTTGTCATCCGGAGACCAGCATTAATCATCGGGCTTTGGCTGGTGACAACGGCAATATTATTCGGAACGCTGCCGTCATTACATTTACAGGCCGTAAAACACCAAGAAGCGCCGTTGCCGAATGACGCGCCCTCGGTAGCACTCAGCAAGCAGATGGGGCGAGCCTTCCATGAAATAGAAGGCGGATCGCTCCTGCTGGTGGTCTTGACCGATGAGCGGGGCCTCAGCCCGAGTGATGAGGACGTCTATCGCGGTCTCATCAAGAATTTGCGGCAAGACACTCAGGACAAAGTTCTGGTGCAGGACTTCCTGACCGTGCCGGCGCTCCGCCAGATATTAGAAAGCACCGACAAGAAGGCATGGAACCTACCGATCAGTTTCCCGGGCGAGGGGCCCACCGCGGAAACACAGCAGGCTTACCGGCATATAGCCGAAATCGTGAGAAGCTCGGTCGCGGGAACCACCCTGAGCGCTAGCCTCAGCGGGCCGGTGGCAACCATATCCGACTTCCAGCAGCTGGGCGAAGATGATTCCCGAGTAATCGAAATCGGCACCGTATTGTGTGTTCTCGCAATACTTTTCACCATTTATCGCAACCTCGTGACGATGCTGCTGCCGGTGGTCACGATCGGCGCTTCAGTGCTGTTCGCCCAGGGGACGCTGTCGGCTCTGTCCGACCACGGTTTGGCGCTGAATATGCAGGTGGTGGCCTTTATCAGTGCGGTGATGATCGGCGCCGGGACGGACTACGCGGTTTTCCTCATCAGCCGGTATCACGACTACGTCCGGCAGGGCGTCGATTCGGACCAAGCGGTCGAGCGAGCATTGTTGTCCATCGGCAAGGTGATCGTCGCTTCCGCCGCCACAGTCGCCATCACTTTTCTGGCGATGGTGTTCACCCGACTGAAAGTCTTTTCCGCCGTTGGACCGGCGACCGCGATCGCGATCGCGGTGTCACTGCTGGCGGCGGTGACGCTGCTGCCTGCATTGCTGGTGCTGGCGGGCCGGCGAGGCTGGATTCATCCGCGGCGCGAATTGGCGAGCAGGTTCTGGCGCCGGTCGGGCACGGCGATCGCGCGGCGACCCGTCACCTACCTCGCCGGCAGCCTGGTGGTTCTGGTTGTCCTGGCCGGATCTGCAAGCCTCATCCACCTGAGCTTCGACGACGTCAGATTCCTGCCCCGCGATGTGGGCAGCGTGGTCGGGTACGAGCAGATCAACCACCACTTTCCCATGAATACGATGACGCCGGCCGTTCTCCTCGTGCAATCGCCGCGCGACTTACGCACCCCGGCTGCGCTGGCTGACCTCGAAGAGATGGCCCGCAGGATCAGCGAGCTGCCCGACGTCGCCGTAGTACGAGGCCTCACACGGCCTACCGGCGAAACGGTCGAACAAATGAAAGCGTCGTTTCAAACCGGCGAAGTGGGCAGCAAACTCAGCGACGTATCGACCACGATCGGGAACCGCGCCGGAGACCTCGACACGCTCGCCGGAAGTAGTCACCAGCTGGCCGGTGCGCTTGCCCACGTGCGCGAGCAGCTGATCGGCGCCGCATCCGGGGCGGACCGGCTCATCACCGCAGTTGAGGAATTGAAGGCTTTTCTCACTACAAACCAGACACGCCAACAGCTGGTGAACGCCGGACAGATCGTCGGCCGAATGGCGGCACTGAGCAGCAATTTGAGCACCACAGTGGCGAGCGCTCAACAAATTGCCAGGTGGGCGGATCCCATGGTTCCCGCCCTGACGTCCAGCCCCGTCTGTAGTGCCGATCCCGGATGCGTCCGCTCGCGCACGGAATTGGCGTCGCTCGTTCAGGCCGACAAAGATGGCACCCTCGCATCGGTCGCGGCACTGGCGGCGAGCTTTCGAGAGAATCCCGATCCCAACACCGTCTCCCAGACGATGAAGCAATTCGAGCAGCAACTCGGTGTGGCCCTCACCATATTGAGAACCATGGATGGCCTGCGGGGCCGGGTGGCGCAAATGACGCTCGGAGCCGACACTCTCGCGCAGGGCAGCGCGGCGGTGGCCGAGGGAGTTCAGCAGTTGGTCGATCGGACCAAACAGCTCGGGACGGGACTGAACGAAGCCTCCACATTCCTGTTGAGCATCAAACGCGACGCGCGCACCAGGTCGATGAACGGCTTCTATGTTCCGCCGCAGTTCATGAGTCGCGCGGAGAATTTCAGCGGCGCGGGAATTTTCATCTCCGACGACGGCCATTCGGTGCGCTACTTCATTCAGAGCGCGCTCAACCCCTTCACTACGTCCGCGATGGATCAGATCTCGAGGATCACCTCGGCCGCGCGTTCGGCTCAGCGCAATACCGAGTTGGTGGACGCATCGATCGGGCTGACGGGCATCACAGCCGGCCTCAAAGACATCCATGACTACTACCGCAGCGACATGGAGTTCATTGTCATCTCCACCGTCGTCATCGTATTTCTCGTTCTGGCTGCACTACTGAGGGCAATCGTCGCGCCGCTCTACCTGATCACGTCGGTCTTGATTTCCTACCTATCAGCCCTGGGACTGAGCGTCATCGTCTTTCAACTGCTGCTGGATCAGCAGATGCATTGGAGTTTGCCGGGGTTGTCTTTTGTCTGCTTGGTGGCGGTGGGCGCGGACTACAACATGCTCCTGATATCCCGAATTCGGGAAGAATCGTCCGACGGCGTCCGCCTGGGAGTTGTCCGAACAGTGGGCGCCACTGGCGGCGTGATCACATCGGCCGGGATGATATTCGCCGCTTCGATGTTCGGACTGATGGCGGCGAGCATCGGCACGGTAGTTCAGGCAGGTTTCACCATCGGTATGGGAATCCTCCTCGATACTTTTCTCGTACGCACTGCGACGGTGCCGGCTCTGGTGGCAATCATCGGACGAGCCAGCTGGTGGCCTGGGGAACGCGCAGGCAAATGGCTCCGGAATACATCAAACGCCTTGGCATACCAACTCTCTCGCGGGAGCCGCGGGCTCTCCGGTCGCGTTTCCGGCCCCGCTGACAAGCGCTGCATGCCGGGAACCGTTACCAGCTCTGTTGAACCACCCAAGCCGGGCGCAGCCGCCGTCATCAGTGGTCTGCTGCAAAGCCGTTCCGGGATACACGCCCTGCCGTTGTTCGCATGCAACCACGGCACCCAACCGCCGCCCCGACGGTCACAATCTCGACGATCAAGGCCCAGGAATAAGGCACAAGAAGTCAGCAGGCCGGACGCGGATTTCGTGCAGCACGCGTTACCGCTTTTTTGTCTCATCGAGGCGCCGATCACAGCCAACTGATACGGGGCGGGAAAAAGAACGGCTGAACGTGGGAATCCCCGCCTCAGCTACCAACACATCAGCAAAGGAGTTCAATCATTAAAATAATCGTCTTGGGTGGCGACGGCTTCTGCGGATGGCCATGCGCCCTCAATTTGTCCGACGCCGGCCATGACGTCGTCATCGTAGACAGTCTTGTGCGCCGCAAGACAGATATCGATTTGGGCGTCAAGTCGCTGTCGCCGATTGCCAACATCTTCGAACGCTTGGAGGCATGGGCACGGACCGGCGGAAATCCCATCAGGTTCGTCCAACTCGACATCGCGACAGAGTACGAGCGGTTACGGGACCTACTCAAGCGGGAACGTCCGGATTCGGTGGTGCACTGCGCCGAACAGCGTGCCGCTCCGTACTCGATGAAAAACCCTGCGACCAAACGCTATACAGTGCACAACAACGTCAACGGCACGCATAACCTGCTCTGCGCAATCGTGGAGACGGGACTCGATATCCACGTTGTGCACTTCGGCACCATGGGCGTGTACGGGTACGGCGGTCTGCAGAACGGCTCGATCCCCGAAGGTTACCTGGAGGTCGAGATAGCCGGCGGTGGCCACGGTCCGTCCCGGCGGGAAATCCTTTACCCCGCTGACCCGGGAAGCGTTTATCACATGACCAAGTCGCTTGATCAGTTGCTTTTCTATTTCTACAACAAGAACGATCGTATTCGGATCACCGACCTGCATCAAGGAATTGTCTGGGGCACGAATACGGTACAGACGAAGCGCCACCCGAAGCTGATCAACCGTTTCGATTACGACGGCGACTATGGAACGGTCCTCAACCGTTTTCTGATGCAGGCAGCTATCGGCTACCCACTGACGGTGCACGGCACCGGAGGACAGACCCGCGCATTTATTCATATCAGTGATTCGGTGCGCTGCGTACAGTTGGCGCTCGAGAATCCGCCGCACAATCAAGACCGGGTGAACATCTTCAATCAGATGACCGAAGTCCACCGGATCAGGGACCTGGCGGTGAAGGTGGCTGAGCTGACCGGTGCGGAGATCAGTTATCTGCCCAACCCGCGCAAGGAAGCGGTCGAGAACGACCTGCAGGTCGAGAACCGGCACCTGCTGGACCTCGGGTTGAAGCCGACAACCCTGAGCGACGGCTTGATGACTGAACTTGTCGACGTTGCTAAGCGCTTCGCCTATCGGTGCGACCCCGCTCGGGTGCCATGTACGAGCGCCTGGGTCGGCCCGGCAAATGTCAGTGGAGAGGTCGCCGAACCCGCATTGACAGCCCCCTTGGGCGCACTCACATCGGAGATATAGAGCAGCGCATGTCCGTGCAATGCATCCCCGCCGCGGCATTTACCGCCGATATCGCTGGTTTTTGCCTACCCGACGTGAGGTTCACTTGATGCGTATTTCGATATTCACAGATAATTTCGTGCCGAAGGTCGACGGCATCGTCACCCGTCTCACCATGACGGTGCAGGCCTTGATTGACGCCGGGGATGACGTGCAGATTTTCTGCCCCGACGATGCGCCGTCCACCTACCACGGGGCGGAGATCGTAGGTTTGCCGTCCGTCCGATTACCGTCGTACCCCGAGGTGAAATTGGCGCTGCCCACGCGCACCGTTTCCGCGGCGTTGAACCGATTTCAGCCGGATGTGATCCACGTGGTCAACGCATTCGGGCTGCTGGGCGTGGGGGGCATCTGGTTCGCCAAGCGCAAAAAGATACCGCTGGTCGCCAGCTACCATGTCGACCTGCTGAAGTACGCCGACTTTTATCGGTGGCCCGCGCCGGTGAAACGGGCCAGTTGGAAACTCGTCCGAGCAGCTCACAACCAGGCAGCACTCACACTGTGCACCTCGACACCACTGGGCGCAGACCTCCGCAGCAGTGGTGTCCAGCGCGTCACCAAATGGCCGCGCGCTGTGGACACCGAACTATTCCATCCTCACCGCGCCTCGTCGGAATGGCGCAATCGGCTGCTGGGAACCCATAGCGACAATGGCGCACTTCTTCTCTACGTCGGCCGGCTGGCCGTGGAGAAGGAGATCGAACAAATGCGTCTCGTGCTCGATGCGTTGCCCGACGCCCGGTTGGCGCTGGTTGGCGACGGCCCGCACCGAAGACAACTCGAAAGGCATTTCGCCGGAACCGCGACCACGTTCCTGGGGTACCTGAGCGGTGAACAGCTGGCGGCGGCCTACGCCAGTGCCGACGCGTTTGTGCTGACCTCCTGCACCGAGACACTCGGCCTGGTGCTGCTGGAGGCCATGGCGGCGGGCTGCCCCGTAATTGCGGCCAATCGAGGCGGTATTCCTGACGTCGTCCAGGACGGCGTCACAGGTTTCCTGTACGAACCCGGCCGTCCCGGTGACTTGGTCGCGCAAAGCAAACGGCTGTTGAGCAACGCCGCGCTGCGCCAGGCGATGAGCCGGTCTGCGCGCCAGGAAGCCGAGCGGTGGTCCTGGAAATCAGCCACAGACGAGTTGCGCCGTCAATACGTGCGGGCTGTCGGCGCGACCCCCACGCGCCGCCGCTTGATCGCCAGCGGTGCGTCGACGGTGTAGGGACCTTTCCGAGCGGAAGGCACGGAGGTCAGTCCTGCCGGGGCGCCAGCAGTCGTTCGGCCGCGGCGTAGGGATCGCCGTGTCCGTCGACGACCGATTCGGCGAGCAGATCCAGGTCGGTGCGGGTCCGTAGCCGGGTTTGCGCCAGCGACAGGATCTGCGCCCGGGCGCGGGCCAGCCGCCGGGTGCGGTTGTCGGAGCGGTGATGGGCGTCGATGGCGGCGACCAGATCCTCCAGCCCCTCACCGCGGGCCGCGATGAGGCTGACGATCGGCGCGCTGGTTTCGGCCCGCAGATCGCGCACGGTCTGCTGGGCACCGTCGCGGTCGGCCTTGTTCACCGCCACGATGTCGGCGACTTCCAGCAGACCCGCCTTGGCGGCCTGCACCGCGTCGCCGGCTCCGGGGTTGAGGATCACGACGGTGGGGTCGGCGACGGCGGCGATCTCGATCTCCGACTGGCCCACTCCGACGGTCTCCAGCAGGACGACGTCGTAGCCGATGGATCCGAGCAACCTGATCGCCGCGGGGACGGCAGCGGCGAGGCCGCCGAGATGTCCCCGGCTGGCCACCGAGCGGATCAGCACGTCGGAGTCGTTGATGTGCGCGGTCATTCGGATACGGTCGCCCAGCAGCGCGCCGCCGCTGAACGGCGAGGACGGATCCACGGCCAGGACGGCGACCCGTTGATCCTGCTTGCGGTAGGCGCCGACGAGGGCGCCGACCGTGGTCGATTTACCTGCGCCCGGGGGGCCGGTGATTCCGATTACCCGCACGGGCGCGGCCGGGCCGAGGGCGGTCAGCACCTCGTCCCGGCTCTCACTCTCGACGAGGCTGAGCAGTCGCCCGGCGGCGCGCGGAGAACCGTTGCGCGCCTTGGTGATCAGGTCGGTGACGTCCAGGGTTGGGTCCGTTCAGCGGGGCGGGTTGGTAACGAGAACCCCATTCTCGCACTTTCTCGCCTCTACCCGCGAGCAGACACAAAATCGCATATTTGCGAACGACAACGTGCGATTTTGTGTCTGCTCGCGCGGCCATAATGGCACCGTGGACACGATCGAGGTTCCTGGCGGCCGGGTGTGGTTCAAGCGGGTGGGGGCCGGTGCTGGCCTGCCTCTACTGGTGGTGCACGGCGGCCCCGGCCTGCCGCACTACTACCTCAGCTCACTGGAGCGCCTCGCCGACCAACGGGAAGTGATCTTCTGGGATCAGCTCGGCTGCGGAAACTCCGAGCACCCCGCCAACCCCGACCTGTGGACCATGGAACGCTCGGTCGCCGAGCTGGACGCCGTCGTTCGGGCCTTGGGGCTGAACGCTTTTCACCTCTTCGGAAACTCGTGGGGCGGCATGCTGGCACAGCAGTATGTGCTGGACGTCCCCTCCGGTGCCGTCAGTCTCACCATTTCCAACAGCGCAGCGTCCATTCCCGTCTTCGCCGAGAACGTGATCCGGCTGAAGTCCCAGTTGGATCCCGCCACCCAAAATGCGATCGACCGCCACGAAGCCGCCGGCACCACCGATTCCACGGAATACCAGGCCGCGATCACCACCTGGAACGAAACCTACCTGTGCCGGACGCTGCCCTGGCCGGACGACCTCTACCGGGCCTTCGCGAACATGGGTGCCGAGATCTTCCAAACGATGTTCGGGCCCAGCGACTTTCACATCGTCGGCACCATTCGGGACTGGGACGTGGTCGACCGGTTGGGTGAGATCGCCATCCCGACTCTGTTACTGGCGGGCAGGTACGACGAGTGCTCACCGGAGCACATGAAGGAAATGCACGAGCGCATCCCCGGTTCCCGTTTCGAGTTCTTCGAGCACACCGCCCACCTGCCGTTCGTGGAGGAGCCTGAGCGTTTCGATGCGGTAGTGCGTGCCTTCCTGGGGCAGCACGACTGAGCTTGATCGCCAGCGAATGCGGGTACCCGCGAGCTGTGGTTGGCTACAAACGATGAAGTTTCGGCGCGATCGTACAAAGGGGGGCGCGTTGATGAAGCGTGAGGTCGGGGCCAGCCTGCGGGTCACCGTCACCGATCCCACGGCCCTCGAGTTTCAGATCGCGGTCGCCGCGCTGCCAGGTCTGCAGATCAACGAGTCGCTGCGGGTGAATCTGGACGGCAAACCGGTTTCGCTGCGCGAGATCCCCGGCGAACATGGCACCCGTATCCACACCGCCGACGTCGGGACGGGTGATCTGCAGGTCGACTACGAGGCCACGGTGGTCGGGCGCGCCGACCCGATCGCGGTGCGGGACCTCGACGTCTCCACCTACCTGCGGCCCAGCCGCTACGCCGAGGCGGACAAGTTCTTCGGCTTCGCGGCCACCGAGTTCGGTCAGTACACCAACTCGGTGACACTGCTGGAGAAGGTGTCCTCCTGGGTGGGCACCCGGCTGAAATACGTTCCGGGGTCTAGTGATCCGATCGACGGTGCGACGGACACCCTGCTGGCGGGCGCCGGGGTGTGCCGGGACTACGCACATCTGGTGGTCGCACTGCTGCGTGCGGTGAACGTGCCCGCCCGGCTGGTTGCGGTCTACGCACCCGGATGCGACCCGATGGACTTTCACGCGGTGGCCGAAGCGTTGATCGACGGGCAGTGGCAGGTGGTGGACGCGACGTGCCTGGCGCCGCGCCAGACGATGCTGCGGATCGCCACCGGACGCGACGCCGCCGACACCGCGTTTCTCGACAACCACGGGGGCGCAATCGAATTGACCGAATCGGTGATCACCGCGGTCACCACCGACCCGTTGCCGCGGGATTCGGTGGAAGAACTCGTGGCGCTGGGCTGAGGAATTACCCCCGGAGAACGGGCTTGTCGCCCCCGGGGCCGCGGGTCACGGCCGACACAGTGACAGTCGCCATAGTTTGATTGTTCGGACGTTGCCACGGGGTAACCGAATCAGGACCGCGTGCCAACGAAAGGAGCGCAATCATGGCCGACAGTGGACCTGTGGCAGGCATCAAGGGCGTCATTGAGGACGTTATCGGTAAGGCGAAGGAAATCGTCGGAATCATCATCAGCAACGACGGTCTTCGCAACGAAGGCCGCGCCCAGCAGGACAAGGCGAAGGCGCAGCGCGACGTGGCGAAGAAAGAGGCCCAGGCTGAGTCGGCCCGGGTGGCCGCCAGCGCGGCCGAGGCCCGTCAAAAGGCCCAGTCCTCCAAGTAGCACCCTGAGCGTGGGGTCACGTGCCGTGCATGTGGCCCCACGCTTGTGCGTTGTCAGCCCTTGCCGGCGTTGAGCTTGCTGACGATCGCGCGGAAGTCCTCGGTGACGAACGACTGGTGCTCGGCCGACAGGGCATAGTCCAGGCTGGCGAGCACGGCGCGCTCCAAGTGGATGTTCAGCACCCGCTTGGTGCTCTCCACCGCCTGCTGGGGCAACTCCATGATCTTCTTGGCGCACTCCACCGCCGCGGCGAATGGATCGTCGGCCACGTGGTTGGCCAACCCGAGTTCGACCGCCCGCTGAGCACGAATCCTGGTGCCCGTCAACGCATATTCCTTCGCCAGCAGCAAGCTGATGTGCAGCGGCCAGGTCAGGGGTCCGCCGTCAGCGGCCACCAACCCCACCTGCACGTGCGGGTCGGCGAGAAACGCGTCCGGTGCGATGTAGACGATGTCGCTCAGCGCGACCAGACTGCAACCCAGCCCCACGGCCGGGCCGTTGACAGCCGCAATCACCGGGATCCGGCACCGGGCCATGCCCAGCACGATCTCCCGCCCGTCGCGGATGGTCTTGGCGCGCAGGTCGGCGTCTTCGGCGAGTTCGGCCAGATACGCGAAATCCCCACCGGCCGAGAAGGCCTTGCCGCGACCGGTGATGACCGCGGCCCGCGCCGACGCGTCGTCGGTCAGCCGCTGCCACAATCGCGCCAGCCCGACGTGCAGACTGTCGTTGACGGCGTTCAGGTCATCCGGCCGGTTGAGGGTGATGATCCGCAGCGCCCCCTCGGCGCGAACGTCGATTTCGCTTGGCATGTCGTACATGTCAGACTCCCAATCCCAGGATCCGCGAGGCGATGATGTTCTTCTGTATCTGCGATGTCCCGCCCATCACGCTCTGTGCGCGGCTGTACAGGTAGGCGTTGAACAGTGCGGCGTCACGGGTGCCGCCCACGGCCAGCGCGGCGTGCCCGACGGACTGTTCGACCCACGTCATCAGCAGTTTGTCCAACGAGCCTTCCGGCCCATGCGACACACCGTCGAGTTGCTCGGACAGCCGGCGCCGCACGTGGTGCGTCAGCATCTCGGCCTGCACCGCCGCCCAGGCCACTTCCTCTTTGACGGAGTCGTCCGGGTCCTCGTTGCTGCGGGTCACCAACTCCGCGACCAGTTTGTTGTAGCGGGCCGCGTAACCGAGGGTGGACGGTTCCCGTTCGTGGCCAACAACCGTCATCGCGACGGCCCACCCGTCTCCGGGGGCACCGACCATGCGATCTGCCGGTACCGTGGCGCCGTCGAAGAACACCTGGCCGAACTCGTTGGTGACGCCGTTGATCATCTGCAGCGGACACTGTTGCACGCCAGGCTGTTTCATCGAAAGCACGAAAGCGGACAGACCGCGGTGCCGCTTGGCATCGGGATCGGTGCGGGCCAGCAGTAGGCACCAGTCGGCGACGTCGGAGTAACTGGTCCAGATCTTGTGCCCGTGGATCACGTAATCGTCGCCGGCGCGGGTCGCGGTGGTGGTCAGCGACGCCAGGTCCGAACCGGCACCCGGCTCGCTGAACCCCTGACACCAGCGCTCGGAACCGTTGATGATGCCGGGCAGAAACCGCTGCCGCAGCGCATCGCTGCCGTGGTGGCCGATCCCCATCACCAGATACCCGACGCTGGGGCGCGGCGGGGCGCCCGCCCGCGCGATTTCCTCGTCGACGATGACGTCGTAGACCGGCGGCAGCTCGAAACCCCCGTAATCACGGGGCCAGGACAGTCCGAAGAAGCCCTCTTCGTAGAGCGCGCGGTGCCAATCCGCCTGACGGGCCCAGTATTCGTCCCCGGAGCCGCCGAACTCCTTGGCGTGCAACGCAAGCCACGCGCGCAGCCGCTGCCGGAATTCCGCCTCCTGAGGTGAGTCACGAAAGTCCACGGCCGACCTCCTTCAGGGTGACCGGCCACAGCTCGGTCGATGTCAGTGCGCGGCGCAGGTATAGGTGCGCCAGGCATTCCCAGGTGTTGCCGATGCCACCGTGTACCTGGATCGACGTCTCGCACACGGTGCGGGTAGCGCGTGCACAGTAGACCTTCGCCACCCGGGCGGCCTGGATAGCCGCGGCCGGGTCCAATTCGTCCACTGCCCAGGCGGCATGGCGCAACACGCTCACCGAACCCTCGATCAGCGCGAGGCTTTCCGCCAGCAGGTGGGCAATCGCCTGGTAGGACCCGATCGGTTTGCCGTACTGCTCGCGGATTTTCGCGTAGTCGCAGGCGACGGCCTGCGCGCCGCGGGCCGCACCGACCAGGTCTGCCGCCGTGCCCACCAACGCGAGAGCAAACCAGCGGTCGGCAACTTCGGCGGACACCTCACCCAATTCCTCTGCGTCACCAGCGATTCCCGCGCACGCCCGGGTCAGGTCGGCTCCGCCGCCGGCGCCGTCGAGCTGCGTCGCGAACACCGTCGTGTCCGAGAGCAGCAATGCGCGCCGGTAGCCGCGGGTGTCGAAAGCGACGCCGCCAACCGCCACCGTCGCGGCACTGGCTGTGGAACCGAGATGGCGGGCCAGGTCGTCGGCCAGTACCGGTCCGAGGAAGGGAGCGTCGACCAGTCGCCGGCCGAATTCCTCTGCCACCAGCGCCACTTCGACCCCGGAGGCGCCGTCCGACCGCAACGAGCGCCAGCCCGTCTGGTCAATCTGCTTGTCCAGGCGCGCAATCCGGCCCTGGTCGGACAGCTCCTGCACGGCTGCCGGGCCGAGGTCGTCGGCCATCTTGGCCGCGGCATCACGCAATTGCTGTTGTTCAGCAGTCAGACGTACATCCATAGCTCTCCTTGAGCACTCTGCGCAGCACCTTGCCCGAGGGCAGGCGGGGAATCTCGGTCACGAACACCACCCGGCTCAGACGCTTGTACGTCGCGAGTTTCGCATCGACCCGGGCGATGAGTTCCTCGGCATCGACCGGAATGTGGGTGGCGATGGCAGCGACGACGGCCTCGCCGTTGGCTCCGTCCGGCACGCCGAAAACCGCGCAGTCCTTCACCGCCGGATGGCCATGCAGCACGGTTTCGATCTCGGCCGGCGCGACCTGGAAGCCCCGCACCTTGATCATCTCTTTGAGGCGATCGGTGATTCGCAACCAGCCGTCGGCGTCCAGCCATCCGACGTCCCCCGTGCGATACCAGCCGTCGTCGCAAACGTCGGCGGTGCTCGCCGCGGGCAGGTATCCCGCCATCAGCGAGTCAGCGCGCGCCTGGATCTCGCCGACGTGGCCGGGACCCTGCGGTTCCCCGGTGTCCATCGAGACCACCCGCAACTGGACGCCGGGCACCGCGCGGCCCACCGAATCCAGCCGCGCCCCGGTCAACGGATTGCAGGCGATCACCGGCAGTTCGGTGGTGCCGTAGGCCGGCACCCAACCGACACCCGTGCGGCGGGTCACCGTCTCGGCGATGCTGTCGGTCACCGGCGTCGCCCCCCACATGATGTACCGCAGCGACGACAGGTCGTAGGACTCGAGGTCCGGGTGCGAGGCCAGCGCCAACGCGATAGGCGCCACAGCCATTTCGACTGTGATCCGGTCGGTTTCGATATGCCGAAGCATCCGGTCGATATTGAAACGCGGGTGCAGCCTGACACGAGCGCCGGTGCGCAGCGCGGTGAGGATGTTGAGCAGGCCGAGGATGTGCGACGGCGGAGTGGTGACCTGCAGGCGGTCCCGCTCGGTCAAACCCAGGGCGTCGCGCCACTGCCGCACTGCCGCGTTCAGCGAGGCGTGTGTATGCCGTACTGCCTTCGGCAGTCCGGTGGTGCCGGAGCTGAAGACCAGCACCGCGTCGGCCTGCGATGGCACCGGAGCGCCGACGGGTTCGGCGGGCGCAAGGGGTTCGTCCAGATGCAGCATCGGCATCAGGCCGGCCAGCACCGGATGGTCACCGAGCGCGTCGACCGGCCCGGTCAAGGCGAGTGCATGCTCGACCTCGTCGCGTTTCCAAGCCGGACTGATCAGCACGGCTGCCGCGCCGACGCGCCAGATCGCGTGCACTGCGGCGATGAATTCCGGCCGGTTGGAGGCCATGAGCGCGACCCGCTGCCCGGCGTCGACTCCACGCTTCCGTAAGGTCGCGGCCAGGCTGTTGGTCAACGCATCGAGTTCAGGCAGGCACACGTGCCGATCCTCGAACACGAGCGCCGCCGGTTCGGTCACGTCTCGATCCCTCCGGCGGTCTTGAGAAGGTCCTATCGTCTAGTGAGAATAGTATTCTCTATAGTGAAGAATACAAGTACGGGGAAGGTGCGCATGACGGAGGCCGCCGTGGTGACGATTCACCTCGACCGCAGGAAAGTGTCGGTGCCGCTGGTTCCCGGTGAGACTTTGCTGGAAACGGCGCGACGGGCCGGGCTCGACCCCCCGTTCAACTGCGAGGCCGGCAACTGCGGCACCTGTATGGCCAGGCTCACGGAGGGCACCGCGACCATGCGCGTCAACGACGCCCTGGACGACGACGAGGTGGCCGACGGCTACATTCTGACGTGCCAGGGCATTCCGGACACGACGCGGATCACCGTTCATTACGAGTAGCCACGAGAGGCGACGACCATGGCCAAAGGCATCATCTACGTCGAGACGTATCCGAGTTCGCCGGACCGCGAACAGGAGTTCAACACCTGGTACGACGAGGTCCACCTTCCCGAACTGGTCGCTCTAGACGGGATCGTGTCGGCACGCCGGCTGCGACCGGTCAATGGCGAAGGGCCCTATGTCGCCCTTTACGAGATCGAGGGTGACGATCTGCAGGCAGTCCTGCAGGGCATGGGCGGGGCCAAGCTGACCATGTCCAGTGCGCTGCAACTGGATCCGCCGCCGATTCCGCGACTGCTCGAGGTGATCGCCGAGCACGAAGCCGACGCCTAACCGGCCGGCGGGCTCATTCCAGCAGCCGCTGCCGCATGGCCTCGGCCACTGCCGCGCGAGCAGTCGCGTCAGATGGCGGAATTCATTCACGACGGTCCGCTGCAGTACCTGCTGGCCGCCCGCCAGGATATTTCGGAACATCTCGGGAAGTACCCGGACGAGCGCCTGAGCGACTCCCTGGCCAGCCTCAAAGTCGCATCAGATCAATTGCGGCAGGCCACCTTCGAACTCCATCCCGCCGTCCTCGAGCATGCCGGACTGCCTGCCGCCATCAGACAGCTGACTGACGCCCTGACGACCCGCAACGGCATCGCGGTGACGCCGGGCACACCCATCGAAGTCGTGGTTCCGCTGCCGGACAACTGACGTCTCAGCCGATCTCCAATGCCGGCGGCGGTCGGTATCGAGGCTCGTAGTCCGACACCCGGATCGGGCTGCCGACCAACCGGAAGTCGCCGGCCTGCACGACGACTTCCGGAGTCGCCGCCAGAGCCTCGGGCAGCGTGCGGACCGCCGCCGCCGGTACCCCGAGTTTGCGCAGCCGCCGTTCCCAGTTTGCCGCGGTATCGGTCGCCAGGGCCGCGGTGACTACGGCCAGTACCTCGTCGCGTCGTGCCACCCGCTGCGTCATCGTCTCGAAGCCGTCGATACCGGCCTCTTCCGCGAAGGACTTCCAGAATCCGTCGTGGGTGATGAACAGGGCGAGATAACCGTCGGAGGTCGGAAAAAGTTGAGCCGGAACGTAGTACGAGTGTGCGCCGTAAGGGCGCCGCTGCGGTTCGGTGCCGTCGTTGAGGTAGGCCGCCGCATGGTAATTGAGTTGCGAGAACATCACGTCGCGCAGCGACACGTCCACCTGGCCACCGCTACCGGACACGATCTTGGCCAGCAGACCCAGAGCTGCACACATTCCGGTGGAGTTGTCGGCCGAGGAATAGCCCGGCAGAGTCGGCGGTCCGTCCGGGTCGCCGGTCAGTGCGGCGATGCCGACGCTCGCCTGCACCACGTAGTCGAACGCCGGATCGTCCCCGCCGTTGAGCCCGAAGCCGGTGATGGCGACACACACGAGCTTGTCGTTGTGGTGCCTCAGGGCGTCGTAGGTGAGGCCCAGCCGGCGGATCGCCGATGGTTTCAGGTTCACCAGCAGCGCATGGGAATCCGCCGCAAGCTCGCCCAAACGCTGCTGCCCGCCCGTCGAATTCAGGTCGAGACAGATGCTGGACTTGTTGCGATTGAGGCTGGCGAAATAACTGTCCCCGACCCCGCGGGAAATCTCGCCGCCGGCCGGCTCGATCTTGGTGATGTCGGCACCCAGATCGGCCAGCAGCATGGTGGCGTACGGCCCGGCCAGCATGGTGCCGACTTCCAGAATGCGAATCCCGGCCAGCGGCCCCGCTGCGCTCACCGCAACTCCGCAGCCAACTCGGCGATCATCTCGCGCGTCCGGCGTTTGGACGCGACGAGTTCGTCGCGGGTGTCACCGATCGGCAGCAGCCGCACCGACAAATCGGTCACGCCGGCGTCGGCGAAGCGCCGCATCCGGGCCAGAATCTGTTCCGGGTCGCCGGCCGCACACAGATCACCGACGTCGCGGGCGTCGCCGCGTTCGAGCAGGCGCTGGTAGTTGGGCGACACCTCCGCCTCGCCCAGGATTCGGTTGGCCCGTTCCTTGGCCGCTCCGACTTCCGCAGGCGCACAGAGGCATACCGGGATTCCGGCGACGATCCGCGGCGCCGGACGGCCGGCAGCGGCGGCCGCCTTGGTGATCTTCGGCGCGATGTGATCACCGATCGCGCGCTCGTCAGCCATCCACAGCACCGTGCCGTCAGCCAGTTCACCTGCCAGTTGCAGCATCACCGGCCCCAGTGCGGCGACCAGCACCGGCATCGGAGGATCGGCCGCGAGAACCGTCGGGTTGTGCACCGCGAACGAATCGTTCTCGACGTCAACCGGTCCCGGCCCTGTGATGGCGGCGTTGAGCACCTGCAGGTAGTCACGGGTGTAGGCAGCCGGCTTCTCGTAAGCCAGTCCGAGCATGTCGCGGATGATCCAGTGGTGGGACGGACCGACACCCAGGGCCAGCCTGCCAGTTGCTACCGCATGCACGGAAAGTGCCTGGCGCGCAAGAGCGATGGGATGTTGGGCCTGCAATGGGACTACGGCGGTGCCCAGCTCGATGCGCGAAGTGTGCGCTGCCATCAGCGACACCATGGTCAGGCAGTCGAAGTCGTCGGGCACCTGCGGCATCCACGCGGTATCCAGTCCGGCCGCTTCAGCCCATTCGATGTCGGCGACCAGTTTGGCCACCTTCCGCGCCATGTCGCCGCGCTCGGCGCCGATCATCACTCCGACGCGCACGGTTCCTCCAGTACGGGTTCGGGCGTCCCGGTGAGTGCGCGGATGTCGCGCACCAGCACGTCCAACGGCGTTCCGGTGGGAAACACCGCGGCAGCGCCGGCGGCCAGCAGCTTGGGCACGTCGGCATGCGGGATGGTGCCGCCGACCACGACGGCGATGTCTGCGGCATCGGCTGCCCGCAGGGCCTCGATGGTGCGCGCGGTGAGGTTCAGATGTGCGCCCGAGAGGATGCTCAACCCCACGACGGCGACGTCCTCCTGGACGGCGATCGACGCGATGTCTTCGATGCGCTGCCGGATACCGGTGTAGATGACCTCGAAGCCCGCGTCGCGCAGGGTGCGGGCGACGATCTTGGCGCCGCGGTCATGTCCGTCCAGCCCGGGCTTGGCGACCAGAATCCTTGCGGCCATTCAGAACACCACCGGCTGCTGAAATTCGCCCCAGACCGCCTTGAGTGCGGAAACCATCTCACCCACCGTGCAGTACGCGTTGGCACAGTCGATCAGCTTGTGCATGAGATTGTCGGTTCCCTCGGCGCTACGTGCCAACGCCGCAAGTGCAGACTCGACTGCGGCACTGTCTCTTTCGGCCTTCACGGTGGCCAGGCGCTTCAGCTGGAGGTCGCGCCCCTCGGCGTCGAGTTCGTAGCTGACGACGTCGGGTTCGGGCTCTTGTGACACGAATCGGTTGACCCCGACCACCGGACGGGCGCCGGACTCGATGTCCTGATGGATCTTGTAGGCCTCGTCGGCGATCAGGCCCTGCAGGTAGCCGTCCTCGATCGCGCTGACCATGCCACCGTGCTGCTCGAGGTCGGCCATGATCTCGATGATGCGGGCCTCGGTCGCGTCGGTGAGCGCCTCGACGAAATAGGAGCCGCCCAGCGGGTCGGCGACCTGGGCGACGCCGGTTTCATAGGCGAGGATCTGCTGGGTGCGCAGCGCCAGGGTGGTGGACTCCTCCGAAGGCAGCGCAAATGGCTCGTCCCACGCCGCGGTGAACATCGACTGGACACCCCCGAGCACCGCAGCCATCGCCTCGTAGGCCACCCGCACCACGTTGTTCTGCGCCTGTGGCCCGTACAGCGATGCGCCGCCGCAGACGCAGCCGAACCGGAACATCGACGCCTTGTCCTTACTGGACCCGTACCGCTCCCGCACGATCGTGGCCCAACGCCGCCGTCCCGCACGGTATTTGGCGACCTCCTCGAAAAAGTCGCCATGGGTGTAGAAGAAGAATGAGATCTGCGGCGCGAACTCATCGATGCTCATCCGGCCGCGTTCCACCACGGTGTCGCAGTAGGTGACACCATCAGCCAGGGTGAACGCCATCTCCTGCACCGCGGTCGCGCCGGCGTCGCGAAAGTGCGCGCCCGCCACCGAGATCGCGTTGAACCGCGGCACCTCCGCCGCGCAGAATTCGATGGTGTCGGCGATCAGACGCAGGGAAGGCTCGGGTGGCCAGATCCAGGTGCCCCGCGAGGCGTACTCCTTGAGGATGTCGTTCTGAATGGTCCCGGTGAGCTTGGCCCGCGGTATTCCCTTGCGCTCGGCGGCGGCGACGTAGAAGGCGAGCAGGATGGCCGCCGTGCCGTTGATGGTCATGCTGGTGCTGAGTTTGTCCAGCGGGATGCCGTCGAACAGGATCTCGAAGTCGGCCAGGGTGTCGACCGCGACACCCACGCGGCCGACTTCCTCACCGAAGTCGGGATCGTCGGAGTCGTACCCGCACTGGGTGGGCAGGTCCAAGGCGACCGACAAACCGGTACCGCCCTGGTCCAGCAGGTAGCGGTAGCGGCGGTTGGATTCTTCGGCCGTCCCGAACCCCGAGTACTGGCGGAAGGTCCACAACTTGCCGCGGTACCCGGACGCGAAGTTGCCCCGGGTGAAGGGGTACTCCCCCGGCGGCGGAGGCTCGGTGCGCCGATCCGCCGGGCCATACACCGGCGCAAGCGGGATGCCCGATGGGGTCTGGGCTGCGTTATCCATCGTTGCATAACGTACTTGCAAAAAAAGAGAATGCCAATACCACATACCTGAACAGGTCAAATGTCGGTTTCACGGCCCGCGGCTGAGGACCCCGCGCGGGACTGATGGCCGCCTGGCGCCCGCCGGCGCCGGTGTGAACATGCGCACATTCGCGCCGCGGAGAATGCCGGTCGACGGCTCGCCCTCGACGCCCGTCACGTGGGTAAATGCCCCGCGACCCGCGCTCCGGGGCCGATCGCGCGTGCCCTGCGACGGTCCGGCGGGTGAATTAGGCTCAGCACGCGCCTGAAGAACCCCGGAACAAACTGCTCCCGCCACAGGTTCGTAATCGGCGGACCTCCCGACGAAAAGAGCCGACCTTGAGCTGCAGTAAATTGCCCGCGCTGTCGTTACCACCGGTGGCCGCCTGGCTGGCCGCGATGGTGATGTCCGTGGTGGCCCTCGTCGGATCGTCAGGCGTCGCACCACGAGTCGCCGCCGATCCCGGCTGCCCCGACGTCGACGTGGTGTTCGCCCGCGGCACGTTCGAGGCGCCCGGCGTCGGCGCCACCGGTCAGGCGTTCGTCGATGCGCTCAATGCACGCCTGGCCGGCAAGACCGTAGGCGTGGATCCGGTCAACTACCCGGCGTCGCTGGACTTCGGCCGGGCGGTCGACGGCGTCGCCGATGCCAGCAGCAAGGTCGAAGCCACCGCGGCCAATTGCCCGAACACCAGGATCGTCCTGGGTGGCTATTCCCAGGGTGCGGCCGTCGCGGCGTACACCACCACCGACTCCGTTCCGGACGGCGTTGCCCTGCCCGACGGGATCGGGCCCATGCCGCCCGCGGTTGCCGCCAAGGTCGCCGCCGTGGTGCTCTTCGCGCCGCCCTCGGACGGGTTCTTGCACCTGGTGGACCGCAGCGCGCCCCCCATCAACATCGGACCTCTGTACGCCGCCAAGACCCTGCAACTGTGCGCCGACGGGGATCCGGTGTGCGCGCCGGGCGGGCGTGACCGCGCCGCCCACAGCTCCTACCGGGACAACGGAATGGCCAACCAGGCAGCCGACTTCACCCGCAACGCGCTGGCACGTTGAGCCTTCGGGGCTAAACCTCAAGCGCGACAGAGCACTTCCCCGTGCGGGATACCCAGCCACCCGTCGGGAGCGGCGGCCCAGGCTAGCCAGGCCGCCGAAATCTCTTCCAGCTCTGCATAATCCGCAAGTCCCGTGTTCACCAACTGGCGGGCCAGGTCAGATTGCAGGATGCGGTCGGCCCACATGCTGCCCCACCACTGCCTGGTTTCGGCCGTCGCGTAGCACCACATCCCGGCGGTCGCAGTGATGTCGTCGAAGCCGGCCCGCTGTGCCCACGACAACAGCCGGCGGCCCGCGTCGGGTTCGCCGCCGTTCGCGCGCGCCGCCTTCTCGTACAACTCGAGCCACCGGTCCAGCAACGGAATGCGGGGAAACCAAGCGAATCCGGCGTAGTCGGCGTCTCGGGCGGCGACGATGCCGCCCGGCACGCAGACCCGCCGCATCTCGCGCAGCGCCTGCACCGGGTCGGCCACGTGCTGCAGCACCTGATGGGCGTGGACGACGTCGAACGTGTCGTCGGGAAACTCGAGCGCGTGCACGTCGGAGGTGACGAAGGAAACGTTCGACGCGTTGCGTCGTTGCGCCTCGGCCCGCGCCAGGTCCAGTGCGTCGTCGGTGAGTTCGACCGCCGTCACCGATCCCCCGGGACCGACGCGGGTTGCCAGATCGACGGTGATCGTTCCCGGGCCGCACCCGACGTCGAGCAAGGACAGCCCCGGCCTCAGATGCGGCAGCAGGTAGCCCGCGGAGTCCTCGGCGGTCCGTCGCCGGTGACTGCGCAGCACCGACTCGTGATGGCCGTGTGTGTACACGGCTCGATGTGCCTCGCTCACGACGACCACTCCTCACAGGCTCGCGGTAGGTGGGCGACCCCAGCCTAGCGCTTGTGATCAGATTATGAGACTAGTAACTCACTATGTGAGACAGCTAGTCGAGGGGGACGTTGAGAATCGGCCGTTGCACGCCGGCGCCTGGTCCGTCGAAATGCCACCACTCTCCGGAATAGACGGTCAGGCCCCCGTAGTTCATCGCGTCCCGGAGTCGCTTACGGTTGGCCTGCGCTTCGGTACTGACCTCTTGAGTCGCGAAAGCGTTTGCGCGCGAGGTGAAATCGTCGAAGTCAGTGCCCATCTCGGCCAGGCAGATTCCGCTGACCAGCTGCTGGGCCGGGCACTGCGACAGTCCGCCCGCATAGGTGACATCGACCGAACGCCCTGCCTCGTGGCTGGTTGCGTACGGACCGGGCCGCGCCACCCAGGCCGGGTTCGGCACGATCTGAAACATCTTGACCTGCACATCATGTGGGCGATAGCAGTCCCAGAAGACCAGGACGTGCCCCTGCGGACGCAACGCGTTGGCTGCGGCGGCCAGACCCGGCGCCATGGACTGGTGCACGAGGCACCGCGCATCAGCGGGATACAACTGCGTCTTCGTGAAATTGTTCGTCGTCGCATATCGCAGGTCGATGATCGCGTCGGGAACCACGGACCGGACGTCCACGAACTGGGCGGCGTGTGCCTCCTGGCTCAGCGGCGGCACGCCGGGGCCGGACGGAGCAGTGGTGTTGACGGGCCGAACGGCCATCGAGGCGGACCGCCCGGACTGGCAACCGGCGGACGCCGCGATAAGCGCGGCCGCGACGACCACCAGCAAAGCCTTGCGACAACGCATCCCACCATTGTCCCGGCCCGTCACCGCCCGCCGGCAGCGCCACGCCAGCGGCGAGCTCGACGGCAGAAAATTCCTCTTGCGTTGAGATTAATCTCAACGTAGCGTGAAACTATGACGATGGCGCTCAACGGTCCGCAGACCACCGGCCGGGAATACCGCAACCTCAGCGAGCCGCAGTATCGCCGCCGACGGGATGACAACGTGCCGATCGCCATGCGGGACGGCACCACGCTGCTGGCCGATGTGCACCGGCCCGACGCGCACGGCCGCTTTCCCGCGCTACTGGCCGCCTCGCCGTATCCGCGCCAGATGCAGGATTTCGGCGCTCCGGCCGGATTCATCGAGGCCGGCGTGACCGACTTCTGGGTGCCACGCGGGTATGTGCATGTGATCGCCAATCTGCGCGGCACCAATGGTTCCGGCGGCACTTTCGGCTTCGCCGACCCCCAGGAGCGCCGCGACCTGTACGACCTCGTCGAGTGGGTCGCCGCTCAGCCGTGGTGCGACGGAAACGTCGGCATGCTCGGCATCAGCTACTTCGCCGTGTCCCAACTCGAGGCGGCCGTTGAGCGCCCGCCCCACCTCAAGGCGATCTTCCCGGTCGCGGTCACTGCGGATATCTACGAAGCCGCCAGTCACCACGGCTTGTTCAGCTCAGCCTTTGTCACGCCGTTCCTGTCGATGATCGGCCTGACCTCCGAGCGCAGCGACAAACTCTGGCGCAGCCTTCCCGTCAGCCTGGCGCGCCGGGTGCTGCACACGCCGCGGCTGCACAAGAAGTTCGCCACCATGAACGGCGAGGCCGCGGTCACCATGCTGCGCCAGTTGATGAAGCTGCCGCACGACCCGCACCCGTGGGACGAGCTGTGGCTCGACGCGGCGGTCAACCACCCCACTCACGACGAATGGTGGGATCAACGAAACCTGTTGCCGCTCCTCAAGGAAGTCGACATCCCGGTGTATCTCGGGTGCGACTGGGAGAACGTGCCGCTGCACCTGCCGTCGACATTCGCCGCGTGGAAGGGCCTGTCGGACAACGCCTGCGTGCGGATGGGGATGCTGGGGAAGTTCGGACTCACCTGGCCGTGGGAGAGCATGCACACCGAGGCGCTGGCCTGGTACGACCACTGGCTCAAGGGCCGCGACACCGGCATCCTCGAGGGACCGGCCGTCCGCTACTTCCTGCCGGGCGCGGACGAGTGGCGTACCGCCGAATCGTGGCCGCCGCCGGAGGCCGCCCATCGGGAGTTCGCCCTGCGCGCCGATGGCGACCTCGGCGAGGACGAAGGCAAGCCGGGCTCCCGCGACTATCTGGTGCTGGGTGCCGGTCTCGGCCGCACCAAGCCCAGCCCGATCGACCCACCCGCATTACTGACCTGGACCAGCGCCCCACTCGCCCACAGCCTCGACGCCGTCGGCGACTTCGAATTGCGCCTGGTCGCATCCGCTACGGCAATCGACACCGCCTGGATGGCGACCCTGCAGGACGTGGGCCCTGACGGCGAGATCACCGATGTGACCGCAGGGTGGCTACGCGCCAGTTTGCGGGAGGTCGACGAGGCGGCCAGCCGCCCCGGCGCTCCGGTGCTGCCGTGCCGAAACCCGCAGGCGGTGCCGATCGGGGAGGAAGTGGAATATCGAATCCCGTTGGTGCCTAACGCTCGACGGTTCCAGTCCGGCCACCGAATTCGGCTCGTACTCACCAGCGATGATCAGGATCCGTCCACTCCGGCGATCATGAACTTCCGGCACGCCAGCGTCGGCACCAGCAGCCGCAACACCGTCCGCTCGTCGTCGCGATTGCTGATCCCGGTACTCGGTTAGCGGGTCGCGATGATCGAAGCCCGCGCTACCCGACGCGCTCGGTCGCCGTCTGCAGGATGGTCCGGGCGATCTGGTCGGCCGGTTCGAGCCCCAACACTCCGACGGACATCAATACCGCGGACTTCTCCCGGTACACGTGGCTCCACGCGCGGGCAGTGATCCGCACGGTGGCCGAATCCGGCCGGTCCAGGGTGAAGTCGTAGCGGGGGTCGCCCAGCGCGGCACACGCCTGCAGCGAGGTATCGAGCTGGTGCAGGACACCCCGGGCGGTGCTCGAGTCGGGGTAGACGGCGACGGCCTGACTGACCGTCTGAATCATGGCGGGGCCGCCGGGCTTCAGGTCGTCGGTGATGCCGTGATAGCCCGCACTGCGGAATTCCGACCAACCGGTGCCGAAGGTGACATCGCTGATTCCGGCGGCCCGGCACGGTCCCGGCGCATTCATGTCACCGGCCGGCGGTTGCCGCAGGTCCGCGTGCGAATGCGCGGTGAGTTCCTCGTAGTTGGCGATGCGACGGACTTCTTCAATGCTGACGATCAGCGCATCGGCACGGGAAACGGCTGGGGTGGCGGGCTGAGCCGCGGTGCGGTCGGGAGAGCACGCCGCGACCGCCAACACCAGCAGGCCCGCTGCCAGACCCCGTAATGGCCTCATCGTCGATGACGTCATGACAAGCCGTTTTCTGCGGATTGCGGTCCGCGTTCGCGACGCAGTAGCTGCGACGATGCCCCGGGCGAGCGCGCCCGCCCCTGTCCCCTCTTCTCGGTTGCCCGCTGACCATCCTACGTTGGGGTTAGAGTCGCCGCGTGCCCAAGATCAGCGCCTCCTCGGTGGAGGAGCACCGCGAGCAGGTACAGCGACGCGTCTTCGAAGCCTTCGCCCGCCTGATGGTCGACCACAGCTTCGATGCGATCACCATGGCCAAGCTCGCGGCGGCGGCGGACATCGGCCGCACGGCGATCTATCACCACTTCGCCGACAAGGAAGCGGTGGTGGTCGCGTTCGCTTCGCACGAGACCAGCCGCTACATCGACGGCCTGCGGGCCGACCTGGCGGGCGTCGACGACCCGGTGCAGCGCCTGATCATCTACATCAGGTACCAGCTCAAGGCCGGCGAGCAGTTCCACATGGGCCTGGGGCCTCAGCTTTACGGCGCGCTGTCACGAGACACCATGCGCGCCATCCGCGAGCATGTCATCGCTATCGAGGATGTGCTGGGCGAGATTCTGGCCGACGGCGTGGGGGCCGGGCGCTTCGTCATCGAGGACCGGGCCGCCACCATCTCGCTGATCCACGCCTGCCTGGGTCCGCGGGACCTGCCGTCGGCGACGATCGAGCGATTCGTGCTGCGCGCGCTGGGATCCGCGCCGTAGCGACGAGCGAGTCCGGCAGGGATGTGGTACGTTTCTGACAGATTGTCAAAATCTTTTGATTCAAACTCTTCGGGATGAGACTAGGGGCCGACATGCGACCGAGGACTGCCGAGGCTGTCCGCCCCTTCTCCGTTGCGATGAAGGAAGGCTCGGCGGCCGAGCACGAGGCGGCAGAACAATCGCCCTTCGTGTCCGAGTTGCTCTCCGGCCGGGTCAACCGCCGGGGCTACGCCGACTACCTGCTACGGCTGCGGGTGATCTACGAAGCACTCGAGGCCGCGGTGCGGGCCCGCCGCGACGACCCGTTGGTCGCCGCCGTCTACGACCCGTCACTGGAGCGTCTGGCGGCCATCGACGCCGACCTCGACTTCTGGGCCCCGGCGGCCGGCCGGCACATCGACTCTCCCGCCGCCCGGACGTATCGAGACCGGCTGACGGGCGCCTCCTGGGGTGGCACGCTGGTGGCCCATCACTACACCCGCTACCTCGGCGACCTGTCCGGTGGACAGGCGATCGGAAAGATTCTCGACCGTACCTTCGGGCTGGACGGGGCGGGCTTGGCGTTCTACAACTTTCCGGTGCGCGCCAAGCCGTACAAAGATGCCTACCGCGCCAGGCTGGACGGGCTCGCGCTCGAGGACGATGCCATCGATCGCGCGGTCGACGAGGTGCGGGTGGCATTCACGCTGAACCAGGCGTTGTTCACCGAACTCGCGGAGAAGCTGCCGGACTATCGGCGCTGAGACCTGACCGTCAGTCCGAGGCCATCGCTTCGTCGGATTTTATTGTGGCGCTTTCCTTTTCCAGGTGGTCGTAGATTACCTGGACAGTGGATGGCCAGAAAAGCCGCACCTCGCCGACGGCTGCATCGATAGCGCCGTCGACGAGGTGCGGATCGCCTTCAGTCTGCGCAGGGCAGTGTTGTGCAGACCTGCCGGCCTGGTTGCACTGACCTGGTGGTGCAGCCCGGCCTCAGCGGAAGGTGCCGGTCCGGGTGCGGCGCCCGGTGACCGCCTCGTAAGCCGCAATGAAGAGGACCGCAAGCCCCACTCCGATGAAGAACGGGATCCAGGCGATTCCACCGTTGGCGTTGGCGTATCCGAAATGGCTGGCGATAGCCGATCCGAGTAACCCGCCCGCAGCGCCGAGAAGGACCGTCATGATCATGCCCACGTTTTGCTTACCCGGCATGACAACACGCGCCACGACACCAATGATTGCGCCGACAACAAGAGCCAAGACAATTGTTCCGACCATTTCAGACTCCTGACCTGAGGGCGCCCCTGGCGGGCACCACTGCGTTGCGGGTTCCCGGATTCTGCAGGCTTATAACCACCCCTTTGGGTGTATTCGCGCGGACTCTTTGATGCGCGCCACAGCTGGTTTACCCGCCACAGGCCCGGGGTAGACCGCGCTTGGTCCGGCACACATCTCTCGAGGAGTCGCAGCACATGGTCACCAATATCTGCCCCGCGTGCGGCTACCCCACCCTGCACCCCACGCTGTGTGCCTTCTGCTGCCCCAGCGACTCACCGTCGACCGGCAATCACGGAATCGGGCGGATGTCCTTCACCCGAAACTTCGAACCGTCCTGGATCACGCGGCGCGACTCGGACTCCTATTCGCCCGCACGTGTTCGCGCATGGCCCGGCCCGATTGCCAGCTGACTGGTCTGTTGCAAACCCCGCCGACAAACTGCTGCAAAAATCAGGCATTTTCCGTGTGATTGAGTGCCGGGATCCGAATCCACTGTCGCGAATCCGAAAAGACACAAAGCAGCGATATCCGGCGCAGCGGGTTGCTTTGTGCCAGCTGAGAATTGGCTGGACACAGCTTAAGTAACGGACAATCCCGCCGTCCCCTCCCGGTCTCACGTGGCAGTGTGTTTGTGGTGGGGGAGATGAGCGAGTGACATACGTGCTGACGCATCCGCAGCTCTTGGCGACCGCGGCAATGGATGTGACGTCCATTCAGACGTCGCTCAACGCGGCCACCGCGGCGGCAGTGCCCGCGACAACGGACCTGGCTGCCATGGCCGCCGACGAGGTATCCGAAGCGGTCGCCAGTCTGTTCAACGCCTTTGCCCGCCAGGGTCAGGCGGCCATGGCGCAGGTCGCAGCCTTTCCGGGCGACCTCACCAGGGCGCTGGCCGCGGCGGCATACTCCTACGAAAGTGCGGAGGCCGCCAATCTGAGCGGGCTCGCCGCTCCCCTGACCGGCGGCACGACTGCGCTGACCCAAGCCGTCGCGGCTGGGCCCTACGTCACCCTGGTGATGGGCGGCAGCGGAACACCCATCCCGCCAGCAGATTTCGTCGCCAACGTGGTGAGCCGGTACGTCACACCGAATCTCCCGGCCGGGCTCGTGCAAGCCCTCTACCTGCCTGCCGGCGAGTATCCGGACAGCGGCATCAAAGATCTGACGTCGGATGTGTCGATAGCCCGCGGCGTCGAAATTCTCACCACCACAATCCAACAGCAGCTCGCCGCCGGAAACACCGTCAACGTCGTCGGTTACTCGCAGAGCGCCAATATCGCCGCACTGGCGATGCAGCAGCTGAACCCGACCGGAACGCCGAGCTCACTGCCGATAAACTTTGTGCTGCTGGGGAATTCGATGAATCCCAATGGCGGCTGGGACGCCCGTTTTCCCGGTCTGAGTTTCCCGAGCCTGGGGTTCACGGCCCTGGGTGCGGCACCGAGCAATTCATTCCCCACGACCTCGTACACGATCGAATACGACGGCTGGGCCGACTTTCCTCGATACCCGATCAATATCCTGTCCGACCTGAACGCTCTTTTCGGCATGGTGACCGTGCACGGCGGCTACGACACTCTCACTGCAGCACAACTTGATTCCGCGATCCTCCTGCCCACCCAAGGACCGACCACCAGCACCTACTACATGATCCCGACCCAGGATCTGCCACTGCTGGAGCCGCTGCGCTTCATCCCCTACGTCGGCGACCCGGCCGCCGATGTCCTGCAACCGATCCTGAGACCCGTGATCAACTGGGGATACGGCGACCCGAACTACGGTTGGTCGACCGGCCCCGCCAATGTGCCGACGCCGTTCGGATTCCTCCCGCCCCCTGAGGCCACCATCGCTCTGGGGCCGGCACTGCTCAACGGATTTCAGCAGGGGATCCTCGCCGGGACCACCCACCTGTCCACCATGACACCGCCGACTTTCCCACCGCTGCCGTCACTTTCGGATGCTGTCACGTCGATGTCCGCGGGCCCCGGCACCTTCACCCTGCCCAGCGTTACCGATCTACTGCGCAATATTCAGGCGGGGAACACACAGCTCGTCGGGTCGTCGACGATGGCCCTCTCAACCGCGTACTCGACACTGCTGCCTACTGCGGATATCGCCACTGCCGCGCTGATCTCGTTACCGTCCTATGACTACAACCTGTTCCTGGACGGGATGATTCAGATGTTCAACGGGCAGCCCGTCGAAGGACTGATGAGCGCGATCGGCAATCCGATCGCCGCGAACATGGGGTTGCTGCCATTCCTGTTGGGTCTGGAATTGGCCAGTGTCGCGCTGGCGGGCGATTCGATTCTGACGGGAACGCCTTTCCCGAGCACCTGATCGGAAAGTGGCGCAGCATGTTCCGCGGCCGGCGCAACAGACCACCTTGGGCACCGGTGAATTCAGGCCGCTGATCGGTTGTTTCGTTTGCGCGACGGGGCGACTTCCGGCCGCCGGGGCAGCGGACGCAACCGGTGGTCCGGCGTGAAGATCTGGCGCAGCAGCCCGAGGGCGATAATTACGGTGGTGGTGGCCGTCGAGCCGAGCACGAGAAACATCACCACGGCTTGCACCAGAACGGCCTGCAGCGGTGGCACACCGGCCAGGATGAGTCCCGTCATCGCGCCGGGCAGGAAGACGAGCCCGGTGGCCTTGGTCGACTCGATCTGCGGCGTGAGCGCCGAGCGCAGCCGTTCGCACGTAAGGTGTGGCGGCTTGGCGGGAAGGCTGGCCGAGCGCGAGCCTGGCTTCGACCTCGTCGCGTTTGTCGCGCAGCTCATCGACAAGCCGGCGGGCCACCAGTACCACGGCGGTCATGGAGTTGCCGATCATCATGCCGACGATCGGTACCAGGGTGCGGCTCTGCAGCGGGAAGACCCGCAGTCCGAACACCACACCGAGGGTGACCACCGCGGCGGCCGCGAAGGCGACGACGGCCAGTCTGCCGAGCCGGGGCACCTCAGGAACGCGGCGGCGCGCGACGTCGCCGGCGTAGAGCACCATGCCTGCGGTCCAGGCCCATGACCACCACAGGGAACGGCCCGGCTGCAGGAGCCAGGCCAGCACCACCCCGACGATCAGCAGTTGCGTCAGGGCGCGCGCCGCGGCCCAGAGCACCTGCCGCTCCAGGCCCAGCCGCTGCCACAACGAGATCCCGGCGGCGAAGGCGACCAGCGCCAGTGACATGGCCAACCCGGCCCACGACACCGGCCCGTTCACTGCGACACCTGCCCGGGACCGGCGTGCACGGGCGTGATTCCCAGGCAGCGCCCACGCTCGATACGCAGCACCCGGTCGGCGATCCGGGCCACCTGTTCGGCATCGTGGCTGACCCAAAGCGCCGACAGCCCCGTCTCGGCCAAGTCCCGTACAGCCTGCTCGATCACTTGCGCGGCCACGGCGTCATCCGACGACGTGGGCTCATCCAACAGCAACACGAGTGGTCGGGCAATCAAGGTGCGGGCCAGGCACATTCGTTGCGCCTCTCCGCCCGACAGCGCGGTCGCGTCGCGGTCCAGCCACGAGCCGGTCAACGCCACCCGGGCCAGCATTTCTTTCATCTGCGCCTCGCTCGCGTCCGGCTCTGCGACGCGCAGGTTGTCGGCCACCGTGCCGGGAAACGGGGTCGGGCGCTGAAAACACATGCCGACCTCGCGGCGCAGCCGCAACGGATCCAGATCGGCGATGTCCTTTCCCCGGAACAGCACCCGTCCACCGGTGGGCACCTCGAGTCGATTACACAGCCGCAGCATCGTCGACTTGCCCGACCCTGACGACCCGAAAACTGCCGTCACCCCACCGTCGGGCACCACGGCATCGAACCCATCGAGGGCTCGCACGCCGTCGCGCTCCACCACAACGCCCTCAAAGGCGAACAGGGCACCTTCGCGTCCCACCCACGTCACCTCCGTTCAGTTGACCTTCAGCAGTGTCATGAGGCCGTAGTCCATGTGGATCTGCTGGTGACAATGCAGTAGCGACAGGCCCGGCTGGTCGGCGACGAAGTCGACCTCCATGGTCTGGTAGCCGCCCAGCATGGCCACGTCCTTGCGCACGCCGCTCGTCGGGGCTCCGGCGAAGCGCGTGATCTCAAACGTGTGCCGGTGCAGGTGCATCGGGTGCATGTCGTCAGTGGCGTTACGAAAGCGCAGTCGGTACCGCTTGTTCATCTGCAGGTCCAACACCGGACCGTCCATGGAGAACGGCGTGCCGTTGAAAGTCCAGACGTTGAAGCCGCTGTCGGCGGCGTTGCGTTTCTCGATCAGCAGATCAAGGGTCTGATCCGGTTGCGCCACCGGCGCCGGGCGGGGCGGGGCGAAGAGTCGGTAGTCCCAGGTGAACTCGGGGGGTGGCAGCCACCGCGGATCCCCGCTCTGTCCGGCGTACTCCACGACGATGCCCATTCCATGGCCGCGGTCGTCGTCGGACAGGTCACCGAGCACCCACACTCCGGGATTGGTCATCGTGACGATTGCCGAAATCCGTTCGGCCGCACCGAGCCACAGCACCGGCACCGTCGCGGGGTGGGGAACCGGGTTGCCGTCCAGGGCAATCACCTCGAAGGCATGTCCGGGCAGCGCGAGGCTGCGGGTCTCGGTGGCGCTGCCATTGAGCACGTGCAACAGCACTCGCTGGCCGGTCCGCACCCGGATGGGGTCGCCGTGGCCAAGCATGCGCCCGTTGATAGCGAACGCGCCGTAGCTGACCTCGTATCCGTGCGGGTCACCGCGGTTCAGCGACGCGTTCATGGCGGATTCGCCTTTTTCTTTGAGGTCGGGGTCTTCGTCACCGGCCAGAAATGAGGCGGCCATGTCGCCTCCGCGGCTGAAGACGGGCTGAAATTCCTTGAGTGTCAGAAAGATTTCCTGGTCGTAGCGTCCCGGGTTCTCTTTGGGTTCGATAAAGACCGGGCCGACCAGCCCGCTGTACTGCCCCCGCGAGAGATCGGCGCGCGGCACGACGTGGGTGTGATAGAAGCGGAAACCGGCCGGTCCTGGGATGAAGGAAATCCGCCGCATACCATGCGCGGGAATGTCCGGCGTCCCCTCCTCGGCGGCACCGTCGACATCGACCCCGACATGCTGGCCGTGCCAGTGCAACTGCTCGGGAGTGCCGGTGTCGTTGTAGATGTCCACCCAGGTCCGTTGGCCCTCTTTGAATCGCACGAGCGGGCCGGGGAACTGGCCGTTGTAGAGCACGGTAGACACGATCTGATCGGGCGCCAATTCCACCGTGCCGGTGCCGATTCGCAGCGTGTAGTCCGGTTTACCGCCAGGCGGGGACGGTGCCGCAGGCCGAGAGCAGCCCGATGCGACGCCGGCCAACCCGGCCGCACCGCCCGCGGCGAGCACGGCGGCGGTACCGCTGAACTTCAGGAAGTCGCGCCGGGTGCCGCTGCTCATTTCGCCCCGGCGGAGGTGAACAGTTCGTCCGGGTTGCTGGACGGGTCATCGAGCACGATCTGGCGCCGCCCGGGTCCGGCGAGGTGGGTGGTGGAGAAGTCGAAGGCGGCTGCCACATCGTCGACGAGGTGACGGACACTGACCATGCTGTCGTCGAGATCGGTCACAATGCTGCTCCCCCTATGCTTTTCGGGCCGCTGTCATGGCTTGAGCGAGGTAGCGGATGCGATCGTGCAAGTCGGCCGCCACCGCACGGAAGGCCGCATAGCCCGCCCGTCCGGCGCCCGCAGTAGCCGGATCCGCGACGCTCCAATGGATGGCTTGCCCGCCGGGAAACTCGGGGCAGATCTCGCGAGCCTTATCACACACGGTGATGACGTAGTCGAACCGACGCCTGAGTAGCTCCTCGAGGTGCTTACTGCGCCGGCCGGTCACATCGATCCCGTACTCGCGTAACACTCGGAATGTATTGGGGTGGATCGGTTTTGGACTGGACCCTGCACTTGCCACCCGTGCCCGCCGACCGGCGGCCTGTTGCAGCAATGCCTCGGCAATCTGCGAGCGGCTGCTGTTGCCGGTGCACACGAACAACACACGCACCGGAGTTGACCCGCGAGCGGGAACCGTCGGGGATGCAGTCGCCAACCCGGGGTGCAGCGCTGCACCCGTTGCGGCGAGCAGCTGTGCGCAGTGGACCAGCTCGATTCGGTAGTAGCTGTCGCGGCCGTCGGCCGAGCTGCGCCGCATCGACACCAAACCGCCGGCACGCAACCGGCCCAGGTGGTATGACACCGCGTTCTGCGGCTGTCCGACCAACTCGGTCAACTCGCCCACGCGCCGGTCGCTGCGCGCCAGCTCGGACAGCAGCCGCCACCGCAGTGGCTCGCCGGCCAGCCGCAAAAATTCCGGCGGCGAGGTGTCTGCCACCACTGTGCCAGGATCCATGGACCTGAAAATACATCAACTGGGATTGATACGAATGGCCGCCCGAGTGCGCCGGAAGCCTACTTGAGACGCCCTCGAGTCGCCGCGGCGCCGATAGGCCAGAATCACTGGAAATGGAATAGAGGGGGCGGGATCGAACCGCCGACCTTCCGCTTCTAGGTCGAGGATTCTTGACACGCCGGGTTTGTTGCCGAACACGCTGCGTCTCCCGCTGACGGCCTAATCGGCTGATGCCAGCGATCCTCAATATCTCTCGGCGTGTCGCGGGCACTAACGTCGAATAACGTCCAAGCTTGGCGGAGCTACTGCGGACGCGGCCTACAGTCGTCGCGTCGGCTCGATAACTATGTCCAGCTCCCCTAGGCCAAAGGTGCAGTCCTGAATCGCCCTGGAAATCCCGGAGGCTCCTGACCTTGGAAACGAGGATGCAGGTATGCCGAAGGAACAATTGTCTGGGAAGCCCACG
>RXJD01000035.1 GCA_003987775.1 Mycobacterium sp.
ACCGACGTCCCGGTGCGTTCCCTATTCGACACCCCCACCGTCGCCGACCTCGCCAACCACCTACACCGCCGCACAGGCGCCATTGCTGTGCAAGAAGTGGTTCCGATTCAGACCCTGAAAAAGGGTACCGGCGTTCCACTGTTCTGCATTCATCCCGGGGGTGGGGTGAGCTGGCCGTACCAGGCTCTTGGCAAGTATCTGGACTGCCCGATCATCGGAATCCAGCAGACCCTGCAGGTCGACGAAACCGAGCCTCGCTCAATTCACGATATGGCGAAAAACTATGCTGAGAGGATTCAGACGGTTTATCCAACCGGCCCCGTCAATCTTCTCGGGTGGTCTTTTGGCGGTATAATCGCCCACGAACTCGCCATCGAACTCCGGGGACGCGGACGTGCGATCGCACACCTTGTCCTTCTGGATGCCGACCCCGTTATCGACGATACCCAGGAGCTGGGCGATTGGCGGACTCAACTTGAAGCGTTGCGGTTCTATGGTGTGGCTATTCCGGAACAAGATGAACCGCTCGCCTACGAGCAAATCGAGGCGTTAATTCGAGATTCGGACGTCGCCGCAGAATTTCCCCGGTACAAAGAACTTCTGGATCTTTTTACGCAAAACATCACACGTGGTACGGCATTGTATCGCACTCACCACCCCGATGTATTCGATGGTGACATGATCATATTCTCAGCAGTGCGGGGTGAGGGCGATCGGAGTTTGTCTCTTCGCCGTAGTTGGCGCCCTTACGTTGCCGGCGACATCACCGTGCATTCGGTCGACTGTACGCATCAAGAAATGCTGACCACCGAATCGCTCCGTATGTACGGCCGACAACTCGCGCATTCATTGCCCCGAGTTGCATCCGGTGACGTCTCCGGGCTCGTTTGCGACCCCGACCAGGTAGGTGCCAGAACGACGCCCCAAGGCAAGTGGTCGCCTGCCGGTCAGGCAATCTGCACCGTCGGGACGCACGTCCACGAGGACCCACGTCACCGGGTGGCGCAATCCTCGAGCGGCTATCCGGGCTGCGCGTTGTGAGCGAGCGTTCACCATCGTCGGACGACTCCGAGACGGGTCAGGCTGCGGTAGCCTCCGAGCCTCCTGTGTTACGGCTGGAGGCGGTGAGCCGAACCTATGGCTCCGGCCCCACCGCGGTGGACGCGCTCAAAGGCGTCGACCTCGAGATCTGGCCCGGTGAGTTCGTCGTAATGCTTGGTCCGTCCGGTTCGGGCAAAACGACATTACTCAATCTGGTGGGCGGCATTGAAACACCCAGCGGCGGAAGAATTTTGGTGTCCGGCAACGACATCGCTTCGCTGAATAGCAGGGAGCGCACGGCGTTTCGACGGGACCAGGTCGGTTTTGTGTTCCAGTTCTTCAACCTGGTAGCGACTCTGACCGCGCAGGAAAAAGTGGAGATCATTGCCGAACTCGCCGGCGAGGATTGTGCTCAGCGCAGTCGCGACGCGCTGGTGAAAGTCGCAGTCGACGACCTCGCCGACCGGTTTCCCGATCAGATGTCCGGCGGCCAGCAGCAACGGGTGGCGATTGCCCGTGCCATCGTCAAAGAGCCGCCCCTGTTGCTGTGTGACGAGCCCACGGGCAGTCTGGACCTGGCCACAGGCCGGCAGGTCCTGGCGGTGCTGAGGGAGTTGTCCCGGGAGGGCCGCCACACCGTCCTTCTGGTAACGCACAATTCCGCGATCGCCAAGATCGCCGACCGGGTGGTGTGGTTGCGCTCAGGAAGGGTCGCTCTTCAGGAGCGGGTCGCTGTGCCGTTGCCGCCGCAGGACCTCGACTGGTGAGCCGCGCCCTGCGCCGCAAGGTGCGCCGGGATCTATGGGGGCAGCGTTCGCAGTTCCTCGCGGCAGTGTTGGTGATGGGGATCGGTGTGGCGGTGTTCGTCGGGGCCACAGACGCCTACGCCAACTTGCAGCAGTCATTCGCCCGGGTCTATGCCACCCAACTGCTGCCGGATGTGGTGATCAGCGGGCCCTCCGCGCCGGGGCTCTACGCGGCTGCCCGCAACCTTCCGGGTCATCCGAGTCTGGACCTTCGCCAGCAGGCCGACGTCAGTGTCCGCATCAATGGCCGTACCCTGTTCGGCCGTGCAGTCGGCGTGCCCGTCGCGGCTCAACCCACCGTGTCGAAGTTGGCACTACGGTCCGGTGGTCTACCGGGACGTGGGTCGGTGCTGGTGGACGAGCATCTCGCCGCATATTACGGACTGCACCCTGCGAGCACCGTCGAACTGCTTGGACCCTCCGGTTGGCACCAGGTGTCCGTTTCCGGATCTGCCGTGTCGACGGAATACTTGTGGTCGGCGCGCTCGCAGGCGGAAACCGTGACCACGCCGGAGTACTTCGGCGTGGTATTCGTGCCGGCACCCGATATGGTGCAGTTTGCGGCGCGGCCGACAGATCAGCTGCTGGCCTATGCGCAGGATCGCGACCAAGCGCACGCATTGGTCACGGCCGCAACGGAATTGGCGCGGTCACACGAAGTGTCAGTCACGTCGCGTGACGCGCTGCCGTCCTACAGTTTCTTGCGCGACGGCATGGAATCGGTACGCAAATTCGCACGACTGCTGCCCTGGGTGTTTCTGGTGGCAGCGGTGGTCGGCACGCATGTGCTTCTGTCGCGACTAGTCGCCGCGCAACAAGCGGTGATCGGCACCTTGTCAGCCAACGGACTGTCCGGTCGAACGATACTTGCTCACTATCTGACTTACGGCGTAGCGGTCGGTGTCGCGGGCGCCGCGGCAGGGATGATCGGCGGCTACGTTCTCGGTGGCTGGTACACCGCCCAATACACCCAGGCGCTGGGACTGCCGCAGCGGGCGACGTTGGTGTATCCCAGCAGTCTGATCATCGGGGCCGTGGCCGCCGCTGCGGCGTCAGCCCTAGCGGCGTGGGCCCCAGCGCGCGCCGCATCCCGGATGAGCCCGGCCGAAGCGATGAGAACCTCGCCGCCGGGTGTACGCGGCGGCATAACCGTCGCAGAACGTCTGCTGCCGCCGCTGCGGCGTATGCCTGCACGCTGGCGAATGACGTTGCGCGGCATCGCTCGCAACCGTCGCCGCGCCATTCTGACCGTGGCCGGGGTGGTGAGTTCGGTCTGCCTGGTAATGGTGTTCGCCGGGATGCGCGACACCGTCAATGGTGTCATTGATCGACAATACGGAGAGGTCGAACTACAAGACGCTCAACTCATCACTGCTGCGGGCGCTGCCGATGCCGTCGCGGGCGCTTTACGCACCGACCCTCAAATCGCTGCCGCAGAACCTTTCACGCGGCTGGATGTCACGGTGCAGGGCCGCAACAACCACTACGACACCTTGCTGATCGCGTTGCCGCGGGCGACCCGGATGCACCGCTTCACCTCCGGCCGATCCAGCCGTAGCCTCCCAGCCGACGGTGTGTTGCTGGGAGCGGGCTTGGGGGCCGTTCTCCGCGTCGCAGTGGGGGACAAGATCACAATCAGCAACGCTCAGAATCGAATTCGTCTTGACCTACCCGTCGTCGGCTTCGTCGACGAGCCGATGAGCCCGGTGGTCTATATCGGGTCGGACCAAGTGCCCGCCTTGGCGCCATCGGGAGTGTTGCTCAAGCTGGCACCTGGGGCCAACCAGGAACTCAATCGTCAGGATGCGACGAGGTTGCGCGGTGTGATCGCCTACGTGTCCACCGAATCCGTCTCCGCCACCATCCGAAAGTCATTCGCCTTGTACAACGTGCTGGTTGCGCTGACCTTGCTATCTGCCGGTGTGATGTCCGCGGCGCTGCTCTATAACGCCATGTCTGCCAACGTCAGCGAACGCACCGGTGAGCTCAGTACATTGCAGGCCGCCGGAATGGATGCCCGGCTACTCGGCCGACTGGTGGCCGTGGAGAATATGACGCTGGTTGCGATCGGTCTGCCTGTCGGTCTGATCGCCGGGGCGTGGCTCGCCGAGTGGTTCCTGTCCAACTATGTGACGCAGGGCTATCGATGGCACCTGATGATGCACACCACGACTCCGCTCCTTGTCGCCGCCGGAGTTTCGATCGCCTCACTTTTGACCCTGATCCCGACGTTTCGCGTGATCAGGCGAATGGATGTGGCCAAGGTGGTGCGTGAGCGGACGCTGTGAGTGCGTGCTCGGCGGTGCGCAACGACAACCTTATGAATCTCGAACGAGGCGACCCGGACGAACCCGGCCGCACGGCCACGAACCAGTCAGCGGGCGTGTTCGCACCGCAGTTCGAGGCGTAGGCGCAGTACATCAGCCTGGCTGTGTTCTACCGGTTGGCCAGCACCGTTGGCGTCGAAAACCGTACAGCCGCAGTGTAAATCGGCCCTCCAGCTTTGACCGGGCATCAGCATGAAGTCTGGGTTGCGGCCCGCTGTTTGCGGGTGCATTGGAATCGTATCCGGCGGGCGGAGTTGGGCCAGTTGCGAAACCCGCGATCGGTTAACCGGCCCTCGTATGCGCCGGAGGTGGCTGAGGTCCCGCCGGTCACCTTTAGGCCCGCCCGTTACTTGCGTAGGGCCGCTCGACAACCAGGGCGGCTCGCACTTAGCCCGAAGTTACGGCGGCCTTGAGGGCTGATTGTGGTGTGGCCTGATGGTATCGGGTAGAACCGCGGTGTGGTCATGATTGCTTCGAATTCGATGGGGGTCAAACGGCCGAAGCGACGGCGCTTGGCCCAATGCTCATATTCCACGACCTTGGCGGTCAATTCGTCCTTCAATGTGGCCATCATGGCCTCCTTCAGCGAGTCGGGACACGTCGGTTGCGCATGGCCTACGCGGCGGAATTCCGTCTGCAGCAACGTTTTCAGCCTCGTGTCGGCTCTACGGCTGGTCTAGTGCACAAAGTCCTGAATCAGCTATTGGCCAATCGTTAGGGCAGTCGCGAAGATAGATCCTCACGCCCGCCGCCCCAAACCGGTAATGGCCAAGCCACGGAACGCGAACTTCACGATCACCGAGCTGCCGTTGCATTGTGGCCAGCGATAGGCAGGTTGAATGTCCTTGCAGGGGTTAACCGGGCCTGCAGCACCGTGAGGTTGCCGCGAGTCGGTCGTTTCGGGTGGGTCGCGCCTGGGCTGTTTTCGAAACATTCGAGGACTGGTCGCCCACCAGCACCAACAGCGTTATGCCGCTGGGTCCGCGAGCCGCGGGACCGGATTGGAGATGATTACTTGATCCCCAGGCAGTCCAGTTCTTTACGTCACGCTGGCGATCGTCGCGCCACGGCAGTGTCGACGGCAACTGAATACTGACCACTGCGCGGCAACTGAAAATTGACCAGCTTCCTGGAGAGCCTTGGCTATGGGCCAAGGAGGAAGCGAGTGTTGAGCGTGGAGGACTGGGCAGAGATCCGGCGGTTGTGCCGGTCGGAGCAGTTGCCGATTTCGGAGGTTGCGCGGGTGTTGGGGATTTCGCGGAACACGGTGAAGTCGGCGTTGGTTTCCGATGGCCCGCCGAAGTATCGGCGTGCTCCGGTGGGGTCGGTGGCGGACGCGGCCGAGCCGAAGATTCGAGAGTTGTTGGCGGCTTATCCGCGGATGCCGGCCACTGTGATCGCCGAGCGGATCGGATGGTCGTATTCGATCCGCACTCTTAGTGAGCGAGTGCGGGAGCTGCGACCGTTTTATCTGCCGCCGGATCCGGCGTCACGCACGACTTATGTCGCTGGGGAAATTGCGCAGTGCGACTTCTGGTTCCCCGACGTGGAGGTGCCGGTCGGATACGGCCAGGTCCGCACCGCCACACAGTTGCCGGTGCTGACGATGGTGTGCGGATATTCGCGTTGGGCATCGGCGTTGTTAATCCCGACCCGCACCGCTGAAGACCTCTATGCCGGCTGGTGGCAGCATCTTTCGATGTTGGGCGCCGTCCCGCGGGTGTTGGTATGGGACGGTGAAGGCGCGGTCGGGCGTTGGCGGGCCCGCCAACCCGAACTCACCGGGCAGTGCCACGCTTTCCGCGGCACCCTGGCCACCAAGGTGCTGATCTGCAAACCTGGCGACCCCGAAGCCAAGGGTGTGGTCGAACGCTTCCACGACTTCCTCGAGCGGGCCTTCTTGCCGGGTCGGGCGTTCGGCTCACCGGCGGATTTCAACACCCAGCTGCAGGACTGGCTGGTGCGGGCCAATCACCGCCAGCACCGCGTACTGGGGTGCCGTCCCGCCGACCGGATCGAGGCCGACAAGGCGGCGATGCTGGCCCTGCCGCCAGTCGGGCCAGTGGTTGGGTGGCGGACCTCGACCCGGTTGCCGCGGGATCATTACGTGCGCTGCGACGGCAACGACTACTCAGTGCACCCGGTCGCGGTCGGTCGCCGCATCGAGATCACCGCGGACCTGGGCCGGGTTCGAGTGTGGTGTGGTGGCGCCCTGGTCGCCGACCACGCCCGGATCTGGGCCAAACACCAGACGGTCAGCGATCCCGACCACGTGCAGGCCGCCAAACTGCTGCGGCGCAAGCACTTTGACGTCATCGGGCCGCCATCGCACGTTGAGGTAGAACAACGCCTCCTGAGCGACTACGACACCTTGTTGGGTCTTGACGGACCGGTGGCGTGATGGCAGCCAAGACCACCACCGGCAGCCGCGACGTGACCGCGGAACTGGCGTATCTGACCCGGGCCTTGAAGGCCCCGACCTTGCGTGAGGCCGTCGAGCGGCTCGCCGAACGGGCCCGCACCGAAACCTGGACCTACGAAGAGTTCCTGGCAGCATGTCTGCAGCGTGAGGTGTCCGCCCGAGAATCCCACGGCGGTGAAGGACGCATCCGGGCCGCCCGCTTCCCATCACGGAAATCGTTGGAGGAGTTCGACTTCGAGCACGCCCGCGGCCTCAAACGCGACGTCATCGCCCACCTGGGCACGCTGGACTTCGTCACCGCCAAAGACAACGTGGTGTTCCTCGGACCACCAGGAACCGGGAAAACCCACCTGGCGACCGGCATCGCGATCCGCGCTTGCCAAGCCGGCCACCGAGTCATGTTCGCCACCGCGTCGCAATGGGTCGATCGGCTCGCCGCCGCCCACCACAGCGGAACCCTGCAAGCCGAACTCGTCCGCCTCGCCCGCTATCCGCTGCTCGTCGTCGACGAAGTGGGCTACATACCGTTCGAACCCGAAGCCGCCAACCTGTTCTTCCAATTGGTGTCCTCCCGATACGAGCGGGCCAGCCTCATAGTCACATCGAACAAACCGTTCGGACGGTGGGGCGAAGTATTCGGCGACGACGTCGTCGCAGCCGCCATGATCGACCGCCTCGTCCACCACGCCGAAGTCATCGCACTCAAAGGAGACAGCTACCGCATCAAAGACCGAGACCTCGGCCGCGTCCCCACCGTCACGGCCGACGACCAATGACCCCAGCTGGTCAATTTTCAATTGCCGACAACTGATCAGTTTTCAGTTGCCGTTGACAGGCAGCAGGCCGGCCTGCACCTGTCAGATGACCCCAAAGTCCGCCAAGCGTTATTTGCGGCACCCGGAAGCCGCTGTTTCCCAGAGGATTCAGCCGCCTGCTAAGTTCCGCGAGACTGTTGCATTCGCTCTAACTCCTCGTCCCAGACGGAATGTCCGCCAATATCAGCCACGCGGTAGACCTGGATCGTCGACGAGATCCCGACGACGAGAACTATTATCCCCACCGTGAGATGGATGATCACCCGGGGCTTTTCGGTTCGGTGTTCCCTCAGGCGCAGCACGACGAGCCCGATCGCGACCGCCAGCAGAGCCGCCGCGAAGTAGATCAGTCTGCTGCCACGGGCGGCGTGTTCGCGCAAGATCGAAGTGGGATTGGCCGTCACGTTGTAAAGCCACAGGCCAGCGTTTGCAGTGATGGGAGTCAATACCATTGTGACGCTGGCCAATATGAGCGTGAGCCACAACAGCTGGCCTCGGCGGGCGCCCGGCCACAATCCGCACACGATCTCCAGTAAGGCAGTCAGCGGCACGAACGCCACCACAAAGTGCAGCAGTACAACATGGGCTGGCATGCCATGGATGACGGTCATCGAGCTCCTCGGCTGGCGGACAACAAGCTGCGTCGACGTCGGTTCCGATCGTCGGCGCAGCGATCAGGCCATACGCTGCTAGGCACCTGCGGTCAGTGTTCGCAACGATAGCGCCGCCAAGCCGCGATTTGCCGCAGACACGCTCATGACCAGCATGGCCAGCGCAGTAGCCATCGGCCCGGACAATCACCGTCGAGGAGTATCGGTTAAGTGGTTCATTCCGTGGCGACACGGTCTTCAACCGTCCGACAAGTCGAACTTCTGCAGGATGCTTCGCCCGTTGGTGGCGCGTGATGGCAACATCGCCGGTCACGCCGCGGCGCGACCGGGTGAGCCACGATTCGACGAACATGTCCCGATCACCCAGTTGTCGGTAACTACTTACCGAAACGCAACTATGGGTCGCCACCTGTGAACGAAATGGGGCCATTCTTCGTCTCCTCATAAGGAGGTTGGATTCATGACGTGCGTGCGCTGGGCCGGATCGGCCAGGGGCTGTTGGCTGCTCACTACCGCCCCCATCATGATCGCCAACGAGAGATGCGGCGCAATAGTTGCGAGGCAGCCGGTCTCACCACCAGAAGGCCACGGCGCAAATCGCCGCGTCTCTCGGCATCGCCAAAGCTCTCGTGACAACGCGGCTCCGCTACGCCACCAGGCATTGCGACTCACACCGCATGGAATAGGGCTGACACGATGACCTCAGTACGGCGGCCCGCGATGCCGCTTGACGCTGAACCATCTGGCCACGCGTACGCGATGTGGGACGCCGCGTACATCCTGGGATCGCTGTCACACGCCGACCGACGGGAATTCGAAGCACACATTGCTGGGTGCACCTCATGCCGGGACGCCGTCGCCGAACTGAGCAGCATATGTGCCTTGTTGTCGCGGCTCGACTGCGACCAGGCGGCGGCAATCGGAGGGGGCGACGCTTCCGGAGAGTTATCGCTGACTCCGGATTTACTGTCGTCGTTGCTGGCCGAGGTGACCTGGCGGCGGCGCCAGTCACGCCTGATCACCTGGACGGCCGCCGGCGTCGCGGCCGTGATGCTGGTGATCGGCGTGCTCTGCGCGGTCGAGGCCCATTCCCTGTCATCGGTGCCCGCAGCGCCGCAGGCAAGAATGTTGGCGCCGCCGAGGGCGCAGCTAAATACCACAAGCTGGCCTCAGCAGTCTCGCGTGCAACGGCTCGCCTCAGCCACACAGCCGCTGGTGGATCTCCGTGATGGACAGGTGCCGGTGCTTGTGTACCCGCCCTATGGGTGATGACCGGCCGAGATCATCCTCGGAACTCGCCGAGCACCCAGCCCCGAGATCGGGACGATGCGGGATCCGGTTTTGGCCAAACCGGCGTCGAGCACCACGGCTTAGCCGATAGAAATTACCTGCCGATGCCGAGCCCTGGCCGGCGGTGCGGCTGAGAGTGTCTGGCGTGCAACGGGAGTGGCGGTTTCATGCCCCGCGGCTCATCCGATATGCGACGCCACGCACCGTGATCACGTAGCGCGGATCGGCGGCGTCATTACCCGATTTTTGCGGCAGGACCAGGTGTGCGATCTGGCCTGTGAACGGTGTCAGGCGTTCACTCATCGCAGGCGCCAGCACGAGATTGGCGCCGGCTTCGCTAAGGGCGTGCACCGCCTGCGGATTGAGAAGGTCGCGGCAAATAGCGAGCGCAAGGTGCCAACCGTCCGCGCTCACGTAGATCCACAGTTCCGGCCAACCGTGCGGCTGGATGTCTTCGTGGATCGGATGTTCGGCGGGGGAGTGCTTGTCGTGCGTCACCAGATCGGGATGTCCACGCAGCCAAGCGATCGCGGTGTTTCGGCGCATACGCGGCGAACCGGAGACGTGATGGAAACTACCGGCAATCAGCAGGCGCGGCCCGTCGTCGCTGTCGATCGTTGTAGATTCGCACGAGCGTTATTTTGCCTTGTGGAGACTATGGACTCATCATCGACTCGCAGTTGATCGCCTCGGTGGAGCGAAAATCGCTGGCCGTTCTGGTCGCCAGTCTCACCAGCGGCAAGCTGCGATATCAGATCGCCGACCTGAGTGCGCTGCCACGCGCGGCCGTAGTTGTTGAAGACCGCTACTCGCGGGTGTTCACCCTTGATCGCGTCCGACCCGCTGTGGTGGCCGACGGGCTGGCCGAACTACAAATCCGTTGACCTAACGTGCCGATGGTGTTCTGCGAAACCTGTCAACTTGCCGAGGAATGGACCTCCCGGTTTTTTGGCCGCCGCGCACGACTGGGCATCCACCGAACAGCCTGCACTGCAAGTGTTCAATCAATTCAGATCAATGTCGGCGACCTCGACCAGGCGTCTGCCACGCCCGCACCCAGTACAGCCGTGGTCCGTGCCTGGGCGCGCACTTGTGGCTTGGCAGTACCCGACCACGGCCGGCTGCGGCCCGAAATTTGGCAGGCTGGCGTGACGCCAACGACCAGTAACGCTTTGGCAGGTCGCGACGCTTCAGTAGGATTGGTAATCCGCTGGGAAGTTCGCTGTGCCAGGCTGAGCTTGCGGGACTGGGCTCTGCGCGTGGGCCCGGCGGTTAAAAGTGGCGTTCTCGATGATTGTCCGGCGAATGTCATCAGTCGCATATCCCCACCTTCTTCGCAGAGGAGCGGAGCAATGCACCGTAGCGGTTGATCAGTTTGGCCAAATGCTTGTCGTCGGTGGCTTCGACCAGCTCGTCAAAAGCTTGCTGACCAACGTGTAGCGCACGCGGTAGCCGGCTTCGGCGGCCATGGCGCCAAACGCTATGAGGAGATGGCTGTCGCCGGGGCCGGAATGACCGGTCAAAAACTCGGGGTGTATGGCCTTGAACCAGGACCAGGTCCGAACTGGCGGACAAACGCGGGGGTGATGCCGGTTGGCGTCAAAAGATAGCTCCTTCTGCCGTTTCAGCCGTGGAAACCTAGCACTGCGGACGCCTGGGACGGCGCGACGACGAGTTCGGCCGTCGCATCCAGCTATTACCAGCACCGCGAGAAACTCGAGTTAGGACAGCTGCTCGCACTCGGCGGTTGCAGCGATTCGAGCGAAGCGATGCCGGATAGTCGGCAGGCGCAGCATGCGGCAGCACTCTTCAATCGCCGCGTTGGCGCGTGCTTGACACTAATTCCAGAAGTCATTCATCGGCGTCGCGTACAGATCATTGTTGGTCAACGTCGTAAATGGAGTTCCGGCCGTGGGGCTTAGCGCGTATTCGATTGTCGACATGAGGCTGTATTGGTCGTAGTAGGAGTTGGTGATGAATTGTCCTGATCGCATGCCGCCTGTTGTTACGGCGTAGTCGTTGGGGATGACGATCGTCGGGACGTGGTTGCCTTGGTTGCCGATTCCCAGTCCGATGTTGTTGAAGTCCTCGTCCCAGGTAATGATGATCGCGTCGCTTTCGTTGCTGTTCCATGTGGGCGAGTTTTGGATGAGCGAGACTTGTTGTTGCAGGAACGCGTCGCCTGCGGCGACGTTGTACTGGTGGTTGGTGAGTTGGCTGCCGAGGAAGTTGAGGACACCGAGGGGTGAGTCGACGGGGCCTTCCATGTCGTTGGCGTTGTTGGCGACGATCCAGCTGAATCGCGCGGGGGTCCCGTTGGCTAGATCGGTGGTCAATTGCGTCAACGGGAGCAGGTGTTGCTGTTGGTAGGCGACGGTGTTGTTGTAAACGTAACTGTATTGGGCTGCGGGTATCTGAAAGGTGCTGTAGTCACCGGAGGAGACCAGCGCGCCGGCGTAGGGCATGCTTTGGGCGTAGTTGGCCCAGGAAATGTTTTGGGCGTCCATCTCTTGCATGAGGCTGGGTGCATTGATTGAGGGCGGGTTGGGGTTGTAGGTGATTCCGAAGTCTGAGCCGCCGAGGATCCGGAAGTAGGTGGGGGCGCTGGGGTGGCTGTTGGCGTAGAAGTTGTTCGCTGACCCGTAGGTGGCGATCAGGCTGTTGGTGTAGGGGGCGTTGACACTGCCGACGATGTCGGTGAACCCTTTGTTTTCCATATAGATCAGGAACACGTGATCGAGCTGTCCGACATGAGACGTCGGCGGCGTCAACGTCGCCGGGGTCAGGCCGGGCGCACCGACGGTGAACGACAGGTTGTCCGCATAAGCGTTGTTGTAGTGGTTCAGGATGGGGTTGGCGTCGTTGAAGGTGGCGCTGACGACCGCTTGGGTGGTGCCTACCGGGATCGTGCCGGAGACGGATCGTGGCTGGAACCCGGTGATTCCCAGACGATCCAGCGTCGAGACCGTGGTAGTGGAGCCGGTGCCCAACACGGCGCCGCTGGAGTTGAGGAAGGTGACCTGCAAAGAGGTCGAGGACGGGTCGATGAGCGCGCCGCCGAGCAGCCCGCTGAGCGTGTAGGGCGTGGTGCCGGTGTTGATCTTGGCGGCCGCGGCGGAGAGGTCGACGGTTTGCCTGATGCTGGAGGTGGCCACGGGTCCGCCGCCACCGAAGTTGGCGCCCGCCCCCGGAGGCGAGGTTTGAGGGAAGCCCAAGAAACTCGGCAGGTCGGGGAACGGGAACGAGACTCCTAACACGTAGCTGACGCGGGGGGTGCCGTAGGCGATGATGGTCGGGGTGCCGCTGACCGACCAGCCTGGGTAGGTCACCGAGCTGGTGCCTGATGGTGACGGGGCGGCGATTTCGAAGCTCCCGTTGACCAACAGGTTCGGGCTCATGGGCAACCCGGGAATCCCGTTGAGGCCCAACACTGTTCCGCGGGCACCGATGGTCCCGGGGCCGCCGAGGAGGCTCATCGTCGCGGCGTTGCCGGCGTTGCCGCCATTGCCGCCGTCGCCGATCAGCAGGGCGCTGCCGCCGATGCCGCCGTCTCCGCTGATCAAGTTGGGCGCACCTTCGGCGCCGGTCCCGCCGGGACCGCCATTGCCCAACAGCGCTCCGCCGACCCCACCGTGGCCGCCGGTCCCGCCGGTGCCGGAGGCGGAGTAGCCGCCTGTCCCACCGGCACCGCCGGAACCCAGCAGGCCCGCGTTGCCACCCAGGCCGCCATGGCCGCCAGGGATCGTTAAGAGTGGCGTCGCTCCCACCGCGCCGCCCGCACCGCCGGAACCGCCGGAACCGAGCAAGCCGCCGTCGCCGCCGCCTCCGCCGAGGCCCCCACCGCCGCTGTTAGCCACGGGCAGCAGCACCGATCCGCCGGCTCCACCGGAACCACCGGTACCCGCGAATTGTCCACCCGCGCCGCCAGTTCCACCGGAACCACCGATGCCACCCAGGCTCGCGCCACCGTCGCCGCCGGCACCGCCGGCCCCAACCACCGAGCCGCCGATAGTGCCGGCTCCGCCGCCGAACACCGAACCGGCGATGCCCGAGGCCCCACCGGCGCCGCCCGCGCCTGCGATGTCACCGGCTCCGCCGACACCGCCGGTGCCGCCAACCGCACCGACCAGCCCGCTCAGCGCGCCGCTGGCTCCGCCGGAGCCGCCGGCCCCGCCCCGCGCACCAGGCACCGTGAGATCGGCCATGGCCCCGGTACCGCCGACTCCACCGCCGCCGAAGATCCCGCCGGTGCCGCCGGCCCCGCCACCGCCGCCATTGCCGTCGGCGCCGACCGCGCCGGCTCCACCTCCCCCGGCGTTGCCGAAGAACAAGCCGCCGTTGCCGCCCTGGCCACCGGAGCGGCCCACACCGGATGCGCCGACTCCGCCGGCCCCACCGGTACCACCGTTGCCCCACAGCGCGGCCGCACCGCCGGCCCCGCCGGGTACGCCGTTGGCGCCGGAACCGCCGGCCCCGCCATCGCCAAGCAGCCAGCCGCCGGGAGCGCCGGCGGCTCCGCTGCCCGCCGCTCCTGGCGTGCCGTTGCCGATCAGCGGGCGTCCGGTCAGCGCCACGCTGGGAGCGTTGATCACGTTGAGCGCCGCGGACGGCAGCAACAGCCCGTTAGCGCCGTTCGCGCCGTTTACACCCGGCGTGGTCCCGAGTCCGCCGACCCCGCCGTTCCCGCCGAGTCCGAACAGCGTGGCCTTGCCGCCGCCGCCCCCGGCTCCGCCGTCGTAGTTCATGGCGGCCTGGGCGCCGGCCCCGCCGGCTCCGCCGCTGCCGAACACCAAGGCGCCTGCGCCGCCGCTACCGCCGGCCCCGCCGTTGCCGCCCGAGGAGAACCCGCCGACGCCACCGGTGCCGCCGAAACCGATCAGGCCCGCGTCGCCGCCGGCCCCGCCGTGGCCGCCGGTGCCGGTGCCGAAGTTGCTGCCCCCGGCCCCACCCGCGCCACCGGAGCCCAACAGCCAGCCGGCGTGGCCGCCGCTTCCGCCGGCTCCGCCGTCACCACCGAAGCTGGTGCCGCCGGTGCCCCCGACGCCACCGTTGCCGAACAACGGACCGGCCGCACCTCCGGCCCCGCCGGTACCGCCTCCACCGGTGCCGCCCAATCCGCCGGTTCCACCGCCGCCGCCGGCACCGAACAGCAGTCCGCCGGCCCCGCCGGCCCCACCGGTACCCCCGCTGACCCCGACCCCGCCGGCTCCGCCGACCCCGCCTCCGGCGCCGACCAACCCACTGAGCACACCTCCGGCGCCGCCCGCCCCGCCGACCCCGCCGGCCCCGGCCGCGGCGTATCCGCCGGTCCCGCCGGCGCCGCCGGCACCGAACAACCCGCCGACTCCGCCCGCCCCGCCGGCACCAGCGGTACCCGTTGCCGCGAAACCGCCGGCCCCGCCTATCCCGCCGCTGCCCAGCAGCAAACCGCCATGCCCGCCGACACCACCGCCCCCGGCGGTGCCTCCCGCCCCACCCGCTCCGCCAGTGCCGATCAGTCCCGCATCCCCGCCGGCCCCGCCGCCGTAACCGAGCAAGGGCCCGGCCTGACCCGACCCGCCGGCCCCGCCGTCACCGATCAACCACCCGCCGGGTGCGCCGTTGCCCCCTGTCCCCGGGGCGGCGTTGGCGCCATTGCCGATCAGCGGGCGCCCGGTCAGCGCCAGCACCGGCACATTCACCGCATCCACCGCTTCTTGGAGCGACTGTCCCACGGCCTGTTCGAAGGTTTGCAGCGACAGTCCGTTCACGGCCTCGGCGGCAGCGTACGCACCCGCCCCCGAGAGCAGCGTCTGCTGAAACTGCTTCTGATATAAGGCAATCTGGGCGCCCACCGACTGATAGGACTGGGCGTAGCCGCCGAACATCCGGGCAATCGCCGCGGACACCTCGTCAGCGGCAGCGGCCGCGATCTCCGTGGTCGACGGCGCCGCCGACGCTGTCGCTTTCCCGACCGTCTCGGCGATCCCGTTCAGATCCGCTGACGCCGCGGCCAGGGCCTCGGGTGCAGCGATCAGGTAGGTCGACATCTGCGGCTCCCAACACTCAACGAGACGATTCGATCGGCCAACTCTATGCACACGGAATGCAAATGTGAATAAGCCTCACACTGTCGTGTCGTGTCCATCGCGGGCCCCGAAATCGCGTTGATGCGTCTACCCGGTAAATGAGTCCAGCTTATTTTCGAGTTCGGTGGCCGCGGTCGGGCTAGAAAAGACGACGAAACACATGGCTGGTCGCAAGCCATCGCGGTAACTCGCGCGCGGGGATGAGTTGGCTGTCAAGGCAAGACCCAGTGAGGAAATCGCCACCAGTTGGCGGTATCAGCGGCCACGCTGTATGTCTGGCGTCGAGCCTACGACGGCATGAATATTGACGTCGCCAGAGAGATGGAGAAGCTGTCGGAACAGAACACACGCTTTACGAGGCTGCTGGGAACCGTCTAGCCAACTTTGGTCAGGGTAAATAATTGATGGTGATCAACGATGTAGCAGTTCGGTGGGACGTGTGGGATGTCCACATCAGTGTAGGGAGTGAAGTGCACTTCACCGGAGAGCGTAACAGGGTCCCACCACTGGACTACGCTCACCGGATGGTATCCACCATCGAGTAATAAGTCGCCCATCACATATAACGGACAATTCAGACCCTCGGGGAGAGTCCGCGAATTGACGTATTTGCCATCTATCAGTGGGGCGTCGAAACTCCCCCCTCCCGCAGTCGTCACGTGGGCGACACAGGACGGGCTGCAGGTCGTACTGATAGTCCACGTCCCCTTACCGCCGTCGTCGTCGGCGTAGAGATAGACACCGTCCATCATTGGAGGTTGCGCCTTCGCCTGCGGTGCGGCTGCGCCGAGCACCACTCCGAACAGCAGCACAACAGCAGTGGCAGAGGCCTTCGTTCTCATGCGTATTTCCGTCCTCTGGTTCTGCGGCTAACAATGGCTAGCTCATGTCCCTGCTGGTCATCAGTGGTGACCCCCGCTTGGCCACCAGTGGGAATTCTGGCCACCTGCGCCTGCCGCGGATCACCGGATCAAGCATATCGTGTCGAATTGCAATACACTTCAAATTGAGGAGACAGTGAAGAAGCGAGACTCTCAATGCTGGCGCTGCGCCGAGTACGTTATCACATAGTGTAAGAGAGCAACCATATTCGGACGTACCAGTTTCTTGAGCGGATTTGTGAACAACGGTATATCCGGCACACCTGGTATTTAGAATTCGTACACCGGCAATTAACCGCCGGGTGGGAGGAACCTGCAGCGTCATCGGCCTTCCAGGTGTGTCAGGTCGAGTAAGAGGTGTAGTTGAGCGTGGTCATCATTCCGGCTTCTAGGTGATAGCCATGGTGGCAGTGGAGCATCCAGGTGCCGGGGTTGTCGGCGATCAGAACAGCGTTGAGTTTCTGTTTGGGCAGCACGATGACGGTGTCTTTGCGTGCGCCCAGGCTGCCGTCGGACTTGATCACCTGAAAAGTGTGACCGTGCAGGTGCATCGGGTGGTACATCATGGTCGAGTTGGTGAAGGCTAGGGTGGCTCGCTGGCCCTGTTTGACGCTCACCGGAGGACTGTCGGGGTAAGGCTTGCTGTTGATCGACCAGTCGTATTTCGTCATGGAGCCGGTGAGTTCCAAAGCCAGGTTCACCTCCGATTGCGCTGAACCCAAACTGGCGGACGATGGGGCGGAGAAGGTGTCGACGGTGCCGATTCTGCCGTTGAGTTCGGGAGGCGCGAAGTTGACGTCGGGTGGGGTGCCGCCGGCGGTCTTTAGCAGCGCGCGCCCGGGTGTCGCTGGTTTGCCTTCAGGCATTGCTATCAGCGGGAAAACCCCGTCGCCGACGGTGACGACGACGTCATAGCGTTCCGCCATACCGACCAGCAAAGCGTCGGTGTCGGTCGGCGTAACTGGGAAACCATCGGTGTGGGTCACCGTCATGACGTGGCCTGCCAACGCCACGCGGAAGGCGGTGTCGGCGCCGGCATTGATGATGCGGATGCGAATACGCTGGCCCGGCTTCGCGTCGAAGGTGGTCGGTGCTCCCGCAACCCGCCCATTGACCAAGTAGTACGGATAATCGATGTCGCCGGAGTCTCCGCCTAACAATGCACTGCTACCCACTGCGGACATTCCTGGCATCTCCTGCGCGCTGGGCCCGTGGGCCGGCATTCGAGAGCCCTTGAGTTCGTCAAATATTTGTTGAGGATTCTTTCCGACGCCGTCGGTCCAGTCGTCGAGGACGACGATCCATTCGGCGTCGTAGCTGCCTCGATCGGCGGGGTCGTCGATGATCACCGGCAGGTAGAGCCCGTAGTCGGTCTGCATTCCGGCATGCGGGTGGGCCCAGTAGGTGCCGGGGTGCGGCGTGGAAAATCGATAGGTGAAGTCGCTGTTGGCGGCGATATCGGGGGTTGAAGGGATGGCGCCGTCCATGTCGTTACGCAACGCGATGCCGTGCCAGTGCACCGAGGTGGCGTCGCCGAGCCGGTTCCTGACCGTAACGGCCAGTTCGTCTCCGACATTGGCGCGAATCAGCGGGCCGGGCAGGGCGTCGCCGTAAAGCAGTGTTCTCGCGATCGGACCGCCGAGATCTACGGACGCCGGTTGGGCGGTCAGGGTGGCGGTGACGGTTCGTCCCGTGTGGGGACGGGCTTTTTCGACCGCGTAAATGGCTTGCTGCAGGTTGGGAGCGCGATCGCTTCGCCCGCATGACGCAAGCGCAAGCCCGGCCGCGCCGGCGATTGAAGCGGCGACGAATGTGCGCCGATTGAGTAGGACGTCATTGCGCACTGCGAGGGTCACCATTCCTTCCTCGGTCGTTTGCCACGTCTGCAGCCACGCACGTTTTCGAGCTCTGACCCCGCGGTGTGGCGAGCAGCGTCGTGCTCAAGATCTTTCCCGCTGAACTGCAGGGGACTGCGCAGCGCCGGCTGGCCCGGTCGCGCAGTCTTGAGTTGCCCGGGGCTGGAGGTGCTGGTTGCGGTCCAGGACGCGCAGAGCCAAAGCTGCGAGTAGACCGATGATGAACAGCCCGGCCCATACCAGTTCGTCGGCTCCGGCCTGACGCGCTGCACCCATTGCCCAACCGGTAGCCAGGTTGCCGGCGAGGATCCCCACTCCGACGATGGTGTTGTAGAAGCCGTAATGCGTAGCCACGAGCCGGCCTCCGGCCAGAGCCATGACGGTGTCCATTTCGAACGGGAAGACCGCGGCCGAGCCGACGGCCAGCATGGCGGCTGTCGCCAGCAGCGCGGCGATAGCCGCGACGATCCCAAGTCGAGACCCGTTGGGGACGGCTATCAGCGGCAAGAAGGAGGCCGCCAGGACACCCAACCCGACGGCCAGGCTGCGACCGGGACCCCACCGCGCGGCGAACCAGCGAGTGATGCGCAGCTGTCCGGCGACCGCCACCAGGCCAGAAACGACGAAGATCGCCGCCACCAGTAGCGTTTGGTAGCGCTTGGTCAACAGCGCTGCCTGGAGTGGCAGGGCGAGGTAGACCTGGAAGGACAACACGTAGGAGCCGATCATCGCGGCGGCGAACAGCAGAAAGGACCGGTTTCCCAGGACGACTCGCCAGTCATCGAAAATCGATGTTTTCTCGGGCGTCGGATCAGCGCTGTGTTGCGGCAGCGCTAGCAACTGCGCCACGGTCAGTACCGCGAAGATCGCCGCGGCGCCTCCGGCGGTGACGCGGAAGTCGATGGCTACCAGCAGAACTCCGACCAACGGACCCAGCAGAATTCCAGCCTGGTAGAAGATGTTGAATACCGCGAATGCTTCCACACGGCGCTCACGTGAATCGGCGGCGAGATATGCACGCACCGCGGGGTTGAACAACGCTCCGGCGAAGCCCGTGGCAGCCGAGGCGATCAATACGACCGGCAACGAATGCGCGAAGATCAGCAACGCGAAGCCGCCCGTTCGAAGCAAACAGCCAACCACGATCAACGGTTTGTAGCCGATCCGGTCTGCCAGCGTGCCGCCGACAATGAACATGCCCTGTTGGGAGAAGTTGCGGACACCCAAGACGAGCCCAACAGCCCACCCCGCCAGCCCGAGTGGGCCGGCGAGGTAGGCCGCCAGGTACGGCATCAACATGTAGAAACCGAGGTTGATGCCGAACTGGTTGATCATCAGCATCCGGCTGGGCCGGTCGAAGCTGCGGAATTGCGTCAGCAATTGCATTACTGCATCGCTCCGGTGGGATCCACTACGGTGGCGCACCGGGTCCAGGACTGCACGACCTGGTCGGTCGGGTGGTCGATGACGGCCGGCTCTTCGGGCGGTAACTGGTCGAGCAGGCCGTGCTCGCGGCAGTAATTGTCGTTGTAGATGGTGTCGAAATAGCGTTGCGGTCCGTCGGGGAAAACCGCGGCGATGGTGGTCTCGGCGGGCATGGTCCGCGCGGCCCACCCGGCCACCAAACCGACGGCTCCCACACTCCAGCCGCCGCTGGCGTGGTGGGTGGCTGCCAGGGCACGCGCCGCCCACACCGCCTCGGCCGGTGCCACCCAGTGCACCTCGTCAAACGCCGCATAGTCGACATTGCGCGGGTAGATGCTCGACCCCAGACCCCGCATCAACCGGGTGGCCGCGGGTTGACCGAAGATCGTCGAGCCGACGGTGTCCACACCGATCACCTTCAGATCCGGGTTCGCCTCGCGCAGCACCCGTGCCACTCCCGCCGAGTGCCCGCCGGTACCCACCGAGCACACCAACACATCGATGCGACCAAGCTGGTCGAGCAGCTCCAGGGCCAGCGGACGGTAGGCGTCCACGTTCTCGGGGTTGTTGTACTGGTTGGGGCACCACGCGTCGGGGTCAGCGGCCAGCAGCTGCGCAATACGGTCCTTGCGGGCCTGCTGCCATCCGCCGACCGGGTGGGGCTCGGTGACCACGTCAACCTCGGCGCCGTAGGCGCGCAGCATGTTCTGCACGATGGGCTCCATGCCCGGGTCGGTTACCACCGTGACCGGGTGCCGGTACACCATGCCGGCCAGCGCCAGCCCCAGGCCCAGGGATCCGCTGGTGGATTCCACGATGCGGGCTCCCGGACGCAGTTCACCGCGGGCACGGGCGCGTTCAACCATGTGCACTGCGGGCCGGTCCTTCATACTGCCGCCGGGATTGAAGCCTTCCAATTTGGCCCAGAAGCCGCGATCTGCGGCAGTCAGCGGTTCTGAGATCCGCAGTACCGGGGTGTTGCCCACCAGCCCGGCCGGCTGACGGTGGCTTCCCGGCACGGGCGGGCATTGTGCGGGGCTGAGAGGCCGGTCCACCAACGTCAGCGACCGGGAATTGCAGGGCAGACGGGATTCCAGAGAGTTCGAGGAACGAGCAGAGTTGTTGTTCATGCGATCGTCGCTTTCTAGCGAGAGGCCGCTGGCGCAGCCATTGACAAGGGAAGCGGCCACCGGCCGTCGTGACAGTGCACAGACGACCTGGCGCTACCCAGTCAGCGACGAGAAGAGCACAACCGCGTCAAGAGATCTTGACCGGTCAAAATGGCAGCGACGCCACGCGGCGGACCGCGACCACCCGATATCACATGCCGCCCGAACAACCCCGCGGCAGCTACCACTGCTATGAGCACGCTCAAAGCCGCCATGGTGGTAACGGGCGCGTTGGGCAGCACGGCGGTCATGAACGCCTCGTTATGGGCTACCGAGGGGCTTTCTAGGTGCGCGTGATCGCTGTTGATTGTGTATTCGCCACCGAGTGGACTTACTAGAACGTGGGAGCGGTGGGAGGGATGGGGGGTAGCAGGCCCATGTCGCACTTCGGCGTGTCCGAGAACAAGGATCCACACCGCGACGGCGGCAACAGCGGCAGCCAAGGCCGCGGTGAATTGCCACCACGGCCGCGGGCACGCCTTTGATCCGCTCACAGTGCTTACAGCGTAGCAATGGGATCGGTGCCGCGTCGACGACAGGCGGCCGTGCTGGGACATCGCGTCCGCCCACACCGTTTCGTACCCCATACCCCCTGAGGGTACAGGCGAGTCGAGTGGGTGGCAAGGGGCGACAAGGTCACGAAAAGGCTGTCGAACATCGTCTGGCGCATCGACAGGCCCATGGTGTATTACTAATGATTATCATTATCATTAACGTGCGGGGCGGTGCCCTCAGCGGTTAAAGGAGCGATGCCGATGGTGGCGCTGCGGTGCCCGCTACAGTCAGTGGTCGCATTGGCAGCGGATGACCATGTCGTGACGATACGTACGGCGGTGTTCCGCACGGCGCAGCCGGCTAATGGGGGGAACCGGCCACCGTTGAGCTCTGCATTGGCTTATCCGCCGGAGTTACATCGTGGCGGCGTACTGTGACGGCCCCACTTTGGATAGCTGTGCCCCCTGAGGTGCATTCGGCGTTGATCAGCAGCGGCCCCGGGCCTGGGCCGATGATGGAAGCGGCTGCGGCATGGTCGGCGCTGAGCAGCGAGTACGCCGCGGCCGCTGGCGAGCTGACGGCGGTGCTCAGCGTGGTGCAGGCCGATGCCTGGGGAGGAAGCAGTGGCAACTCCTACGTGTCCGCGCATACGCCCTATCTGGCTTGGCTGATTCAAGCCAGCAACAACACTGCCGAAGCGGGCGCCAGACAAGAATCCGCCGCCGCGGCGTACTCCGCCGCCGTAGCGGCGATGCCGACTTTGACCGAGCTGGCCGCAAACCACGCGACTAACGCGGTGCTGGTCGCAACGAATTTCTTCGGCATCAACACCATTCCGATCGCTCTCAACGAGGCGGATTACGTGCGAATGTGGATCCTTGCCGCCACAACAATGAGTACCTATCAGGCGTTCGCGGACGCCGCCGTGGCGTCGATCCCGACCACCACATCGGCCCCGCAAATTTACCAGCCCGACGGCAACGCCCGGTGCAGCGCCGGCACCAGGATTGATCCCTGGACCGGTGAACTCGAAGACATTCCATGCCCGACCGACCCCCAGTTCTACTCCAACTGGGGAACCGAGCTCAGCGAACAAATACCCGATCTGATAAACACCCTGCTGACAAATCCGGCGCAGGTGCCCGGCGTCCTTGCTCTGATGGAAGCGGACTTCATGTTCCACGTGCAAGTGATCGTTTCCTATTTGGTTCAATCTCCACAGTTTCTGGCGATCGCTCTGGGCGTCCCGACCGCCGGCCTCGGAGCGGTCAGCGGCATGGGTGCAGTCAGTGGCCTTGCCACGTTGGCTGCAATTCCGGCGGATGTCAGCGCCGCCGAACCGCTGTCCCCCCCGGCCCAGCCCCAAGCGGCGGCCCTCGCCCCCACCTCAACCGCGTCTGGCGCGGCGACTTCTGGTGCCTCGGCACCTGCGTCCCCGTCCACGTCGACGCCCGCGCCCGCAACTTCTGCGTCCGCCGCGCCACCACCGCCGGCCGGCGCACAGGGTGTGGCCTTCCCCTACGTGATAGGGGGTCCACGGTTCGGATCCGGTTCCACAATGAGCACCAGTGCCAGTGCAAGTACCAAGAATAAGGCGGCTGAAGCAGGTGGGGTTGCCTCCGCGGCGACCGAGCGCGAGCACAGGCGGGCGCGGCGTCGCCAGCGCGAAAAGGTGACCGGTTGCGGCGATGAGTACATGAATATGAATATTGAGGTCACTGCGACCTGGGAGGAGCCGGTTGATGAGTTGGGGACATCGACGTCGGCCTCGATTCAGGGTGCTGGACGGGTCGGGTTTTCCGGCACCGCACCCACGGAGCAGGTCCCCGCGGCGGCGGGTTTGACCACGCTGAGCGGTCAGGAGTCTGGCCAGAGTCCGCGACTTCCGATGGTTCCGGGGACGTGGCACTCCCGGTAGTCCCTGGTAGTCGTCGGACCAGCCTCTGCTGTCCTGGACTGAAGTATTCGCCGACGATCCTGAACTCGACCTCGACAAAGCTCTGTCACGTGCTGACTTGCCAAAAATCAGGGGCCGTCGGCGCTGGCAGGGAGCCCGACCCCGGCGCGGGAATGCGAGGTGCAGTCGGCCGGGACCCGTGTTGGTGAGCTCAAAAACTCGTCTGTCCAAATGTGGGTTAACATGTCGTGATCCGGCCGCTGTATCGTGTACCCTCGGTGGGTATGAGAAGCATCCGATTGTGGTCGGATGATCGACGTGTAGAAACGAGCAGAGCGTTCCGATTGCGCTTTGCCGTAGTCGTCGCGGCTGCAGTCGCGGCATTGGCCATCATCGGTCACTGCGTGCCGGTGCGCGCCGCTGCTTCGCCATCTTCGCCGCCGCAACAACTGTCAGTGGCCTCGCTTCCTCTCGCGGTCCATGCCAGCGCTGATCAGCCGCAGCTTGCGCAGGAGCGGCCAATCTGTAAAGCCTCGAAGGTATTCGCGATTGATGCGATACCCGCCGCGGTGATGACCGCGCTGGTCGTCCTCGGCCTGGGCTTGGCGGCGCTGGCGGGTATGGGCTGGCTGACACAGCTGGTGGCACCGGCCGGACGGAGCCCTCCGCACCCACGCGTTGCCATCTTGTCCGGTCGAGATCTTCTGACTCGGTTCTGCTTAGCTCGTCGCTGACTGGTCAGCGTCAAGCCCTGGTGCTGTGCGGCACACGGCTGGTGACGTCTGTTCCTGTCGATTTTCGCGCGGTAGCCGCGCCCTGATCTAAAGCCGACTGATGTGATGCATTCACTATTTGATGAATTATACAAATACTCTGCTGCGCCCGGGTTGCTGAGTTGCTCGCGGCCGAGGGAAGCACGGCACCGTGAGCCTGCCCGCCGAGGCCGATTCGTTCGTGCGTTAGCCGAGGCTCGCGGACGACGGTCGCTGTCCACAGGGATGTTGCAGGTCCCCGATCGCCGGGAAACGATTCCCGGCGGCACCGTTGATCTTTCCAAGGCGCCTACATGGTCCCTCCGCCGCCATGGCACGGGAACACATTTCGGTAGCGGAGCCGCATTCTTTAAAGGAGAGCAAACATGTCGTTTGTGACAACGCATCCGGAAGCGCTGGCGTCGGCGGCCGGCGATCTGCTGACGATCGGCGCGGCGATGGAAGCCGGAACGGCGGCGGTCGCGGTCCCGACGGCCGCAGTGGTGCCGGCCGCCGCTGACGAAGTGTCGGCGTTGACCGCGGCCCAGTTCGCCGCGCACGCGCAGCTGTACCAAGCAGTGGCTGCCCAGGCCACAGCAATTCACGACCAGTTCGTTGCCGCCTTGGCGACTAGCGCTGGGTCCTATGCCGTCACCGAGGCCGCCAATGCGGCCGCGACCGGCTGACGCGCGTCATAGCTGAAGGGGTATGCGAATGGATTTCGGGGCACTTCCACCGGAGATCAATTCGGCCAGGATGTATTTGGGTCCCGGTTCCGGACCGATGCTGGCCGCCGCGACCGGCTGGGATGAGCTGGCCGTTGAAATGAGTTTAGCCGCAACGTCTTACGCCGCGGTAATCGCCCGGCTGACGGCCTTGTCCTGGTACGGCCCGGCGGCGACCTGGATGGCGTCGGCAGCTGCGCCGTATGTGATGTGGATGACCACGACCGCAACCGCAGCGGAGCAGGCGGCCGACCAGGCCCGCGCCGCAGCCGCCGCATTTGAGGCGGCGTTCGCGCAGACCGTGCCACCACCGGTGATCGTGGCCAATCGCAGCTTGTTGATGAGCCTGATCGTGACGAACATCTTCGGGCAGAACACGCCGGCGATCGCGGCCACCGAGGCCCAGTACGCGCAGATGTGGGCCCAAGATGCGATGGCCATGTACGGATACGCCGGTTCGTCGGCGGCCGCGTCGACGTTGACGCCTTTCGCGCCGCCTCAGCAAGTCGCCAATCCGAGCGGGTTGGCTGCGCAGGGCGCCGCTGTCGCCCAGGCCGCGGGCGCTTCGGTGGCAACCGACACCCAGGCCGTCCTCACGCAGCTGACGTCGTCCGTACCCACCGCGTTGCAGCAACTTGCTTCGCCCCTGTCGTCGGGTTCGGTGTCCTCGATGCTGAGTGCGATAAACCCGGAGCTATCAACGATAAGTTCAACCGCGTGGATCGCCAGCGCCGGCCTGTCGACCGGGGAGAAGCTCAAGGGTCTGCTGCCGGCGGCCACCAGCGCACTCGCACCAGCCGTTGCCGAAGGGTTGGCCACCGGGCCACTCGGATCCGGGTTGGCCGGTCTGGCAGGCTTCGGCGGTGCCGGCACGGTATCGGCGGGTATGGGGCAAGCCGGATTGGTCGGGTCGTTGTCGGCACCGCAGAGTTGGACAGCTTCTGTGCCGGCCAAGGCGGCTGCTGCGCTGACTGGCACCAACCTCGGCGCCGCTCCGGCCGCCAACTCCGGTGTGCCGAGCAGCATGTTAGGTGGACTCCCGTTGGCGGCGGCAGGAGAGCGCGGCGCAGCCGGGATTGTCCCCGATCCCCGGTTCCTGGAGCGCCCACCAATGGTGCCTCGGTGGTCAAACCTGGTTTAGGGAGAGGAGGCCACCACGAAGGGCCGCCAGAAACCACGGTTGCGTAGGCCTGGGGCGCCGTTCATCGGCGGCGCTTCACGCAGACCTGGGTCCAACGCCCGATGAATCGGCGAAACGATGTCGCGCCCGGTTGCTGGAACAACATCCGACGCCTACCCTCTAGGGGTATGAGGTCTGTGCGAGAACGGACGGCTCCGTCTCCACGCACCTCGCTGCTGACACGGCGCTCGATGACCGCGGTCGCCACAGCCGCGTTCTTGCTTCTGCTGCTGGGGCACTCGGCACTGCTGCATTCGGAGACCGGCCACCCCCACCACTCCCATGCGTTGTTATCCAGCGTGGGCGCGGAATTCGCGATCAATGTCGATCACCCCAATCTTGTCAACGGAGCTTTGACCGCTTGTCATGACGTCTCGGCGTCCGCGGTGTTGCCGCGAACCCCAACCATTTTGATGGAAACCGGCGTGGCCGCAGCAATGGTCGCGATTGTCGCCGGAGTGTCCGGTGACGCCACGACGTCGGGGCGGAGCCCACCGAATGCAGCACCGCCCGCCCTCACCGGTCGAGATCTCTTGACGCGGCTCTGCCTGATTCGTCGCTGACCGATCAGCGTCAGGTCGTGGTGTCATGCGCACGGCGGCCGGTGCTCGCTGACCGGTGTTCGATGTCGCAATTCTGCGGCGCATTTGCGAAAGCGACGATCAATGAAGAACTCTTTGTCCCTAGCACACTCTGAGCGCTGCAGTACGCTCACTGAAGCAGCCGAACTGCACTGCAATTGTGACGCGGCCGATCCGGGCATCGGAGGCCATCTTAATTCTGCGGCTGCCTCGGCCTGTTCAGCTGGTAGGTATCGCGAAGCCGCTAGTTTAGTGGGCAATACCCCGGTGCTGTGGATCTCGGACGCACTTGCGGCCGAGGGCCGCGGGTTCTGGGCCAAGCTTGAGGGCACTAATCCCGGCGGAATGAAAGATCGGCCCGCCTTGCACATGGTTCAATGCGCTCGGGCTCGCGGCGAACTACAACCAAACGCACAGATTGTCGAATCCACCAGTGGCACGCTCGGATTGGGTCTGGCATTGGCCGGGCAGGTATACGGCCATCCCGTGACTTTGGTTACTGATCCCGGCATGGAGCCCATCGTGCAACAGATGCTGGCCGCGTACGGGGTGCGCATCGAGATCGTCGCCGAGCCGCATCCGCGCGGGGGATGGCAGCAGACCCGCAAAGCCCGCGTGGCGCAACTGCTGGCCGCAGATCCGCGTGCGTGGAATCCCGATCAATACAACAATCCTGACAACGTAGGCAGCTACGAGTCGCTGGCGCTTGAACTACTGAATCAGGTTGGAAGCGTTGATGTCCTGGTGTGTTCGGTGGGCACCGGAGGCCACTCGGCCGGTGTGACGCGTGTGCTGCGCGAAGCTAACCCCGACCTGAAGTTGATCGGGGTTGACACCATCGGCTCGACGATCTTCGGGCAGCCGGCCGCCGCCACACGGTTGATGCGCGGTTTAGGGTCAAGCATCTATCCCCGCAACGTCGACTATGCCGCGTTCGCTGAGGCGCATTGGGTATCCCCGGCCGAAGCCGTGTGGGCATGTCGGACGCTGGCAAGTACGTACTTCATCAGCGGAGGGTGGAGTGTCGGTGCGGTGGCGTTGGTCGCCGGTTGGGCTGCTCGCGCCTACGGTCCTAGTACGACGATAGTCGCCATCTTTCCCGATGGTCCCTTGCGCTACTTCGACACCATCTATAGCGACGATTTTTGCCGCGGCCACGATTTGCTCCTCGCAGCCCGGCCGCGTGAGCCCGCAGTCATCGCTGACCCATCCGATCAGGTTGTGCAGTCGTGGACGCGGTGCACGACCGTACGCGATCCAACCCTGTCAAGGCAGTGAGCATTTTCCGGTGTGCACGTCTTCACCCGGGGGGGTCGGTGTCAGCGGAAACCTCATCAAGGTCGCAGCTACGTTGCGGCAGTTCCGGTGTCCCCCAAGTCCGCAGGGACAAACGGTATGGCGCAATGCTGGCCGTGGACACCGCAGCATCCTCAATCTGCTATGCGACCTTGGACGTTGATCAACGAGCCGCAACGACCACGGAAGGGGAGGCTCGATGCCGCCTTTGGAATGCCCGCAGAGACGGGACCCGCGCGCACTCCTGCTCCTCTACAGCGGACTGCTGGCCGCAGTCGCCGGTTGGGTCAACTCGGTGGCCCTCCTGGTGTGGGTATATCCGGTGGGCAACCTCACGGCGCTGACCACCAAAATCGGCCAGCACACTACGAATCCACTACTGCATCCGGGTGGCATGATCGCGGCGATCGTCACCGGATTTCTGATCGGCGTTCTGGGAGCCGGTGCCCTGCTTGCTCCCGCGCAAAGCCCTACTGGCCCGCGCCACGCCGCGGTGCTCCTCGGAGAAGCAGCTCTGCTGTTGGCTGCCGCCGGTATCGAACACCCGTTGATCAGAGCGCCGCTGGCCGCCGCGGCGTGCGGATTGCAGAATGGAATGACTTCCAGTTTCCCGGGGATGCCCATCCGCACCACTCACTTCACCGGCACGATCACCGACCTCGGCCTGCTGGTGGCGCGTAGTCACCGCCACGGAATTGACGGCTGGAAAGCGGCGCTGCTGACTTCGACGGTCCTGCTATTCATCGGTGGCGCCGCCGGCGGCGTGATCCTCGGCGGCCGGATCGGCGACCACGCACTGATCCCGGCGGCCATCACGTGCGGGGGTCTCGCTATCGCACACGTGTTGCGTTTTCGCTGGCATCGCTCGCTCGCTGTCGACACGGCACCCGCGCTCGAACCCGGCCCTCACGGGGACGCACCGTCATAAGCTGACGTCATCAACGCGCTTGCCCGCGGGTTGAATGCAGTGACTCCTGGTGACTACCAAAGTGCTGCAGGCATTCTCAGCGACCTCAACGTTGCAGATCCAACCGGCCCCGGTGCAGCGGCCGCCGACCCCGCAGGACTGACGCGGATAGCGACAGGTCAAGTCAAGCACGCCTTGCCGCTCAACCCCGTCGTGGAAGCTATCGACGACCCTGCTGACACACCCGGACGCAACCGTCAATCTGACGCCGCCGTCACCGCACCATCTCCCCGGGATTGCGTTTGTGAAGCGATCAGCGATTTACGCGGCGGCTGCTTCGCTTGTGGGCGAAAGCTGTGCGCGTTTGGCGGCACGCCGTTGCCCGCCCGGCGAACCGGCGATCGGTTTGTGGCTGCGGTGCACGCAGGCCGACAAGGCCTTCCTTGATTCCTTCGGTGACCTCGGGAATATCAAAGCGATGCCCCGAATCCTGGGAAGGGCACGAGCAACTGAGTCCGCTGTAGGGGTCTCCCGGATCAGCCGCAACCGCCGAGGTGGTACCGCCGATTACCACGCCCGTCGCGGCCACAACGGCCATCAAGTGCTGCAGGTGCCTGCCATGGAGCGTCATCGCGTCCTACCGGCTCTCGACACTGAGACCAGCGAACCCGAATCCGACGTCAGCCCAGCCATCCGCGGCAGAGCTCGGAAATATCCCCACCAGGTGCAGCACCGTCGGACAACACATAACTCTGTATACGATAGCCCGGTACGGTATGGCGATCAACCGCCTGGCGCCTGCGCTCGCATGGCCGGATGCTCTACCCCGCGGAACGTTGGCGCCCAGTCCTCAGCGCGCTCAGTTGCATACCCAGCTGACGACCGTCCCACCGCCAAGCCTGTTCAAAGCGTCGGTTTCGGCCGCGGCACGCGAAAAACCCGTTCCACCGCGGTAGTTCACGCCGTCGGAAGCCACCGCGCCACACAGATTGAAGCTGATCACGACGCGGCAGTCCTTATCGTTGCAGCGATCGACTGCGACCTGTTCGGCTTGTGCCTTGGCGGGGTAACCCTGCGCTGTACCCCAAGCGCCGCTAGGGGCATAGGCGATCGCGCCGTAGCGCATCACGTGCGGCACGGGCATCTCCGGCCGCATGCCCATCTCAGACATCGCAGCTTTGTCCAGATTGGCGCTCACTTGCGGAACCAGCGGAAGCGCTATGGCCATCAGCCCGGCTGTGGCACCGACGCTTGCGACTGCTACTGCGATTTTATGCCGTCTCTTAGTTGTCATTGTCTTGATTCCTCTCTTGTATATTCCCGTGTGTGATGATTTGGCCCTGTTGTGCTGTGGGCGAGAGACTTTCGACCGAGGCCAAACACGCTCTGCTCCAGACTCTTAGGCGGATTAGGGATGGTGCGGTACTGAAGGCGGTGTCGGCACCGTGGTCTGCCGTGGCTCGTTTGACTCCTTTCCGGGTTCCATACCTTTGCCTGCCCCCATCATTGGGCAGCTGCTGCGTTCGCCGCCGCCTGATGGTGGGTGCCCGGCGCTCGGGCCATTCGTGGCGCGGGACAAGAAGAAACCCGCAAAAAACAGCAGGGCTACGACGAAAACGACACCGGCGGTAGTGCCCACGATCACCCGCCCCTGGTCCAGGGGGCTCGGCGGATTGGATTGGTGCGCGTGGCTGGCCTGTTCTGCTGCCGTGCGAGGCTCCTGCGACCCTGATGTCTGCGTCATGTAGTAGATTTTTCGGCAGCATACCCCATGGGGGTAGGGACTAAAGTCACCAAAAGACTAGTTTTGTTCGCCGGGGGCTGTGAATCGGCCATCTCGATCAGCCCTTGGGTCCGGCACCGCTGGCCAATAAGTGACAGCATGAGTTCTTTCGCTGTGCCCAACCGCGCAGACGCAGGGCGTTATCGAATTGCCTGTGCTGCAGCATGTTTGGCCGTTGCATCCAAGCCCGGCCCAGCGCTTTCCCGGGATGTGCGGTGCTGGGTGTGCGTGATGATGGTCTTACCGGCGTGGTAGGACGTCGCATTATGCGCCTGTGAGCAGGGCTGTGCCGGCGATGCGAATATCTACGGCTGGTGACGTCGAATTGTGTTCACGGTGCGAGCCTTATCAGGCCGGGCGGACCGGGGGGCTCCGGTGACGGCTTCGGCGAACCGCTGCCACCGCCAGAGGCACCGCCCGCTCCACCGCCACTGCCGCCGCCGTGACCGCCTCCCCCTCCAGCGCCGCCGCCACCGCCACCACCGCCACCCTGCTGGCCAGCGTCAGGTGGCTCAACTACTTGTGGTGGGGGCGGGGGCTCAAGAGGAATGGGTGTCGGTTGCTGAAGGGGAGGGGGCGGCTCCTGCGGCGGCGGTGGCGGCTCTTGCGGCGGTGGTGGCGGCGCCTGCGGTGGGGGCGGGGAGTGCCTTGGGGGCGGCGGCGCCTCGACGTGCGGGAGCGGCGTCACGATATGCGCTGGGGGGGGAGTCGGAATCGGAATCTGTGGCGGGTTCGGTAGGTGGGGATCACCCGCTGGTGGCGCACCGATGGCCCAGGCCGGCACTATGTCGTGTACCGGCTTCGTATAGGGGTGATACGCGCAAGCTTTTCCGGAGATGTCAGGCGTCAAGCCGACCGCGCGGTCACCCGGGGGTTCCGGCGGCGCCGCCTGTTCGACGTACGGCGTTGCGCGCCGCTCCAGTGAATCCGTGCCCGAAGTGACGGTGTGGTGCCCATAGCCGCCGAGGCGATACATCGGTTGATCCGGTCCCGGCGCCGCGCGGCGCATTACGAAAGCTATTGCGCCACGGTCGTAGGGGCAGTAGACCTCCACTGCTGCAGCGATGAATCGGGCCATGGTGGTGGTGACTCGGGACGGGGGAAAGCGGTGCAATGTCGGGTCCATGTTGTATGCATCACTGCGTAGCGCCTCGACGATTTCGTCCACTGGCGTACCGCCGTCAAGTTTGAGACAAACCTTATGAGCTGCGTTGATGACCCGCGGCGGATTCGCAACGGCGGGGATTTCCTGTTTTTCGAGCAGAGCAAGAAATTGGTCATCCTGGTCTGGGTCGGCCGCTGCAGCGCCGCCGCGCAGAATGGCGGTGCCGGTGATGACCGCGAGGGCGGTGACGAGCGCGCCGACGTGGGTGGTGATTCTGGTGGACATGCCCTGTGGTCCTTCTGCCGTGTAGGCGTTCGACTGGTGGGTCGTGTGCCTACTTTTTATTGCCTGCGTTGGTTTTTCAGCCGCTGCGACATCGTTGCGGCGCTTATTCGTTAGCGATTCGCCCAAGGGCAGGGGCGACGATGATTCGCGTCTAAAGAACACTTCCGGCCGGCAGATTGCACCTGGAGTTCTGGTCGCCTCGGGCATACCACCGTGGCCGTTGGCCGTTTTCGTCGCGGCTGGTCGCCCCTATCAGTCCGGCAAGGCCAAACAGACGTTTAGCTACGCGGCGGCATGTTGTTGTGCTGAGTTGAACGAGAAGCAGCTGTTAGGGTCTGCGGCAGAATCACACTCTCTTCATAGCCCTTTAATGTACCCCTATGGGGTACCTTGGTCAAGCAGTTGTGTTGTCTGCGTGGGCAAGCGGGCCCCGTATTGGTTGTGCCGTCATTGCGCCAATTATGGAACGCAGAAGGGGTATCAACGTGTTTTTAGCTAATGGGAATCGAACAGCGTGCCTTCGACCGATCATCTCTTGTTCGGGGGACGCTGTTCACCGAGCCGCCGGCCGGTGAGCGTTGTTAATAGCTGAAGCGGTTGTCGACTTCTAAAGCTAGATCACGCCCCGGCCGGTTGGTGAGGGTCCCTGTAGCACTGATGGGGTGTCGTGCCACCGAGCACTGATCCATTAGCTTGTCGCCGGGTTCCCCTGGGCTCGAACATGTTCGACGACCCCGAAGGAGGCAGTCAGGTGATTTTTGTCGGCGACGATTGGGCGGAGGATCACCACGACGTCCACTTAATGGATGAAAGCGGGGCGCGGCTGGCCTCGCGTCGATTACCCGAGGGGCTTACCGGCATCGGCGAGTTCCATCAGCTCCTTGCTCGGCACGTCGAAGAACCAGACCAGGTCGTGATCGGGATTGAAACCGACCGTGGCTTGTGGGTCGAGGCGCTCGTTGCGGCTGGGTATCAGGTGTATGCGATCAATCCGCTGGCGGCCGCCCGCTACCGCGAGCGCCACTGCGTATCGGGGGCCAAGTCCGATGCAGGGGACGCCAAGCTTTTGGCCGATCTGGTGCGCACCGACCGGCATAACCACCGTCCGGTCGCCGGGGACAGGCCGGCCGCGGAGGCGGTCAAGGTCCTGGCCCGTGCACATCAGAATCTGATCTGGACCCGTAACCGGCACACCAATGCGCTGCGCTCGGCGCTGCGTGAGTACTACCCGGGCGCGTTGGAGGCGTTCACCGATCTGCATGACCGCGACGCGCTGGCAGTGTTGGGTCGCGCGCCGACTCCGCTGCAGGCGGCCAACCTGAGTCTGTCCAAGATCCGGTCAGCGCTCAAAGCCGCTGGGCGACAACGCAATCTCGACACCCGGGCACTAGCGATTCAGACTGCATTGCGCACCGAGCAGCTCGCCGCGCCCGCCTCGGTCACCGCAGCATTCGGAGCGACCACCCGCGCCACGGTCGGCATCATCGCTGAACTGAACCGCCAGATCGCCGACCTCGAGGCCGAGCTGGCCACACATTTTGAGACACACCCGGACGCCGACATCTACCTCTCCCTGCCAGGACTCGGTGTCATCCTCGGCGCCCGGGTGCTCGGTGAGTTCGGGGACGACCCGAACCGCTACACCACCGCCAAGTCTCGCAAAAACTACGCCGGAACATCACCGCTGACCGTCGCGTCGGGCCGCAAACGCGCCGTGTTAGCCCGTCACGTCCGCAACCGCCGACTCTACGACGCCATCGACCAATGGGCGTTCTGCGCATCGAACACCAGCCCCGGCGCCCGCGCCTTCTACGACCAGCGTCGTGCCGCCGGCGACCTGCACCACCAAGCGCTGCGCGCCCTCGGCAACCGCCTCGTCGGCATCCTGCACGGCTGCCTACGCCACCACATCCACTACAGCGAACACCAAGCCTGGGCACACCGTCAGATCAACCCCGACACGCAAGCGGCTTGACAACTTACGGACCTGGGATGTCTAGCTACTTCGACCTGAAAAAGTCAGGGCGTGGCGGTGGCTGAATTGGGCTTTGTTTGACGAGATGATGGCCTCGAACCCTTGGGCTAGAAGGG
>RXJD01000051.1 GCA_003987775.1 Mycobacterium sp.
GGGGGTGGTGAGTGCGTCAAAGCTCAACGCGCACAGCCGGTCCTGCACCTCCTCGGACGCGTCGAAGACCTCCACGATCTCCTCACGCGTGCTCGATGACATACCCGGATCCTACGAAGGACCACCGACAACACAGGACCGGCGATTTCGGGCAAGATCAAGCGGCACAGAATATTTCGCTCACTTCGAGGCGTTGATGACACAGGACATGCCCCCCGGATGACCAAGGTCCCTACCAATCCCCCGGCGGCAACCGTAACGTCCCTGCCGTGGACATCGAGACCGTCAAGAGCGCAGTCTTGCTGGCCTGTCGGGCGCCGTCCATCCACAACAGTCAACCGTGGCATTGGGTCGTCGAGCACGACGCCGTCCACCTGTTCGCCGATCGCACCCGAACCGTTCGTGCCACAGACCATTCCGGGCGCAGTGCCCTGATGAGCTGTGGCGCGACGCTGCACCACCTCGAGGTTGCGATGGCGGCGGCCGGCTGGCGCGCCACCATCACCCGCTTCCCGGACCCGAACGACTCCCGGCACCTGGCCACCCTGCGATTCCGTCCGATCGACCTCGTCACCTCGGCACACCGCAACCGGGCCGAAGCGATCCTGCAGCGCTACACCGATCGGCTGCCTTTCGACCGCCCGATGTACTGGGACCATTTCGAGCCGGTGCTGCGCGACGCCCTCGACGACGAGGTAGCCACCCTCCACGTTCTCGCCGACGAGCAGCGCCTCAGACTGGTCGAAGCATCGCAGCTGAGCGAGGAACTGCGTCGTGACGACGCGTCGTACCATGCCGAACTCGATTGGTGGACATCGCCGTTCGCGCTGTCCGAGGGCATGCCGCCATCCGCGTTGGCGTCCGACACCGAGCGGCTGCGGGTGGACGTCGCCCGGGAGTTCCCGATCCGCGGCCACCAGGAGCGCCGCCCCGGCATAGCCACCGACTGGTCGAAGATCCTGGTGTTGTCGACACCCGCCGACACAAAAGCCGATGTGCTGCGCTGCGGCGAAGTACTCTCTACCGTGCTACTCGAATGCACCATGGCCGGAATGGCGACCTGCACATTGACGCACCTGATCGAATCAAGCGAGAGCCGCGAGATCGTGCGGGACCTGATCGGCCGGCGCGGCGAACCCCAGGTCTTGATCCGCGTCGGTATCACCCCGGCGATGGAACCCCTCCCAGCTCCGACACCTCGCCGGCCACTGCATGCCGTCCTCGAAATCCGCCCCACGCCCCCAGCCGAAAGGATGAGCCAATGAGCATTGAGCCGATCACCGTCCTGTCCGAAAGCGAGAGTTGGGATCTGCTCGGCACCGCCTCGCTCGGCCGGTTGGTGACCAACTTCGGCGGCGAACCGGAGATCTTCCCGGTCAACTTCGTCGTGCAGGACCGGACCGTGTTGTTCCGGACAGCCGAAGGCACCAAATTGTTCTCGGCGGTCGGGCATCGCACGGTGATCTTCGAGGCCGACGACCACAACGTCGCCGAGGGCTGGAGTGTGATCGTGCGCGGCCGGGCCCGGCTGTTGAAGACCGACGCCGACATTCAGCAGGCCGATAAGGCCGGGCTGTATCCGTGGGTGGCGACGGCCAAGCCCAATTTCGTGCGCATCACACCGAACGACATCACCGGCCGCCGCTTCGTGTTCGGTCCCGAGCCGGACCACAACGAGACCGTCGCATAAAGCCTCAGCGGGCGAGTAGCGCGTCGAGCTCTCGAGCGTCAAACCCGTTCAACCGGCGGTGCATCGACCAGGCAATCCTGGCCGCCTGCAGCTTGGCGTGCTCGGCGACCGGCCCGTAGTAGAGCTCGTCCACCGCCTCGTTCCACAGATTAAGCCAGCGCACAAAGTGGTTCGCGGCCAACGGAGTTCGGCTGTGCAGGTCCCGGTGCACCCTCAGTGCGTTACCGCGGTAGCGTCCGGCGCGGAAGAGTGTGGTCTCCCAGAAGTCGCACATCGTCGGGATGTGCCCGTCCAGCCCGGCGGCCCGCAACTCCGTGAACACGTCGTACAAAGTCTCGTCGTGCAATGCCGTCCCGTAGAAGCGGCGCAGCAAGGTCTCCACGTCGGCACGGTCGGTGAGATCCGGTGCGCCCGCCATCAGACCACCAGCGACAGCGGCCCACGGGTCGGAGGGTTCCTGCGTCGCTTGCTGATTTTGACCAATCGCGCGACGGCGGCCTCGATGCCGCGGGCCAGTTGGTCGACGTCGGTGACCACGTCGTAATCGGTGAGAATCCCGAAGAAGAGTTCGCCGGCGTAGCTGAGCATCGCCACGCCGGTGCGCAGGTCCATCGCCAGCGGTGGAACCGGGTACAACCCGGTGACCTGCCGGCCCATGATCCGCAGCGGGCGGCGCGGACCTGGCACGTTGGTCGCCACTGTCACCACGCCGCGTTGCGGCAGGCGCATCAGCAGCCCGACGGTCCATGCGCTCAGCGCAAACGGGATGCGGTTCGTCAACGCCACGAACATATTTCCCGCCTGCCGCTGACCGCTCGACTTCGCCCGGCCCAGACGGTCGTGCACCGTTCTCAGCCGTTCGACCGGACTGTCCTCGTCCACAGGCAGATTCGGCAGCATCAACGACACCCGATTGTCTGTCTCACCGGCCGCGCCGGCCGACCGAACCGACACTGGGACCAGGGTCCGCAGCGAACCGCGCAGCGGCTTGAGCCCGCGCTCGACCATGACGTTGCGATAGCTCTCGGTAATGGCTGCCAGCGCAACATCATTGATCGTGACATCGAACGTCGAGGCGATCAGTTCGATGTCGCTCATGGACACCCGCGCCCCGCCGTACCGGCGCTGGTCGCTGAGTGGACCGTTCAGTGACGACGCGGACGGGATCAGCAGCCCGGCGGCGATCTCGCCGGCACCCTGGACGGCGCGGGCGATTCCGGCAGTCAGGGCAGCCGAGGCTTGCGCCACACCGCCGAACAGAGACGACCGTTGTGCGGGACTGGCTTTCGCAACTTTCCGCGGTGCACGAGCCTTACCGTGCGACACACTGCCGACACCGTCGTCACACAGCCCGGCGAGGATATGCGTGGCGGCGATTCCGTCGGCCATGCAGTGGTGCAGCTTGGTCAGCATCGCCCAGCGATCGTCGGCAAGCCCCTCGATGACCCACACCTCCCACAGCGGCCGATCCCGGTCCAAGCGCCGTGCCATCACGTCGGCGATCAACCCGAACAGTTCCCGGTCGTCACCCGGATGCGGCAGGGCGGCCCGCCGAACGTGCCGCCGGATATCGAACCCGGGATCGTCCACCCACTCCGGCGCACCAAGATCGAGGGGATGCAGCCGCAACCGCTGCCCGAACCGCGGGCAGCCGCGGATCCGTTGTGCGAAGACCGAGATCAGCGCATCCTGCTCCGGAGCCGGCCCTTCGATGACCGCCAGGCCCCCGATGGCCAGGCTGACACGCCGATCGGCATCCTCTGCCTTGAGAAACCCGGCGTCCAGCGTCGTCAGGTGGTCCATGGATCAGCACCCTCCCAAGTATGTGCAACTGTCAGTTTCACTATCCGCCTTCGGCGGCGTCCGGAGCAGGGCCAAAGGTCCCACGCCAGTAGGGCTTCGGCCTCTGCCGCAGGTCGCGGCGCACCGACGATGCTGATTGCGTGACCACAGTCATGGACAGGAAGGGCTCGGCCCCGATGAACGCCCAATTCCCTGATGCCGACACGTTGCGAACGGTCCTCACCCTGGCCACCCGCGCTCCTTCCATCCACAACACACAGCCCTGGCGCTGGCGGGTCGGCGCCGCCGGCCTGGACCTGTTCTCCGAACCGGACATGCAGCTGAAAAGCACCGATCCCGATGGCCGCGACCTGATCATCAGCTGTGGCGTCGCATTGCACCACTGCGTGGTCGCGCTCGCGTCAATGGGCTGGCATGCCAGGGTAAGTCGCTTTCCCGATCCCGAGAACCCGCGTCACCTGGCCACCATCGAGGTGGTCCCGCAGGTACCGGACCAGTCCGATATCGCGCTGGCCGCAGCGATCCCCCGCCGCCGGACCGACCGGCGCGCGTACAGTTCCTGGCCGGTGCCGGGTGGCGACATCGCGCAGATGGCCGCGCGCGCGGCCCGCAGCGGAGTCATGCTCCGTCAGGTCGACTCACTGGTCAGGATGCGGAACATCGTTGCCCGCGCCGTTTCGGATCACGCCGGCGACGACGCCTACATGCGTGAATTGACCACGTGGAGTGGACGATACGGCGCCGTCGCCGGGGTGCCGGCCCGCAACGCGCCGCCGTCGGATCCGCAATCCCCGATTCCGGCGCGGTTGTTCGCCGGTCCGGGTCTGGCTCAGCCGTCCGGTGTTTCGCCCGCCGACGACTGCGGCGTGATCCTGGCACTGGGCACCGAAAAGGACGACCGTCTGTCACAACTGCGCGCCGGGGAGACCACCAGCATCGTGCTGTTGACCGCCACCGCAATGGGTTTGGCATGCTGCCCGATCACCGAACCGCTGGAGATCGCGGAGACCCGCGCCGCGGTGCGCGCCGACGTGTTCGGCGACAGTGGCTACCCGCAGATGCTGCTCCGGGTCGGCTGGGCCCCGATCAACGCCGATCCCTTGCCGGCCACTCCCCGGCGCAGGCTGGTCCGTGTTGTCGACTGGCCCGAGCAACTACTGGACTAGCGGCGCTGACCACCGCACCAGTGTCCCGCCCGAAGGCTGTGTGGCGATGGCGAAATCGCCGCCGGCCTCCTCCGCGCGCCGCTTGAGGTTGGTCAGTCCGCTGCCGGTGAACTCCCCAGGCATACCGCGGCCGTTGTCACCGACTTCGATGCACAGGTCGTCGTCGACCTTGACCCGCACCGTCAACGCCGTAGCCTGCGCATGCCGGACGGCGTTGCTGACCGCTTCCCGCACCACGGCCTCGGCATGATCGGCCAACATACTGTCGACCACCGAGAGCGGACCGATGTATTGAACGCTGGTGCGCAACCCGGAATCGGCGAACTGGCCGGCCGCCGCGTCGATGCGCTGACGCAGTCGGGTGATGCCCTGCGAGGACCCGTGCAGGTCGAAGATCGTGGTCCGGATCTCCTGGATGACTCCCTGCAGATCATCGATGGCCCCGGCAAGGCGTTGCTGCACTTGAGGTTCGATGGCCCGGGGAAGAGCAGCCTGCAATGACAGCCCCACGGCGAACAGGCGTTGGATCACGTGGTCGTGCAGATCCCGCGCGATCCGGTCGCGATCGGTCAGCACATCGAGTTCGCGCATCTGCCGTTGTGACGTCGCCAACTGCAGGGCCAGCGCGGCCTGGTCGGCGAAAGCGGCCATCATCTCGAGTTGATCGTTGCTGAAGAATCCCGCGCCGTCCCGGCCCAGGACGACCACCACGCCCGCGACGGTGCCGGTGGCGCGCAGCGGCAACAACAACGCCGGACCTATTTCATCCAGGCCGTCCAAGTCACCTTCGGCCAATTGGTCGACCTGCCGTGGCATACCGTTGACGAACACCTCCCCCAGCGACGTGCCATTCACCGGAATGGTCTGTCCCGCAACGTGGCTCACTGTGGGCCCGAGCGTCTCGATCACCATCAGTTCGGCGACATCGGCAGGCGAGACGGTCTCGTCGAGAGGAACGGCAACCAGGGCCGCCTCAGCGGCGGTCAGCTTGAGCGCCTCCTCCGCGAGCAGGCGGTAGACCGTGGCGGGTTCGGTGCCGGACAACAGTTCGGTGGCGATATCCCGGGTCGACTCGATCCACGCCTGGCGCTCTTTGGCCTGCTGGTAGAGCGCGGCATTCGCGATCGCGATACCCGCGGCCGCCGCCAGCGCCTGCACCAGTACTTCGTCGTCGTCGGTGAACGGTTGACCGTTGGTCTTGTCGGTCAGATACAGCGTGCCGAACGACTCCCCCCGCACCAGGATCGGCACGCCGAGGAAGGTCCGCATCGGCGGATGATTCGGTGGAAACCCGACCGATGCCGGGTGCTTCGAAAGATCGTCCAGCCGCAGCGCTTTCGGTTCATCGATGAACAAGCCGATGATGCCTTTGCCCTGGGGCAGGGGGCCGATGCGCCGGACCGTCTCTTCGTCGATGCCCTCGTGGACGAAGTTCATCACCCGCTGTTCGCCGTCGTGCACTTCCAGGGCGCCGTAGCGGGCGTCGACCAGCTCTGTCGCGGAGTGCACGATGGCGCGCAACGTGGCATTCAGCTCCAGTCCCGAGGTGACGACCAGCATGGCCTCCAGCAGCCCGTCGAGCCGGTCACGGCCCTCGACGATCTGCTCGACCCGATCCTGCACTTCGACGAGCAGTTCCCGAAGCCGCAACTGGGACAGCGTCTGACGGAGCGGATGCAGACCGGCATCCGGGTCGGTCTCGACCGGCTCCCCGACGGTCATCGGCCGGCACCTTCGGAGCGCTTCAATTGCGTTGCGAAGACGGCAGCTTGGGTTCGGCGCTCCATGCCGAGTTTCGCCAGCAGCCGCGAGACGTAGTTTTTCACCGTCTTCTCGGCGAGAAACATGCGATCGGCGATCTGCTTGTTGGTCAGGCCTTCGCTGAGCAGACCCAGCAGCGCGCGCTCCTGGTCGGTGAGACCGGACAACGGATCCTGCTTCTCGGTCGCGTCGCGCAATTTAGACATCAGCGCCGCCGCCGCACGATTGTCCAACAATGACCTGCCGGCGCCTACGTCCTTGACCGCCCGGGCCAGCTCCATGCCCTTGATGTCCTTGACGACGTAGCCGCTGGCGCCGGCCAGGATGGCATCCAGCATCGCTTCGTCGGAGGTGTACGACGTCAGAATCAGGCACCGCAATTCCGGCATGCGCGACAACAGATCCCGGCACAGCTCGATACCGTTGCCGTCGGGCAGCCGGACATCGAGAACCGCGACGTCCGGACCCGCCGCCGGGATCCGCGACATCGCTTCGGCAACCGAGCCGGCTTCGCCGACCACGTCGAGCTCGGGGTCGGCCCCGAGTAGGTCGATCAGACCGCGTCGCACCACTTCATGGTCGTCGACCAGGAAGACTTTTACCAAGGCATCACTCCTGATCTCGCCATTACTACAGATTGCCGCTTCGCACCGTCAGCACCGAGGAGCCCGCGTTGTACACGCTGCGCACCTGCGCGGCGTGCGCGTCGGTGACGAATAGCTGACCTGGCCCCTCGTTGTCAGCCATGTAGCGGCCACCGTGTCCCCGCACGATCGCCGACTCCACCCGCACATCGGGATACAAGCGTGTCCACCGGGTCAGCCTGCGGTCCAATTGCGCTTTCGCCAAGCGGTTTCCGTCACCCGCCTGCGCATGGGTCTCCTGCACGGAAACGGCGCGCAGTGGGACGCCACGCAGGCGAGCCTCCTGGAAGGCATGGCGCAACACGGCGCCGTTGTCCGCTTCCGCGACCACTCGCCTGATCGTCGGGACAGTGGTGCCGTCGGGCGACCGGTGGATCACCGCGACGGGACACAGCGAGGATCCGGCCAGCGCGCCGGCAACGGATCCCTGACCGCTGTGCGCGTGATTGCGCCCGATCGAGCCGACACAGATCATCGACGCCGACCGGGACTCCTGCATCAGTTTGGTGAGGGGCCGGCCCCAGAGGATCTCGGTGTCGACCACGACCTCTTTGCCGGTCGCCTTGATCGCCTGCTGGGCGTCGAACAACGCCGCGCGCGCGGCTGCCTGGTGCCCGGCGATTCCGCCTGAGACTGGCGGCGATTCGATGACGTAGACCAGTCGCAGCGGAACGTCTCGGGTGACCGCTTCATCAATTGCCCACAGCGCAGCGTGCAGAGCCGCCCTCGAACCGTCGATACCCACGACGACTGCGGGACCTGAGTCGCGGCTGCTCATCGCGGTCTCTCCTTAACTCGAACGGTCGGCCAACCCGAACGCTATTGACCACTCGCCGGCCGCCCAAGAGGCGTTGGTCCCCGGATCGGTGGCTTAGGTCCCTAGAGCGAAGGGTTTCGCGCGAACTCTTGCCACCGCGGCACGCCGCGAATTTGATGGGTCTGGGCGCCCTGACGCTCGGGTGCCCGGGCAGAAGTTCGGTCGCCTACCCGGGGGTTCCTAGTCATGGCCGTCCAAGAGACATCGCCACATTCCGCCCAGCCGACGTCTCAGCCCCTGGTGGGCAAAGGGTGGGTCCAGGGCGTGGCGCTGGTGCTGATCTTCGGCTTTCTGGTGATGGGCATCCTGGCCTACCGGACCTACACGGCGGCGATGCCGATGCCGGACAAGGTGGTCACCGAATCCGGCCAGGTGCTGTTCACCGGTGCAGACATCACCGCCGGCCAGGAACTGTTCCAGGCCCGCGGCCTGATGCAGTACGGATCGGTGCTCGGCCACGGTGCCTACCTGGGGCCCGACTACACCGCCGACTACCTGCGGATGGCGACAGACGATGTCACCGACCAGTTTCGCGCCGCGGGTGTGGCGGACCCGCACAGTCAGGTGGTCAGCGAGTTCCGCACCAACCGCTACCGTGCCGACACGAAAACGCTGGTGTTCACCGACCGTCAGGCCGCCGCCTTCGACCGCATCCAGAGCCACTATGCGGCCTACTTCGGCGAGAACTCCACCAAGTACGGACTGCTGCCCCGGCTGATCACCGACAAGGCCCAGATCCGGCGCCTGACGGCGTTCTTCGCCTGGACCGCGTGGGCGGCGGCCGCCGAACGGCCCGGCCACAAGTACACCTACACCAACAACTGGCCGGCCGAACAACGCGTCGACAACGGTCCGACCGCAGCGGTGATCGTGTGGTCCGCGCTGTCGCTCATCGCGTTGCTGGGCGGCATCGGGGTCATGTTCGCGATCTACGGACGCTGGAGCCAGAAGGTCGGCTGGCACGGCGCCGAAACGTCCACTCTGGCGTTCCGCCAGCCTGGCGAAGTGAGCCTGACGCCGGCACAGCGGGCCACCATCTGGTTCTTCGCCGTGGTGTCGGTGCTCTTCCTGGCTCAATCGTTGCTGGGCGCGGCGGCCGAGCACTATCGGGCTGACCTGTCCACGTTCTTCGGGCTGGACCTGGCCCGGCTGCTTCCCTACAACCTCGCCCGCACCTGGCATCTGCAGCTGGCCCTGTTCTGGACCGCGGCGGCGTTTCTGGCCGGTGGCATCTTCCTGGTGCCCTTCATCGCCCGCCGGGAGCCCAAACGCCAGGCGCTGCTGGCGTACGTGTTGCTCGGAGCGGTCGCGCTGGTGGTGTTCGGCTCACTGACCTGTGAGGCGCTGTCCATCTACGGCGTCATTCCCAGTGGCGGTCTGTTCTCTCAGCAGTGGGAATACCTGGACCTGCCGCGGCTGTGGCAGATCCTGCTCGTCGTCGGGTTGTTCGTCTGGATCGCGATCATCTGGCGCGGTATCCGCGCCCGGCTCAAGACCGAATCGAAGATGAACATGCCGTGGCTGTTCTTCTTCTCCGGCTTGGCGATTCCGATGTTCTACGCTGTCGGACTGCTCGCGAGCAGCGACACCCACTTCACTGTCGCCGACTTCTGGCGGTTCTGGGTGGTCCACCTGTGGGTCGAGGACTTTCTGGAACTGTTCACCACCGTGATGGTGGCCTACATCTTCGTGTTGCTGGGGGTGGTACGGGAGCGAATTGCGCTGGGCGTCATCTTCCTTGACGTCATCCTGTACTCCGCCGGCGGCGTCATCGGCACCATGCACCACCTGTACTTCTCCGGGACACCGGTGGAACACATGGCGCTGGGTGCGTTCTTCTCGGCAGCCGAGGTGATTCCGCTGACCTTCCTCACCGTCGAGGCGTGGGCCTTCCTGCAGCTCGGCGCCCGCCAGCAGTCCGGGGACGCGAATCCGTTTCCGCACCGCTGGGCGGTGATGTTCCTGGTGGCGGTCGGGTTCTGGAACTTCCTGGGGGCCGGCATATTCGGCTTCCTGATCAACCTCCCAATGGTGTCGTACTACCAGATCGGCACCGCGCTGACGGCCAATCACGGGCATGCCGCGATGATGGGCGTCTACGGCATGCTCGCCGTCGGTCTGGCGATGTTCGCGTTCCGCTACGTCATCCCCGCCGACAAGTGGCCCGAGCGGCTGGCCCGAACGTCGTTCTGGTGCATGAACATCGGTCTGGCCTGGATGGTATTCGTCACGCTGTTGCCGCTGGGGGTGCTGCAGCTCTACCACTCGGTCGGCGACGGCTATTTCGAGGCGCGATCACTGGGCTACATCACCAAACCCGGCAACGCGGTTCTGGAATGGCTCCGGCTGCCGGGAGACGTGATCCTGATCGTCGGCGGGGTACTGCCGTTCGTCTGGATCGCATGGACCGCGTTACGCAACTTCCGCTCCGGCACGACGGTCGATGAGTTACCCGAGCGCCCGTTGTACAGCGAGACATGACACCGCCCGCCACGGCGGTCTGGCTGATCGCCGGCTACTCGCTAATGCTGCTCGCCGTCGGGTGGTGCTTCGACGCCATGGCACGACACGCCTCGGCGCGCGCCGCGGCCTGGCGGACCGGCCGGTTCAGCTACCGCCCCGACCACGATGCCTGGGTGTGTCCGCAGGATCAGTGGCTGTGGCCGACGTCGTTCGACCCTAAGCACCGGGTGATGCGGTACCGCGCGCTGCCGGTCGTATGCAACAGCTGCCCCGTCAAGGCCACCTGCACCACCTCGGATCACGGCCGGGAGATCAGCCGCGAGGTCGATCCCTGGCCACATTCGGAAGCGGGACGCTTCCACCGCGGGATCGGTTGCAGCGTAGCGGGATTCGGCATCGTGCTGCCCACGGCGACATTGATCGCCAACCACTCGCTGTCGGAGGTGCTGGTCTTGACCGGCACCGTCACCGTCGTGCTGACGCTCGGGCTGCCCCTGGCCCGCCACCTGTGGAACACCCCGGCCAATGCGCCGGACCACCTGCCCCACCGCACCGCCATCGAGGACGAGGTAGCCGCCGCGATCGATCGCTACTCCACCCACTGGGGCGGCAGCTGGAAACCCAAGGAGGACCGGACATGACCGGACTGGCAGTGGGCTTGAGCGCCCTCGTGATCGTAATACTGGTTGTGGCGGCCGCGGCCTCGCTGGCGGTGCTGCGCGAGTACGAACGGGGCGTGGTGTTCCGGATGGGACATGTGCGGCACCTGTACCAGCCGGGATTACGTTTCTTGATTCCGTTGGTGGACAAGATGGTTCGTGTTGACCAACGACTGGTGACGCTGACCATCCCACCCCAGGAGGTGATCACCCGGGACAACGTACCGGCCCGGGTGAACGCGGTGGTGATGTTCACGGTCACCGAGCCGCTGAAAGCGATCCTGGCCGTCGAGAATTATGCGGTGGCCACCTCGCAGATCGCCCAGACCACGCTGCGATCGCTACTGGGCCGCGCCGATCTGGACACGCTGCTCGCACACCGCGAGGACCTCAACAGCGACCTGCGCACCATCATCGAGAAGATGACCGAGCCGTGGGGGGTGCAGGTGCGGGTCGTCGAGATCAAGGACGTCGAGATCCCGGAGTCGATGCAGCGGGCGATGGCGCGGGAAGCCGAAGCCGAACGGGAACGCCGCGCCAAGGTGATCAACGCGCGCGGGGAACTGCAGGCGTCCGAGGAGTTGCGCGAAGCCGCCGAAACCCTGTCCAAGAGTCCAGCCTCGCTGCAATTACGTTATCTGCAAACGTTGTTGGAGCTGGGCGCCGACCAGAACTCGACGGTGGTGTTCCCGTTGCCCGTCGACATCATCACGCCGTTCCTGCGTGACCCGGACACCGTGCGGACCGTGCTGGACCGGGTCAACCATCGCGGGTGACCGACACCATTTGTTCACCCTGAACGCACCGTAAATTCATCGAATCCGACGCGCTTCGCCCGCCGGCCTTGCCAGGTTTGATTGCACGCCCCGGGCTGCCGAAAAACAGCCGGCTGAGGCAAATGCTGTTCGGCCGCGCCACTTATCTGGTAGTGCATGCGTACGACATTAAGGAGAACTGTGACAATGGATTACGCCTTTCTGCCGCCGGAGGTCAACTCGGCGAGGATGTACACCGGACCCGGTTCGAGTTCGTTCCTGACCGCCGCAGGCAGCTGGGACGCGCTGGCCGCGGAGCTTGTCACCACCGCAGCGGGTTACGACGAGGTGCTGACCGGCCTGGCCACCTGGCAATGGAGCGGTCCCGCATCGCAGGCCATGACGGCCGCTGCCGCCCACTATGCCGGTTGGCTGCAGGCCACCGCCGAACAGACCAAGCAGACCGCGGCGCAGGCGCGGGCTGCCGGGGCGGCCTTCGAGCAGGCCTACGCGATGACGGTGCCGCCGGCGGCCGTCGCCGCCAACCGCATTCAGCTCGCGTCCCTGGTCGCGACGAATCTGCTGGGCCAGAACACCGCCGCGATCGCGGCCGCGGAGGCGCAGTACGCCGACTTCTGGGCTCAGGACGCCGCCGCCATGTATGGCTACGCCGCGTCGTCGCAATCGGCGACGCAGCTGCTGCCGCAGTTCTCCTCCCCCGCACAGACCGCCAGCCAGAGCGGCCTGTCCGCCCAGCAGGCCGCGGTCAGTCAGGCCAACGCCAGCGCAGCCGCGTCAGATCCGGTGTCGCAGTTCGTCGATGCGGCGACCCAGTCGTTGCAGTCGCTGGGCGGGTCGATCATCCCGGACGATCTGACCGCTTTGGATGTCATCGCAGCGGTCGGCACGTCGATCAACTCCACGTACTACATGGAGGCGTTCGCGGCCGGGGTCATCGGCGCCGAGAACAATCTCGGGGTGCTGCCCAAGGCGGGTGCGGCGCTGGCGACCGACGTAGCCCCCGCAGCGTCCAGCCTGACCGGCGCGCCCCCGCTGGGCGCGGGTCTGGGTACCGTCACCGCGACCCTGAGCCGGGCCGGCACGATCGGGCAGATGTCGGTGCCCGCGAGCTGGGCCGCACCGTCGATCAGCCGGTTCTCCGCCCTGGAGCCGGCGGGGTTCACGGTGATTCCCGGAACCGAGGACGCGGTGGTGTCCGGGTACCCCGGCTATCCCGGACTGCCGGCCGGGACGTCGGCGCGAGGCGCCGGATCCCCGCCGCGCTACGGCGCCCGGCTAACGGTGATGGCCCGCCCGCCGGCCGCTGGATGACCGATTTCGCTTGGCTGCCGCCGGAGGTGAACTCCGCGCGGATGTACAGCGGCCCCGGATCGGGGTCGTTAATGGCGGCCGCCGAAAGCTGGGACTCCCTGGCCGCGGAGCTGGAAACCACGGCCCAGAGTTGCCAATCGGTGCTGTCCACCCTGACCGCATTGCACTGGCACGGGCCGGCGTCGGCGGCCATGACAGCGGCCGCCGCCCCGTACCTCGGCTGGTTGGAGGCCACCTCCGGGCAGGCGCGGCAGACGGCCATGCAGGCCCGGGCGGCGGCGGCCGCCTACGAGTTGGCACATGCGATGACGGTGCCCCCGCCGGTGGTCGCGGCCAACCGCGTCCAGCTGGCGTCGCTGATCGCGACGAATTTCTTCGGCCAGAACACCGCGGCGATCGCAGCCACCGAGGCGCAGTACGCCGAATACTGGGCGCAGGATGCCGCCGCGATGTACGGCTACCAAGCAGGCTCGACCGCGGCATCGGAGCTCACGCCGTTCACCTCGCCGCAGCGGGCCACCGCGGCCTCCCAAGACTCCTCCGGCGACCTGTCACTGCGGGCGCTGTACACCGCACTCGACCCGTCGTCGCTGTTCTACCTCGATGTCACCGTGTTCGACGAGATCCGCGTCGTGGGCACCACGATCGGTTCCGTCACCAAAATCGATCTGACCGCGTGCGGAGTCATCGGGGCCGAGAACAACCTGGGCATCCTGCCCACGGTGGCCACGCGATCAGCGGTGGCGCCGGTGCCGTCGAACCTCGGAGCCGGTTCGGGACTGGGCCGGGTGACCGCGACACTGTCGCGCGCCACTATGGTCGGGTCGTTGTCGGTGCCGCCGAGCTGGGCCACGGAATCCGGTGGCTCGATCAAAGTGGCGCCGGCGCGGGCACTGCCGAATTTCTCCGCCGAACCGGCCGGCACCGGTCTGGGTTTGCCCGGCGTGCCCGGAATGAAAGCGTCCCGGCCGTCGATCGTCGTGCCGCGCTACGGCCGCCGGCTGCGGGTGATGTGGCCCTCGCCCGCTGTCGGCTGAGGCCTCACCCGTCCAGCGGTTCGGGCGGCGCGGGCGACTCGGGCGGCGCGAAGTTCCAATTGTCCGGATTGTTGGGCGAATACACGACGGGGAACTGCTGACCCGTAACCGGCCACTGGCCGGCGGTGACGATCATGCGGCGGTAGACCGCGTGCTCGTTGACGGTGGGTCCGTTGATGACGCCGGAAATGGTGACGAACTGCTCGCCGGCCTCGGCACTATCGACTTCCCGCGAGCTGACTCCGGTGACCAGCAATGTGCCGCTGGCCAGGGCGCCGCGCGGGCCGGGACGGATGAACCGGGGCGCCAGAAACACCACCAGCACCGCCACCAGCAGGAGCAGCACCATGAATTCCCACATCTGGCCATGGTAGGACTGCTGGCGTGACGCATGCCGATGATCTGCAGTTCGCCCTGACGCTGGCGGACCGCGCGGACGACGTGACGCGCGCCCGGTTCGGTGCACTGGACCTGCGCATCGACACCAAGCCCGACCTCACGCCGGTGACCGACGCCGATCGCGACGTGGAGTCGCAACTGCGCCAGGCGATCGCGGCCGGACGGCCGGACGACAGCGTGCTCGGCGAGGAGTTCGGCGGAACCACCACCTGGAACGGGCGGCAGTGGATCATCGATCCGATCGACGGCACAAAGAATTTCGTGCGCGGAGTGCCGGTGTGGGCGAGCCTGGTCGCGCTGCTGGAGGACGGCGTCCCCGTCGTCGGAGTGGTGAGCGCACCCGCGCTGCAACGACGGTGGTGGGCGGCGCGCGGACAGGGGGCGTTCGCGTCGGTCGCCGGGGCAACGCCGCGCCGGATCTCGGTTTCAGCTGTGGCAGAACTGAATTCGGCGAGCCTGTCGTTTTCCAGCTTGACCGGCTGGGCGCAGCTCGGGCTGCGCGAGCAATTCATCGACCTGACCGATGCCGTCTGGCGGGTGCGGGCCTACGGTGACTTCCTGTCCTACTGCCTGCTCGCCGAGGGTGCGGTGGACATCGCCACCGAACCCGAGGTCTCGGTCTGGGACCTGGCCGCGCTCGACGTCCTCGTGCACGAGGCAGGCGGGCGCTTCACCAGCCTGGACGGCACCGCCGGACCGCACGGCGGCAGCGCCGTGGCGACCAACGGCCTGCTGCATGAACAGGTCCTCGATCGCCTGCGCCCCGCTGTGAACTAGCTAACACGTGCCATCTATCTTACTCCGGAGTAAGATACGGTCATACGCATCGCCCCACCGACAGAGGCTGCTGATATGACCGACACACTTCCTGTTTCCGGCACCCGCTCCAAGAAGCGCCGTGACCCCCAGACGACCATCGGGATGAAACCGCACAAGCGCACCGGCGTCGACATCGCCATCGCGTTGCTGACACCGCTGGTCGGCCAGGAGTTCCTGGACAAGTACAAGCTGCGCGACCCGCTGAACCGGACGCTGCGCTACGGCACCAAACAGGTGTTCTCCACCACCGCCGCCGCCAGCCGCCAGTTCAAGCGGGTGCAGAGCCTGCGCGGCACGCCGACCCGACTCAAGTCGAGCGGCAAGAACTACTTCGACCTCACACCGGACGACGACCAGAAGATGATCGTCGAAACCGTCGAGGAATTCGCCGCGGAGATCCTGCGCCCGGCCGCCCACGACGCCGACGAGGCGACGACCTATCCGCCCGGCCTGATCGCCAAGGCCGCGGAACTGGGCATCACCGCGATCAATATCCCGGAAGACTTCGACGGCATCGCCGAGCACCGCTCCGCGGTGACCAACGTGCTGGTGGCCGAGGCTCTTGCCTACGGCGACATGGGCCAGGCGCTGCCCATCCTGGCGCCCGGGGGCGTAGCGTCCGCCCTGACCCACTGGGGCAGTGCCGACCAGCAGGCGACCTACCTGCGTGAGTTCGCGGGCGAGAGCGTCCCGCAGGCGTGCGTGGCCATCGCCGAGCCTCATCCGCTGTTCGACCCGACGCGGCTGCGGACTACCGCGGTACGCACCCCGTCCGGCTACCGCCTGGACGGCGTGAAGTCGCTGGTGCCGGCCGCGGCCGACGCCGAACTGTTCATCGTCGCCGCACAGTTCAACGGCAAACCGGCGCTGTTCATCGTCGAGTCCTCCGCCAAGGGCCTCACCGTCAAGGCCGACCCCAGCATGGGCATCCGCGCGGCGGCGTTGGGACAGGTTGAGCTGAACGGTGTTTCGGTGCCGCTGCACGCCCGGCTGGGTGAAGACGCGGCGACGGACGAGGACTATTCCGAGGCGATCGCACTATCGCGGCTGGGCTGGGCGGCGCTGGCGGTGGGCACCTCGCACGCGGTGCTCGACTACGTCGTGCCCTACGTCAAGGAACGCGAAGCCTTCGGCGAGCCGATCGCGCGTCGGCAGGCCGTCGCATTCATGTGCGCCAACATCGCAATCGAACTCGACGGGCTGCGGCTGATCACCTGGCGCGGGGCATCGCGCGCCGAGCAGGGCCTGCCGTTCGCCCGGGAAGCGGCGCTGGCCAAGCGATTTGCGTCCGACAAGGGCATGCAGATCGGGCTGGACGGCGTGCAACTGCTCGGCGGCCACGGATTCACCAAGGAGCACCCGGTAGAGCGCTGGTACCGCGATCTGCGGGCCATCGGCGTCGCCGAAGGCGTCCTGGTCATCTAACTCGTATTCTTCAACGGCGAAAGAGTAATCATGGCAATCAATCTCGAGCTACCCGGCAAGCTGCAGGCGGTAGTCACCAAGACCCATCAGGGCGTTGCCGAGTTGGTACGGCCCATCGCGCGCAAGTACGACCTGAGAGAGCACGCCTACCCGGTCGAACTCGACACGCTGATCAACCTTTTCGAGGGCGCGTCGGAGTCGTTCAGCTTCGCCGGTGCCGGCGAGCTGCGTGGCAGCGACAAGAAGGACGACAACCACAACGGCGCCAACATGGCTGCCCTCGTGCAGACGCTCGAAGCCAGTTGGGGTGACGTGGCGATGATGCTGTCCATCCCCTACCAGGGCTTGGGCAACGCCGCCATCTCCGCGGTGGCCACCGAAGAGCAGCTCGAGCGCCTGGGCAAGGTGTGGGCCGCCATGGCGATCACCGAACCCGGCTTCGGCTCCGACTCGGCGGCGGTGTCCACCACCGCCAAGCTGGACGGCGACGAGTACGTCATCAACGGCGAAAAGATCTACGTCACAGCCGGTTCGCGTGCCACCCACATCGTGGTGTGGGCGACGCTGGACAAGTCCAAGGGCCGCGCGGCGATCAAATCGTTCATCGTGCCGCGCGAACACCCCGGGGTCACCGTCGAACGCCTCGAACACAAGCTCGGCATCAAGGGGTCGGATACCGCTGCTATCCGGTTCGATAACGCGCGCATCCCGAAGGAGAATCTGCTCGGCAACCCGGAAATCGAGGTAGGCAAAGGCTTCTCGGGTGTCATGGAGACCTTCGACAACACCCGGCCGATCGTCGCCGCCATGGCCGTCGGCATCGGGCGCGCCGCACTGGAGGAGATCCGCCGGATCCTCACCGACGCCGGAGTCGAGATCGACTACGACCGGCCCGCGCATGTACAGAGCGCCGCTGCCGCGGAGTTCCTGCGGATGGAATCGGACTGGGAGGCCGCCTATCTGTTGTCGCTGCGTGCGGCGTGGCAGGCCGACAACAGCATTCCGAACTCCAAAGAAGCGTCGATGAGCAAGGCCAAGGCCGGCCGGATGGCCAGCGACGTCACCCTGAAGACGGTCGAATTGGCCGGCACCACCGGATATTCCGAGCAGATGCTGCTGGAGAAGTGGGGCCGCGACTCCAAGATCCTGGACATCTTCGAAGGCACGCAGCAGATTCAGCAACTGGTGGTGGCCCGCCGGCTGCTGGGCCTGTCGTCGGCCGAACTCAAGTGAGCTGGCGGGCGAGCTCGTAGATGGCCCGCCCGTGCAACTCGAACAGCGCGATCAGGTCGACCGCGTCGCCGCCGAGTTCTTTGGCGACGAACAGTCCGTCCGCACCGGCCATCGCGTACGTCGCCAGCTGATGCACGTTTGCCTCGCTGAGCTGCGGCATGGTCGTGCGAAAGTTGTTCTTGAGCTGGTCGAATGCGCGTGCCCGGACCTGGATGAACATCGTCTTGGCGCGGGGCTCGGCAGGCCGGCGCTCAAGGGCGAGCATCAGCCCAAGCCGCAGGAAGTCCGGCGCCTCCAGTAGCGCCTTGGCGGTCTGCTCGGTCAGTCCCCGAATCAACTCCCGGGGATTCGCCGTCGGTGTCGGTTCCGAGAGGTTCCACGCGGTCAGCCAGGTGCCGAAGCTGCGCTCGATGACCGCGGCGATCAGGTCGTCTTTGTCCTTGAAGTGCCAATAGATCGAGCTGGCCGGCAACCCGCACTTCGCGCTGACCAGCCCAATGCTGGTGCCTTCGTAACCGCGTTCGGCCGCGATCTCGGTCGCCGCATCCAGAATCCGGGTGCGTGACAGTTCGCCGTCGGCCCGGCGCTTGCGCTCAGTCTTCTTGGCGGCCATGTGACTCCCCCTGACTCCGGAACTCCCGCAAGATTACCGTAGCGATCACTACGGTACAACCGACGGGGGAACCGCCCGGCTGACCACCTTCGCCGAACGTGAACTGACGGTGAGATTTTCGCGATTTTTTCGCACTGAGTTCACGCTCGGCGAACGGGGGGCTAAGCCACCGCGTCGAGCCGGGCCCGGAGTTCGTCGTCGAGTTGGATGTCTCTGACGGCCAGGTTCTCTTCCAGGTGGGCGACCGACGACGTGCCGGGAATCAGCAGCACATTGGGCGCCACACCCAAAGTCCAGGCCAGCGCGACCTGAGCCGGTGTGTACCCCAGTCGCTCCGCGGCACTGCGCACCAGTTCGTGGCCCAGGACCGGGTTCGACGGGGAGAAGGCCGAACCGAGCGGGAAGAACGGCACGAAGGCTATCCCGCGTTTTGTACATTCCTCCAGCACCGGAGCCGAAGACCGGTCGACGAGATTGAAAGCGTTTTGAACACAGGCGATCTCGGTTCGCTCCAGCGCGTGCAGCAGATGCCGGTGGGTGATCTCGCTGAGCCCGATGCCGCCGATCAGTCCCTCGTCGCGGGCGGCGATCATCATCGACAGTTGTTCGTCGAAGAGCTCGTCGGGCTCGTTGCTGTCCATCAGCCGAAGGTTCACCACCGCAAGCTGATCGACCCCCAGTGTCCGCAGATTGGCTTCCAGGTCGCGGCGCAGATCGGCAGGATCGGTCAACGGCAGCCAGGCCCCTTTCTCGTCGCGGCGCCCGCCGACTTTGCTCACCAGGGCCAGGTTTTCCGGATAGGGATGCAGCGCCTCCCGGATCAGTTCGTTGGCGACGTCCGGCCCGTAGAACTGGGCGGTGTCGATGTGGTCGACACCGAGTTCCACGGCCCTGCGCAGCACGGCCAGTGCGCCGTCACGATCACGCGGGGGGCCGAGCACTCCGGGACCGGGAAGTTGCATCGCTCCGAAGCCGACCCGGGCCACCGAAAAACGAGCAAGTGGGAATGAATCCATAACTGAGGCTAGCGTCGGACCACTTGGAGAAATTCCCCGCGCTGGTGGCGCAATCAAAGGACGTGGTCGGCGCACTCGACCAGGTACGCGCCGGGGACTTCACCGGACGGGCAGTCGTGCGGGTTGCGGGCGGGTTCTAGCCCGGAAGTAGGGTGATCGGCATGCGCGCAGCACGGGTGACTCGGCTTGATGGTCCGGACGCTATTGAGGTGACAGACATCGACGAACCCACCGGCGACGGTGTGGTGGTCGACGTGCACGCCGCCGGAGTGGCCTTCCCTGATGCCTTGCTCACCCGCGGGCTGTACCAGTACCGGCCGGACCCGCCGTTCACGCTGGGCGCCGAGATCGCCGGGGTGGTGCGCTCGGCACCGGAGGGCGCGCACGTGCAGCCCGGCGACCGGGTGCTCGGTCTGACGATGCTGACCGGCGGCATGGCCGAGGTCGCGCTGCTGGCGCCCGACCGGCTGTTCAAGCTGCCCGACAACCTCAGCTTCGAGGCCGGCGCGGGGGTGCTGTTCAACGACTTGACGGTGTACTTCTCGCTGGCCGTCCGCGGCCGTTTGCAAGCCGGCGAGACGGTACTGGTGCACGGCGCGGCGGGCGGCATCGGCACCTCTGCGCTGCGACTGGCGCCGGCGCTCGGCGCATCGAAGGTGATCGCGGTGGTCAGCTCCGAGGAGAAGGGCCGCATCGCCACGGCCGCCGGTGCCACCGACGTGGTGCTGGCGGACGGGTTCAAGGACGCGGTCAAGGAACTGACCGGGGGCCGTGGCGTCGACATCGTGGTGGACCCCGTCGGCGGTGACCGTTTCACCGACTCGCTGCGCTCGCTGGCGCCGGCCGGCCGTCTGCTGGTGATCGGCTTCACCGGTGGAGAGATCCCGACCGTCAAGGTCAACCGGTTGCTGCTCAACAACATTGACGTGGTCGGCGTGGGCTGGGGCGCCTGGGCCGGCCGCCACCCCGGCGCGCTCGAAGAGCAGTGGGCGGCGCTGGAAGAGCTGTTCACGTCGGGCAAGCTGAGCGCCCCCGAGCCCGAAGTGTTCCCGCTGGATGAAGCGGCAGCCGCCGTCGCGTCGCTGGAAAACCGCAGCGCCAAAGGCAAAGTCGTGTTGCGGGTGCGCTAGCGCATCGAGCACGGTGTGACTTCGGGACTTGCCCGGCAGCAAAACAAAAAGTAATGTCACTTTTACTTATAGCTGTCGACCATCCGGAGCCGCTTCATGGAATCGTTCGTCCACCTGCGTAAGGGCAGGACACCGCACCGCGTGCACGCCGACCTCGACGGCCTCAAGGACGACGAAATGGGTCGCGGCGGGTTCGCCGGACGCACCGCCAACATCTACCGTCGCCACGACCCCACCGCCTACCGCGCGGTGGGCCCGCTGCGCCCGATCGATGTGCTGGCCGACCAGCTCAAGCCCAGTGACGCCACCGATGCCAACGGCGGACCGCTGGTGATGTTCACCAATCCCGACTGCCGGGTGCTGCTGAGCCGGCGCCACGACGAGATGCCCTTCTACACCCGGCACATTGACGGCGACCTGCTGTGCTTCGTACACAACGGCGCCGGCCTGCTGGAAACGGAGTTCGGGCCGCTGCGCTACCGGCAGGGCGACTGGATCTATCTTCCGAAAGCCACCACGTGGCGCCAAATACCAGATACCGAAACCACATTGCTGATGATCGAGGCCACCGACGAGTTCCGGGTCCCCCCGCCCGGGACACTCGGACGGCACTTCCCCTTCGATCCGGCACAGGCGGTCATCCCCGAGCCGGCACCGATCGACGACGACGGCCGCGACGAGTATGAGGTCCGGCTGATTCATCGGGAATCGGGCGATGCTGGGTCGACCACTATCCTTTATTACCAACACAATCCGATCGACGTCGAAGGCTGGCGCGGGGACAACTTCGCGTTCACCTTCAACATCGCCGACTACAACGTGATCACCTCCAACAGTGTGCATCTGCCCCCGACAGTGCATCTCTTCATGCAGGCAACCGGCGTCTACGTGATGAACTTCCTGCCCAAACCGGCCGAGGGCGTACCCGGCACCGAGCGCACCCCGTGGTATCACCGCAACGTCGACTACGACGAGATCGCGTTCTTCCACGGCGGATCGCTCTACGGCATACCGATGCCCCCGGGCCTGATATCCCATGCGCCGCAGGGGGTTCACCACGGCGCACCGGAGAAGGCGCGGGAACGCGCCCGGCGCAAGTTCGATGAGTATTCCAGCGTCGACTGGCAGGTGATCGCCATCGACACCCGGCGCCGGCTCACACCGTCGGCCGAGGTGCTGGCGCACGACCTGGGGCAGCACTCATGAAACACGAGTACGAGCGGATCCCCTATCTTGTTGCGTTCCAGAACAATTCCGGCGTGCGTGACGTCTACGGCGGTCTTGCCGAGATCACCGTGCTGGAAAGCTATCTACTCAAGCCCAAGGACAAGCCGTCGGACACCGTGCTGGTGTTCATGCATCCGATCGGCGGCGGCGCCTACCTGCCGATGATCAATGCGCTGGCCCGCGCCGGGCATCATGTCATCTACTGCAACAGCCGATTCCGCGGCACCGATTCGTCGTTGCTGATGGAGAAGGTGGTCGAGGACCTCGGCGAATGCATCAAGGACGCCAAGAACCGGTTGGGCTACCGCAAGGTGGTGCTGGCCGGCTGGAGCGGCGGCGGCTCGCTCTCGGTGTTCTACCAGCAGCAGGCCCAGCACGCGACCATCACGTCCAGCCCGTCCGGCGACGGGCCTGACCTGACCCAGCTCGAGCTGCCGCCCGCCGACGGCATCATGCTGCTGGCCGCGCACATCAGCCGGCACGGCACCCTGACCGAGTGGCTGGACGCCTCCATTCTCGACGAATCCGATCCCACCAGGCGTGATCCCGAGCTGGACATCTACAACCCGGACAACCCCAACCAACCGCCCTATAGCGAGGAGTTCCTCACCCGCTACCGCCAAGCGCAGATCGACCGCAACCGGCGGATCACCGCGTGGGTCCGCGACAAGCTGGCCGAATTGAAAGCGGCCGGACGACCGGATGACGAGTTCTGCTTCGTCGTGCACGGAACCATGGCCGACCCGCGCTGGCTGGACCCCACGGTCGACCCGAACGAGCGCACACCGGGCACCTGCTACCTGGGCGATCCCCAGGTGGTGAACATGAGCCCGGTCGGCCTGGCCCGCTTCTCGACGCTGCGCGGCTGGCTGTCGCAGTGGAGCTATGACGAGGCCCGGGGCGACGGCGTAGCGTGCGGGAAGGATCTCGCGATCCCGGCCCTGGTGATCGGTAACCTGGGCGACGACGCATGCACACCCAGCCACACCCGGCGGCTCTATGAGGCAATCGGGCACCCGGACAAGGAGATGCACGAAATTCCCGGCGCCACACACTATTACGCGGGTCCCGACCAGCGAGACAAGTTGCGGCAGGCGGTCGACATCGTCACCGACTGGCTGACGCGGCACGGGTTCGCTGAATGACGGGTGCGCTGGACGGCATCAGGGTGCTCGAACTCGGCACGCTGATCGCCGGGCCGTTCGTCGGCCGCCTGCTCGGAGACATGGGCGCCGACGTCATCAAGGTCGAACCACCCGGCGCCCCGGATCCGTTGCGGACCTGGGGTCAGGCCGAGGTAGACGGCCACCACGTGTTCTGGACGGTGCACGCCCGCAATAAGAGGGCCGTCACGCTCGACCTGCGCAAGCCGCGCGGACGCGAGCTGTTTCTGGAGCTCGTCGAGAAATCCGACATCGTGGTGGAGAACTTCCGGCCCGGCACCCTGGAGAAGTGGAACCTGGGCTACGACGTGCTCAGCGAACGCAATCCGGGCATCATCCTGGTCCGGGTCTCGGGCTACGGACAGACCGGGCCGGACGCACACAAGGCCGGCTATGCGTCGGTCGCCGAGGCGGCCAGCGGCCTGCGGCACCTCAACGGCTTCCCCGGTGGCCCGCCACCGCGGCTCGCGTTGTCGCTGGGCGACACCCTGGCCGGCATGTTCGGAGCGCAGGGCGCCCTTGCTGCCCTGTACCGCCGCAGTGTCACCGGACACGGTCAGGTGGTGGACGTCGCGCTGACCGAATCCTGTTTAGCGGTACAAGAATCCACCATCCCCGATTACGACGTCGGCGGCGTGGTGCGGGGGCCGTCGGGCACCCGCCTGGAAGGCATCGCTCCGTCGAACATCTACCAGAGCGCCGACGGCTCGTGGGTGGTGATCGCCGCCAACCAGGACACCGTGTTCGCCCGGTTGTGCAAGGCGATGGAGCGTCCGGAACTGGTCACCGACGACCGCTTCGCCAACCACGGCGCGCGCGGCCGGAACCAGGACGAGCTGGACGCGATCATCGGCGCCTGGGCCGCCCAGCGCCGGCCCGCCGAGATCATCGAAACACTCTCGGCCGCAGGCGTGATCGCCGGCCCGATCAACACCGTCGCCGAGGTGGTCAACGACCCGCAGCTGCGAGCCCGCGACATGTTGGTGCCCCACCACGACGAACGGCTGGGCCGCGACGTCCTCGGTCCGGGCATCGTGCCGGTGCTGTCGGAATCTCCGGGCAGCGTACGCAATGCCGGGCCGGCCCGACCTGGCCAGCACAACGACGACGTCTACACCGGGCTGCTGGGCAAGACGGCTGACGACATCGCCGAGTTGGTGGCCGAGGAGGTGCTGTGAACTCCCACGTCGACATCCGCGAGGTCGCGCTGCGCGACGGATTGCAGATCGAGAAGCCGATCCCGTTGTCGGCCAAACTGGAACTGCTGGCCGCGGTGGCCGCCACCGGGGTGCGCGAGGTCGAAGCCACCGCGTTCGTGTCGCCGTCGAAGGTGCCGTCGATGGCCGATGCCGCGGAGTTGGCCGCCGAACTGCACAACTACCCCGACATCGACTTCTCCGCGCTGGTGGCCAGCCCGAACGGGGCCAGGCGCGCGATCGCCGCGGGGCTGCGATCCATCGAGTACGTGGTCGCGGCCTCCGATGCGTTCAGCCAGGCCAACGTCGGACGGTCCAGCGCCGAGGCGACCCGCCAGATCAGCGAAATCGTCGCCATTGCACACGACGCCGGCGCGTCCGTCGAGGTGATCGTCGCCACCGCGTGGGACTGCCCGTTCGACGGGTCCACTGCGCCACAACGGGTGCTCGACATCGCCGTCGCGGCACGCGAGCAGGGTGCGGACCGGTTCTGCATCGCCGACACCATCGGCACCGCCACCCCGGGGCGGGTGAGTTCGCTGATCGCGCAACTCCATCCGGTGATCGGTGAGCTGCCGCTGGGGGGACACTTCCACAACACCCGCGGCGCCGGGCTGGCAAGTGCCTACGCCGCCGTCGCGGCCGGTGTCACCCGCCTGGACGCTTCGGTCGGCGGCTTGGGCGGCTGCCCGTTCGCGCCGGGTGCGACCGGCAACATCGCCACCGAGGACCTGGTGTACCTGCTGACCGACAGCGGATTCGAGGTCGACGTCGATCTGCCGGCGGCGATCGCCGCCGCGCAGGTCGCCAGAACCGCTGTCGGCCACGACCTCCCGAGCGCCCTGCTGCGCGCGGGAGACCGGATGCGCACCTGATGCCGGCCGAGGTGCTCAGCGCCAAGGGCCAGCAGACCCGCCAGTCCATCGAACAGGCTGCGCGGAAGTTGTTCGCCGAGAGAGGTTTTCACGGCACCACCCTGGCCGACATCACTTCGGCGGCGGGAAAATCGTCAGCGGTGTTCTACCGCTACTTCACCGACAAAGAAGATCTGCTGGCCGCGCTGGCGGAGTCGTTTTTGCATGACGTGGTCGAGCCGTCCGGGTTGCGGGTTCACCTACCGGAATCTCCCGACGACGACGCGTTCTTCACCTCGGTGGTCACCGGCTACTGGAGCATGTTCAAACAGAACATCGGCATCATGATCGCGGTGGCACAGCTGGCCGCCACGCAGCAGCGTTTCGCCGACGTTCAGAACGAGTTCCGGCGATTCGGGATGGATATCGTCGCGGCCTCGGTGCGCCGCGCGCAGGAACAGGGTTACGCCACCGAGCTGAATCCAGAGCATACGGCGGCGGCCATCGCGCTGCTGTTCGAGAACTTCACCACCGTGTTCGTCGGAAAGCCGGACCTGGGGGTGACGATCACCGACGACGAGGCCATCGCCCTGCTGTCGCGAATATGGAAGAAGACGTTGTACGGCGCCTGACGACCTAAGGAGAGATCAACGTGGATTTCAGCCTCCCCGAACACCTTCCGGGCTTGCTCGCCGAGATGGACGAGTTCATCGAGACGGAGATCAAGCCGCTGGAACGGGAGAACATCCAGTACTTCGACCACCGCCGCGAAAATGCCCGCACGGATTGGGACAACGGCGGCATCCCGCGCCGGGAGTGGGAGGACCTGCTCGGTGAGATGCGCAGGCGTGCCGACAAGGCGGGCTGGCTGCGGTACGGGCTGCCCGCGCAGTTCGGTGGGCGCGACGGCACCAATATCGACATGGCCGTCATCCGGGAGCACCTGGCGCACAAGGGACTCGGCCTGCACAACGACCTGCAGGACGAATCGTCGATCGTCGGCAACTTCCCGCAGGTCATCATGATGGACCGGTTCGGCACCGACGCGCAGAAACAGGAGTGGACCGAGGCGCTGATCACCGGCGAACGGTCGATGGCGTTCGGGCTGACCGAGCCCAAGCACGGCTCGGATGCCACCTGGCTGGAAACCACCGCCGTCCGCGACGGTGACGGCTGGGTGATCAACGGCGCCAAGCGATTCAACACCGGCGTGCATCGCGCCACCCACGACCTGGTGTTCGCCCGCACCTCCGGTGAACCCGGCCAGGCGCGCGGCATCACGGCGTTTCTGGTGCCGTGCGACTCCCCCGGTTTCACCATCCCGTACTACTGGTGGACGTTCAACATGCCCACCGATCACGCCGAGGTGGAACTCAAGGACGTCCGGGTGCCCGACGACGCGATACTCGGTGAGCTGGACCGCGGCCTGGAGGTAGGCCAGACCTTCCTGCACGAGAACAGGATTCGTCAGGCCGCCAGTAGCCTCGGCGCCGCTCAGTACTGCATCGACCGCGCCGTGGCCTACGCCGGGGAACGCCACGTCTTCGGCAAACCGCTGGCGGTCAACCAGGCGGTGCAGTGGCCGCTGGTCGAATTGCAGACCGAGGCGCAGATGGTGCGCCTGTTGGTGTATTACGCCGCAACGCAATTGGACCAGAACCACCACATGGAGGTCTCGGACAAGGTGTCGATGGCCAACTACCGGGCCAACCGTCTGGTGTGCGACGCCGCCGACCGCGCGATGCAGGTGCTCGGCGGTATCGGGTACAGCCGCCACGAGCAACTCGAACACATCTACCGCCACCACCGGCGCTACCGGATCACCGAGGGCGCAGAGGAGATTCAGATTCGCCGGGTTGCCCAGCGGCTCTTCAAGTTCGGCAAGAAGTGACGCTGTCCGACAGCTTGACCGCCCTGCTGACGCCGGTGCTGGGCGAGGGCGTGGCCATCGACAACCTGCGGGTGCTCACCGGCGGTGCCAGCCGCACCACCTGGGCGTTCGACGCGGTCACCGGCGGCGATCGCCGGCCACTGATCCTGCGCACCGGGCCCCCCGACGACATCCACGCCGGGATGGAGCTGGAAGCCCGGGTTCAGGCGGCCGCGGCAGCCGCGGGCGCGCCGGTGCCACACGTGCTGATCGCGGACAATTCGCTTGCAACACTGGGCAACCCGTTTCTGATCTGCGAGGAGATCAAGGGCGAGACCATCGTCCGGCGGATCTTCCGCCAACTCGACGACCCGCCGCGGCTGCTGCGGCAGTGCGCCCAGGCCCTCGCCGCCATCCATCGCGCCGATGCCGGCGACCCCGATCTGGCACACGAGGACCCCGTCGAGCACTCCCGCCAACAGCTCGACGACATGGGCGACACCACAGCCACTTTCGAATGGACGATCCGCTGGCTGACCAGCCACCGGCCGGCGCCATCGCCCACGGTGCTGGTGCATGGTGATTTCCGGATGGGAAACCTGATCGTCGACGGCTCCGACCTGGCCGCCGTGCTCGACTGGGAACTGGTGCACGTCGGCGAGCGCTACGAGGATCTGGCCTGGTTCTGCGTGCGCGCCTGGCGGTTCGGCGCCCCAGCCAGTCGCGCCGCGGGCGGGCTGGGCAGCATCGAGAGCTTCCTGCGCTTCTATGAGGAGGCCGGCGGGACGACCGTCGACCGGACCGCGTTCCACTGGTGGCTGGTGCTGGCCACGTTGCGCTGGGGGGTCATCTGCCGTTATCAGGCGGAACGCCACCTGTCCGGCCAGACCCGCTCGGTGGAACTGGCGACGATCGGGCGCCGGGTGTGCGAGAACGAGTGGGATCTGCTTGACCTGTTGGAGGATTCATGAACCTGCACGGCCGGCCGACCGCGGCCGAACTCGTCGCCGCCGTCGCCGAATTTCTGGAACGCGACGTCCGGGACGCCACCGCCGGGCAGGTCAACTCGCACATCAATTTCCAGGCCCGGGTGGCGGCCAACGCGCTGCGCATGGTCGAGCGGGAACTGCAGAACCCGGGCGCATCCGACGTGGAAGCGGCACTGGCCGGGCTGGGATTTGCCGATGAAGCCGGGCTCGCCGCCGCCATCCGGGCCGGTGATCTGGACGGCCGCGACGGCGACGTGGTCGCCTGCCTGCGCACGCTGGTGAGCCACCGGCTTGCTGCCGCCCATCCCGGATACGACAAGGAGCCGCAGTCATGACCGTCAATGAGCTCGCAGACCGCCTGTTTTCCGCCATCGAGAACGGCGATCGAGCCACCGTCGCTTCGATGTGGAGCGAGAACGTCGCCGTCTGGCGCACCGACGGCCGCCGCGACGCCACCACATGCGATGACAAGCCGCGGGCGTTGCGCGTCATCGACTGGTTCCTCTCGACCACCGCATCGCGCGGCTACCAGATCCTGGATCGCCAGGTCTTCGAGAACGGATTCGTCCAGCAGCATGTGTTGCACGCCACCGGTCACGGCGGCCAATCGATCGCGATGCGGGTTTGCATCGTGATCAAGGTGGACACAGAAGGACTTATCGACCGAATCGACGAGTACTTCGACCCCGCGGAACTCGCGCCCCTACAAGTGAGGGACCCACGATGACCACCCTGGAAACGCTGCTCAGCGACCCGGAAACCGTCGGACCCTGGGCTCTGGTGCCCGACCGCTCGGCGGTCACCTTCAAGATCCGCAACATGTGGGGGCTGATGCCCGTCAAAGGTTCGTTCACCCAGTTCAGCGGCGAAGGACGGCTGACTCAGGGCGGCGCGGTATCGGGCCGGATCGACATCGAGGTGGCCTCGCTGGACAGCGGGATCGGGCGCCGCGACAAGCACCTGCTGTCGGCCGACTTCTTCGATGCCGAGCGCTTCGCCACGATCAGCGTCGTCGTCAATGCGCTGCAACCGGGCACCGGGAAATCCGCCGACCTACGCACCCACTTCACCATCAAGGGCATCACCGAACCGGTGTCGCTGCCGGTGACGATCACCGAACTCGACGACGGCTCGGTACAAATCTCGGGCCGTTCGCAGATCGACCGATCCCGGTTCGACCTGGGGTGGAACAAACTCGGGGTGATGTCCAATGCGGTCACGGTGTCCGCTGAGGCAGTCTTCGTGCGGTCGGTCGGCGGCGCGTGAATTAACATCGCACCCGTGCCCGACACCACCCCACTGCGCGTCCTCGTTTACAGCGACAACGTCCACACCCGCGAACAGGTGAAGCAGGCCCTGGGCAAACGGCTGCACCCGGACCTGCCCGAATTGAGCTACGTCGAGGTCGCCACCGGCCCGATGGTGATCCGCACGATGGACGAGGGCGGTATCGATCTGGCCATCCTCGATGGAGAGGCGGCGCCTACCGGCGGCATGGGCATTGCCAAGCAACTCAAGGACGAGTTGTCGTCCTGCCCGCCGATTTTGGTCTTGACCGGGCGCCCCGACGATGCGTGGCTTGCCAGCTGGTCGCGTGCCGAGGCGGCAGTGCCCCATCCGCTCGACCCGATCGTGCTGGGCCGGACGGCGCTGAGCCTGTTACGCGCCCCCGCGCACTAGGCACCCTAGGCGCCGGGGATCCGGATCCTCGCTTCTTCTTCCTCTTCCTCGGCCTGCGGACGGAATTCTCCGGGCGCAATTTCCGGCCTCAATCTGGCGACTGATTCCTCGGCGACTGCGTCCGATGCGCGGAATCCCGACGCCGGAATGCTCGATGCACCCCGTGTCTGCGCGGCCGGCTTCGCTTCGCCGGGGGCTGCCGCCGCCGCGGCATCGGGGGCCGCGGTGGGCAGCACACTCATGGCCGGCACTTCTGCCTCCGGTGCTTCCACACCCTCGGCCGCGACGTCGGCTTCCTCGGTGGCCTCTTGGGCTGCGAGGGCCTCTTCGTCTTCCTTCTCCTGCGCTTTGGCGGGCATCGGCATCGACGGGCCGTCGCCGAGCAGGCCGGAACTCCGGGTCATTGCGCCCATGGGCATCGGCATCGGCATCATGCCGAAGCCCCCGACGCCCGGGCTGGCCACACCGGGATTAGCGCTGGTGGCGGCCGCGCTACCGACGTCGGTTCCGGCCGCGGTGCCACCGGCGTAGGCACCCGCGTCGCCGCCGGTGTAACTGGCCGGCGCGAGCCCAGTGTCTGCGCTACCTACACCGCCTCCACCACCACCGCCGCCGGCGGCGGCAGCGCCTTCGGCACCAGTAGGCGGCGCACCTGCTCCGCCGGCACTGCCCCCGGCGGCCGCAGCGGCGCCGCCACCACCGGTACCCCCGCCGCCGGCCGCTCCACTCAGACCGCTGGCGATGCCTCCGGCGAGCGCCGGGAAGCTCTGCAGCACCGACTGCCACGGCACCACCTGCGCGGCGGCGGCCGCCGCGCCGGCGTAGTAGCTCGCCATCGCGCTGACGTCCTGGGCCCACATCTCTTCGTAGATGCTTTCGGCCAGTGCGATCGCCGGGGCGTTCTGGCCGAACAGGTTGCTCATGATCAACTGCACGAACGCATTGCGGTTGGCGTCCACCGCACCGGGATGGATGGTTGCCGCCTGCGCCGCCTCAAAGGCGCTGACCACCGCCAGCGCCTGCCCGGCCGCACCCTGAGATTGCGCCGCGGCCGCGGCCAGCCAGCCTGCATAGGGCGCTGCCGCAGCCGCCATGGCTGCCGACGCCGCTCCCTGCCACGCCTGGCCTGCCAGGTTCGAGATGACCGAGCCGAACGATTGGGCTGCGGTGCTCAACTCGGCTGCCAACCCGTCCCAGGCTGCCGCCGCCTGCAACATCGGTGCGCTGCCGGCTCCGAGGAACATCCGCAACGAGTTGATCTCCGGTGGCAGCGTAAAGAAACTCACAGACCCCGTCCTCCCAGATCGGCCATCGGCATCCCGGCGCTGACCTCGCAAAAGCGTGCAGCGACCCAGCTCAACAGTAACAACAAGCGCTCCGCACGTCTGGCCGTCGCGCAGATCAATCGAATTTTCCGCGACCTCATCCCAGACAGCTTTCGGCGAGCCGCGTAGGGACTAACGGCGCCGACCGAGGGACTTCTGGCCCTAACGACGATTCGGTGCGCAACGAACCATCGGAGAACGTCATTCTCTCGATACCCCACCGGGTGTAGCAGTTGATGGCTAACGGGCAGCAGTGAATTCGGGCGCAGGGGGTTTGACGATGTCGATGGTCAGCGTTTCGCCGGAGGTGGTGTCGCAGGCGGCGTTGGATGTGGCGCGGATCGGGTCGGATGTCAGTGCGGGTAGTGCGGCGGCTGTGCTGCCGACGACGCAGGTAGTGGCGGCGGCCGGTGATGAGGTGTCGGCGGCGATTGCGGCGTTGTTCGGCACTCATGCCCGGGAGTATCAGGCGCTGGCTGCGCAGGCGGCGCGTTATCAGGACCAGTTCGTGGCGGCGTTGAGTTCGGCGGCGGCGGAGTATGCCGGGGCGGAGGTCAGTGCGGCGGCATGGCTGCAGGGTTCAGCGGCGGCAGTGGCGGCCTCGCCGGTGGCTGGGGTGTTTCAGCTGTTGGTGTACGGGCCCACCCACACGGTGAGTCAGTGGTGGATCAACAGTGTGTTCGGGCAGGTGCTGGACCCGATCCTCAATTTCCCGACCGATCTGTTGTTGGGCCGGGATCTGATCGGTAACGGCGCCGCGGGTACGGCGGCCAACCCGACCGGGGGTGCCGGCGGGTTGTGGTTCGGCGATGGCGGGGCGGGTTACAGCCCGACCGGCAGCACCCCGCTGGCCGGTGGGGCCGGTGGGGCGGCCGGATTGATCGGCACCGGCGGCGCCGGAGGTGCGGGGGTCGCCGGCGGGGCCGGGGGCACCGGCGGCGCCGGGGGCTGGTTTATGGGCAATGGCGGTGCCGGTGGGGCCGGGGGGACGGCGGTCACTCTGGGCGGGGTCGGGGGTATCGGCGGGGCCGGCGGTCAGGCGTATGTGTTCGGCGACGGCGGTCTCGGTGGGGTCGGTGGTGCGGGCCTGAGCGGCACGGCCGGGCACCACGGGGTCAACCCCGGTGACTGGGGCACCAACGGCGGCCCCGCCGGCAACGGTGGGATGGGCGGGGCCGGAGGCCGGGGCGGGGTCATCGTCGGTGACGGCGGGTCCGGCGGCCTCGGTGGGGCCGGCGGTGCCGGTGGGGCCGGCGGCAGTGGCGTGACCGGCACGTCCGGGATCGCCGGGATCGACGCTGGGGCCGGCGGGACGGGCGGCTCGGGGGGTAACGGGGGTGCCGGCGGTGACGGGGCCATGGGTGGGGCCGGCGGGGCCGGCGGGTTGTTCGGTCAGACCGGGACGGCCGGCAACGGCGGGGCCGGCGGGGCCGGCGGGGCGGCCGGACTGCCCGGCGGTGGGGGCGCCGGAGCCGCCGGCACCGCCGGCTTCATCAACGGCGGGGCCGGCGGCAACGGCGGCAATCCGGGTGCGGCCGGAGGCGGCGGGCATGGTGGGGCGGCCGGCGGCGCGGGCGCGGTCGCCGGCGCCGACGGCGGGTCCGGGCTAGTGGTGCTCAGCAGCGGGTCCGGCGGCGCGGGTGGAGCCGGATTCAGCGCGCTCACCCCGGGCGTCAACGGCGGCGCGGGCGGGGCCGGCGGTAATGGGGGTTCGGTCGGCAATGGCGGCGCTGGGGGCGCCGGCGGCAACGGCGCCGCCGGCGCCTCCGGCCCTGGCGGGCTCAACCCGGGTGACTCCGGCTCCCCCGGTATCGCCGGCGGAGCCGGCGGGCACGGCGGCTCCGGCGGTCTGGGCGGGGTCATCTCCGGTAACGGCGGCGCCGGCGGGACCGGTGGAGTCGGCGGGGCCGGCGGCAACGGCGGCGACGGCCTCAGCGGGGCAGCCGGCATCGCCGGGGTCAACAACGGCGCCGGCCAAAGCGGCGGATCGGGCGGCAGCGGCGGGGCCGGCGGGGCCGGGGGCACCGGCGGCGACG
>RXJD01000091.1 GCA_003987775.1 Mycobacterium sp.
GTTCGAAGCCGCGTTCTACGATGCACAACGGACCGACCAACCACTGATCGGAATCCAATAGCCCGAGTCTCCGGCAGAACCAGGGCGATTCAGGCAGTTGATCCAGCAGGGATCGCCCCGGCTACGGTTACTCCCCCACGGCGGCGTCGCCGACGACGACCGCCTCGCGCCCGTCGGATTGGGCCAGTGCGCCGGCATAACTGTGCACATGCCGGCGCATGCGACGTCCGGCGGCCGTGGCGTCGCGTTGCCGGATCGCCGTGGTGATTGCGCGGTGTGCGTGGCCGGTGACAGCGCGAACCTCGTTGTCCACAAAGGCCGCATTCCTGGTGCCCGCATAGATCGCCTGCGAAAGCGCCATCATGAAGCCGATCAGCAGTTCGTTGTGACTGGCCATTGCAACGCCCACATGCCAATCGAGGTTCGACTGCAGAAACTGATCGAGATCGGCCGTTAGGTCGGCGATCGCTTCGTTGGCCCGGTCCAATTTGGTCAGGTCCTCGTCGGTGCGGTTACCGGCGGCCAGCTCGGCGCAGAACGGCTCCACGGCCTCCCTGGTCTCCATCAGGTCGGCGAGTTTGATGTGCCTGCCCCGGATGAGCATGCTCACCGAGTTGGCCATTGACTTCGTCGTGGGACGCTGTACGAAAGCACCACCGGCACGTCCGGCTTTGACCCTCACGAGGTTCTGCACCTCGAGGATGCGCAGCGCTTCCCGCACCGTGGCACGACTCATCTGCGTCTGTTTAACCAGCTCACGTTCCGCCGGCAGTGGGGTGCCTTCCGCGAGTTCGCCATTGAGGATCCGCTCACGAAGCTGGCCGGCAAGCACATCAGACGCCTTCGGGACTTCGACGGGACTGAGCCTGACCCGGGATCGCGAGGGTGTGCTCGAAGCGTCCGCTGCTTCCATTACACGCCCCTTATGTTTATGGTCAGACCTAAGATACCATTTCTTTCATTGAACCGTTAAGGGTTCACCGGTACCCGGCAGCCAGGCAGGAGAACACTGATGCGATGGGAGCTCTCCGAAGAGCAGACGCTGTTCACGACCTCGCTGCGCGAGTGGTTGGGTGAACGCGCCGGCTCGGCGACCGTTCGGGGTTGGTTGGATGCCGGGGACCTGTTCAGCTTCGAGCGCTTGTTCGTCGGCGAAGGCTGGGCCGGCGTGGGATTTGCCGAGGAGGTCGGCGGCCAAGGTGGCGGCCTGCTGGAACTTGCTCTGACGGCGCGGGAGCTGGGCCGCGCGGCAGCGCCATCGGGCGCCTGGCTGCAGTCGGCGATCGCCGCTCCGGCGCTGGCGGGGGAGCCGGCGATAATGCGCGAAACCTGTTGCCCAGGTTCGGAATCCGGTGACTTTGTCGCCTTGGCGGTCCGAGCGGACCGCATCCCCGCGGCAATCCCCTCCGTGCAGAGCTCAGCCGGTCGACTTCACGGACGGATACCGTGTGTTCTGGGCGCCGCTCACTCACGGCGATTGCTGGTCCCCGTTCCCGACGGCGACGCCGTGTCACTGTGGCTGGTGGACACGGCAGAGGCAGGTGTCGGCATTCAGCCGCGCTCGCTGCTGGACCGCTCGCGCGATGTCGGCGATGTCGCCCTCGACGACGTCACGGCACGCCGGCTCGAGATCGACACTGCCCCGACGCTCAGTGAAATTGCCTCCCGGGCAGCCGTTTTAGTTGCAGCCGACGCCTTGGGTGCAGCTGAACGCATGCTCGAACTGGCGGTCGAATACAGCAAGCAGCGTAAGCAGTTCGGTCAGCCGATCGGTGCATTCCAAGCGGTCAAACACGCCGCCGCCCAGATGCTGGTCACAGTTGAGTCCGCCATGTCCATCGTGTGCTACGCGGCTCAGTCGGCAGAGGAAGGTCTGCCTGAGCGCGCGACCCACGCGGCGGTCGCCAAGGCCCAAGTCACCCGCGGCAGCGCCGAACTGGCCGACAGCGCGCTTACCCTTCATGGCGCGATCGGCTACACCTGGGAGCACGATCTGCAGCTGTTCTACAAGCGGGCCAAACTCGACCGTGTGCTGTTCGGCACACCGGCGGCCTGGAACGAGCGCATCGCTGCCGCGCTACCACTCCTGCCCGCCCTCGCCTGACCGCCCGAAGGTGACCACCACCTCACCGACCCGCCTTCCTTTTTGGTCTGTCCATTAGTATGATTGGCGCTTAGACCAATTACTTCCGACGGTTCGAGCGGAGCACGTTGTGGACTTCCAGTTGAGCGACGATCAGCAGACGATCCGCGCTGCAGTTGCCGAACTTGCGGGCAAGTTCGACGACCAGTACTGGATGACCAAGGATCAACAGCACGAGTTTCCAACCGAGTTCTACGACACGTTCGCCGAGGGCGGCTGGCTCGGCATCACCACGCCGGAGGAATACGGGGGTCACGGGTTCGGCATCACCGAGGCATCCATCCTGCTCGAGGAAGTCGCGGCCAGCGGAGCCGGCATGAACGGCGCAAGCTCGATTCACATGTCGATCTTCGGAATGCATCCCGTGATCGTGCATGGCTCCGAAGAACTGAAGTCGCGCACACTGCCGCGCATCGTGACCGGGGATCTCCATGTGTGTTTCGGAGTTACCGAGCCGGGTGCGGGTCTGGACACCACCAAGATCACCACTTTTGCCCGGCGCGAGGGCGATCACTACGTCGTCAGCGGTCGCAAGGTGTGGATCTCCAAGGCGCTGGAATCGGAGAAGGTGCTGCTGCTGACCCGCACCACGAAGTTCGAGGACGCCGCGCGCAAGACCGATGGAATGACCTTGTTCCTGACCGACCTGGATCGCAACAAGGTCGACATCCGCCCCATCCCCAAGATGGGCCGCAACGCGGTCAGCTCGAACGAGCTGTTCATCGACGGCCTCGAGATTCCCGTCGAGGACCGCGTCGGTGAGGAAGGCCAAGGTTTCCGCTACATCATTGACGGGCTGAACCCGGAACGCTGTCTGATCGCCGCCGAGGCGCTGGGCATGGGGCGCGCCGCCCTGCGCGCGGCGGTGCGGTACGGCAACGAGCGCGAAGTGTTCGGCCGGCCGATCGGAATGAACCAGGGACTGCAGTTTCCCCTGGCCGACTCGTTGGCCAGGCTGGACGCCGCGGAGCTGATGCTGCGCAAGGCCACCTGGCTCTACGATCAAGGGAAACCCTGTGCGCGCGAGGCCAATACGGCCAAGTACCTGTGCGCCGACGCGGCTTTCGATGCCGCCGACCGCGCACTGCAGACACACGGCGGGATGGGGTACTCCGAGGAGTATCACGTGGCGCGATACTTCCGCGAGGCGCGGCTGACCCGTATCGCTCCGATCAGTCAGGAGATGGTGCTCAACTACCTGGGTGAGCACGTGCTCGGCCTGCCGAGGAGCTACTGATGAGCCAACAGCGTGACGTCTTCCGGCTCGACGGGCGCTCGGCGCTGGTGACCGGTGCGGGCAGTGGCGTCGGCGAGGCGATCGCCCGTGCCTTCGCCGCGGCTGGGGCTGCGGTGCTGGTGACCGATATCGACAAGGACGCCGCGGTGGCAGCCGCGGACTCGATCACCGCGGCCGGCGGTACCGCACAGCCGTTCGTTCTCGACGTACGCGACTCGACGGCAGCGATCGAAGCCGCCGCGGCGGGGGCGGAGCTTGGCGGGGGTGCACTGCACATCCTGGTCAACAACGCCGGGGCCATCGCGCCGGCGATGTTTGCCGACCTCTCGGAGGAGAACTTCCGCCGCATCGTCGACATCCACCTGGTGGGCAGCTTCGTGTGCAGTCAGGCGGCGCTCAAGCGCTTACCGACAGACGGCACCGGGCGCATCATCAACGTCACCTCCGCGGCAGGCATCACCGGGACGATCGGCCAGGCCAACTACGGGGCCGCCAAGGCAGGCATCATCGGCCTGACGAAGTCGCTGGCCCGCGAACTGGCGCGCCAATCCATCACGGTCAACGCTGTCGCGCCGCTCGCGGCCACCGCCATGACGGCGAACATCCGCAGCAACGAGAAGCTGGCCGCCAAGACTCTGGCCCGAATCCCGCTGGGGCGCTGGGCCTTCCCGGACGAGATCGCACCGACGTTCGTCTTCCTTGCCTCGGACGCCGGGTCCTACATCACCGGACAGGTGCTGCCGGTCGACGGCGGGACGGTGATCTGATGAGCCACACCGTGACGGGGCCGTTCGCCTCGACAGGCCGCGAGGTCTACATCGCCGAAGCCGTACGCACACCCACCGGCAAGTCACATCCCGAACGTGGCTGGTACCGCGACATCCACCCCAACGCGATGCTGGCCGCCTGCTACACCGAGCTGATCGCGCGCAGCGGGGTCGAGCCGGAACTGGTCGAAGACCTGGTGATCGGTTGCACCGCCCCGTTTGGTGAGCAGTCACGCAACATCGGACGCAACGCCTGGCTGCAGGCCGGGTATCCGCCCGAAGTCCCGGCCACCACGCTCGACCGGCGCTGCGGCTCGGCGCAGACCGCGGTGGAAATGGGGGCGGCGCTGGTGGCCTCCGGCACTCACGACATTGTGATAGCCGGTGGCGTCGAGCACATGGGCCACGTCCCCATCGACTCTCCCGGCAAGATCTCCGAACTCTACGGCGATCCCTGGACAGCCGAGTTGCGCGACCGCTACGCCTTTGTGCACCAGGGTGAAAGCGCCGAGCTGATCGCCGACCGCTGGCAGTTGGGCCGCGAGGAGATGGACGCCTTCGCCGCGCGTTCCCACCAGAACGCCGCCAAGGCCATCGCCGACGGCCGGTTCGTCGCCGAGATGGTGCCGATGACCCTCGACGGCCAGGTCCGTTATGCAGACCAATGCGTACGCGCGGAGACCACGGTGGAGACGCTGGCCAACCTCAAGCCGGCGTTCCGCAAGGGCGGTGGACGCATCACCGCCGGGTCGTCGTCGCCGATCAGCGATGGCGCGGCCGCGGTGCTGCTGTGCTCCGGGGACGCCGCCCGTCGGCTCGGGTTGCGCCCGCGTGCCCGCATCGTCGACCAGACCACCGTCGGTGTCGATCCGATCATCATGCTGACCGGGCCGATCCCAGCGACGCGGAAGTTGTTGCAGCGCAACCATCTCAACATCGACGACATCGATCTGTTCGAAGTCAACGAGGCGTTCTCCTCGGTGGTGCTGGCCTGGCAACGCGAGCTGCGCCCCGATGTCGAACGGGTGAACGTCAACGGTGGCGCCATCGCGCTCGGTCACGCCGTCGGCGCGACCGGGGCCAGGCTCATCGCCACCCTTGTCGCTGAACTCGAGCGCCGCGAGGCCGACCTCGGCCTGGTGACGATGTGCTGCGGCGGCGGTCTGGGGACCGGAACGCTCATCCAGCGGGTACCCGCGTGATCGATTTCCGCGAGTATCTGACGGCTGGCGCCGGCGTCTGGTGGGGTCAGGCTGCCGCGGAGCCACGTCCCCTGGTCGATGCGTTGATCGAGCAGAGCGGGCAAATCGGCCCGTTTCGAGTTTTCACCGGGTTGAGCTGGAACGACCAACTCGCCGTGAGCATGCCCGATGCGGTGTCGATGGTCTCCTACGGCGGGCTTGGTGAGCTGCGAGAGCTCAGCAGGTCGGGGCGCCTCGATGTGGTGCCATGCCACTACTCGGCGCTGCCACGCATGTTCGCCGAACACCTGCTGCCCTGCGATGTCGGTCTGGTGCAGGTGTCACCGCCCGACGCCGACGGGATGTGCTCTCTCGGTGTCGGCGTCGACTATGTCGCCGACGCCATTCCCCACACGCCGGTGCTGATCGCAGAGATCAACGCGCAGATGCCGGCCACCCTGGGAACCCCGCGGATACCTGTCGAGCGGTTCGCCGCCACCATCTCCACCGACCGCGCGCTGCCCGAGGATACGGTACGAGCCCCCAACGAGGCCGACCGTGTGATCGCCGCCCGGATCGCTGAACTCATCGACGACGGAGACACCATTCAACTGGGCGTCGGGTCGTTGGGATCCGCGGTGATCGACGCCCTCATGGGCCACGAGGACCTGGGCGTGCACACCGGGATGATCACCGACGGCCTGCTCAGGCTGATCGACAAGGGTGTGGCTACCGGCGCCCGTAAAGAGATCGACACTTACCTGGCTGTCGTCGGGACCGCGCTGGGATCGGCAGGACTGTACCGGCGGGTGACCGACCTGCCCGTGCGTTTCCTTCCCACCAGCTATACCCATGCGCCACAGGTGCTTTCACGACTGCATTCGCTGGTGTCGGTCAACTTCGCCGTCGAGGTCGACCTCAGTGGCCAGATCGGCGCCGAGGTCAGCCGCGGCGTATACGTCGGCGCAGTCGGCGGCCAGGTGGATTTCACCAGGGCCGCCGCTTTGACCGGCAAGCGATCCATCATCGCGGTCCGGGCAACCTCGCGCGGCGCCTCCACCATCAAGACCACGCTCGAAGGCGGCGTGGTCACCACCGGGCGCTCAGACGTCGACACGGTCGTCACCGAATACGGCACGGCGCACCTGCGCGGCTGCAGTCTCGGGGAGCGCGCACGCAGGCTGACCGCAATCGCCGCACCCGAGTTCCGTAACCAGCTCGACCAGGAAAGGACGCTACTGTGAAGTTGCCCGCCCACGTCGAAATCCGCGAGGTAGGTCCGCGCGACGGCTTCCAGAACGAACCAGAAACCATCGCCACCGACGACAAGATCGACCTGATCAACCGACTGGCCCACACCGGGCTGCGCCGCATCGAGGTCGCCAGCTTCGTGCGACCCGACGTCATCCCGCAGCTGTCGGACGGCGTCGCGGTGTTACGTGGCATCCAAGTGCCCGATTACGTCTCGCTGATGGTCCTGGTGCCCAACAGCAAGGGACTGGACAATGCGCTGAAGGTACGCGAAACATTCTCCGAAGTGGCGATTTTCGTCAGTGCATCAGAGACACACAACAAGAAGAACGTGAACCGGACCATCGCCGAGTCGATGGCCGACAACGAGATCATCGCCAAGCGCATCGTTGCCGAAGACCTGCGCTGCGCTGCCGTCATCGCCACGTCCTACGGTTGTCCATTCGAGGGTAAGGTGCCCCTGCAGCGGGTGCTCGACATAGCCGAACAGTTCGCCGCCGCGGGCGCCACCGAGATCGGCTTCGGCGACACCACCGGAATGGCTAACCCCGCCTATGTCGGTGAGTTCTTCGCCGCTGCCATCGAGCGACTCCCCGGTGTCGAGGTCACCGCCCACTTCCACAACACCCGCGGCCAGGGCTTGGCCAACGCATACGCCGCCTTGCAGGTTGGCTGCACCAGCTTCGAATCCAGCTTCGGTGAACTCGGTGGCTGCCCGGTGCCGGCCGGTTCGACCGGAAATATCGCATCCGAAGATCTGATCAGCATGTTCGAGGAGATGGGTGTGTCCACCGGGGTGTCGCTTCCCGCGATGATCGACGCCGCCCGCGCGGCCCAGAACGTGCTCGGCCGCAAACTGACCAGTCACTCGATCGTCGCCGGTCCGATCGACTGGGCGCCGAACCCGGACGCTCCGTCCTGCCGCTAGACCCTCCCATCACTCGTCTCAAAGGAGAGAACACATGAGCAACCGCGTCGCGTTCGTCACCGGTGGAGCCCAAGGCATCGGCCAGGGTATCTCGGAAACTCTTGCAGCCAATGGATTTCGGGTCGCCGTCGCCGACCTCAATCTGGAGGCGGCCGAAGCCACAGCCAAGCGCATTGCAGAAGCCGGCGGCGAAGCGATCGCCGTCCGCGTGGACGTCACCGACACCGCGTCGGTGCACGACGCCGTCAGAACCGTCGCTGCCGAGCTCGGCGACATCGAAGTCGTGGTGAACAACGCCGGCTGGGACGACTTCATGCCGTTCCTGAAAACCTCAGAGGACTTCTGGGACAAGATCCTCGAGATCAACTTCAAGGGCCAGCTGCGCGTTATGCACACCGTCGTCCCCGGCATGGTGGAGCGCGGATTCGGACGGGTGATCAACATCGGTTCGGACGCCGGCCGCGTCGGATCATCGCTGGAGGCAGTGTATTCCGGGGCCAAGGGCGGCATCATCGCGTTCACCAAGACACTGGCACGCGAGGTGGCGACCAAAGGGGTGACGGTGAACACCGTCTGCCCCGGCCCGACCGACACGCCGGCGCTGCGCAAGTTCGCCGATACCTCCGGGCAGGACGCCGACAAGGTCATCGGCGGGATGACCCGCTCGGTGCCGATGAAGCGGCTGGCGCAGCCGTCGGACATCGCCGCCGCGGTCGCCTTTTTCGCCTCCGACGCCGCCGAATACATCACCGGTCAGACGCTGTCGGTCAGCGGTGGCCTCACCATGGCCTGACGGTCCGGCCGCCCGCACAGAAATCCAGGAGGTACATCAACGATGCTGTCCGACAACGGTTCACCGGTAAGCCTGCACATTGCGGGAGCGGTGGTCGAAATCAAGCTCAACCGCCCGCCGGCAAACGCATTGGGACCGGCGATCATCGAGGGGCTGCACAAAGGACTCGATGCCGCCGACGCGTTGCCCGCGAAGGTCATCGTGGTGTCCTCGGCGTTGCCTGGCTTCTTCGCCGCCGGCGCCGACATCAAGCACATGTCGACGGTGGACGCGGCATCGTTCGGCGCCTACGGGGATGCCCTGCGTGGAGCCGTCGAACGCCTGGCCAACCACCCGGCGGTGTCGGTGGCCGCCGTCGACGGGCTCGCCCTGGGCGGCGGACTTGAACTGGCGATGGCGTGCTCATTGCGTGTCGCCGGTTCGTCTGCGCGACTCGGTCTGCCCGAGGTCAAGCTCGGCCTCATTCCCGGGGCCGGCGGCACGCAGCGGCTGCCCCGGCTGGTCGGCCGCGGACGGTCGCTGGACATCATGCTCACCGGCCGGGAGGTGGACGCCGAGGAAGCGCTCCGCATCGGCCTTGTCGACCGCCTGGTGCCCGCCGGGACAGCTCTGGACACCGCGCGGGAATTGGCCCGCGAGTTGTGTGCCGCCTCGTCGCCCGCGCAGCGCGCGGTCGTCCGGACGGTGGACGCGGCGTATGACCGACCGCTTTCCGAGGGGCTGCGCTATGAGGCCGAACAAGTCAACGAGTTGTTCGAGCGCGGCGAGGCGGCCGAAGGGCTGCGCGCGTTTATCGACAAGCGCTCTCCCGAATTCGTCTGATCAGAAAGAACTCCGATGATCGATCTCCAACGGCGTTATGAGACGTTGCTTCTCGAGCAACCCGCGGCCGGCGTCGTCCAGCTGACACTGAACCGGCCCGACCGCTACAACGCGATGACGGTGACCATGTTCGACGAACTGGAATCGGTCGCGCGCGCGATCTCAGACGACCGTGACGTGCGGGTGGTGATCCTGACGGGTGCGGGTCGGGCGTTCTGCGCCGGGTACGACCTCCACGAAGCCGAAGAGCTGCCGTCGCTGGGCGCCCTGGGCATGCTCGACCGCCAGGAGCGGGCCGCCCGCGCGCTCGCAGCCGTGCGGGGCATCCCGGTTCCGGTGATCGCCGCGGTCAATGGCCCGGCAGCCGGCGGCGGCATGTCGCTGACCCTGATGGCCGACATCCGGCTCGGATCACCGGCGGCGAAGTTCAATGCCGCATTTGTCCGGATCGGGCTCTCGGCGGGCGATCTGGGTACCTCGTGGTTGCTGCCCCGCCTGATCGGTCCGTCGGCGGCCGCCGAGATCGGATTCACCGGCCGCGTGGTCGATGCCAAAGAGGCGGAACGGCTGGGCCTGCTCAACCGGGTGACGGGTTCCGACGACCTGCTCGATCAAACGCTGGCCATGGCGGGCCAGATCTGCGCCAACTCCCCCGGCGGCATCCGGGTGTCCAAACGGGCTTTGCAGGCCAACATGGAGGTTGCCTCCTTCGCGGCCGCGTTGGAGCTGGAAAACCGCGGGCAGGCATTGCTGACGCGCTGTGACGACATGACCGAGGCCCTGGAAGCCTTCAAAGCCAAGCGCGCACCGAACTTCGCCGGGCGGTGAGCATGAGCACCGCCACCACGCACTGGAATCGGGTGTCGCGGCGCCCGCTGGCCGATGTGCTCGACGAGCTGCGCACCGCCCGCACCCTGGCCTTCGACGAATGCCGTCCCGGCATCGTGGTGATGTCGGTGAACCGTCCAGATCGTGCGAATTCGCAGACCGTCGAGATGTTCGGTGAAATCGCCTGGGCCACTGTCACATTGCGACATGCGCCGCTGCGGGCGTTGATCGTCACGGGGGCGGGCGGCAAGGCGTTCTGCACCGGCTTCGACCTGGAAGAGGTCGACGTCTTGACCCGGATGTCGGTGTCGGAGTTCACCGATCTGATCGAAACCGCGGCATCCGGGTCCACCGGGCTGCGTGCGCTGCCGTACCCGGTGATCGCCGCGGTGAGCGGTCCGGCGGCCGGTGGTGGTCTGTCATTGGCGCTGGCCGCCGACATCCGGATCGCCGACCACACCGCCAGTTTCAGCGCCGGGTTCGTGCGGGTCGGTTTGTCCATCGGTGAGCTCGGTACGTCATGGAACCTGGTGCGGTTGCTCGGCTCTGGCCGGGCCTCGGAGCTGGCATTCACCGGACGCACGGTGCGCGCCGCCGAAGCATTCCGGATCGGGCTTGCCGACCGGCTGACCGACACCGGGACCGCGCTCGACGCGGCGCTCGAGGTGGCCGAGACCATCGCGGAACACTCCGATGACACCGTGCGGTCCACGAAGAACGCGTTGGTCCGCAACCTGGAGAACAATTCCTTCCGGTCCGCGCTGGAGGTGGACAACCGCGGACAGGCGCTGGTGATGCAGGTGCCGGCGATCGCCAGCAAGCTGACGGGCGAGGGGCCGTGACGGCCACCGGGCATTCGCACACCGGACTCGGCCCGGCCGACGACCTCCGCCATCGACCGGTGGCCGGGGAACGCACGCGCGACAGCCTGTTCTGGGAGCTGATCATGCCGGAGGAAGAACTCGGCATGCAGGTTTACCTCTACCTCACCGGCAGCGGAAAGGCCGGCTACAACGTGTGCATATGGGGACCGGATTCTCGACCGCTCGCCCTGCATCTGCACCAGGGCCGGATACCCGAACACGCCGACCTCGATGAATTCTCCTTCGGCGGGCTGACACTGAGGCAGCCGCAACTACGTAAGACCTGCCATCTGACCTACGACCACGACGATGTGCGAATCGATTTCGACTTCACCGGCATCCACGACGCCTTCAGCTACCACGAAAATCCCGACGGCCTGCCCTCATGGTTCGCGGTTAACCGGATCGAGCAGACCGGACGGGTGCGAGGTGGGCTCGAAGTCGCGGGGCGCCGGATTGAGTGGGACCGAATGGGGCATCGCGATCATTCCTGGGGAGTCCGCGACTGGGGCGTGCCACACCATTGGAAATGGTTCGTCGCCTATACCGAATCGGGCCGGGCAATCAATGGATGGATCTGGATCGCCAAGGGCGAATGGGGTTTTGCCGGTTACGTCGTCCGCGACGGGGTGACCTACCCGGTCCGTCACATCGCCCACCGCGCCGAATACGGTGAACAGATGCGCCAGCGCCGACTGCATGCGACGCTGACCGACACCAGCGGTGCCGAAACCGAGCTGGAGCTCGACGTCTTCGGGGTGATCGAGCTACCCACCCATGACCGGCTGCAGACCGTGATCAGGGAGGGCGCCTGCCGCGCCGTCATCGACGGCGAACAGGGCGCCGGCCAGTTCGAGACACATTGGCAGGGAAGCTATCTGGACTATGTGGCCGCATTGGACACGTGATGTGGTCATGGTCTGAGGCCGAACTGCAGCGACTGGGGCGCTTCCTGGCCGACCACGGACTGTGCGGCCACACGGTAACCGCGCAAGCGATCGGCGACGGCCACTCCAATCTGACATTCCTGGTTTCCGATGGCACGTCGCGGGTTGTCGTTCGCCGCCCACCGCCGCCGCCGCTGCCACCGGGTGCCCATGACGTGCTGCGGGAGGCACGACTATTGGCGGCGCTGTCAGACACGCCCGTTCCGGCTCCCCGCGTCCTGGCCACCGTGGCCGCAGGCGAGCTGCTCGACGTCCCCTTTGTCGTCATGGATTTCGTCGAAGGGTCCGTCATCACCGAGTCAACGCCGGCGGCGAGCAATGACAAACTGCTGCGCCGGCGCATCGGGGAATCGTTGGTGGACAGTCTCGCCGCGCTGCACAACGTGTCGTGGCTGGACATAGGGCTCGGTGATTTCGGCAAGCCCGACGGGTTCAACACTCGCCAGCTGCGGCGGATGCGGTCGCTGGTCGCGGTTGACGGCACCGTGCCAAAGGCTTTCGCCGCGCTGGACGACTGGCTGCAGGCACACGTGCCACCGGAATCCGCAACGTCGGTCGTCCACAACGACTTTCGTATCGGCAACATGATCGTCGACATGAACACCGGGCACATTGCCGCGGTGCTGGACTGGGAGCTCGCCACCATAGGCGACCCGCTGGCCGACGTCGGTTATCTGCTTACCTCATATCCCGCGCCGGGTGAGCCGCTGGTTCCGACATCTGTGATGGGCACCGCAGTGCTCGAGCCCGGCTACCCCACCCGCGCAGAGTTGCTCGACCGCTACGCCGACCGCACCGGGGCCGACGTCTCAGGCGTGAATTGGTATGCGACGCTGGCGATGTACAAGCTCGCTGCGCTGTACGAGTACAGCCGAAGGCGGTTCGAAGATGGGGTAGGCGACCCGTACTACGCCGATCCTGGTTTGGTGAGTTCGTTCCTGGCTGCGGGCGAACGGCTGGTGTCGGAAGGCTCCACACTCCCCTGATCCACATCGCCCACACAGCGCGCCGTTGAGCGCCCTCCAAATGTTCAAACCTTCCCTCGTACCATGATCATGGTATCGTCGTGGTATGCGCACTACCATTGATAAGGCTGGACGCTTGGTAATTCCAAAGTCGCTCCGTGACCAGTCGGGCATAACCGCCGGGGACGTGGAGATCTCGGTCGACGGGGCTGCTATCCGGATCGAGAGCGTAACCGCCGACGAACTCGTCGAAGCGGACGGGCTCCTTTTGCTGCCCAGCGGTGGGCCGGCGCTCGACGACGACGCGGTCAGGGAGTTGCGGCTTGGCGACCAACGCTGAACATGTGCTTGTTGACACCAGTGCGGCGCTCGCACTGGCGCAGCGCGAGAACCCATTTCATCGGGCAGCGAGAGCCAGGCTCTTGCAGTGCCGTCGGGGGATGTCTGGGCATGCTGCGGTGGAGCTGTTGTCGGTCCTCACGCGGTTGCCGCCGCCACAGCGCCTTCGTCCAGCTGCGGCATTCCGCCTGGAGGTGACGAATTTTCCGGATTCCCGCTTCTTGTCGGCCACCGACACGAGGAACTTGTTACATGAGTTTGCCGAAGCGGGCTTGGCCGGTGGCGCACTCTACGACGGTCTGGTCGGCGCGGCCGCCCGCCAGCATAAGTTACCGCTCATAACGTGCGACAGGCGCGCCGAGCCGACGTATCGGGCGCTCGGCGTCACCTACGAGTTGCTGTCGCCGATCAAGAAGTAGGCGCGGGTTCAAGCCAGTCACACAGACCGCTGTGCCTTGGCGGCAGCGGAGGCGGCCTTGCTGCGCTCGCGGGCGTCGGCCCAGTCTTCATCGGTCATCGCGGTGAGGCCGGCGAAGGTATTCGGCCCGGCCAGTCGCTGGCCACCGTCCATCGCAATCGTCTCGCCGGTCAAGTAGTCGCAAGCGTCCGAGAACGCGAAGATGGTCAGGTTGGCCAGTTCGTCGATCGTTCCGGAGCGACCGAACGGGATCTGGTCCACCTGCGTTGCTCCGACCGAGCTCTTGTCGGTCGGATTGAGCATCTCCCAAGCGTAGTCGGTCGGAATCGGCCCGGGTGCAAGCGCATTCACCCTGATGCCATACCGACCCCACTCGACCGCCAGCGACATCGTCATCGCGTGCACCGCCGCCTTGGCCATGGCCGACGGGACCACGAACGCCGAACCGCTCCACACCCAGGTGGTGAGGTTTGACAGCACCGTGCCGGGGAACCCTTCCGCAATCCAGCGCTTACCCAGAGCGATAGTGGTGTTGAACGAACCGGTCATCACGGTCGACGTCACCGCCTCGAAGGCCCGCTGGCTCAGGCTTGCCGTGGGCGCGATGAAGTTCGCGGCCGCGTTGTTGAGCAGACTGGTCACCGGCCCGTGCCGAACCCAGATCTCTTCGATTGCCCGGTCGACCGCAGCCGAATCACGAACATCGACGGTCTGGTAGTACGCCGCTCCGGCTCCCCCCGCCGAAGCTTCCTGGGCAGCCTCGGCCAGCACGGCTTCGCGCCGGCCCCACAGGTGAACTTCGGCGCCGTGTTTGACCAGCCGTGCTGCCACGCCGCGGCCGAGACCGGTTCCGCCGCCGGTGATCAGGATCCGCTTGTCCGACAAGAGATCCGGGGCAAAGATCTCACGCTGCGTTGCGCGCATGTCCGCACATTCCCTTCTTGTCGGCCGATGGGCCGCGGCTCTTGACGATGACGTCCGGAGCCGCACAGACCGCCCGCGCATCAGTCAAAATTTTGGACTAACCATATTAAAGATCGACGTTTATACTAACACCATGCCACCAATTGATCACGAACTGAATTTGACCATGCAGGCGATACTGACCGACATCAGTTGGGCACTGACCGCGGCTCTCCTGGCGATCGCGATCTGGCTGGGAATGCGTGAGCGAACCCCGTTCTATGCCCTGGTGGTGTTGGCTGCCGGGGTCGGCGCATTCGCCGAGCCGCTCTATGACGTGGCGATGATGCTGTACTTCTACTCGACACCCGGCATGTGGACGCATTTCACCGCGTTCCAAATCCCGCAGCCAATCTGGACGCACAGCGGCTATGTGGTGCTGTATGCCGCTCCCGCGATCTACATCGCTCGCCGAATCGGCCAGGGAACGATGACCCGCCGCGCGCTGTCCGTGTGTGCCGGCATCACGCTGCTTGAATCGGCCGCCTTCGAGATGGTCGGCATCAACGGCGGCCTCTACAGCTACTGGGGGCCACACGTGTTCCGGATCTTCCAGTACCCTTTGGTGATTGGTGTGCTCGAGACCGCTCAGGTGGTCTGCTTCGCGGTGGCGGCGGCGCAGCTTCGTGCCCGCAGTACGGGCCACTGGCAACTACTGGGTTTGTTCGTGCTGTTTCCGTGCACGTTTTTCGGCGCCAACTTCGGCGCGGGCTGGCCCACCATCATCGCCGTGCATCTCGAGCACACCTCGACCGCAGTGGTCACGGCGGCGACGTTGTTGAGCATCGGCTTTGCGGTTGTCCTGGTGCGAGCGGCCGCGTCCTTCCTGCCGCAGCGGTCAGCCGATGCTGAGGATCGTGCGCTGCCCGCTTCCCGCAAGGCCAGCGTTGCGTCGTGAGCGTGAGACCTCAGCTATAACCACACCCCTTGTCGTCAACTCAAGGAATCATCCAATGTCTGCGCCCCCTTCCGGCACCACGTCCACCACTATTCGCCACGCGTTCTTCATCCTCGCCGGCGCCGTGGCGCTGGTGTTGACCTGGCCGCACGCATTTCGGTGGATGGCCGCCGGTGGGAACATCCTCAACCCGGTCGAATTCTTCGGCGATGCGATGAAACCTGGAGGCACGGCCGCATTCCTCAGTATCGACATGGCTATCGCCTGGCTCGTGTTCATGGTGTGGGTCGTGTTCGACAGCAAGCGGATCGGACTCGGGTACAAATGGGGCTGGATATTCGTGGCATTGTCTTACATCGGCGTGTCAATGGCGTTCCCCGTGTATCTCGTCACGCGTGAGCGGTACCTCGACAAGCGTTCTCGGACAGACGAATTGAGCACTCACCAAACGTGACTGGAAACCGTCGGCGAATGGGCCTGGGCTTTTCGCTTCGGAGGAGTCGTCGCGGCCGGTCTACACCGTCGACGCCGCAGCCAGACTCAACACGAACTCGCGAACATTCGCCGACGTCGTCGGGTCGGCTGCGGTGAACTCGTCTGTCGCCACGGTATCGGCCGCCAGGCGGAGCATCGGGGATCCCTCGTCGATCAGCAAACGGCTAAGCCCAAGCGCCGCACAGGTTCTCAGAGCCGGCGCCAGGACGCGCTGCGCCTCGTCGCTATTGCCGGCGACGGCGAGGCACAGCCCGTACTGGAGCGTGGCCTGAAGGTGGGCACGCGGGCGCTTGCGTTGGTCGAGGCGGTCACGACGAGCGCCCGCTCGCTTGCAGGCGGCGTTGATCGTTGACGACTGCCCCTGCACGAGGAGCAGTCTGATCTGGGCATCCTCCTTGAATTCGGCTGTGGTATTGCCGATTCCATCGAGATCTTGTGGTCCCTCGCCTAGGATTCGCCGCGCGAGCGACTCGTCGATCGGCCTGCTCGACAACGCGGCGAGGCGGACTTGTTCAGTCACCAGGCGTGCCTCGAGTCGCGGCAGTCGCAGTTGCCTGGCGATCTCGAGACCCTCGGCAAGCCGGCGGTCGGCGGCCACTGTGTCACCACCGGCAAACTTCAGGCGTGCCCCGGTTCCGAATGCCGCGAACATAAACACGACGAGTCCGCCTTCGGCGCCGAGTTCGTAGGCGTTGTCGAGCAACGCCTCGGCCTCTTCGAGCTGGCCACGTTCGTAGAGCAGCTCTCCCAGCAGCGATCCGGCGAGCTTGGCGACATAAGTTGGGCGTCCGGAGGGCAGTTGCGCGATCCGCCTTGCATGCCGCAGGTGCGCTTCGGCACCGGCGACGTCGAGTTGCTCGTTCGCGGCGATCGCCGCGAAACAGTATCCGTAGCTGGCGCTCAGTGCCCCGGAGATCTGCCGGTGGTACTGGCGTCCCCACCGCTGCCAGCGCAGCGCGTCATCGAAGTCGAAAACCTGAATCGCGCGCGATGAGGCGACATCCGCAGCGCGGCAGAGGACCCAGGGCCGGAGAGTTTCCGCCCTCTCGACACAAGCCGCAACGGCAGCGGCGGCCGCGGGGGCGTCCATCCGGTCCTCGAAATCGGCGACGACCGCGCGGATCAACTCCATCTCGGCGTGCAGGTCGTCGGCTTGGTCAGCCGCAGCCGTATCAATGCCGATTTCAGCTGACCGAAGCGCGTCTTCGGCCGCCTTGAGGCGGTGCAGCACGACGTTCGCCCAGGCGAGGTCGACCTGCAGCCTCGGGCACGCATCCAGATGTTGCACCGGCAGCTTTGCCGCAAGCCCGATCAGCATGCTCATCTGTGACTGCTCGTTGAGACCGGTAGCCGCCTGCTCCACGACGTCGACCGCCTGCGCTGAATCGCCGGCGAGCAGCAGGTGATCGATCGCCTGGCTGAGCATCTGATGTTCGGAAAACCATTGCGCCGCTTTGCGATGCAGGTCTGGGATGCGATTAGGCGCATCGTGCTCGAGGCGGTGCAGCAGGTAGTCGGCGAACAAGTGATGGTATTGGAACCACGATCCCTCCGCGTCGATCCGCCGCAGAAAAAGATCACGCTTTTCGATGTCTTCGAGGATGCTTCGGCTACGTTGGTCGTCGGTGAGCGCGGCGGCCAACCCGCCACAGATCTGTTTGGTCACGCACGTCGCAAGCAGGAAATCGAGTAGCGCCGGTTCGAGACTGCCCAAAACGTTCGACGCCAAGTACTCGCCTATCGCTTTGTCCCGGCCGGACAGGTGCTCGATGAGCGCCGCCGGATCGGCGTGGTCACGGAGCGACAGCGATGCCAGTTGCAGGGCGGCCGCCCACCCGTCGGTTGATTCCTCGATTCCGGCGACATCGGCCGCTGAAATTTCCAGACCGCACTGATCCACCAGCAATGCCCGGGATTCTGCTGTATCGAACTTGAGCAGCGTCGCATCGACATCGATGAGCTCGCCCTGAACCCGCAGCGTGCTGAGCGGAAGCCCAGCACCTGACCGGCTGGTGACGATCAAATGCAAGTGATGGCAACAATTCTCAAGCAGGTAAGCGAGAGCGTCCATGGTTTCGGCAGTGTCGACGCGATGCCAGTCCTCGATCACCAGCGCAAGCGTTTGTTTGTCGGAGTGCAGCCAATTGATCAACGCGTTGAGCACATACTGTTGCGTATCTTCCAACCGCCCCTCGAACTCTTGCTGGAGCGTGTCTGCGAGGTCTGGCATGGCGCGCCGAATCGCCTCAATCAGGTGGGCGATAAACCAGACCGTGTTGTTGTCGTCGGTATCGACCGCCAACCAAGCCGTCTTCACGCCCTGCCCGGTGAGGGCTTCGGCCCACTGCGCGGCCAGGGTACTTTTGCCGTAGCCGGCGGGCGCGTGGATGAGGACCAACTTCGGCCTTCGGCCGGCGCCGAGTTGGTCGAGGATTCGGCCCCGTCGCACCGTCGGGCGATTGAAGGTCGGCGGTCGAAATCTGGTCGGCGCGCTCGGCGGATAGTTCGCTCGCCGGGCGGGGCCGGACCGGTCCGACCGTAGGCCGAGAGGCACCGAATGCCCGATCGGCCCCGACACCGAACTGTGCCGGGATGACTCATCGCCGTCGGTGGGCGGTGCCGGTAGTTCCAGCGGCAACTCGGCAATATTGAGCCCGACACGGCCACCGGCCGCGCGCAGCGCCTCGCCAAATGCTGCCGCGGAGCTGGGACGGCGTGCAGGATCGGTGTTCAACCCATGCTCTAACGTCGAGCAGATCGGGTCCGGCACTCCCTTCGTGCGGAGATCGGGGATCGGCCCGGCCATCACCCGACGGGCAAACGCAATGATGTTCTCGCCCGGCCGAAATGGAAATGGCGGTTCTCCACAAATCAACGCGAAGACCGTGGCCCCCAGGCTGTAGACGTCGGCGGCGATCGAGGCGGCGTGGCCCTCGAACAGCTCCGGCGCTACGTACGACGGAGATCCGACGAGCATGTTCGCGGCGGTCTCGCTGGCGCCCGTGATGCGCGCAATACCGAAATCGCTGAGTTGCGGCTCGCCGTAAGTGCTGAGCAAGACGTTGGAGGGCTTGATATCCCGATGAAGAACACCCGCGCGGTGAGCGGTTTCCACAGCGCCCGCAAGCCGCACCCCTACCGTCAGCGCCTCCCCGACCGCAAGCGGTCCATGACCCTTGATCCAGGAGTCCAGCGTGTTCCGACTGTGATAGGGCATCACGATGTACGGACGCCCGGTGAAGGTGAGGCCGCTGTGGAACACCGGCACGATGTTCGGGTGGCCCGAGACTCGTCCCATGGCCCGCTGCTCGAGCGCAAAGCGTTCCAAGTCAAGGTCGTCCTGATCGGAACTGAGGACCTTGATCGCGACGACGCGGTCGAGTGATGGCTCGTTGCAGCGATATACGACTCCGAACCCGCCGCGCCCCACCGGCTCCGCGTCGTGGTAGCCCTCCGCCTCCAGCTCGGCGACCACTCCGGTGGCGAGCCGGCGTTGCGTGTCGTCGGGGTTGGCCACGGCTATTTCGCCCACCCGCGTGCAGCGGGAAGCAGGCGGATCTGATCCGGTCGATGATCCGTCTGATCCATTGCCAACATTGCCATCACAGATGCCTTCGCAGCTGTTCACCTTACTACCGCCCGCCGGGCGACAGTGGCTTTATTGCGGCGGCATGCCTGGTGGCGGGTATACGCCTCGCAATATCCAGGGGAACCAGCTGATGGCGTATTCGACCTCGTCGGTGGCGTCATACTGTGGGCTGGGGTCGAGCGGAACATTTTCCGGCAGGACGACCACAGGCGCCGTCCCGGTTTGCTGTCCGACGGCTATGCTCTGGGCCGGCCTGCCTGACTGGCCGTAAACGGCCACCACGACGGCGCGATCGAGGCTGTTTTCCGACCACACCCCGATTTGGTTGTTAGCGCAATCGGACATGATCGCGAAATAGGCGGGGTTGTAATACCACTGGTTCATCAGCTCGACGCCGCTGATCGCCACAGCGGGATTGATGGCCACGGTTTCGGCCACTCGCCCCTGGTAGCCGGCCGCGCTGGCGCGGCTTTGCGCGGTCGATCCGTCAGAACCGATGTCCCCGTCGAGGTTTCGGTTGTTCAGCACATCGAGGGTGTGCCATTGGGCGGCCAGTTGCAGTTGCGGGTTGATCTTGACGTCGTTGGCGCAGCCGGCCTGATGTTGGACGGTGTAAACATTGGCGACCACGCCGTCGTTGAGCCGCTTGTTGTCGGCGTGCGCGGCGGGCATAACCGGGACCGTGCCGAGGGCCATAGCGAGCAACAGGGTCAGCTTTCGATGTGACATGTCGGTTTTCCTTCCATCAGCTCCGTCAGCCGCCGGCGCTGGCCGGTGGGCGGTAGTGCGCAGCCGAATTCCGCAACTGCCAGATCAGCGCAGGGCATAGCTCGTTGACCGCCTGACTGATCAGATACGAGGCCTGGTATTCGTCGGAGGTGTTGAAATCGGCCTTCACGTCACCCATCACCTGTGGATAGGTGCGGCCCTGAGATACCTTGTCGCAGATGCCATGTCCGTAGCTCAGGGCCTCATGGGCGTTGGCGAAGTGATACCCGGGGCGCACCGTCACGTTGACCAGGTAGGCCGTCACGTCGGCGCGAGCGTACGGGGCCGGCGCCAATGTAGCGACACCTGACATTACGAAACCCGTAAGGGACACAGCTGCCAACGAATGGCAAACGGTGCGGCGGTTTGGCGGTCGGCACTGGATCATCGTCGGCTCAGACTGGGTCGAATTTGGAGATCAGCCAACGGCCGCCGACCTTGTCCAGGGTGACCCGAACGCTGGATGCGGTGCTGGCGGGCGCGTCCTGGCCGACGACGACGGTCTGGTTCACGAACAACAGGACAACGGCGTGGTCGGCGGTTGCCGACGTCGATGTGGCAGCCGGGACGGTGGCCACAGCAGAAATCTGCTTCTGCTTTGCGCCCGGGATCACCACGTCGTGGGTCAGCGACGTGTAGGCCTGCAGAAACGTGCCAGTCAGTCGGCCCCGCGCCGCGTCAAGGTCTGTCTGCACCGTCTCGGGCCGGTAGGACAACAGGGCGATGGTGCCGTCGGTGGCGGCACGCACGGATTCCGCGCGAGCTACGGCGTCATCGCGAATCGACGCATCCTCGAACTTGAGAAATCCGACGGCCAGGGCCAGCAACAGCGCCACCCCGGGCAGCACCCCGTAAGCGATCGCCCGTGACCAGCTGATGCGACGCCACGTGCGCGGCGGCCGCCCGTCGTCGTCTGGCTTGTCTGCATCTACCGCGGCGTCGATCGCGTTGGTCTCGTCCGCAACGGTCTCCTCCGCAACGGCCTCATCTGAAACGGCCAACGTCTGCACTGACCCACCAGTTGTTTCGGCCTCCGAGTCGCCGCCCTTCTGGCTACCGGAGCGGCGTGACATGACCCGCCTCATTGCACGAACCCGACGTTAGAAACCTTGACCTGATCGCCGACCCTCTGGACGGAGATCCGCATCCGCCATCCCCGCGGCGCCGGGTCGGCTTCGCCCGCATTTGACGTCTGCACGGCAACTGCCACCAGCACCTGGGCGCCGTCGGCTGTCTCCGATTCCAGCCCGGCCTCCTTTATCGTGCCCACGGTGGTCGCCTTGGTTTGTTGGAGAACCTCGATAAACGGCTGCGACCGCTTGGCGAAGTCGTTGTAGAACTCCCCGGTCGCCCCATCCAGAATGCGGCGCACATCGGCGTCGGCGTGCTGCCAGTCGATGGTCGTCAAGTTCAACGCGCCCTGCCTGGCCACCTGCAGATACTGACTCCGCTGGGCCTGCACCTGGTGTGACTGGTGGAGCCGGAATCCCAACCATCCGGCCAGCGACGTCAATGCAACGACCGCGGTCAAACCGAACAGCGTTGCGCGCCGCTGCGCGGACATGGGCTGCCTGCTCCGGGCCACGGGCGCGCAATCGGCTTCATCTTCAGCGGGCTCGCGTGGGCTGTCCTCGACGTCGACGCTGTCCTCGACGTCGACGCTGACGTCGCCGTCCAAGGGCAGTTCGGGATCAATCACCACGGTCATACCGTCCTCCGTCCATCGTGCGTCCTGCGTCTGTTTGTCTGCGTCTGTTGGTAGTTGCCATCAGGGCCCCTGCGGTGGCAGCAGCATCGATTGCCATGTCTTGTCCTGGGGCGCGGTTTGGGCCAGGTCGGACTGGGTGTACTGATGCCCGTCGGGTCCGATGTAGGTGCCGGTAGCCGGGTCGTACTGGGCGGCGGCAATCGGGGGTGGTGCCGGACCGGTTGCAGCCGCAGCCCCGCCCGGCGGTGCAGGCGATCCGGGTGGCAGCTGCGGGATGCCCTGACCCGAGAGGGTGGCGTTGGGGTCGCCTTTCCAGTTCCAGCCGTCGTTGAGCGGGACGTACTGTTCGTTGCTTTCGCACAGCTTGACGGTCGGTGCCCGCTTACCGGGCACGGTTTCACAGGGTGCGTTGCGGGCACCGCGCACGTTGAGAGGCGAGTCCTGCGGAACCCTGCAATACAGGTCGCCCGGGGCTCGCTGCGGGTAGTCCTCGTAGGTGGGGACCCGCTGCTGCTGGGCCGGCAAAAATCCGGTAGTGCACGGCGGGGGCAGGTTGAGGTTGAGGTTGAAGCTCAGGTACTGGCCGTGGTACGGCTGCTTGGTGTTGACGTTGGCGAGGATGCCGGCCTGTTCGGCGGCGATGGACTCGGGGAATATGACCAGCAGCTGTTCCAAGTCGTTTTGATAAGTGACCGCGACCTGTCCGACGCTGACGAGATTGGCCAGCAGGATGGGCAAGGTGGGTTGCACCCGCTCGAACAGTTGACGCAGTTCCCCGAATGCCGGGCCGCCCTGGTCAATGGTGCCCGCGACCGCCGCGTCGTGGGTCTGTAATTCCGAGGTCACGGTGGCCAGGTGTGCTGCCCACCCGGCAATCGCATCCGACGTGTGGGTCTGTGAGTCGAGCACCGGCTGCGCTTGGTCGATCAGCGCGACCAGCGGGTCGAGATTCTTGCGTGCGTCGATCGCCAGGTTGGACGAGCCCATGATCAGGCGGGAAAGTTCGGGGCCAAGCCCACCCACCGCGGTGTACGACTCGTTGATGACGGTCTGCAGGTTGTCGTGAGGTATTGCCTGCAAAGCGGTATTGGCGGCACTGAGCAGGGCGTTGATGTTAGGCGGCACGGAGGTGTCGGACCGCCGGATCACGTCGCCGTCTTTCAGCGGCGGCGAGGTGCCGTTGCGGGGCAACAACTCGATGTAGGTTTCGCCGACCGCGGATTGGCTGTGCACCTCGGCTTTGAGATCCGACGGGATGTCGATGCCGGATTTCAGGGACAGCACCGCCTCGACGCCATTGTCGGTCAGACCCACGGACTGCACCCGGCCCACTTCCGAGCCGCGATAGGTGACATTGCCGGTGCTGTACAGCCCGGCGGCTTCCGGCAACTCCACCTTCACGGTGTAGCGGCCGACGCCGACCAGCATGGCCGGCAGTTTCACGAAGTGCAGGGCCATCACCGCCATCGCGACCAGCGCGATCACGCTGAAGAGGGCCAGCTGTATTTTGACGCGTCGGTGTAGCATCTACGACCCCTGGTCCCAGTGGTACGGGATGGTCAGCGGATTACCCGGGGTGTTCCGGAACCCGGCCGTGCACGGACTGGGGTACTGGCCGATAGTGCGTCCCCACTGCAGCTCCAGCTCGGTCAGATGGCACTCCCACCGGGTGCCGGTGAATAGTCCCTGGTCGATTCGGCTGAGCGTGAGGTCGATGATCCCCGTCAGGTTGGCGTAATCGCCCCGTTGAAAATTCTGGAAGGTTTCGTTCGGAAACGGGAAGGTGGCAAGCAGGCTTAATGCGCGTGTCATGCTCGGACCGGCGTTGGCGAGCGACTCAAGTACGGGCCCCAACTCTTTCAGTTCCTTGACCAGGTTCGCTTTGGTCCTGTTGACCGAATCGACGGTCAGGGCGCTGAATTTGCTCAGCCGGTCGGCTGCCTCTACCAGGTTGTCCCGCTCGCTGTTGAGCACTGCGAGCGCCTCAGGGACTGTCGTCAGGGCTCGATCCAGGACAGGTTGCTGTTCGGCGAACTTTCCGGCCAGGCGGTTCAAGCTGTCGGTGGCCGCGATGATGTCACCGGACTGGTCGTTGAGGTATGCGGTGAATTTGTCGAGTTGCCCGATCAGGCTCCGCAGATCTTGCTCGCGGCCCCGGAACGCGGTGCTGAACGCCTCGGTGATGTCCTGGATCTGGCCCAGTCCACCGCCGTTGAGCACCAACGACAGCGCCGCCAGCGTCTGTTCGGTATTCGGGTAGGCGCCGGCGCGGGACAGCGGGATGAGTGAGCCCTCACGCAGCTTGCCTTGCGGCGCTTCGCCCGCCGGTGGTCCCAGCTCAATGTGGTAGGAGCCCAGCAGGCTGGTCGTGCCGATTTTGGCGGTTGCGTTGGCGGGCAGGGCGACGTCACCGTTGAGCCGCATGGTCACCAATGCGTGCCAGCCCTGGCGCTCGATTTTCGTCACGTGCCCAACCGTCACGTCGGCGACGCGAACCCGGGAGTTGGGTTGGATGTTGTTGACTTCGGGCATCTGCGCCTGGATCGCGAAGGATCCCGGGCCGTCACCCTGCGTGCCGGGCAGCGACAGCGAGTTCAGGCCGTGCCAGCCGCAGCCGCACGTACCGGCTACGGCAACGATCGTCACCAGGAGCATCACCCGGCTCGCCGCGGCGCGGCGCCAGCGGCTGAACCTCATGAGCCACCTCCCGGGGGGATCATCATGCCGCGCAGGCCGGCCGCGGGGTCGGTTGCCGACGGTGCGGGAGCGGGCGGGCCGGCAGCCGGTGCTTCGGCGGGCAATGGCGGGGACGCGGCGGCGGGTTGGCCAGGTGGCGTCGCGTTCGCGGCCGGCGGCACAAAATCGGGCCGCATCCAGTCCTCGCTGTAGGTGACCTCGTTGGGCCTGGCCTGTGCACCGACGAACAAGTTCTCTCCTAGCGGGGGGAAGTTGTATTGGCGGTTCTTGAAGATTGGCGCCATGTACTGCGCGCAGAGTTTCGCCGCTTGCTCACCGCCCAACCGGGAGGCTGCTTGCACGGATCCGCACAGGAACTCGATCGGGTTGGCCATGTTGTTGCCCGCCAGTGCGCCGGTCAGCGCACCGTTGGCCGGTTCGTAGATGTTGTTGAAGTCCTGCAACACCGTCGGCCCGATGTGCAGCGTCTGCTTGATGTCGTCGAGGCTCGCCACCAGCGCCTGGGTGATCGACGTCAGTTTGTCTGACGCGGTGCCCACCGCCTCCCGGTTGTCGGCGGCGAAACTCTGCACGTCGGCTACCACCCCGTTGAGGTCTTCGAACGCCTGGCCGACCTTGTTGGGGTCGTCGGCCAGCACCGAGGACACCGCCGCCAGGTTGTGGTTGAGCTGCTCGAGCAGATCTGCGCTGTCGTGCAGGGCCGTAACCAGTGTCGACAGATCTCTGAAGGTGGCGAAGATGTCTTTGCTGTGGTCTCCGAGCGCGGACACTGCCTGCGACAGTTTGATGATCGTGTCGCGAATTGTGGAGCCCTGACCGCGCAGGTTGTCGGCTGCGGTGTTGATGAGCGAACCCAACGTGCTGACCCCACCGGGCTGGGTGGGCTTCAGCAATTCGGTCAGCCGCTGCAGTTGCGCCCGCAAGTCATCCCACTCCACCGGCACCGCGGTGCGGTCAGCAGGGATGACCGCGCCGTCCTTCATGGTGGGCCCGCCACTGTAGGGCGGCGTCAGCTGGATAGCCCGGCCGGTGACCAGCTGCGGCGACAGAATCGCGGCCTTGGCATCGGCCGGCACCTTGTACTTGCGATCGAACCAGAACGAAATCTTGGCCCGCAGCGGCTGCGGTTCGATCTTGACGACCTTGCCCACCGGCACGCCGCGGATGCGCACGTCGTCACCGACAAACAAGCCGTTGCTGTTGTCGAAGTAGCCGACCACGAGTGTCCGGGCGGCCTGATCGCCGGCCCGCATCGCGACGACCACCCCGGCCACGAGAACCAGGACAAGTGTGGTCGCCAGCACGGCGCGGGCCCGACGCAGCCTCGTCATCACGGTTGACCTCCTGGCCGGGACGGTCCTGGGCCCACTTCTACGACGGTCGGCGCGGATGTCGGTTCGGGTCGGGACTGAAGGCTCGAAGGCGGTTGAGCGGGCGGTCCGGGCGGCGGGCCGCCGGGTGGCGGGGCCGGCGGGGGTTCCCGATACGGGTAACAGCCGGGGCCGGGCAACGCCGCACCGGGCATACCGCACTGGTGATCCTGCGGGTTGCCGGTGATCGCGTCTGGCAAATTCAACCGCGGCTCGCCACCCTGGCCGGTCCGCGGGTACGGCATCGGCAACGCCGGGGTCCCGGGCTGGCCTGTTGGCGGGTCGGTCAGCTGCGACGGCAGCAACGTGGCCGGGTCCAGTCCCAGGTCGGAGAAGGCGGCACCGATGAACGGCTGGACGAACTGACCCGGAAGCAGATTCACCACGTACGCCTTGAAGAAGGGACCGGATGAAACCGATTCACCAAGCGACATCACATACGTGTTGATCAGTGGGATGGCCTGCTGAATGCGTTCCTTGCGTTGGTCGACAATCGCCAGCACCCCGTTGAGCTTGTCCAGCGCCGGCCGCAGTTCCTGTCGGTTCTCGGCAATGAACCCTTGCAGTTGCCGCGACACCGCCGACATATTCGTCCAGATCTGACTCAGGGCCGCGCTTTGTGTCCGCAGCTGTGCCAGCAGCGCATTCGTGTCCCGCACCAGGCCGACGATCTGATCAGTGCGCTTGGCCAGCACCCCCGTCGCCTTGGCGGCGTTGCTGAGCAGATTGCGAAGTTGCGCGTCGCGCTCGTCGAGTGTTTGCGCAAACCGCGCCACCCCCTGCAACGCGTTCCTGAGGTCTGGCGGGGTGTTGGCAAAGGTTTGCGCCAGTGTGCTGAGCGACCCGGAAAGCTGTTCGGTGTTGAGCCCGCTGATCGTGGCGGCCAGGTCGCCAAGGGCCTCGGGTAGCTGGTAGGGCGAGACGGTCCGCTCGATTGGGATGGGGCCATTCAGCCTGCCGTCGCCGCGGGGTAGGACGTCGAGAATCTTGCCGCCCAAGAGGCCTTTGCCTTTGATCGCCACCTCGGTGCGGTCCCCGAGACGGATGTCCTTGCCGACTTTGAATTTGACCAGCACGCCCGGCCCGTCGAGTTCGATGCTCGCGACCTTCCCCACCGGATATCCGGAAACTTCGACAGCGTTGCCGGTTCGCAAGCCGCCCGCGTCGGCGAAATAGGCGGAGACGTCGGTGCCCTGGTTGAAGAAGGGCAGCTTCTGGTATTGCAGCGCGGCCGTCACGATCCCGGCGACGGCCAGGATGCCGACGGTGCCGAGGACCATCGGGCTGCGCTCGGAGAAGGATTTCATTTCGGCGCGCACCGTCCCGTGCTCTGACCGGCCACCTTGATGTACACCGGCTGGCCCCCTTTGCCGTTGACTTTGAGTACGACATCGCAGAAGTAGAAGGCGAAGTAGTCGCCGTAGACGCCCTGCCGGACCAGCGCCTGGTATTTGTCCGGCAACGTGTTGAGCAGATTGTCGAGGTAGTCGTGGTCGGCTAACGCGATGGTCGAAACCCGATCGGTCTCGTGAACCACCTTCCGGAACGGCTCACGGGACTGGGCCAGCAAGTCGGCGACCGATCCTGCGGCGGCGTTGGTGTAGGCCACCGCGTTGGAAATGTCGGTCTTGCGTTCTGCCAGCCCGTGAACCAACTGCGACAGCGAAATAACCGCTTTGTCCAGCCGGTCGTTCTGGCCGCCCAGCGAACCGAGCACCACGTTGAGGTTGGTGATGACCTGCCCGATCAGCTGATCTCGGTCGGCCAGGGTATTGGTCACCGCCGCCGCCTGATTCAGGAACGACGCGATCGTGGGGCCCTGCCCTTGAAACGCCTGCAGCAACTGTCCGCTCAGCGCATTCACCTGTTCGGGGTTCAGCGCACGAAACAGCGGGCGGAATCCACCGATCAGCGCATCCAGATCCAGCGCCGGCTGGGTGCGGTCCACCGGAATGGTCTGACCGGGACTCAATATCTTGAGTCCCCCGCTGCCCTCCTGGAGCGCCAGGTATCGGTCGCCGAACAAGTTGTCGTACTGGATCACTGCCCGGGTTCCCTCCGTGAGGGTCACCGAGTCGTCGGCGGTGAACTCGACCCGCACCGTCGCGTCGGGGTTGACGGAGATGGCCTTTACTTTGCCTACCTCAACCCCGGCGATGCGGACCAGCTTGCCCACCCTCAGATTGGACACGTTGGTGAACTCGGCGTAGTAGGTCTTACCCTCGCCGAATCGGACCTGCCCGAAGATGGCTACCAGCAAGAACGCGGCCAGCAGGCATGCCGTCAGGAATGCGCCGAGGCGCACGATGACGCCTTTCAGGTTCTCCTGCATAGCTTCTTCTCCTGCCTGTATCGAGGGTCAACGGTCACGGTGGCGGCGGTCCCGTTTCCGCTGGGGGCGGGCCGGGCTGCGGTGGTGGCGCCGGGGGTATCCCTGGCCACAGCGGCACTCCACCCGGCCCGTACAGCGTGGCGTTGTACGGCGGCGCGCCGTTGCCGTACGGCTCCGGCCCCACTGCCGGCCCGGGGATACACGGACGCACGGAGGGCGGCTTGGGCTCGGCACGGGTCACCGGGAAGTAGTCGGCCCAACAGGGATGCCCGATGCCGGGGTTGGGCCGGATATCGAGCCCGGTTCCCCAACCGGTGTTGGTGATCAGCTGGCGCACCGGGAAGTTCTTGGAGGCATCCGGCAGCGACCCGCACCCGGGCTGTCCGCCGGGTCCGCCCTTGGCGGCGTTGAGCGGCAGGTTGTCCGGATAGACGTAGGGGTCGTTGCCCAGCAGCAGAGCGACGTCGAGTTGAAGAGTGCGGCCGTCGCCGCCCCACGCCGCGTAGCCCCCGTTGTCCAGATACCACTTGGCGCCCTGCAGAAAGCAGGTGTACTCCGGGCTGTACTTGAGAAGCAGGTTCGTCGTCGGCTCGAGAATGTTGACTGCCCCGACGAGATTGTCCCTGCTGGTACCGAGCAAGTTGGTCCCGGCGTTTGCGAAGCCAATGACGTTGAGCAGCAATGAGTCCAGCGCTTTCGAATGATCCACCACGGTGGTGCTGGTGGTGCTGGCGGCATTCAGAACCGTCAAGATGTCCCGGGCGGCCGCGTCATAGGTGTCGTTGAAGTTTTTGAAGGAGCGCCAGTCTTGGCGGATGGTGTCGCTGCGCGCGTTGAGTGCCTGCAACACCTGATTGAGGTCGGTAGTCGCCTCGCCCATCCGTTCGCCTTGGCCGCGTACGCCGTCGGCCACTGCGGTCAGCACTGCGTTCAGCTTCACCGGATCGATCATGTTGAGCAGGTCGACGACATTGCCAAAAACCGTATTGACCTCTGTGTTGACATTCTTCGAGTGCAGCACCGCGCCCGCGGTCAACCGAGCACGACTCGGGTTCTCCGGATACACCAGCTCGACGAACTTGGCGCCGAACGCGGTCGTGGAACTGATCTGTGCCTGCACGTTGGCCGGGATGTAGCGGATCTGATCGGGGTCGATCTCCAGGCTCAAGCTGGCCATGTTCTGGCCCTCGCCGATGTTGCCGACCCGGCCGACCTGGACGCCACGCAACTCGACCTTGGCGCCGGTCTCCATCACCAGCCCGGCTCGATCTGACGTAAGGGTCACCGGCACAAATGATCTGAACGTGCCGGCAAAGGACGTCGTGGTCACCAAAAGGAAGACACCGATGGCCCCGAACAGGATCACCGTCCACCAGGCGGAGCGGATGCGGTGTTGGCCTGCCCTGGGTTTCATAGTGTCAGCCCGCCAGGTGGAAGTTGCCGGACTGCCCGTAGACGGCAAGCGTGATCATCACGATCTCTACTGCCGCGACCACCATCGAGGTACGCACGGCCCGGCCTACGGCCTCACCAACGCCGGCGGGCCCACCACTCGCCGTATAGCCGTAAAAGGTGTGCACCAGCATCACCACGATCGTGATCGCCACCACCTGGAAGAACGACCAGATGATGTCGCGGGGACTGAGGAACGTGTTGAAGTAATGGTCGTAGACACCGGTGCCCTGACCGTAGATGGCGGTGGTGCCGGCGCGGGAGGCCAGAAAGGCCATCATGATTGCCACGCAGTACAGCGGGATCACCACGACGACCCCGGCAACGACCCGGGTGGACGCCAGGTAGCTGACGCTGCGGATACCGATCACCTCGAGCGCATCGATCTCCTCGTTGATCCGCATCGCGCCCATCTGAGCGGTGGCGCCGGCACCGATGGTCGCCGACAATGCGACGGACGCGGTTCCGGGCACAATGAGCCGGACGTTGAAGTAGGCCGACGCGAATCCGGTGAGGGCTTCGATACCGACGGACGCCAACTGGTTGTAACCCTGTACCGCCACCAAGGCGCCGGTGGTCATGGTCAGGAAGCCGACGATCACGACGGTCCCCCCGATCATCGCCAGCGCCGCAGCACCCAAGCCCAATTGCGCGATCAGGCGCAGCAACTCGGTCCGGTAATTGATGACAGCATCGGGAATCGCCCCGAGTGTCGTGACATAGAACCGTGTCTGCGTTCCGACCCGGTTCCACTCGCTCTGCACGCCGTCTAACGTGCGCTGCAGCCGCGGATGGAGCCTGCTCGGAAGGGCACTCGGAACGGTCTCTGTCATATGTCCACCTCACGACACCGTGAACTGGATACCGACGGCGGTCACGATGACGTTGATGGCGAACAACACCATGAAGGTGAACACCACGGTCTCGTTGACGGCGTTGCCGACACCGGCCGGACCACCGCCGACCGAGATGCCCATGTAGCAGGCGATCAGGCCTGCCGCCATCCCGAACAGCATCGCCTTGACCAGCGAGACGAGGACGTCGGCTAGGCCGGTGAGCGTGGTCAGCCCGGTAACGAACGCACCCGCCGAGACGTGCTGGGCGTATACGGTGAAAAAGAACGCGCCGCTGAGACCCACCACAGTTACCGCCGATTCCAGCGCTAAAGCCACCGTTGTGGCCGCCAGGACACGCGGGACCACCAGCCTATGGATGGGATTGATGCCCAGCACCCGCATGGCGTCGAGTTCCTCGCGGATCGTGCGCGCACCCAGATCGGCGCACATCGCGGTGGAACCCGCGCCAGAGACCACCAGCACGGTGACGATCGGGGCGATCTGGTTCACAGTGCCGATTGCCGCGCCCGTTCCGGAGAAGTCTCCGGCACCGATTTCGGTCAGCAGAATGTTAAAGATGAACGTCAAGATGACCGAGTACGGGAGCGTCATCATCAACGCCGGCACCATGGACACCCGGGCCACGAACCAACTCTGAAGAAGGTATTCGCGCCAGGCGAACGGTGGCTTGAACGTCAACACCAAGGTGTCCAGAGACATCGCGAAGAAACCGCCGATCGCGCGGATCGGTTTGGTAGCCGCATACGTCGTCAGCACGGGTGCTCCCGCGACACGGGCAAGACGCGTGCGTCCCGCCGGTTAGGTCGTGGGCGCTCGCGAGGTAGGTCTGCCGGCGCCATGGCGGGAACGCTATCTACTTCGACCTGAAAAAGTCAGGGCGTGGCGGTGGCTGAATTGGGCTTTGTTTGACGAGATGATGGCCTCGAACCCTTGGGCTAGAAGGGAT
>RXJD01000102.1 GCA_003987775.1 Mycobacterium sp.
TTCTGGTCCTCCTGGCTCGACTAGAGCCAGGCCACCGGACCAGGGGGTCAATTTTCAGTTGCCGCGCCGGGGTCAGATTTCACGTGCCGCCGACACCTGAATGGTTCTGGAGGGAGATTACTCGCCGAAGGGCGCTCGTCGGGATGCCGAAGAGGTTGGTCACATCATCCAGCGATCAGATCTTGTTCGACAAAGCGACCCAGGATGACGGTCGCATCGCCGCCCGAACAACCAGCTCTGCTGAATTAAGGCCGGGGCGCTTTCATCTTTCGCTTTGTCTTGCTAGCCGACATAATCCGTCAGTCAGGGTCCGAGGCCTGCAGCAACCAATCGAGGAAGCTGACGTGAAAGACGACGACGAAACCGAGGTCGGTGCAGCCGCTGACGACACCGAGGTGGTGGGAGACGCCGCCACCGCCAAGGCGGCCACCGAGGACGGCCTGGCCTGGTCGCTGGACGACACCGACGAATACCTGCTGCCGGGCCGGTGGCGCAGTCACCTCCTGACGGCGGGGTTGACGGTCTTGGTGATCATCGCCGCCGTCGGAGTGGCTGCCTTCGGGCTACATCTGCTGGAGCACAGGGACCAGGTGCCGAGAAATACCCCTGCACCGATCCCAAGCGCCGCACCGGCTCCCCTGCCATCAGCAGCTCCGGACACGACGATCTTGGCGCCACCTAATGTCCAGATACCTAGTGCCCAGATGCCGACGCCTCCCTCTCGCTTGCCGACGCCCTCGGCCAGCGCTGAGTCATCATTCAGTGGCCGGTACACCGTGACAGAAACATGGAGCAATGGGACGGTGGTGAAAGAGGTGTGGATCGTTGTGCCGTGCGGCACGGACTGCGTCAACATCACGCCCGAGGCTGGGGGCAGCACCGTGCGGGCGCAACTTCATTCAACCGATGACGGACAACCCGTCTGGACGTTCGGCCACTCTGTTGCCGACCCCGGCTGTCCGGGCAGCCACGGTGGTGCCGCCTTCATCATCAACGCGCAGACTCTGAGCGGCACAGTAACCAAAGGCTTTGATGCTGCCTGCGGGCAGGCGGCGGAAACGGACGTGGACAGGATCGTGCTGACGAAGCTCAACTGATTGGGGTGCCAGTTACTGCGTCTCATCGTCCTCCGTTTGTAGGAGTTAGGAGTCAGCACCGGCTTCCGCTTCCGGCTCCTCTTGCTGTCCCCAAGGAAAGGCCGCCGTGGACTAACCAGCCGTTGCCGTGCGTCGACAGACGACCTCGACCGCAGCCACTTTCCGATCTAAGAGGAACAGGTCACGAGTGTTGATGAGGACAAAGCCGCCGAAGTGCGCGTTCAAGGCGCGCTCGGCGGGGCGCTGTCCGGTGGCGTTGGCGACGATGAGTGGGGCGTCGATGGCCACCGGACACTCACCTTGAACGTAGGGCGACACCGCGTCGACGATTTCGCCGTCATGCAGCGCGGCTCCCACATACTTCAGCCCGCCGTCGGCATCGAGAACCGCGACACCGGTTGGCCTGCTCACACCCCACGCCAAATCCAGTCCGACGAAGAACACCCCACCACAATCCCGCATTTCGAAGCGCGCAGCGAGATAGAGGAATGCTGCTTTCAGAACACCCTTCTCCGCGTCCAGGTAGACGAGAGCCGAGTCGTTCCGGAGTTTGCGCTCGGCGTCTTTCTCGAATATTTCCGTCACGGTCATTTTGCAAAGCTCTCGTCCAAAACCAGCAACGTGGCGCATCTAGGGAAGTCACGCCTTGCGTCGATGACGTTTCCTCTGCCACCGTATGCCCTGCAGCAACGGTACCGAGAGGCCCGTACGCGCATACAGACTCTTCCAGTCTTGAACGCGGCGAAATCAATGAATGAACTCTTCGCCTCGGTCCAATCGCGAGCCTTCTCCGGAGAGCTGTAGGCACGAGTATGTCCAACTTCGCCTTTCTGCATCCGCTGGGCTGGCGCGAGATTAATACCGACTGCGCCCGCGCGGAGAGCTACGCGCTTAGCGACCCTAGGTCGGCCTGCATCTATAGCCGCCGGGCGATCGAGCACCTAGTGACGTACCGCTATCGCGTCTTGGCGCTGCCTGCGCCGTACCAGGACGACCTATCGGCGAGGATCAACGACGCCCGGTTCAAGACCAAGGTAGGGACTGCGATCGCAACCAAGCTGAACCTGATCCGCAAGCTGGGCAACCACGCGGTGCACGATCGCAAGCCGATCCCACCGCGTGCAGCCCTTGACGCGCTGCAGGAGCTGCACCACGTGATGGTGTGGGCGGCATTCCCCCACTCCACCAACCCGCAGGCGGTGCCGCTCAAGGCTGCCTTCGACCCCGCGCTAGCGACGAAGGCCGCACCGCTCACGAGGGCAGAGGTCGCACGACTCGCTAACGAATTCGCCGAGCAGGACGAGGCGCACGCGAAGGCGTTGGCTCGTCGAGGTAGGCCAGCGCCAACGGAGCAGTACGCATCAAAGAGCCGTTGCCAGCGGTTCGTCCGGTCTGCTCGTGTAGCCATGCCGACTCTTCCCGTGCACTGGTCGCTGAGATCCCTTGTTGACCTGCCTGACTGAGCACTGATCGGGTCTGTATGCCTACGTCTTTGGCGCGCTGCGACCATTCGTACCAACGCTTTACGACGGCATCGAGTGCATCCTCCGTGCGTAGATCCCTGCCCGTGGCGGCTACCTCGGCGATTGCAATGGCCATTGAGGTGTCGTCGGTCCATTTCGCCGGGTGCCCAGCCGAAGCCGCCGCCACCGACCATGGCTACTTCAAGGCATGGGCCACGTGGCGGGCCGAACTCGTATGGCGCGCCCAAGGCATCACCGGCGGCGGTCGCTAGCAGTACGCCGCAGGCTCGGTCGAGCTGAGCGTTTGTCAATTTCATGAGCGCAGTTCCCTTTCTCCCAGCGACAAGGGCCGTGTGGTCAAGATCCGACGACTCAGGCATTTGAGGCCGGACGATGGGACCAATGACGGCTGTAGCCGTTCCTCTCAGTGGTGCCGCTCGAGTCGGCTCAGGTGTCGGGTAACGGCGGATCGTCGCTAGATTCCGCTGTCGTATCAGTGATGTCAGCCCACGGGGGCAGACCAGCAGCGGCGCGCAGGATGTTGACTGCGCGTAGTGGGTCGTTCTTCGGCGAGACGTAATAGCGGTTTACGTTCGACATCGCCATTCGCCTAAACCGCAGTTACTTCGGAGAAATAGCGGTACATGGTTGCGCGGCTGACGTCCAAGTACTTCGCGATATCGCGAGCCGTGTGGCCCTCATCCCTCATTCTCATGGCGGTGGCGACGTGGCTCGGGTCGATAACCTTCCTGCGCCGCCCGAACTTGGTGCCCTTGGCCAGCGACATCTCGCGTTTGAGAGCGGTACGTTCCTTGACCAACTCGCGCTCATACTCAGCCAACGCCCCCAGCACACCTATCATCATCCGGCCCGCTGCCGTCGATGAATCAATGCCGTCAGTGGTCGAAATCAAGGTGACGCCCCGATCCGTCAACGCTCTGACGGTCTCCAATATGTGAAGCAGGTTGCGGCCGAGTCGGTCGAGCTTCCAGACCACCACGGTGTCACCTGCGCGGACATATTCCAGTAGCGCAGCAAGCCCGGGCCGGTCATCGCGCGCTCCAGACATGTTGTCGGAGAACGTCTTTGTCACGCCGGCCACCGCAAGTGCCGAGGTCTGTTGTTCCAGCGTTTGGGCTACGGTACTGACACGGACGTACCCCACACGCGCGCCCCCATCATCGCTGCAGCTTGTCTGAGCCCCATCGAATTTCGTCATCACCTCGAAGAACAACCCAGACGCGGACTGTATTCCCATCGAAGGATGCTTCAGCTTGTCACTTCGGAGAAGACATCCGCGATTCTTAACGGGGTCAAAGCGTCGGCACCGAGGTTCGGGTCGCCAGCTTCGCCCATGGCCATCGGTGGACAGGCCTATGCCGCGAGTGGACAGTCTCCGTTCACCGTCGGCAGCCGGTATATGTCGACGACGCGCTGCGGCTCGCCGGGCGAAGAGAAGCGGAGCCATCTTCATCACGAGCGTCGTAGCGAGTCGACGTTAGGTGTGCGCCTTCGCGAAGTTGAAGCGCGCGAGCGAGCAGGCAGTCCCCGGCGCGACAACTGGCCACAGCGCTAATCGAATAGTTCGGCTTGTCACCGCAGGCGTGCAATATAAGAGTCAGTCTCCCGCGACGAAGCGCGGGTGAATGAATAGGCAGCGGGCAACAATGAAACTTGCGAGGCTGGACGTACGGTTCTTTCGCTCCTTTAACTACGACTACGAGCGGAAGTTCCGCGTCGGGGGGGACCTGAGGCGTGGGAAGACGTAGCGCCAGGGTGGTTCCCCTTCGTCCGAGTTCCTCTCGAGCCGGACATCACCGCCGTCGTCGGCGCAAACGAGTCCGGCAAGAGCCAGCTACTCACTGCGGTGACGGCGGCGCTGACGGGTGAGCCAATCGCGCGATCCGACTTTTGCCGCTACAGCGAGCTCTACTCCGTAAGGAGTGACGAGATAAGACTGCCCGAGTTTGGCGCGGTCTTCAGGCTCGAGAGCGAAGACGGCGATCTTATCAGCGAGTGAATCGCCCTGGTTCTGCCGGAGACTCGGGCTATTGGATTCCGATCAGTGGTTGGTCGGTCCGTTGTGCATCGTAGAACGCGGCTTCGA
>RXJD01000034.1 GCA_003987775.1 Mycobacterium sp.
TAGCACTCGCCTGCCCACCAGACAACCGCCTCGTCGAACTCCACAAATACACCACCCGCCGCAACATCCACGGCATCGCCGAATGGATCCCCCCCAAACACCTAGACTTCGGGCGCCCCCGCACCAACTGCATGCACCACCCGGAACGGCCCCTTACATCCGACGATGACGATGTGCCGTAGCGCGGGCTTCGGCTCAGAAGTTGCTCAGAAGTAGCGCGGGAACGGGCTCCAGTCCGGCGGGCGCTTCTCCAGGAACGCGTCGCGGCCCTCGACGGCCTCGTCGGTCATGTAGGCCAGCCGGGTGGCCTCCCCGGCGAACAGCTGCTGGCCCACCAGCCCGTCGTCGAGCAGGTTGAACGCGAACTTCAACATGCGTTGTGCCTGAGGCGATTTGGCGTTGATCTCGGCCGCCCACTGCACCGCAACCGCTTCCAGCTCGCCGTGGTCGACCACGTCGTTGACCGCCCCCATGTGGTGCATCTGCTCGGCGGTGTACGTCCGGCCCAGGAAGAAGATCTCGCGGGCGAACTTCTGGCCCACCTGACGGGCCAGGTACGCGCTGCCGTAGCCACCGTCGAAGCTCCCGACATCGGCGTCGGTCTGCTTGAAGCGGGCGTGCTCGCGGCTGGCCAGGGTGAGGTCGCAGACCACGTGCAGACTGTGACCGCCACCGGCAGCCCAGCCGTTGACCAGGCAGATCACCACCTTCGGCATGAACCGGATGAGCCGCTGCACCTCGAGGATGTGCAGCCTGCCGGCCCGCGCGGCGTCGACCGTGTCGGCGGTCTCTCCGCTGGCGTACTGGTAGCCGCTGCGCCCGCGGATGCGCTGGTCCCCGCCGGAGCAGAACGCCCAGCCGCCGTCCTTGGGTGAGGGCCCGTTGCCGGTCAGCAACACCACGCCCACGTCCGATGACATCCGCGCGTGGTCGAGTACCCGGTAGAGCTCGTCGACCGTGTGCGGCCGGAACGCGTTGCGCACCTCGGGACGGTCGAACGCCACCCGCACCGTCGCGTCGCGCACATGGCGGTGATAGGTGATGTCGGTCAGATCGTCGAAGCCATCGACGAGTCGCCACTGTGCGGCGTCAAAAGGGTTGTCACTCAAGGCTCTTGAACTCCATCCTGGTCGATGGTCCGCTCGCCGCAACTGATCGTCTGGGCGGTCGTCACCACGGGGTCGTGCGCTGACGCGGCCGTCAGGGTATCGGATGCACCCGTGGCGGCCCGCAGCCCGTTGAGGTCGATCTCGGTGCGTCGCACGGTCCACCGACCGTCGCTCTCCAGCGCCTGCAGTGCCACGAGGTGACGTTCACCGCCGAAGTCGCCGCAGCCCACGCCGGTGCCGTTGCCCGCCAGATTCTCCAGGTCGAACACGAACGGCCTGCCATAGTGACTATCGACGACGGTTTGCAAGCGGCACTCGGCGAAGGTGTACAGCGGGGCGCTGCGGCCCAGGCTGGCGATCACCTGATGCCCGTTCTGCACGTCAATCGCTAACGCGCGCAACGGTATCGGGCTGGCGGAAACAATCGGGACGTCGCTGTCGGCCCCGCTGGCGGTGGCGATCCCGACGGCGCGCGTCATGGCGCCCTCCGGTCCTTGCCACTTGCCGACCCACAGGGTGTCGGGCAGGCCGTCCCCGTCGACGTCGCCGATCTGGCGGGTAGCGGCGCCGGGCGGGGGAGGGGTGCCGCCGGCCGGGCACCCCGGTGCGGCCGTCGCGCGCGGCACCCCGGCCATGCAGAAGGCCGCGGCGAGCGCGGCGGTGACCAGTACACGCAGCGTCATGTGTCGAAGCGGAATACGGCGCAGCGCCCGGCGAGTGCCTCGAACTCGTCAGGACGGCCGTCCTGGACGAGGCCGGAACGCTTCATGAATCCCACGCCGGTCGGCACCTCGGTGGGGAACGCCCGCAGCACCGGTCTGGCGTCGGCGGCGGAGAGTTCGACCAGTCGGACACGTTCGCTCTGGCGCCCGCGGGTGAGCGTGACTTCGCCTGCGGCCCTGACGTTTTTGACCCAGTCGGCGCCCGGGAACCCGGCCACCACGTACTGCTTGCCGTCCAAGGTCATCGGCGTAATGGGTGTCGAGCGCGGCTTGCCGGACTTTCGGCCCGGCACGGTCAACACCACCGGACTCTCTCCGCCGAAGTTCATGCCCAGCTTCGACATCTGGATGAACACCTTGTTCAGCGGCTTGAGCCACCAGGGTGGCTTGATGTGCTCGCTCATGTTCGCCAGCGTAGCCACCGTGGCGTCGCCGAATGTGCGGCCAGCTTCACACTCGGCAGCGAATGTGCGGCCAGCTTCACGCTCGGCACGGAGAATTAGCCCACCGCGCGGCCGGCGCCCTCCCAGAACTGCGCCCGCACCGCCTTCTTGTCGGGCTTGCCCAGCCCGGTCAACGGCAGCGCGTCGACGACCACCACCCGTTTGGGTGACTGCACCGAGCCCTTGCGCTCCTTGACCGCCGCCTGAATCTCCGCGGTCATCGTCTCGATCGACGCTTCGTCGGTGGCCGCGTCGGCGCGCAGCACCACCACCGCGGTGACGGCCTCACCCCACTTCTCGTCGGGGGTGCCGACCACGCAGGTCTGCGCGACGGCCGGGTGCTCGGCGATCACATCCTCGACTTCGCGCGGGAAGACGTTGAACCCACCAGTCACGATCATGTCCTTGACCCGGTCGACGATGAAGTAGAACCCGTCCTCGTCCTCGCGGGCCATATCGCCGGTGTGCAGCCAGCCGTCCTTGAACGCTTCGGCCGTCGCTTCGGGCTTGTTCCAGTAGCCGGCCGCCAAAAGTGGCCCGCTGACGCAGATTTCGCCCGGCTCACCCTGCGGCACCGGCTTGCCGTCCTCGCCCAGCAGCGCCACCCGCGCAAACAGCGTCGGACGTCCACAGGAGGTCAGCCGCTTCTCGTCATGGTCGGCCTTGGCCAGGTAGGTGATCACCATCGGCGCCTCCGACTGGCCGTAATACTGCGCGAAGATCGGCCCGAAGCGGCGGATCGCCTCCGCCAGCCGAACCGGGTTGATCGCCGAGGCGCCGTAGTAGACCGTCTCCAGCGAGGACAAGTCCCGGGTGTGCGAATCCGGGTGGTCCATCAGCGCGTACAGCATCGACGGCACCAGCATGGTGGCCGTAATGCGTTGTTCTTCAATGACTCTCAACACTTCGGCCGGGTCGAACTTGGCCAGCACCACCATCTCGCCGCCCTTGACCACGGTGGGAGTGAAGAAGGCGGCGCCCGCGTGCGACAGTGGGGTGCACATCAGAAACCGCGGGTGCTCGGGCCATTCCCATTCGGCCAGTTGGATCTGGGTCATGGCGGCGATGTTTCCGGTGGTGCCGATCACGCCCTTGGGCTTGCCGGTGGTGCCGCCGGTGTAGGCCATGCCGCCGATGTTGTCCGGTGGCAGGTCGGCGACCACCAGGGGCTTGGGCTCGAACTTGGCCGCCTCGGCGGACAGGTCAACCGCCACCCCCCGCAACGCTTCCGGGACGGGTCCGATGGTCAGGATCTGCTTGAGCGAGTCGACCTTCTCCAGCAGGCCGAGCGCGCGTTCGACGAACATCGGGTTGGGGTCGATGATCAGCGCGCTGGCGCCGGAATCGGAGAGCACATAGGCGTGGTCATCCAGTGAGCCGAGCGGGTGCAGGGCGGTACGCCGGTATCCCTGCGTCTGACTGGCACCGAGGATCATCAAAACTTCGGGCCGGTTGAGCGACAGCAGTCCGACCATGACGCCGGAACCGGCGCCGAGGGCCTCGAATGCCTGCACGTACTGGCTGATTCGTTCGGCGAGCTGACCACCGGTGAGCGTGGTGTCGCCGAGGAAGAGCACCGGACGGTTCTTGTGGCGCTTGAGTGCGCCCGCGAGCAGATGGCCGTTGTGAGTCGGGTTGCGCAACAAATCGACACTCATATCCCAAGACTAGAACGTGTTGCAATTCCGCTTTTTCGCGCCCTCGGTCAGTAGGATTTGCCCACATGAACGCCGCTGACACGGTCATCACCGGAACCGTACTGACCGTCGACGAAAATCGCCCCACCGCCGAGGCGCTCGCCGTCGCCGACGGCCGCATCATCGCGGTGGGGGACCGCGCGGACGTCGCCCGGTACATCGGGCCGGACACCCGCACGATCGACATCGGCGACGGCTGCGTCATGCCGGGATTCATCGAGGCCCACGGGCATCCCCTGATGGAGGCGATCGCGCTGTCCGACCGGATCATCGACATCCGCCCGGTCACCATCCGCGACCCGCAGGACGTCGTCGAGACGATCCGGAACGAGGCCGCGCGCCGGGGAGCCGACGGCGCCTACCTCAACGGTTGGGACGCCCTGCTGCAGCCCGGCCTTCCCGACCCGACGCTGAGCTGGCTGAACGACATCGCCCCGGACGGTCCGCTGGTCATCATCCACAACTCCGGCCACAAGGCGTACTTCAACTCGCGCGCCGCCGAACTCAACGGCCTCACCCGGGACACGCCCGATCCCAAGGGCGCCAAGTACGGCCATGACGCGAACGGCGACCTCGACGGCACCGCCGAAGAGATCGGCGCAGTGTTCCCGCTGCTGGGCGGGGCGATCCAGGCGGGCAACTACCCGGACATGCTGCGCGCCGAATGTGCGCGCCTGAACCGCGCCGGCCTGACCACCTGCTCGGAGATGGCCTTCGACCCCAAGTTCAACCCGCTGATCGAGCAGCTGCGCAACGACCTGACCGTGCGGCTGCGCACCTACGAGGTCTCCAACGCCCAGATGTCCACCGACGCCACGCCGGGTGAGGGCGACGACCTGATGCGACAGGTCGGCATCAAGATCTGGGTCGACGGCTCGCCCTGGATCGGCAACATCGCCCTGTCGTTTCCCTACCTGGACACCGACGCAACCCGCTCGGCCGGCATCACGCCCGGTTCCTGCGGCTGCGCCAACTACACCAAAGAGCAGCTGCGCGAAATCGTCGGGGCGTACTTCCCCAAGGGCTGGCAGATGGCGTGCCACGTGCAGGGCGACGCAGGTGTCGACACCATCCTCGACGTCTATGAAGAAGTCCTGCGGCACCATCCCCGCGACGACCACCGGCTGCGCCTTGAGCACGTCGGCGCCATCCGGCCCGAGCAACTGCAGCGCGCCGCCGCGCTCGGCGTCACGTGCAGCATCTTCGTCGACCAGATCCACTACTGGGGCGACGTCATCGTCGACGGGCTGTTTGGGCCGGAGCGCGGATCCCGCTGGATGCCGGCCGGCTCGGCCGTGGCCACCGGCATGCGCATTTCGCTGCACAACGACCCGCCCGTCACCCCCGAGGAACCGCTGCGCAACATCAGCGTGGCCACCACCCGGGTGGCGCCGAGCGGCCGGGTGCTCGCGCCCGAGGAGCGGCTCACCGTCGACCAGGCGATCCGGGCCCAGACCATCGACGCCGCCTGGCAGTTGTTCGCCGACGACGTGACCGGCTCGCTGGAGGTCGGCAAGTACGCGGATCTGGTGGTGCTGTCGGCCGACCCGCGGGCGGTGCCTCCCGAGCAGATCGCCGACCTCGAGGTGCGTGCGACGTTCCTGGCCGGTAGGCAGGTCTACGGGCAGTGATGCCCGATCTGCAGGAGCTGCTGGATCGCCTGCACGTGGTGGCGCTGCCGATGCGGGTGCGGTTCCGCGGCATCACCACCCGCGAACTGGCGCTGATCGAGGGCCCGGCCGGGTGGGGCGAATTCGGGGCGTTCGTCGAATACGAACCACCCGAGGCCGCGCACTGGCTCGCATCGGCGATCGAGGCTGCCTACGGCGAGCCGCCGCCGGTACGACGCGACCGCATCCCGGTCAACGCGACGGTGCCGGCCATCGAGGCCGCCGAGGTGCCCGACGTGCTGGCCCGATTTCCCGGTGCCCACACCGCCAAGGTGAAGGTGGCCGAGCCGGGGCAGAGCCTTGACGACGACGTCGCCCGGGTCAATGCCGTCCGGGGGCTGATGCTGACAGTTCGGGTGGACGCCAACGGCGGGTGGAGTGTCGAGGAGGCGGTGCGGGCCATCTCGGCGCTGACCGCCGACGGCCCGCTGGAGTACGTCGAACAGCCCTGCGCCACTGTCGCCGAACTCGCCGAACTGCGTGCGCGGGTCGACGTCCCCATCGCCGCCGACGAGAGCATCCGCAAGGCCGACGATCCGCTGGCCGTGGTGCGGGCCGGCGCCGCCGACGTCGCGGTGCTCAAAGTTGCTCCGCTCGGCGGCATTTCGCCGATGCTGGCAGTCGCCGCGCAGATCGACATCCCGATCGTGGTGTCCAGCGCCCTGGACTCGGCGGTCGGGATCAGCCGCGGTCTGGCGGCCGCGGCGGCGCTGCCGGAGTTACGTCACGCCTGCGGACTGGGCACCGGCAGGCTGTTCGTCGATGACGTCACCGATCCGGTCGTGCCCGTCGACGGGTTCCTTCCGGTGGGCCCGGTGACGCCAGATCCTGCCCGGCTCGCTGCATTGAGCGCGCCGGTGCATCGGCGACAGTGGTGGATCGACCGGGTCAAGGCCTGCTACCCGTTGCTTGTACCGTCGATCGGGTGATCAACCTGGCTTACGACGACAAGGGGACCGGTGAGCCGGTTGTCTTCATCTCCGGTCGCGGCGGTGCGGGACGCACCTGGCATCTGCACCAGGTGCCGGCGTTTCTGGCGGCCGGCTACCGGTGTGTCACCTTCGACAACCGCGGAATCGGCGCCACCGAAAACGCCGAAGGCTTCACCACCCAGACCGTGGTCGCTGACACCGCGGCGCTGATCGAATCGCTGGGGGTCGGTCCGGTACGGATCGTCGCGGTGTCGATGGGCTCCTACATCGCCCAGGAACTGATGGTGGTCCGCTCCGAACTGGTGAGCTCGGCGGTGTTGATGGCCACCCGCGGCCGGCTGGACCGCACCCGCCAGTTCTTCCACCAGGCCGAGGCGGACCTCGATGCCGCCGGCGTCGGGCTGCCCGCCACCTATGACGCGAAAACCCGCTTGGTGGAGAACTTCTCCCGCAAAACCCTGAACGACGACGCGGCCATCGCCGACTGGATCGCGATGTTCAGCATGTGGCCGACCAAGCTCACCCCGGGCTACCGCTGCCAGCTCGACATCGCCCCGCAGACCAACCGGTTGCCCGCGTACCGCAATATCGCGGCTCCGGTGCTGGTCATCGGCTTCTCCGACGACGTCATCACGCCGCCCTATTTGGGACGCGAGGTCGCCGACGCGCTTCCCAACGGCCGCTACCTGCAGGTCCCCGACACTGGGCACCTGGGTTTCCTGGAGCGGCCGGAGGCGGTTAATGCGGCCATGCTGAAGTTCTTCGCCGGCACGACGGCCTGATTGCCGAAGGCCTAAACCGGGTCAAAGCGCTCGATCCGGTATGCCTCGCCCATCCCCCGGAGCCGAGCTGTCGGGCGATGGTGAAACCTGCAAAGACGTCGCCATCGGCCAGCGGCATAACCGCAGATCCAACTGATCGGCTCGCTCCGTAACCGGTCGCCGGTTGTGACACCCTGTAGAGGTGAACCCCTCGACGACCCAGGCGCGCGTCGTCGTCGACGAACTGATTCGCGGCGGCGTGCGCGACGTGGTGCTGTGCCCCGGCTCACGCAACGCGCCGCTGGCCTTCGCACTGCAGGACGCCGACCGGGCGGGCCGGCTCCGGCTGCACGTGCGTATCGACGAGCGCACCGCCGGCTTCCTGGCCATCGGCCTGGCTATCGGTGCGAACGCGCCGGTCTGCATCGCCATGACGTCGGGCACCGCGGTCGCCAATCTCGGACCGGCGGTGGTCGAGGCCAACTACGCCCGGGTGCCGCTGATCGTGCTGTCCGCCAACCGGCCGTATGAGCTGCTGGGCACCGGCGCCAACCAGACCATGGAACAACTCGGCTATTTCGGCTCTCAGGTGCGGGCCACCATCAGCCTGGGCCTGGCCGAGGGCTCGGCCGAGCGGTTGCCCGCTCTCAACGCCGCCTGGCGCTCGGCGACCTGCCGAGTGTTGGTGGCCGCCAAGGGTTCTCGCACGGCCAACGCCGGGCCCGTGCAATTCGACATCCCGCTGCGCGAACCTCTGGTACCGGACGCCGAGCACGTGAATGCGCCCACTCCGGCCGGGCGCCCCGACGGCAGGCCGTGGACCTACACGCCACCGGTCACCTTCGATCAACCGCTGGAGATCGACCTCACGCCCGATACGGTCGTCGTCGCCGGCCACGGCGCGGGTGTGCACCCCAACCTGGCCGCGCTGCCGACCGTCGCGGAGCCCACGGCGCCACCTGTCGCCAACCCGCTGCATCCCCTGGCGTTGCCGCTGCTGCACCCGCAACAGGTGATCATGCTGGGCCGCCCCACGCTGCACCGCCCGGTGTCGGCGCTGCTTGCCGATTCGGCAGTGCCGGTGTTCGCGCTGACGACGGGGCCGCGCTGGCCCGACGTGTCGGGCAACTCGCAGGCCAACGGCACCCGGGCAATCACCACCGGAGCTCCCGACCCGGCGTGGCTGCGCCGCTGCGCCGAACTCAACCGGCACGCCGTCGCTGCAGTGCGGGGCCAACTTGCCGAGCACCCGCTCACCACCGGCCTGCACGTGGCCGCCGCGGTCGCCGATGCGTTGCACCTCGGGGATCAGCTCGTACTCGGTGCGTCGAACCCGGTTCGTGACGCCGCACTGGCCGGGCTGGACAATCGTGGGATCCAGGTGCGGTCCAACCGTGGCGTGGCCGGCATCGACGGCACCGTATCCACCATCATCGGAGCCGCGCTCGCGTATGAGCGGATCGGCAACCCCGAGGACCCGCCACGCACCGTCGCGCTCATCGGTGACCTGACGTTCGTGCACGACAGTTCGGGGTTGCTGATCGGGCCTACTGAACCGACCCCGCGAAACCTGACCATCGTGGTGTCCAACGACAACGGCGGCGGCATCTTCGAACTGCTCGAGCAGGGCGACCCGAGGTTCTCGGACGTGTCGGCCCGGATCTTCGGCACCCCGCACGACGTGGACGTCGGCGCGCTGTGCCGCGCGTACCACGTAGAGAGCCGACAGATAGAACTCGACCAGCTGGCGGCCGCTCTCGACGAGCCCGGTGGCGGTATGCGGGTATTGGAGGTCAAGGCCGACCGGTCGTCGCTGCGGCGGCTGCACGCAGCCATCAAGGCCGCTCTGTGAGAAGACTCACTGTCGCGCCGAAACAGGTGCTGCGCATCCTGATTCACGGCACCACGGAGGAACTGCCGGACACCCGGCCCCGAATGGTGGTGCGGTGGGCGCGAATCGCCGTGCTGATCGTCATCCTGCTCGTCACGTTGCAGTCGATCCTGCTGGTGGCGGGCGCGTGGCGTAACGACCTGGCGATCAAACGCAATATGGGCGTCGCCCAGGCGGAGGTGCTCAGCGCCGGGCCACGACGTTCGACTATCGAGTTCGTCACCCCGGACCGCGTCACCTATCGGCCGGAACTCGGCGTGTTGTACCCGTCCGAATTGGCCACCGGCATGCGGATCTATGTCGAATACAACAAGAAGGACCCGAATCTGGTTCGGGTGCAGCACCGCAACGCGGGCCTGGCGATCATCCCGGCAGGATCGATCGCCGTGGTGGCCTGGCTGATCGGTGCGGGGGCGTTGATCCTGCTGGCCGTGCTGGACAAGCGGCTGAACCAAGCCGAGTCATAGCGCGATCAGATTTCGCGTCGCGTATTCCCCGCGGCAACCTGGTCGACAGTCGCTGCTGCCAGTGTGGTGGCGTGCGCGTTGCAATCGTCGCCGAATCGTTCCTGCCTCAGGTCAACGGTGTGAGTAACTCGGTCGTCCGGGTTCTCGAGCATCTGCGTCGTACCGGTCACGAAGCCCTAGTCATCGCCCCGGACAACCCGCCCGGTGAATCCCGCGCCGACCGCGTCTACGACGGCGTCCGGATCCACCGGACACCGTCGCGGATGTTCCCCAAAGTGACCACGCTTCCGCTGGGCGTCCCCACCCCGCGCCTGCTGCGGGTGCTGCGGGGATTCGATCCTGACGTCGTGCACCTGGCCTCACCGGCGCTGCTCGGTTACGGAGGGATGCTGGCCGCGCGCCGGCTCGGTGTCCCGACGGTGGCCGTTTACCAGACCGACGTGCCGGGTTTCGCGGCGAGCTACGGCATCCCGATGACCACCCGCGCCGCCTGGGCCTGGTTCCGGCACCTGCACAGCCGCGCCGACCGTACTCTGGCGCCGTCCACACCAACCATGGAAAGTCTTGCCGCGCAGGGCTTCCCGCGCGTACACCGGTGGGCGCGCGGTGTTGACCTGATCCGGTTCGCGCCGTCGGCCCGCGACGAGAGGCTGCGCCGGCATTGGTCTCCCAACGGCCGGCCGGTCGTCGGCTTTGTCGGTCGGCTCGCCCCGGAGAAGCACGTGGAACGGCTCGCTACGCTCGCGGGCGCCGGCAACGTGCAGCTGGTGATCGTCGGTGACGGTGTTGATCGGACCAAACTCGAGAAGTCAATGCCCGCAGCGGTTTTCACCGGTGCGCTGTACGGCGACGAACTCGCCGCAGCGTACGCGAGCATGGACGTCTTCGTGCATCCCGGCGAGCACGAGACGTTCTGTCAGGTCGTGCAGGAAGCGCTGGCGTCGGGGTTGCCGGTCATCGCCCCCGACGCCGGCGGCCCGCGCGACCTCGTCGCACCCTGCCGCACCGGCCTGCTGCTGCCGGTGGCCGAGTTCGAGGCGCGGCTACCCGGTGCCGTCGCGCATCTGCTTGCCGAACGGCAGCGCTATTCGCAGGCCGCCCGGCGCAGTGTGCTGGGGCGCAGCTGGCCGGTGATCTGCGACGAGTTGCTCGGTCACTACGAGGCGGTGTTGTCGCCGGCGGCCGGGGTGCGGGCCTTCCCGCGTCGTCGGGCCTGAATCCCGCTAGCCCTGCGCCAACTCGGCCACCGATTGCCACTGCTCCCAGGTGCGCAGCCGGTTTTCGTAGTCGGCTTTCGCCGTCGCCAACGGGGTGGCCCCGAAGAACACCCGCAGCGGCGGCTCGTCGGCGTCCACCACCTTCAGCAACGCCTCCGCCGATGCCGACGGATTACCGGGGCTGGCCCACCGCTTGCTGCGCCACTCGTCCTGCTTGGCGTGGACGTCGGCATAGTCCGGCAGGCGCTCGGCCCGCCGGGACGACGATCCGGCCCAGTCGGTGTCGAAGCCGCCGGGTTCGATCAGCGTGACGTGCACGCCGAACGGTGCGATCTCCTGCGCCAGCGCCTGCGAGAAACCTTCCAGCGCCCATTTGGAGGCGTGGTAGATGCCGACGTCGGGGAACGCGGTGATGCCGCCGATCGACGACACCTGAATGATGTGCCCGCTGCGCTGCGCCCGCAGGTAGGGCAAAGCGGCCTGGGTGATCCACAGGGCGCCGAACACGTTGGTTTCGAGCTGGTCGCGCGCGTCCTGTTCGGACACTTCCTCGATGAACCCGAACTGACCGTAACCGGCGTTGTTCACCACGATGTCCAGGCGCCCGAAGTGGTCATGGGCCTGCTTGACGGCCGCGAAGTCCGCATCCCGGTCGGTGACGTCGAGCTGAATCGGCAACAGCGCGTCGCCGTATTGGCCGACCAGGTCGTCCAGGGATGCCGTGTTGCGCGCCGTGGCGGCCACCTTGTCGCCACGTTTCAGGGCGGCGGTGGCCCACTCTCGTCCGAAACCTCGCGATGTACCGGTGATAAACCAAACTTTTTCGCTCACGCAGTCTTGCAACGCATCGACCGGCGACGAATTCCCCCATTCGGCGGACGGGTAGCGTTTCAGGCGTGAGCCGCGCCGACCTCGACAAGGATCCCCGGGACGTCGCGTCGATGTTCGACGGGGTCGCCCGCCGATACGACATCACCAACACCGTGCTCTCGCTGGGCCAGGACCGCTTCTGGCGGCGTGCCACCCGCGCGGCCCTGAAGATCGGGCCGGGGCAGAAGGTGCTGGATCTGGCCGCAGGCACCGCGGTGTCGACGGTCGAGTTGGCGAAGTCCGGGGCGTGGTGCGTAGCGGCGGATTTCTCGGTCGGCATGCTCGGGGCGGGCAGCGCCCGTGCTGTGCCCAAGGTCGCCGGCGACGCAACCCGGTTGCCGTTCGCCGACGACGTGTTCGACGCGGTGACGATCAGCTTCGGCTTGCGCAACGTGGCCGACTTCCCGGCCGGCCTGCGCGAGATGGCCCGCGTCACCCGGCCCGGCGGCCGGTTGGTGGTATGCGAATTCTCCACTCCCACAAGCCCTTTGTTCGCGACAGCGTACAAGGAGTATCTGATGCAGGCGCTGCCGCGGGTGGCGCGCGCGGTGTCCAGCAATCCCGACGCGTACGTCTACCTGGCGGAGTCGATCAGGGCCTGGCCCGACCAGGAGGCCCTCGCACAGGAGATCGTGCGCGCGGGGTGGTCGGCGGTGCGGTGGCGCAATCTCACCGGTGGGATTGTGGCGTTGCACGCCGCGTACAAGCCGCTCTGACTCGGGAGGGTGAGCTTCCGTTAGCAGGACGGGCGACGCACCGCGTGCGCCGAGCCTGCGTTCTTGCAGGGATCCACTCGCACTTCCTCTGCAGATCTACAGCCTCGGTAATCCGAGCGCGTTAAGTACCCGCCCGCTGTAAAAAGCCGACCTGCTCGGGGCAGTAGTGGTCGAGCGCCGCGCCGAGGAACTGGAAAGCCTGTCCCTGGGTGGTGCCCCGCGGCAGATTGCGCTGCAGGAACGTGGCCGACTTGTAGGGATCCCCATCCACGCCGCGCTCGATGCGCTGGCAGCTGATCTTGCCCAGCCAGGCGTTGTAGTCCTGCGGGCCGTAGATGCCGTAGGTGTGCAATTGAGCGTTGAACGGGGCGTCGTAGTCGTCGGCCTGGGCGGGTGCCGCCACTCCGATGGCGGCGACCGCCATGGCCGCGAAAGCACCCAGCTTAAATGCGTTCATTAGGCGGACTATACACCTGGAACGAGGTTTGCGATCAGGTCCGCTATCAGCCCAGATGGGCCGATAGCAGCCAGGCGCCGACCGATTTGCGGCCACTGGATTCGTCACGGGCCTCGAAGCCGGACATCGCCGGCACATCCGCGGGCAACTGCGCGTGAATGCGCGCGGGCCGGATGCCGTCGATCACCCAGTACTTGGAGACGACCTCCCGCAGCTCGTCGGACGTGACCGCGTTGATCGGCCCCTCGGCTACCGCGGCCTTGTCGAAGACCAGCACGAAATACGACGCGCCCGGCGCCGCGGCGCGCACGATCGACTGCTGGTAGCCCTCGCGCAACTCGACGGGCATCGAGTGGAAAAGAGTTGAGTCGACGATCGTCTGGAACCGGCCGGTCAACCCGGCGGGATAGCTGCTGAAGTCGCTGATGTCGGCGACCGCGAAGCTGGCGCTCGCCAGTCCGCGCCGCTGCGCTTCGGCGGTGGCCAGCTTAATGGCGGTGGGGGAGGCGTCCAGGCCGACGGTGGTGTGTCCGCGCTCGGCCAGCGCCAGTGAGATGGCGCCCTCCCCGCAGCCCGCGTCGAGGACGTCGCCGCGGAAGCGGCCCTGCTCGATCAGGGCGGCCAACTCGGGCTGAGGTTCCCCGATGCTCCACGGCGGGCGGGCGCCCTCGCCGAGCTCGCTGGATTCGCCTCGGTAGGCCTGTTCGAACTGGAGATCCATCGGTGAAGTCATACCCACAAAGATATCAACCTGCCTGATATATGTCAATCAGCTTGATATGCGAGCGAAGGTCACCCACATGGCGCGAGCAGACGCGAAATCGCACGGCGCGGCGCCAAATCGTGCGATTTTGTGTCTGCTCGGCTCAACTGGGGGCCCTTAGCTGAACGGCGGGCGGCGGTCGATGAGCCGCGAAGCCCGCCCACCGCCGCGCCACGCCCGTGCCACCCAGTCGGCGTCCTCGTCGGTGACCAGGTTGGCCATCGTCCGCACGGCGATGCGCATCAACGTCGTGGAGCGCATCGCGATCGGCCCGGTCGCCGGCAGGAACCGCTGGAAGGTCAGCAGCAACGCCAGCCGGCGCGCCACCGAGAAACCGCGGGCGTAGTGGTCGGTCAGCAGTGCCGGCCACAAGTGGGAAAAGTCGGGCGATTCCAGCATCTCGGCGGCCAGCCGCCCCGTCTCCAGCCCGTAGTCGATGCCCTCGCCGTTCAGCGGGTTCACGCATGCCGCGGCATCGCCGATCAGCATCCAGTTCGGTCCGGCCACCCCCGACACCGCGCCCCCCATCGGCAGCAACGCCGACGCCACCGCCCGCGGCGGGCCCTCGAATCCCCATTCGTCGCGCCGCAGGTCGGTGTAGTAGGAGATCAGCGGCCGCAGCGCCAGATCGGCCGGCCGCTTGGTCGTCGACAACGCCCCCACGCCGATGTTCACTTCGCCATTGCCCAACGGGAAGATCCAGCCGTAGCCGGGCAGCACGGCGCCGTCGGGGGAGCGCAGCTCCAGATGTGAGGTCAGCCACGGGTCGTCACTGCGTGGCGTGGCCAGATACCCGCGGGCGGCGACGCCATACACCGTCTCCTGATGCCAGCGCCGGCCCAGTTTGCGGCCCAGCGACGAGCGCGCACCGTCGGCCACGATCAGCTGATCGCACACCACCTCGGTGCGGTCGGCCAATGTTACCGATGTCACCCGCCGAGACGAGTCATGATGCACTCCAACCGCTTTGGTTCCCAGCAGCATGCGCGCCCCGGATTCCTCGGCGACCTTGCGGATCCGGTCGTCGAGCTCCAGGCGGGCCACCGCGCTGCTGTGTGGCGGGAACGACGGGCCCGGCCAGCGCACTTCCACCTCGCCGCCGAAACCGCTCATGCGCAGGCCGTGGTGCCGGATGCGGCTGGACAGCCAGTCGCCCAAGCCCAGCCGCTCCATCTCGAGGATGGCCCTCGGTGTCAGCCCGTCGCCGCAGGCTTTGTCGCGGGGGAAGCTGGCCGAATCGATGACAAGGACATCCCGGCCCGCCCGGGCGGCCCAGGCAGCCGCCGCCGACCCGGCCGGTCCGGCGCCTACCACCACCACCTGCGCGCGCAGGGCTCTGGGGACTGCGTTCTCCACGCCCACCAGTATGTTGGTCGAATGAGAACTCCGGCGACGGTGGTGGCGGGCGTTGACTTCGGCGACGCCGGATTCGCCGCGACTGTGCGAGACGGTGTCGCGCGGGTCGAGCAACTCATGGACGCTGAGCTGCGCGGTTCCGACGAGGTGATGACCGAATCGCTGCTGCATCTGTTCCAGGCCGGCGGCAAGCGGTTCCGCCCCCTGTTCACGGTCCTGTCCGCACAAACCGGCCCGGATCCGGACAACGCGGACGTGACCCTGGCCGGGGCCGTGGTGGAGCTGATTCACCTGGCGACGCTGTATCACGACGACGTGATGGACGAGGCGGAGGTCCGTCGTGGAGCGCCCAGTGCCAACGCGCGCTGGGGCAACAACGTCGCCATCCTGGCCGGCGACTACCTGCTGGCGACGGCGTCGCGATTGGTGTCGCGGCTGGGGCCGGAGGCCGTGCGGATCGTCGCCGACACATTTGCCGAGCTGGTGACGGGTCAGATGCGGGAGACCCGCGGCACCCCCGAAGGGGTGGACCGCATCGAGCAGTACCTGCGGGTGGTCCACGAGAAGACGGGCAGCCTGATCGGCGCCGCGGGCCGGTTCGGCGGCATGTTCTCCGGCGCCGACGACGACCAGATCGAACGGCTGAGCCGACTGGGTGGCATCGTCGGCACCGCATTCCAGATCGCCGACGACATCATCGACATCGACAGCGAGTCCGACGAGTCCGGCAAGGTGCCCGGCACCGACCTGCGCGAAGGTGTGCGAACGCTGCCGATGCTCTACGCGCTGCAGCAGACGGAGCCCGACGGCGCGCGACTGCGCGAACTGCTCGCCGGACCCATCCACAACGACGACGAGGTGCTGGAGGCGCTGGCCCTGCTACGCCAATCGCCCGGCATGGCCCAGGCCAAGCAGACGCTGGCGGGGTACGCCGACCGGGCCCACCACGAGTTGAGCCTGCTGCCCGAATCTCCCGGCCGCGACGCGCTGCAGGCGCTGGTCGACTACACCGTCAGCCGGCACGGCTGAACCGATCCGCACGGATCGGAACCTGAACCGTCCTCCCACGCGTTATTCGGCTGTAATCAACTCGTAGGAGGACACCCACTCATGACCTGGCATCCGCATGCCAACAGGCTGAAGACCTTCCTGCTGTTGGTCGGTATGTCCGCGATGATCGTGTTCGTCGGCGCGTTGTTCGGCAGGACGGCCCTCATCATCGCGACCCTGTTCGCCGTCGGGATCAACGTCTACACCTACTACAACAGCGACAAGCTGGCGTTGCGCGCCATGCACGCCGTACCGGTGTCGGAATTGCAGTACCCCGCGATGTACCGGATCGTGCGCGAGCTGGCCACCGCCGCCCATCAGCCCATGCCGCGGCTGTACATCAGCGACACCAACGCGCCCAACGCATTCGCCACCGGCCGCAATCCGCGCAATGCAGCCGTCTGTTGCACCACCGGCATCCTGCGTATTCTCGACGAGCGCGAGTTGCGTGCCGTTTTGGGTCATGAGCTGTCGCACGTCTACAACCGCGACATCCTGATCTCCTGCGTGGCAGGTGCGCTCGCGTCGGTGGTCACCGCCCTGGCCAACATGGCCATGTGGTTCGGCGCCTTCGGCGGTAACCGTGAAGGTGGCGTCAATCCCTTTGCGATGCTGTTGGTTTCGTTGCTCGGCCCGATCGCCGCGACGGTCGTGCGGCTGGCGGTGTCGCGCTCCCGGGAATATCAGGCCGACGAGTCGGGGGCGATGCTGACCGGCGACCCGCTCGCCCTGGCGTCTGCGCTGCGCAAGATCTCCGGCGGCGTGCAGATGGCCCCGTTGCCACCGGAGCCGCAGCTTGCCAACCAGGCTCACCTGATGATCGCCAACCCCTTCCGGGCCGGCGAGCGCATCGGGTCGTTGTTCTCGACGCACCCGCCGATCGAGGACCGCATCCGGCGGCTGGAGCAGATGGCACGCGGCTGATCAAGCCGCCGCTTCGGGCGCTTCGCGTCCGACCAGCGACACCACGGCTGTGCGCGGCGGATGCCCGCGCTCGAGCAGTCCGTCGATGTGAACCGTTCCCCCGGTGGACTGATGCTGCTGCTGCCAGTCGGTAATCGATTGGTGCGCAGCGTGATCGAGGTAACTGACGGCGATGTGCAGGGTCACCGTGCTGCCGCGGGGCACCTCGGCCAGTACGCGAGTCAGGCGCGGCAGGCTCAGGAAGGTGCAGGCGCCCTCGATCGTCACGCGCCACTGATCAGCATCCGGGATGGCCTCCACCTTGGCGCGGACCACCCGCCATCCGGTGATCGCGATGGCCAGGACCAGGCCGATCAGGACGCCGTGCAGCAGGTTGAGGAAGACGACGGCGACGATGGTCACCAGGTAGATAGCGAAATCGCCGGTCTTCACCGCGGTTTCGATGTGCGCGGGCTGTAGTAGCTGAATTCCGATGACGATCAGCAGCCCGGCCAGTGCGGCGCTGGGGATCTCTTCGATCAGCCCGGCGAAGGGCAGGGCGAACAGCAGGATCCAGAAGCCGTGCAGGATCGTCGAGGCACTCGTTTTGGCCCCGGCCTTGATGTTCGCTGAGCTGCGCACGATCACACCGGCGATCGGCAGGCCACCGATGGCGCCCGAGACGATGTTCGAGGCGCCCTGTCCGATCAATTCACGGTCGAGATTGGTGCGCGGTCCGCTGTGCATCCGGTCGGTGGCGACGGCGGTCAGCAGACTCTGCACGCTCGTGATGAGCGTGACGGTGATGATGCCGATCACCACCGCCCCCCAGTTGCCGTGCGGAATGGCGGGCAACTGCAATGCCTCGATCACCGAGCCTTCCAGGGTGATCCGGGAAACGGTGAACGGAAACACCACCGAGATGACGGTCACCACCACGATCGCGACCAGCGGACCCGGAACGGCGGCCAGCTTCGCCGGGGCCCGGCGCCACGCGACCATGATCGCGATCACCAGCAGCCCGAGGAAGAGCCCCGGGCGGTGAGCTCCGAGGATCTGAGCCGGCAGCTCGACCACGTTGGCCCATGCCGAACTGTGCGACTCACCACCGAGCAGCACATGGGTTTGCTGCAGCGCGATGGTGATTCCGATGCCGGCCAGCATCGCATGCACCACCACGGGCGAAATCGCCAGCGCCGCACGGGCTACCCGGCTAAGCCCCAGCAGAACCTGCATTAGGCCCGCGACTGCTGTGATGAAACAAGTTATGCCCCAGCCGAATTCGGCTATCAGATCGGCGACGATCACGGTCAGGCCAGCGGCCGGACCGCTCACCTGCAACGGTGATCCGCCCAGGGCGCCGCCTACGACGCCACCGACGATCGCGGCGATCAGGCCGGCGAGCACCGGAGCGTCGGAGGCGATGGCGATGCCCAGCGACAAAGGCAGTGCCACCAGGAAAACCACCAGTGAGGCCGGCAGGTCGTGCCGGATGACCGATCGCCATCGCTCGCTTCGTGACTCGTCGGTCTGTCGCATCGGAGGCTCCCTCGTCTGATCTAGCGGGGGATCTTGCGCCGTCCGCCCCGTATCGCGATCTATCCCGTAGCCGTAACACCCTGAGGCGCAAGCGAATACGATTCCACTCGAAACGGCGATGTTCCGGGCAGCTCGTCTGCCGACTCTGATTGACGGTAGGGTGGGCCGCTGGCACCGGCAACCGGACGCGCGGGGTGCATAGCGAACGCAAATTTTCTATGCGCCGCACTTGATCAGCGCCTGATGGCGCTTGGGGTCAGAATCCCGAGCCGTGCACCTCGTGTCCGGGCTCCTCGGCGGCCAGGCCACTGTAAGCCTGCTCGACGGTGGAGCCGTGGTTGATCACCGCGTCGACCTCGCGCGCAATCGGCATGTTCAACCCGAACTCGTCAGCGAACTCCATGATGACGCTCGCGGCCTTGACGCCCTCGGCGACCTGGTTCATCGACGCGATGATCTCGTCGATCGGTTTGCCCGCACCCAACTGTTCGCCGACGTGACGGTTGCGGCTGCGCTGGCTGGTACAGGTGACGATCAGGTCACCGAGGCCGGCCAGGCCGGGAAAAGTCTCGGCGTTGCCGCCCATCGCCACTCCCAGCTTGGTCATCTCGCGCAGTGCCCGGGCGATCACCAGGGCCCGGGTGTTCTCGCCGATGCCCAGCGAGTAGCCCATTCCGACCGCGATGGCGAAGACATTCTTGAGCGCTCCCGCCATCTCGACGCCGATCACGTCGTCGGTGGTGTAAACGCGGAACCGCCGGGTGCGGAACATCGTCGACAGCCGGGTGGCCAGGTGCTGGTCCGGCATGGCCAGCACCGCGGCGGCGGCGTAACCCTCGGCCACCTCGCGGGCGATGTTCGGTCCGGCCAGAATGCCCGCCGGATGCCCGGGCAGGATCTCCTCGATGATCTGCGACATCCGCATGTTGGTGCCCTGCTCGAGGCCCTTCACCAAGGAGACCACCGGCACCCAGGGCCGCAGTTCCTTGGCCAGCTCGGTCAGCACGCCGCGGAATCCGTGCGAAGGCACACCCATGACCAGAACGTCGGCGCAATTGGCGGCTTCGGCGAAGTCGGTGGTGGCGCGCAGCGAGCTGCTCAGCGCCACCTCGTTGCCGAGGTAGCGGCTGTTGCGGTGGTTTTCGTTGATGTCCTTGGCTGTCTCCTCAGACCGAACCCATTGCAGGGTCGGCCCGCGGCGCGCGCAGATTGAGGCCACGGTGGTGCCCCAGGAACCGCCACCGAGGACAACGACATTGGGTTCGCGCTTCTCAGCTGCCATGAACTTCACCCTATTGCTGTGAACCTCGAATACCAACGACCCACGGGCAGAGGACTTCGGGCCCTTTCCGCTGAGGTGCGGACACCGGAAAGGTAAAGGAGTGATGTCATGCCGAGCATTGCTCGCCGCTGTCGCGCTCGTCGTTTCGGTGGCGTGGCCCGCGAGTGCAGTCGCCGACGACGGTCGGCCGCAGGCCAACGCCGAACAGATTGCGGCGGCGCGGATACGGCCGGCCGTCATGTTCCTGGCCGCCGAGGCGTACGGCATGGTGCGGCTGCCCGACGGCAAGGCGCTGTCGTTCTTCGGCGCAGGTTCGAACGCGCCGTTCGTCGTGACGTGGAACTGCACCGGATTCGTCGTCAACCCCGACGGCTGGGTGGCCACCGCGGGCCACTGCGCCGACCCCGATACGGCGAAAGAGCAGATACTCAAGAAGGCCGTCGGCGAATATCAGGCCCAATATCCGGACTCGCCAGTGAGCCAGGACCCGCTTGCGACCCTGGACTATCTGGCGAAGAACGCGCGGGTGGAAGGCACACTGGCTGGTCAGGGCCCGCAGGTGAACCTCACGCTGATCTACGGCACCGGCACCAAGATCGCCGAGAAGATGCCCGCCACCGTCGTCGATTTCCGGCCGATCGGCAAGGGCGATGTTGCGCTGCTCAAGGTGGACAAACACAATCTGCCGTCGTCGGAACTCACCACCGATGCCGCGGTCGGCATCGGCACACCGGTACTGGCCGTCGGATACGCCGAACCCACCGCCCGGCTGACCGGCCGGTCGCTCGACCCCACCAACAAGAGCGGCAAGGTGAGCAAGAAGTCGAAGGTGAAAACCAGCCCGGTGTATGAGATCGACGCCGCCGTCGCCGAGGGCATGAGCGGCGGCCCGACCGTCGACCTCAGCGGAAAGGTGATCGGCGTCAACAGCTTCGGCCCGGCCGGCGAACCGCAGCCGTTCAACTTCATCGCGCCTGCGGACACGCTCGCAACGATGATGGCGGCCAAGGCCGTCAAGGGCACGCTCGGTCCCGCTGACCAGTCGTACCGCCAGGGACTCACCCACTACTACGAGGGCCGCTACAGCGACGCCATCAAAGACTTCGACCTCGCCCTCACGCTTTCGCCCGACTACCCCGGTGCTGCCGACCTCAAGACCAGCGCGGCCAATCTGCGCCAGCAATACGGCGACACATCGATATTCGAGCGGTCAAACCTGTTGTGGTACATCGCCAGTGGCGGATTGCTCGTGCTCATCGTCGGCAGCTGGTTGACGGTGCTGGTGATCAGGAACCGGCGGCAACGACGCGCGGAAGCCGAGACCGAAGCGGTCGCACCGCCCGATGACGACGACGCAGCCGGCACGGTGCGATCGCTGGGACTGGTTCCTCCGGCGGGGGATGACGAGCCGCACTTCTGCGCCAACTGCGGCGCGCAGCATCACCACGCCGAGAAGTTCTGCCCGAACTGCGGCAAGAAAATTTCGCTCGGGGCGTCCGCTTAACCGGCCAGCGCGGCACGGTCGGCAGCCCGGCCGAACACCATGGCCTCGTCGATACGGTCGAAGCGGTAGTCGATCGCATCGGCAAAGTAGTTCTGCCGCACGTTCCACGGCCGCTTGGTGCCCGACTTCGGCAGCGCGTGCAGCGCCCGCTTGACGTAACCGGCCTGAATGTCCCACGCCGGTTTCTCGGTCATCGACTCATCGCCAAGGTGGGGGCTGGCGTGCGTGTAGCCATGCTCGGCCATGTACGCCAACAGCTTGGCGGTAGCCCGCGCGGTCATGTCCGCCCGCAACGTCCACGACGCGTTCGTGTAGCCCACGCACCAGAACAGGTTGGGCACGTCCTCGAGCATGTGGGCCTTGTAGACGAAGCGGTCCCTGGGGTTGATCTCGACGCCGTCGATGCTGATTGTGGCGCCGCCGAGGGCCAGCAACTGCAGGCCGGTGGCAGTGACGATGACGTCGGCGTCGAGATGCCGCCCGGATTTCAGCACGATGCCGGTGGCGTCGAACCGGTCGATGTGATCGGTGACCACCTCGGCGCGGCCGTCGGCGACAACCTGGTACAGGTCGGCGTCCGGGATCAGGCACAGCCGTTGGTCCCAGGGGTTGTACTTGGGCCTGAAGTGGGTGTCGACGTCATAACCTTCCGGCAGGTTCTGAATTGCCTTGCGGCGCAGCATCCACTTGATCAGCGGTGGGGTCTTGCGCGACAGGAACCACAGCACCCCTTCCATCAGTGCGTTGTAGAAGCGGATGGTCAGGTGAGCTGCTCTGCGGGGCAGCAGCTTTCGGCTGAGCCAGGCGAACTTGCTGTACTTCGACGCCGAAATCAGATACGTCGGCGAACGTTGCAGCATGATCACCTTGCCGGCCTTTTCGGCCATCGACGGGATCAGCGTCACCGCGGTCGCTCCGCTGCCGATCACCACGACCGTCTTGCCGGTGTAGTCCAAGTCTTCCGGCCAGTGCTGCGGATGCACGACAGTGCCCGCGAACTGCTCGATGCCGGGGAAGTCGGGGGTGTAGCCCGCGTCGTAGTCGTAGTAGCCGCTGCCGAAGAACACGAACCGGCTGCGGCACTCCTTGCTGACGCCGTCCTGCTCGAAGGTGACGGTCCAGGTGTCGGTGGCGGAATCCCAGTCCGCGCCCCGGACGTGGCTGTGGAAACGGATGTGTTCGTCGATGCCGTATTTGTGGGCCATGTTCGACAGGTACTCACGGATGTGGTCGCCGTCGGCGACGCCTTCCTCGCGGGTCCACGGCTCGTACGGGAAGCTGAGCGTGAAGATGCTGCTGTCCGAGCGAACGCCGGGATACCGGAACAGGTCCCAGGTGCCGCCGATCCGGTCGCGCCGCTCCAGGATCGCGTAGCTGAGCCCCGGGTTGCGCTGCAGGATGCGGTAGGCCGCACCGAGGCCGGAGATGCCGGCGCCGACGATGAGGACGTCGACGTAGTCGGTCTCAGATGGCTTGTGCTCGGCCTGGTGGGGAGTCACGGTCATCGTGAACCTCGCTTGTCTCCTGGGGATGCCGTCACCAGAGTAGGCACCCACCGGTTGGTCGGGCCAGGGACCTTCGGCTCTTGGGTTTCGCGTCGAGCCTGCGCTCAGGGCTGCAGTTCGTCGAAGAATCGCGCCGCTGACGCAGGCTCGATGCCGCTGACGCGGGCTCGGCTACCGGTAATTGACGAACTGCAGCGCGACATCGAGGTCGGCCTGCTTGAGCATCGAAATGACGGCCTGCAGGTCGTCGCGCTTCTTGCTGGTCACCCGGACCTCGTCGCCCTGGATCTGGGTCTTGACCGTCTTGGGCCCTTCGTCGCGGATGAGCTTGGTGATCTTCTTGGCATTCTCACTGCTGATGCCCTGCTTGAGGGTGCCGGTCAACTTATAGGTCTTGCCGGAGGCCTGCGGTTCGCCGGCCTCGAAGGACTTCAGCGAGATGTCGCGGCGGATCAGCTTCTCCTTGAAGACGTCGAGCGCGGCCTTGACCCGCTCCTCGGTGGACGAGGTCAGCTCGATACCTTCTTCGCCTTTCCACGCGATTTTGGTGTCCGTCCCGCGGAAGTCGAAGCGCGTGGACAGTTCCTTGGCGGCCTGGTTGAGTGCGTTGTCGACTTCCTGCCGGTCGATCTTGCTGACGATGTCGAACGATGAGTCCGCCATGCGCTGCGTCCCTTCTTCAGTGCTGCCCGTTTGTGAACTGTCTACCCGGTCGTTGTACCCTGCTAGGCGGCAGGTTGCCCGAGCGGCCAATGGGAGCGGACTGTAAATCCGTCGCGAAAGCTACACTGGTTCGAATCCAGTACCTGCCACCAGCAGTTCAGGGCCGGTTTCGGGCGCGAGCGATGTGATCGCGCTCCGGAACTGTCCACAGCGCGTCCGCGGCGGAATCGAAAGCGGTGGCGATTGCATCCAGGTCATCAGCGAAGTCGCCATACCGGTCTAACGCCTGCGCCGTCGATTCATGGCCCAGAAGCCGTTGGACCACTGTGACATTGGCGCCTTCGTTGATGGCCAAACTGGCGCAACAGTGTCTCAGGTCGTGCAACCGGATCCCGTTTGTTAACGCTCTTCGAACGCCGGGGACAGATATCGAGCGGCCATGACTTTGGCCTGCTCGATGATCGCCGGGTCTCCGGTGGGATCGACACGGAAAGCCGTTTCGAGGAGAGCCTGGCTGGCCTCCCAGCTGACGTAGATCATCAGCGCAAGTTCGTCGTGCGGCACGTGTGCGCGAGGGCCCAGCAGGTCGGCGAGCGTTGCGGCGAATCGGGTGTTGTTGTGTTCGTGGTCGGCGCGGATGAAGTCCGGATTCAGGCGCGCGCCGACCCAGAGCTCCCGAAGCGCCGGTTCGCTGCGGTAGAAGCCGGCGTAGGCATCCAGCAGGCGGTCGAGCAGCACCCGCCAGTCGGCCTCGACGCCGGCATCGGCCAGTGTTGTTTCAAGGACGTCGCCGAAGCGGTCGGCGAAGCGTTGCGCGAGCGCGTAGACGATGTCGTCCTTGCGCGCGAAGAACTGATACAGCGTCCCCAGCGGAACGCCGGCGCGCGTGGCGATGTCGCTGACCTTGAGGCTGTCCGGGCCTTGCTCGACGACGATCGCCGCGGCCGCGTCGAGGATGCGTTCGACGCGTGCGCGGCTGCGTTGCTGGGTTGGCGAGCGGCGCAGGTGAGCTTGACCGGACATGTTCACTTCTGGTCGAACGGCGCCATATGCATGAGGGGAATGAAACCGCAGCGGCGCACCAGCGCGAAACGTCCGCGACCCACGGCTTTCGCTTCGGCGGTGAAGTGCGCTGCCAGTTCTCGGGTGAAACCGCTCCTGTCGTAGCGGGCCAGGGTGTCGTCGACCAGGCGCGCGGACAGGTCCCATACGCGGTTGCCCACGATGTCCACCATGGCCCCGGTCTGGATGTAGTAGCCGAGCGGCCCGTCGCGCTCGACACTGACGCCGGGGGTGGTGTGCACGGTGATGGCGTCGGCCAATTGTGTTGCCCTTTGATCATCGAGCTGCGCCGACGTGGCGCACTCGATGGCACGGCGGGCGCTGCGCACGGTGAAGTCCTCACCCGGCACGACGGGCGCGATGCCGTGATCGTGCAAAAGGCAACCGGCGTATAACAATTCGTCGTCTACGGGGACGCCATCGACGTCGGCCAGCGCACGCCCGAATATCCACGACCGGTAGCTGTGGCCGATGATCACCGGACTCTGTTCCGCCGCGGCGGCCTCTGCCTCGCGTGCGAAGCGGCTGTCGGGCGGCCGGATCTCGCGATCGGTCGCGCGGGCCATGGTGCCGGGACGGGTGCGGGGACGGGTGCCGCGCAGCCGGTTGAGGAAGTAGTCACGCTGGCTGTTGACGATCGCGCCGAGCAGTTGCAGCTGTTCGCGGCGAGTGAGGCGGCCTCTGGTGCGCCGAGTCCACTCGATGCCGCCGATGCGGTTGGGGTCGGGGCCGGTGCTCATCGCGCATCTTCGACGACCAGACGGAAAAACATGAACATGAATCATGTTCTATACGGTGCCGGCGACTACGTCAACCGGCCTGCGCGTCCTCGCGCGGCCTCGCTCCGGATACGGCGCTTCGCCACGCCAGCGGGCTCAGATTCCGGAACGGGTCCGTTTCACGGAGCAGCTGAAGATCGGCGAGCAGGGTTTCGAGTGCGGTTTGGCTGCGCTGCTTGACGGTGGCTTCCCACTGGGCGGCCGGCACGCGGGACGGTCTGCGCGTGTCGATCGGAGCGCCGAATCGTATGTACATCCGTTGCGGCCGCGGGACGAGCGTCGGCCCGAGACCTCTGACGAGGGGGATGTTGACTTCGGGTTGGCGCAGAACATGTTTGGTGAACAGGCGGCCGACCCGTCCCCAGCGCGAATTCCGTTCCACGAGGCTGTGATAGATGTCGTCGCCGCCGACCAGTCCGACCGGAATGATCGGATAGTCGTGGGCGATGGCCAGGCGCGCGAAGCCGCTACGGCCCTCCCAGAACAGCCGGTAGTCCTCGCCTTTGAACTTCGGCATCTCGCGACCGCCTCCCGGGAACACCAAGAGCGCTTCGCCGTGTCTCATCAATTCCGCGCCGTTCTCCGGGTTGCCGACCACTGCACCGGCCGCGGCAAGTAGATCGGCGGTGACGCCGCGCTGTTGCTCCAGGGTGCGGGAGGCGAGGCCGCGAACCCGAACGCCGAGTTCGCGGTGCACGAAATAGGGGATCAGGACAATCTCGCCCAGGCCCCACGAAGTGTGGTTGCCGACCAGCAGGAAGCGGCCGTCGCGCGGAAGGTTGTCCATCCCGTCGACGTAGGGCTTGCACAGATCCACAACCGGGTTCAATCGATCGGCCACGCCGAAGATCGCCTGCTGCATCGCTTTGACGCGGTCGGACTGATCGACCAAATCGCTCATCTTCCATCCCATCTCACGGGGGTCACCGCATCCGATGCTAGCCCTACACTGACCAAATGACCAATATGGTCAGTATGCCTAGTCGGGGAGGCGGGCGGGCGGATATATTCACTCCCGTGAGCGGATCCGCGAGTGAGCTGCCCGAACAGCACTCGGCCAAGGCGGCCAGGCTGCTCGAGGCGGCCAACGATCTCCTGCTCGGCCGGGGCGCAAAAGGATTCACCGTCGCCGATGTCGCGCAGCGGGCACACGTGGGGAAAGGCACCGTCTACCTGTACTGGCCGACCAAGGAAGACCTCTTGATCGGTCTGATCGGCCGCGGCTTCCTCGGTCTTCTCGACGATTTGATCCAGACACTTACCGCGCAACCCGATCTCGCCCGCCCGTCGCAGTTCTGTCCGCTGATGCTGGAGATCGCGACCGGCAAGCCACTGGTGGCCGCCCTGCAGAGTCAGGATGAAGACTTGCTCGGCGTCCTTGCCCGCGACCCGCGCTCCGTGGCGTTTCGCGACGCGCTGGGACCCGGTGCGGTGCTCAAGGCCGTACTTCCGATCTGGCGCCGAAATGCGTTGGCGCGCAACGATTGGGACATTGCCGATCAGACGTTCGCGCTGTACGGACTCATTACCGGGGTGGCGATGTCGCTGGTCGGCGCCGCTCCGGTCGTCGTCGATGATGCTCTCGGTGTCCTGGGCGCCGCGGTCACCGCTCTGCTCGGTCCTGAACGTGCCAACAAGAAACAGATCGGGGTTACCGCGGCTGAGGTCATCGAGTTTCTCCGGCAGGGCCGGGTCGCCGCGTTGCAGATGATCCAGCCCAATGCTTCGGCTGGTTGAGCAAAAGGAAACCTGTCGCAAACCTGCGGCTGACCATTGCCCCGGTGCGATGTAGCTGGCATTGTCGGCAGCTCTCATACTTCCTAGTGAGATGGCCAACACGAAGGGATGACCGTGTCGTCGGTAAGCGCTGCACCCAAGGCAAATCTGGCTTCGATGTTCCTGGATCGAGTCGGCGCTTCAGCCGGCAAGGAGGCTTTTCGGCACTTGCGCGACGACCGGTGGGTGTCGGTGACCTGGCGGGAGACCGCGGATCGCGTGCAGCAACTCGCGGCAGGGCTGCTCGCCTCGGGCATCGAATCCGAACAGCGCGTCGCGATCATGGCGAGCACCCGCTACGAGTGGATCCTGGCTGACCTTGCCGTCATGTGCGCCGGTGCGGCGACGACGACCGTGTACCCCAGCACGCATGCGGCCGACGCCACGTATATCGTGGCCGACTCGGAGTCTCAGATCGTCTTCGCCGAGGACGCCTCGCAGGTCGCGAAACTCGCCGAGAACCGCGGCGACCTTCCGGACGTTCGCCTCGTCGTGGTCATGGACGGCGAGGGCGACGGCGACTGGGTCATCACCTTCGACGAATTCGCCCGCCGCGGCGCCGCGTACCTCCAGGAACATCCGACGTCGGTCGTTGACGCCGCGGCCACGGTGACCAGCGAGTCGCTGGCCACCCTCATTTACACCTCGGGAACCACCGGACGTCCGAAGGGGGTGCGCTTGGCGCACCGGTCGTGGACGTCGGCGGCGGAATTCATTCACAACGAGGGACTCCTCGGCGAAGACGACCTGCACGTCCTGTGGCTGCCGCTCGCCCACTCGTTCGGGAAGGTGCTGCTCGCCAGCCAGCTCGCCTGCGGATTCGTCAGCGCGGTCGACGGTCGCGTCGACAAGATCGTCGAGAACATGGGCGCAGTGAAACCGACGTTCATGGCCGCGGTGCCCCGCATCTTCGAAAAGGCGCACGCCCGCATCGTCATGACGAGCCAGGGCGCCGGTGGCATCAAGGCCCGGCTGTTCGACCAGGCGTTCCGCGTCGGTCTTGAGGTATCGCTTCGGCGCCGTGACGGCAGGTCGGTGCCGCTGCCACTCAAGCTTCAGGTTCAGCTGTTCGACCGTCTGGTGTTCAGCAAGGTCCGCGACGTCTTCGGTGGCCGGCTGCGATTCTTCGTCTCCGGGTCCGCGCCTCTTAACCGGGAGATCGCCGAGTGGTTCCTCGCCGCCGGAGTGCTCGTCCTGGAAGGCTACGGGCTCACCGAATCCGCCGGCGCCGGCTTCATCAACCGGCCCGACAACTACAAGCTCGGCACGGTTGGCCTGCCCTTCGACGGCACGGACGTGCGCATCGGCGACAACGGGGAAATACAGCTGCACGGTCCGTTGGTGATGACCGGCTATCACCATTTGCCCGACAAGACCGAAGAGGCGATGACGAAGGACGGATGGCTTCGCACCGGCGACCGCGGCAGCCTCGATTCCGACGGATTCCTCACCATCACCGGCCGCATCAAGGAGCTGTTCAAAACGTCCGGCGGCAAGTACGTCGCACCGCCGGCCATCGAAGCCAAGTTCATGGCGCTCTGCCCGTATGCCAGCCAGTTCATCGTGTTCGGGGAAGCGCGCAATTACTGTGTCGCGCTGATCGCCCTGGATGGTGACGCGCTGACCAAATGGGCTCAGGAGCAAGGGCTTTCGGAGATGTCGTTCGCCGAGCTCACCCGCAACGCCAAGGTGCGCGAGATGGTCGACGGCTACGTGCAACAGCTCAACAGCGAACTCAACCGATGGGAGACCATCAAGAAGTGGGAGCTGATCGACCACGAATTGTCAGTCGACACAGGGGAACTCACGCCGTCGCTGAAGTTGAAGCGGGCGGTGGTCGAGCAGAACAACAAGCAGGTTATCGACGGGTTCTACGTGTGAAAAGCCGCGGGTATCGATCCGTTACCAATCAATTGGTCTTGCGTCGTCATCGCCCACGATAAGCACCCGTTGGTTTCCCAGGTGCTTTACGTATTCGCGCACCAGCGCGCGTTGTTCCGGAGTGTATTCCGACACGTCGATACGGACGTAGTCCGTTTTACTCAATTGCGAGAAAATGCGCCGCTCGAGGTTATCTAGGCGGAAATACCTGGCTGGGTTTGGCCCGATCGTGAAGTAAGTATCTTGTAATGGGTCTTGGTTGTAATTCTGCTGCTCTCGGGCGTATTTATACCGGTCAGCGAAAACCCTCGAAAGGTATTCACGTTGCTCGGCGTTGTGCAAACGTGCCACATAGCCAGGCAATTCTTCGACAATCAGGTCGACAAGTTCGACAGACGACGGATCGCTGAGGTCTAGAAGGTCGACGTTGGCTCGAGCCATGTCGGCAAGGTGCCTGCCTATCGAGGGGTCACGCACACGACTGGCCAAAAATTCCATTACGAACAGGACTGCACCCCGTGAACTCGACCAATGGTGTTGCAGAAATAATATGTCACCTGCGACTGCCGTAATCTCCCACTATTAATACGTTCGGGTTGCCGAGCGTGTCGATAAACCTTCTGATGTCCGAACGCTGCTCAGCGCTGAATTGCGACACATCCACAGGTACATAATCGGCTTTGTCGAGATGGTTGGTTAATTTGGAGAGGAATTGATCCGTATCCAAATATTTTCCGTCGAAGTTACCGATCGCGTCGTAGGCTTTGCCGGTCCTTATGTCGATCCAGTCCATACCTTCGTGCGGGCTTCGCGCAAGCTGGACTCCTCGCTCGGCTTCCACCCGCAAACCTGTCTCAGCTTCACTCAGGTCAAAACTCCCTGCATGTGCCGCCCAAAGTGCTTGTCACCTGTGGCAGAGGTTGCGACTCGACCGCGCGGCTGTTGACAACTGTCGGACCTGTTGCATTTTGCTGCGAACAGAACTCAAAGATCCGCCTCATCTTTGCCACTTGAGTCGCTACTGCGTTGTCGGTCGATCATCCCCAACGACAAGTACCCGCGGATTGCCAAGTTTGTCGACGTAATCTCGCACCAGAGCGCGTTGCTCGGTCGTGTAGTCCGACACGTCGATGCGGACAAAGTCCGTCTTAGTCAACTGGCGCAGCGCTGATGACATCAGATTGTCCAAACGAAAATACCGCGCCGGGTATGGGCCCATCGTGAAACATGTGTCTTGGCTTGGATCGCGGTTATAGCTGCGTTGCTCCCTGGCATAGCAAAGTAGATTCGCGAATATTTTTGTTAGATGATCTCGCAACCGGGTGTCTTCCAAGGTGGCGATATGGTTTGGTAACTCGTCGATGATAAGGTCGACCAGTTCTGAAGATGCTGGATCGCTGAGGTCCAGCAAGACTACGTTGTCCCGGATCATGTCGGATAGTTCTTCGCTTACCGAGGGATCGCGCACCCGGCTGGCCAAAAAGTCCATTACAAACTCGACCGACGCGCCTGAGCCCGACCAGTTATGTTGAAGAAAGAAGATGTCACCCGACACTGCCGTAGTCTCCCACTATGAAAACCTTCGGATTGCGAAGTTCGACAATGAATCGTCTGATAATAGATCGTTGCTCGGCGCTGAATTGAGAAACATCCACGGGAACATAATCGGACTTGGCGGCGTGGCGCTCGATTTCAGGAAGGAATATGTTCATTTTGAGATGTCTCTGATCAAAATTGCCCATTGCATCGTAAGTTTTCCCAGTCGTAGGGTCAATCCAGTCGACGCCCTCATGCGGACTCCGTACCAGCTGTATACCGCGCTCGGCCTCCACACGTAATCCCGTCTCGGCTTCACCAGGGCGGAACCTTCCTCCGATGCCAGGATCGGTCCCCAGCTCTTGCGCGTGAGGGGTGCTCAGGTCGAACCGATGGCTAGCTGGCACCGGCAAGTGTTCAGGTGCCGGGTGTGCCCAGTCGGGCACGAAGTGCGATCTCTGCGCCGGCACAGTCTCCGATTTGCCCAGTTCGGCTTCGAGCGCAGCCTTTCGGGCGTTCAGCGCATCAGCATTGTTGTTGTAGGTATTCACCGCGCCGGCGTCGCTTGCCGGGGGCGGATTCGAATTGTGGTGACTGATTTCTCCCTGCAGCTGGCCATAGGCAGCCCGGGCCTGCTCAGTCGTCATCCGCGGATCGGTCGGCGGCATGGGCGCTGGATCCTCGGGCAGGGGAGTGTGCCGATCGACGAGCTGTATGCGAGGCTTGCCCGTCGCGGCGGTTGAGGGTGATTTGCGGGGCAGCGCCGCGGCGAGGTTGATGATGTCGCCGGCAGCGGTTTCTGCCTTCCCGATCTGGTCTGCGACGGCGTTCTCCGCAGCCCACCATTTTGCGGCTTCAGACTTTAGCTCGGCCTCCGCTTCGGCCACGATCCTGGCATTCGCCTCGGCAGCTACCGTGTTGGTGCCCTCCGGCGGGTCGTAGGTGATGGTCAGATCGTCGTTGACGTGAACCCCGCGATTGGACTCGGCGTTGGCGATGATCTGTTTGGCGTTGGCCAGCGGTGGCATTAATGACGAACTGACCGTGTTGCTGATCTGTCGGGCGGCAAGATCTATGGTGTCGCGGAGCTTCGCCACAGCTTGAAAGTCTTGTCGGGAAAGCTCTTTGGCCGCTTCGGCGGTTGCGCCTTCCCAGTAGGAACCCCCTGGACGCTGCACGTGGCCAAGGTAGTCTTCCGCGTGCTGCTCCAACATCGCGACGCTGGTTATCCAACCGTCGATCAGGTCGAGTACCCGCTGCGGGTCGGTCTGCAGGATCTGCGATTTGGTCGACATGACGCAAAGCGCTACCCTGCTGCCGTCCGCAGCAGGGTAGGCATCGTATGAACCACGTTCAGGAGCTCATCCTCGCTGGCAATGAAACCTTGGCGTGCCAGATCGATCAACTCCGCGATCCTCGTGAATCGACCGGCCACCGCAGCCCTGATCACCGGCAAGGTTCGCGTCGACATCTGTTGGGCCGCAGCCAAAGACGGCACCGCTCCAGCGTCGACCACTCCGTCCATCATGATCAGCCCGAGCACGCCCTGGCTTACCTCGGCGGCCAACCGGTCGATGTCCGGCTTCAACCGCGCCAACGCCTCCAGATCTGCTCGCAGGACTTGGTCCCGTCACATCAATTTCCTCGCGACGAACTCAGTGAAAGTCGCCCAAGCCTACCGGGCAGAATTGGCATGTCACTTCAGATACTCAAGCCCCCAAGAACAGTCGGCATGCCTGCCGCCAGCTCGCGAGCACCACGCGCTCTGCCAGCAATTGCTGCGTGAGCAAGAAGCGATCGGGTCGTCCTCCGCTCAGATGGGTTAGTGGTTGGCAATCACTAATCTCGGTATGCATGAAAAGTGAACAACGACAACTGACTTCGCACTGAGCATCGCTCACCGACGCCGGCCGGGGTGGTGAGCGGTACGCTGTTCAACATCCGGCGCCCGGGGGTGGACCATGCCGACAGTGTGCGTACCGCTGGCTGTCGATGAACACGACGGTGTCGCCGCCAAGAAAGCCCACCGGTCGGTGGGTCCGCGATGACCACGGCCCTGGTGGTGGGTTCAGGCCCTAATGGATTGTCCGCGGCGATCACCCTCGCCAGGGCAGGGATCACCGTCACTGTCGTCGAATCGGCGACGACAGTTGGCGGTGGTCTGCGATCCGGCGAGCAGACGCTGCCGGGTCTGCTGCACGATCACTGCGCGGCCATTGTTCCGACGGCGGTGTCATCGCCATTCATGAAATCGCTGGACCTGGAATCGCATGGTGTGCGGTGGGCGTGGCCGGACATCGATCTGGCGCATCCGCTCGATGGGGGCGCGGCCGGCGTTCTGTACCGCTCCCTGCCGCAGACGGCTGAGGGGCTCGGCGCTGACGGCCGGCGTTGGTCGGCTCTGTTCGGTCCGTTGGCCCGCAACTATGACGAACTCGCCAACGATCTGTTGTCGCCCGTGCTCAAGGTCCCGCACCGACCAGTTCGCCTGGCAATGTTCGGTTTACCAGCGATGATGCCGGCAACGGCGATGGCCCGCTGGTTTCGTACCCGGCAGGCGCGGGCCCTGTTCGCCGGCAACGCGGCGCACGCCTGGGTACCGCTGAGCCGACCGCCGACCGCGGCCTTCGCGATGATGTTCGGCGCGATTGCCCACCGGTACGGCTGGCCTTGTGTCGTCGGTGGAACCGCCCGACTCGCGGACGGGCTCGCCGGAATCCTGCGTTCACTCGGCGGCCGGATCGAAATCGGCGTCGACGTTTGCGAATTGAGCCAGCTGACGGGATACGACATGGTGTTTTTCGACACCGGTCCCGGCCTCCCGTCGAAGCTACTTGGTGCACGTCTGCCGGTGCGGGTGCGTCGGGCGTTGGGCAGGCAACGCTACGGGCCGGCGGCTTACAAGCTGGATTTGGCTGTGCACGAAGGGGTTCCATGGGCCAACCCCGAAGCCCGCCGGGCCGGCACCGTGCACGTGTGTGGCAGCGAGCGGGACGTCGTCGCTGCCGAACGTGCTACCGCCAGAGGGCAGCTGCCAGAGCGCCCCTTTGTCATCGTCGCGCAGCAGGCGCTGATGGACCCGGGCAGGGCCACCGGCGGGCTGGTACCCATCTACGCCTATGCGCACGTGCCACACGGTTTCACCGGCGATGCCACCCCGGCGATACTGCGGCAGGTCGAGCGATTCGCGCCCGGTTTCCGGGACCGCATCGCGGCCGTCGCCGAACACCGGCCCCGCGACCTGCAACGGGTGAACCCGAACAATGTGGGCGGCGACATCAACGGTGGGTCCATGGACATCAGGGCCTTCTTTGCGCGGCCACGACTGGCGGTCGACCCCTATTGGCTCGGCGTCGACTCCTACTATCTCTGCTCGGCGTCGACGCCACCGGGTGGCGGCGTGCACGGCATGTGCGGCCACCTCGCCGCCCGGGCAGCGCTGCGAAGACTCGGCCGAAACGCCTGAGGGCGGCACCGGCGACTACCGCACCTGCGGCATCACGTCACTGGCCAACAGCTCCAGATGCGCCAGATCCGACATGTCGAGCACCTGCGCATACACGCGTTGCACGCCCAGTTCGCTCCACGGCCCCAGCTTGTCGACGATCTCGGACGGCGTGCCGACCAGCGGGCTGTTGGAGCGCATCTCGTCGACCTCCCGGCCGATCACCGCGGCGCGCCGCGCCACCTCAGCCTCGTCGCGGCCGGCACACAAGACGAAAGCGCTCGAGTAGACGATGGAATCGGGCGCGCGGCCTGCCGCCGCGACGGCGTCCGCTACTCGCTGGAATTGTTTGCCGACCACGTCGATCGTCGCGAACGGCACGTTGAACTCGGCCGCGTACCGGGCGGCCAGCGCTGGGGTCCGTTTGGCGCCGGTACCGCCGATCACGATCGGCGGATGCGGGTCCTGCACCGGCTTGGGCAGTGCCGGCGAGTCGGCGATCGTGTAGTGCTCGCCCGCGTAACCGAAGGTCTCTCCCTTCGGTGTCGTCCACAACCCGGTGATGACGGCGAGCTGTTCGGTGAGCCGGTCGAACCGTTCCCGTACCGACGGAAACGGTATCCCGTACGCCTGATGCTCTGCTTCGAACCAGCCGCTGCCGAGTCCGAATTCCACACGCCCACCGCTCATTTCGTCCACCTGCGCCACCACGATGGCCAGCGGCCCCGGATAGCGGAAGGTTGCCGACGTCACCAGCGTGCCCAACCGGATGCGCGACGTCTCACGGGCGATCGCACCAAGCGTCACCCACGAGTCGGTGGGTCCCGGCCCGCCGTCACCGCTCATGGCCAGGTAATGATCGGAGCGGAAGAACGCGTCGAAGCCGAGATCCTCGGCGGACCGGGCAACGGCCAGCTGGTCGGCGTAGGTGGCACCCTGCTGCGGCTCGACGAAAGCGCGGAAGTCCATGAGTTCCTTCGGTATCTGCTTGCACCGCAACGTGATAGCGGCACGGTCGGTTCAGGATACGCCAGTGGGTTTACGGTTGGAATCGTTGAACCGGACACTGACGCGCTGAAAGCCTTTGACCCGTTCGGCTTTGGCTTTCCTGGTGTAGGTCTTGCGGTCCGCGGGGGTGAGATCCGCGTCGTCGGTGAACGGAGTGAGCAGGGAACGGGGGTGCAATCCTTCGACCAGCACCACGTTGATCTCGGCACATAGCACCAGAGTCGAAGACACCAGGAACAGGAACGCCAACATTCCCAGGACCAATGCGAACACGCTGTTGGTTGCACTCGAGGTTTTCACCACGTGGCCGATGTACCCGGCGCCGAACCACTGCAGGATCTGCCACACGACGGCCGCCGCAAGCGCTCCCGGGAGCACCTGCCGGTAGGTCAGCTCCCGTGCGGTGGTCACCCGGAAGGCCACCAGACAGATCCCGGCGTTGATGCCCACCGCCGCCAGCGCGACGCCGATTCTTCCGAATGGCCCGAGTGCGTCCGTTACGTGCGCGATCGCGGACAGCAAGGTGGTCACGAGGGCCGCCGAACCGAGCACCAGCAGCAGGATGAAACTGCGGACGCGGGACCGGATCGGATCGGGGCGCTCGTGGCGCGGCACCGCCCACACCGAATCCATGGCGTTCTGCAGCGCCTGCCCGACACCCAAACCGCCGTAGAGGGCGCCGACAATACCCACCGCGACCGCGCCGGCGCCCCCGCTGAGACCTTCAGGCTGGTGCAGCTGACTGCCGATGACGGGGAACTGGCTCAACGTGCTCTGCAGCACCTGCGCCTGCAGGTCGGGTCTGCCGGCCAGCAGCACCCCAAGGCCGGTGGTCAGCAACAACAGCAGCGGAAAGAGCGACACAAAGGTGTAGTAGGTGATCAGCGCGGCCAGATAGCCGCCCTGATCGTCGAGGTACTTGTAGACCACCGCGATGGCAACACCCACGGTGCGATTGCGCTGCTGCAATCTGTCCAGCCAGCCGACCATCGCCGCTCACTTCAATCTGCCAGGGCCCGGAACAAGGGCTGCCGCTGGAAGTACCCGCACGCGCAAACGGTCAATCGTTCCCGCTTAAGGCGGAAAGTTCCGGGTACCCGAGCGCCCGTAATCGACGATCCAGCTTTGGAGCAGCCATGCCACCGCGCCGCCAGCCCGACCAGACCGCCCCCAAGCGAACCAGCGCCACGGGCAACACCAACGGAGAGGTCGGTGACCACGACGCACGGGCCCAGGGCGGCAGGTACCTGACCACCGCGCAGGGACTGCGTCTTCCCGACACCGACCACTCCCTGAAAGCCGGTAACCGCGGCCCGACCCTGCTCGAGGACTTCCACCTTCGCGAGAAGATCACCCACTTCGACCACGAACGCATCCCGGAACGGGTCGTGCACGCCCGCGGCGCCGCGGCGCACGGCGTGTTCGAGTCCTACGGCACCGCCGCGTCGGTGACCAGGGCCGGCTTCCTGGCGCGCAAAGGCAAGAAGACGCCGGTGTTCTGCCGCTTCTCGACGGTGCTGGGCTCACGCGGGTCGGCCGACACCGTCCGCGATACGAGAGGATTCGCGGTCAAGTTCTACACCGACGAAGGCAATTTCGACCTGGTGGGCAACAACATTCCGGTGTTCTTCATCCAGGACGGCATCAAGTTCCCCGACGTGGTGCACGCCGCCAAGCCTCATCCCGACCGGGAGATCCCGCAGGCTCAGTCGGCGCACGACACGTTCTGGGATTTCGTCTCGCTACACACCGAGGCCACCCACCACGTGCTCTGGAACATGAGCGACCGGGGCATTCCGCGGTCGTATCGCACCATGGAGGGATTCGGTGTCCACACCTTCCGGCTGGTGAACAAGAAGGGCAAAACCAGCCTGGTCAAATTCCACTGGAAGCCGGTGGCCGGTGTGCATTCCCAGGTCTGGGAAGAGGCACAGATCGCGGCCGGTGTCGATCCCGACTTCCACCGCCGCGACATGGCCGACGGCATCGAGGCGGGTGCCCCGCTCGAATACGAGCTCGGCATCCAGGTCATGCCGGACGACGGCACCGACAGTTTCGAGGGCATCGATCTGCTGGACCCGACGAAGATCGTGCCCGAGGAGATGGTGCCGGTGCAGCTGATCGGCAAGCTGACCCTCAACGGCAATCCGACCAACTATTTCGCCGAGACCGAGCAGGTGGCCTTCCACCTGGGCAACCTGGTACCCGGCATCGAGCCGACCAACGACCCGCTGCTGCAGGCCCGGTTGTTCTCCTATCTGGACACCCAACTGACCCGCCTCGGCGGCCCGAACTTCACCCAGCTACCGATCAACCGGCCACACTGCCCGGTGAACGACATGCTGCGGGACGGCATGCACCAGACGGCGATTCACGCGGGGCAGGCACCGTACCGTCCCAACAGCATCGACGACGGGGAGCCGCTGGTCGCCGGTGCCGACGAGGGCGGATACGTGCAGACGCCGCGCCAGGTGCAGGGGCCGACGGTCCGGGAGAACCCGTCGTCGTTCGAGGATCACTTCACCCAGCCGGCGATGTTCTACCGCAGCCTGTCCACCGTCGAGCAGGCGCACATCGTCGAGGCGTTCACCTTCGAACTCGGCAAGTGCTACGAGCAGGCGATCAAGGAACGGCAGCTGCAAGTTCTTGCCAATGTCGACGCGGGCCTGTGCAAACAGGTGGCCGTCGGGCTGGGACTGCCGGTGCCGAAAGGCAACCCGCCCAAGGATGTTGTGCTCTCGCCCGCCCTGTCTCAGGTGGTGGAAACCCCCGGCCCGATCGATGGCCGCAAGATCGGCATCATCGCCGGCGCCGACTCCGACCTCGGTGGCGTGTCGAAACTCGTCGACGCGATCCTGGGGCTCAACGCCAGGCCACTGGTGACCGCACCGATCGGCGGTGTCTTGAAAGCCGGTCGGCGCAGTGTGATCGTCGAGCGGACATTGCTGACCGCGAGGTCCATCGAGTTCGACGCGGTGGTGGTGGCCGCCGGAACGAAGCCGGCCACCGACCTGAAGCTGGTTCTGTTGCTGCAGGAGGCATACCGGCACTGCAAGCCGATCGGAGCATGGGGCGACGGGACGGCGGCACTGACGGCCGCGGGCATCCCGTTGGACGGTCCCGGCGTGCTGGTTACCGACAAAATCGACCGCAAGTTCACCGCGGTGTTGACCAAAGCGGTTGGGCTGCACCGGGTGTGGGAGCGGGCGATCGACGTGATGGCGTCCGAGGTCGCGCCGGCGCGCTGACCTCACACGGTCGCGCGGTCGCGGCCCTCCCAGTACGGCTTGCGCAGCTCCTTCTTGAGGATCTTGCCGGTCGGGTTGCGCGGCAGTTCATCGGCGAAGTCGATCGTTTTCGGGCATTTGTAGGCGGCCAGCCGTTCCCGGGCGAACGCGATGATCTCTTCCTCGGTGGCTTCACCCTCCACTGCGACAACGGCTTTGACCACCTCGCCCCACTTCTCGTCGGGCACTCCGATCACCGCGACCTCCGTCACCGCCGGATGTTCGGCCAGCACCTGCTCGACCTCGATCGAATAGATGTTCTCGCCGCCCGAGATGATCATGTCCTTGAGCCGGTCCTCGACGAAGACGTAGCCACCGTCGTCGACCCGGCCGATGTCTCCGGTGCGGAACCAGCCGTCCTCGGTGATGGCCTCGGCCGTCGCCTCCGGTTTGTTGTGGTAGCCCTTCATCAACTGCGCTGAGCGGAACCACAATTCGCCCTGCTCGCCGGCCGCCACGTCCTTGAGCGTGTAGGGGTCCACGACACGCACCTCCGCGCCCGGCACCAGCGTTCCCGCACTGCTGAGCCGCTCCGGGTGGTCGGTGGCACGGTGGGCGTCGGGCAGTAGATGGCTGATCACACCGCACAATTCGGTCAGCCCGTAGGCCTGGATGAAGTCGGTGTTGGGCCAGGCTTCCAGCGCCGCACGCAACAACGGCAGCGGCATCGGTGAGGCGCCGTACGAGTAGGTCTTGAGCGCGCCGAACAGCTTCACCGCGTCCTCACCGGACTCCAGAACCTTCGCCAGCACCGCGGGCACCAGGAATGTTCGGTTGGCGCCCTTGAGGATTGCCCCGGCCAGCGTCATCCCGTCGACATCGCGCGTCATCACGCTCGGCACCCCGTCGTGAATGCCGAACTGCACGTAGGACGAGCCGCCGACGTGGAACAGCGGCATCGACACCATGCTCTTGTCGCCGGGGTCGAATTCGAAACCTTCGTGGGCGTTGACCGTGTGCGCGATCATGTTGGCCTGCGTCAGCTGCACCCCCTTGGGGCGCCCGGTGGTACCCGAGGAGTACATGATGATGCACACGTCGTCGGGTTCGACATCGTCGGCGCGGTTGGCCGGCGCCGCCCCGGCCAGCAGTGCCTCGTACTCGTCGCCGTCGCCGCCTTCGGGTGTCACCGTGATGACGTGCTCGACGTGGGTGAGGTCGCCGCGGATCTTGTCAATGCTCGGCTTCAACTCCGCCCCGACGATCAATACCTTGGCCCCGGAGTCGTTGAGCACGTAGTCGAGTTCGTCGGCCGCAAGCCGGAAGTTGATGATCGCGTTGGCCGCGCCCAATGATGCGGCGGCAAAGGTCAACTCGACACACGCCGGATGGTTCTTGTCCAGGAAGGCCACCACATCGCCGCGCTTGATGCCGAAGGCCTTCAGCGCGCCGGCCAGCCGGCGCACGCGGTCGTTCCACTGCGCCCAGGTCCAGTTGCGGTCCAGGTAGTCGATCGCCTCGTCGTCGGGCTTGGTGGCGGCCCAGTGCGCGAGGCGGTCATCCAGAAAACGGGGGTCTGCTAGGTCAGGCATGTCAAGAGCCTTCCACGTCCGGTGCCTACTGGTAAGCACATCATCCCTATGCGGAGGCACATCAGTGTATGCGGGCGCTGCCGCCCAGTCCGACCTCCAGGACGCTGCCCGTGATGACCCCCGGGTCGGTGACCAGATACACGACGCCGCGGCTGACGTCTTCGGGCTGCAGCCACGGTTGAGGTATGGGGTTGGCCCGCATCATGCGCCGCACCAGATCGTCGGGAACATCGTCGCCGCCGGCAGGCTGCACCATCGGCGTCTGGGTGGTGGTCGGGCAGATGACGTTGACGGTGATGCCCTCTTTGGCGACCTCGAGGGCGACGGATTTGGCGAGTCCGATGATGCCCCACTTGGTGGCGTTGTACGCGGCGAGATCCGGGATCCCCATCCGGCCACCCATCGATGAAGTCACCACGATCCTGCCGAAGCGCTGCCGGCGCATCACGGGAATGACGGCTCGCAGGGTATGGAAAACGCCGGTCAGGTTGGTGTCGACGAGCTGTTGCCACACCTGGTCGCTGACCTCGTCCAGCGGTCCGGTGCTGACGATGCCGGCATTGGCCACGGCGATGTCCAGGCTGCCCAGCTCGTGCAGCGTCTGGTCGACGGCCGCGGCGACCTGCGCGGAGTCACGGACGTCCACGGCCAGCGGCAGACAACGGCGTCCGAGGTTCTCGACCAACCTGGCGGTCTCGCGCAGATCCTCCTCGGTACCCAGCGGATAGGTGAGACCGGCCATCGGCCCCGGCGCGTCGGCGGCGACGATGTCCGCGCCTTCGGCCGCCAGCGCCACCGCATGTGCGCGGCCCTGCCCGCGGGCCCCTCCGGTGATCAGCGCGACCCGGCCATCCAAAGCACCCATGGCCCAGACGTTATCCCCTGCGCGCGAAAGCGATTGCGGCGGGCGCTCTTCAGATCAGTGGCGTTGCCAGGGCGGATGGGGGTTCGGAATGCAGACGCCGCGCACGCATCCCAGCACGCCCCGCACTGGTGGCGGGGTGGCTTTCGGCGGCGGCTGGCATCCAGCGGGGGGACAGGGCGGATCGCCGGGGCCAGAGTTCGCCTGGGCCAGCGGTGCGGCCATCAACGAACCCGCGGTCAGCGCTGCTGCAATCAACATCTTGGCTGCGATCATCTGACTCTGTCCTCGAACGAACTGCATGCAAGTTCAACGATAACGCGCGTCAGGCGGTTCGGACCCGGTCGGCAACGAGCGCATAGGCTTTGCATATGAGCGCCGGGGAGCAGCGCGCGGGGATCGATCTCACCAATCTGGACCAGCCGCTGAGTCCCGATGCCGGCGCAAGCAAGCGCGACCTGGTCGACTACCTGGACGCGGTAGCCGACCGAATGGTGCCCGGGCTGGCCGGGCGGCCGCTCACCGTCCTGCGGGTGCTGCGTGGGCGGGCGCCGTTCATGCAAAAGAACGTGCCGAAATACACACCGGACTGGGTGCGCACGGTTGCCATCTGGGCCGAGGCATCGCACCGCCAGGTGCACTACCCGGTGTGCGACGACCGTCGAACCCTGCTGTGGCTCGCCAATCAGCGTGCGGTGGAATACCACCCCGCGCTGGGCTTGGCCGACAACATTTATCGGCCGACGCACCTGGTGCTCGATCTCGACCCGCCCGCCGAGGGCGACTTCGACGCAGTGGTCAGGGTGGCTCACCTGGTGCGTCGGGCGCTGCGGGACTGCGGCCTGGCCGGCGCGGTCAAAACCAGTGGCGCCAAAGGCGTACACGTGTTCGTGCCGGTCGACGACCAGGCGCCCGGCGACGACGTCGCGGCGGCCACCCGCGCGCTGGCCGCTCGCACCGAAGCGCTCGATCCTGATTCGGCGACAACGGCTTTCATCATGGAGGACCGCGCGGGCAAGGTCTTCGTCGATGCGACGCGCGCCGGGGGCGCCACGGTCGCCGCCGCCTACAGTCCCCGGTTGCGCGCCGGTACACCGGTGTCGTTTCCGCTGGACTGGTCGGACCTCGACCGGGTGAACCCCGCCGAGTTCACGGTGCACACGGCGATCGCAGCCCTTGCCGGGCGCGACCCGTGGCGTGCGTCGATGCCGGCGGCGCAACGGCTGCCCAGCGACCTCATCGAGCAAGGCCGTTCCATCCCGGTCGCGCGGGTCGCCGCGATGCACGAAGGGAAGCGACGCGCCCGAGCGCGCCGGGCGCGCGAGGGGTGAGCGCAGTGGAGGACAATCGCGCGATGCCTCAGATCGACATCGCCGTCGTCGGCGTCCACGTTCTCGATACTCACGTCCTGGGGGTCACCGCCATTCCGGACGGCTCCGAGGGCCAGCTGGTCGAGGCCATCAAGATCTCCCCGGCGGGCACCGCCGGCGGCACGGCCGTGGTGCTGAGCCGGCTGGGAGCCCGGGTCCGCTCCTACGGAGCCGTCGGCACCGACGCGCTCGGTGACACCCTGCTCGGTCTGCTCGCGGCCAACGGAGTCGACACCGCCGGCATCGCGCGCACCACGTTGACCCAGACCTCGGCCTCGGTAATCCCGGTACGTCCCAACGGCGACCGGCCCGCCTGGCACTGTCCGGGTGCCAACGCCACGCTCACCCTGGACGCTCTCGATCTCGACGACATCGCCCGCGGCGCGCACCTGCATCTCGGCGGACCGGAGTTCCTGGGCGGAGCCGCCGCCGCAACACTGCTCACACGCGCCAAGGGCAACGGGCTGTCGACGTCGGTCGACATCCTGGCCGGTGGCAACCCGGGCCTGCTGGCGTGGATAGTCGAGGCGCTGCCGCACACCGATTACCTGCTACCCAACGACGAGCAGGTGCTCGGCTTTACCGGCGCTGCCGATCTCGAGACAGGTGCCAGGGCCCTGCTGGAAGCCGGTGCCGGTTGTGTCGCGGTGACCCGGGGCGCCCAGGGCGCGCTGGTCGTTACACCCGGGGAGACGATTGCGGTGCCCGCGCATCCGGTCGACGTCGTGGACACCACCGGGTGCGGCGACGCGTTCTCGGCGGGGTTCATTCTCGGGCGCGCGCTGGGGCGTGACCTGGCGCAGTCGGCCCGTCTGGGATGCGCCACCGCGGCGCAGGTTGCGCGCGGCGTCGGCACCGATGCGGGGTCCTACGACCTCGCGGCAGTGGACGCTTTCCTGACTCAGAACCAGGGGCCCGGGTAGCGGCCGTCGGTGTCGCGCACCAACAAGATCTCCCGGCAGTCCCCCTTCTGCTGGGGTGCGGTCTCGCCGCTGCACACCAGGGTCCAGCCGGAAATGCGTCCGAACGGTCGCTCGGTCCAGTTGGTGGCGACCGGGTTGGTCGCCGGCAGCGCGAGCACGGAATACGTGCCGCCGGTGTTGGTGACGTACAGATGGTCGCCGAAGAATGCCAATTTCGAAATCGGTTGCTTCTTGGCCTCGTCGCGTGCGGTAAGCAGGTCCCAGTGCTGGGTGCGCAGATTCCAGACGCCGTAGCCGAACTGGGAACCGGCCGAGCCGCGCCCGTCGACGAAGAGTTTGCCGTCCGACAGGGTGGCGGCCAGCCCACCCCCCGAAATGCGCTCGGCATCACCGAATTTCACAAGAGCCCGGGCGGTCAGGTCGTAGAAGGTGGTCGACATGACCGGCGGATTGTGCGAATCCCAGTGCGTGATTTGCACGAGTCTGTCCGGCCCGTCCGATAATTCGGAGTCCACGGTGGCCACGTCATTGTCCTGGTAGACGGGTTCCCCTGTGGGCAAACGCAATTCAGCGCCGAGCGGGCCACCGGGCACCGGCGTGCGCTGGAATGACAGCACGTCCTGCCACACCCGGGCCTGCTCGGGGTCCTCCCAGCGGGCGGCCAGATCGGTATTGGACAGGATCGTGGTTTTCGGAGGCGACGGCGTCCCCCGCGCATCGTCGAAGGCGTTGATCCACGCCACTCCGGTGGTGGTCGGGGCCAGCCGCCAATCCTTGGCCGCGGCGAGCTTCAGCCCGGGTGCGGGCGGGAGCACCTCGCGGGTTGCCAGCGGCTGACTCGATTTGAGATCGAACAGGTAGGCGGTGGCCTTGACCGCCTCCGGTTTCTGGCCGGGCACGGCGGTCGCGACGACGTAGACGACCTTCATGTCGCCGACGTTGTTCGACAGCGCGCACATCGCGCCGGTGACAGTCTCGCCGGCAGCAACCATCGGCACCGCCGGCATGATCAGGTCGGCAGTTTTCGGGTCGAGGACTTTGGGCCGGATATCTTCCAGAGCGGATTTGCTGGTCGAGAATTCCGTAGGGCAGCCGAAGTACACCGTGTCGCCGTAGGTTTTCCAATCTTTCGCCAGTGGGCTGACGTGCGGCGGCTGCGGCGCGACGGTGTTGGGCGGCGGCTTGACCGTGGTGTGCGTGGTCTGTGCGGCGGGCGGTGTGACGGTCGCTGACGTGGAGCAGGCGGCGATCCCAAGGCATGCCGGCAACGCGACCAGCGCACGTATGTAGCCGGACGCGAACAGCCTGTTCAGCACCCTCATCAGCGTTCCCCCCGCTAAGTCATGTGTGCTGTGAGCCTAAAGGCGTTTTTTGTGCACGGCGAATCGAGCGCTTTGCGGAAGAAATCGCCCGCCGTGATAGACCCGACATCATGAGTGCTCTTGCCGAAGAAACACGCTGGATGGACGCCACGGACCAGGCGGCGCTGGTCGCCCGGGGAGAAGTGAGTCCGGGGGAGCTGCTGGACGCGGCAATCACACGCATCGAGCAGTCCAATGCGGCCCTGAATGCCGTGGTCATCGAGTGGTTCGAGCACGCCCGCTCGGTGGCTGCCGACCCCGGTCTTCCCGACGGCCCGTTCCGCGGTGTTCCGTTTCTGCTCAAGGACCTCTACACCAGCTTCGCCGGACAGACCCTGTCCAACGGCAACGTGGCTCTCAGAGAGGCCGGCAAGGTCGACGCCGCGGACACCACTCTGGTGTCCCGGTTCAAGGCGGCCGGGCTCGTCATCGCCGGCCGGACGAACAGTCCCGAAATGGGCAGCCTGCCGACCACCCAGCCGCTGGCCTGGGGGCCGACGCGTAACCCCTGGGCGCTGGACCGGACCTCGGGCGGCTCGAGTGGCGGGGCGGCCGCGGCGGTCGCGGTCGGGATGGTGCCATTCGCCAACGCCTCAGACGGTGGCGGCAGCATCCGCATCCCGGCGTCGTGCTGCGGGCTGGTGGGCCTCAAGCCGAGCCAGGGCCGCATCACCGTGGGCCCGAAGCGGGCCGAAGCGGGGCTCGGTGTCGAGTTGTGCGTCAGCCGCACCGTCCGGGATACCGCGGGCCTGCTCGACGCGGTGCGGGGGCCCGGAGTCGGCGACACGGTGATTGCGCCGGCACCGGAACGTCCGTATCTGCAGGAGTTGGGTGCCGACCCTGGGAGGTTGCGCATCGGGCTGCTCGATATCCACCCGCGCGGCGGATTCGTGCACGAAGATTGCGTCTCCGCGGTGCGCGCTGCAGGATCGATGCTCGAGGGCCTCGGCCACATCGTCGAACCCGCATGGCCGTCGGCGCTGGCGGATCCGAGTTTGCAGCAGAAGTTCATGGCGCTGTGGGCCACCCAGATGGCGATGGCCGCGCGCGGGTTCAGCGAAACCCTCGGCCGCGAGGTCACAGCCGAGGACATCGAGCCGGTCAACTGGGTGCTGATCGAACGGGCAAAGCACGTGACTGCGGTGGATTACGCCGCGGCAGAGAACGCGGTGTATGCGTTCCGCCGTGCACTGCAGCAATGGTGGGCCGACGGCTGGGACCTGCTGCTGACCCCGACGGTGGCCGAGCCGCCGTTGCCGCTCGCCGAATTCGAGAACAGTCCGGACCATCCGACGGCGCCGATGCGCCGCGGCGGCGAGTTCGCCGCATTCACACCGCCATTCAACATGAGCGGCCAGCCGGCGATCAGCCTGCCGTTGTACCGCAACGCCGACGGACTGCCCGTCGGTGTTCAGCTCGCCGCCGCGTACGGACGTGAGGACGTGCTGATCCGGATTGCCTCCCAACTGGAGTCGGCTCACCCGTGGTCGTCTCACCGCCCGGCGGTTCCGTGACGCGCGAAGACCGGAGCGCCTCGCCCGACGGTCGCTACATCGTCGGGGTGGAACAGCTTGAGGTGCGTGCCTTTCAATGGGTCGATACTCCTCAATTGGTGGATCGTGCAACAGATTTGACGGTCCTGGAGCTGACCGACCCGTGCTGGCACCTGGACTCTGCAGACTGGCGCAGCGCAGCGGTGGTGACCTTGCGGCTGCGGCATTTCCCGGATGGCCTGCAGAGTTATGACGTCACTGTGGACTGCGGGCAACTCACCGCGTCGGTCGACGGCGGGGAAACGCGGCCGCTGGCTGAGCTCGACGAGGTGCTGGCTGCCGCGACTAGGGATCGAACGCGATAGGCAGGCTCAGCGGCCCGCTCAAGCTCACCATCGGCTTCCACGGAGCGGGGCCGACGATGCGGGGGTTCTGGATCCGGCCGGTGAGCACCGTCAGCGCCTCGGCGAGTTCGCGCCTGGCGAGGTTGGCGCCGAGGCAGTAATGAATGCCGCCACCGAATGTCAGTATCGCCGGCGCCCCTTCGCGGGTGATGTCGACGCGTTCGGGGTCGTCGTAGACGGACGGATCCCGGTTGGCCGCAGCGGTATTGACCAGAACCATGGTGCCCGCCGGGAAGAGGTAGCCGTCGATCTCGGCATCCTCGGTCACCAGACGAAGGGTTCCGCACGCGATGGGGGAGTGGCGCATCGTCTCCTCCACGGCGCGCATCGCCAAATCGGGGCGTTCCGCGAGCAAATCCCACTGATCCGGGTGCTCGCACAGCACGTGCACCGACGCCGCCAGCTGATTCCTGGTGGTGTCGGTGCCCGCCAGCAGCAGTCCTCCCGCGAGCATCCGCAACTCGGCGGGATTGAGCCGGTCACCGTCATCCTCGGCGCGGATAAGCTCCGACAGCAGGTCCTCGGTGAGGCTGTGCCGGCGCCGGGCGACCATCTCGTCGACGTAGTCGTCGAGTTCGCCCCAGGCGCGCATGACATCGGGCTCGATTTCACTGACGCCTGCGATGAAGCTGAAGGCCTTGAATATCTGGTCGGCCCATAGCGAAAACCGTTGCCAGTCTTCGCGGGGTGCGCCGAGCAGGGCGCAGATGATCGGCACGGGGTAGGGCCGGGCAAGGTCGTTGACCACGTCGCAGTGCCGCGTATCCGCGACCTGATCGATCAGATCGTTCATCACGGCCACCATGGTGTCGTGCAGGCGCAGGGTGGCGCGGGGTGTGAACGCCTTCGACGTCAGGCTGCGCAGCCGATGATGGGCGTCACCTTCCAGGCACAGCAGGCTGTTCATCACCTTGTCCCACAGCGGTCCCGACGTGATGCCTTGCACAACAAGGTTCAGGCCCGGCGGGATCTGAAAACGACCGTCGCGCAGCACGGAACGAACCAGGTGATACGACAGCACCTCGGGTCCGAACGGCCCCAGAGCGATGGGGGCCTGGCGTTGCGCTTCCCGGATTCGCGGGTAGACCCCCGCCGGAGTCTCGGTGGGTTCATACGACAGCGTCGGCAGATCTGCCTCGAAAACGCTTGGGGGAGTGGTGCCGACGGTCATGATCGCCCCGGCGGTGTGCCCGGCGAGTTGGCGCGACCCGGATCTGGTGCGGAATTTTTCATCGCTCGCCACCTGCCACTGAAGTGCGGCCCAGGGTCCACAGGCCGCCTGGACAACTGTCAGATAATGTATGGCCGCAGGATGACGCTTGTCAACGAAGTTGGCCTGATGTGCCGGATCTATCGGCTCGTTTTAGCCGAGCGAAGCAGCGTCGCCATACGGGATGGTGGATCGCGTATGGTCGAAATCCGCCCGGAATAGAGTAAGGGCCGGCAGGACGTCGCCTGCCGGCCCCTACTTGAAGAATGTCGGGTTATATGACGGTCACTCCCGTGGCCTGCGGCCCCTTGGCGCCTTGCCCGATGTCGAATTGGACTCGCTGGTTCTCTTCGAGCGACCGGTAGCCATTCCCGTTGATCTCGGAGTAGTGAACGAACACATCTCCGGTGTCGCCGTCGGGAGCGATGAATCCGAAACCTTTATCGCTGTTGAACCATTTCACAGTCCCCTGTGCCATACTTTTTCTACTCTCTCATTCTGGATGGATGCCGAAAAACATCCCGCATGACACTAGCACGGCTGCCTGGGTGACATTGCCCTTCGTGCTTGAGGTTTGATCGTCTCCTCGAAGATCTCGGTACATCAGGATCCGCTTTTGTGCCGAATAGCGTTGCAAGCGAATACAATTCGCCATTTTTTGGAGTCACGTCACGCTACGTCTGCGCCGCCTGGCATCGTGAAAGTTAGGCCAGTCTTGCTGCGGCAAGAATTAACGAGAGCGCCGTCGGCGCCGAACCGCCTGATCCGTCACCGCCATAGTGCGGCGTCGGGCCGGTCGGCTCACCGATTCCCTCGGTCAGCACAATTTTCCCGTGACTACCTACCTGTACGAGCGCTTCCCGGGACTGCGCGACACCCTGCACCGCGCCCACCTCGGCGACGGCCCCACGCCGGTGCGCATGCCGTCCGGCCTGGGCGGTGCCGGCTCGCCGCTCTGGATCAAGGATGACGGCGCCTACGGTAACGGCGGCTGGGGCGGCAACAAAGTGCGCAAACTGGAGTGGCTGCTACCTGAAGCGAAAAGGCTTGGGCGCAAAACGATTCTGACCTTCGGTGGACTCGGTACCAACTGGGGCCTGGCAACCGCACTATACGGCCGCGAGTTCGGCCTGCGCACCGCGCTTGCGCTGATCGATCAGCCGGTCGACGAGCATGTCACGGCTCAGCTGAAACGCTTGCGTGCCTGCGGCGCGGACATCTACCTCACGCACAACAAGCTCCGGACAGCGGCGGCGGTGCCCTACCTGTATCTGCGCCACCGCCGGCCCTATTTGCTGCCCGCCGGCGGATCTTCCCCACTGGGTGTCCTCGGATACGTCGAGACCGCACTGGAAATCGCCGCGCAGGTCGACGCGGGCGCGTTGCCGGAGCCGGCGTCCGTCGTGGTGGCCGTGGGATCCGGCGGCACGGTCGCCGGTCTGCATCTCGGATTGGCGCTGGCCGGTCTTGGCACGACGGTGATCGGCGTCGTCGTCAACGACACGCTGCGCCTGGACCGCCGATCGATCACCTCGCTCGCTGGTCGCGCCGCACGCCTGCTGCGGCGCCGCGGTGCGCATGTTGCTGATGCTCCGGGAGATCGCCTCCTGCTGCTGCGCGACTGGCTCGGCCGGGGCTATGGCCACCCGACGGCGGAGGGCGCCCGGGCACTGCGGCTTGCGCACGACGCAGAACACCTTGACCTCGAACCCGTCTATACCGCGAAAGCGATGGCGGCCCTGCTGGACTTGCGTGCCTGCGGTCGACTACCCGACGGGCCGGCGCTTTATCTGCACACGAACGGTCCACGGGCGGAATTGCGCGGAACCGATCCTCGGCAGGTCCGGCCCATCTCGTAGTCGGGCAGCTCGAAATCGTCGCGCGCCCAGGTCGCGGGCGCGAAATCTGCGCTTTCCGCAACCGGGGGTAGCGAAATAGCGCAGGCGGACTAATGTCGCGATGGTGGAGTTCGAGCTCGACGACGAGCAGCGGGCGTGGCTGGCCGACGTGCGGCAGTTCCTGCAGGACAACGTCACCCCGGCGCTGCGTGCCGAGATGGCTGAGCATGACCTCGAATTTCAGGGTGGCGAGCTGACGGCATTCCGCCGCAAGATCGGCGAGCGCGGCTGGTTCGGACTGAGCTGGCCGCGCGAGTACGGCGGGCTGGGCCTGACCGCGATGCACCAGCACCTGTTGATGAGCGAGTTCGAGTACTGGGGTGTGCCGGGACCTGATCTCACGGTCACCTCGGTAGCGCCGATGATCATGCGGCACGGCACCGAGCAGAACAAGCAGGAGTTCCTGCCGCCCATCGCCCGGGGCGAATTGGTCTGCGCCGTCGGCTATTCCGAGCCGAACGCCGGCACCGACCTGGCCAGCCTGCGCACCCGGGCCGTTCGCGACGGTGACGAATGGGTGATCACGGGTTCCAAGATATGGAACAGCGGAGCGCAGCGCTGTACCCACGAATGGCTATGCGTACGAACCGATCCCGACGCAAAGCGGCACCGCGGGATCTCGGTGATCATGGTTCCGATCGACAGCCCGGGTGTCGATGTCCGACCGCTGTACGCCTGGTCGGGCTACCGCACCAACGAGACGTTCTTCCGCGACGTGCGGGTCCCCCTCGGCAACCTGATCGGAGAGGTGAACAAGGGCTGGACCTACATCACCGGGGCGCTGGATCTCGAACGGGGCGCCTTGACCAACGCGGGTGATCTGCGCCGAGCCCTGGACGACCTGGTGAAGCTGGCACACCAGCCGTGTCGCGACGGCTCGGTGCCCGCGCGCCAAGCCGGTATCCGTCGCCGCCTGGCGCAGGCGGAGGCAGATGTCGAAGCCGCCAAGCTGATGGGATACGAGGCGGCGTCCCTGCTCGACAGCGGACGCATCCCCTCGGTCGAGGTGAGCGTGGAGAAGATCTTTACCAGCGAACTGCGGCAGCGCATCGCGGATCTGGCGCTTGATCTGCTGGGCCCGGACGGGCTGCTGGCACACCGTAGTGTCCAGGCGCCGCTCGGCGGATTCTTCGAGCGTCTCTATCGGGTGTCGCCATTGATGCGCTTCGGCGGCGGCACCAACGAGGTATTGCGGGATGTGATCGCCCAGCGCGGTTACGGCATGCCGTCCTACGGGCGGTGATCAGGTGCGATTACTCCCCGATCAGGATGAACGCGATCTGGCCGCGATGTGCCGGAGCCTGTTGGCCGCACAGAAACTCGACGGCGGGCATGTTCCGCCGAAGCTGTGGGACGATCTTGCCCGGGCCGGGCTGCTCGGGCTGGCGATCGGCGAGCAGTACGGCGGCTCGGGCGGGACGCTGAGCGATCTGGGCATCTTCTGCCTCGAGGCGGGCCGTGCGTTGTGCCCTGACGTTATTCACAGCACGTTGCACGCCGCGTTGGCCATCGACTGGCTGGGTGGGCCGGGTGCGCGGGCGGCCTGGCTGCCGCGCCTGACCCGAGGAACCTCGCGCGCCACGACCGCGCTGTGGAACCCGCGCGACGCGTCCATACTGGGTTCGCCATTGCGCGCCGCCGCCGATGCGGCCGGCCGGTGGCGGTTGTCCGGGATGGCCGACTTCGTCGCCGCTGCCGACCAGGCTGACTTGATCGTCGTCGCGGCGGAAACCGATTCCGCCACCGGTGTTTTCGTGATCGACCTGACGACGACCGGGGTCGCTGTCGAAGCGCTGCCGATGGCAGGAAGCCACCGGGCCGGGACGGTCACATTCGACGAGGTGCCGGTCGACGACGACAACGGTGTTCTGGGCGTCGGTATCTGCCGCACCGCATTGCGTCGGGTCGCCAATGCCGCTGTGGCACTGCTATCCCTGGATCTGGTCGGGGTGGGTGAGGCGGTGGTGCAGCGCACCGTCGACTACACCACGATGCGCGAGCAATTCGGCCGGCCGATTGCGTCGTTCCAGGCGGCGCAACACCTGGTGGCCGATATGCGCATCGCGCTCTCGGCGGCCAGGCTGAGCGCGCAGTCGGCGGTGTTCTGGATCGGTCGCGGTCGCACCGGCACCCGGGAAACCGCGATCGCCAGAATGCACGCCGCCGCGGTCAGGCAGATCACCCTCGACGCGCATCAGCTGCACGGTGGGATGGGATATGTCGTCGACACCGACCTGCACCTGTTCTCCGAGCGGGCCAGGGTCCTGTCGACCTGGGGTGGCGGGGCCGACGTGGCCGCCAAATGGCTTGAGGGTGAAATGAATCGGGAAGGGGACGATGGACAGTCTGATTGACCCGGAGTCCGCCGCGCGAGTCGGCACCGTAGTGGCGACCGCGACCGGCGAGGTGAACAGGCGGGACTGGCAACGCTGGGCCGCCGCGGTTGACGATCACAACCCCCTGTGGTTCGACACCGACTACGCGCGCGCGCACGGGTACCGCGACATAGTCTGTCCGCCGTTGTTTCTGCAATACGCCATCCTTGGCGTGAGCGCGCTCGGTGAATTGCGCCCGGACGGGTCGTCCGGCGCGGTGACCGGCAGCCTGGCGTTTCCGCGGGCACCCCGGCGGATGGCAGGCGGCGAAAGCACCACCTTCCACGGGCCGGCCTACCACCGCGACGAGATCGAGATGGTCCGCACCATCGATTCGATGGTGGAGAAGGAGGGGCGCTCAGGGAGATTCGTGTTGGTGACCTGGCGCGGCGAATACCACAACCAGCACCGGGAACTCATCGCCGAGTCCACCATGTCGATGATCGCCAGGCCCGCATGACCGGGCAGGTGTACGTCGACGATGTCGAAACCGGTTTTGCAGTACCGGTGCTGGCCGTCACCGTCACCGAGACGCAGATGTTCTTCTTCAGCGCCGCGACATACAACGGACATCGCATCCACTACGACAAGGATTGGGCCCGCGACGTTGAAGGCTACGACAATGTGCTTGTGCAGGGTCCCTTGCAGGCGGCGCTGTTGTCACGGGCACTCACCGACTGGATTGGCGGAGCAGGGCGGCTGGTGTCGTTCTCGGTGCAGAATCGCGCGATCGCCTATCCCGGCCAGGAACTGCGTTTCGGCGGCGTGGTCACCGGGAAGCGGGATCAGCTGGTGGAGCTGGACATCTTCTGCCGGCGCGGCGACGACGTGTTGATGCCGGGCACCGCGACGGTGTCGCTGCCGTACAGGCCCACCCCGTGACCGGACTGCGCGGCGAGGCCGCCATCATCGGGATCGCCGAGCTGCCGGCCGAGAAGCGGCAGAGCGGACCGCCCTCGTTCACCCTCGATCAGTACGCACGACTGGCAAAGCTGGTGATCGAGGACGCCGGTGTGAAACCCGACGTGGTGAATGGGTTGTCGTGCCACGGGATTGCGGAGTCCGACATGTTCGCACCGGCCACGCTGTCGGAATATCTCGGCATTCCACTGGATTTCGGCGATCGCGTCGATCTGGGCGGCGCCACCGCCGCAGGCATGGTGTGGCGCGCCGCTGCAGCGGTCGAAATCGGCATCTGTGACGCGGTTCTGGCGGTGGTACCGGGGTCACAGGAGATTCCGCGGTCCCACACCCGGGCTGCCCGCACCCTGGGCTGGTACGGGGCGTCCAGCAACAACTACGGCTCACCGCAGGCCGAGTTCGAGATCCCGTACGGCAACGTCGGCCAGAACGCACCGTATGCGCAGATCGCGCAGCGTTACGCCGCCGAATACGGTTACGACGCATCCGCGTTGGCGAAAATTGCGGTCGATCAGCGGACCAACGCCTGTGCCCACCCGTCGGCGGTGTTCCACGGTAAACCGATCACCGTCGACGACGTGCTGAACAGTCCGGTGATCGCCGATCCGATCCACATGCTGGAAACCGTGATGCGGGTTCAGGGCGGCGCCGGGGTGCTCATCGCCAATGCCGACATCGCCCGCACGGCCCGCCGCCGGCCCGTCTGGATCAAGGGCTTCGGGGAGCACATCCGATTCAAAACGCCCACCTACGCCGACGACCTACTGCGCACACCGATCGCCCGCGCGGCCGAAAAGGCCTTTGCGATGGCCGGTCTCGGACGCGGCGACGTCGACGTCGCATCGATCTACGACTGTTACACGATCACCGTGCTGATGACACTCGAGGACGCCGGATTCTGCGGCAAAGGGGAGGGCATGAGGTGGTTGACCGAGCATGACCTCACCTTCGGCGGCGACTTCCCGCTCAATACCGCCGGCGGGCAACTGTCCTACGGTCAGGCCGGCATGGCCGGCGGTATGCACCATGTGGTCGACGGGGCCCGCCAGATCATGGGCAGGGCCGCTGCGGCGCAAGTGCGCGACTGCCACGCCGCCTTCGTGACCGGCAATGGCGGGATCATGAGTGAACAGGTGGCGCTGGTGCTGGGGGGTGACTGACATGACCGAGCCGCGCCCGCTGCCCGAGGCGACACCGGTTTCCCAGCCGTTCTGGGATGCATTGCGCGAACACCGTATTCGCATCCAGTATTCACCGTCATCGGGCAGATACGTCTTCTACCCGCGCACGCTGGCGCCCGGTACCCTCGCCGACGATCTGGAGTGGCGCGACATCGACGGCGCCGGAACGCTGTACACCTACACCGTGGCGCGCCGGCCGACCGGCCCGCCGTGGGCGGATCGCCTGCCGCAGTTGCTCGCGGTGGTGCAGTGGGATGCCGGACCGCGCGTCAGTACCGAGCTGGTCGATGTCGAGCCCGGGCAGATCCGGGTCGGGATGCGGGTGGCGCCGGTGTTCCACGATGTACCCGGTCAGTCGGTGACGTTGCTGTACTACACCAAAGAGGCTGACAGGTAATGCCGTTCGAAACCATCCAGCAACTGCTGCGTTCCCGCACCGACGATGACAGCGTCGCGGTCGCGTATGGCGACCGGCGCTGGACCTGGCGTGAGCACCTTGCCGAGGCATCCGCGGAGGCGTCCTTTCTGCTCGGCGTGATGGCAACCGACCGTCCCCTGCATGTCGGTGCGCTGCTCGGCAACTCCCCGGCGATGCTGCGGTCCATGGCGGCGGCGGCACTGGGCGGCTATGTGTTGTGCGGCGTCAATACCACCCGGCGCGGAGCGGGCCTGGCCACCGACGTCGGCAGGGCCGACTGCCAACTTCTGCTCGTCGACTCCGAACACCGCGGTCTGCTCGACGGTCTCGAGCTCACCGGACTGACAGTGATCGATGTCGACAGCGCCAGTTATGCGGATGGTGTGGCAGCGGCGCACCCTCTGACGCCCGTTGAGGTGAGCGGAGCCGATCCGGTGGTGATCATCTTCACCTCCGGCACCAGCGGTGATCCCAAGGCCGTCCGGTTCGCGCACGCCATGGGGGTCATGTGCGGTGCGAGCCTGGTCGAGCGGTTCGAGCTTTCCGCGGCAGATGTGTGCTACCTGGCGATGCCGCTGTTCCACTCCAACGGGGTCGCGGCGGGGTGGGCGGTGGCCATCTCCTGCGGCGCGACGATGGTGCCGGCCAAATTCTCGCCGTCACGGTTTCTCGCTGACATCCGCCGACACGGAGTGACGTACATGAATTACGTCGGCAAACCGTTGGCCTTGATACTGGCCACCCCCGAGCAGCCCGACGATGCCGACAACCCCTTGCGCGCGGCGTTCGGGAACGAGGCCACCGAACACGATCTGGACAGGTTCGCCCGACGTTTCGGCTGCCGGGTGGTGGACAGCTTCGGCTCCAGCGAGTTCGCCGTCGTCGTGATGCGCGAGGACGGCACGCCTGCGGGCTCGATCGGCAGGGGATATCCCGGGGTCAGCGTGTACCACTCGGACACCGTGACCGAATGCGCGCCAGCCGTTTTCGACCAGCACGGTGCGCTCGTCAACTTCGACGAGGCCGTTGGTGAACTCGTGAACACCTTCGGTGCCGGTGGATTCACCGGCTACTACAACGATCCCGAAGCCACCGATGAGCGGATGCGCCACGGCATGTACTGGTCGGGCGATCTGGCCTACCGCGATGCCGATGGCTGGATCTATCTGGCGGGGCGCACTGCGGACTGGATGCGGGTCGACGGCGAGAACATGGCGGCGGGCCCCATCGAGCGGGTGCTGCAACGGTTGCCGGAGATCAACCACGTCGCCGTGTATGCGGTGCCGGACGAGCGTGTCGGCGACCAGGTGATGGCGGCGGTCGTGCTGAACGACGGGGCGACGTTGACCCCAGGGCAGTTCCGCGATTTCCTCGCGTCGCAGGCCGACTTGTCGCCGAAAGCATGGCCCAGGTACGTGCGGATCACCGCGGCACTTCCGCGGACCGCCACCAACAAGGTCCTCAAGCGGGAACTCATCGCCGAGGGTCCCCGGGCAGGGGATGGTGTGCTGTGGGCGCGGGCGGACAGAGGGCGGGATTATCGCGTTGCACCCGAGTGACCCGGGCCGGTGAACCGGCGGCAGGTTGAGGTACTTGCTGGTACTGGGCAAGATGGGGGTGACCCGTGAAGGTGGCGTAGGTAATGGATTCTCTTGACTTTGACAGCTGCGACCTGGGCGAAACGGAAGACTTCCTGGTGCGCAACTACACCGAAATGCGCATCGGGGCCACCGGCGACAACCGTCGCGCCCGCATTCAGCGGCGATGGTCGGGCCCGGTCACCTTCGACGAGCTGTCGTTCAGTTATGACGTGAGCTACGAGGCCGACCCGCTGGGCACGGTGCTGCTGTGCCGGGTGCACTCGGGGCGGATCGAGGAGAATTTCATCGGCGAACCGCAGGATGTGTTCGCCCCCGGCGACCTCACCCTGTTATCGCCTCCTGAACTGCCCTATTCCGGGCAGGTCTGTCAGGCCGGCTACGACCTCACCGGGTTCCATCCGGCGTTGCTGGATCGCGCCGCAAGCAGTGCCCCCGGCGTCCACAGTGAGCCGGTGCGGTTGACGGGTCATCGGCCGGTCACGGCCGCGGCCGGCCGGCGGCTGAGCGCCCTGATCGACTATCTGCGGGATCACGTCCTGTCCGACCCGGAAACCTGCAGGTCGCCGTTGGTCACCGGCACCGTTGCGGCTCACTTGGCGGCCGCTGTACTGGCCGCCCTTCCGAGCAACGCCCTGCTCGAGCCCACTCCCACCGATCGCCGCGACGCCGCCAAGCCGGTACTGCTGCGACGGGCCATCGCGTTCATCGAGGAGACGCGCACAGGGAGATCATGCTGAGCGATATCGCCGAACATGTCTACGTGACGCCGCGGACCCTGCAATACATGTTCCGGCAACGCCTGGACTGCACGCCCATGGACTACCTGCGCAAGGTGCGGTTGCACCGTGCTCACCACGACTTGCTGCGCGCCACCCGCGAGTCGACCACCGTGACGCAGATCGCCAATCGGTGGGGTTTCGCCCATATCGGCCGGTTCGCCGCTTACTACCGGGAGATCTACGGACGCTCGCCACACGACACGTTGCGCCACTGACGGTCACCCGGCCCGTCACCGGCGCGCCCGAGCCGAATCAGTTTCTCGGCGATGTGCACGAGTTTGGTGTTGGACTCCTGAGACAACCGGCGCAGCATCGCGAAGGCGCCCACGGCGTTGATATCGAAGCGCTCCATGAGGATGCCCTTGGCCTGACCGATCACGTCCCGGCTGGCCAGCGCCGCGCGAAAGTGCTGCTGACTGCGGATCGCGTTCCACGCCACGCTGGTGTGCGCCCCATAGATCAGTCCCAGCTGGACGGATTCCTCGGTGAAGGCGTAGCGAGATTCGGCGTACACGCTGAACGCGGCCGGTGCGGCTTCCTCGGTGAACAGCGGGAACGAGATCATCGAGCGGATATCGGTGCGTTCCAGTGCCACGTCGCGATAGCGCGGCCAGCGCTGATCAGCGGCCAGGTCGTCGATGCAGATGGTGCGGCGCCCCCAAGCCGCCGACAGGCACGGACCCTCGCCGACCTCACGCTGCACGGTGTCCGACAACGCGGCATCGCGATGACTGGCAATCAACGTGCGAACCGCCCCGCAGCCGTCGAAGGCAGTGACCCCGAGGTACCGAGCACCCGGCACCGCCGCGACCGTGATCGCGATGATGTCGCGCAGCACCCTCCCGAAATCCACCTCGCGGCTGCGCTGCAACTCGTCGACTTTCCGGAGCACCGCGTAGATGCTCTGGCGTTCGGTCGACAGAGTCTGTTCAGGTTGTTCCGATAACCGCGAGCCGACGTCGTGGCCCCTCACGATCCCCTCCAGAGCTCGGTGGCTGCATCCGGATTGACTATCCCAGCCCACCGATCGGCCCGACAAGCCGCGTGCCCCCTGCGGGTGACGCCATGCGAGACCCCGGATCAGCACGGAAACGTTGTCACACCGAGCCTTTCGTGTACGAGGCCGGTCAGCCGGTCCCCGGACGCTTTTCGCGGAGAGGATTTCTGCCTCCGGCTCACTTTTCGCATTTCGGCCGCCCGCCGTCCCCGCCCTGATAGTCGACCGGCCAATGCTTGATGCCGGTGATGAACGGTGAGCGCAGGCGCTCGGGATCTCCGGCGGGGGCCAGGTCGGGCATCGTATCGGCGATCGCGTTGAACATCAGGTCGATCGTCATGCGTGCGAGGTTGGCGCCGATGCAGTAGTGCGCTCCGGTGCCACCGAAACCGACGTGTGGGTTCGGGCTGCGCAGGATGTTGAACGTGAAGGGGTCGTCGAAGACGTCTTCGTCGAAGTTGGCTGACCGGTAGAACATCACCAGTCGCTGGCCCTTCTTGATGGCGACTCCACCAAGTTCGGTGTCCGCGAGGGCAGTTCGCTGAAACGCGGTGATGGGAGTGGCCCAGCGGATGATCTCGTCGGCGGTGGTGGCGGGGCGTTGGGCCTTGAACAGCTCCCACTGCTCCGGGAAGTCGGTGAACGCCATCATGCCCTGGGTGATCGAATTTCGCGTCGTCTCGTTTCCGGCGATGGCGAGCGTGACCACGAACATTCCGAATTCGGCCTCGGTGAGCCGGTGGCCGTCGGCGTCGGCCCGGATCAGCGTCGTGACGATGTCGTCAGCGGGCTCTGACGCCCTGCGTTCGGCCAATTGCATGGCGTACCAAATCATTTCGGCTGCCGAGGTCAGTGAATCATGGTCGGCGAACTCCGGATCGTCGGCGCCGATCATCTGATTCGACCAGTCGAAGAGCTTGTCGCGGTCCTCGGCCGGCACCCCGAGTAATCCGGCGATCGCCTGCAGCGGCAGCTCGCAGGCCACCTGCCGCACGAAATCACCCGATCGCTCGGCGGCGGCCCGAGTCGCGATCTGACGGGCACGCTCGGCCAGGTCGGCCCGCAACCGTTCGACAGCGCGCGGCGTGAACCCGCGCGCGATGATCTTGCGCAGCCGGCTGTGCTCGGGGTCGTCCATCATGATCATCGATGTCCGGCCGAGTTCGATCTGCGCTTGCGCCACCTCTGGCGGGTAGCGCGGCACCACGGACTTCTCGGCCGACGAGAAGATATCGCTGCGCAGCGAGACTTCGCGAACGTCGCGGTGCTTGCTCACCACCCAGTAGCCGCCGTCGCCGAAGCCGCCCTGATCGATCGGCTGCTCATTCCACCAGATCGGTGCTGTGGCGCGAAGCTCCGCGAATTCCTCAACCGGCAATCGGTGCGCGTAGATGTCGGGGTCGGTGAAATCGAATCCCGGCGGCAGGTTTGGGGCGGCCATCGCGTGGCTCCTTCACAGCTCCTCGGAGGAGGGGTACTGCGATGGTATCGACGCTGTCGTCGCCCGGCGCAAGAGTTTCGCAAGAAATCCGCGAACATCGGACAAGCCTTCCGCGGCAGTCTGAGCGGCATGAAGATTCCGGCGATAGTGATTGCGGGGCTGGCCGCCTGTGCGTTGCTGACGGCGAGTCCCGCGCAGGCGGACGCGCAGTCCGACGTGCAGGAGCTGCAACGGCAGACCTCTGAACTGCACGCGAACTGGGACAACCTGTCCCAGGCGCAGCGCAGTCAGCAGTTGGCGCAGCTGCAGCGGCAGGCGACCATCGTGCAGGGCGAGGTGGACAATCTGCCCCCGGAGCAACGGCCCGAGATACAGGCCAGGCTCACACAGGTGACCTTTGAGCTGGCCGACATCCTGCGCAAGGTGTGGCCGTACTGAGATCAGTTACGTTGTGGCGCGGGCATCTTGAGCCCCGCATCGTTGTCGAGGTGGGTTGCGGCGGCGACGATGGCGCGATCGATTTGACGCAGCGGATGAAGCACTGAGGGGTGTCGTTGCGTGTCGGGCGCGGGCGCCGCCGGGTTGAAGGTGCTGTCATGTTGGCGGGCCAGCGCCTCGGCGGCGTCCAGGGCGTCGGCCGCTGAGACGACGGACTCGGCGTGTGCGCCGTCCAGTGTCGCGACCAGCGAGTCGATGTTGTGCCTGATCTGATCGGCGGCCGCCGTGACCGCGCCGGCCAGTTCCTGCGGACAGTCCGGGTTGCGGTACTGCTCGCTGCGCCGGGCCAGAATGCGGGCGTAGCGGTCGCAAGCGCGGAACAACCGGAGCCGGCGCTGGATGCTGCGCCGGCCGGCGAACCCCGCGACGCCGGCCAGTAACGGCTTGGCAGTGGCCCGGACCTGTTGCAGCTTACGGTCGAGTTGGCGCGCCTGCTCGGTCGGACTTTCCGGTAGGTCGTGATCGAACATGGTCGCAATGGAGGTCGCGATCAAAGCGGACAGTTCGGCCAGGAAGTCGCGGGTGTCCTTGCGCAGCACCGTCCCGATGTTGGTGGGCAACACCAGAATTGCGACAGCACAACCGATCACGGCGCCGATGGCGGTCTCCTCGATCCGCACCAGCAGCACGCCGAAGCTGAACTGGCCGAGCAGCCCGTACAACAGCGCGAGCATCGTGGTGATCCAGAAGGCCATCAGGCTCTGAGTCAGCTGCATGAAATAGAAGGCACAGAACAAACAGACGAAGATCATGACCAGCGAGGCGGTGCGGTCACCGGAGACGAGGGTGGCCACCAGGATGCCGCACGGCACGCCCAACACGGTGCCCAGCAGTCGCTGCCAGCCTTTGGTGAGGGTATCTCCCCAGGTGGTGGTCCCGGCGAACACCACGAACGCGGCGATCACCGCCCAGTACCAACGCGCCGGTGACACCAGGTCGCCGGTGATGATTGCCAGCGCCGCCGCGACGGAGGCCTGGATGGCCTGCCTGGTCGTCGGGAGCAATTCATGCGGGGACTCTTCGGAATCGGGGTCGGTCTCGGTTTCGGCAGCGGCCTCCTCGGGTTCCCGCGTCGTGTCGTCGTCGGCACCCGCGTGCGCCATCTGTTCCCGCACCTCGGCGGTCGCTGTCGCCGCGGAGACAATCGCCAGGGCAAGGCGGCGTACCGCGGCGTGCGGGAAGTCGCAGGGTGGTTCGGGCTGGCGATCCAGGATGTCTTGCGCCTGGTTCGCCGCCCGGGCCAGGCCGGTGGGATCGGATGCCCCGATGGCCAGGGCGAGCTGGTTGAGTGCGACGGCCAGTTCGCCTCGGATCGCTGCCGGGATTGCCGCTTCCTCCGACGCCGCGCGGATACCGGCGATCGCGACCCATTCGACAGCGAGTTCGGCGTCATACAGCCACGGAGCCAACTGATCACCGTTGTGTCCGAGCCATAACGCGGCAGGGTTGGCCTTGTCCTCGATCTGGTCCTGCACCATCAGGGCCGTCTCGTTGAGTCGGGCGATGCGCACGCGCAGTCGCCGGTGGCGCCGCTCCTCGAGGCGCCCGTTACGCACGACGTCGGCCGTGGTGTCGACCACGATCGCCATCCGTGCCCGTAGCGAGCGAATAGTGGCCCGCAGCACGCGTTCTGGACGGTCGGGCAGTACGTAGGTGGTCATGACGAAGGTGCACAGGGTGCCCACCAGAACGGCCAGGATCATCCACGGCAACTCGTGCACACCCGCCCGCAGGAAGAGATTGAAAAAGTAGGCCATGAACGCGACCATTCCGAGAGCCCGGCCGCGAGCCCCGAATCGCCGGACGTACACCGCGACGAACACGACGATCACGAAGACGACGTCGCTGACCCATTGATAGGGGGTCAGCAGGGCCGCGGCAGTGATGGACAGCGCCGCCGGCACCGGTAACAACGCCATCGTGATCCGCTGTTGGCGCGGGTCGGGCTCGTTGACCGATCGTGCCGCGATCATGGTGATCACGGCGCCCAGCAGGGCGACGGTCAACGGCTGGTGGGCCGCGCGGGTCAGCACCGACATCACCAGCAGGGAGCAGGCCAGCGCGATTGTGGTGCGGGTGGCCAGTCGTAGCCGCAACAGGCCCGGGTCGGAGCCGATGGTCCACGTCCGTGCCCACTGGTAGCGCTCGGTCATCGACGCGGGAAGGATGGCGGTCTTCATCCCTGCGGCAGGCTGAATGTCGGGATGGTGATCTGGCCGATGCAGGACTGCTCGACATCGGTGCGCGGGTTGTCCAGGAATGCCGTCATGATCTGTTGGGCGCACGGCGATTTCGGGATGACGCCGTGGCCGACGCCCGGAAAACGCAATGCGACGGAGTTGGGCAGGCCGGGCGTCACCTCCTTCACCCATTGCGGCGCGGTGCTGGAATCGAAGGAACCCGACAGGATCAGGGTCGGTACCTTGCTCAGGGCGGGAATGGTGTCCGCCGTGTCGGACCGGCCCAGACCCCACGCCTGGCACTCGCGAAAGATCCAGCTGCCGGTGGGCGTGATCCGCAACACCGAGTCAGGCAGCCCGGGCATCGCCAGTCGCGCCTGGGACAGGGCCTGATCCGGGTTGGTCCACGCGGCCATCTCCTGGCAGTAGGTGCCCAGCGCCAGCCCCGCGCCCAGGAGGCCGCGGTCGGGTCCCGACGGCGCGGCGGCGGCTATCCCGGTGCCGGCCAGGGCTCCGTCGCCGCGGGACAGTTGGTAGATCATCCGTGGGATGTCGACGACCTTGGCGGGATCGGCACTCCAGTCCAGTACCAGGGGCACGACCTTGGACCCGTCGATGGTGACCCGCGTCGCCTGGCCTGCCGGGTTCGTGGTGGTCAGTTCGATCGGGTTGCGGCTCAACGCATTCACGGTGTCGAGGAACACCGTCGGCAGGTTCGGGTACGCGGCCGCACAGGCGGGCTGGTTGGCACATGCCACGAAGATCGCGGCCAGGCCACTGGCGGGCGCATCCCACCAGTGGTCGACGATGTTCACCTGCGGTGCCACCACCGAATCCAGGACCATCGACCGGATGCCCTTGGGGTGGTCGCGCAGGAGCTGCTGAGCCAGGTCGGTGCCGTAGGAGACGCCGTAGACGTTCCACTGCTCGATGCCCAGTTGTTCCCGCAGGTCGGCGATATCGGCGGCGTTCTCCCGCGTGTCATACGCCGCGAAGTCGGCACCGGAAGACGCCAGCCGCTTGCGGCAGTCGGCGACGGCGGCGGCGTCCAGATCCGCGGTCGCTGGTGCCTGGAACACCAATTGCACTGCGCGGGTGGTGAAGTCGTCCATCTCCGGGCAACTCAGGTGCGGATCGCTGTGTAACGTGCCGCGTTGGTTGACGAAAATGACGTCTCGGTCGGCGTTCATCCCGCCGGCCACCACGGCCGGCGCGCTCAAGGTCCCCGCCCCGCCGGGGCCGCCGGCCAAGAACACGATGGGGTCGGCCTTGGGTGCGTTGTTGGCGGCTTTCACCCGCGCGACGAGAATCCGGATCGTTCGACTCTGCGGCTCGTCCCGGTTCTCCGGCACGCTGAGGTAACCGCAGCTGTAGTTGGCGCCCAGGTCGGCCTGGGCCACTCCCGGGAAGTTCGGTTGGGGGCAGGGCGCGGGCGCATACGAGATTCGGCTGGTTGACCCGTGGGAGCATCCGAGCGCACCTGCGATAAGGACCACGGCTGCCAGGTAAGCCGGTGCCCGGCACCCGGCACGTAGTGAGAAGGGCAAAGGTCGCTGCTCAGCCGGCCGGGGTGAACTTGATGGCGGACAGCTTGAGCCGTTCGATCGCCTCGCCGAACTCCTCCGGCGTCGGCATCCGGTTATCGCGGAACTTCAGCCCCATCTGACGCTGCGCGCGCTTGACGTCGTAGGAGTGCGCGGCGCGCACGTAGAGATCGCGGGTGACGGCACGGTCCTCGACGAGCTCGCCGCGCATTGCGGTCGTCGTGCCGTTGTAGACCACCTGCGCGGGGCCGCCGCCGCGGAAGTTGAACTTCCAGGCGGCACTGGCCAGCGCGTAGAGGTCGCCGTCGATGACGTGCGCGCTCACCGGGAGCTTGAACTGCTTGCCCGACTTGCGACCGGAGAAATTCAGCACCATGAACTGTGTGCGCAGCGACCCGCCGAGCGGGGTCCCCAACAGGAAGCCCAGCGCCGGGTTGACGGCTTTGAGCAACGCTGAGGGTGGGTGGCCGACGTCAACCGCATACGACTGTTCTGTCATGCGTTTCACCGTAGACAATCGCGCGGTGCTGCGGGAGACGCCTCGACGTCGCCGAGCGTGAAGACAGGGTGGGGATCGGGCCCGGATCTCGCCGTCAGCTCACGCTCGGCGACGCGGCCCGGGCCGCCCAGCAAAACGCCGCGGAGCGTGCGGGCTCCGCGGCGCGTTGCGTTCTCGAACTAGGGGGTGATCGTGGTCTGGTCGTCGATCACCGCGGTGGCGTCCATCAACGGGCCGGCCTCGGAGTCCAGCGCATCGGCGTCGAGCTGGAGCACGAACAAGCCGTTGGGGCCGGTGATCACGACGGTCTTCTGCGCGACAGCGCGCTTCTTGCCGTTCTTGGTGTAGGACCCGCCGAACTGCCACGCCGGGAAGCCGCCGAGAGTGGACTCTTTCCCGTTCGGGCTGCCACCCTCGAATTCGGGCAGGTTCTTCAACTCGCCGGGCGCGTATTCGAGGATCTTCTTGGGGTCGGCGTTGCCTTCCAGTTTGGACACGATCGCCACGATCGTCGGTGCGTCATTGGGGTCAGCCGGCGCGTCGAAGACGATGCCGCCGTAGGGCGCGCCCTGTCCTTCGGGAACCGTGTGCCAGCCGTTGGGCACCGGAAGGTTGATGGTGGGGGAGCCGGGATCGCCGTGGTGCACCGGCACCTCTTTGAGGTTGGCTTCCCGGATGTAGTCGGCAATGGTCTTATTGGCCTGCGCGCCCGACGTTGCGCTGGTCGTCGTCGTGGAGGTGGACGTCGACGTCGAGGTGGACGTGCTCGTCGAAGTCGATGTCTTGACTTCGGTCTTGGTTTCGGAGTGGCACCCCACCAGCGTCAGGCTCAGTGCCACCGTTGCGACTACTGCCGTCAGGTCCTTCATCTCTCGCATCTCCAAAGTTGTGGCACCGGCATCTGTGCCGGTGACGTAGGAGAAGAGAGTAGCCGAAGCGCGCAGTTCGTCGTCATTATCTGCCGAATACGCTGGGTGAGTCGTTTGCCGAAAATGCCACTGGAACCGCCGGCGTGCAGTAAGAGACATTTATGCGGTCTTCAAGGTCGCGAACGGGCCTCAGGGCCACCGTCGCCACCCTCGCGGTGCTGGCTCTCTTCGTGCCGTTTTTCCTGCTGGCACCGACTGCCTACGACGGCGAGCCCGCAGCGGTGACGAATCCGGTGCAGCACGTCGACACTCTTGTCGGCACCGGTACCGGCGGCGACATCGTCGGGGAAATCAACAACTTTCCCGGCGCCACTGTGCCTTTCGGCATGGTGCAGTACTCGCCTGACACCGTCGACAACTACGCCGGTTATGACCATGCCAACGACCGCGCCACCGGATTCAGCATGACCCACGCCTCGGTGGGCTGCCCCGCCTTCGGCGACATCTCCATGCTGCCGACCACCAGCTCCGTCGGTTCCCGGCCGTGGGCGGCGTGGGATCGAATCGCCCACGACGACACGGAGTCCGGTGTGCCGGGCTACTACACGGTCCGCTTTCCAGATACCGGAGTCAAGGCAGAACTCACCGCGACCACCCGGACCGGCCTCGGACGGTTCAGCTTCCCGCGCGACAACCGGCCCGCGCTGCTGCACGTGCGTTCGGGTGCGTCGCTGGCGGGCAACTCGCGCGCGGCAATTCAGCTCGGCGAGGACAACACCACGATCACCGGGTGGGCGACCAGCGGCTCGTTCTGCGACAAGCAGAACACCTACACGGTGTACTTCGCGATGGAGTTCAACCAGCCGTTCCTGTCCTACGGAACCTGGGACGGCTATTCGGTGTATGACGGTGCCCGGCAGGCTAATTCGCCGTACAGCGGAGGCTACGTGCTGTTTCCGGCCGGTGCCGTGCTCGAGGTACGGACCGCCATCTCCTATGTGAGCATCGAGGGCGCCCGCGCGAACCTGGCTGCCGAGCGCGGCACCTTCGACGGCGTTCGCGCGGCCGCGACCAGTGCCTGGAACGGTGCGCTGGCGCGGATCACGGTGTCGAGTCGCAGCCCCGCCGACGTGACGACCTTCTACAGCTGTCTGTACCGGTCGTTGCTGCATCCCAACACCTTCAACGACGTCGACGGCCGATACATCGGGTTCGACAACGCGATCCACACCGTCGCGCCGGGCCGTACGCAGTACGCCAACTTCTCCGACTGGGACACCTACCGCAGCCTGGCCGCGCTGCAAGGTCTGTTGTTCCCGAAGGAGGCCAGTGACATGGCCCAGTCGCTGGTGACCGATGCCGAGCAGAGCGGCGCCCTGCCCCGGTGGGCCCTGGCCAATGCCGCGACAAGCCAGATGACCGGCGACAGCGTGGTCCCGCTGATCGTGAACCTGTACATGTTCGGGGCCAGATACTTTGACACGGCGGCCGCCCTGCGCTTCATGGTCAGTGGCGCGACCCTCGGTGGTGCCGGTGTCGACGGGTACGTCGAGCGTCCGGGGATCGGCGCCTACCTGCAGCTTGGCTACCTCCCACAGCTCACCGCGTTCGGCCCCGGCGCCTCGATCACTCTGGAGTGGTCGATCGATGATTTCGCCATCGCCCGATTCGCCGCCGCACTGGGGGACGACCGGACCGCCGCCGCGTTCCAGGACCGGGCACAGTACTGGCAGAACCTGTTCAATCCGACGACCGGATACATTTCGCCGCGCAGCCCGAGCGGGCTCTTCCGCGAGGGTCCGGGTTTTCGGGAGTCCGGGTCGGCGTTCGGCCAGCCCGGTTATGACGAGGGCAACGCAGAGCAGTACCTGTGGCTGGTGCCGCAGAATATCGGCGGCCTGGTCACCGCGCTGGGTGGCCGAAAGGCGTTCGCCGCGCGCCTCGATCGATTCACCAAGCGCCTCAACGAAGGTCCGAACGAGCCCTACCTGTGGGCCGGTAACGAGCCGTGTTTCGGTGTCCCGTGGTTATACAACTACGTCGGCGAGCCTTGGCAGACGCAACGTACCGTCGACCGGGTCCGTGGGCTGTTCGGCCCGACGCCCGACGGCGCACCCGGCAACGACGATCTCGGCGCGATGTCCAGTTGGTATGTCTGGGCCGCCCTGGGCATGTATCCGATCATCCCGGGCACCCCGGTCCTCGCCGTCAACACGCCATTGTTCGATCGCGCTGTAATCGCTCTGCCCACAGGGCAATCCATCCGCATCACCGCGCCGGGCGCATCGGGTCTCAACCGCCTGAAGTACATCAGAGGTCTGCGCCTCAACGGTGAACCGAGCGATCGGACCTATCTCCCTGAATCTTTGATCACCACGGGGGGTGACGTAGCGTTCTCGCTCGCTGCCCGGCCCGACAGCTGGGGCACCGCCGAATCGTCGGCGCCACCGTCCTTCGGTGCCGGCAGTACGACTTTCGCGGTCAACGCGCCAAGTCCGGTCGCCACGATCGCGCCGGGGACGACGGGCACGCTGCAGCTCGACGCGCAGCGGATGATCGACGGAGTCGACGAATACACCGTTACCGGTATGTCTTACGCGCCGGGAATCACAGTTGCCCCGGCGAATGGACGATTCGGGCGCGACGGGGCCGCGAAGGTGGATGTTGCGATCACCGTGGCGAAGACGGTGCCCCAGGGCTATTACCAGGTCTTCCTGACCGCGACGGCCGGAGGAAGCAGCAGATATCTGACCGTCATGGTCGACGCCGCGGCAGCGGACTCAGGCGAATAGTATTCAGGCTCAGACCATCTCGTTCTTGGTGAGCCAGCGCATGACCGGCCAGCCCACGAAAACCGGCAGCCAGCAGGTGAGTACCCGGTAGAGCAGCACCGACGGCACGCCGATGGCCGCCGGCACGCCGAACGCGGCGAGCCCACCGATCAGTGCGGCTTCCACGGCCCCGACTCCGCCCGGGGTGGGCGCTGCGGAAGCCAGTGTCCCGCCGACCATCGTCACCACCGTGACGGTGACGAACGTCGTCCCACCGCCGAACGCCTCGACGCTCGCCCACAGCGCCAGCGCCGCGCCCAAAGTGGTTCCGGCAGCTCCCAATACGATGAGCCCGAGACGTTTGGGTTCGCGCGCCAGATCGGCGAGGTCGCGGGTGACCTCCCCGACCTTGGGGCGCAGTTCGGTTGCCAGCCAGCGTCTCAGGTTGGGCACCAGCAGAAAGGTGCCGATGATGCCCAGAGCCACACCGGCGATCAGGTACAGCACCGTGGCGTTGGGTACGAAGTGGGACAGGTCGGTCGACGTTCCGGCCACCGCGCTGAACAAGATCAGCAGCGTCAGGTGCACGATCACCTGTACCGATTGCTGCAGGGCCACGGCCGCGGTGGCCCGCAGGGCGGTCAGGCCGCCCTTTTGCAGAAACCGGGTGCTCAGCGCCAGGCCGCCGACCCCGGCCGGGGTGGTCGTTGCGGCAAAGGTGTTGGCCACCTGCATGATCGACAGTTTCCAGAAGCTCACCGCACCGTCGGCGCAGGCCCACAGCGCTCCCGCCGCACCGACGTAGGTCAGCGCCGACACCGACAGGCCCAGCAACGCCCACCACCAGTTCGCGGTCCGCAGTTCGTGGAAGAACGTGGGGACGGTGCTGATGAAGGGGTACGCGACATAGACCAGGGCGCCGATCAGCACCAGCTGGATGAACTGGCTGCGGCTGAACCGGGTGATCGTCTCGGTTTCAATCTGGTCGGCCCCGGTCTGGCGCTTCACCTCCGCTCGCGCGTCGGCCATCACGGCCTTCGGGTTGGCTACCGATTGCCGAATTCGTTTGGGCACAGCGGATTTGGTGAGGCGGCGCGATGCAGTCAGGATGCTGTCCTTGCCGAAGGCCGCGATCGCGGCGCTCACCGCGGACTCCGCGTCGTACAGCGCCGACGTCGTGACCAGCAGCTGGGCGATGTCGGATTGCAACTGGGCATCGGTGGCGCCGTACTCGGCGGCGCCGAACCCGCCGAAGAGGACCTTGCCGTCGGCAACCGTGATCTCGTTGCAGCGCAGGTCGCCGTGCGAGATCTGATGGTCGTAGAGGACGTGCAGGGATTCCCAGACGCTGGCGACCGGTGTCTCGCCGGCGCATTCGTCGATCGGCACTCCCTGCACGGGCTGGTGGGCATACATCGTCCAGCCGCGGTCCAGGGCGGCAAGCGCGATCGTCGAGGTGTTGGCGACACCGGTGTCCGCGATGGCGATGGCCATCAGCGCGCGGTGCTCGACCGCGCGCCGCAGGGAGGTTTGCAGGGGCGCGGTTTCCGACCCGCGCAGCCGCAGTTTCCACCACAGCTGGCGTAGCGCGCCGCCGCTGCGCTGATGCGGGCCGTACAACTCGACCGCCGCGCGCGAGGACGGTTCGGTGGACTCGGCCGACAACACCAGCGGCCCGGGCCCGCCCGGGCGGACCACCACGAGCCGCGATACCAGGAATCCGCGCCGGGCCATCGCGCGCACGGCACCCTCCAACGGCACCTCGAGTGCGGGAGTGCCGACGACCAGAACCACGAACGCCCCGACGAACCAGCCCACCGAGAGACCCACTACCGCGCGGGCCGGCACGATGGCGCTCACCACCAGGTGGATGGGTACGAAGGCGAGCAGCAACGCCCACCACCAGTGCCGCCAGCGGGCCGGCAGCCAGGGACCCGAGACCGTCAGTACCGCCGCCAGCATGGCGATCCAGCGCGGGTCGTCGAGGAACTGGGCCGGCACCGTGGTGAGCTTGTCGTTCAGGTCGAAGTGCCAGCGTGGCGCGGCGATGCGGTTGCTGCTGATCGACAAAGGGAGGACGGCCATCAGCGCGGCAGCGCCGTAGGCGCCCAGCAGCTTCCATTGCCGGGACAGAATCAGGCCGATCAGGATCACGAACGGCAGCGCCAGGATCGCGATGCCGTACACCAGGTACACCAGGTCGGACTGGGTGGGGGTCAGGACTCCGACGATTTCGGAGATCGACTTCTCCAGTGCCACCCATCGAGGGCGGGTGATCAGGGAGCTGGTGACCACCGCAACCAGGAAGAGTGCGGCCAATGCCAGCCGGATGATGTCGTTGGTGCGTCGGGTCAGTGGTTGCAGCAAGCTGCCGGACACGGTGATGTCGCGGCCGTCAACTCGCATGTGCGGGGTCCTTCGAGATCCTTGGATCCGTCTTCCGGGTTACCTCTGTCGGCTGTTCTACGACAACTTAACGTGCCAGCAGGTTCACATCCTGCTCACGTACTCTCGGCACTGGCGTGTGTTGGGAGTAGGAGGACTGGGCGTGGTGCGCACCGAGAACGACACCTGGGAGATCACCGAAAGCGTGGGAGCGACGGCGCTGGGCGTGGCTGCGGCTCGCGCAGCGGAGACCGAGAGTCAAAACCCGCTGATCAGAGACCCTTTCGCGCGGGTCTTCCTGAATGTGGTCGGCGACGGGATCTGGAATTGGTTCGCCGCACCGGACCTGCCCGACGAGTTGGTGGAAGCGGAACCGCAACTGCCCGACCAGATGCAGTCGATGGTGAACTACATGGCCTCTCGCACGGCCTTCTTCGACAGCTTCTTCCTGGATGCGACGCGGGCCGGCGTGACCCAGGTGGTGATTCTGGCGGCGGGCCTGGATGCGCGGGCCTGGCGGTTGCCGTGGCCGGATGGGACGACGGTGTACGAACTCGACCAGACCAAGGTGCTGGAGTTCAAGGCGTCGACGTTGGCGGAGCACGGGGCGGAGCCGACGTGCCACCGCGTCCCGGTCGCGGTGGATCTGCGGCACGACTGGCCGGCGGTGTTGCAACAGGCCGGGTTCGACCCGTCCGCGCCCAGCGCCTGGTCTGTCGAGGGGTTGTTGCCGTACCTGCCGGCTGCCGCCCACGAGTTGCTGTTCGAGCGGATTCAGGGGCTCGCCGCGCCCGGCAGCAGGATCGCGGTCGAGGCGCCCGGGCCGGATTGGCTGGATGAGAACGTGCGCGCGCAGCGGCGTGAGCGGATCGACCGGATGCGCGCGGTGATGGCCAAGCTCGATCCCGGACGCGAGATGCCCCGGACCGACGAGCTGTGGTACTTCGAGGAGCGCGAGGACGTGGGCGAATGGTTGCGCAGGCACGGCTGGGACGCGACGGTGACGCAGTCCCCGCAGCTGATGGCCGACTATGGGCGCGGTGTGCCTGAGGGGGTCGAGGACACCTCGCCGCGCACCCAGTTCGTGTCAGCGGTGCGTTCGGCTACCTGACTGCCCCTTTGACCAGCCGCCCGTCCTTGATGATCGCGGTGAATGCCTCGCCGGGCCGGGCGATCAGCGAGATGTCGGCCACCGGGTCGCCGTCGACGAGGATGAGGTCGGCCAGGGCGCCCTCGGCCACGACACCGAGGCGCCCCGGGTAGGGATTGCGGGGCCCGGACATGGCGAGCAGTTCGGCGTTGCGAATAGTGGCCTGCTGCAACACTTCTGCGGGAGTGAACCAGCGGGTGAGCTTAGCCAGTTGGGCGCCTTGGCGTTTGGCGAGCGCCGCATCGAACAGCGTGTCGGTGCCGAAGGCGATCTTGACGTTGTGTTTGATCGCCAGTTCGTAGGCGGTGTCGGTGCCGCTGACCATCTGCTGAAATTTGGGCACGTTCGCGGGTGGAACCGTGACGGCGTCTTCGTCGTCGAGAAACGGCTGCAGACACCACCAGACGTCCTTCTCTGCCAGCAGCGCGGCCGTCTCGTCATCGATGAGATGGCCGTGTTCGACGCAACGGACACCCGCGGCGACCGCGGTGCGGATCGCCCGGGGCGTGTAGGCATGCACCGTGACGTACGTGCCCCAGTTCTCGGCGGCTTCCACCGCGGCGTGCATCTCCGCCTCGGTGAACTGGGAGACATCGAGCGGATCGTAAGCCGAGGCGACGCCGCCGCCGGCCATCAGCTTCAGTTGCGAGGCGCCGCGGCGCAGCATCTCCCGCGCGCCGCGCAGCACCTCGGCTTCGCCGTCGGCGATGACGGCGGCGCCGATGATCTCGATGTAGCTGAGGTGGCCGCAGACACCGCGGGGCACCTCATGCGGCATCCGGAAGTCGCCGTGGCCACCGGTCTGAGAGATGAAGCCACCGGCAGGGTAGATGCGCGGACCGGGAATCGTGCCGTCGTCGATCGCCTGCTTGATGCCGAAGACCGGGCCACCGAGATCACGAACGGTGGTGAAGCCGCGCAACAGGGTCTCTTCGGCGCTGACGACCGCCCGGGCGAAGACGTAACCGAGTTCGCTGACCTGAGCCATCAACGCGGAGATGGTGGTGAACATCGCGTGCCAGTGCGCATCGATCAGTCCCGGCATCAGGGTCTTGCCGGTGCCGTCGATCGTCGGGCCCGGGTCGCCGTCCGGAGGCGCGGCGGTGGGTGCCGTGATCGAGGCGATGAGCCTGCCGCGAACCGTGACGTCGTGCGGACCGGTGACCCGGCCCTGGACGCTGTCGAAGATGTTGACGTTGGAAATGCGGAGCTCGTCGATAGTCATCCCGTTCAGTGTCGCCTAGTGCGAATCTGCGGGCCGGGGCGGTAGGCGTGCGGGCGCTACGCGTCTTCGGCATCCTCGGCCACCCGATCTTCGTCGTCGGGGCCGGGGTGACTGCGCCAGTGCCGGTACAGGTGTCGCGCGGCGAACACGCCGATTATCGCGGTGGCGCACCACACCGCTATCGCCGCGTACGCCAGGGGCGACGAGCGATCGCGAATCGAAGCGCCCAGCGCGGTGTAGACGAACGCTCGCGGCGCCGAACCGATGAACGATCCGATCGCGATCTGCCACAGGGGAATTCCGAAGGCGCCGAATGTGTAGGAAGCAAGCGCGTCCGAGATTCCGGGGACGAAGCGCTGCCCCACGACCGCCCACAACCCGCCTCGTTCGATGATCGAGTCGACGCGTTCGGCCCGCTTGGGCCCGATGAGCACTCGTGCGCTGTCCCGGCCGGCCCGACGACCGACACTGCTCGCGACGATCGCCGTGCCCATCGCCGCACCGAGCGTTACGACGATTCCCAAACCCGGGCCGAACAGCAGGCCGCTGCCCGCGGCGAGGATCGAACCGGGCAGGAAGATGGCGCCGAGGAAGGCCGACATGACGATGTAGACAAGCGGCGCCATCGGTCCGCTCGCGGCAACGGTACGCCGCACCGCGTCGATGTCGACGACTCGCGCGACAGCCACCAGATAGAACATGGTGAGCAGGAAAGCTACGAAGACGACGAGCCGGATGATGTGGCGTCGGCGGGAGGTGCCTGCGGTGCCGTCGTCGTCAACCATGGTCGCCGGCCCGAGCCCGAAGCGTGCCCGGCCGGCCCGTGCCCGAAGTGGTGGACGCGCGCAATGCGGAGCTGGCGGTAGTCATCGGATCCAGTGTCGCTTAACGCGGTCCGGAACCGACCCGGAGACGCGAGAGGGCCCACCGGAGAATCCGGTGGGCCGATGCCGTCATGCGTCGTCGCTGACGTTCCCTGCTACGGGCGTTGGTGGTGCAATCAGGCTCGGGGCCTGCCGACGCCGCTGTGCGCCGGGCATCAGTCGCATGATGAAGAAATAGATCGCCCCTGGAAATACCAGGCAGAGAATGATCGAAATCCACAACCGGGCGTGGGGCGATGTCCATGCATTGACCGCGAGCGTCGAAGACATGGACGACAGGCCGGAGATGCCGACCGCGCTGAACAGGTATGCGGCCGTCAGCCCCGCGGGAACTCGCAGGGATCTGAGCTGAAAATTCAGCAAAGCGTGCCAATCGGCCCGTTCGCGTGTCAGGTCGACTATTCGAGCGGTAACCGCGCACACTGTAGCGATCAGCAATACGGTGCCGAAAATCCATATGAATACCAGCGCGGTGACCATTGTTTCATGGTCGATCTGAGAAAATTCATAATACATTTCCTCGGTGAACACCGTGGAATCATAGACCAGTAGCGCCGTGGTGCCGCCGAGGATCATGCCCACGATGATATTCCCCAGTGCGGTCAGCCATTTCTGCGCTTCGGCATCGCTATCCGCGGCATATCGAGCCAGCATCCAGGCCAGGCCGGCGCCGAGAATGGCCGCACCCAACGCCAGCAACCCGGCCGCCGGCATGAACTTCACCCAGGAGTACGCGCAGACCTGCTGCGCCGACTGTGCGCCGTCAAGGTTCCCCCCGTAATTCGACGCCGTGGCCGCCATCGGCCGGAATCGTTCGGCAGCAGGTGGTTTCGTGGCACGGACGGAGCCGAAAAGGTATGCGTCAAGCACCAGGATGATGACGCCCATCGACAAGAAAACAAGTATGTGTGTCACGTGCTGCTGGGTTCCCTGGGGCTTCGGCGGCGATGTGCCCGCGTCATTCTCAACCAGCGCGGGTGCGCCCCACTCCTTGCTGATTATCGTGGTCAGGGCGATGATCATGAATCCCGCAAAGAGACCGGCAAGTTGTGCGTTTGTCGTCGATAACTCGATAATGCTCCACGGGTGTTTGGCGGAAATGCAGAGGTTATCGAGCAGGAGATCCGGGTTGATGTCACTCATGAAGGCCTCCCACCATTAGCTGAGCGTGGACATATCGTCCGGGGTTGATCTGATCTGCTATTTTTGCGTCGCGTCTGCAATAATTGTTGCCGCCGTGCGCTTGAGCACATCCCGCTGCCTGGTTACTTCGGCAAACGCTTTGCGCAACTGGTTCAGTTCATCCCGTTCGCTCATTCTGTCGTCGTCGTCGCCGCGAGGTGCCGGTTGTACCCATGGGGCGGCCGGGTCCTCGCGCATGGTGGGCTCGACGCCTAACGCCGGTATCACCTTGTGGCGAACTCCGGATCGGAAGCGGGTCTGATCACCTCGTGGTGCGTTGACGGCGCTGACAACGGGTCCCAACGGGGCCGCCGCACCGGAATAGGCCGCCCCGGTATCGCCGAGCTGCGGCAACCCGTCAGCACTGACGAGCGGCAAAGCGGACGCTGCCAGTCGGACCGCCGGGGATTCACCCCACGACGGTGGTACCGACATCCTGCCGACCGACGCGGCTTCGCCCAGGCCGGCCGATACAGGGGCTATGCCGGTGCCCGCCGACTCCGGCGCGTCCCCGGTCAAACCGATTCCGAATTCGGCAATTTCGTCGTGCATCGCCAACCCGTCGGACTCGGCGGCCACCGGCGCCGTCAGAGCGGACATCAACGGACTCGCGCCCAGGGCCAACGCCGGTGTAAGGGTGAAGATGACCCCAGAAGCGTTGAAATTGATGCCCTCTGAGAGGAGCTGATAGCCCAGCGTCAACTCGCTCAGCGAGTTGAACGACTGAATCGGGTAGCTGTTCAACAACGCCAACAGCCAGTTCGATGCGCCAACCGATCCCGAGGACAGGCTATTCAGCAACTCGGGCACGCTCGACATTGCCGACTGAGCGCTTGAGCCGGTCGCGGCCGCGGTGGCGTTGGAGATCGCGGCGCCCTGACGGGTTGTTCCGGCAGGATCGGCGATCTGAGGTGGTGCACCGAACGGCGCCAAAATCGTCGCGGCCGCCGATGCTCTGGCGTAGCTGTACATTGCCGTCGCATCCTGGGCCCACATTTCGGTGTACCGCGCCTCGGTTGCCGCGATCGCTGCGCTGTTCTGTCCCAATAGATTTGTCGCAACCAGTGATGTCAATAACGCTCGGTTCACCTCGATGGCCACCGGGGGTATGGTCGCCGCGAAAGCCGCTTCGTACGCCGCTACTGCCGATTCAAGCTGCCCCGCGGTCTGCAGTGCCTGTGCGGCAGTGGCGGTCAGCCAGGACACGTATGGAATCGCCGCTGCGGCCATCGAAGTCGACGACGGGCCCGCCCATAGACCGCTTGTCAACGTAGCCAGCACCGCGCGGTAGGAGGTGGCGGTCGAACCCATTTCCGCCCCCAGTGCCGCCCATGCCGCCGCCGCCGTCAGCAACGGTCCGGCGCCCGGGCCCGCATACATCCGGGCGGAATTGATCTCCGGCGGTAGTGCCGCAAAGTCCAGAAGCGCGCTCACAACATCGCCTCTTTGATCAAGCGGGCAGCCGCGTCTCGCTCGGTCGCGACTTCGGTGATCTGTTCACGCAACCTGGCCAGCTCTGCTCGTTCGTGCTCACTGAGCGTGCTGACGGCATGGCCGATGCTGCGCTGTGACTGTGCCGCCGGAACCGCGTTCCGCGCGTCGGCGGTGCGCTCCCCGGGCATCGCGGCGACCACTTTGGCGGCGGGCGTGGATCGCGGACGAGATTGCTCGCCACGCGGAGCGTTGACCACGCTGCCCACCGGGGGAATGCCGCCGGCAAGCCACTCCGGTCCGGCGGCACCGGCTGGTGTCAAGGCAGTGCCCGGCAATGCCGTGGCGGCCAGCCGAATCGCGGGAGCGGAAACCCACGACGGCGGCACCGACAACGTTCCGACCGTCGCTGAGTTCCCGAAGCTCGCCGAAGCCCCAATCTCGTTGCGCCCGAGCGCGACTGATTCGCCGACGGTTGATGTGTAGGTGGCTGGGACGGACGTTGACCCGGCCTCGAGCGGCACTGCAGCGGTCGCGTCCGCCGACGCTGCCAGCCCGCCCAAGGTACCCGCAAGGGTCAAGCCGGCAGAGAATGAATAGAGGAATCCGCTGAACACGAGATTGAGGTTTCCGGCATTCGCGGCGAGTACGTTGAGCGCCGTCCCGGTGGGGCTGCCCAGCACGCTTTCCAGCCATGTGACGGGATTGAACGCTCCTGCCGTCGCAAGATTCTGTAGGGCACCTGGAACGGCGGCAAGCAGCTCCGACAGCGCCGGGTAAGTGCTCGAGCCGGTCGCGGCAGCGGTCGCTTCGGTGACCGCGAGACCTGTCGACGCCTGGGTGATCTGCGGTGGCGAGCCGAACGGTGTCAGCCGTGTCGCGGTGGCGGACGCCTCGGCATATCCGTACATCGCCGACGCATCCTGAGCCCACATTTCGGCGTATTGCGCCTCGGTGGCCGCGATCGCCGGAGTGTTCTGCCCAAAGACGTTGGTCGCCACCAACGCCGCCATCAAGACTCGGTTGACCTCGACCGCCACCGGCGGCACCGTCGCCGAAAAGGCCGCGTCATAGGCTGCTGCCGCCGCGTACAGCTGGCCGGCGGTCTGCTCGACCTGCGCGGCAGTGACGTCCAGCCACGACACGTACGGTGCCGTGGCCGCCATCATCGAACTTGCCGAGGGGCCTAACCAGGGTCCGCCAGTCAGGGTGGAAAGCACCGAACGATAGGCCGATGCCGTGGAATTGAGTTCTGCCGCCACCGCGTCCCACGCTGCGGCAGCCGCCAGCAGCGGCGCGGACCCCGCACCGGTGTAAATGCGCAGGGAGTTGATCTCCGGCGGTAACAACGCAAAATCGACCACTGCACTCACCCGAAATTCGACCTGGTCTCGATCAACTTCTCATGTCCTGCTTCCAGGCAGCCTCGCATGAAGCTCTGGGCGCTCGCTTCTGAGCGCTATAGCCGCAGGGTGCAAACCGGTGTCCAGAAAACCACATTCGATGGTCGGATAGCTATACACATGGGCACCTTATTTATCAGAATTTTCGATGAGCTCCTATTTGGATAAAGCAAGACGAGTTAAACGTCCATGATGCGCCACCGATTGAGACGCCTATGACGCCCCCAAGACGCTTATGTCGCATGATTGACGTTTGTCGCTCCGTTAAGACGGGTCGCATGCAGGGCGTCGAAAACCGTTGTACCTGGTGAATGTTGGTGGTATCGATATTGCAACCTGCCAGAACAGACAAGGTGCCGGGATGCCGTCAGATTCGCCTTCCGGGACCGCGATAGGTGAGTTCATGCGCTGCTTTTTCGATCCGGGACTACTCGGTTCAGTGGCGCTGCGTTACGGTGCGCTCCGCGTTGTGTTGCGGCAGTGGCATCGACTTCGACATAGCAATTCGTCGCTATTCCGATATCCGGCTGGATCACGTGGAGTGTTGGTGCCGTCGATATCGCTATGTGAAGCGCTGGGGGTAATGGATAGGCCGGAGATGCTGCTCTGCTCGGAGGAGTGATAGGCGATTCTTTGTTCCGAATACTTCGCCTCATGTGAAGCCTGACGCTCGTTATTGCCGTGCCCTGAATATGACCGCCTAAAACCGAACCTGTCGAGCAGGGATCGTGGTGGCTGAAAGTAGGTCTGACTTGTGAAATCGACAACTGCGCGTCTGGTCACTGATCGCACGCCTGCGGGATTGGCATGCGGCTTCACGGAGGGCATGACGCGGGACTTCTACGATTCGGAGGACGCGAAGTACCGCGGATTCTGGGATCCAGGCGGCAGCCTGCACTGGGGCATTTTTCAGGACGACCGCACCGACTTCCTGACCGGCTGCCAGCGGTGGAACGAGGAGATGCTGAAGGCCGCCGGAATCTGCTCCACATCGCGTGTCCTTGACCTGGGTTGTGGCAACGGGGCCGTCGCCACCTGGCTTGCACGGCAGACCGGTGCGACCGTCACCGGCATCGACCTGAGTGCGGTCCGGATCGCCGGCGCCCGCAGCCTGGCGGCGGCGAATCCCGATTTGCGGCTCGAGTTCACTGTCGGCTCGGCCTCGGCGCTGCCATTCGACGACGGCGCGTTCACTCACGTCTTCAGCCAGGCCGTGCTGTACCACGTGCATGCGCGGGAGACGGCGCTCGCCGAGGTGATGCGAGTACTCGAGCCCGGCGGCATATTCGCATTCGACGATCTGGTGACACCGCGAACGCCGGTAAGCCCACTCGCGCGCGAGGTGATTTACGACCGGTTGTTGTTCGAGCCCACCTTCTCGGCCGACGACTATGTTGACGCCCTCACCCGCCACGGCTTCGTCGTGTACGAAACCCGGGATTTGAGCCCGCATCTCGCCCGGAGCTACGAGTTGCTTGCGGACCTTGCGCAGGCGTCCTGCCCGAGCCTGTCGAGGGTCTATCGCAGAGTTCCGGAGGTGGTGGACAGCGCTCACGTCGGTTGGGGTTTCTTTCTCTGCGAGAAGGTCGTCGACAAACTGGCGTGGATCTACCAGCCGGACCGACGGGTGACCCTCGAGCAGAAATACGATGCGTGGGCCCCAAGCTATGACGCCGACCTCCGCGACGGATATCCGGAGAATCCGCGCCGCGCCGCGGCTTTGCTGGCCGCATGTCTGCCCGCCGGCTCGGGCCCAGTGCTCGATGCGGGCGCCGGCACCGGTCTGGTGGGCGAGGAACTGCGCAGGCTCGGATACCTCGACCTCACTGCACTCGACCGTTCGCGCGGCATGCTCGCCCTGGCACAGGCCAAGCGGGTGTACCGGTGGCTGGTGCACGGGACACTGGACGAGGCGCCGCGACTTTTTCCCGAGCGGCATTTCGCCGCGATCGTGGCAGTCGGGGTATTCACCTTCGCCCATGCCGACCCGGCCGACCTGGCAGCACTGGACCGGGTACTTCAACCGGGGGGTCTGATCGTCATCGCCGTCCGCGTCGATTACCTGCTCGCGAATCTGGCGCTTGGCGACACACTCGCGGAACTCGGATATCAGGCCGTTGCGCGCGACTCCTACGAGATCTTCGGTGACGAGCCGATGAACGTCATTGCCTACCAAAAGCCCGGCGATACGTGGGACGTCGTCTGATGGGCAGCGTCAGGCTGTTGCGCGCGAAGCTGCACCAGGTTCGCGTAACGCATTGCGAGCGCGATTATGTCGGGAGCATCGCGGTAGACATGGATCTGATGGAGCAGGTCGGGATGCTGCCGCTGGAAGAAGTTGACGTCGTAAACCTGGAGAACGGCAACCGGTGGTCGACGTACGTCCTCCCCGCGGCCCGCGGATCACTGCGGGTGTGCCCCAACGGGGGCGGGGCAATGCTGTGCGAGCCCCGCGATCGCCTGATCATTTTCAGCTACGCCCTGATCGCGGGCGCTGAACTTCGCCGCGGGCCGCATGTGGCGCGCGTGCTGCTCGCCGATGCGGACAATCATCCCCAAGCGTTGTTCGAGCAGATCCTTCAGCAACAGGAGGACGGTCTCAGCTACCGAGTACGAAGCGTGCACGGCGACGTCCCGATCCAGCCTGATCTCTTGCTCGATACCGAGCCACTGAGCATTGAAGGGCCATAGAGATGGGCAGTGACGTCTACCTGGCAGGTACTTCCGTGGGTTCCGTTCGGTTGAGTGTCAACGGGACATCGGCCGAGGTGAGCTCATGGTGGCTTCGGAATCACTGCCCGTGCGCGCTCTGTCGAACGGAGAGCGGGCAGCGCACCGGTATGCCGGTGAGTGACTGCGAGCAGTTCGACATCCGGCGGCGTGACCGGGACGGTGTCGTGGAGATCCTCTTCGAGGACGGGCATCGCAGTGTCTTCACCGAGGACGATCTGGTGGAGTTCGTGAGATGGCGGAGTCGACCCCTCCCTTTCGGATTCGGCAGCCGGGCAACGCTTTCGGTCGAACGCAGACGGTGGCGCCCGAACCCCGAGCCCGCTGAAGTCTTCGAATGGCTTGCCGCCGTGGCGGACAACCGGATTCTGGTGCTCGAAGGTGCTCCTGCCCGGATCGGCGTAGTCGGGCCGACCGCCGCACAGATCGCGCCGGTGATGCCAACGATCTATGGCGACACCTGGCTGGTGCGTGTTGAGGACAGGCCGACCAATATCGCGTACACCTCGGACGTTCTCCCCTTCCATCAGGACTTGTGTGCGTACGAGACCCCGCCTGGGCTGCAACTTCTGCACTGCGTCGAGTTCGCCGCCGAGGTCCACGGCGGGGAGACGCTGTTCTGCGATGGGCTGGCGGCCGCCGAACGCGTACGGGCCGAGGCGCCCGAGGACTTCGCCACCCTCTGCAGTGTGTGGGCGACATTCGCGACGATCAACCGCGACCAACTCATGGTGGTGCGGAAAACCCATCTCGCGCTGGACGATCACGCCAATCTGGTCGCCCTGAACTGGGCGCCGCCATTCGAAGGGCCTTTCGCTGGCGCTCCCGAGGACGAGCTGCGCTACCGGCAGGCCTACCGGACCTTTGCGGCGGCCGTTGACGAATGCCCACGGTTGGCGCTGCGGCTGAGCCCCGGTGAGATCGTCATCTTCAACAACCGTCGCGTGTTGCACGCGCGCCGGGCCTACGGGCAGCACGACGGTGTTGCACGACGAGTCTTGGAGGGTTGTTACCTCACCGCCGACGACGTCTCGAATCAATACAGTTACTTGAAACGTCGGCTCGCGCAACGTGATATGCCCAGAGCGGAGCTGGCCTCATGAACGGCAGCACGCGCCGATGGTTGCTAGGCAGACTGCTTACCTGGCAGGGGTGGATGGACGCGCCCGAATCGCGCCGGGCACGGATGTGGGGTGCTGCCGTGACCGCGCTGAGCGCCGAGCGGCACGGACCCGGTTCGGTCGAGCAGTTTCAGCCTGTGTTGCCACGCCTTCCACTTCCGAAGATCGATGACACGCTTCGCATCTTCACGGCCTCCGTGGATCCGCTCCTCGATGCCGCCGGCCGCGCCGAACTCCGGGCGGCCGTTGACAACTTTCGGGCCAGCGATGTGGTCGCACGGTTGCAGGCTCGGCTCCAGGAACGCCATGCCACACAGGAGAATTGGCTGGCGGACTACTGGGAACGCTATGCCTACCTCATCGACCGCCGTTCACTGATTCATAGCGTCGGCTACGCGCTCGATGCGGCGACGTTGCCCCGAACCGGTGTTTCCCAGTTGCAGCGCGCCGCCATGATGGGCACTGCGCTGCTGGCGTTGCGCCGCAGGATCGCCGATGGTGGCATCCGTCCGCAGCGTGTGCGCGGCGTCGTCCCGTTGTGCATGAAGCAGCTCCGCAGCTGTTTCGCAACCGTCCGCCTGCCGGGCGATGACGTCGACACGATCCGGCGCTTCGATGATCAGCGTTGCATCATCGTGCTGGTAGACGGGCACCTTTTCGAGGTCGAGGTGCTGTTCGACGACGGCGCGCGCGACATCTCGTACGCAGAACTGCTCGCGGTCCTGACCGAGATCCGCCGGCTGGCAGCCGCACGAGAACCTGCCCCGCCGATCGCCGCGCTCACCCTGCAACAACGCGACGTCTGGGCGCGGGTGAGGGCGGAAATTGTCGAGGGCGGCGGGCGCAACGCGGACAATCTCGACCGCATTGAGAGGGCGTTGTTCATTCTTGTGCTTGACGACGAGGCGCCCGAGGGCATGAGTGCGTTGGGGCGCGCGATGCTGTGTGGCAACGGAGCGAACCGCTGGCTCGACAAGGGCATGGAGGTGGTCGTGTTCCGTAACGGGCGCATGGGCGGGCTGATGGAGCACAGCCGGGGGGACGGCGAGGCGGTCACACTCTTGCTCGAGGAGATGTTGCTGCACGAGGGAAGTCACGTGAGCCTGTTTGCGGAATCGCCACTTCCCGCGGCAGTTCCGCTGCGCCATCTCGATTTCGAGGTGGCTCCCGGGTCACCGCTCGGTGCTGCCCTGGAGTCGGCGGCGGCGACGGCGAAAAGGCTTATCGCCGACGTCGAAGTATCTGCAGGCGAGCTTGCTATCGGTGCGGGGGCCATCAAGGCGCAGCATTGCTCGCCCGACTCTTTTCTGCAGCTGGCTTTTCAGCTCGCTTACGCGCGTTTGCATCCTGAACGAAAGCCATGCCTCGCCTACCAGACGGCCACCACGCGGCTGTTCGCGGCGGGCAGGACCGAGTGCCTTCGTTCGGCCTCCGCGGAAAGCATCGCATTCGTCGAGTCCATGGCGGATCCGGAAGCTTGCGGCGAGCGGCGTCGACGACTGTTGCGTGCAGCGCTGGATGCCCACCGCTCGTACCGGATGTCTGCGATGCGGGGCCGCGGCTGCGACCGCCACCTTTTCGGGCTTCTCGTCGAGGCGATGCTGAGCGGTGCGGACGTCGAGCTGTTCGGTACCACGGCATGGAACCTGCCTTTCGAGCTCTCGACATCGCAGTCGCCGGTGCGTCAAACAGCAGCCTGGCGTCCTGAGACATCGTCGCGGGGGGTGGGATTCCTGCCGCTGTCGCAAACCGGCTACGGAGTGTCCTACGCCTTCGTCGGAGACGAGCGGACTTACTTGCTGGTGAGTGCATCGGCGGCCTGCCCGGACACGTCCGCACAGCGGTTTCGCGAGGCCGTCGACGGAGCTGTGCGCGACATGCTGGCGGTGGCTACCGGACACGAAGCCGCCGCGCTGGTGGCAGCCACCGCGGGCCGCTCATGAGCCTGCGGGAAGCCCGGGTGAGGGCGTGGATTCCTCATCAAGGTCCCGGCGGACGCAACCGGCACCGCCGCCGGGTGAATTCGCAATTGCTGCTCGGCGTGGTCGCGAGCATGTTCTTCGTCGACATGTTGATCTACGGCATCGTCGTGCCCGTGCTGCCGACCCTGGCTGCGCCCGCCGGGCTGGAATCCTTTGAGGTGGGGACGGTCTTCGCTTGCTACGGGCTGGCCTACTTCATCGCGACTCCGATCGCGGGCCGGCTGGTCGACCGGCGTGGCACGCGTGGGGTGTTCCTCACCGGCGCTGTTGTCCTGACTCTGGCGACATTCCTGTTCGGATTAGCCGGCCACCTGGCCGCTCTGGTGATGTGCCGGATGCTGCAGGGCGCAGGGGCGGCGGCAATCTGGGTAGCCGGTTACGCCACGCTCGTCGAGACGTTCGCACGCGAGCAGCGCGGCCGCGCGGTCGCGACCGCGAGCATCGGGACAGCGCTCGGCCTGTTGATCGGTCCCGTGGTTGGCGGGCTGCTGCTCGAGATGCACGGTCCCCGTGCGCCATTCGTTCTCGGCGCATTGCTGGCCGGCGCGGCGGGGGGGTTGCTGATCCTGGTGCTGCCGTCCACGGCGCACCGCCTGCCACCGACGGACTGCCGCATTCGGTTCGGTCTGCGCGGGCTGCCGCTGCTCGCCGTGCCGTGGCTGGTGGCCAGCCTCGCGGCCGGGCTTGCGCTGGGCGGTGTGGAAGCGACACTGCCGATCGACCTCAGCTCTCGGCTTCGTCTGCCGGGCACCACCATCGGCCTGCTGTTCGCGCTGACGACGGCGGGCTTCGTCGCAAGTTCGCAGGGCGCGGGACGAGTGTCGGATTGCCGGCGTCGCGCGCGGACGCTGGCGGCGGGCTGGGGTGGCGTCTGCGTCGGTTTGGTGCTCCTGGGTCAATCGGCCCAGCTGATGGGCCAAGCGCTTGCACTGTTGCTACTCGGGGCAGGTCTCGGCGCGATGGTGGCCACAATCCTGCCGGCCCTGGCAGATGCCTTCGAGGCGCGCGGTTTTCAGCAACCCGGGATGAGCGCAGCTGCCTACAACCTGAGCTTCAGCGCGGGCGCGATGGCGGGCGCACCGCTTGCCGGCGCCCTCGTCCAAGAACTGTCGTTCCGCGCCGCGACCCTGATCGTCGCCCTCGGAACGCTGGCCTGCGGCGTATTCGCCGCGATCGCTCGCGTCTCGCTCGTCCCACGCGCCGTATAGGTGGCCCGTCGCTCAATTCAATCCGCTCCGGCGGTGCGGAGACGGCGCGCCAGACCGCTGGCGCGCACCGCCCGCCGCAGGATCGCAGCCCGCACGGCGTCCTCCGGACCGATCACCCGCACCTTCCGTTTGGCCCGCGTGACAGCGGTATAGAACAACTCTCGCGTCAGCAACCGCGAATCTTCCGGCGGCAGCAGCACAGTCACCTCGTCGATCTGACTGCCCTGGCTCTTGTGAATGGTCATCGCGTGCATCGTTTCGACATCGGACAGCCGGCTGGTCGCGAATTCGAGGAGTTCGTCAGCCCCGGCGATCACCGCTCGAAGCGCGCCCTGCTGACCCGCGCCGGCGACAACGGCGACCCCGGTGTCACCGTTGTAGACACCTAATCCGTAGTCGTTGTTGGTTACGAGCACCGGTCTTCCGGCGTACCAGGAAGACCAGATCGGATCGCCGGTCGCCTCGACCACCCACCGCTCCACCTGTCGGTTCCAGTGTCCGATGCCGAAGCGCCCACGGCGATGCGCACACAGCAACCGGTGCTCATCGAGCGTCGACAGAGCGGCGTTCGCGTCACCCAGCAATGCCGCCTGCCGCAGTGCCAGGGCATGTGGTACAAGCACTTTCCGGAGCTGGTCGGTCGGTTCTTCGGTGTCGATCCACTCGATGTGGTCGCCGCCCGCCCGCAGCAGGTCGATCGCGAGATCAGCATCGCCGTCGCGGATCGCCGATGCCAACTGACCGATCGACTCCCCGAATCGATGCGATGTCAGCAACGCCGCGACCCGCGCGTCGGCCCGCGACCCCAGCCCGTCCACCAGGTCAGCGAGCACCGCCCCCGCCTCCACGGACGCCAGCTGATCGGGGTCGCCGACGAGCAGCAGCCGGGTCTGCGTCCGCACCGACTCCAGCAACCGCGCCATCATCGTCAACGACACCATCGACGTCTCGTCGACGACGATCACATCGTGCGGCAATCTGTTGCCCCGGTGATGACGAAACCGCGTCGCTGTATCCGGACGCGGGCCCAACAGCCGGTGCAGTGTCGTCGCTCTAAGCCCCGAGATCCGTTGTCGGTCAACCGGGTCCAGCTCGTTAACCTGTAGCTGGACCGCCTCGTGCAACCGTGCGGCCGCCTTGCCGGTCGGCGCCGCCAGTGCGATGCGCAGCGGTGGTTTTCCGTCCAGCTCCGCCTGCTCGGCGAACAGCGCCAACAGCCGCGCCACCGTGGTGGTCTTGCCCGTACCCGGCCCGCCGGTCAGTACCGTCAGGCCCTGCTGCAGGGCGATGCCGGCGGCCTCCCGTTGTTCCTCGTAGCCCGCCGGGAACAACCGGTCGATGTCGGGAACCCTCGACCGCCCGGCAGTGGACAGCAGCGCCGAGAAGTCGTCGGCAACCTGCTGCTCCTCGCGCCAATACCGGTCCAGATAAAGCAGATTGCCGTCGTACACACGCAGTACCGGCGGTTGGCCGGCCAGCGGACTGGCCTGCACCGCCGCGAGCCATTGCGGCGCCGACGGCCAGGGCAGGTCTGCGATGCCGACCTGCGTCTGGACCGACCGCAGGTCCACACAGACCGATCCGGCGCGCAGTGCCCGCACTACCAGCGCCAGTGCCAGCGCGACCGACGGGTCAGACTCCCGTGCCATCGCCGTAAGGCGCTGTGCGACATGCACATCAGCGGACTCGAGCACGCCCGCCTCGTTGAAGGTGCGCAACAGTCCGGTGGCACTGACGGCCAGCCGCCGGTCGGCGGGATCGATCGTCTCGGCCGTCATGCCGCCGCCCTGCGGGCGTCGAGCAGATCGGACAGCTCGGTCACCAACTCCGCGGGTGGGGCCCAGCTGAACACCCCGGCCGGATGGCCGTCGATCACCGGGGTATCGGGTCCGCACATTCCGCGCAGGAACAGATACAACACACCGCCCAGATGTCGGGCCGGTTCGTAGCCTGGTTGCCGCCAGCGCAGAAAGCGATGCAGGACAACGCTGTACAACAGCGCCTGCAGCGGGTAGTCCGAATGCAGCATGGCCTCGGCCATCCGCTGTGGGGTGTAGTCGGCGGCGGACAGTTGCCGGTCCGGCTCACCGAGCCAGTTGGTCTTGTAGTCGACGACCAGGAAACGGTGACCCGAACCGTGCGGAACCCGAAGTACCGCGTCGACCGAACCGCTGAGGTAACCGCGCAGCGACTGTGCGCCCAGCGCGTCGCCGATCAACCGGTCCGGGTAGGACGCCAGTGGGTCGTCGACCGGGAGATGGGAGCGCAGCAACCGCCCGACGTCGGAAAGCCGCACCTCCACCTCGGCGCCGCGAACGTCCCCACCGGCCAGCGGAAACTCGAAGTCCAACTCGCGCAACCGGTCCGGCAGGCCGATCTGCCGCAGCGTCAGCCCGGCGGCCAGGGGACCCAGGGGAGTGTCGTGCATCGGGACCAGTGCGGCGGCGAGTTGCGGTGAGGGCACATCGACCGGCCACCACGTCGAGTGAACACCGATCTGTGCCTCGAGTTCCGCGGCGAGGTCGCCCGCGAACGGATCGCTGGTCTCCAGCACCGCATGCACCAGGGTGCCGAACTGCGCACCGGTGGGGAGTTCGGCCATGGGTGAAGGCACAGCAGCTGCGGATGCCGCAGCGATCAGCGGGATGTCGTGGACTTCGTCGTCGAGCTCGGTGAGCTCCGGCTCGCTGGACACGCCGACGGTCTGCTCCGCGACGCGGATCAGCCCCGAGTAGGAGGTGCGCCGCCACGCCGTGTCGATGGGGCGGTGGAAGTGCCGGGTGCCGAGGTCGGACGGCGTGGGGTGGCCGGATACGGCTGGTGCCGCCGCGATCACGGACTCTTCCACGACCGGCCCGCCGGCGTCCTGCCACTGCCGCAGTCGCTCCCAGGCCTCGTCGTCGGTGATCTTCAACGGTTCACAGCGATCGGGAACCGTCGACTCCCCGGGGCGCCGGCCACGCAACAGCCGGGAGAGTCCGCCGTTGGGTTCGCCGTGCGCTGGTGACCACCAGGCCACCACCTGGGACTGGGCCCGGGTCAGCGCGACGTAGGTCAGCCGGCTGTCGTCGTTGGCCGTTTCCTTGCGGCCGAGGTTCTCCACGGCGGCGAAGTCGGGACTGTCCTTGCCGCCGATGTGTAGACAGCGCTCGCCCCGGTCGTGGAACAGCACCAGGTCGCGCTCGCCCACATTGCGATTGAACGCGAACGGCAGGTACACCACCGGATACTGCAGGCCCTTGCTCACCCAGACCGTCATGATCTGGACCGCCGCGGCGTCGCTGTCGATCCTGCGGTTGCGTTCGGTGGCGCCGGCCCGCTCCTCCCGTTGACCGCGCAGCCAATCACGCAGCGCCGGCAGAGAATAGCGCTCGCGGTGCGCCACCTCCTGCAGTAGCTGGGTCACGTGCGCCAGGTCGGTCATGTGCCGCTCTCCGCCGTGCCACGACAGCACGCGGTCCGCCATGCCGCTCATCTGCGCCGCTTCGAAAATGGCGGCGACGCCCCGTTCGCGAGCGTGGTCGGCCCACTCCCGCAAGGTATCGGCGACCTCGTCGGTGAGCGCGTCACCGCCGGCCGTCAGGTCTTCGGCCGTCTTGCCGAAGAACATGGTGGTCGCGGCCGCCCGCACCACGCCCGGGCGGTGCGGCTGATCGAACGCCTCCAGCAGCGACAGCCAGTCGTCGGCGGCTTCGGAGCTGAATACGTCGGAGTCTCCGGTGTAGACGGCGGCGATACCGGCCTCCGACAGTGCGCGGTGGCAGGCGCGGGCGTCTTTGTGGCTCTCGACGATGACGGCGACGTCGCGGGCTTCCAGCGGCTTACCGGCGAACGTCGCCTCGCTCGCCAGCAGCCCGCCGATGTCGGCGGCGAGATCGCGGCCGATGTGTTCGCGCAGTTCGTCGATCGGCAGGTTCTGGGTACCTTTGCGGCCCAGCGTCGCTCGGCGCACTACCCGAAGCCGGAACGGCTCGTTGTGCGGAGCGCCGGCGAGGCGATGACCGCGGTGCGAGGCCGCGACGTCGTGCACCACGATCTCGGGGTCACCGAGTTCGGCTCCGCGCAGTACGGCCTGCAATCGCTCGACGAGCGCGCTGTCGCTGCGCCAGTTCGTCACCAGGGTGCGCTTGTCCCCGGCGGTCTTGGCGGCATTGAGGTAGGTGACGATGTCGCCGCCGCGGAACGCGTAGATCGCCTGCTTCGGGTCGCCGATGAGGATGAGCGTGGACCGCCCGCTGAACGCCCGGTCGATCACCTGCCATTGGACCGGATCGGTGTCCTGAAACTCGTCCACCATGACGATGGGCCAGCGTTGGTGCATCCGGGCCCGGGCCGGCGAGTCGTCGGTGTCCAGTGCTGCGGCCAGCCGGATGAGCAGGTCGTCGTATCCCAACACCCCGCGGCGTCGCTTGCGCTTTTCCAGTTCGGCGAGAACGTCTTTCGCGAAGTGCACACAGGCCGCGGCCCGCGATCCCGGTTCCGGGTCGCGCGGGCGCAGCTGGGTCGACGGGTTGGCGACGACGGTGCGCGCGATGCGCAGCGCCTCGCTGTAAGTCAGGGCGGGATCGTCGCGGTCCCGCCCGAAGTGGACCAGGTACAGATCGTCGACGATTTCGGTGACGAGGTCGTTGAGGTCCTCGAGCAACGTGACTCCGGTATCCGTATCACCGGCGGCACCAAGGGATTTGAGTACCAGTTGGCAGAACTGGTGGGTGGTGGCGATAGTGGCCGCGTCGAAGCCCGCCAAAGCGTCACGCAGGCGTTGCTTGCGTGCGTCGCGTTGCTCCTCCGTGCCGTCGATCAGATGCTGCACCAGACCGTTGCCGTCGGCGATCGCCGGGTCGGCGAAAGCGGCTACCGCGTCGACGATCTGGCAGCGCACCCGCTCGCGAAGCTCCTGACTTGCCGCACGGCCGAAGGTGATGAGCAGCATCTCGTCGAGCGTCGCGTGGCCGTCGGCGAGGTAGCGGGTCACCAGACCGGCCAACGCAAAAGTCTTGCCGGTGCCCGCGCTGGCCTCCAGCACGGTGGTGGACCGGTCGGTGGGCAGCGGGCCCAGGAGGTCGAACGGTGGAATCACGACGGCCCCCGTCCGGCGCGCATCTCGGCCTGCAACAGCGGCAGCCACAGCCGGACGGCGAAGGCGCCCAGGCGGTGCTCTTCTCCGGCGGATTGCTCACCGGGGCGCAGCGGCTGCATCAGATCGCTGAGCCTCGCGTGGCGGCCCCAGGCCCGTACCTGCGCGGGATCTTGATCCTCCCCAGGATAAAGACCGCTGCGCCACCGGTAATCCGCTTGCCGGACCGGGTCGTCGCCGCTGTGCCGCGCCACTGCCCAGGCGTAGGACGTCTTGATGGGCAACGGGATTGGCTCGCGGCGTCCGGCATCGTAGATCGACACCAGATCCCGCAGCACCTCGAGGGCGGCCTGCCCCGGGCGTCCCAGACGTTCCTCGCGCGGTGTCGTGCCCCGCTTCGGCCGGCCGATGCAGAAAGCCGACCAGTCGCGGTCGGGTTGGTGAGCGTGCAACGCCAACAACGGAATCCACGACTGGAGGAGGTGCTTGCCATCGAGTTTGGAATACGTCACCGACACCAGGCGGTCATCGAACACGTGTGAGACGGTGCCGGTCACGCGCCGTCCGCCCAGATCGATGTCGACATCGTAGGTCGCGCTGTCGGTTCGGCGGTGGCGCAGCGCCGCCGATGCCAGGAGTGCGGCCTGCTCCCGGATCTCGGTCACTTTCCGCCAGCCCAGCTGACCCGGTGGCAGCGTCCCGCGCCGCCACTCGGCCTGCCGCGCGGCGTCCGGTGCCAGCCCGCCCAGGATGTCGCTGAGCATCCGGTCGCCGACCGTCCACTCTTGCAGCGCGTTGATGTCGACCGGCATGGCGTCCTCGACGCCGTCGACGTCCCACGGCAGCGTGTATTCGAGGGCCCGGAAGAAGCCCTTCACCGGATCTCTGAAGAACGCGACGAGATCGGCGAGGGCGACATCGTCCGGCGGTGGCGCCGGCAGCAGACCGCTGATCAGTCTCGGCTGCTCGGATCGTTCGCCGGTTGCGGAGCGAGCCGCGCGCAGCACTGTCGGGTCGAAGCTGAAGGGCGCGCCGGGCACCAGCGCACCGCGTTCCACATTGCGAACATCGAAGGGCTGCAACGGATGTTCGACCAGGATCCGGGAACGCACCGGCTCGACGGTGGTCGTGTCCAGGGCGTCGAGCAGCTCTGCCAGCGGGACCGCCGGGGGCCGGCGCTGACCCGAGTATTCGTTGGCGCCGGTGTAGGTGATGACCAGATTGCCGGTTGCCGCCCCGATGGCGTCGAGCAGCAACTGGCGGTCCTCCGACCGGATGTCGCGCTCACCGGTCCGCGGTTGCCGGGCCAGTGCGTCGTCGCCGTCGACGACGCCGAGGCGCGGGAAGACGCCGTCGTCGAGGCCCACCAGGCAGACCACCCGGTGCGGGACGGAGCGCATCGGCACCATCGTGCACACCGTCAGGGTGCCGGTGCGGAAATTGGCGCGGGTAGGGCGACCGGCAAGGTGCCTCTGCAACAGGGCGCGGATGTCGGGCAGGCGCATCAGTGTCTGATCGCGGGCACCGGCGGTGCGCAGCACGTCGGCGAATTCGCGCTGCAGCTGGTTGGTCTGCCAGGCGTCGTCGTCGCCGGTGTGGGTCAGCAGCCCGATACCGTCGGCCAGGGCTGTCAGCCACTGGCACAGGGGCCGCACCCCGGTCAGCGCGTCGACCACCCGCTGCAGCCGGTCGATGTATTCGGCGAACTGGCCGACCAGTTCGACCCGGTTGCTGCCGACATCATCCAGGGGCAGCGTCGAGTCGATCCAGGTGTGTGCCATTTCCGACATGGTGACCCCGGCCAGCACCCGGTCGAGACCGAACCGCCAGGTGTTGTGCACGAAGTCGACCCCGAACGGCATCCGGTGTTCCTGATCGAAGCCCCACCGGATGTTCGACTGCCGTACCCAGCGGGTGATGTTCTCCAGATCGTCGTCGCTGAATCCGAACCGGGCGCGCACTGGGGCGGACTGCGCGAGATTGAGCACTTCACTCGAGGTGACCCGGCCGCCGGCCAGGGCCAGCACCTGCGACGCCACGCCCAGTAACGGATTGGTCTGCAGCAGTGAGCGGTCGGCGAGCCGAACCCGCAGGCGGTGTCCGGGATGTGCTCCGCCCACCACGTCGCCCAGACCGAAATCCGCGACGATCAGCGGTGCGTAGGTCTCGATGTCGGGACACATCACCAAGATGTCGCGCGGCTCGAGCGTCGGATCGTCGGCGAGCAGGCCGAGCAGTACCTCCCGTAGGACGTCGATCTGCCGGGCCGGCCCGTGGCAGCTGTGCACCTGTACGGACCGGTCGTCGTCCGCCAGCCTGCGGCCCTGCGGCCGGGCAGCGTTGGCGGCGAGGTCGGCCTGGAGCCAGCCGAGCAAGGTGTCCCGGCGATCGGGCTCACCGAGGGCCTCGTCGGTCGCGGGATCGGCCGGCAGGCTCCGCTGCAGCTCACGTAGATCCCGTCCCAGCGTCGCCAGCAGCGGATGTCCGACTTCCCGATGGCTGGTGTCCTCGCGCCGCGCCACGGTGCCGCGCACCCCGTTCAGCGCCTGCCACAACGTGTCGCTGGGGTGCGGCAACCACAGATGCAAGTCGTGGTGGACGGCCACCGCTTCCAGCAGCTCCACATCGGTGTGCGCCAGCCGGGTATGGCCGAACAGAGACAAGCGGGACGGTAGCGCGGCCGGCCCCTCGCGCAGCCGGGCAAGAGTCTTGCCGTGCCGGACGTGCGGCGGATCTGCAGGAATGGCCGCGACCAGCGCGCGCCACAATTCCGGCTGCCAGTGCAGGTCGGCGTCGAGGTCGTCGATGTCGCCGTCCAGCCAATCGATCAGCAGTCCGGGCCGTTGCCGGGCGTACGAGGCGAAAAGCCCGGCCAGCCGGCGCGCGACCGCATACCGCCGTCCCCGGCGCAGGTCGGCTTCGTCGCCAATATCGAAGTGTCCCAAGTGCTTTGCCAAGGTGTGGCACCACGGCTCGGCCATCGAAGAATCGATCACCTGCAATAGCGGCCAGGTCATGGCATCCGGAGACCACGGGTCTTCCTCGACGGTGCCGGCTATCTCGGCGATCAGCGAGGCCGGGCTGCGGAACGACACGCCCGCACAGACGCCGTCACCACGATCCGGGGTAACGCCCAGACGGTGCGACAGTCGTTGGCTGAGCCAGCGTTCCACCCCGCGCGCCGGCACCAGAACAAGCTCTTGCGCAAAAGGGTCGGGCAGCGGCCGGGCCAGGAGGGCGCCGAGACCGTCGGCAAGCAGATCGGTCCGTTCGGCACGGTGGAGATGAAGCGCCATTGCGGGTCACCCTAGACCGCCCCTCCGACACCGGCGGCGCTCCGGGTGTACAAATGGGGCGCGGGGAGCGGGGCGGATCGCGGGAAACGGGAGGACATCATGGAGACCTGGGATGCGATTTGCGCCCGGCGCAACGTGCGGCAGTACACGGCGCAGCCGGTCGCCGACGCCGACCTGGAGCGCATCGTCGAGGCAGGCTGGCGGGCGCCCTCGGCGAAGAACCGCCAGCCCTGGGACTTCGTAATCGTCACCGATCACGCTCAGCTGCAAGAACTCTCAACCGTGTGGATGGGTGCCGGCCATATCGCCGGCGCCGCGGCGGCGATCGTTCTGGTGATCCCCGTTCCACCGGATGAGCGCAGAAAAGTCGTCGATCAATACGACGTCGGTCAAGCGACGATGGCGATGATGCTCGCGGCCACCGACCTCGGAATCGGCACCGGTCATTCGTCGGTGGGAGACCAGGAGAAGGCGCGCGCCATCCTCGGTATTCCCGACGACCACCTGGTCGCCTACCTGCTCGGTGTCGGCTACCCCGCTGACCGACCGTTGACACCGATCCGCAAACCGAACCGGCGGCCGTTTGCCGAAGTGATTCATCGTGGCCGCTGGTGACGCTGCTCGGCTCACCGTGTGCCAGGCTTGAGCGATGGGCGGCGTCAGTGATGCCCTTGAATGGGCCGGCAAGCAGATCATGGGCCGGGTCCCCAAAGCGGACCTGGACCAGCGCGACCCGGACTTCATCCGGGATCAGCTGCCCGGAACCAGGTTGCTGGCCTCGTTGTATTTCCGCGCCGACGTGCGCGGTCTGGATCGCATACCTGCGACCGGGCCCGTGCTGCTGGTCGGCAATCACAGCGGCGGCAACGTGCCGCCCGACACGTTCGTCTTCACGTTGGCCTTCTGCTCGTACTTCGGGGTGGAGCGCCCCTTCTATCAACTAGCGCACAATCTGGTCACCCTCTATCCGCCGCTGCGCTGGCTCCGCAAGTTCGGCACCGTAGCCGCCAGCCCTGAAAATGCCCGTCTGGCACTGGAATCGGGCGCGGCCGTATTGGTGTATCCCGGTGGCGATTACGAAGTCTTTCGCCCGTCGTGGCAACGGCACGTCGTCGACTTCGGTGGCCGCAAGGGTTTTGTGCGGCTCGCCCGCGAAACCGGCGTGCCTATCGTGCCGGTGGCCAGCGTGGGCGGCCAGGAGACGGCGTTGTTCCTCGGACGCGCGCAGTGGCTGGCCCGACTGCTGATGCTGGACAAGTTGATCCGGCTCAAGAGTGTGCCCGTCTCGCTGGCGATCCCCTGGGGGCTGAACGTCAGTGACCTGCTGGGACACATCCCGTTGCCCGCGAAGATCGTCATCGAGGTGCAAGCGCCGATCGAGGTCCACGATGACGACCAGGCCGTGTACGACGAAGTGATCGCCAGCCTGCAGGCCGGTGTCGATCGGCTGGCCGCCGAGCGGCGATTTCCGGTGATCGGCTGATGCGCGTCGAACGCCGGATCGTCGTCAACGCCGATCGGGACACCGTGTGGAAGGTGCTCAGCGATCCGGATCGCTATCCGTCCTTCCTGGCTCATCTGGAGCGCTGGGAGACGCTGACCGAGGGCCCGGTACGGGTCGGCGCCCGGTACACGGTGTTGTGGAAGATCGGCTCGATCCCGGTGGGAGGTATCGCCGAAGTGGTGGAGCTCGATACCGCGCGGGATCTGGCCTGGATCAACATCACCGGTGTGACCCAGCGCGGCCGCTTCCGGCTGCGCGATGCGGGGCCGGGGCGAACCGCGGTCACGTTCCGCCTGGCATACAACTCCGAAGGCGGCCTGCTCGGCCTGATCGCCGACCGTGTCGCATCGCGCTGGGTGGGGCGTTCACTGGCTGAAAGCCTGAAAAACCTTCGGCGACTTGTCGAGTGATGCGTGCACGAGCCGAGTCATGCGCTGTCACCTCAAGCGTGCATGCTGGGTTGATGAACAGAAACGAGATCACCGAGCAGATCGTCATCGCCCGGCTGTCGAAGGGCCTCAGTTGGCAGCAACTGGCCGACGCCATCGGCAGGCCGCTGCTGTGGACGACGTCGGCGCTACTGGGCCAGCACCCGATCCCTGTGGACGAGGGCAAGATCCTGGCCGAAATGCTCGGGTTGGAAGAGTCCGTTATTCCCGTCCTGGCGACACCGCCGATGCGGGGCGGCCTGCCCACTGCGGTGCCCACCGATCCCACCATCTACCGGTTCTACGAGGCACTCCAGGTCTACGGCGGCGCGCTCAAGGAAGTGATCCACGAGCAGTTCGGCGACGGCATCATGAGCGCCATCAACTTCAGCCTCGACCTGCAGAAGAAGTCGCATGAATCGGGCGACCGGGTGGTGGTGACCTTCGACGGGAAATTCCTTCCCTACCAATGGACTTCGGCGCAGGAGTGAAAGGACGCTGATGGCGCAGCAGCGGAGCGGCAGCGCACGGCGCAAACCCGTCGACATGGTTCTCTCGGGCGGCGGTGTCAAGGGTGTCGGACTGGTCGGCGCCGTGGTCGCCGTCATGGAGGCCGGGTACGCACTCAAACGTGTCTCCGGCGTCTCAGCGGGTTCGCTGGTCGGATCGATCCTGGCCGCCGCGTCCAACGGTGACCAGCTGAGCGCCGGTCAGATCAGAGAGCTCGCCCTGACGCTGCCGTACGAGAAGTTTCGCGATACCGGCCCGGTCGGGCACCTGCCCGTCGTCGGCCCAGCGTGGGGCCTGCTGCGCGAAAATGGCATGTACAGAGGCGATTTCGCACACGAATGGATCCGTGGCGAGCTGAAGAACCTGGGCGTGCAGACGTTCGGCGATCTGGCATTGAGCGACCGGCAGATGCCCGCCGAGCGGCGCTACCGGCTGGTGGTCACCGTCGCCGACCTGACGACCGGTCAGCTGGTGCGGCTGCCGTGGGATTACCGCCGGCTGTACGGACTCGATCCCGACGAGCAATCGGTGGCCGCCGCGGTGCGCGCATCGATGTCGATCCCGTTCTTCTTCCGGCCGGTCACGTTGACCAGTGCGGCCGGGCGCACCTCCACCCTGGTGGACGGCGGTGTCCTGTCCAATTTCCCTATCGACTCCTTCGACCGGCCGGACTGCAAATCGCCGCGCTGGCCCACCTTCGGCATCACGGTGGTGCCGGAGTTACCCCAGGGGAACGAGCAGCTGATTCCCGGGGTCGGTGCGTTGCGACTGCTCGGTCCGCCGTCGGTGCTGCTCGAGCAGCTGATCACGACCATGTTCGTCGGGCATGACCAGACCTACCTCAACCAGCCATGGGTGAGCGCCCGCGCCATCCGGGTCGACTCGACCGCGGTGAATTTCCTGGATTTCAGCATCTCGCGCAAGGACGCGGAAGCGCTCTACAACAAGGGCTACGAATCGGCGCAGAGGTTTCTCTCGACGTGGAACTGGGTGGACTATCTCGAGCGGTTCCGCCAGTTCCAATGACGCGGCGGTGCATTCGGTGTCAGACTTGAACACGGAGGAGGCGCCGGTGTTGCAGCGGTTGTTCGGGCGGCCGCACCACCTGGCTCATCAATCGATCAGAACCTGAGACGACAGCTCCCTACAGGCCGAACTCCTTCTCGATGTTGTCAATCCCGGCGCGAATCGCCTTGAGTGCATCGGCACGAGCCCGCAACTTGGTGGCGGCGTGGGCCGACTGGTTCAACCCGGCGAACTCGTGAGCTGCCTCCTCGGCGCGGGCGACCACCCGGTCGGGCAGCGCCATCTCGTCGATGAAGCCGGCGGCGAGAGCCGTCTCGCCGAAGAAGGTCTTGGCCAGGCCGGTGGCCTGTTGATAGGCCGACTGGGTCAGCCGGAGTTTCAGGACCTCCAGAGCCGCCCACGGAATCACCATCCCGATCGCAACCTCGTTGGCCTGAATGTTGTACGCATGGGCCGCGATTCGGTGATCACCCGAGCACAGCAGGAATGAGCCCATCGCGATCGCGGGCCCGGTGCAGGCGATCACCACCGGCTTGGGGTAGGACAGCAGCCGGTAGGACAGCTCGAATCCGCCGCGCAGCATGTCGATGGCGGGCTGTACCTCGCCCGAGGTCAGAATCTTCAGATCGAAGCCGCCGCTGAACACTCGCTGGTTCCCGGTGATCACCAGCGCCCCGACGTTATCGGCGTCGGCCTGGTCCAGCGCGTCGTTGAGAGCCTGCTGCATGGTCGGCCCCAGTGCGTTGACCTTGCCGTCGTCCATCCGGATGACCCCGATGGTTTCGTCGTGGGTGTAGACGACCGGACCGCTCATGGGTTACTCCTTCGCTCGGCGAGTCGATTGAACCAGATTGCGACTCCCCGGCTTACACCCGCTGGCTGCGATGCTTTCCCAGTTCGTTCTCGGCGTCACCCCAGCGCAGGCTCACGTCGGTGGGCTCGTCGAGCTGCCGGGTGCGCCACCTGTCCTGAGTTTCCTGCACAGCGCGGTTGATGCGGTCGATCTCGCTGCGGAACACCTCTGGGCGGGTCTCCTTGCTGGCGTAGTGGAAGTAGGTCAGCAGGTTGCGCAGCAGTTCGAGCTTCTGCTTCTCCCGTTTCGCCAAGTCGTGCGTCGTCATCAGCTCGATGCGCTGGACGGGTGGCAGGGCATCCCAGTCCAGCACCACCTTGGTCTCCAGCGGCCGTCGGGCGCGTTGCCAGAATTTCCATCCGCGTGGCTGCTCGGGGCGGTCGTAATAGGTGACGGTGCCCTCGAAACGCGATTCGACGCCGTGCCCTATTTCGGCGCGGTCGAGTGCGGAGTCCCAGACCATTCGCCATTCCTGACCGGGAGCCAGCGTCGGCAATTCGCGGGGCAGTTGCAGTTCGACCACGTCCGCGTAGCCATCGGAGGCATTCTCGTATTCGGCGACGGTCGGCGGGTTGGGGAAATTGAAACGGATGTCGTAGGCGGCGGTGCGACCGAAGTTGCGCACCACCAGCTCGATGACATGCCAGTCCGCGACGTGGGGCTCCATCAGCATGGCGACGTGAGGACGCGTCTTCTCCGCTGCCAGCGCCCGATTTCGCTGCAGCTGGCGATGGGTGAAGATCAGGGCGACGACGCCGAGGGCGATCGCTGCCCACGCTGCCCAGGCCAACCAGGTGCTGGACTCGATGGTGTCGATGCCTCTCCAGCTTTCAGGCCAGCTTTCGGGCCGGCCCTGCGGCCAGCTTCCCCGGACCCACCCCATGGATTCCACCCTCCGCTTAATCCTCGGACCTGGAACTTAGCTGCACTGATCGTAAAGGGGCTTCCTGTGTATTGCTGAATGGGTCATCGGGCGAGCACATGACGACCGGCCGTGTTCGCCGGGCGTCAGCCGCCCATCATCATTCGCCACTGGTCGAGATTGGCCGGCCGGTACACATAATTCGAGCGTCTGACTTCCGACAGTGCGGCGCTCGGGTCGGCCGAATACCAGTGACCGGGGAACACCGTCGGGTCGCCGGGCAGTGCCGCGAGTTGCTGAAGGCTGCGGTACATCTCGTCGGAATCGCCGCCCGGGAAATCGGTGCGCCCGCATCCGTCCAGGAACAGGGTGTCGCCCGCGACCAGCCGTCCGTCGAGCAGGAAGCACTGACTGCCCGGCGTGTGACCGGGCGTGTGCAGAAGTTCGATCTCGATGTCGCCGACACTGATTTTGTCCCGGTGCTCATGGCTGGTCAGGTCGCTCATCGGGATCCCGGTGATCCGGGACACCCACAGCGCCTCGTGAGTGTTGACGTGCACCGGCACGCTCACCCGTTCCATCAGTTCGGCGAGCCCCTTGAGCTCGAATCCCATCATCGAGCCGCCGACGTGGTCGGGGTGGTGATGCGTGACGAGCACCCCGGACAGGTGCATGTCGTCGGACTCGAGCGCGTCGACCAGATCCCCGGCCGCATAGGCGGGATCGACGACCACGCAGTCCCCGGTTTCCCGGTCGCCGATCAGGTAGGCGAAATTGCGCATCTGCGCCGCAATCACGTCGTTGGCCGCGAAGTCGCGGCCGGAAAGCAGCTGCCGGAAATACAACCGGTCCGAATTCGACACGCCACCAGACTATGGGTAGGCCGAAAAACGCCCAACTTGGCCTTCTTACCTGTCCCTACCTGCGCCGGAGTCGTAATATCGGTCCATGTTGAAGAGGGTCGAAATCCTGCTTGACCTCGACCTGGTGGACGAGATCATTCGTCGTTACCACGTGGCCGATGCGCGGGAGGCCGTCAATCTGGCAATGCGGGCAATGCTCGACGAGGCAGATAACGCCGACCCCGAATCCCATGACGACGACTTCGACGAGTTCAGTGACCTCAGCGCCTGGTCGCTGCACCGTGAGGGCGATACGGGCTGACCCGGTGGACCCGGGTCAGGCGCACGTGGTTTGGAGACGTTGTGCGCCAGGCTGTACCCTCTTTTTGGCCCGCGGCAGGTCTGCTCGTTGCGGGTGCACGGCCCCCTTAGCTCAGTCGGTAGAGCGTTTCCATGGTAAGGAAAAGGTCAACGGTTCGATTCCGTTAGGGGGCTCGGCGGACGCCGAGCAGGTGCGCGGCCCCAGAGGCGGTGTAGCTCAGTTGGTTAGAGCGAACGACTCATAATCGTTAGGTCGCCGGTTCGAGTCCGGCCATCGCTACCAGACACCACAAGTACGACGAGACACCACAAGTACGACGAGACACCACAAGCACGACAACCGAATACTGAGACTTCGAGAGATTTGAGAGAGAACCGTCATGGCTTCCAGTACCGACGTGCGGCCGAAGATCACCTTGGCGTGCGAGGTGTGCAAGCACCGCAACTACATCACCAAGAAGAACCGCCGCAACGACCCGGACCGCCTTGAGCTGAAAAAGTTCTGCCCGAACTGCGGCAAGCACCAGGGGCACCGCGAAACGCGCTGAATGCGCGCACCCCAATTACAGAGCGTCGACTAGGTAGGTTCGAGAACTGTGGCCCTGTCCGAAAAGATCCTCGGGATGCATTATCGCTACCCCGACCATTACGTAGTGGAACGGGAAAAGATCCGCGAGTACGCCACTGCCGTCCAGAATGACGAGCCGGCGTTCTACGGTGAGGACGCGGCGGCGGAACTGGGTTACGACGGCCTGGCGGCCCCGCTGTGCTTCATTTCGGTATTCGGTTACAAGGCCCAGTCGGCATTCTTCAGAGACGCCAACATCGCTGTCACCGACCAGCAGATCGTCCAGGTCGACCAGGTGCTGAAGTTCCTCAAGCCGATCGTGGCGGGCGACAAGCTCTACTGTGACGTCCACGTGGATGCGGTGCGGGAAGCGCACGGCACCCAGATCATCGTGACCAAGAACATCATCACCAACGATGCCGGTGAGATTGTTCAAGAGACATACACGACACTGGCGGGCCGTGCCGGTGACGACGGGGAAGTAGGATTTGCGGATGCCTCTGCGTGAGTTCAGTTCGGTCAAGGTGGGCGATCAGCTGCCGGAGCGGGTCTACCCCTTGACCCGCCAGGACCTGGTCAACTACGCGGGAGTATCGGGTGACCTGAACCCGATCCACTGGGACGACGAGATCGCCAAGATGGTCGGCCTGGACACCGCAATCGCCCACGGCATGCTGACGATGGGCATCGGCGGCGGCTACGTCACGTCGTGGGTGGGCGACCCGGGTGCCGTCACCGAGTACAACGTGCGGTTCACCGCGGTGGTCCCGGTGCCCAATGACGGCAAAGGTGCCGAGTTGGTGTTCAGCGGTCGGGTGAAGTCCGTGGACCCGGAGACGAAGTCCGTGACCATTGCGCTGACGGCGACCACCGGCGGCAAGAAGATCTTCGGCCGGGCCGTCGCCTCGGCGAAGCTGGCCTAGCGGATGGCCCTCAAAACAGATATCCGCGGTATGAGCTGGCAGTACCCCGATTACTTCGAGGTGGGCCGCGAGCAGGTTCGCCAGTTTTCCCGGTCGATCAAGGCCGACGACAAGGCTTTCCACGACGAGGCCGGGGCCGCCGAACTCGGCTACGACCGCATCGTCGCCCCACTCACCTTCGTGACGATCCTGGCGAAACTGATCCAAGACGATTTCTTCCGCAATGTGGACGTCGGCTTCGAAACCATGCAGATCGTGCAGGTCGACCAGAAGTTCGTGTACCACGAGCCGATATACGTCGGCGACAAGCTCTATGGCAGCCTGCGCATCGAGTCGGTGAACGAGCGCTTCGGCGCCGACATCGTCATGACGAAGAACTTCTGTCACAACCAGGACGGCGTTTTGGTCCTGGAGGCCTACACGACCCTGATGGGCCACGAGGGGGACAACTCCATCCAGCTCAAATGGGACAAAGAATCCGGGCAGGTCGTCAGAACCGGGTAATTAGTATCTGGCTCGCGCGTCCATGTACACTCGGACCTCGGGGTTTTCCCATTACCAGCGCGCTGTCCGTCGGTTCGCGATTGCCGAACGGGGGGCGCGCGAGTCATGTAAGCCCCGGAAAATAGGGGCGTAGCTCAACTGGCAGAGCAGCGGTCTCCAAAACCGCAGGTTGCAGGTTCAAGTCCTGTCGCCCCTGCTGAGGGTCAGCCGCATGAGGAGGCGGACCATCTGACTCGCGTGCCATGGTGGACACTGGGATGGGTGGCCACTTCGAGCGGTACGGCCCGCGACATAGCTAGCGAACGAAGGAGCACGCGGTGAGCGACGAAGGCGACGTTGCCGACGACGCCGAAGGCGACGGCGGTGCCGTGGTGACCAAGGCGGCGGCGCGGCCACAGCGGCCCACGGGAAAGCGGTCCCGGGTGCGCGCGGTGGAGGCCGAGGACGGCGAAGAGTCGACCGACGTGGAGGCCGCCGAGAAGGGTTCGGCGAAGAAGGACGCGTCGAAGTCCGCCAAGACTTCGAAGGCTAAGTCGACGCAGAAGGACAAGGCGAAGAAGCCGAAGAAAGCCGGTTCATCCAGCTCGATCAATCCGTTCGTGTTCGTCTACAACTACCTCAAGCAGGTTGTAGCCGAGATGCGGAAGGTGATCTGGCCCAACCGCAAGCAGATGCTGACCTACACGTCGGTGGTGTTGGTCTTCCTGGCGTTCATGGTGGCGCTGGTAGGAGGCGCCGACCTGGGTCTGAGCAAGCTCGTGCTGTTGGTGTTCGGCTGAGACTTGAGAGCGATAGAGAGGACTGAGAACCGTGACGACGTTCGACGGTGAACCGTCCGCGGGTGAGGCGGTCGATGTGCAGGAAGCGGACGCCCCGCAGGACGCGGCGGCGGCCCCCGCTGAAGATGTCGACCCCGCCGCTGCGCTCAAGGCTGAGCTGCGCAGCAAGCCGGGTGACTGGTACGTCATCCACTCTTACGCGGGTTACGAGAACAAGGTGAAAGCCAACCTCGAGACCCGGGTGCAGAACCTCGACGTCGGCGACTACATCTTCCAGGTGGAGGTCCCCACCGAAGAGGTCACCGAGATCAAGAACGGCCAGCGCAAGCAGGTCAATCGCAAGGTGCTGCCCGGCTACATCCTGGTCCGCATGGACTTGACCGACGACTCGTGGGCCGCGGTGCGCAATACCCCGGGAGTCACCGGATTCGTCGGCGCGACGTCACGCCCGTCGTCGCTCTCGCTCGACGACGTGGTGAAGTTCCTGCTGCCGCCGGGCGCGGCGAAGAAGGCGACCAAGGGTGCGGCCAGCACCGCTGCGGCGGCAGAGACCGGCGGCCTGGAGCGTCCCGTTCTCGAGGTCGACTACGAGGTCGGCGAATCGGTGACGGTGATGGACGGACCGTTCGCGACGCTGCCGGCCACCATCAACGAGGTCAACGCCGAACAGCAGAAGCTCAAGGTGCTGGTCTCGATTTTCGGCCGCGAAACACCGGTGGAGCTGACCTTCAGCCAGGTCTCCAAGATCTAGCCCTTAAGGCATCCCAGAACTTTGCACCCCAGCACTTTGCAAGACTAGGAAGGAATGTAGGACAAACTCATGGCCCCGAAGAAGAAGAAAGTCACCGGGCTGATCAAGCTGCAGATCACCGCGGGTCAGGCCAACCCTGCGCCGCCGGTCGGCCCCGCGCTCGGCCAGCACGGCGTCAACATCATGGAGTTCTGCAAGGCGTACAACGCCGCGACCGAGAGCCAGCGCGGGCAGGTCATCCCGGTGGAGATCACGGTCTACGAGGACCGCAGTTTCACCTTCGCGTTGAAGACCCCCCCGGCCGCCAAGCTGCTGCTCAAGGCCGCCGGCGTCGGCAAGGGCTCGGCGGAGCCGCACAAGACCAAGGTCGCCAAGGTGACCTGGGACCAGGTGCGCGAGATCGCCGAGACCAAGAAGACGGACCTCAACGCCAACGACATCGACGCGGCCGCCAAGATCATCGCCGGCACTGCCCGGTCGATGGGCATCACGGTCGAGTAGTTCCACCCCGTCGGACGACGATGCGGGCCGCTTCCGGCCCGAGGAGGAGTCCGACAACACAGACCGAGAACGCGTGGGAGGGCCAGCTGCGGCCCGCATCACCACGAACCCAACACCAGATTGGATACGAAATGAGCAAGACGAGTAAGGCATACCGCGCCGCCGCCGAGAAGGTGGACCGCAACAACCTCTACACGCCGTTGCAGGCCGCCCGGCTCGCCAAGGAGACCTCGTCCACCAAGCAGGACGCGACCGTCGAGGTCGCTATCCGGCTCGGCGTCGACCCGCGTAAGGCCGACCAGATGGTCCGCGGCACGGTCAACCTGCCGCACGGCACCGGTAAGACCGCCCGCGTGGCCGTCTTCGCCGTCGGCGAGAAGGCCGACGCCGCCGTGGCCGCGGGAGCCGACGTCGTCGGCAGTGACGACCTGATCGAGAAGATCCAGGGTGGATTCCTGGACTTCGACGCCGCGATCGCCACTCCCGACCAGATGGCCAAGGTCGGCCGGATCGCCCGGGTGCTCGGTCCGCGTGGCCTGATGCCGAACCCCAAGACCGGCACCGTCACCCCCGACGTCGCGAAGGCCGTCGCCGACATCAAGGGCGGCAAGATCAACTTCCGTGTCGACAAGCAGGCCAACCTGCACTTCGTGATCGGCAAGGCATCGTTCGACGAGAAGAAGCTCGCGGAGAATTACGGCGCCGCGCTGGATGAGGTGCTGCGGCACAAGCCGTCGTCGTCCAAGGGGCGCTACCTGAAGAAGGTGACGGTCTCCACGACGACCGGTCCGGGTATCCCGGTCGACCCGTCGATCACCCGCAACTTCGCCGCCGAGGCGGAGTAAGCGGGGCCTTTAGGCCCCCGCGAACGTCGACTGTGAACTCTGCGACGCGCCACCGGCGTGTCGTGTCGTCAGATTCACTGTCGGCGCGAGGCGAGCCCCAAGCCGGCCACTTGGCCACCTAGCCGCCGCATTCGCTGATGCGCCGCCGCAGGAATGCGCGGCCCGGCTCAGAAGCGTTGACCTCCAACGCTTTTCGATACCAGATGACGGCTTCGTCGACGCGTCCGGCCCGTCGCAACAGGTCCGCGCGCACCGACGGGACGAGATTCGACCGCGTCAGCCGCGGGTCGTGCGCCACTTTGTCGAGGGCGGTCAGGCCTGCGTCCGGTCCGTCGCGGAAACCGACCGCCAGGGCGCGGTTGGCCAGCACCACCGGCGAGTCGGTCAATTGCAGTAACCGGTCGTACGCCGCGCATATCGCGGCCCAGTCGGTCTGCTCCCAGGACGGTGCTGTCGCGTGTATCGCGGCGATCACCGCTTGCGGCAGATACGGACCGGTCGATCCCTGCGCCTGCCGCAACCGGTTCAGGCCGCGGTTGACCCGGTCGCGGTCCCACCGGCGCCGGTCCTGCTCGTCCAGCGGCACCAGGGCTCCGTCGCCGTCCAGCCGGGTCGCCCGTCGCGAATCGTGCAGCAGCACCAAGGCGGCCAGCGCGTGCGCCTCCGGATGGGGCATCAGCGTGCACAGCTCACCGGCCAGCCGCACCCCCTCGTCGCACAGCTCGTCGCGGATCGCCGACGGTCCCCCCGTGGACCAGTACCCCTCGGTGAACACCGAATAGATGCAGCTGAGCACATGCGGCGTGCGCTCGGGCAGCAGCTCGGCGGGCGGGACCCGCAGCGGGATGTTCGCGTGCCGGATCTTGTATTTGGCCCTGGTGATTCGTTGACCGATGGCGGCCTCGGTTTGCAACAGGGCACGGGCGATCTCGGCGACCGTCAGTCCGGACACCAGCCGCAGCGTGAGTGCCAGCTGTGACCGGCGGTCCAGCGCGGGGTGCGCGCAAGTGAACATCATCCGCAGTTCGTCGTCACGCACCTGGTGCGGATCGGGGGAGCCGGAATCGTCCACGAATGCCGCCAATTCCTTCTCTGGACGGATGGATTCGCGGCGCAGCCGATCCCGGGCGCGATTGCGCGCGACCGTGATCAGCCACCCGCCCGGACGATCCGGCATGCCGTCGCGGGGCCAGCTGCGCAGCGCCTCGGCGCACGCCTCCTGGACGGCATCCTCGGCAATCGTGAGGTCGCCCGACCATCGTGCGATGGTTGCGACGGCGGGTCCCCATTCCCGCCGAAAGACGCCGTCCAGGGTCGTCATCCGGTGGCTACAGCCCGGAGATGCCGGCCAGTTGCCGTAGCTGCACCGCGGATGCCGGAATCATCGACGCCAGCTTGGCGGCCTCGTCGCGATCTGCCGCGGTGAGGACATAAAAGCCGTTGGCGACCTCGGCGCCTTCCGCATAAGGGCCGTCGGTGACGAGAACCTCGCCGTCGCGAACCCGCACGGTTGTCGCCGTCGAGCGGTCGTGCAAGGCGGCGCCCCCAACGATGTGATCGCCCGCGGCTGCCGCGAACTCGACATGGCGGGCCGCCACGGCATTCCATTCCGGCGTGCCCGGAGTGTGGGCGGAGCCGGGCGGCTCCAGAAGCAGCGCAAGCCAGTCAGTGCCCTCGAGCTTGCGGGTCGGTTCGATCGAGTGGACGGTCGGCCACACCTCCACCGCGCCGTGCGTGGCCACCGGAATGTTGCGGGCGAAGGAGAGGGCCTCGTCGAGATTCTCCGCTTCGAACAGGTAGTAGCCGCATGCCACCTCGGCGCCTTCGGCGAACGGGCCGTCGGTGATGGTGTCCGTGCCGCCGTCCACCCGCGCGCCGGCGGCAGCGGGAAGCAGGGCGTCACCGGCCCTGATGGCGGCCGCCGTGCTGTGATGGAAGCGATGGTAGGCGTCCATCTCGGCCGCGCGTTCCGTAGGCGTCAGATCGCGCTCGTGACTGATCAACAGAGCGAAATACTGCATTCGTCGTTTCCTCCCGTAGCGAGCGAAGCCCTGTGCTCCACTCTCTACCGGTTCGACGAACGGCGCAGCCCGGATCCGACCGACCCGGTGCGCGGTAGCGCTAGGCGGCCGCCCCCGGCTTGAGGTAGGTCACCAGGCTCACGTCGAGCATCTCGTCGTCGAAGTAGTGCTCGCAGCCGCGCAGATACTTCATGTACCGCTCGTAGACCTCGAGCGAGGTCACCTCGACGGCCTTCTCCTTGTTGGACTCCAGGGTGTCGCCCCAGATGTGCAGCGTCTTGATGTAGTGCGGGCGCAGCGAGATCGGTTCGGGGACCACGAAGCCGGCCTTCTCGCCGTGCTCCACCATCATCTCGGTGGACGGCAGCCGACCACCGGGGAAGATCTCGGTCACGATGAACTTGATGAAGCGCACCGTCTCGAAGGTGATCCGCTTGCCCCGGGCCGCCATTTCGTACGGGTGGTAGCTCACGCTGCTCTGGACGGTCATCCGGCCGTCGTCGGGCATGATGTCGAAACAGCGCTTGAAGAAGTCGTCGTAGTTCTCGTGCCCGAAGTGCTCGAACGCCTCGATGGAGACGATCCGGTCAACCGGCTCGTTGAAGTCCTCCCAGCCGTGCAGGAGCACCCGCCGGGAGCGATCGGTGTCGATCGCGTCCAGCACCTGCTGGGAGCGGGCGTGCTGATTCTTGGACAGGGTCAGGCCGATGACGTTGACGTCGTACTTCTCGACCGCGCGCTTCATGGTGGTGCCCCAGCCGCAGCCGATGTCCAGCAGCGTCATGCCCGGCTTGAGATCCAGCTGGTCCAGATTGAGGTCGACCTTCGCGATCTGGGCTTCCTCGAGCGAAATGTCCCACGGTTCGAAGTAGGCGCAGCTGTAGGTCCGGGTGGGATCCTGGAACAGGGCGAAGAAGTCGTCGGAGACGTCGTAGTGCGCCTGAATGTCTTCGAACTGCGTCGGCTTCGTCATGGCACCGGTCGATTTATCGGCCATTGCTGTGGTGTTCTCCTGAATATGTGGCACTGGCTGGTCGTGCGCGCGGGCCTAGACCTTTGACGTGCAACACTACCCGATCCGGTGGTACCGGCTGACCGGCTCAGGGTTGCACGCCGGGCCCGCGGAGGTCTACTTCTGCAAGGTGAAGTGGTGGCAGTCGATGTAGCCGATCCGGAAGGACTCGGCGCAACCGGTCAGGTACCTCATGTAACGCTCATAGATCTCTTCTGACTGGATTTCGATGGCCTCGTCTTTGTGCGCTGAAAGGGCTTCGGCCCACAGGTCGAGGGTCCTGGCGAAGTGCAGCTGCAGCGACTCGACGTGGGCGACGGTGAAACCGGCCTTCGTCGCGTGGTCGTGCACCTTCTCGATCGAGGGCAGCCGTCCGCCCGGGAAGATCTCGGTCACGATGAACTTGATGAACCGGGCCATCTCGAACGTCACCGGCATGCCGCGCTCGACGATCTGCCCCCCGGTCAGACCGGTGATCGAGTGCAGCAGCATTCTGCCGTCTTCCGGCAGGGCGTCGAAGACGAACTTGAAGAAGTCGTCATAGCGCTGGAAACCGAAGTGTTCCAACGCCTCGATGGTGATGATCCGGTCCACCGGCTCGTTGAACTCGGCCCAGTCGCTCAGCAGAACCCGGTACGAACGGTTCGTGTCGACCTGGCCGAGCAGCCGCTCGCAGTATGCGTGCTGGTTCTTGGACAAGGTCACGCCGATGACGTTCACGTCGTACTTCTCGAGGGCGCGCTTCATCGTCGAACCCCAGCCGCAGCCGACGTCGAGCAGGGTCATCCCTGACTCGAGCCCCAGCTTGCCCAGCGCCAGGTCCAGCTTGGCGATCTGGGCTTCCTCCAGAGTCATGCCGTCGCGCTCGAAGTAGGCGCAGCTGTAGGTCCGGGTCGGGTCCGTGAACAGCTCGAAGAACTCGTTGGAAATGTCGTAGTGCGCCTGGACGTCGTCGTTGTTCTCTCGCCGGCTCCTGGCTCGAGTTAAGTTGTTAGACATATGTCCTCCCGATGGGACAGGCCCACCCCCCGCGAGGTGATCATCTCCGGACCCTACACGCGCTGGGACCCGTCCCTCGCATTTGAACTCACCAATGCCGGGATTTATTGGAAGGCGACCTGTCATGTGTCACTCTGGTCGCCTTCGCACTACTTTTCCAGGGTGAATTGGTTGACGTCGATGTAGCCGGTCCGGAACGAATCGGCGCAACCGGTCAGGTACTTCATGTAGCGGTCGTAAACCTCTTCGGACTGGATCGCGATGGCCTCGTCGCGCCGCGACTCCAGGGCCGCGGCCCACAGGTCGAGCGTCCGGGCGTAATGCGGTTGCAGCGACTGGCGGCGGGTCAGCGTGAAGCCGCCCTTGGCGGAGTGCTCCTCGACTTTCTCGATCGACGGCAACCGTCCGCCCGGGAAGATCTCGGTCATGATGAACTTGGCGAAGCGGGCGCCCTCGAAGGTCAGCGGCATGCCGCGTTCGGCCATCTGAGTACCGGTCAGGGCGGTGATGGTGTGCAGCAGCATCACGCCGTCGGCCGGCAGAACCTTGTGCGCCAGCGCGAAGAAATCGTCGTAGCGCTCGTGGCCGAAGTGCTCGAAAGCACCGATCGAGACGATGCGGTCGACGGGCTCGTCGAACTGCTCCCAACCTTCGAGCAGCACCCGCCGGGTGCGCTGGGTGTTCATCTCGTCGAACGTCCGCTGTACGTGCGCGGCCTGGTTCCTGGACAGGGTCAGCCCGATGACGTTGACGTCGTACTTCTCGATCGCGCGTCGCATCGTCGCGCCCCACCCGCAGCCGACATCCAGCAGCGTCATGCCGGGCTGCAGGCCCAGCTTGCCCAGCGCCAGGTCGATCTTGGCGATCTGCGCCTCTTCCAGCGTCATATCGTCGCGCTCGAAATAAGCGCAGCTGTATGTCTGGGTCGGGTCCAGAAACAGCCTGAAGAAGTCGTCGGACAAGTCGTAGTGTGCCTGCACATCGTCAAAGTGCGGCTTCAGCTTCACAGCCATTGGTATTGCCTTTCCGGACCAGCCGAGGCCCACGATCGCATGCGTCGTAGCATCCCCCAGTGCATGCCGCAAGCATGTTATCCGACGCGGCGCCTCATTACTAAACCGCGACAGCGTCTGCGCTGTTCAGCGGTGTTTTTATTATTTTGTCAACGTGTATTGCGCGACATTGGACAGACCCTTTCGGAACAGATTCGCGCAGCCGGTGAGATACCGCATGAAACGGTCGTAAACCTCTTCCGACTGGATAGCGATCGCCTGCTCGCGATTGGCTTCCAGATTGGCCGCCCACATGTCGAGCGTGCGCGCGTAATGCGGCTGCAGATATTGAATTTCGCCGACCGAGAATCCGCTGTTCTTCGCATTGTCGATGATGTCGACCTCGCCGCACATGCCGCCGCCCGGGAAGATCTCGGTAGCCAGGAAGCGGAAGAAGCGCAGATCGCTCATGGTCACGGTGATGCCGTGGTCGCGCCAGTAGGTCTGCTCGTGGGTGAAGATGCTGTGCAGCAGCATCGAGCCGTCACCGGGCAGAATCTCGTACGAACGGTCGAAGAATGCCGGCCAGCGCTCCTTCTTGAAGGCGTCGAAGGCTTCGAAGCTGACGATCCGGTCGACCTTCTCGTTGAACTCTTCCCAGCCTTGCAGCCGCGCCTCGGCGCGCCGTGTGGTGGGAATCGCCGCCAGCCTGGCCTTGCTGCGCAGGTAGTGATTGCGGCTGAGCGTGATGCCGATGACGTTGACGTCGTACTTCTCCACAGCGCGCACCACCGCGCCGCCCCAGCCGCAGCCGACGTCAAGCAACGTCATGCCCGGTTCCAGGTTCAGCTTGTCCAGGGCCAGATCCAGCTTGGCGAGCTGCGCCTCTTCGAGCGTCATGTCGTCGCGCTCGAAGTAGGCGCATGTGTAGACCATGTTGGGGTCCAGGAACAGCGCGAAGAAGTCATCCGAAATGTCGTACGTCGCTTGCGACTCTTCGTAATACGGTCTTAGTTCGGCCATATCGGACCACCTCCAGCGCACACCGTTGCATTTCTAGTTATTGCGTGACACCCCTTGAGGGGCCTCACGGAGCCGTCGGCTGTGGGTTCAACCGGCGGCATCGAAGTTGCTAGTCAGCTCGTTGATGACGCGACCCCACAACTGCTTGGGCAGATCATGACCCATACCGTCGACCAATACCAATCGGGCACCGTTGATCGCCTTCGCGACCGCGCGGCCGCCGAAGGGGCGCATAAGTTTATCCGCCGTGCCGTGGATCACGACAGTCGGGGCGCTGATGCGCCGGTCGTAGTGGAGCAGGCTACCGCTGCCCATAATGGCGCTGAACTGCTGGGAAATACCCCACGGGTGATAGTTGCGGTCGTAGGCTTCGGCGGCCTCGGCGCGCATCTGTTCCTCGGGTGTCGGGTACTGCGGGCTGCCGATGATCTTGCTGACCCGCACGGAGTTGTCGATGATCGCCTCGCGGGGCGAGTTCGGCGGGGGACCCTTGATGAGCGACAGCAGCGCGCGCGGCGCCGGCGGCGGCAGGAACCGGTGGTTATTGCTGGAGAAGATCACCCCCAGCGTCTGGGTCCGGTGCGCGTGCTGGGCGGCGAAGACCTGCGCGATCATGCCGCCCATCGACGCCCCGACGATGTGTGCCGCGTCGATGTCGAGGTGGTCGAGAAGGGCTGCGGCGTCGTCGGCCATGTCTTCCAGCCGGTAGGCCGACCGGCTGGGCAACCCGAGGAACGAGCGGGCCATCCGCGTCGGCAGCGGTTGCGGATCGGGATGCCGCTCGGTTTTGGTGGACAGCCCGACATCGCGGTTGTCGTAGCGGATGACCCGCAGGCCCCGGCTGACGAGTTGTTCGCAGAACTCGGTTCGCCAGAGCAGCATCTGAGCGCCCAGGCCCATGATGAGCAGCACGGGTGGATGGTCGGGGTCACCCATGTCCTCGTAATACAGCTTCAGATCACCCGATACCGCGGTGCCACTGCGAACATCCACGTCACTACACCTCGTTGGCTTGCGGGTTGGCTTGATGCTCCCGGCTGACCTCGACCATGAAGTTGGCGAAGTAACCGGTGAGCTGCGGGTCTGACATCATCTGCCACTTGGGCGCCAATAGCTTCATATACCGCTCGACATAAAGGAACTGCTTGCCGATCAGCACCAGCTCGCGGGGCAGCTTGACGTCGTAGGCATCGGCAAGCGTCGACAGCTGACGGCCGATGTCGGCATAGGACATGTCGCCCAGGGACTGCATGGTCAGCGGGGTGGCGAATTTCTCCAGGTCCTTGGCGGCTTCGGCCTCCGGCTTCATCGTGCCGACGGCGCCCATCAGCACCACGATCTTGCCCGCGGCGGCGTGGTCCTTCTTGACCAGCAGGGCGTACACCAGCTCGCGCAGCAACCAGCGGGTGCGCGGATCGATGCGGCCCATGATCCCGAAGTCGAAGAACACGATGCGGCCCTCGTCGTCGACATAGAGATTGCCCGCATGCAGGTCTCCATGGAACAGCCCGTGCCGCAGCCCGCCTTCGAACACGCTGAAGAGCAGCGCCTTGACGAGCTCGGTGCCGTCGAAGCCGGCCTTGCGGATGGCCGCGACGTTGTCGATGCGGATGCCCTGCACCCGCTCCATCGTCAGCACCCGCTCGCTGGTGAAATTCCAGTGCACCTGCGGCACCCGGATGTTCTTACCGAGCGGAGACGCGTGCAGATGCGAGACCCAGGCGTCCATCGACTGCGCTTCCAGCCGGAAGTCCAGCTCCTCGGCGAGGTTGTCGGAGAAGTCGGCGACCACGTCCTGTGCAGACAGCCGGCGGCCCAGCTTGGCCAGCTCCACGGCCTGAGCGAAGCGCTGCAGGATCTGCAGGTCGGCGGCCACCCGGCGCCGGATACCCGGCCGCTGGATCTTGACGACGACGTCCTCCCCGGTCTTCAGGGTCGCGTAGTGCACCTGCGCGATCGACGCCGACGCGAAGGGTGTCTCTTCGAACGAGGCGAACAGATTGGCCGGCTCGTCGCCGAGTTCCTCGATGAGGAGCTTGTGCACCTCGTCGGTGTCGGCGGGCGGCACCCGGTCCAGCAGGCCGCGGAATTCGCGGGACAGCGATTCGCCGAACGCGCCCGGACTCGACGCGATGATCTGCCCGAATTTCACATACGTCGGGCCCAGGTCGGCGAACGTCTGCGGGACTTCTTTGATGACCTTCTGTTGCCACGGCCCCTTGCCCGGCAGCTTGGTGAGCACACGAGCTGCGGTGCGGGTGACCTGCCAACCGGTGACAGCTACCCGGGCCGCTTCGACCGGTAGCGGCACCCGGTCAAGCTTGGCCACATCGCGGTGTTTAGTGGAACTCATTTCTGCAGTGTGCCAAATCGGGGGAGCCGATTGAAAATTTGCGTGAGCCGCCTCACCTGTCGCAAAAGCCCGGCCAACGGAGGATGTGCAGGCCCCTATTCGGGTTGCCAGGGCGTCAGCCAGGCCTGCGGCTCCCAGTTCTCCGAGGCGGCGATCAGCTCGTACATGGTGGCGCCGTCGATGCTTTCCCGGACGATGTCCGCGTGCCCGGCGTGACGGGCCAATTCATTGATCACGTGCAGTAGCACCCAGCGAACCGACCAGGCGGCGACATCCTTGGGGAACCACGGAGCGTCACGCGGCACCGGCACCGCGGCATCGAGGTCGGCGGTGTCGGCCAGCCGCAGGGTTTCGGCGTTCTGCGCGGCGAACGCCTCGAGCAGCCCCGCCAGAGTTTCGCCGGGCAGCATCACGAACTCGTTGGCGTACTGCGCAGAGCGTTCCTCGAACGAGCGCGAGTCGGCCGGCGGAGCATCCGGGGCAGCGGCCACCCTGGCCATCCACATCTTCTGCATACCGGTGACATGTTTGATCAGGCCGCCGATCGACAGCGAGCCGGCCGACGGTGTCGACCGGGCCTGCTCGTCGGTCAGGCCGTAGGACGCCGCGAAGTACGCGCTCTGGTGGTAGGCGAGGAACTCGCGCAGGGCGTTGCGTTCGTCGGTGACCGGGGGGGCGAGGGCGGGCATGATCAGTCCTTTCGGGTGTGGAGGTAAAGGTCGCGCAGACAAGCAATTTCGGCGCCGTGGTGGATGGCTTCCCGGTTGATGTGCAGGATCAGCTCGCTCAGTGCGTGCTCGGCGTAGGGTCCCTCAGCCGGACCGCACGGCCGGTCCAGGTCGGTGGCCGACAGCGAGCGCACCCCGCGGATCCACGCCGCGTACTCCTCGTCGAGTTGCCGCAGGGCGCTCGCAGCGTCGGTGGCGTACTGCCAATTCTGGTAGTCGGCGGGCGGGCCACCGAAGTGGTGGTGGTTGCGCATGGCGAAAACTCCGACGATCACGTGGGCCAGCCGCCAGGCGATGGTGGTGAACGGCGCCGGGCTGGGGCTGGGGTAACTGAAGTCCACCGAACCGTTCGGATGGACGGTCCAGCAGTCCGGCACCGGTCGCCAGAAGTATTCGTCGTCGGTCAGGCCGTCCAGGCGCGGGCGCAACTGCGTGTTCCAGTGCCAGTCGAGTTGGTCGGCCAACTGGGTGATCAGGTCTGCCATGCCTGCGAGCATTTCAGCAATAGCGGACAGTTTTGGTCCTAAACATGGGGCAGACTTGGCAACATGACGGCGACGACGAGTCGTGTGCTGCAGCTGCTGGGGCTGCTGCAGTCGCGCCGGGTGTGGACCGGGCAGGAACTGGCCCGGCAGTTGTCGGTGACCGGCCGCAGTGTGCGGCGCGACGTCGAACGGCTGCGTGAGCTGGGTTATCCGGTGGAAGCGAGCAAAGGCGCCGGGGGTGGCTACCGGCTCGGCGCCGGCGCGGCGTTGCCGCCGCTGCTGCTTGATCCCGACGAGGCGGTGGCGGTGGCGGTGTGTCTGCGGCTGGCCGCGGGCGGCAGCGTGGCCGGGGTGGGGGATTCCGCGCTGCGAGCGCTCAGCAAGCTGGACCAGGTGCTGCCGGCGCGACTGCGCTCCCAGGTGGCCGCGGTGCACGAGGCCACCGTCACCCTGACGCCGGATTCGGTGGACAGCCCGGTGGATCCGGACACCTTGATGACGCTGGCCCGCGCATGCCGCGATCATGAGCACGTCACGGCCGAATACACCGCGCGCGACGGTGCCCCCAGCAAGCGTCGCTTGGAGCCCTATCAACTGGTGACCACCGGCCGGCGCTGGTATCTGCTGGCCTACGACCGCGACCGCAGCGACTGGCGCACCCTGCGGCTGGACCGGATGGGCTCGACGCAGGCGGCGGGCAGCACCTTCACCCCGCGGCAGGCGCCGGACGCGCGCGAATTCCTCCGGCACGCGATCAGCGCCGCGCCCTATCGCTACGTGGCCCGGGTGCGGTACCCGGTCCCGGCCTCCGTCGTCGCGCGCCACTTCTCGCCGCAGTCGATGACCGTCGAGCCCGACGGGGACGAGGCCTGCGTGGTGACGGCGGGAGGTGACGACCCGCAGCGGATGGTGGTGTACTTCGCGATGGTGGGCACCGATTTCGAGGTGCTGGAGCCCGACGAGGTGCGGACGGCGGCGCGTGCGGTGGGCAAACGTCTTCGTCGCGCGGGCGGCGCACCGTAAGGTGCGGTCATGCAACTGGTTTCGGCGGCATCGACCGAGCTGTTCGTCGGCCCGCCGGATCAGCCCCTGCAGCTGGCCCGCATCGGCGTCGCCGGGTGCGACCGGGCGACGACGCTGCGCGTGGACGGTGACGGCCTGCGTGGCGAGGCGGTCGCGACGGCCGGCCAAGAGATGGTCGAGGTGCCGGTCGTGGTGGACGGCCCGGTTGCCGGTGGCCGTCGCGCCGCGCGCGTGCAGGCCGGCGGCATCAGCCTGGACTTCGATTTCGTGGTGGCCGAACCCGGCTGGACCATGTTCATGGTCAGCCACTTCCACTACGACCCCGTCTGGTGGAACACCCAGGCCGCCTACACCAGCGAGTGGCACGAAGACCCGCCCGGGCGAGCCCGTCAGACCAACGGCTTCGAACTGGTGCACGCGCACCTGGAGATGGCGCGCCGCGACCCGGAGTACAAGTTCGTGCTCGCCGAGGTCGACTACCTCAAGCCGTATTGGGACACCCGCCCGGAGGACCGTGCCGACCTGCGCCGCTTGCTGGCGCAGGGCCGGCTCGAAGTGATGGGCGGCACCTACAACGAACCCAACACCAACCTCACCAGCCCCGAGACCACGATCCGGAACCTGGTGCACGGCATCGGGTTTCAGCGTGACGTGCTCGGCGCCGACCCGGCCACCGCCTGGCAGCTCGACGTCTTCGGGCATGATCCGCAGTTCCCCGGCATGGCCGCTGACGCCGGCCTGACGTCGAGTTCGTGGGCGCGGGGCCCGCACCATCAGTGGGGGCCGGCTTCCGGCGGCGACGTGGACCGCATGCAGTTCTCCAGCGAGTTCGAATGGATCTCGCCGTCCGGCCGGGGCCTGCTCACCCACTACATGCCGGCGCACTACTCGGCCGGCTGGTGGATGGACTCGTCGACCACGCTGGCCGAGGCGGAGGAGGCCACTTACGCGCTGTTCGACCAGCTGAAGAAGGTCGCGCTGACCCGCAACGTGCTGCTGCCCGTCGGCACCGATTACACGCCGCCGAACAAATGGGTCACCGAGATCCACCGCGACTGGGCAGCGCGTTACACGTGGCCGCGGTTCGTGTGCGGGCTGCCGCGGGAGTTCTTCGCGGCGGTGCGTGCCGAACTCGCCGAACGCTCGGTGGTCGCATCGCCGCAGACCCGCGACATGAACCCGATCTACACCGGAAAGGACGTGTCTTACATCGACACCAAGCAGGCGAACCGGGCCGCCGAGAATGCGGTGCTGGACGCCGAGCGCTTTGCGGTGTTCGCCGGGGTACTGACCGGGTCGCAGTACCCGCAGGCCGCGTTCGCCAAGGCGTGGGTGCAGCTGGCGTACGGGGCTCACCACGACGCCATCACCGGCTCGGAATCCGACCAGGTCTATCTCGACCTGCTCACCGGCTGGCGCGATGCGTGGGAGCTGGGCAGCACCTGTCGCGACACCGCACTTGAGCTGCTGTCCGGTCTGGTGGCCGATGCCGCGCACTCGGTGGTGGTGTGGAACCCGGTGACACAGCGGCGCAGCGACGTCGTCACGGTCCGGCTGGATCCCCCGGTTGCCGGCGTACGGGTGCTGGACTCCGACGGCGCTGAGCTGCCCGTGCACGTCGAGCACGACGGCCGATCGGTGACGTGGCTGGCCAAAGACGTGCCATCGCTGGGCTGGCGGACCTACCGGCTGGTGCCCACCGACCACGCCGCGGGGTGGCAGGCGGTGGCCGGCGCCCGGATCGGCAACGAGTACTACCGGCTCGCCGTCGACCCGCAACGCGGCGGGTCGGTGGCGTCGCTCGTTCGCGACGGCCGGGAGTTGATCGCCGTCGGCCGGGTGGGCAACGAGCTCGCGGTCTACGAGGAATACGCGTCGCATCCGACGCAGGGTGAGGGCCCCTGGCATCTGCTGCCGCGCGGGCCGGTGGTGTGCAGCTCGGAATTCACGGCAACCGTGCAGGCGTACCGGGGACCACTCGGTGAGCGACTGGTGGTCGGCGGCCGGATCGGCGACCTGCTGCGCTACACCCAGACCCTGACGCTGTGGCACGGCACCGACCGTGTCGACTGCCGCACCACCATCGACGAATTCGTGGGCGAGGACCGGTTGGTGCGGCTGCGCTGGCCCTGTCCGGTGTCCGGCGCCATGCCGGTCAGCGAGGTCGGGGACGCCGTCGTCGGGCGCGGCTTTGCGTTGCTGCATGACGGTGAGCAGTCCGTGGATACCGCCGAACATCTTTGGACGCTGGACAACCCGGCGTACGGATGGTTCGGGCTGTCCACGGCGGCCCGCGTCCGCGTGGGCAGTGCCACCCGGGCGATATCGGTCGCCGAGGTGGTGGCGCCCTCGGAGCCGGCGACCGGTCCGATGGCACGCGAGCTCATGGTCGCGCTGGTGCGCGCCGGCGTGACGGCGACCAGCAGCGGTGCCGGCAGGCCGCGCTACGGCAATCTCGACGTCGACTCCAACCTGCCGGACGCGCGTATTGCCCTGGGCGGGCCCGCCCGCAATGCGTTCACCCGGGCGGTACTGGCCGCCGCCGACCCCGCCTACACCGCCGAACTCGAGAGGCAGCTCGCACAGAGCGGTCAGGCCCGGGTGTGGGTGCCGGCGGCGACGGGACTGGCGGCCGTCTGGGTTCCCGACGCCGACCTGCGAGAGCCGGACGCGGTGCCGGTGCTCATCATCGACGGCACCGGCGCACGGAACCTGGCCGCCGCGATCGCGGCCGTCGCCGAGGACCTCGCAGACGCCGAAATTGTTGTCGTGCAGCAGGTTCCGTCCAAAGCAGATCCTTTCGAGGATTACACCGTCGCCTTGCTCAACCGGGGCGTGCCGAGCTTTGCGGTGGAGGTCGACGGCACGCTGCACACTGCCCTGATGCGGTCCTGCACCGGCTGGCCGTCCGGAACCTGGATCGACGAACCGCGCCGCACGGCGCCCGACGGCTCCAACTTCCAGTTGCAGCACTGGACGCACCATTTCGACTATGCGCTGATCTGCGGCGACGGCGACTGGCGCCGAATCGGGCTCCCGGCCCGCAGCGCACAGTTCTCCAATCCGCTGCTGGCACTCACCCCGGGCGAACAGCGCGGCTTGTTGCCGGCGAACGGATCCCTGCTGCATGTCGAGCCGGCCGACGCGGTGCAGGTGGGGGCGTTGAAGGCCGCCGGCAACCCGCTGGCCGCCGGCAGTGCCCGGCCCGTCTCACCCGGCGACGTCGCGCTGCGACTCGTGGAATCGACCGGCGCCGCCGCGCGGGTGGTGGTCGGCTCGGACCTCGGCCCGCTGCGTGGGCTCGCCGAGGCGAACCTGCTGGAGGAGGCCGAACGGCGCAGACGCCGCATCGATCTGCACGGTTACCAGGTCGCGACCGTGCTGGCACGCCTCGACGTCGCCGGCGTGCCCGTCGACCCGGTGGCACTGGCCCCGCACACCGAACCGGCTCAGCCGCTCTACGCGCGCTATTGGCTGCACAATCGCGGTCCCGCGCCGCTGGGCGGGCTACCGGTGGTGGCTCACCTGCACCCGCAGCAGGTGAGTGTCGACACCGGCGTGGACCTTCGTGAGGTGACGTTGCGCCTGACCGTTGCCAGCGACTGCACCGACGCCGCGCTCGGCGGCGCAGTCGACGTGGTGGGTCCGGACGGCTGGTCGGTCGACCCGGTGGCGTCGCCGTTCACGCTGGAGCCCGGAGCCCACCTGGAAACCGACGTCGTGGTCGGGATCCCGGGCCAGGCGCCCGCCGGGCGGTACCCGATCCGGGCCCAGTTGCGCGTCACCGACGACGACGTGCCGGCCGCGTGGCGCCAGGTGGTCGAGGATGTCGCGTTCGTGGATGTCGGTGACGACGGCGGTGACGTCGTGTATCTCGTCGACGGTCCCGCCGAGGTAGCGGTGGCCGCCGGGGAAACGGCGCGGCTGTCGGTGACCGTCGCCAGCCGCGCCCGGGCCGGCCTTGCCGTCGAAGCGCACTTGATCAGCCCCTGGGGAACGTGGGAGTGGATGGGGCCGGCCGTGCTCGGCGCTGAGCTGCCCGCGCTGGGAAACGTCGAACTCGTCTTCGATGTCTGCCCGCCGGCCTGGCTGGATCCGGGGCAGTGGTGGGCTCTGGTCCGGGTCGGCTGCGCGGGCCGACTGATTTACTCCCCGGCGGTGAAAGTGATGGTGATATGCGATCTGTAGCGACCGTGGCCGGCGTTCCGGTCGTCGTCGCCGACGTCGACGCGCGTGAGGCGCGGCTGCGCGGCGGCCCCCAGGCCAACGCGCTGCCCGAACCGGGCACCAGCGAGGGCCGCCAGCTGCGGCGCTGGCTGACGCAGCTGCTCGTTACCGAGCGGGTGGTTGCCGCGGAGGCCGCAGCCCGTGGTCTTGACGGCACCGGCGCCCCGGCCGAGGACGATCTGCTGCCCGATGTGACCGCCCGGCTCGAGATCGGCAGCATCGCGGCGGCGGCGCTGGCCGAGCCGCGGGCACGCGCTCTATTCGCCGAGGTGACCGCCGGTGTCGAGGTCAGCGCCGACGACGTCGCGGCCTACCACGCCCGCAACCCACTGCGGTTCGCGCGATCGCAGGCCGGAAGTCACGGCTGGCGCGTCCCCCCGGACGCCGCGCCGCCGCTGGAGGAGGTGCGGTCGGCCATCAGCCACCATCTGTTGGCAGCGGCGCGCCGGCGCGCATTCCGGGTGTGGCTGGACGCCCGCCGCGCCGCGCTGGTACAGCTGGCACCGGGCTACGAACATCCTGGCGACCCGCGCCAGCCCGACAACACCCACCGACACTGATGCTCACCCTCTGCCTCGATATCGGCGGCACCAAGATCGCCGCCGGGCTCGCCGACCCCGCCGCCCTCGCCGACCCGACCCGCACGCTGGTCTACAACGCCACCTGTCCCACCCCGTCCGGCGCAGGCGCAGAACAGGTGTGGGATGCGGTGGCCACCATGGTCGGCGAGGCGTTGCGTGCGGCCGGGGGAACGGTGGCGGGGGTGGGTATCGCCTCGGCCGGCCCCGTCAACCTGGCCACCGGAACCGTCAGCCCGGTCAACATCCGGGCCTGGCGCGGGTTCCCGCTGCGCGACCGGGTGGCGGCAGCGGTGCCGGGTGTGCCGGTCCGGCTGGGCGGCGACGGCGTCTGCATGGCACTGGGGGAGCACTGGATCGGCGCCGGCCGCGGCGCGGGTTTCCTGCTGGGCATGGTGGTGTCCACCGGCGTCGGCGGCGGCCTGGTGCTCGACGGGGTGCCGTACACCGGCCGCACCGGCAACGCCGGCCATGTCGGTCACATGGTGGTCGATCCGGACGGGCTGCCGTGTGCGTGCGGCGGCCGCGGCTGTGTGGAGACGATCGCCTCGGGTCCCTCGATGACGCGGTGGGCGCGGGCCAACGGCTGGTCTGCAGCGGCGGGCGCCGGCGCACGGGAACTGTCTGCGGCGGCCGCGGCCGGAGACGAGGTGGCCTTGCAGGCCTTCGCCCGCGGCACCCGCGCGCTGGCCGCGATGATCGCCTCGGTTGCTGCGGTGTGCGACCTGGACCTGGTCGTCATCGGCGGGGGAGTGGCCAAGTCCGGCGGCCTGCTGTTCGACCCGCTGCGCAGTGCGCTGGCCGAGTACGCGCGCCTGGATTTCCTGGCCGGCCTGCGGGTGGTGCCGGCCGACCTCGGGGGCGACGCCGGACTGATCGGTGCCGCGCGACTGGTCGGGCTGCGCGAGCTATAGCGCGGCCGTCACTGCCGCCGGCCGTCCGCTCCCTGATAGCCCAGCAGCAGCCCGCCGACGCCGCCGACACCTACGGTGCTCGCCAATCCGAATCCAACGTTGCCGCCGTTACCGCCATTGCCGATCAGCCCCGCATTGCCGCCAGGACCGCCACTGCCGTTGCTCCCCGCAACGCCGGCGGCTCCTCCGTTGCCGCCATTGCCGATCAGTCCCGCGTTGCCCCCACCACCGCCGCTACCGCTGAAGGAGCCGCCGGTGCCGCCATCACCACCTGCCCCGCCAGAGCCGAAGAGCATGCCGGCAGTGCCGCCCTGACCGCCATTGCCCGGTTGGCTATTTTGGCTGCGGCCGCCGTCGCCACCGTCGCCGCCGTCACCGAACAGACCGCCGGCTCCGCCGGCTCCGCCCGCCCCGCCGGCCCCGCCCGCGACGCTGAACCCTCCGGTGCCGCCGTCCCCGCCCGGACTGAACAGACCGCCGCGCCCGCCGGCTCCGCCCGCTCCCCCGGCGAGGTTGGTCAGCGAGACTCCTCCGGATCCGCCCGCACCTCCTGCGCCGAACAACCCGCCGGCCCCACCTGCTCCACCGGTGCCGCCGGGAACACCCGTCCCCCCAATTCCACCGCCACCTCCGGTGCCGCCGCTGCCGAAGAGCAGACCGCCGGCGCCGCCGGTCCCGCCGGTTCCGCCACTGTTAGCTGAGTTTTGCAGCCCGAACCCGCCGGTGCCGCCGGTGCCGCCGTTTCCAAGAAGCCCCGCCGCGCCCCCATTGCCGCCAGGGCGGCCCAATCCGCTCGAATCACCGGAAGCGCCGTTGCCGCCGTTTCCGATCAACCACCCGCCGGGAGCGCCACTTTCTCCCGTTCCGGGGCGGCCGTTAGCGCCATTACCGATCAAGGGCCGACCGGTCAGAAGCAGGCTTGGCGTGTTGATCACGTCCAGAATTTGCTGCTGCACGGCCTGTAGCGGCGTGATGGCCGCCGCCTCTGCACCCACGTACGAGGTCGCGCCCGCGGAGAGGGCCTGCACGAATCGGGTGTGATACTCCGCTAGTTGAGCACTGAGCGCTTGGTACACCTGGCCATGCGCATCAAAAACCTCCGCGATGGCCGCGGAGACTTCGTCAGCTCCCGCGGCCAGCAGCGCAGTGGTCTGCGCCGCCGCAGCGGCATTCGCCACCTGCAGCGCGGAACCAAAGCTCGACAAACTCGAAGACGCCGCCCCCACGGCTTCCGGCGCAACCATGACAAACGACACCTGGCACCTCCAGATCCCCTCATCATCATCTCCGGCGGAGAACGCACTCGTCAACGATCGTCACGTCCGGAGGAGTCGCACAGCGTTGTCGACTACTTGACTTGCCGAGACCGCCCGAGGCGGCACATGCGGCCCGCGTTGCGCGGCTGCGCTTAAGAGAAGCGGTATCCGAGTGTGACTTGCACGACGAGACACGCCGCGGGGCCGCGTCGTGGCCTTCACGCTCGGCGGAGAGCAGCTCGCACTCGTGCCACGGCTCGTTTTGGGTGATCGCGGGGAGCCACGCTATTGTGGTGCCGATCCACCAAAGACCGTCGGTCACCGAGCAATCGGTTGAAGGTCCGGGAACATCCCGGCGGCCCACGCAGGAGGACGAGGCACCATCACCGGCGCACGCGCCGGTGCATTTCACGCCCCGGCCGCATCCTGCGCCGGGGCGTTCGTCGTTCCTCCGGTGGCCACCACACTTGTAGGAGGTATGCATGGCCCGGGCTGACAAGGCCACCGCCGTCGCAGACATCACAGAGCACTTCAAGGCATCGACGGCGACGGTCATCACCGAGTACCGCGGCTTGTCCGTGGCCAACCTGGCCGAGCTGCGCCGGTCGCTGGGGGAGTCGACCACCTACGCGGTGGCCAAGAACACCCTCATCAAGCGCGCTGCGTCGGAGGCCGGAATCGAGGGCCTCGACGAGCTGTTCGCCGGCCCGACGGCCATCGCGTTCGTCACCGGTGAGCCGGTGGACGCCGCCAAGGCTTTGAAGACCTTCGCCAAGGAGCACAAGGCGCTGGTCATCAAGGGCGGCTACATGGATGGCCACCCGCTGACCGTCGCCGAAGTCGAGCGCATCGCGGACCTGGAATCCCGCGAGGTGCTGCTGGCCAAGCTGGCCGGCGCGATGAAGGGCAACCTCGCCAAGGCTGCCGGGCTGTTCAACGCACCCGCGTCGCAGATGGCCCGCCTGCTGGCCGCCCTCCAGGAAAAGAAGGGCACCGAAGCCCCCGCGACCGCCGCGGCTCCTGCCGCCGAGGCAACCCCCGAAGCCGCCGAATAACCCACAAACCCAAAAACCCGAGAAACTCAGGAGGAAAAAACCATGGCAAAGATCTCCAGCGACGACCTGCTCGACGCGTTCAAGGAAATGACCCTGTTGGAGCTGTCGGACTTCGTCAAGAAGTTCGAGGAGACCTTCGAGGTCACCGCGGCCGCGCCGGTCGCCGTCGCGGCAGCCGGTGGTGGCGGTGGCGGTGCCCCCGCCGAGGCCGCCGAGGAGCAGTCGGAGTTCGACGTGATCCTCGAGGGCGCCGGTGAGAAGAAGATCGGCGTCATCAAGGTGGTGCGTGAGATCGTCTCCGGTCTGGGTCTCAAGGAGGCCAAGGACCTGGTCGACAGCGCCCCCAAGCCGCTGCTCGAGAAGGTCTCCAAGGAGGCCGCCGACGAGGCCAAGGCCAAGCTCGAGGCCGCCGGCGCCAGCGTCACCGTCAAGTAGTCATTGCACAAACGCAGTGCACAAACGCCCCCGGGAGCCCACCGGCCCCGGGGGCGTTTGCGTGCCCGGAGCCACTCAGCGGGCGGCGATCAGCGCCTGCCGGGACCGGTGCACCAGCTCGGGTGAATCACCTAGAGCCACAAGCAGATTCGTCGTCATACCGGCGAGCACCGGCAACAGTGCCGACCCGTCGTCACCGTAGAACCCGGCGAGCTCGAGCATGACGAAGCCGTGGATCAACGCCCAGAACTGGGCCGCGGTCGCCACCACGGCGGCGTCGTCGTCCGCGGCGGATGCGGTGATGCGGCCGGCCAGCATCGACCGGTGCACGGCGCGCACCACATGCGTGAAGCTGGATTCTTGCTTTTCGATCTCGTCGAGGGTGAGCGTCAGAACATTGCCCGCCGGCGCCTTGATGCCGTGCGCACTGGTGCTGCCGAACATCAACCGGTACATGTGCGGCCGCTCGATCGCGTACCGCCGGTAGGCGGCGCCGACGGCCATCAGGTCTGCCACCGGATCGTCGGTCTGCGCGACGGTCAGCGCGGCGCCGAACTGCCGCAAACCCTCTTCGGCGACCGCGGCGATGAGCTCACGCATGCCGCCGAAGTGGGTGTAGACGGCCATCGTCGACGTTCCCGCGGCGCCGGCCACCTTGCGGGTCTGCAGCGCGTCGGGCCCGTGGTCGTTGAGAAGCCCCACGGCTGCGTGCAGCAGGTCGTCGCGGACGCTGCGGGTGGTCGGGTCGGTAGTCATCTCGCCACACAATATTGCCATCGGACGATCAGCGGCGTACGGTTTCGATAACGCTGAAATAACAATGTTATAGGAGCTCAGACATGACGGTGACGCAGACGGCCGAAATCCGGAACCCCTACCTCGAGGACTTCCTGGCGCCCGTGAAGGCCGAAGTCACCGCCACCGATCTGCGGGTGACCGGGCGGATACCCGAGCATCTGGACGGGCGTTACCTGCGCAACGGGCCCAATCCCGCCGCGGAGGTCAATCCGGCCACCTATCACTGGTTCAGCGGCGACGGGATGGTCCACGGGGTGTCACTGCAGGACGGGCAGGCCCGCTGGTACCGCAACCGCTGGGTGCGCAGTGCATCGGTGGCCGCCAAGCTCGGTGAGCCGGCCCCGGCCCGGCTGGACCCGAGGGCGGGCCTGCTGGCTCTGGGCGCCAACACCAGCGTGCTGGAGCACGCCGGCCGCACGCTGGCGCTGGTGGAGGGCGGCGTCGCCAATTACGAGCTCACCGAGGAACTCGACACGATCGGGACGTGCGACTTCGACGGGACGCTGTACGGCGGCTACACCGCCCACCCGCACCGCGACCCGCGCACCGGCGAATTGCACGCCGTCTCCTACTCGTTCGCCCGCGGGCGAACGGTGCAGTACTCGGTGATCGACACCCAGGGACGGGCCCGTCGCACGGTCGACATCCGCGTGAGCGGGTCGCCGATGATGCATGACTTCTCGCTTACCGACAAATATGTGGTCATTTACGACCTGCCGGTCACGTTCGACCCGGGGCAGGTGCTCCCGGTCAAGGTGCCCCGCTGGCTGAGCGTGCCGGCTCAGCTGGTGATGCAGTCGCTGGTAGGCCGCCTGCGGATACCGGGCCCGATCGCGGCGCGGCTGAACAGCAATCCCAAACCGACCGACCGGATGCCGTATGCGTGGAACACGTCGTATCCCGCGCGCATCGGGGTGATGCCGAGGGAGGGGTCCGACCGTGATGTGCGCTGGTTCGATATCGCGCCCTGCTACGTCTATCACCCGCTCAACGCCTACTCCGAAATCCGCAACGGCTCGGAATACCTGGTGCTCGACGTGGTCAGTTACGAGCGGATGTTCGACCACGACCGGCGCGGTCCCGGAGACACCCAACCGATGCTGGAGCGCTGGACCATCAACCTGGCCACCGGATCGGTGTCCACCGAACGTCGCGACGACCGGCCACAGGAGTTCCCCCGGATCAACGAGACCCTGACGGGCGCCCGGCACCGGTTCGGCTACGCCGTCGGGGTCGACGACGGCTATCTCGCCGAGCAGCAGGGCATGCCGATGGTGACCGCGCTGTACAAGCACGACTACGCGACCGGCTCGAGTGAGGTCGCGTCGCTGGACCCCGAACTTGTGATCGGCGAGATGTCATTTGTGCCCAACCCGTCTGACGGCACCGGCGGCCAAGCGGAAGACGACGGGGTCCTGATGGGGTATGGCTACCACCGCGGCAGCGACGAGGGTCAGTTGCTGCTGCTGGACGCCCAAACGCTGGAGTCGGTCGCCACCGTGCACCTGCCCCAGCGGGTCCCGATGGGGTTCCACGGCAACTGGGCGCCGGCGGGCTGACGCGGCTGATCCTGAGCTGCCGCAGATTGTTATCTTTGCAACCCTGCTACGGCGTACGGGGCGTGCGCTACAGTGACTCAAGCCACACGGGGCCTGGTGGCGAATTTGCGCGTTGACGGAAGGATTTCCCATGGGCGTCAGCATCGAGGTCAACGGACTCACGAAGTCCTTCGGATCCTCGAGGATCTGGGAAGACGTCACGCTCGAGATTCCCTCCGGGGAGGTCAGCGTTCTCCTGGGCCCGTCGGGTACCGGCAAGTCCGTCTTCCTGAAGTCACTGATCGGTCTGCTGCGCCCGGAGCGCGGCTCGATCATCATCGACGGCACCGACATCATCGAGTGCTCGGCGAAAGAGCTGTACGAGATCCGCACCCTGTTCGGCGTGCTGTTCCAGGACGGTGCGCTGTTCGGTTCGATGAACCTGTACGACAACACCGCCTTCCCCTTGCGTGAGCACACCAAGAAGAAGGAAAAGGAGATCCGCGACATCGTCATGGAGAAACTGACGATGGTGGGTCTCGGCGGCGACGAGAAGAAGTTCCCCGGTGAGATCTCCGGTGGTATGCGCAAGCGTGCCGGCCTGGCCCGGGCCCTGGTGCTGGACCCGCAGATCATCCTCTGCGACGAGCCGGACTCCGGTCTGGACCCGGTTCGTACCGCCTACCTGAGCCAGCTGATCATGGACATCAACGCCCAGATCGACGCGACCATCCTCATCGTGACGCACAACATCAACATCGCCCGGACCGTTCCGGACAACATGGGCATGCTCTTCCGTAAGCACCTGGTCATGTTCGGGCCCCGCGAGGTGCTGCTGACCAGCGACGAACCGGTGGTGCGGCAGTTCCTCAACGGCCGCCGGATCGGGCCGATCGGTATGTCCGAGGAGAAGGACGAGGCCACCATGGCCGAAGAGCAGGCCGCGCTCGACGCCGGTCAGCACGCCGGCGGTGTGGAGGAGATCGAGGGCGTGCCGCCGCAGATCGTCGCGTCGCCCGGGATGCCGGAGCGTAAGGCGGTCGCCCGTCGTCAGGCCCGGGTGCGGGCGATGCTGCACACGCTCCCCAAGGACGCGCAGGCGGCCATCCTCGACGACCTCGAGGGCACGCACAAGTACCAGTCGCACGAATTCTGATCCCGTAGCGAACGTCCTGAGCCCGGGGGACCGGCTCCCCTGACGAATTGCCCTCGGCGGGATTTTTGTCCTGCGGGCGGGGTTCGCGAAGACTGCAACACCCTGCTGCCTTGCGCTGTTCACCTGGTGGGCGGCCGTCGGGGAATTAACCACAACTTCCCACAACTTGCCGCGTGCACCCCTTGACGACGGGGCCTAAACGGGTCAATCTGTTGGGCAGCATGTGTCGTATCTGTCCTTGGGCAACTCGAGGTCGCCAGCCAGCGCCATCGGTCGTCATAAGATCCGGGGACGGCGTATGACCGCTAGTTGTTGTGGGTATTTGAGGAATGCGCGCGTCTGCGCTATTGTTGGACGTTGCGCTGGCTACTTCCTGCCCACCTCACAATCGCCTCTTGGCCGCTAAAGACACCGCAGTCTTAGCCTGAGCCCCAACCCGCGGCTCAGCTACGTGCGTGCGTGAGATCCGGACAGTTCGTCCGCCAGCCGAACCGACACAATTATCTGCGGCGAACAGGCTTTGGTGGGCACCGGGTCGCACCGGCTTTCACTTCTAGCTCTCGTTAGTCGCACGAGGTGCTGGAAGGATGCATCTTGGCTGATTTCCGCCAGAGCTCAAACAACTCCGTACCTGGGGCGCCGAACCGCGTTTCATTCGCCAAGCTCCGTGAACCGCTCGAGGTTCCGGGGCTGCTTGACGTTCAGACCGACTCATTCGAGTGGCTGATCGGCTCGCAGGCTTGGCGAGAGCGCGCGCTGGAGCGCGGCGAGGTCAGCCCCAAGGGCGGCCTCGAAGAGGTGCTCGACGAGCTCTCACCGATCGAGGACTTCTCCGGCTCGATGTCGCTGTCGTTCTCCGACCCTCGCTTCGACGAGGTCAAGGCGCCCGTCGACGAGTGCAAAGACAAGGACATGACGTACGCGGCTCCGCTGTTCGTCACGGCCGAGTTCATCAACAACAACACCGGCGAGATCAAGAGTCAGACGGTGTTCATGGGTGACTTCCCGATGATGACCGAGAAGGGCACCTTCATCATCAACGGCACCGAGCGTGTCGTCGTGAGCCAGCTGGTCCGTTCGCCCGGTGTGTACTTCGACGAGACGATCGACAAGTCCACCGAGAAGATGCTGCACAGCGTCAAGGTGATCCCCAGCCGTGGCGCCTGGCTGGAGTTCGACGTCGACAAGCGCGACACCGTCGGCGTGCGTATCGACCGCAAGCGCCGCCAGCCCGTCACCGTGCTGCTCAAGGCCCTCGGCTGGACCAACGAGCAGATCCACGAGCGGTTCGGCTTCTCCGAGATCATGATGGGCACGCTGGAGAAGGACAACACCGCCGGCACCGACGAGGCGCTGCTGGACATCTACCGCAAGCTGCGGCCGGGCGAACCCCCCACCAAGGAGTCCGCGCAGACCCTGCTGGAGAACCTGTTCTTCAAGGAGAAGCGTTACGACCTGGCCCGGGTGGGCCGCTACAAGGTCAACAAGAAACTCGGCCTGCACGTCGGCGATCCGATCACCAGCTCCACGCTGACTGAGGAAGACGTCGTCGCCACCATCGAGTACCTGGTCCGCCTGCACGAGGGCCAGCACACGATGACCGTCCCCGGCGGCACCGAGGTGCCGGTGGAGACCGACGACATCGACCACTTCGGTAACCGCCGGTTGCGTACCGTCGGCGAGCTGATCCAGAACCAGATCCGGGTCGGCATGTCCCGCATGGAGCGCGTCGTCCGCGAGCGGATGACCACCCAGGACGTCGAGGCGATCACGCCGCAGACCCTGATCAACATCCGGCCGGTCGTCGCCGCGATCAAGGAGTTCTTCGGCACCAGCCAGCTGTCGCAGTTCATGGACCAGAACAACCCGCTGTCGGGTCTCACCCACAAGCGTCGTCTGTCGGCGCTGGGGCCGGGTGGTCTGTCCCGTGAGCGGGCCGGCCTGGAAGTCCGTGACGTGCACCCCTCGCACTACGGCCGGATGTGCCCGATCGAGACCCCGGAAGGCCCGAACATCGGTCTGATCGGTTCGCTGTCGGTGTACGCGCGGGTCAACCCGTTCGGCTTCATCGAGACGCCTTATCGGAAGGTGGTCGACGGTGTGGTCTCCGATGAGATCCACTACCTGACCGCCGACGAGGAGGACCGCCACGTGGTGGCGCAGGCCAACTCGCCGATCGACGAGAGCGGCCGGTTTGCCGAGCCGCGCGTTCTGGTCCGCCGCAAGGCGGGCGAGGTCGAGTACGTCCCGTCGTCCGAGGTGGACTACATGGACGTCTCGCCGCGCCAGATGGTGTCGGTGGCCACCGCGATGATTCCGTTCCTCGAGCACGACGACGCCAACCGTGCCCTGATGGGTGCCAACATGCAGCGCCAGGCGGTTCCGCTGGTGCGCAGCGAGGCACCGCTGGTGGGCACCGGTATGGAGTTGCGTGCGGCGATCGACGCCGGTGACGTCGTCGTGGCCGAAGAGGCCGGCGTCATCGAGGAGGTGTCGGCGGACTACATCACCGTCATGCACGACGCCGGCACCCGGCGCACCTACCGGATGCGCAAGTTCGCCCGCTCCAACCACGGCACCTGCGCAAACCAGTCGCCCATCGTGGACGCCGGCGACCGGGTGGAGGCCGGTCAGGTGATCGCCGACGGCCCCTGCACCGAGAACGGTGAGATGGCCCTGGGTAAGAACCTGCTGGTGGCCGTCATGCCGTGGGAGGGTCACAACTACGAGGACGCCATCATCCTGTCCAACCGCCTCGTCGAAGAGGACGTGCTCACCTCGATCCACATCGAGGAGCACGAAATCGACGCCCGCGACACCAAGCTGGGCGCCGAGGAGATCACTCGGGACATCCCGAACGTCTCCGACGAGGTGCTGGCGGACCTGGACGAGCGCGGCATCGTGCGCATCGGTGCCGAGGTTCGTGACGGCGACATCCTGGTCGGCAAGGTCACCCCGAAGGGTGAGACCGAGCTGACCCCGGAGGAGCGGCTGCTGCGCGCCATCTTCGGTGAGAAGGCCCGCGAGGTCCGCGACACCTCCCTGAAGGTGCCGCACGGTGAGTCCGGCAAGGTCATCGGCATCCGGGTGTTCTCCCGCGAGGACGACGACGAACTGCCCGCCGGCGTCAACGAGCTGGTCCGGGTCTACGTCGCCCAGAAGCGCAAGATCTCCGACGGTGACAAGCTGGCCGGACGGCACGGGAACAAGGGCGTCATCGGCAAGATCCTGCCGGTGGAGGACATGCCGTTCCTGCCGGACGGCACCCCGGTGGACATCATCCTGAACACCCACGGTGTGCCGCGACGGATGAACATCGGCCAGATCCTGGAGACCCACCTCGGGTGGGTGGCCAAGGCCGGCTGGAACATCGAGGGCACCCCGGACTGGGCGGCCAACCTGCCGGAGGACCTCCGGCATGCTCAGCCGAACCAGATCGTGTCGACCCCGGTGTTCGACGGCGCCAAGGAAGAGGAGCTGCAGGGCCTGCTGTCGTGCACGCTGCCCAACCGCGACGGCGACGTGATGGTCAACGGCGACGGCAAGGCCGTGCTGTTCGACGGACGCAGCGGTGAACCGTTCCCGTACCCGGTGACGGTTGGCTACATGTACATCATGAAGCTGCACCACCTTGTCGACGACAAGATTCACGCCCGCTCCACCGGCCCGTACTCGATGATCACCCAGCAGCCGCTGGGCGGTAAGGCGCAGTTCGGTGGCCAGCGGTTCGGTGAGATGGAGTGCTGGGCCATGCAGGCCTACGGCGCGGCATACACGCTGCAGGAGCTGTTGACCATCAAGTCCGACGACACGGTCGGCCGGGTCAAGGTCTACGAGGCCATCGTCAAGGGCGAGAACATCCCCGAGCCGGGCATCCCCGAGTCGTTCAAGGTGCTGCTCAAGGAGCTGCAGTCGCTGTGTCTCAACGTTGAGGTGCTGTCGTCCGACGGTGCGGCCATCGAGCTGCGCGAGGGCGAGGACGAAGACCTTGAGCGGGCGGCGGCCAACCTGGGAATCAACTTGTCGCGCAACGAATCCGCGTCTGTCGAGGATCTTGCCTGATCTTCTTGAATCAGATTTTCAGTCACTAATCCCGCAAGGGGAAAGGGAGTTACGTGTTAGACGTCAACTTCTTCGATGAACTCCGAATCGGCCTGGCGACTGCGGAGGACATCCGTCAGTGGTCCTACGGCGAGGTAAAGAAGCCGGAGACCATCAACTACCGCACGCTCAAGCCCGAGAAGGACGGCCTGTTCTGCGAGAAGATCTTCGGGCCGACTCGCGACTGGGAGTGCTACTGCGGCAAGTACAAGCGGGTGCGCTTCAAGGGCATCATCTGTGAGCGCTGCGGCGTCGAGGTGACCCGCGCCAAGGTGCGCCGTGAGCGGATGGGCCACATCGAGCTGGCCGCTCCGGTCACTCACATCTGGTACTTCAAGGGTGTGCCGTCGCGCCTGGGGTACCTGCTGGACCTGGCCCCCAAGGACCTGGAAAAGATCATCTACTTCGCCGCGTACGTGATCACCGCGGTCGACGACGAGATGCGGCACAACGAGCTGTCCACGCTCGAGGCCGAGATGATGGTGGAGCGCAAGGCGGTCGAGGACCAGCGTGACGCCGACCTGGAGGCCCGCGCCCAGAAGCTCGAGGCCGACCTGGCCGAGCTGGAGGCCGAGGGCGCCAAGGCCGACGCCAAGCGCAAGGTTCGCGACGGCGGCGAGCGCGAGATGCGTCAGCTGCGCGACCGGGCTCAGCGCGAGCTGGACCGGCTGGAGGACATCTGGAGCACCTTCACCAAGCTGGCTCCCAAGCAGCTGATCGTCGACGAGAACCTGTACCGCGAGCTGCAGGACCGCTACGGCGAGTACTTCACCGGGGCCATGGGCGCGGAGTCGATCCAGAAGCTGATCGAGACCTTCGACATCGACGCCGAGGCCGAGAACCTGCGTGAGGTTATCCGCAGTGGCAAGGGGCAGAAGAAGCTTCGTGCTCTCAAGCGCCTCAAGGTGGTCGCCGCATTCCAGCAGTCGGGCAACTCGCCGATGGGCATGGTGCTCGACGCCGTCCCGGTGATCCCGCCGGAACTGCGTCCGATGGTGCAGCTCGACGGTGGCCGGTTCGCCACCTCGGACCTCAACGACCTGTACCGCCGCGTGATCAACCGCAACAACCGGCTCAAGAGGCTGATCGACCTCGGCGCGCCCGAGATCATCGTCAACAACGAGAAGCGCATGCTTCAGGAGTCAGTGGACGCGCTGTTCGACAACGGCCGCCGTGGCCGTCCGGTCACCGGGCCGGGTAACCGTCCGTTGAAGTCGCTGTCCGACCTGCTCAAGGGCAAGCAGGGCCGGTTCCGCCAGAACCTGCTCGGCAAGCGTGTCGACTACTCCGGCCGTTCGGTCATCGTGGTCGGCCCGCAGCTCAAGCTGCACCAGTGCGGTCTGCCCAAGCTGATGGCGCTCGAGCTGTTCAAGCCGTTCGTGATGAAGCGGCTCGTCGACCTCAACCACGCGCAGAACATCAAGAGCGCCAAGCGGATGGTGGAGCGTCAGCGTCCGCAGGTGTGGGACGTGCTCGAAGAGGTCATCGCCGAGCACCCGGTGCTGCTGAACCGTGCACCTACCCTGCACCGGCTGGGCATTCAGGCTTTCGAGCCGATGCTGGTGGAAGGCAAGGCTATTCAGCTGCACCCGTTGGTGTGTGAGGCGTTCAACGCCGACTTCGACGGTGACCAGATGGCCGTGCACCTGCCGCTGAGCGCCGAGGCGCAGGCCGAAGCACGCATCTTGATGCTGTCGTCGAACAACATCCTGTCGCCGGCCTCCGGCCGGCCGCTGGCCATGCCGCGTCTGGACATGGTGACCGGGCTGTTCTTCCTGACCACCGAGGTTCCCGGCGACAAGGGCGAGTTCCAGGCCGCCGCGACCGACCAGTCGGAGAGCGGCGTCTACTCCTCGCCGGCGGAGGCCATCATGGCCGCCGACCGCGGGGTGCTCTCGGTGCGGGCCAAGATCAAGGTGCGGCTGACCCAGCTGCGTCCGCCCGCCGAGCGCGAGGCCGAGCTGTTCGGTGCCAACGGCTGGCAGCCGGGTGACGCCTGGGTGGCCGAGACGACGCTGGGCCGGGTGCTGTTCAACGAGCTGCTGCCGCTGGGCTATCCGTTCGTGAACAAGCAGATGCACAAGAAGGTGCAGGCCTCGATCATCAACGACCTGGCCGAGCGCTACCCGATGATCGTGGTCGCACAGACCGTGGACAAGCTCAAGGACGCCGGTTTCTACTGGGCGACCCGCAGCGGTGTCACGGTCTCGATGGCCGACGTGCTGGTGCCGCCGCGCAAGAAGGAGATTCTGGACGCCTACGAAGAGCGTGCGGAGAAGGTCGAAAAGCAGTTCCAGCGTGGTGCTCTGAACCACGACGAGCGCAACGAGGCCCTGGTCGAGATCTGGAAGGAAGCCACCGACGAGGTCGGCCAGGCGCTGCGGGAGCACTACCCGAGCGACAACCCGATCATCACGATCGTGGAGTCGGGCGCCACCGGTAACTTCACCCAGACCCGAACGCTGGCCGGCATGAAGGGTCTGGTGACCAACCCGAAGGGTGAGTTCATCCCGCGTCCGATCAAGTCGTCGTTCCGCGAGGGCCTGACCGTGCTGGAGTACTTCATCAACACCCACGGTGCTCGAAAGGGTCTGGCGGACACGGCGCTTCGTACCGCCGACTCCGGCTACCTGACCCGTCGTCTGGTGGACGTCAGCCAGGACGTGATCGTGCGCGAGCACGACTGCCAGACCGAGCGCGGCATCGTCGTCGAGCTGGCCGAGCGTCAGCCGGACGGCACCTTGATCCGTGACCCGTACATCGAAACCTCGGCGTACGCACGGACTTTGGGCGCCGACGCGGTGGACGAGGCCGGCAACGTCATCGTCGCGCGCGGCGAGGACCTGGGCGACCCGTCGATCGAGGCCCTGCTGGCCGCGGGGATCACGCAGATCAAGGTGCGCTCGGTGCTGACCTGCACCACCGGCACCGGCGTCTGCGCCACCTGCTACGGACGCTCGATGGCCACCGGCAAGCTGGTGGACATCGGCGAGGCGGTCGGCATCGTGGCCGCCCAGTCCATCGGTGAGCCCGGCACGCAGCTGACCATGCGTACCTTCCACCAGGGTGGTGTGGGTGAGGACATCACCGGCGGTCTGCCGCGTGTCCAGGAGCTGTTCGAGGCCCGGATCCCGCGTGGGAAGGCACCGATCGCCGATGTCACCGGCCGGGTGCGCCTCGAGGACGGCGAGCGCTTCTACAAGATCACCGTCGTTCCCGACGACGGCGGCGAGGAAGTGGTCTACGACAAGCTGTCCAAGCGTCAGCGTCTGCGGGTGTTCAAGCACGAGGACGGTTCCGAGCGGGTGCTCGCCGACGGCGACCACGTCGAGGTTGGCCAGCAGCTGATGGAAGGCTCGGCCGACCCGCACGAGGTGCTGCGCGTGCAGGGCCCGCGTGAGGTGCAGATCCACCTGGTCCGCGAGGTCCAGGAGGTCTACCGGGCCCAGGGTGTGTCGATCCACGACAAGCACATCGAGGTGATCGTCCGCCAGATGCTGCGCCGGGTCACCATCATCGACTCGGGCTCGACGGAGTTCCTGCCCGGCTCGCTGATCGACCGTGCGGAGTTCGAGGCGTCCAACCGCCGGGTGGTGGCCGAGGGCGGCGAGCCGGCTGCCGGCCGTCCGGTGCTGATGGGTATCACGAAGGCGTCGCTGGCCACCGACTCGTGGCTGAGCGCGGCGTCGTTCCAGGAGACCACGCGTGTGCTGACCGATGCGGCGATCAACTGCCGCAGCGACAAGCTGCAGGGTCTGAAGGAGAACGTGATCATCGGAAAGCTGATCCCGGCCGGTACCGGCATCAACCGTTACCGGAACATCCAGGTGCAGCCGACCGAGGAGGCCCGGGCCGCCGCGTACACGATCCCGTCGTACGAGGACCAGTACTACAGCCCGGACTTCGGCCAGGCGACCGGTGCTGCGGTTCCGCTGGACGACTACGGATACTCCGACTACCGGTAACTAGCGCGACCAGACGCAAAGGCCCCCATTTCCGATGGAAGTGGGGGCTTTTGCGTTCCCCCGCAAGCGGGTGGTGCCCCAGCTCGGGCCGAACTCAGCGCACGGTGAACTCGTGCGTGGTGGCCTGGAACGGTTCGAGCCTGCCGTGGGTGTCGCGGGCCATCCCGTGATGCACGATGCGGTAGTGCCCGGGCGCCGCATCCTCCGGGATGTTCCACCGGATGCGGACATGTGAGCCGCTGCGCCCTTCGCGTTGCCACTGGAAGGTGGTCGACCAGTCGCCGTCGTCGGCCACCCGCACCCACTCGTTGCCGGCGAGGTGGACCACTTCGAGGAAGGTGCGGTTGCGGTGGACGTCGTTGTTGGGAAACGCGCTGACGAACGCCGCCTCCGCGGAGTCGCCCGGACGGTAGGTCGCGTTCGGTTCGTCGAGGAGCGCACCGAAGGAGCCGGTGTCCGCGGGAGCGGCGCGCAGCCAGCTTCGGGGTTTATGGGACTTCGGCCGTGCCGTGGGTGGCATCGGACGGCCGTCGCGCATGGCTTCGGCCAGTCCGGCGACGGTCTGCATGAACGCCGGCAACTCCCACCGGCCGAACAGGGTGCTGCCGCCCTCGTACCGCTGTTCCAGGTACTCCTCGGGGGTGGTCACGTAATGGATATAGGCGTTGCAGTACCCCACGCAGAGCACGTCATCGAGGTCGGCGCCGACGATCGACGCCACCGTCCGGCGCAGCCGTAAACCGGAGACGATCGTGGGTTCGCCGGGGATGCCGATCAGATACAGTCGCCCGATCCGCAGCAGCTGGACGGGAACGACCTCCTGGATGAAGGGCTGCAGCCTGTTCAGCAGGTGGGCCGGTATCACCATGCCTTTGGGCTGCTGGGCCGCCCGCACCTTCCCGGCTAGCCGGTAGATGCCGCGGGAGACATTGTCCCAGAACGGGTTTCGCCCCTGGCCTTGCTGAAATCCCGGAAAGCCCTCGCCCTCGTCGGTCCCGGCGAACATCGCGGCGGCGATCGTCGGCCGCCCGGTGCGGCGCTGTTGACCGTCGGGGGTGTACTGCCCGCCCACCTCGACGTCGCTGAGGTTGAGGTAGGTGACTCTGCAGTCGACGCTCGTGCCGATCGGGGTCCCCGTGCCGAGCTGCCCGAACGCATCCTCGAATTGGGACAGACCGATCCGGCGAGTGTTCTCGAGTTCCTCGTCTTCTCTGGACGGCCCGTAATCGATCGGCCCGTCCACGTGCGGACTAATGTCGCCCGGGTTGGTCTGCGCGAACGCGGCGATGAAGTCGGGCTGGCCGGCGAGGTAGTCCGCGCCGCAGCGGGTGCGCTCCCAGTGATAGGAGGCGAAGCCCTTGTTGTCTCCGGAGATGAGGAGGTTGCGGTTGGTCATGCTGGTGCCGTGCGTGGCGAAGAAATGGATTGTCCCGACGGTCTTTTCGCCGCGATCGATCTGCAGCAGCGTGGTGTGCGGGTCGATGCGGCCGGGGAAGAACTCTCGGTCGGAGGCCGGGTTGCGGTCGAAGGCGGCGGGGGAGCGGTTGACACTCGCCCCGTGCAATTTGCCGTGCGACAGTGCCACCTGTGCCGGGGCCAGATCGTCGTGGGCGTACTTCACCGATTCGACGATTCCGTCTACGATCGCCGCGAAGGTCGCCGGCCGGAACCCGCTGGTCGACAGGTTGTACAGCAGATGTCCGCAGTAGCCGCCGGGACCGGAGTGGGTGTGCGTCGTGGTGATCAGCGTGTTCTGCGCGTTATAGGTGTCGCCGTAGGACGTCGCCAACCGCCGCAGCACCTCGTCGGTGACGTTCTGCATCGGCAGCGGCAATTCGGCTATCACCAGCAGAACCCGGGCGCCGCCGGGTTCGGCGAAGACGAATGCACGTGACCGCAGCCGAAGATGGATTCCCGCGGTGCGCTGACCGGTCTTGCCGTAGCCGAGCATGCCGCATTCGGCGGCCTCGCCGGTGATATCTGAGATGCCCCTCCCCACCGAGAGCCCCACCGAAAGTCCCGCCACAAGCGTTGCCTCGTCCGTCACGCTCAACACCTTATGCTGCGACTCCCGCGCGCCCGCCTCACTAGACTGGTCGAGTGCTCATCGGTTCACATGTCCACCAAGATGACCCCCTCGCCGCCGCTCAGGCAGACGGCGCCGACGTGGTGCAGTTCTTCCTCGGCAATCCACAGAGCTGGAAGAAGCCGAAGCCGCGCGAGGACGCCGATACGCTGAAATCGTCCAGCGTGCCGCTGTATGTGCACGCCCCGTACCTGATCAATGTCGCGTCGGCCAACAACCGGATCCGGATTCCGTCACGCAAGATCCTGCAGGACACGTGCGACGCCGCGGCGGCGATCAACGCCACAGCGGTGATCGTGCACGGCGGTCACGCCGACGACAACGACATGGAGGCCGGCTTCGAACGCTGGGCCAAGGCGCTGGACTATCTGGAAACCGACATGCAGGTCTATCTGGAGAACACCGCGGGCGGCGACCACGCGATGGCCCGCTACTTCGACACCATCGGCCGGCTGTGGGATCGCATCGGCGACAAGGGAATCGGTTTCTGCCTGGATACCTGCCACGCCTGGGCGGCCGGTGAGGCGCTCATCGACGCCGTCGACCGCATCAAGGCGCTGACCGGCCGCATCGACCTGGTGCACTGCAACGACTCCCGGGATGCCGCCGGCTCCGGGGCCGACCGGCACGCCAACTTCGGCACCGGCCAGATCGACCCCGAGTTGCTGGTGGCCGTCGTCAAGGCCGCGGACGCCCCGGTCATCTGCGAGACGGCCGAAGAGGGCCGCAAGGACGACATTGCGTTTTTGCGCGACAACATCGTCGCCTGAGGGCTTGCGGCCGGCTAGTTCGTGACGCGCCGGCCGGGCGGCTCGACGGCCTCCATCCACCCGAGATCCATTGGTCGGCTGCACAACTCGCGCGCCTCGTCCGCCGGGAGCCCGAACATCCGCAGCAGGTCCTCCGTGACCTGGTCGGCGGTCTGGGCGGCGTCGCGCTCCGGTTCTGCCTGCACCAGTTGCCCCAGACCCAGCAACGCCCCGGCGGCAATCGCCATGGCGAGTCTGGGGTCGGCCACCTGAAATCTTCCGGACTCGGTCGCCGCGGCGATGTCGCGCCTGGCACGCGGCGCCAGCCCCCGGTCCGCGGTGATCAGTTCCAGCCCGTGATTGAGAACCATACGGCTCTCCGGACGGCGGAACATGCGCCCGGTGATCCGGAAACTGACAGCGAATACTTCCGCGGGATCGTCGATCGACGCCGTCAGCGCATCGAGCAGTGCGCCGTGCGCGTCGAGGGCGGCGTCGATGGCGGCGTCGAACAACTGCTCTTTGCTCTCGAAGTGGTTGTAGAACGAACCCACCCCGACGTCGGCGGCCTGACAGATGTCCTGGATCGGCACCTGCAGAGTGCCGTCGGCGATGAAGCCCTGCGCGGCGGAGATGAGCGCCGCGCGGGTGCGCTGCTTGCGCCGTTCAATGCGATTGGGCGGCGTGCCAGCGGGCTCCAACGCGTTGTGCTCCAGTCCTGAGAGGGTTTCGGTCGAATCTTACCTCGAATCTGAAGATTTATTCAGTTATCACTTGACTGACAAATCCCTCGTAAGTGAAGATATCTTCAATAAAGGAGGCGCAACGATGATGTTCGACGACGCGCAACGACCTGTTTCCAGGCAAACCCCATCCGCGGCATCATGACGGCGATCGCGGATCTGGCGTATACCGAACCGCCGCAACGGGTTACGCACATCCAAGACGGACTGACCGCCGCGGTGCTCGCTGCCGAGCAACTCGTCACGGAGCTTGGCGAGATGCCACCTGCCCGGTGCAATGACGACGGTGAGACGGAACGGCTCGGCGAGGTGACTGTCGTACACAGGTTCGTCGACGCGCCGGGTGACAGCGAAACGGTGCGATGGCACGTCGTGGAAGCCGGTGCGCCGTCCGCGCATACCGTGGTGTTCCTGCACGGTCTGCCCGACTCGTGGTGGCAATGGCACTACGCGCTGGAAGGCCTCAGCACGCGCTACCACTGTCTGGCCATCGACCTCAAAGGCTATGGGCAGTCGGACAAACGCAGCGGTGACTACCGGCAGGCCGGCGTCGCCGAGCAGCTCGGCGCCCTGCTCGACACCCTGCGCGTCGGCGAATTCACCCTCGTCACGCATGACCGGGGTACTCCGGTCGGCGACCATCTCGTCGCGGCGATGGGCGATCGAGTACGCGGATATGCCCGTGGGCAGCAACACTTCTGGCATCTGCATCCGAGTCTGCACCCGCAGCAGTCGATGATGCAGTCGCCCGATGCGCCGGCAATGCTCGGCGAGGCCCGCCGCTTCGCCGCAACCGCCTATGACTGGCTCACCGAACGGCCGGTCGCCCGGGAGGACCTGCTGCGCACCTTCGCAGAATTCAGCCACCCCGGCATTGCGATCGCGGTGCCCCGTTACTTCCACTCGTCGTCTTTTCGCCAGGAATGGGTGGACCGGCGCACCCGGCTGATTCGGTCCTGGACCACTCCGGTGCTGCTGCTCCAGGGCGCCCACGACCCGCTGCAGCCGCGCGAATTCTACGAAGACCCAGCCATTTTGGCCATGCTGCCACCCGGCAGCGGCCTGCATCTGTTCGACACCGGGCACTTCTGGCCCTTCGAGGCCCCGCGCGAAACGGTGGAGGTGGTGGGCGCGTTCTGCGACCGGGTCGCCTAGCCGGGACGACACGGCGTTACACGTCTTGTGCGGTTGTCGGAGAAATGTAACATTGGTGCCATGCCAGACACGCACGTCGTCACCAACCAGGTTCCGCCACTCGAGAATCACAACCCGGCGTCCTCTCCCGTCCTCATCGAGGCGCTGATCCGGGAGGGCGGCCAGTGGGGTCTGGACGAGGTCAACGAGCTGGGGGCCATCTCCGGTAGCCGCGAGGCGCAGCGCTGGGGTGAGCTGGCCGACCGCAACCGACCCGTCCTGCACACCCACGACACGGTGGGGCACCGGGTCGATGAGGTGGAGTACGACCCCGCCTATCACGAACTGATGCGCACCGCGATCGCCCATGGACTGCATGCCGCCCCATGGGCGGACGAACGGCCCGGCGCCCACGTGGTGCGGGCCGCCAAGACGTCGGTCTGGACGGTGGAAGCGGGTCACATCTGCCCGATCTCGATGACGTACGCCGTGGTGCCCGCGCTGCGGTTCAACCCCGAACTGGCGGCGGTGTACGAGCCGTTGCTGACCAGTCGCGAGTACGACCCGGAGCTGAAGCTCGCGGCCACCAAGGCCGGCATCACCGCGGGCATGTCGATGACCGAGAAGCAGGGCGGTTCGGACGTGCGCGCCGGCACCACCCAGGCGTCGCCCAACGGGGACGGCACCTACAGTCTGCGGGGCCACAAGTGGTTCACCTCGGCGCCGATGTGCGACATCTTCCTGGTGCTGGCCCAGGCGCCGGGCGGCCTGTCCTGCTTCATGCTGCCGCGCATCCTGCCCGACGGGTCCCGCAACCGGATGTTCCTGCAGCGGCTCAAGGACAAGCTCGGCAACCATGCCAACGCGTCCAGTGAGGTCGAGTACGACGACGCCACAGCGTGGCTGGTCGGCGAGGAGGGGCGCGGCGTCCCGACCATCATCGAAATGGTCAACCTCACCCGGCTGGACTGTACGTTGGGCAGCGCCACCAGCATGCGCACCGGGCTGACCCGCGCCACCTACCACGCGCAACACCGAAAGGTGTTCGGCGCCTATCTGATTGACCAGCCCTTGATGCGCAACGTGCTGGCCGACCTGGCGGTGGAGGCCGAGGCCGCCACCATGGTGGCGATGCGCATGGCCGGCGCCACCGACAAGGCCGTCCGGGGTGACGAGCGGGAGGCGCTGTTACGCCGCATCGGACTGGCGGCCAGCAAGTACTGGGTCTGCAAGCGCTCCACCCCCCACGCCGCGGAAGCGCTGGAATGCCTGGGCGGCAATGGCTACGTCGAGGATTCCGGCATGCCGCGGCTCTACCGGGAGGCCCCGCTGATGGGCATCTGGGAGGGCTCGGGCAACGTCAGCGCACTGGACACGTTGCGCGCCATGGCAACTCGGCCCGAGTCGGTCGAGGTGCTGTTCGACGAACTGGCCCAGACGGCGGGCCAGGACGCCAGGCAGGACGCCCACGTCGAACGGTTGCGCGAGCAGTTGGCCGACCTGGAGACCATTCAGTACCGGGCCCGCAAGGTGGCCGAGGACATCTGCCTGGCGCTGCAGGGATCGCTGCTGGTGCGCCATGGCCACCCGGCCGTCGCCGAAGCCTTCCTGGCCACCCGACTGGGCGGCCAGTGGGGTGGCGCGTTCGGCACCATGCCGAGCGGCCTTGACCTGGCGCCGATCATCGAGCGTGCGCTGGTCAAGGGATGACCCACTCGATCAGGCCGGTCGACTTCGACAACCTGAAGACGATGACCTACGAGGTCACCGACCGGGTTGCGCGCATCACCTTCAACCGGCCGGAGAAGGGCAACGCGATCGTCGCCGACACTCCGCTGGAGCTCTCGGCGTTGGTCGAACGCGCCGACCTCGACCCGAACGTCCACGTCATCCTGGTCTCCGGTCGCGGCGAAGGCTTTTGCGCCGGTTTCGATCTGTCCGCTTACGCCGACCGGACCGGCTCGTCGGGCCAGGAAGGCGGGTATCACGGCACGGTCCTGGACGGCAAGACGCAGGCGGTCAACCACCTGCCGAACCAGCCGTGGGACCCGATGATCGACTACCAGATGATGAGCCGGTTCGTGCGCGGGTTCGCCAGTCTGATGCACGCCGACAAGCCGACGGTGGTGAAGATCCACGGCTACTGTGTGGCCGGCGGCACCGACATCGCGCTGCACGCCGATCAGGTGATCGCCGCCGCCGACGCGAAGATCGGCTATCCGCCGACCCGGGTCTGGGGTGTTCCGGCTGCGGGCCTGTGGGCGCACCGCCTGGGTGACCAGCGGGCCAAACGGCTGCTGTTCACCGGTGACTGCATCACCGGCGCGCAGGCCGCCGAATGGGGACTGGCGGTCGAGGCGCCCGATCCGGCAGAGCTCGACGAACGCACCGAACGCCTGGTGGCCAGGATCGCCGCCCTGCCGGTCAATCAGCTGATCATGATCAAGCTCGCGCTCAATGCCCCGCTCCTGCAGCAGGGCGTCGCCACCAGCCGGATGGTCAGCACCGTCTTCGACGGCGTGGCGCGGCATACGCCGGAAGGGCATGCGTTCGTCGCGGATGCGGTCGAGCACGGCTTCCGTGACGCGGTCAAACACCGCGACGAACCCTTCGGTGATTACGGCCGGAAAGCGTCCCAGGTGTAGCGCCGTGCGCAAGATGACCGCCCGGTCCGTGGTGCTCAGCGTGCTGCTGGGTGCCCACCCCGCGTGGGCCACCGCCAGCGACTTGATAAGGCTGACAACAGATTTCGGTATCAAAGAGGCGACGATACGGGTGGCGCTGACCCGGATGGTCAGCGCCGGTGACTTGATTCGGTCAGCCGACGGGTATCGGCTCTCCGACCGCCTGCTGGCCCGGCAGCGGCGGCAGGACGAGGCGATGCGCCCGCGTACCCGCGCCTGGCGCGGGCACTGGCACGTGGTCGTCGTCACCAGTGTCGGCACCGACCCGCGAACCCGGGCGGCTTTGCGAAACACCATGCACGACAAGCGGTTCAGCGAGTTGCGGGAAGGTGTCTGGATGCGTCCGGACAACCTCGGCCTGGACTTGGCGCCCGATGTCGCCGCCCGGGTGCGGGTGCTGCGGGCGCGCGACGACGCGCCGGCCGCGCTGGCCCGGCAATTGTGGGACCTGACGCAGTGGGCCGACGTGGGCCGCGGGTTGCTGGCGGAGATGGACCGTGCGACCGACGTGCCCGGGCGGTTCGTTGTGGCCGCCGCCATCGTGCGTCACCTCAATACCGACCCCATCCTGCCCGACGAACTGCTGCCCGCGGACTGGCCCGGTGCCCAATTGCGGGCGGCCTACCACGACTTCGCCACCGAACTGGCGGAACTGCGTGACACGACCCAACTCCAGGAGGCGACATGAGCGATGTGGTGCGGGTGGAGCGCGACGGCCCGGTGACCACGGTCTGCATCAACCGGCCCGAGGCGCGCAACGCCGTCAACGGCCCGACGGCGGCCGCGCTGTACGCCGCGTTCGAACGGTTCGATCGCGACGACAGCGCTTCGGTGGCGGTCTTGTGCGGCGAGGGCGGAACGTTCTGCGCCGGAGCCGATTTGAAAGCCTTCGGCACACCGCAGGCCAACTCGGTGCACCGCACCGGCCCGGGCCCCATGGGACCGTCGCGCATGATGCTGTCCAAACCGGTGATCGCCGCCGTCGACGGCTATGCGGTGGCCGGCGGCCTGGAGCTCGCCCTGTGGTGCGACCTGCGGGTCGCCGAGGAGGACGCCGTGTTCGGGGTGTTCTGCCGGCGCTGGGGCGTTCCGCTGATCGACGGCGGAACGGTGCGGTTGCCGCGCCTGATCGGGCACAGCCGCGCGATGGACATGATCCTGACCGGCCGCGGCGTCAAGGCCGACGAGGCGCTGGCGATCGGTCTGGCCAACCGGGTGGTGCCCAAAGGCCAAGCGCGCCAGGCCGCCCAGGAGTTGGCGGCCGAACTCGCCGCGCTGCCGCAGCAGTGTCTGCGGTCGGACCGGCTGTCGGCGCTGCACCAGTGGGGCCTGCCCGAGTCCGCGGCGATGGACCTGGAGTTCGCGAGCATCTCCCGGGTCTCCGCCGAGGCGCTGGAGGGCGCCGGGCGCTTCGCCGGCGGAGCCGGCCGGCACGGCGCCCCGGCGAGTTAACCCTTGGTGACGGTGTTGTTCGGGCCGATCTTGTTGATCTCCGGGTCGCCGTCTTTGTAGGTGACGGTGTTGTCCATCCCCAGCACCGTGATGCGCTTGTTGACCTTGTCGAGGGTGATCTTGTTCTTGGTGCCGCCGACGCTCACCGTCTCGCAGTTGCCGTTGACGGTCAGCGTGTTGTCAGAGCCGGTCACGTTCAGCGACTTGCCCTCTTCGCAGGAGATGGTGGCGGTCTGCCCCACGTAGGCGTAGACAACGGTGTCGCCCACCTGCACCGAGGTGCTGATGGTGGGGCCGCCACCGGTGGTCGACGTCGTCTCCGCGCTCCCGCTGCTGGTGGTCGTCGACGACTTCGTCGAGGACGAACTGCTGCTCGCGGGCGGCCCGGCGGTCGAACTGCAGCCGGCCAACCCGACGGCCGCGGCGATGGCCGCCGCCGACAGGGCAAGTCCGGCCACCCGGAATGTCTTGGCAGTTCCCTTGGCGCGCATGGTTACTCGATTCCTCCCGTGAAAAAGAACTGTCACACTCGCTCAGGGCCCAACACGCTGGATTCGGTTGACCATGCCCAGTTCGCGGCCGCGATCCCAGACGACCGGGTCACCGTTCTTGTAGAACACGGTCCCGTCGTACCCGTACACGGTGATGTCGTTGACGACGGTGTCGGCGATGACCGTGTTGCCCGTCCCCATCATCGTGACCGCCCAGCAGCTGCCTTTTGCGGTGACGATGTTGTTGGTGCCGTTGACGAAGAGCGTGGCGTCGCCGCAGTCGATCGTCGTCTCAACGCCCTGCCCGGTGATATGGGTGTCGCCGTTCTTCGCGTGCGCAACCGGAGCCGGCGCGGCCGGTAGGGCGACCACGGTCGCGGCGCAGGCTGCCAGCGTCCCCACGGCGGCTGTCCATTTCACTGCGGGCCCCCCTTCGTTGGGTGGGTGGTCTGCTCGATCAGACCTCGATTGAGATTACGTGCATTTAACTGCGTGACGACAGCCCCGTGGGCATTTATTCGCCAAAGCCGCGGCGCCGGCGCGACCACGGAGCGCCGCACCCGATGACTACGGCGCAGTCAACTAGAGTCATTAGTTAGCTCTGACGCCGCGCGCGCGGGGCCGGCCATCCCAACCGAAGGGTGAATCGCCATGGCAGCTCAGCCGGAACCACCGTCGGGTGGTGGCCGTGCGCGCGCCGGCAAGCCGGGAGCCCGTCAAGCAAAGCTGAGCCGCGAGGGCATCGTCGACGGCGCGCTGACCTTCCTGGACCGGGAGGGCTGGGATTCGCTGACCATCAACGCCCTGGCCACCCAGCTGGGCACTAAGGGACCGTCGCTGTACAACCACGTCGACAGCCTCGAGGATCTGCGCCGTGCCGTACGCATCCGGGTCATCGACGACATCATCACGATGCTCAACCGGGTGGGGGAGGGACGGTCCCGCGACGACGCCGTCCTGGTGATGGCCGGCGCCTACCGCAGCTATGCCCACCATCACCCCGGTCGGTACTCCGCGTTCACCCGGATGCCGCTCGGCGGCGACGATCCCGAGTACACGGCCGTGACGCGGGGAGCGGCAGCCCCCGTCATCGCGGTGCTGTCGTCCTACGGCCTGCAGGGCGAGGAGGCTTTCTACGCCGCTCTGGAGTTCTGGTCGGCCATGCACGGGTTCGTGCTGCTGGAGATGACCGGAGTCATGGACGAGATCGACACCGACGCCGTGTTCACCGACATGGTGCTGCGGCTGGCGGCGGGCATGGATCGGCGCACCGTCCAGGCAGCGGAGACGCCCTAGCCGGCGGCGCGAGCGTGAGGCCAGCTTCACGCTCGGACGCGACTGTGCGGCCAGCTTCACAGTCGCGCCACCTGGGGGACCTGTGCGGCTCGCGCGGGCGATGCCACCGTTTTTGACCTGCCAGACTCCGGGCGGGTATTGTGGGACCTCGTGCCTGGCGGCTAACGGCGCCTGAAGTAGCGGGCGTAAATGCCGGGCCAATTCGCGTGTCCACAATGCGACGGATGATGTTTTCCGGGCAAGCGCATGCGACACGCCCGGCCGCGGGGTAATGACGTTAGTCCGCGGAGGGGCATAACTGCAGTACAGGAACTTTTGAACAGCGCACTCGACAAGCACCACAAGAACAGCAACACAGAAAGCCGGTAGATGCCAACCATCCAGCAGCTGGTCCGCAAGGGTCGTCGCGACAAGATCGCCAAGGTCAAAACCGCGGCTCTGAAAGGCAGCCCGCAGCGTCGTGGCGTATGCACCCGCGTGTACACCACCACTCCGAAGAAGCCGAACTCGGCGCTTCGGAAGGTTGCCCGTGTGAAGCTGACGAGTCAGGTTGAGGTCACGGCCTACATTCCGGGCGAGGGCCACAACCTCCAGGAGCACTCGATGGTCCTGGTGCGTGGCGGCCGGGTGAAGGACCTGCCCGGTGTGCGTTACAAGATCATCCGCGGTTCGCTGGACACCCAGGGTGTCAAGAACCGCAAGCAGGCTCGCAGCCGTTACGGCGCCAAGAAGGAGAAGAGCTAATGCCGCGCAAGGGGCCCGCGCCCAAGCGTCCGCTGGTCAACGACCCGGTCTACGGGTCGCAGCTGGTCACCCAGTTGGTGAACAAAGTTCTGCTGAAGGGGAAGAAATCGCTGGCTGAGCGCATTGTTTATGGTGCGCTCGAGCAGGCCCGCGACAAGACCGGCACCGACCCCGTCATCACCCTCAAGCGCGCGCTCGACAACGTCAAGCCCGCCCTCGAGGTGCGTAGCCGCCGCGTCGGTGGCGCCACCTACCAGGTGCCCGTCGAGGTGCGCCCGGACCGGTCCACCACGCTGGCACTGCGCTGGCTCGTCAGCTTCTCGCGGCAGCGCCGGGAGAAGACGATGGTCGAGCGTCTGGCCAACGAGATCCTGGACGCCAGCAACGGCTTGGGGGCCTCCGTCAAGCGACGCGAGGACACCCACAAGATGGCCGAGGCCAACCGCGCCTTCGCGCACTATCGCTGGTGACGGCTTCCAGCGGAACCCGCTGGCGCATCCGATAGCTAACTGAGCAACGAAAGAGTGGGAAGACTTCTGTGGCACAGAAGGACGTGCTGACCGACCTGACGAAGGTCCGCAACATCGGCATCATGGCGCACATCGACGCCGGCAAGACCACGACGACTGAGCGCATCCTGTACTACACCGGTATCAGCTACAAGATCGGTGAGGTGCACGACGGCGCGGCCACGATGGACTGGATGGAGCAGGAGCAGGAACGCGGGATCACCATCACCTCCGCGGCAACCACCTGCTTCTGGAACGACAACCAGATCAACATCATCGACACCCCCGGCCACGTCGACTTCACCGTCGAGGTGGAGCGCTCGCTGCGTGTCCTGGACGGCGCCGTCGCGGTGTTCGACGGCAAGGAGGGCGTCGAGCCCCAGTCCGAGCAGGTGTGGCGGCAGGCCGACAAATACGACGTCCCGCGCATCTGCTTCGTCAACAAGATGGACAAGATCGGCGCCGACTTCTATTTCTCCGTGCGCACCATGGAGGAGCGGCTGGGCGCCAACGTCATCCCGATCCAGCTGCCGGTCGGCTCCGAGGGTGACTTCGAGGGCGTCGTCGACCTGGTCGAGATGAAGGCCAAGGTGTGGAGCGCCGAGGCCAAGCTGGGCGAGAAGTACGACGTGGTCGACATCCCCGCCGATCTGCAGGAGAAGGCAGAGGAGTACCGCACCAAGCTGATCGAGGCGGTCGCCGAGACCGACGAGGAGCTGCTGGAGAAGTACCTCGGCGGAGAAGAGCTCACGGTCGCCGAGATCAAGGGCGCGATCCGCAAGCTGACGATCAACTCCGAGGCCTACCCGGTGCTGTGCGGCAGCGCGTTCAAGAACAAGGGCGTGCAGCCGATGCTGGACGCCGTCATCGACTACCTCCCCTCGCCGCTGGACGTGCCGCCGGCCGTCGGCCACCCGCCCGGCAAAGAGGACGAGGAGATCGTGCGCAAGCCGTCGACCGACGAGCCTTTCTCCGCGCTGGCGTTCAAGGTCGCCACGCACCCGTTCTTCGGCAAGCTCACCTATGTCCGGGTGTACTCGGGCAAGGTCGACTCCGGTTCGCAGGTCATCAACGCCACCAAGGGCAAGAAGGAGCGTCTGGGCAAGCTCTTCCAGATGCACTCCAATAAGGAAAACCCGGTGGAGACGGCGTCGGCGGGCCACATCTACGCGGTGATCGGACTCAAGGACACCACCACCGGTGACACGCTGGCCGACCCGAACAACCAGATCGTGCTCGAGTCCATGACGTTCCCGGACCCGGTCATCGAGGTGGCCATCGAGCCCAAGACCAAGAGCGACCAGGAGAAGCTGAGCCTGTCGATCCAGAAGCTCGCCGAAGAGGACCCCACCTTCAAGGTGCACCTGGATCAGGAGACCGGCCAGACCGTCATCGGCGGCATGGGCGAGCTGCACTTGGACATCCTGGTGGACCGCATGCGCCGCGAGTTCAAGGTCGAGGCCAACGTCGGCAAGCCGCAGGTGGCCTACAAGGAGACCATCCGCCGCAAGGTGGAGAACGTCGAGTTCACCCACAAGAAGCAGACGGGTGGCTCCGGTCAGTTCGCCAAGGTCCAGGTCAGCCTGGAGCCGTTCGTCAGCGAGGACGGCGCGACCTACGAGTTCGAGAGCAAGGTCACCGGTGGACGCATCCCGCGGGAGTACATCCCGTCGGTGGACGCCGGTGCGCAGGACGCCATGCAGTACGGCGTGCTGGCCGGCTACCCGCTGGTGAACCTGAAGCTCACCCTGCTGGACGGCGCCTTCCACGAGGTCGACTCGTCCGAGATGGCGTTCAAGATCGCCGGTTCCCAGGTGCTGAAAAAGGCTGCGGCACAAGCACAGCCGGTGATCCTGGAACCGATCATGGCCGTCGAGGTCACCACACCCGAGGACTACATGGGTGATGTGATCGGCGACCTGAACTCCCGCCGTGGCCAGATCCAGGCCATGGAGGAGCGGGCAGGGGCGCGTGTCGTCAAGGCGCACGTGCCGTTGTCGGAGATGTTCGGCTATGTCGGCGACCTGCGGTCCAAGACGCAAGGCCGGGCGAACTACTCCATGGTGTTCGACTCCTACGCCGAAGTTCCGGCGAACGTGTCGAAGGAAATCATCGCCAAGGCAACCGGCGAATAAGCGAAAACCCCGACGAGTAAGCTGACGCGGTTAGCACCGCGGCAAACCAAAGAAAAATCAACACTGCTTTTTTAAGCACCAACAGTCCAGGAGGACAACAAAGTGGCGAAGGCGAAGTTCCAGCGGACCAAGCCCCACGTCAACATCGGGACCATCGGTCACGTTGACCACGGCAAGACCACCCTGACCGCGGCTATCACCAAGGTCCTGCACGACAAGTACCCGGACCTGAACGAGTCCAAGGCGTTCGACCAGATCGACAACGCGCCTGAGGAGCGTCAGCGCGGTATCACGATCAACATCGCGCACGTCGAGTACCAGACCGAGAAGCGTCACTACGCGCACGTCGACGCCCCCGGCCACGCCGACTACATCAAGAACATGATCACCGGTGCCGCCCAGATGGACGGCGCGATCCTGGTGGTCGCCGCGACGGACGGCCCGATGCCGCAGACGCGTGAGCACGTGCTGCTCGCCCGTCAGGTGGGCGTGCCCTACATCCTCGTGGCGCTGAACAAGTCCGACGCCGTCGACGACGAGGAACTGCTCGAGCTCGTCGAGCTGGAGGTCCGCGAATTGCTGGCCGCTCAGGACTTCGACGAGGAAGCCCCGGTGGTCCGGGTCTCGGCGCTGAAGGCGCTCGAGGGCGACGCGACCTGGGTGAAGTCGGTCGAGGACCTGATGGACGCGGTTGACGAGTCGATCCCGGACCCGGTGCGCGACACCGACAAGCCGTTCCTGATGCCCGTTGAGGACGTCTTCACCATCACCGGCCGTGGCACCGTCGTCACCGGTCGTGTGGAGCGCGGCGTGGTCAACGTGAACGAGGAAGTCGAGATCGTCGGCATCAAGCCCACCAGCACAAAGACCACGGTCACCGGTGTGGAGATGTTCCGCAAGCTGCTCGACCAGGGTCAGGCCGGTGACAACGTCGGTCTGCTGCTGCGTGGTGTCAAGCGTGAGGACGTCGAGCGCGGCCAGGTCGTCATCAAGCCCGGCACCACCACCCCGCACACCGAGTTCGAGGGCCAGGTCTACATCCTGTCCAAGGACGAGGGCGGTCGGCACACGCCGTTCTTCAACAACTACCGTCCGCAGTTCTACTTCCGCACCACTGACGTGACCGGTGTGGTGACGCTGCCGGAGGGCACCGAAATGGTGATGCCCGGTGACAACACCAACATCTCGGTGAAGCTGATCCAGCCCGTCGCCATGGACGACGGTCTGCGGTTCGCGATCCGTGAGGGTGGCCGCACCGTCGGCGCCGGCCGGGTCACCAAGATCATCAAGTAGCGCTCACCGCGCGACCAGACGCAAAATCCCCCGAAAACCGCGGTTTTCGGGGGATTTTGCGTCTTTTGGGCGCGCTAACTTGTGATCGGTATAGGCCGCGCGGCGCTACTCTGTCATCACCTTTTCGGGCGCCTGACCCGAGCACAGTGAGGGGAGAATGCACATGCTCGCGCGGTACATCAAGATGCAGCTGCTGGTGCTGTTGTGCGGCGGCCTGGTCGGACCGATCTTCCTCGTCGTCTACTTCACCCTCGGTTTCGGTCAGTTGCTGTCGTGGATGTTCTACGTCGGTCTGCTGATCACCGTCGCCGACGTGCTGGTGGCGATCGCGTTGACGTATTGGAGCGTCAACAACGCCGCCAAGAACGAAGCGCTCGAACAGTCCGGGGTGCTGGCCCTGGCCCAGATCACCGGTCTGGCCGAGACGGGCACCCGGATCAACGAGCAGCCGGTGGTCAAGGTGCAGCTGCACGTATCGGGGCCCGGGATCGCGCCGTTCGACAGCGAGGACCGGGTGATCGCGAGCGTGACGCGGCTGGGCAACCTGACGGCCCGCAAGCTTGTCGTCCTGGTCGACCCCACCACCAACGAATACCGAATCGATTGGGAGCGAAGCGCTTTGGTCAACGGGCTGGTGCCGGCTCAGTTCACCGTCGAGGAGGACAACCGCACTTACGACCTGAGCGGCCAGGCGGGCCCGTTGATGGAGATCCTGCAACTGCTCAAGGCGAACGGGATTCCGCTCAACCGCATCGTCGACATCAGGTCGAATCCGGGTCTGCGTCAGCAGATTCACGCCGTCGTGCGCAGGGCCGGTCAGCAGCAGGCGGGCCAGGCCGCCCCGTCCGCGGCGCCGCAGGCCTCGATCGCCGACCGGCTGCAGGAGCTGGACTCGCTGCGCGCCAGCGGCGTGGTGAACGACCAGGAGTACGCCAGCCGGCGCGCCCAGATCATCGCCGAGATCTGACGCCGAGATCTGACCGAGCGCCGATCGGCACCGAGCCATCGGGCTACCTAACTAGAACACGTTTCAGTTTCGCTGCTAGCCTGGCAAGCGGCGAAAGGGGACCAGTGGCTGATTCACTTCAAGGGCGGGTGGCTTTCATCACCGGAGCCGCGCGTGCCCAGGGACGTTCGCATGCGATCCGGCTCGCCCGGGAGGGGGCCGACATCATCGCCTCCGACATCTGCGGGCCGGTGTCAGGCACCCTGACCTACCCGCCGGCGACGCCGGAGGATCTTGCCGAGACCGTCCGCGCGGTCGAGGCCGAAGGTCGCAAAGTGCTGGCCCGCCAGGTCGATGTGCGCGACGACGCGGCGGTGCGCCAGTTGGTGGCCGACGGGGTCGAACAGTTCGGCCGCCTCGACATCGTGGTCGCCAACGCCGGGGTGCTGGGCTGGGGCCGGGTCTGGGAACTCACCGACGAGCAGTGGGACACCGTCATCGGAGTCAACCTGACCGGCACCTGGCGCACCCTGCGGGCCACCATCCCCGCCATCATCGAGGCCGGCAACGGCGGCTCGATCGTGGTGGTCAGTTCCGCCGCCGGCCTCAAGGCGACGCCCGGCAACGGCCACTACGCGGCAAGCAAGTTCGGCCTGACCGCCCTGACCAATACCTTGGCGCTCGAACTGGGCGAATACGGCATCAGGGTGAACTCCATCCACCCGTATTCGGTCGACACCCCCATGATCGAGCCCGAGGCGATGATGCAGGTGTTCGCCAAGCATCCCCGATTCGTGCACGCCTTCCCGCCAATGCCCATGCAGTACAAGGGTTTTATGTCACCCGACGAGGTATCCGACGTCGTCGTCTGGTTGGCCGGTGACGGGTCGGGCACCCTGTCCGGCACTCAGATCCCGGTCGACAAGGGCGCGTTGAAGTACTGATTGTCGTCCGTGCTATGAACTCCACGTGAGCACACACGGAATCGTGATCGTCGGCGGCGGGCTGGCTGCCGCCCGGACTGCCGAGCAACTACGCCGCGCGGAATACGCCGGCCCCGTCACCATCGTCAGCGACGAGGTGCACCTGCCCTACGACCGGCCGCCGCTGTCCAAAGAGGTGTTGCGCAGCGAGATCGACGACACGGCCCTCAAGCCACGCGAGTGGTACGACGAGAAGGACATCACCCTGCGTCTGGGCCAAGCGGCCACCGGTGTCGACACCGCGGCACAGACGGTGACGCTGGCTGACGGAACCTCGTTGGGTTACGACGAACTCGTCATCGCTACCGGTCTGGTGCCACGGCGGATCCCGAGCCTTCCGGACCTGGAGGGCATCCGGGTGCTGCGTTCCTTCGACGAGTGCATGGCGTTGCGCAGCCACGCGTCCTCCGCCAAGAAGGCGGTGGTGATCGGTGCGGGCTTCATCGGCTGCGAGGTGGCGGCCAGCCTGCGTGGTCTCGGTGTGGACGTGGTCCTGGTGGAACCGCAGCCGACACCGCTGGCGTCGGTGCTCGGCGAGCAGATCGGCGCGCTGGTCACCCGGTTGCACCGGGACGAGGGCGTCGACGTGCGCACCGGCGTCGGGGTGGCCGAGGTCCGCGGCGACGGCCATGTCCAGACTGTGGTCCTCACCGACGGCACGGAACTGCCGGCCGACCTGGTGGTGGTCGGCATCGGCTCGCACCCGGCCACGAGCTGGCTCGAAGGCAGCGGTATCGAGGTCGACAACGGCGTCGTCTGTGACGAGGCCGGGCGTACCAGCGCGCCGCACGTTTGGGCGCTCGGTGACGTCGCCTCCTGGCGTGATGCCACGGGACACCAAGTGCGCGTGGAACATTGGAGCAACGTGGCCGACCAGACCCGGGTCGTGGTGCCCGCATTGCTGGGCCGCGAGGTGCCCTCGGCGGTCGTGGTTCCGTACTTCTGGAGCGACCAGTACGACGTCAAGATCCAGTGCCTCGGCGAGCCCGAAGCCGACGACACCGTGCACATCGTCGAGGACGACGGCCGCAAGTTCCTGGCGTACTACGAACGCGACGGCGCCCTGGTCGGAGTTGTCGGTGGCGGGTTGCCCGGCAAGGTGATGAAGGTGCGGGCCAAAGTGGCCGCAGCGGTGCCGATTTCGGAGATGCTGGGCGCAGAGGGTTAGAACTGCCCCAGATAGAACCGGGAGCCCTGGTCATCGGTGCATTCGGCGGACAGGCCGTAGGGCTGACGTGACGGTTCGTCCAGCACGGTGCCGCCGGCTTCGCGCACCCGGGCCACCGCCGAGTCGATGTCGTCCACGGTCCACATCGGCACCGTGACGCGTCGCGGGCTGCCGCCCGCCGCGCCCGACATCGGATGGGCGTCCTGCACCTGCCATCCGTCGGCGACGCGGCCCGGCTCGAATGTCCAGCCCAGCACCCGCCCGTAGAAGTCGCGGAAGCCGGCGGAGTTGGTCACGTCGTAGGTCACGTAGGAGAGCTCGCCAGGGCCAGATCCGTTGAGCGCCGGGCGTTCCCGGCCCGCGACCGGCTCGTACACTGCGAAAGACGCGCCCTGCGGGTCGGTGGCGTCCAGGGTGGTGCCGTGCTCGGTGCGACGGGTTTCGCCGACGCTGCCGCCCGCGCCGGTGATCGCCTCGCGCGCGGCCGCCAGGTCGGTGACGGCGTAGCAGCAGAACAAGCCCGGCGCAAAGCCGGCGCGGATGTCGGTTGGCAACTCGGTGTTGGTCACCCGGTGCGAGGCGGCGTCGACGGTCCACCCCAGCACGTGGGAGTAGAAGGCAGCTGCGCGCTCGACGTCGGGAACCGACAGCGAGATGAAGCCGAGGTCACCCTGCCTGATACCGGGGGTGCTCATCGGTCCGCTCAGCATCCAGCGGTGGCCGAACGGGTCGACGATGGTCGCGTTGCGCGCGCCGTGGCCTTCATAGATCTCCCGCTGCACCGTCGCGCCGTGCTCGCGAGCGCGCCGCAACGCCGCATCGGTGTCGCCGACATGCAGCATCAGGCTGACCGACACCGCTCCCGGCGCGGGACCCCGCAGGCCCAACTCGGGATACTCGTCGGCCAGGTACAGCACACCGTCGCCAATTTCGAGTTCGGCGTGCCCGATCCGCCCGTCGTCCATCACGATTGCTTCACCGACCAGCACGGCGCCGAATGCCGCGGCGTACCAGTCGATCGCGGCGCGGGCGTCCCGCACGCTCAGGTAGGGGAGTGCGGCCGGACGAGGCGGCGCGGCGGAGTCTTGGTTCAATCCGGAAACGGTTGTGGTGGTGCCACTCATCAGAACTCCTTCGGGTAGTGACAGTGCGGACTCCAGCCGTCTGCGCAGCCGCGCGGCGAAGCCCGGATCGGGTTGCACCGGAAGGTCTTCGGTGTGCAGCACGTCGAGCGGATCGCGCTGACTCATGACGTGCCCCCTTCCGGATACTCTTTGCGGAACGCCTTCTTGGCGCGAACCAGCAGCGCCTCGGTGGCGTGCACGGTGCGCCCGAGCAGTGCGGCGCATTCGCCGACGCTGCAGTCGTCCATGTAGCGCAGGACGAGCACCGCGCGATGTGAGTCGCTCAGCCTGCTCAGCACGCTCTCGGCGACCAACCTGTCCAGTTCGGCGTCCCAGTCCCCGCTGTTCACCGCGGCTGAATCCAGCGGCTCCGCCGGATCGGCGACCGGCACCGGGTCACGCCGGCGCCGATAGTGGTCGGCCAGTTTGTGCCGCGCCACCCCCATCAGCCAGGGCATGGCGATCGGCGGCGGGTCACCGTCACGTGCCGCGGCGCGCGCTGTTTGCAGCCCGGACAGAAAGGTCTCCGAGGTCAGATCCTCCGCGGTTCCGCGATCGCCGCAGCGGCGAAGAAAGTACCCGAAGACCACCGGCAGCGCCTCGTCGTACAACTCCAGCAGCGCGCTCGCGGCGTCGCGCTGGCGGTGCTGTTGGGCGCTCACATCCTTATACGTCGTTGTGGCGGACCGAACTCCGACGGGCTGACCGAAGATTTTTTCCGCACTGCCATCACTGCCAGTGCACCGGTGCGCCGTGGGCGTGGCACTCGGCCAGCACCCGTTCCTCGCCATCCGGCCATGTGGTGGCCCGCACCAGGAACTTCAGCGTGCCCTCCGGACCCTGGCGCGCCGGCTCGAGTGTCAGGTGCGCCAACGGTCTGCGCGTGTCGGCCTGCGCCGCCAGCGCATCGATTCCGGCCCGCACCGTCGCGCGTTCGTCCGGGGAGAGGTACTGCCAGACGATCGAGTGCCACAGCACGGTCAGCGCTCCGTCGGCGAGGGTGAGCCCGGTGACGGCGTCGGCCGCCGTCCGGCGTTCCACCTGGGCCGGTACCTGGCGGGCCACCGCGATGGCGCCGCGCAACCGTTTCAACCGGGCGTGCTGGTCGGGCCACACATAGCTCAGCACGGTCAGCCCCCCGCCGGATTCGGTCACGTCGATAGGCGCGATGTCGTACCCGCGCCGCTCGACGATCTGCAGCGGGCCACCAGGGGGAAGCTGGCCGTGCCAGGCGTCGTCGATGAGCACCGGAGAGTCGGACGGTCCCCAGCGGTTGCCGGCATACCGGTAGTGGTAATGGTCGGCGCGCAGATTGAGTCCCGCGCTGGTGCCGATCTCGAAAAGCCTTATCGGAAGCCGTGACTCGCCGTTGAGGTGCAGCAGGCCGCCGATCAGCACCGCTGAGCGGCCCACCTCGTTGGTCTGCGGCGGGTGCTGCAGCGCCGCACGCAATTCCTCGGCTCGCTCAGCCGCGACGAGCAGGATCTCGGGCCAGGCCCGCTGCGCGTCCCAGCTTCCGCCCGCACTGGGATACCAGCGCTGCAACTGCCCTGCCCGGCCGTCGAGCACCAGCCGGTGCAACCCGCCGAGCAACCGCAACGGCACCGCCTGACCCGATGAGGCGTCCTCGTGGCCGGCCAGGATCGTCGCGAACACTCCGCCGCTTTCGACGTCGCCGGCCACCAGGTCGAAGAGTTCGCCGTACATCGCCGAACCGGATCGCGCGCAGAATCTGCCCTGCGACCGCAGGGTGTGCAGCAGGTGTTCGGAGTTGCTCACTCGAGTGAGTCCAGGCCCGCGCCGACCACGTCGAACGCGTTCCCGAGGGCCTGCGGCAGCGAAACCGATTCGTCCCGCAGCCAGTGTTCGTAGGCACTCAACGCGACCCCGAGCATCGTCCAGGCGACGGTCTGCGGCATCAGGTCCGTCGCTCTGGCACCCGACCTGCGCGCCACGAAGCCGGCGATCACTTCCCGCCAACCGGCATACATTGTCATCGAATATGCTTGCAGTTCAGCAGTTTCCAGGATCACCCGCATGCGCTGGCGATGGCGGACCGACTCGCATTCGTCGAAGGTGTTGAACGCGAGCAGCGCCCCCCGCAACGCCTCGCGTAACGGCACCTGTGGATCCACGCCATCGAGCAGTTCCTGCAGCTGTTCGAGGTGGGCGTCGAAGTCGCCCCACGGGATCGCGTTCTTGGAGGCGTAGTAGCGGAACAGGGTCCGGCGTGCGATCCCGGCGGCATGGGCGACGTCGTCGACGCTGACTTCGGCAAATCCGCGCGCGGCGAACAGGTCGATCGCGACGTCGGTGATGTGCAGCGGTGTCGTCGAGCGGCGCCTGCCCACTCGCGTTCCCTGCAGCATCAGACCCTGCCCTTCCATTTCGGCACTCGATGCCATATTCTGACCCACGATCGTGATTGTGACCGGCACCACCCATCATTGTCGAACCCCTTCGATGAAAGGCAATCGTCATGGACAACGAAAACCAGACTGAGACCGAACTCGTCACCGAGACGCTGGTGGAAGAGGTTTCCATCGACGGCATGTGCGGGGTCTACTGACGGTGGCCGCGCCCGCGCCGGCCCGGGAGAGCGCGCAGTTCGACCCGGACACTGGCTGGCGCCTGCATCCGCAGGTGGCGATCCGGCCGGAACCCTTTGGGGCGCTGCTGTATCACTTCGGCACCCGCAAACTGTCGTTCCTGAAGAACCGCACCATTCTGACCGTGGTGCGGTCACTGGCCGACCACCCGGACGTGCGGTCCGCGTGCCGTGCCGCCGGAGTTGACGACCCCGACCAGGGCCCGTACCTGCACGCACTGGACGTGCTGGCCCGTTCGACCATGTTGGTACCCCGGGAGGCACAATGACCACCGCAGCCAGAGTCCCCGCACTGATCGAGCAGTTCGAGCGCGGGCTCGACGCGCCGATCTGCCTGACCTGGGAGCTGACGTACGCCTGCAACCTGGCGTGCGTGCACTGCCTGTCCTCGTCAGGCAAGCGCGACCCGGGTGAGCTGTCCACCCGTCAGTGCAAGGACATCATCGACGAGCTCGAACGCATGCAGGTGTTCTATGTGAACATCGGCGGCGGCGAACCCACTGTGCGGCCGGACTTTTGGGAGCTGGTGGATTACGCCACCGAACACCACGTCGGGGTGAAGTTCTCCACCAACGGGGTGCGCATCACCCCGGAGGTGGCGGCGCGGCTGGCGGCCAGCGACTACGTGGATGTCCAGATATCTCTGGACGGCGCCACTGCCGAAGTCAACGACGCCGTCCGGGGTCCGGGCTCGTTCGCCATGGCGGTGCGGGCGCTGGAGAATCTCGCCGCCGCCGGGTTCCGCGACGCGAAGATCTCGGTGGTGGTGACCCGGCACAATGTCGATCAGCTCGACGAGTTTGCCGAGCTGGCAAGCCGTTACGGTGCCACCTTGCGCATCACGCGACTGCGGCCGTCGGGGCGGGGCGCTGAAGTCTGGGAGGACCTGCACCCCACGTCCGACCAGCAGGTGCAGCTGTACGACTGGCTGGTGGCCAAGGGCGAGGGGGTGCTGACCGGCGACTCCTTCTTCCATCTGGCACCGCTGGGTTCGCCGGGCGCGCTGGCCGGGCTGAACATGTGCGGGGCCGGTCGGGTGGTGTGCCTCATCGACCCGGTGGGCGACGTGTACGCCTGCCCGTTCGCCATCCATGACCGCTTCCTGGCCGGAAACGTGTTGTCCGACTCAGGGTTTGGGACGGGTTTCGAAAACGTCTGGAAGAACGCCCCACTGTTCCGGGAACTGCGCGAGCCGCAGTCCGCCGGAGCGTGCGGCAGTTGCGGGCACTACGACAGCTGCCGCGGCGGCTGCATGGCTGCCAAGTTCTTCACCGGCCTGCCGCTGGACGGCCCGGACCCGGAGTGCGTACAGGGCCATGGTGCGCCGGCGCTGGAAGCCGAACGTGAGACGCCACGGCCGCGCGTCGACCACTCCCGCGGCAAGCGGCTCAGCACCCCGGTGCCGTTGACCCTGTCCATGAGGCCGCCATCGCGGCTGTGCAATGAAAGCCCCGTATAACCATGGCAGACCAATGGTTTGAAACCGTCGCGATTGCCCAACAACGCGCTAAGCGACGGCTGCCGAAATCCGTCTATTCGTCGCTTATTTCCGCCAGCGAAAAAGGCGTGACTGTTGCCGACAATGTGGCGGCATTCAGTGAACTCGGATTCGCCCCGCACGTCATCGGGGCGAGCGCGAAACGCGACCTCTCCACCACGGTTATGGGCCAGGACATTTCGATGCCGGTGCTTATTTCACCGACCGGCGTGCAAGCGGTCGATCCGGACGGCGAGGTCGCCGTCGCGCGCGCCGCCGCGGCCCGGGGCACGGCAATGGGGCTGTCCTCGTTCGCCAGCAAGCCGATCGAGGAGGTGGTGGCCGCCAATCCCAAGATCTTCTTCCAGATCTACTGGCTCGGCGGCCGGGACGCGATCGCCGAGCGCGCGGAGCGGGCGCGCGCGGCGGGTGCGGCCGGATTGATCGTCACCACCGACTGGACGTTCTCGCATGGGCGTGATTGGGGCAGCCCCAAGATCCCCGAAGAGATGAACCTGAAGACCATCCTGAAGCTGTCGCCGGAGGCGATCACGAAACCGCGCTGGCTGTGGAACTTCGGCAAGACCATGCGGCCGCCGGACCTGCGGGTGCCCAACCAGGGCCGCCGCGGCGAGCCGGGCCCGCCGTTCTTCGCCGCGTACGGCGAATGGATGGGCACACCCCCGCCCACCTGGGAAGACATCGCCTGGCTGCGGGAACTGTGGGGCGGTCCCTTCATGCTCAAAGGCGTGATGCGCGTCGACGACGCCAAAAGGGCGGTGGACGCCGGTGTTTCGGCGATTTCGGTGTCCAACCACGGCGGCAACAACCTGGACGGCACGCCCGCGTCGATCCGCGCGCTGCCCGCTGTGGCCGAGGCCGTAGGCGACCAGGTCGAGGTGCTGCTCGACGGCGGCATCCGCCGGGGGAGTGATGTCGTCAAGGCCGTGGCGCTGGGCGCCCGAGCGGTGATGATCGGGCGGGCCTACCTGTGGGGTCTGGCGGCGGCCGGCCAGGCCGGCGTCGAGAACGTGCTCGACATCCTGCGCGGCGGCATCGACTCCGCGCTGATGGGCCTCGGGCATTCCTCCATTCATGACCTCACCGCCGACGACATCTTGATCCCGTCCGGATTCACCCGGGAGTTGGGCGTGCGCTGACCGCGCCGTAATCGGCCGGATTGCGCATTGTCTGGCCGTATTGCGAAGCCGCCGTTTCCGTGCGCTGCGCCCTACCACAGAGTCGGCGCCCCGGGAATGGTCAGTTGCCCGAATCTGGTGCTGGCGTTGCAGTCGTGGCAAACGAGCAGCGATTTCGCCTATCGATCAACATCGCGGAAAAAAAAATCGATAGATAGGGCAACAATCGGTGCACGCCAGGTGAATTCGTCTTACCATCGGCGGGTGCCTGTACACGGCGAACTGGGGGATTCGACGTCGAGCCAACTATCCATATCCGCATCGCCGTCAATATTGATTCCGCTAGGGGCTACCGAACAGCATGGTCCGCACCTGCCTTTGGACACCGACACCCGGATCGCCGCGGCTGTCGCCCGCGCCGTGGGTGAGTGTCTCGACTGGCTGTTGGCTCCCGCGATCGCTTACGGCGCCAGCGGTGAGCACCAGAGTTTCGCCGGAACGATTTCGATCGGCACCGACGCCTTGACCATGCTGTTGCTGGAGTACGGAAGGTCGGCCACCTGCTGGGCCCAGCGGCTGGTGTTCGTCAATGGTCACGGTGGCAACGTCAGTGCGTTGCGGACGGCGGTCGGCCGGTTGCGTGCCGAGGGCCGCGATGCCGGTTGGTGTGCCTGCGCCTGCGCTGGCGGCGATGCGCATGCCGGCCACACCGAAACCTCCGTGTTGCTCCACATCTCGCCGGGCGCCGTGCACACCGACCGCATGCTCGCCGGAAACGAAGCGCCGCTGCGCGAGTTGTTGCCGTCCATGCAACGGGGCGGGGTCGCCGCGGTCAGTCGCATCGGAGTGCTGGGGGATCCGACCACGGCCACCGCGGCCGAGGGGAAGCGGATCTTCGCCGAGATGGTCGACGACTGTGTCCGGCGCATCGACCGGTGGGCCCCTGGTGCGGACGGGATGTTGACGTGACCGCGCCGATGACCCGGCTTCCGGATGGATTCGCCGTGCAGGTCGATCGTCGCGTGCGGGTGCTCGGCGACGGCAAGGCTCTGCTCGGTGGTTCGCCGACCCGCCTGCTGCGGCTGGCGCCCGCCGCTCAGAGCATGCTCTGCGACGGCCGTCTGAAGGTTCGCGACGAGGTCAGCGCCCAGCTGGCCCGCACCCTGCTGGACGCCACGGTGGCCCACCCGCGCCCGGCCACCGGCCCGTCCCATCGCGATGTCACCGTCGTTATCCCGGTGCGGGACAACATAACTGGCGTCCGGCGGCTGGTCGCCTCACTGCGTGGGCTACGGGTCATCGTGGTGGACGACGGGTCTGCGACCCCGATCGAACTGGAAGACTTCGCCGGAGCGCATTGCGACATCGAGGTGCTGCACCACGTGCGCAACAAGGGTCCGGCGGCGGCCCGGAACACCGGTCTGGCGGCGTGCACCACCGATTTCGTCGCGTTCCTGGATTCCGATGTGGCACCACGCCGCGGCTGGCTCGAAGCGCTGCTCGGCCACTTCTGTGATCCCACGGTTGCACTGGTGGCGCCCCGCATCGTCGGCCTGGCGCAGGATGAGAACGTGATCGCCCGCTACGAGGCGGTGCACTCGTCACTGGATCTGGGTCTGCGCGAGGCGCCGGTGTTGCCGCACAGCGCGGTGTCCTACGTTCCCAGCGCGGCGATCGTGTGCCGGACGTCGGCGATCCGGGGGGTCGGCGGGTTCGACGAGACCATGCACTCCGGCGAGGATGTCGATCTGTGCTGGCGACTGGTCGAAGCCGGCGCCCGGTTACGGTACGAACCCATCGCGCTGGTTGCCCACGACCACCGGACCGAGTTGCGGGACTGGATCGCGCGCAAGGCCTTCTACGGGGGCTCGGCGGCGCCGTTGTCGGTACGGCATCCCGACAAGACCGCTCCGGTGGTGATCTCCGGTTGGGCGTTGACGGCCTGGATCCTCATGTCGCTCGGAACCGGCCTGGCCCAACTGGCCTCGGTCGTCATCGCCGTCCTCACCGGCCGCCGGATCGCCAAGGCCCTGCGTGGTGCCGACTCACCCGTCGAGACCTCCCTGTGGGACGTGGTCGTGATCGCCACCCGGGGACTGTGGTCGGCGGCGCTGCAATTGGCATCGGCGATCTGCCGGCACTACTGGCCGGTGGCCCTGCTGGCGGCGATGCTGTCGCGGCACTGCCGACACGTCGTGGTGGTCGCGGCGATCGTGGACGGGGTGGCCGACTGGTTGCGCCGCCGGGACGCCGTCGGCGAGGACGCCGAACCGATCGGATTGCTGACCTTCCTGCTGCTCAAGCGCATCGACGACCTGGCCTACGGAATCGGCCTGTGGTACGGAGTGGTGCGCGAACGCAACATCGGCGCGCTCAAGCCACAGATCCGGACGTAACCGCCACCTTGTCCGCAGCCGCCCGGCACAGCGATGTGCTGATCGTCGGTGCCGGGAGTGCCGGTTCGGTTGTCGCCGAACGCCTTTCCGTCGATCCCAGCCGCACTGTCACGGTGCTGGAAGCAGGTCCCGGACTGGCCGACGCCGACCTGCTGGCGCGCACCCGCAACGGGCTGCAGCTGCCGATCGGTGCCGGCAGCCCGTTGGCCGAGCGTTACCTCAGCACGCTCACCGACCATCCCGCCCGGCAGGTGTCGTTGGTGCGCGGCAGCACTGTCGGAGGGTCCGGCGCCGTCAACGGCGGCTACTTCTGCCGGGGGTTGCCGGGCGACTTCGAGCGCATGGCGATCCCCGGATGGGCATGGGCCGACGTGCTCGACCACTTCCGGGCCATCGAGACCGATCTCGACTTCGCCACCCCCGCGCACGGCGCTACCGGTCGGATCCCGGTGCGTCGCACGCGCGACCTGACCGGCGTCACCGAAGCCTTTGTCGCCGCCAGCAGCCGGGCAGGCTTCAGCTGGGTCACCGACCTCAACGACGTCGGACCCGAACTGCCCGCGGGGGTGGGCGCCGTGCCGCTCAACATCGTCGAGGGCGTCCGTACCGGCTCCGGGGCGGCGTTCCTGTTGCCCGCGCTGCAGCGCCCCAATCTGAGGCTGCTCGCCCGAACCCGGGTGATGCGGCTCCGCCTGGACGGCGCCACCGCCCTAGGTGTGCAGGCGGTGGGGCCGGATGGCCCGGTGGAGCTCACGGCAGACCGAATCATACTGAGCGCAGGCGCAATTCGATCAGCACATCTTTTGATGCTCTCGGGCATAGGCGATCCCACAATGCTGCGCACCGTCGGCGTGAAAGTTGCTGCGGCACTTCCGGTTGGGTTGCGGTGCAGCGATCATCCGGAATGGGTGATGCCGACCAGCTGGGAAGTGGCGTCGGACCATCCGGTGCTGGAGGTGGTGCTCAGCACCACCGACGGCATCGAGATGCGGCCATACACAGGGGGATTCGTAGCTATGACCGGCGATGGCACTGCCGGACATAAGGATTGGCCGCACATCGGTGTGGCGCTGATGCGCCCCCGATCGCGGGGGCGTATCTCCCTGATGTCCGCGGATCCCGACACGCCGCCGCGCATCGAGCATCGCTATGACAGTGAGCCGGACGACGTCGCGGACCTGCGTGCCGGAAGTGAGCTGGCCCGTGAATTCTGCGGCAGTGCAACAGGTCCTGCGGTCTGGTCGACATCACAACATCTGTGTGGCAGCGCTCCGATGGGTGCAGCCGGTGATCAGGATGCGGTGGTGGACAACAAGTGTCGTGTAATGGGTTTCGAAAACCTCTGGGTCATAGACGGATCGATCTTGCCGGTGATCCCCAGTCGCGGACCGCACGCCACCATCGTCATGCTCGGCCACCGCGCGGCCGACTTCGTCCGGTGAGGCGGGTGCCCGATCAGCTCGACGCCGGGGCGGCTTCTCCGGCTTCCTGCACGCGAGCCACCGGAGCGGGCGTCAGCGCGGCTGCCGGTACCGCCCGTGCGGCCAGCGGCGCCGGCAGTGCCGACACCGTCGCCGTCTCCTCGATGTCGACGGGCTGTGCGGGGCTCACGGCCGGCGAGGCTGGACGGGTCGCCGGACCCGCCGGGCGCACCGCCCCCGCCGCTACTGCCGCCCCCACCGATCCCACCGGGGTTACCGCCGGCGCCATCGCCGAGCTCACCGGTGCGGCTGCTGCCGCCGAACTGATGGCCATCGTCTGCGCCGCCACCGCGGCCGCCGGCACCGCATGGACACTGTCGCTCAGGACCGAGCGTCCGAGCGTCTGCTGCGGCACGTTGACGGCCTCGGTCTGAACGGCCGACACGTTCGCCGCCTCGGTGACCGCGTAGGACTGGGAGCCCAGATTCATCAGCTGCACGAACTGGTCGTGAAAGGCCGCCGCCTGCGCGCTGAGCGCCTGGAAAGCCTCGGCGTGTGCACCGAACAGCGCCGCGAGTTCAGTGGACACCGCGTCGGTGCCCGCAGGGAGGAACGCACCCGTGGTGGGAAGTACGGCCGCGGCGTTGGCGTCACTGATCGCTGAGCCGATGTTCGCCAGATCCGTTGCTGCCGCGGCCACGTACTCCGGCGCAGCGATTACATACGACATATGGCCCCCCAGCCAAGGATGGATCGTGTTCGACGCCCGTTACGACCTTCCCCCTTTCTGCATGGTAGCCCTACCGGGCGCCGGCCGCGGCGTTTTCGCTCAGCGGGATCCGGCCCGTGTGCGGCCGGCCCGGATTCGCCGAGCCAGCCGCAGTTGGCGCCCGTCGCGCCCGGGAGCCCAGAACCCGATCAGCACGGCGGTCACGGCGACGATGACAGCCATGGTGACCGTCGACGCGTGCATGGCGTCCAGGAAAGCCCGCTGGCTCAGCGCCGCCAAAGAATCACCCTGAGGCCCAAGCTTTTTGGCTACCTCGACGGCCGTCGCCAGTGAATCCGCGGCCGGCCCGCGCACCGGTTCGGGGAACGCCGTCAGGGTGGGCAGCAACTCGCGGCTGTAGCGCCCGGCGAGTATCGAGCCGGCCACGGCGATGCCCAGGGCCCCGCCCAGTTCGCGCGCGGTGTCGTTCACGGCAGAGGCCACCCCCTGCTTCTCGTCCGGAACGGCAGCCATGATCGCCGACGTCGTGGGGGCCGTGCACAAACCGATGCCGGTGCTCAGGATCAGCGTGGGCCAGGCGAAATCGAGGTAGGACGAGTGCAGGTCAAGTACGAGCATGCACAAAAAGCCCACCGCCATCATCAGCGTGCCCAGGAACAAGACCAGACGCAGACCCAGTTTCGGTACGTACCACCACGACAGCGCCGAGCAGATACCGAGCGGCACCATGAACGGCCCGAGCGCCACCGCGGTCATCAGGGGCGAGTACCCCATGATCTGCTGGACGTACTGCATGGCGAGAAAGAAGAAGCCGAAGGTGCCCCCGAACAGCACCACGATGGTTGCCACCCCGGTCGCGAAACTCGCGTCGCCGAACAGGCGTACGTCCAGAAGTGGGTGCCGTTTGCGGAATTCGACCACGGCGAACAGCGCGGCGATGGCCGTCCCGAGCATGAGCCCGCCCCATACCTGGATGTCGTCCCAGCCCCGTGTCGGCGCTTGCAGGATCGCGAACACTCCGATCGCGACGGCCGCGCCGATCAGTGCCGCGCCCCACCAGTCGACGCGGGGTGCGTCGTCGTCGCGGGAGGACGAAATCGTGCATGCCATAGCGAAGATCACCAGACCGCCCGCACCCAGCGACCAGAAGATGGCATGCCATTCCCAGAACCGGAGCAGCAGGCCGGAACCGAGCATGCCGACCACCCCGCCGGATCCCGCGGTGCCGGCCCAGATGCCAACTGCCCTGAGCCGCTGCTCTTTTGGATAGGCGACCGTCAGCAGCGACAGCGTGGCCGGCATGACGAACGCGGCGCCCACACCGGCCAGGGCGCGTCCGGCGATGATCTGGGTCGGGGAGTGCAGCAGCGCCGGCGCGATCGAGGCCAGCGAGAAGATCGTCAAGCCCGCGAGCAGCGCGCCCCGGCGGCCATACCGGTCACCGACGGCGCCGGCGGGCAGCAACAGGCAGGCCAGCGCCACGGTGTATCCGTCGACGACCCACGTCAGTTGCGTCTGCGTGGCCGAGGTGGCGACGGCAATGTCCCCGAGGGCGGTGTTCAGCGCCGTCATCGAGGCGACCACCAAGGAGACGCCCAGGCACGCGACGGTCAGCGTCCAGCGCTGTGCCCGGGTACTGGGACCGGCTTCGTTCCTGCGCTCGTCGGTTCGGACTAGGGTCTGGACCATGTGCGGCGCCCCCTCTTGGTGGCGATGTAGTGACCGAGACTAATGGTCTCGTAGGTAGACCATTGATCTCGTTTCCAAACACGGAGGTGCATCACAATCTCTGAGGGCAGTTACCGGGACCCCCGTCCGGCACGGTCGCGGGCCCGTTTGCTGGAAGCCGCCGCGGCATTGCTGCGCAGCGGGGGACCCAGCGCGGTGACCGTCGACGCGGTGACGCGTGCCGCCAACGTCGCCCGGGCCACCCTCTACCGCCATTTCCCCAGCGGAAATGATTTGCTCGCAGCAACATTCAGCAGTCTCATCCCGGCCGCGCCGATGCCTCCGGCCGAAGGGTCGCTGCGCGACCGGCTGCTGGCCCTCGTGCTGGCACAGGCCGACCTCATCGCCGAAGCCCCCGCGGTGCTGACCGCGATGGCGTGGCTGGCGCTGGGCCCCGACCTGCAGCAACTGCCCGCGCCCGGCCGTTCACTGGCCGCACAGAACGCGATCACCGGCCTGCGCGAGCGCATCGCCCAGCAGTACGCCGCCCCGTTCGACGCTCTGTTCGACGGCCCGCAGGCTGCCGAACTGGGTGAGGTGGACCGGTCCAGCGCCATCGCCCTGTTGATCGGACCACTGGTGCTGGGCCGGCTGAGCACATTGCCTGACTTCGACTACCGCGAGACGGCGCGCGCCGCGGTCGACGGTTTCCTCGAAGTCCAGTGCCGGCGCGGCGCGGGCCCGGGCCCGGACATCGAATCGACGGGGGCGTGAGCCCCGGGACTACAGGCCGGTCCGGTCCCTGATCCGCTGCCGCACCGCGGCCTTGCCTTCCTCGAGTGTTGCCAGGCCCAGGCGGGTGGCGCTCCACTGGAATTCGTTCTCGAGGATCCATCGGACGTACGCCAGTTCCGAATGCTCCAACAGCTGAATGGCTTCCAACAGCGCTTCCCGCACCGGACGGGCCTGCCTGATCAGACCCCTGAGGGGCGGGAAGCCGCGGAACATCCACTCGCTGAAGTCGGACAACGCGAGGGCCGGAACACGCCTGGGTGCGTCGGGACCGAAGGCGGCCATGAGTTCAGCGGCCAATTCGGCCGGTGGTGCGCCGTTGATCCAGTCGATCATGGGTTGGGCGGCGTCAGGTTCTCCCGGATTCGGTCCCGTCACGGCCTGGCAGCCTACGCCCGCCCGCCGGTGCTGTGGGAAGACCGGGGAGCGGCAGGGAAAAGCGCTGGTAGGGTCGCTGGCGGCGACGGGTCTGGACCGTCCGGCGCAGACCGGGGGCGCTGCACCGCAGGCCGGCCGGCGTTCACGACCCGGGATTTGGCCGACGCGGTGATCTGAGGCATACTGTTCAGGTTGCCTTGCGCCAGGTTTACCCCTGGCCGGGCATACGACCAGCGCCCACCATGGGCGCGTCCGGTCCCCACCTTGGAGCGCGACTATTTCGGCCGCCTACAAGGCTGCGTGCGGGTGACACACCCGACCGCGGGGAGCGGTTGAACCACGACAGGTAAACAGCGGCGCAGTATCCGGCGCAACGCTAGATCGGCCCTCGGCGAGGGTGGTCGATCCGCGCGCCGGGGGGCACCGGGTCCGATACAGGACTCACAGTTCGAGGCTCGAAGTCCGATCACGGGCTGACAGTGTGGGAGAAGAGGTAGGAGAAGCGTGGCGGGACAAAAGATCCGCATCAGGCTCAAGGCCTACGACCATGAGGCTATTGACGCGTCGGCGCGCAAGATCGTCGAGACCGTCGTCCGTACCGGGGCCAGCGTCGTAGGACCGGTGCCGCTGCCGACGGAAAAGAATGTGTACTGCGTCATCCGCTCTCCGCATAAGTACAAGGACTCGCGGGAGCACTTCGAGATGCGTACACACAAGCGTCTGATCGACATCCTCGACCCGACGCCGAAGACCGTTGACGCATTGATGCGCATCGATCTTCCGGCCAGCGTCGACGTCAACATCCAGTAGGAGCTTGGGCAGCAATGGCGAGAAAAGGCATTCTGGGTACCAAGCTGGGCATGACGCAGGTATTCGACGAGAACAACAGAGTCGTGCCGGTGACTGTCGTCAAGGCCGGGCCGAACGTGGTGACCCGCGTGCGTACCCCGGAGCGTGACGGATACAGCGCCGTGCAACTGGCTTACGGCGAAATCAGCCCACGCAAGGTCAACAAGCCGGTCACCGGCCAGTACGCGGCCGCGGGTGTCAACCCGCGCCGGCACCTGGCGGAGTTGCGGCTGGACGACGCGGAGGCGGCGGCCGAGTACGAGGTCGGCCAGGAGCTGACGGCGGAGATCTTCGCCGACGGCGCCTACGTCGACGTCACCGGCACCTCCAAGGGCAAGGGCTTCGCCGGGACGATGAAGCGGCACGGTTTCCGCGGGCAGGGCGCCAGCCACGGCGCCCAGGCAGTGCACCGCCGCCCGGGTTCCATCGGCGGATGTGCCACTCCGGCAAGGGTGTTCAAGGGCACTCGGATGTCCGGCCGGATGGGTAACGACCGGGTGACCGTGCAGAACCTGGTGGTGCACAAGGTCGACGCCGCCAACGGCGTGCTGTTGATCAAGGGCGCGGTTCCCGGTCGCACCGGGGGACTCGTCGTGGTCCGCAGCGCGATCAAACGAGGTGAGAAGTAATGACTCTCAAGATTGACGTGAAGACGCCCGCGGGCAAGGTTGACGGCTCTGTCGAGCTGCCCGCCGAGCTGTTCGACGCGCCGGCCAACATCGCACTGATGCACCAGGTGGTCACCGCGCAACGCGCGGCGGCACGTCAGGGTACGCACTCGACGAAGACCCGCGGTGATGTCAGCGGTGGAGGCCGCAAGCCCTACCGGCAGAAGGGAACCGGCCGGGCCCGCCAGGGTTCGACCCGGGCCCCGCAGTTCACCGGTGGTGGCGTGGTGCACGGTCCCAAGCCGCGCGACTACAGCCAGCGCACGCCCAAGAAGATGATCGCCGCCGCGCTGCGCGGGGCGCTGTCCGACCGGGCGCGCAACGGACGCATCCACGCGGTCACCGAGCTGGTGGAGGGGCAGACCCCGTCGACCAAGAGCGCCAAGGCGTTTCTGGGCACCCTGACCGATCGCAAGCAGGTTCTGGTGGTCGTCGGCCGGGCCGACGAGGCCGGCGTGAAGAGTGTGCGCAACCTGCCCGGTGTGCACATCCTGCCGCCGGACCAGCTGAACACCTATGACGTGCTGCGCGCCGACGACGTGGTGTTCAGCGTCGAGGCGCTGAACGCCTACATCGCGAGCAATACCGCCAACACCGCCAATGCGGCGTCTTCCGAGGAGGTTTCGGCCTGATGGCGACCATCGCTGACCCCCGCGACATCATCCTGGCGCCGGTCATCTCCGAGAAGTCCTACGGGCTGCTGGACAACAACGTGTACACGTTCGTGGTGCACCCCGACTCGAACAAGACGCAGATCAAGATCGCTATCGAGAAGATCTTCGCCGTCAAGGTCGCCTCGGTGAACACCGCGAATCGGCAGGGCAAGCGCAAGCGCACCCGGTCCGGTTACGGGACGCGCAAGAGCACCAAGCGCGCCATCGTCACCCTGGCACCGGGCAGCAAGCAGATTGACCTGTTCGGAGCCCCGGCCTAGGGCCGAGCGCGAGAGAAAGATCTGATTAGACATGGCAATTCGCAAGTACAAGCCGACGACCCCGGGTCGTCGCGGCGCCAGCGTGTCGGATTTCTCCGAGATCACCCGATCGACTCCGGAGAAGTCGCTGGTTCGCCCGCTGCACAGCAAGGGCGGCCGTAACGCGCACGGGCGGATCACCACCCGTCACCAGGGTGGCGGCCACAAGCGCGCCTACCGGGTGATCGACTTCCGTCGCAACGACAAGGACGGCGTCAACGCCAAGGTCGCGCACATCGAGTACGACCCGAACCGCACCGCCCGGATTGCGCTGCTGCACTTTCTGGACGGGGACAAGCGCTACATCATTGCGCCGAACGGTCTCTCGCAGGGCGACATCGTCGAGTCGGGCGCCAACGCCGACATCAAGCCCGGCAACAACCTGCCGTTGCGCAACATCCCGGCCGGCACCTTGGTGCACGCGGTGGAGTTGCGGCCCGGCGGCGGTGCCAAGCTGGCGCGTTCGGCCGGCTCGAGCATCCAGTTGCTCGGCAAGGAAGCCACCTACGCCTCGTTGCGCATGCCCAGCGGTGAGATCCGCCGAGTCGACGTCCGCTGCCGCGCGACGGTCGGCGAGGTGGGTAACGCCGAGCAGGCGAACATCAACTGGGGCAAGGCCGGTCGTATGCGGTGGAAGGGCAAGCGCCCCTCCGTCCGTGGTGTGGTGATGAACCCGGTCGACCACCCGCACGGTGGTGGTGAGGGTAAGACCTCCGGTGGTCGTCACCCGGTGAGCCCGTGGGGCAAGCCAGAAGGCCGCACCCGCAACCCCAATAAAGCCAGCAACAAGCTCATTGTCCGACGCCGGCGCACCGGCAAGAAGCACGGCCGGTAGGAGTAACCAACCATGCCACGCAGCCTCAAGAAGGGCCCGTTCGTCGACGACCATCTGCTCAAGAAGGTCGACGTGCAGAACGAGAAGAACACCAAGCAGGTCATCAAGACCTGGTCGCGACGGTCGACCATCATTCCGGACTTCATCGGCCACACGTTCGCGGTGCACGACGGCCGCAAGCACGTGCCGGTGTTCGTCACCGAATCGATGGTGGGTCACAAGCTGGGGGAGTTCGCGCCCACCCGCACCTTCAAGGGACACATCAAGGACGACCGGAAGAGTAAGCGGCGATGAGTACTACCACTGAATATCCGTCGGCGACCGCGGTGGCGCGGTTCGTGCGGGTGTCGCCCACGAAAGCGCGCCGCGTCATCAACCTGGTGCGTGGCCGTTCGGTGGCTGACGCACTCGACATCCTGCGCTGGGCGCCGCAAGCGGCCAGCGAGCCCGTGGCCAAGGTGATCGCCAGTGCCGCGGCCAACGCGCAGAACAACAACGGTCTGGACCCCACCACCCTGGTGGTGGCCACGGTGTATGCCGACGAGGGCCCGACCGCCAAGCGGATCCGCCCCCGCGCGCAGGGCCGTGCGTTCCGGATCCGGCGGCGCACCAGCCACATCACGGTGATCGTCGAGAGCCGGCCGAGCAAGGACGAGCGTTCCTCGAAGTCGTCGCGCACCCGGCGGGCCGAGGGCAGTAAGGCCGCCGCCAAGGCACCCGCCAAGAAAGCGGCGGCCAAAGCGCCCGCCAAGAAGGCACCCGCAAAGACTGCTGAGGCTTCTGAAGCGAAGGGAGGCTCAGACTAGTGGGCCAGAAGATCAATCCGCACGGCTTCCGCCTGGGCATCACCACCGACTGGAAGTCCCGCTGGTACGCCGACAAGCAGTACTCCGAGTACGTCAAGGAGGATGTGGCGATCCGGAGGCTGCTGTCGTCGGGTCTGGAGCGGGCCGGCATCGCCGACGTGGAGATCGAGCGGACCCGCGACCGGGTCCGGGTCGACATCCACACCGCGCGGCCGGGCATCGTCATCGGCCGCCGTGGCACCGAGGCTGACCGCATCCGCGCCGACCTGGAGAAGCTGACCAAGAAGCAGGTCCAGCTGAACATCCTCGAGGTGAAAAACCCGGAGTCGCAAGCACAATTGGTGGCTCAGGGCGTCGCAGAGCAGCTCAGCAACCGGGTGGCGTTCCGCCGGGCGATGCGCAAGGCCATTCAGTCGGCCATGCGCCAGCCCAACGTCAAGGGCATCCGGGTGCAGTGCTCGGGCCGTCTCGGCGGCGCTGAGATGAGTCGCTCGGAGTTCTACCGCGAAGGTCGCGTTCCGCTGCACACCCTGCGGGCGGACATCGACTACGGCCTGTACGAGGCCAAGACCACCTTCGGCCGGATCGGCGTGAAGGTCTGGATTTACAAGGGCGACATCGTCGGAGGCAAGCGCGAATTGGCCGCTGCCGCGCCGGCCGCCGACCGTCCGCGGCGTGAGCGGCCGTCGGGCACCCGTCCGCGCCGCAGCGGCGCCTCGGGTACCACGGCGACCGGTACCGACGCGGGCCGGGCAGCCGGCGGCGACGAAGCCGCGGCTCCGGCTGACGCCGGAACTGCGGCGCCCGCAGAAGCGCAGAGCACGGAGAGCTGAATCATGTTGATTCCCCGCAAGGTTAAACACCGCAAGCAGCACCACCCGCGCCAGCGCGGTATCGCCAGTGGCGGCACCGCGGTTAACTTCGGCGACTACGGCATCCAGGCGCTCGAACACGCCTACGTCACCAACCGGCAGATCGAGTCCGCTCGTATCGCCATCAACCGGCACATCAAGCGTGGCGGCAAGGTGTGGATCAACATCTTCCCCGACCGGCCGCTGACCAAGAAGCCCGCCGAGACCCGAATGGGTTCGGGTAAGGGTTCGCCGGAGTGGTGGGTGGTGAACGTCAAGCCCGGACGAGTGCTGTTCGAGCTGAGCTACCCGAACGAGCAGATCGCCCGTGCGGCGCTCACCCGAGCGATCCACAAGCTGCCGATCAAGGCACGCATTGTTACCCGAGAGGAGCAGTTCTGATGGCAGTGGGAATTTCCCCTGGCGAACTGCGCGAGCTCACCGACGAGGAGCTGCAGGAGCGGGTCCGCGAATCGAAGGAAGAGCTGTTCAACCTGCGCTTCCAGATGGCGACCGGCCAGCTGAGCAACAACCGCCGGCTCCGCACGGTGCGTCAGGAGATCGCGCGCGTCTACACGGTGCTGCGGGAACGAGAACTGGGTCTGGCTAGCGGCCCCGATGGGTCTGACGGTAAGGAATCGTGATGGCAGAGGCGAAGAAAGCGGCTCCCAAAGCGGACGCCCCCGCAAAAGACAAGGGCCCCAAGCACACTCCGGCCAACCCCAAGCCGCGCGGTCGTCGCAAGACCCGCATCGGCTACGTGGTGAGCGACAAGATGCAGAAGACCATCGTTGTCGAGCTCGAGGACCGTGTGCGGCACCCGTTGTACGGCAAGATCATTCGGACGACGAAGAAGGTCAAGGCCCACGACGAGAACAGCATCGCCGGCATCGGCGACCGCGTCTCGCTGATGGAGACACGGCCGCTCTCGGCGACCAAGCGCTGGCGCCTCGTCGAGATCCTCGAGAAGGCCAAGTAGCTCTCGCGAGCAGACGCACAAGCCCCCGTTTCAGCGGCGAAACGGGGGTTTTTGCTTCTCTCACACAGCATTTCGCGGGCGGGGTGTAGAACCCGTCCACCGATCGGGGGACAGCAGAAACCACCCCACCCACGGCTCATCAGGGGACATCGCCGGCGGAGTTGAATCGTTAGTTTCGAATTGCACGATTCAACCAGCGAATTGAAGGAGAAGTTATGTCCCACGAAATGTTGTTCGGCGAGCACGAGATCGTCTACACGGCGCCGATTTACAGCGCGACCGACGTCTGCGAGTAGAGACGCCGAGTTGGTTTGCTACCGACCCCGGCAGTGCCTGCGCACGTCGGGGTCATCGGTAGCTTCGGCCCGAGCCCGAACGGATCTGCATGACAATCTGCTCAACGCCCAGCCTGCTCGGTGTGGACCTCACCGACCCGGATAACTTCGCCGACGGCTTCCCGTATGACATCTTCGAGTCCCATCGCCGCGAGGCGCCGGTGTTCTGGCATGGGCCCACCGAGCACACGCCCGATGACGAAGGCTTCTGGTCGGTCGCAACGTATGCCGAAACCATTGCCGTGCTGCGTGATTCGACGACGTACTCGTCAGAGACCGGCGGTAAGCGGCCGTTCGGCGGCACCTTGCTGCAAGACTTCCCGGTGTCCGGCCGGCTGATCAACATGATGGACGACCCGCGGCACGGCGCTATCCGGCGGTTGGTCAGCTCCGGTCTGGGACCCCGGGTGATCGGCCGGATCGAGGACGACCTGCGACGCCGGGCGCGCCGGTTGTTCGATCAGATCAAACCTGGCGAGGTATTCGACTTCGCCGTCGACGTCGCGGCCGAACTGCCCACGCAGATGATCTGCATTCTGCTCGGGGTGCCCGAGGTCGACCGGCACTGGCTGTTCGAAGAGATCGAGGCCGGCCTGAACTTCCGCGGCTCCCGCACGGCGTTCGTCTCATGGATCTACGGCACCGACGCACAGTCCCGGCGCGACGAATACGGACGTGAGCTGATCGCCTGCAAGCGGGCCGAGCCGGCCGACGACATGTTGTCGATCGTGGCCAACGCCACCGTCGACGGCAGGCCGTTCATGTCGGACGAAGAGGTCTATCTGTTCTTTCATCAGCTGTTCAGCGCGGGCAGTGACACCACCCGCAGCGTCACCTCCGTCAGCCTGCTCGCCCTGGCCGAACAGCCCGATCAATGGCGCCGGCTTCGCCATGACATCAGCATGTTGCCCACGGCGATCGAGGAATTCGTGCGATGGACGACTCCGTCACCGTCCAAGCGGCGCACCGCCACTCGTGATGTCACCCTCGCCGGGCAGCGCATCGAGGCGGGCCAGAAGGTACTGGTCTGGGATGCCTCGGCCAACCGCGACCCCAGGGTGTTCGAACGGGCGGACGAATTCGACATCACCCGAAAGCCCAATCCGCATCTGGGGTTCGGGCAGGGCGTGCACTATTGCCTGGGCGCCACCCTGGCCCGCCTGGAGCTGCGGGTGTTCTTCGAGGAACTGTTGCCGCGGTTCGAGGGCATCGAGGTGGTAGCGCCGCCGCAGTGGGTCGGCAGCAACCGGCGCAACGGGCTGAGCAGCCTGATGGTCCGGATGCACTGACGCCAACCCCGGGAGATGCCCGCAGAATCTCAGCCGATTACTACATAGCGCGTGTAATGTCCTCGGTCGTTCGGGTGGTCAATACAACGGTAAGGCTGGCGGTATATGACGGGGCAGTCGAGTCAATTCCAGGGCAAGATCGAGCTGGACATTCGTGATTCGGAACCGGACTGGGGGCCCTACGCGGCGCCGACCGCGCCCGAGAATGCGCCCAACATCCTGTACCTGGTATGGGACGACACCGGGATCGCGACCTGGGACTGCTTCGGCGGACTGGTGGAGATGCCGGCAATGACGCGGATCGCCGAGCGCGGCGTGCGCCTGTCGCAGTTCCACACGACCGCCCTGTGCTCCCCGACCCGCGCGTCGCTGCTCACCGGCCGCAACGCCACCACCGTCGGCATGGCCACCATCGAAGAGTTCACCGACGGCTTCCCCAACTGCAACGGGCGTATCCCGGCCGATACCGCATTGCTCTCCGAGGTGCTTGCCGAGCACGGCTACAACACCTACTGCGTGGGTAAGTGGCACTTGACGCCGCTGGAGGAGTCCAGCATGGCCGCCACCAAACGGCACTGGCCGACTTCGCGCGGCTTCGAGCGCTTCTACGGTTTCATGGGCGGCGAGACCGACCAGTGGTACCCCGACCTGATGTACGACAACCATCCGGTGAACCCGCCTGCCACCCCGGAGGAGGGCTATCACCTGTCGAAAGACCTCGCGGACAAGACGATTCAGTTCATCCGCGACGCCAAGGTGATCGCGCCCGACAAACCGTGGTTCAGCTACGTCTGCCCCGGCGCCGGTCACGCGCCGCACCACGTCTTCACCGAATGGGCCGACAAATACGACGGTGTGTTCGACATGGGCTACGAGAAGTACCGCGAGATCGCACTGGAAAAGCAGAAGGCGATGGGCATCGTGCCGCCCGACACCGAGTTGTCGCCGATCAACCCCTACCTCGACGTCAAGGGGCCCAACGGCGAGCAGTGGCCGCTGCAGGACACGGTGCGGCCCTGGGATTCCCTGAACGACGAAGAGAAAAAGTTGTTCAGCCGGATGGCCGAGGTGTTCGCCGGCTTCCTCAGCTACACCGATGCGCAGATCGGGCGGATCCTGGACTACCTGGAAGAGTCCGGCCAGCTCGACAACACCATCATCGTGGTGATTTCCGACAACGGGGCCAGCGGCGAAGGCGGCCCGAACGGATCGGTCAACGAAGGCAAGTTCTTCAACGGCTACATCGACAGCGTCGAGGAGAGCATGAAGCTCTTCGATCAGCTCGGCGGACCGCAGACCTACAACCACTACCCGATCGGGTGGGCGATGGCCTTCAACACGCCCTACAAGCTGTTCAAGCGCTACGCCTCGCACGAGGGTGGGATCGCGGACACCGCAATCATCTCCTGGCCCAACGGCATCGCCGCGCACGGCGAGGTCCGGGACAACTACGTCAACGTCAGCGACATCACGCCGACCGTCTACGACCTGCTGGGCATGACGCCGCCGGATACCGTCAAAGGCATTCCGCAGAAGCCGCTGGACGGAGTGAGTTTCAAGGCGGCCCTTGATGATTCGGGCGCGGACACCGGTAAGAAGACCCAGTTCTACACGATGCTGGGCACCCGCGGGATCTGGCATGAGGGATGGTTCGCCAACACCGTGCACGCCGCCACCCCGGCCGGCTGGTCGCACTTCGACGCCGACCGCTGGGAGCTGTTCCACATCGAAGCCGACCGCAGTCAGTGCCACGACCTGGCCGCCGAGCAGCCGGAGAAGCTCGAGGAACTCAAGGCGCTGTGGTATTCCGAGGCCGAGAAGTACAACGGACTGCCGCTGTCGGACCTCAACATCATGGAAACCATGATGCGGTCGCGGCCCTACCTGGTGGGCGAGCGGGACAGTTACGTCTACTACCCCGATTGCGCTGACGTCAGCATCGGCGCCGCCGCGGAGATCCGTGGCCGCTCCTTCGCCGTGCTGGCCGACGTGACGGTGGACACCACCGGTGCCGAAGGAGTGCTCTACAAACAGGGCGGAGCGCACGGCGGGCACGTGCTGTTCATCCAGGACGGCCGCCTGCAATACGTGTACAACTTCCTCGGCGAACGCCACCAGCAGATCCAGTCCAACGGCCCGATTCCGTTGGGCCGGCACCTGTTCGGTGTCCGCTACGAGCGCACCGGCACCGTCGCCGACAGCCATACGCCGATCGGCACCGTGACGCTGTATTTCGACGAACACCCCGTCGGCACGCTTCCCGACGTCGTCACCCATCCCGGAACGTTCGGGCTGGCCGGTGCCGGCATCACGGTGGGCCGCAACGGCGGCTCGGCGGTGTCCAGCAAGTACAAGGCGCCGTTCGTACTCACCGGGGCCAGCGTCGCCGAGGTGACTATCGACCTGTCGGGCCGGCCCTACGAAGACGTGGAAAAGGATCTCGCGCTTGCCTTTTCGCGCGACTGAGATGTCGGCGAGACGGCTGGTGGCCCTGGTCTGCCTGCTGGGTGCGCTGACCGGTTGCCAAACCCGCGGCGGAGGCTCGGGCGCGGCGCCACCGCATCCGGACCCAGCCGAACCGGTGCCCGGCATCGCGCCGACCCACCCCGATCGCATACCGCCGGACGCCGCGGCCTGCGTCGTCGCACCGATCGGCGACGGCGAGCCCACCGTGGCTACGGTGTCCGACCCGGAGGCGCCCCGGATCACGATCAGCGTGCCGCGCGGCTGGACTTCAGCTCCCGGCGCGGGTGATACGGCACTGACGGCGAGCGGTCCCGACACCCTGTCGGCGACGGTGACCATCGCGGCCACCGACCTGACGCCCGAAAGCGCGTTCCTGCGCCACACGGCGACGGCCGGCGGTGCCCTGCCGCGGCTGAAGTTCTCGATAACCGGTTCGCCGTTCTGTGGCTACAGCAGTCAGCAACTCACCGGCACACTGCAAGGGCCCTCCGGCGGAATCGACTTCGCCGATCGGGTCACCCACATCTGGACCAACACCAGGCAATATCTGGTGACCATCCATGTGCAAGCGCACGTGGGCACGCCCGGTTTCAAGGAGGCGAGGTCCAGTTTGACCCAGGACTTCGCGGTCGTCATACCCTGAGGTGGTGCTGACGGAGCTGGTTGAACTTCCGGGCGGGTCCTTCCGGATGGGGTCGACGAGCTTCTATCCCGAGGAAGCGCCGATCCACACCGTGACCGTGGCCCCGTTCGCGGTGGAGCGTCACCCGGTGACCAATGCGCAATTCGCCGAATTCGTAGACGCCACAGGCTATGTGACGGTGGCGGAGCAGGCGCTGGACCCGGCGCTGTATCCCGGCGCCAACCCGGCGGACCTGGTTCCGGGGGCGATGGTGTTCCGGCCGACGGCGGGTCCGGTCGATCTGCGCGACTGGCGGCAGTGGTGGGACTGGGCTCCGGAAGCCTGCTGGCGCCGGCCGTTCGGGGCAGACAGTGATGTACTTGACCGGCCTGAGCATCCCGTCGTGCAGGTGGCCTATCCCGATGCGGCGGCCTACGCCCGCTGGGCCGGACGGCGGCTGCCGACCGAGGCCGAATGGGAGTACGCGGCCCGCGCCGGAGCGACGGGGACTTACGCATGGGGGGACGAAGAGAAGCCCGGTGGCCGGCTGATGGCCAACACCTGGCAGGGCAGGTTCCCGTATCGCAACGACGGTGCGCTGGGCTGGATCGGCACCTCGCCGGTGGGGACGTTCCCGGCCAACGGCTTCGGCCTGGTCGACATGATCGGCAACGTCTGGGAGTGGACGACGACCGAGTTCAGTGCACACCACCGAATCTCGCAGCCGCCCAAGTCCTGTTGCACGCCGACCGGTCCGGCCGATCCGACAGTCAGCCAGACCCTCAAAGGCGGATCGCACCTGTGCGCGCCGGAGTACTGCCACCGCTACCGGCCCGCCGCGCGATCGCCGCAATCGCAGGACACCGCAACCACCCATATCGGCTTCCGGTGCGTGTTGGATTCAAAGTCGCGCTGAACAAATGCGTGTATGTGTCGCTCGGTGCCTGGTCGCCGGTTAGTGTGTGACGAGTTTCACCGACCTCGCCCGTGCTGTCACCGAAAGGCCGCGACCGATGAGCCACCAGGCCCCGCCGCCCGCACCCCCGGCACCGCCCACCCCGTCGGCGCCGTCATCGCCGCCGCCGAAGTCTTCCTCGCGGGGCAGGCGCATTCTGATCGACCTCGGCGTGATTCTGGCCGTGGTCGTGGTCTACGTGCTCTCGCTGGTCGGTGTGCACCTGCTGGCCACCTCGGCCGAAGGACTTCCCGAGCCGGACTTCGGCACCACCGACGACACCGTGGTGCAGGTCAAGGTCGAGGAGCTGGACACGGTCAACAACCGCCTCAAGGTGAGTGTGCTTGTCGTTCCGGAGGATTCGAAGTTCGACAAGAAGTTCCACGTGTTGACCCAGGATCTGACCGTCCGGATGTATCCGGAGAACGACCTGGGCGACCTGCAGTACCCGGTCGGCAAGTCGCCGGCGCAACAGACCACCTACCTGGACGCGGAGGGCGATCCGGCCAACTGGCCCTTCGACTCCTACAGCACCGGCACCATCTCCGCGCAGGTCTTCGGCGGGACCGGGGAGAACCGCTCGGTCGAGGACGCGCGCGTCGAGGTGATCGGATCGGTGGGCGGCTGGGACGTGACCGTGCGACGGGTCGGTGAATCCACTCAGAGCTCCCCGCGGCCCGACAACGTGATCATCACCTTGCACCGGTCCAAGAGCACGCTGATCTTCGACGTCGGCATCGTGCTGGTACTGCTCGCCCTGCCCGCCCTGGCGCTGTGGGTGTCCATCCCGATGGCGTTGGGCAAGAAGAAGTTTCTGCCACCGTTCGTCTCGTGGTTCGCCGCCATGCTGTTCGCGGTGGTGCCGTTGCGAAATATCTTCCCCGGGAAGCCGCCGGAAGGGTCATGGGTCGACCAGGCCATCACGCTGTGGGTGCTGCTCGCACTGATCGTCGCGATGACGCTGTTCATCCTGGCCTATCGAAAACAGTCGGACTGAGGTCCGGCCCGGGACTTCACTCCGCCTGCAGCGAGCCGCCCACCGCGCCGATCGCGTCGACGGCCTCGGACACCCTGGCCTGGAATCCGGGCGGCAGCGGGATGTAGCCGACCCTGTTCAGGTCGACCTGACCCGGCCCGATCGCGGCCTGCAGGAACGCTTTGACCGCGAGTGCGACATCGGCTGTGGGGTACTTGGAGCAGACGATCTCGTAGGTGGCCAGCACGATCGGGTACACGTCCGGTTGGGCCGGGTTGTAGAACGACGAGATGTCGAGCACGAGGTTGTTGCCCTCGCCGACGATCTTGGCCCCGCTGATGGTCTTGCCGACGGTGTCGGTGCCGATCCGCACCGGCCGCAGCGACCGGCGGCTGGCGGGTGTCTTGATCTCGGCGGCGTAGAGACCTTGTTCGAGCGCGAAGGACAATTCGTTGTAGCTGATCGCACCCTCGGTGGTCTTGACCAACTCCGCCGTGCCCTTGTTGCCGACGGCGCCGATGCCGATGCCGCCGTTGAATGCCTTGCCGGTGCCTTGTTTCCATGCGCCGGCCGACGCGGCGTTCAGATAGGACTGGAAGTTGTCGGTGGTGCCGGACGCGTCGCTGCGGTAGACGACGCGGATGTCTTCGGCCGGCATCGACGCGTTCAGCGCGGTGAGCGCGGGGTCGTCCCAGCGCGTGATGGTGCCGTTGAAAATTCTGGCGAGGGTGGGTCCGTCGAGCACCAGGGTGTCCACGTTGGCCAGGTTGTACGTGATGGCCATGGGGCCGAACACGACGGGAAGGTTCCAGGCATCGGCCCCGCCGCACCGCTCTTTGGCGGCGGCGTACTGGTCACCTGACAGGGGCGTGTCCGAGCCGGCCAAATCGGTTTTGCCGGAGAGGAATTCGTTGATCCCGGCGCCGGAACCGATGGCATTGTAGTTGAGCGTCTGTTGGGTGCAGGCCTTGTGGTAGGCATCGACGAACCGTGTCATTGCATGGGCCTGTGCGGTGGAGCCGCTGGCGAGCAGCGTCTGCTTACCGCCGCAGTCCACCTTGGCCCCGCTGACGTAGGGGAGAGTGGCCTGCGCGGTGGTGCAGGCCGAGAGCACCAGCGCACCCGTGGCCAGCAGGCTGACGGCAGACGGTCGGAGCACACTGACATTTACAACTGCCGGAATAGGCCTACAGGCAAACGCCCGGTGAACCGGCAGCCCGCTCTGGATGAACGTCTGGCGTGCCGCGGCGGGCAGCGGATCCGGCCCCTGGATTGCCGCCAGATGTATTGTGGGTGAACGTAATTCAGTCGAGGCGCGGGGGTTCGGTGAGTTCGCTAGCATCTGACTGCGCCTCGACGGAGGCGGCGTGGTGAGCGGAGGTGCGTGGTGACCACCGAAGCCCCACCCACCCCTACGCCGGAGAAACCCACCCCGGCAGCGGAGAAGCCGCCCAAGAAAAAGAAGAAGAAGCCGGCGGGCAGGAAGCAGCAGAAGCCCCGCATCCTGGTGGGCATCATCATCCTGACGGTCATAGTCATCTTCTATGTCCTCTCGCTGGTCGGCGTTCACTTCCTGCAGAGGTCAGAGGGGCCGCTGCCGCCGCTGGACCTCAGCCAGGGTGGTGGCGATGCCACGATCGTGCAGCTGCGCCTCGAGGAGCTGAAGCCGGTAGCCAACCGGCTGACCGTGGCTGTGCTTGTCTATCCGAGCATTTCGTCGTACGACAACCGCTTCGACGTGCTGGGCACCGACGTCGCGGTGCGGCTGTATCCCACCAGCGACCTGGGCGACCTGCACTACCCGAAGGGCAAGGCGCCGGCACAGCTGATCACCACCGTGGAAGCCCACGGCGATCCCGGCAACTGGCCTTTCGACTCCTACCGCACCGAACCGATTGCCGCCGACGCGTTCGTGGGACCCGGTGACAACCTCAAGAAGGTGCCTGCCCGCGTGGAGGTGACCGGAGCGCTCGATGGGTGGGAGATCAGCGTCAACCGCGTGCATGATCCCGCCGCGCTTCCCACCTCACGCGCCATGGACAACGGAAACGTCGTCATCACTTTCAAGAGGGCCAAGGGCCCGCTGATCTTCGACCTGGGCATCTGCCTGGTGCTCATCGCGCTGCCCACCCTGGCCCTGCTGGTGGCCGTCCCGATGGCTCTGGGCAGGAGGAAGTTTTTGCCGCCGTTCGCAACCTGGTACGCCGCAAACCTGTTCGCCATCGTCCCGCTGCGCAACATCCTTCCGGGCGCTCCGCCACCGGGCTCGTGGATCGACCAGGCGATCGTGCAGTGGGTGCTGATCGCGCTGGTGACCGCGATGAGCCTGTACATCGTCGCTTGGGTCCGGCAGGGAGACTGATCTACCATCTGACTTCGTGTCTCCCGACGCTGCCACGCCTGAGTCGGAAGCTCCCGAACGCAAACACATGTCGGTGCGAAAGCACCTGCTGCTCGACTCGTCGATTCTCATCGGCTTCGTCGCGTTCTACACCTTCACCCTCCTGAACTATCAGTGGCTGGCGCCGCACCCGCTGCCCAAAGTGGACCTGCGATCCCCCAAGGACACCGTGGTGAAGGTGCACATCGACAACCTGCGCAACAAAGACAACCTGCTCGACGTGACGCTGGTGCTCAAGCCGAATGAGGCGATCGTCAACAAGAAGACCGGCCGACTCACCACCGGCACCGCGGTGCGCTTCCCCCTGCAGGACGACATGGGGGAGGTGACGTACGACCTCGACACTGCGCCCGAACCCAAAAACACCACCATCGAGGCGCGCGGTGAGCCGCGCAACTGGCCGTTGGACACCTACACCACCGACCCGATCCGGGCGGAGTGGCTGGTCGGTGCCGGCGACGACCGCCACTACGAAGCCGCCAAGATCGAGGTGGACGGATCGGCGGACGGTTTCGACATCGACGTGGCCCGGGTTGAAGACAGCCCCAACGACGTCGTCATCACGCTGAAGCGGACCAGGGCGCAGCGGATCTTCGACATCGGTATCTGTCTAGTGCTCATCACGCTTCCGGCGGTGGCGTTGTTCGTGGCCATCCAGATGGTGACGCGCCGGCGGCCGTTCCTGCCGCCGTTCGGCACCTGGTACGCGGCCATGCTGTTCGCGGTGGTGCCGTTGCGCAACTTCCTGCCCGGCTCGCCGCCGACGGGTGCCTGGATCGACCAAGGGTTGGTGATCTGGGTGTTGCTGGGACTGGCCGCCGCCATGGTGATCTACATCGTGGCGTGGTACCGAGACCGGGCCTGAGGGTCGACGAGCAAGGGCATAAAGTCCTTAATGCCGCACCTTTTGCTGCTGTGTTAACCCAGGTGAAGGGTTATGTTACGGCCATGTAGCACGTTGTATCAAAGGCTGCTAGCAAACAAATCCGTTGCTAATCTGCCGCAGTGACAGTGCACAGGGAACTCGCATCGGCGGGGACTCGGCCCGAAGACGCGGATCCCGAGTTCGGCCCGGATTCAGAGTTCGGCCCGGATTCGGAGTTCGGCCCGGATTCGGAGTTCGACATCGCCAAGACATTCGCGTTGCCCGCGCACAGCCCCGAGGACGCCGCACTCAGGCGGCGCCGCCGCCACCTCATACTCGACGTCTCCGTCGTCGTCAGCGTTGTCGTCGTCTACCTGCTGTCGCTGTTCGGCTACCACCTGCTGGCCACCTCGCCCGGACCGCTGCCGGAGCCCGACATGACGACCACGGACAACAGTGTGGTGCTGGTGCGTATCGAGCAACTGCACGCCGTCGAACATCGTCTGGACGTGAAAGTACTTGTCAAACCCGATGATTCGATGATCGACCCGCGGTTGAACGTGTTGAACACCGATACCTCGGTGCGCTTTTTCCCGCAGAACGACCTGGGTGATCTGCAGTACCCGGTGGGGAAGTCGCCGGCGCAGGTGGCGACCACCATTCCGGCGCACGGCGAGCCCGGCGACTGGCCGTTCGACACCTACACGACCGACACGATCCAGGCTGACGTGCTCGTCGGAACCGGCGACGGCCGTCAGTACAAGCCGGCCCGGGTGGAGGTGACCGGCGTGCTGGAAGGCTGGGACGTGTCGGCGACCCGGGTCGGGCGCGACAGCCACGATCCAAACCGCCCCGACAACGTGATCATCACCATCAAGCGCGCCAAGGGGCCACTGGTCTTTGATCTGGGAATCTGCCTGGTGCTGGTGGCGCTTCCGACGCTGGCCCTGTTCGTGGCCATCCAGATGCTGACCGGCCGGCGCAAGTTCCTGCCGCCGTTTTCCACCTGGTACGCCGCGATGCTGTTCGCGGTGGTGCCGTTGCGCAACATCCTGCCCGGTTCCCCGCCCGCCGGTTCCTGGGTGGACCAGGCCGTGGTCATCTGGGTGCTGATCGGCCTCGCGACCGCGTTGATCCTCTACATCCTGGCCTGGCACCGGCAGGGGGATTAGGGCGCGGGCAGTCAGTGCCTGGTTTTCGCCGGCGGATAGACCGATCGGGCGATCGTCGCCGAGATCCATCCGATGAGCCAGCCGCCGGCGAAGATCAGGAAGGTATACAGGCGGTCGGGGTAGGCCAGCGCCACAACAGTCAGCACCACTGCCCAGGTCAACGCGCAGCCGATGCTGTAACCCGAATAGGTCCCCCGCAGCCGCATACGACCAAAAATACTCGCCGGCGGCAGCGGGCGGTCTGCGGCAATTTGGTGCTGAGCGGACCGTCCCCTAGACTCTAGGGGTTGCCTTGGGCAGACCTCGGCCGGTGCAGACTGGCCCCGCGTGCCCTTCGGTGACAACCGTTTTTCAAGACCGCGCACGTCAGGTGCTCAAAAAGCATGTCCTAGCCTGCCGCGCACACGTCCACCAGGTCAGGAGATCGAGTGATTCAGCAGGAATCGCGGCTGAAGGTCGCCGACAACACCGGCGCCAAGGAGATCTTGTGCATCCGCGTGCTCGGCGGCTCGTCGCGACGCTATGCCGGCATCGGCGACATCATCGTCGCCACGGTGAAAGACGCCATCCCCGGCGGCAACGTCAAACGGGGTGACGTCGTGAAGGCCGTCGTGGTGCGCACCGTCAAGGAGCGCAGGCGCCCGGACGGCAGCTACATCAAGTTCGATGAGAACGCCGCGGTGATCATCAAGCCCGACAACGACCCGCGCGGCACCCGCATCTTCGGACCGGTCGGTCGCGAGCTGCGGGAGAAGAAGTTCATGAAGATCATCTCGCTTGCCCCGGAGGTGTTGTAGGTGAAGGTCCACAAAGGCGACACCGTGCTGGTCATCGCCGGCAAGGACAAGGGTGCCAAGGGCAAGGTCATTCAGGCCTACCCGGATCGCAACCGGGTGCTGGTCGAAGGCGTCAACCGGATCAAGAAGCACACCGCGGTCTCGACCAACCAGCGCGGCGCGCGCTCGGGTGGCATCGTCACCCAGGAAGCTCCGATTCACGTGTCGAACGTGATGGTGGTCGACTCCGACGGCAAGCCCACCCGCATCGGCTACCGCGTGGATGAGGAGACCGGCAAGCGGGTCCGCATCTCCAAGCGCAACGGCAAGGACATCTGACGATGACAACTGCAGAGAAGACGCTGCCGCGTCTAAAAGAGCGTTATCGCAACGAGATTCGGGACGCGCTGCACAAGCAGTTCGGCTATGCCAACGTGATGCAGATCCCGACGGTGACCAAGGTCGTCGTCAACATGGGCGTCGGTGAGGCGGCCCGGGACGCCAAGCTGATCAACGGCGCCGTCAACGACCTGTCGCTGATCACCGGCCAGAAGCCGGAGATCCGGAAGGCGCGCAAGTCCATCGCGCAGTTCAAGTTGCGCGAAGGCATGCCGATCGGCGCCCGGGTCACCCTGCGTGGCGACCGGATGTGGGAGTTCCTCGACCGGCTCACCTCGATCGCGCTGCCCCGTATCCGTGACTTCCGCGGCTTGTCGCCCAAGCAGTTCGACGGTGTCGGCAACTACACCTTCGGCCTCGCCGAGCAGTCGGTGTTCCACGAGATCGACGTGGACAAGATCGACCGGGTCCGCGGCATGGACATCAGCGTCGTCACCTCGGCGACTAACGACGACGAAGGACGAGCGCTGTTGCGGGCCCTCGGCTTTCCCTTCAAGGAGAACTGAGCAGATGGCGAAGAAGGCACTGGTCAACAAAGCCAACCGCAAGCCCAAGTTCGCGGTGCGCGGCTACACACGCTGCAGCAAATGCGGCCGTCCGCGTGCGGTTTTCCGCAAGTTCGGGCTGTGCAGGATCTGCTTGCGCGAGATGGCGCATGCGGGCGAATTGCCCGGCGTGCAGAAGAGCAGTTGGTGAGGAGTAGCGCCCAATGACTATGACTGACCCAATCGCAGACTTCCTGACACGTCTGCGTAACGCCAACTCGGCGTACCACGACGAAGTGACCCTGCCGCACTCCAAGATCAAGGCCAACATCGCCCAGATCCTCAAGAGCGAGGGCTACATCACCGACTTCCGCACCGAGGATGCCCGCGTCGGCAAGTCGCTGGTCGTCCAGCTCAAGTACGGCCCCAGCCGCGAGCGCAGCATCGCCGGTCTGAAGCGGGTGTCCAAGCCGGGCCTGCGGGTGTACGCGAAGTCGACCAACCTGCCGCGGGTGTTGGGAGGCCTTGGCGTGGCGATCATTTCGACGTCGTCAGGCCTGCTCACCGACCGTCAGGCAGCCAGACAGGGCGTGGGCGGCGAAGTCCTCGCTTATGTCTGGTAGGGCGTGGTAAGAGGAGTTTGAAGCAATGTCGCGTATTGGTAAGCAACCGGTTCCGATTCCCGCCGGAGTCGACGTAACGATCGAAGGCCAGAACGTCTCGGTGAAGGGTCCCAAGGGTGCCCTGGAGTTGACGGTCGCCGAGCCGATCACGGTGGCGCGCAACGACGATGGCGCAATCGTGGTCAGCCGCCCGGACGATGAGCGGCGCAACCGCTCGCTGCACGGGCTGTCCCGCACCCTGGTGGCGAATCTCGTCACGGGCGTGACGGAGGGCTACACCACCAAGATGGAGATCTACGGCGTGGGTTACCGCGTGCAGCTCAAGGGCAGCAACCTGGAGTTCGCACTCGGCTACAGCCACCCGGTGGTGATCGAGGCGCCGGACGGCATCACGTTCGCCGTGCAGGCTCCGACGAAGTTCACGGTCTCTGGGATCGACAAGCAGAAGGTCGGCCAAATCTCGGCGAACATCCGCCGTCTGCGCCGTCCCGACCCGTACAAGGGCAAGGGCGTGCGCTACGAGGGTGAGCAGATCCGCCGCAAGGTCGGAAAGACAGGTAAGTAGTCATGGCGCAGACACAGGTTGAAGCGCAAAAGCCCGTGGGGCAGAGCGTATCCGCGACCCGCCGGGTCTCGCGGTTGCGCCGGCACGCACGGTTGCGCAAGAAGATCTCCGGCACCGCGGAGCGTCCTCGGCTGGTGGTCAACCGGTCATCACGGCACATTCACGTGCAGTTGGTGAACGACCTGACTGGCACCACCGTGGCCGCGGCTTCGTCGATCGAAGCCGACGTGCGGGGTCTGGATGGGGACAAGAAAGCCCGTAGCGTGCGGGTCGGTCAGTTGATCGCCGAGCGGGCCAAGGCTGCCGGCATCGACTCCGTGGTTTTCGACCGCGGCGGCTACACCTACGGTGGACGGATTGCGGCATTGGCTGATGCTGCCCGCGAGAACGGATTGCAATTCTGATGAGCAGCAGCAGCCTGATGAACGGAAGGACCGCATAATGGCGGAACAATCCGCTGGGGGTCAGGGCCCCGACAGCCGTGACGGCGGCCGCGACTCGCGTGACGGACGGGGCCGCCGCGACGGCGGTGGCCGGGGCGGACGCGACCGCGATCGCGACGGCGACAAGAGCAACTACCTGGAGCGGGTCGTCGCGATCAACCGTGTCTCCAAGGTGGTCAAGGGTGGTCGGCGATTCAGCTTCACCGCCCTGGTCATCGTGGGCGACGGCAACGGCATGGTCGGCGTCGGCTACGGCAAGGCCAAAGAGGTTCCCGCCGCGATCGCCAAGGGCGTCGAGGAGGCCCGCAAGGGTTTCTTCCGGGTGCCGCTGATCCGCGGGACCATCACGCACCCGGTCCAGGGCGAGGCCGCAGCCGGCGTCGTGCTGTTGCGCCCGGCCAGCCCGGGTACCGGTGTGATCGCCGGTGGTGCGGCCCGCGCGGTGCTGGAATGCGCTGGCGTGCACGACATCCTGGCGAAGTCGCTGGGTAGCGACAACGCGATCAACGTGGTGCATGCGACCGTGACCGCGCTGAAGATGCTGCAGCGTCCCGAAGAGGTCGCCGCTCGGCGCGGCCTGCCCATCGAGGACGTCGCTCCGGCCGGGATGCTCAAGGCCCGCCGCGAAAGTGATGCGCTGGCCGCTAGCTTGAATGCGGGGGCAGCGCGAGAGGGAACAGCACAATGAGCCAGTTGAAGATCACCCAGGTGCGCAGCACCATCGGTGCGCGCTGGAAGCAGCGCGAGAGCCTGCGCACGCTGGGTCTGCGCAAGATTCGCCACTCGGTGATCCGCGAAGACAACGCGCAGACGCGTGGATTGATTTCCGTGGTGAGCCACCTGGTTGAGGTGGAGGAGGCCAAGTGACCATCAAGCTGCACGACCTGCGGCCTGCGCCCGGGTCGAAGACCGCGCGCACCCGAGTCGGCCGCGGTGAGGGTTCCAAGGGTAAGACCGCGGGCCGCGGCACCAAGGGCACCAAGGCCCGTAAGAACGTCCCGTCGACCTTCGAGGGTGGGCAGATGCCCATCCACATGCGGCTGCCCAAGCTGAAGGGCTTCCGCAACCGGTTCCGCACCGAGTACCAGGTGGTCAACGTCGGCGACATCAACCGGCTATTCCCCGAGGGCGGCGCGGTCGGTATCGACGAGCTGGTGGCCAAGGGCGCGGTTCGCAAGAACGTGTTGGTCAAGGTGCTCGGCGACGGCAAGCTGACCGTCAACGTCGACGTGACCGCGCACAAGTTCAGTGGCAGCGCTCGGGAGAAGATCACCGCTGCCGGCGGCAGCGCCACCGAGCTGTAACACCGCGAACTTTCATACCGCGAGCAGACGTAAGAGCTCCCGCACGCCCGGCGTGTCGGGAGCTTTTACTTTCCCCCGCAAGCGGGCGGTGCCCCCAGCTCGCGCAACCTAACTCAACCGCGGAATGACCTGCGCGGCAAGGCGATCCATCTGCTCGCGGTCCTCCGCGACATTTTCGCCGACGGGATTGAACAGCAGCATCTGCGCGCCCGCGTACATCACTTCGCGGAGTCCGCGGACGACATCGGACGGTGTGCCGTAGACCGGGACCGTCTCGATCCCGGCCATGCTCCCGTAGATGCGACGCAACCCGGCCAGCACCCGCTCGCGGGCACGGTCGGCGTCGTCGTCGACCATCAGGTACACGCGCTTGCCGATCGTGAAGCCCGCCGGGTCCTTCTGTTGTTCGGCGAGTTCGCGACGCACGGTTTGCACCGCCTGGGCGAAGTCCGACGTGGATGACGAACCGGCGCCGAGGAAGGCGTCGCCGTGCCGGACCGCCCGGGCCAGCGCCTTGGGTGCGGTGCCGCCGAACCACAGCGGCGGGTGCGGCCGCTGGACCGGCTTGGGCTGGATGGGCAGGTCGTCGACATCGCGGAACCTGCCGTGGAACGTCACCCGCGGCTCGTCGGACCAAGCCGCTTTCATGAGCTGCAGGCCTTCGGTGAAATAGCTTATGTAGGAATCACTTTCGACCCCGAAGGCGGCGAACTTGCGGCGGCCGCCACCGGGTGCGACCCCGATGTCGAGCCGGCCGTGGCTGAGGCGGTCGACCGCGGTGATCGACGAAGCGAGCTGCAACGGATCATGCAGCGACGTCACCAGCACCGCGACGCCCAGGCGCAGTCGCGTCGTACACGCCGCCGCATACGCCAGCAGTTCCAGCGGAGCCAGCAGCGGTGAGGCGCCGATGATCTGTTCGAGCACCCAGCCACCCTCGAACCCCAGTTGCTCGGCGCGGGCCAGATAGGAGCGCAGCCCTTCGGCGTCGAAGTCGCCCGGAACGAGTTGAGGGATAGCGATGGAGTACCTCACGGGCTCCACCGTACGGGCCGGGTCGGCGCCGATCGGTAGGCTTCAAAGATGTTCGCGTTTTTACCTACGCTGCCCGGCGCCGGCGAAGTCCGTGCCCTTTTCGACCGGGTGGACACCGCTCGCCACCACGGCGTGCCGAATGGTTGCGTGCTGGAGTTGAGCCTGCGCAGCACGCCACCGGAGTCCACCGGCTTCGACCCGTTCACCATCATCACCGGCGGCGGCCGTCAGATGTCGCTACGGGAGACGGTCGCCGCGATTCACCGCGCCGCCGAGGACCCGCGGGTGGCGGGGATGATCGCCCGGGTGCAGCTGCCGCCCTCGCCGATCGGGGCGGTCCAGGAACTGCGCGACGCCATTGCGGCGTTCAGCGCCGCCAAGCCGTCCGTGGCATGGGCGGAAACCTACCCGGGCACGCTGTCGTACTACCTGGCGTCGGCGTTCCGGGAGATCTGGATGCAGCCGTCCGGGGGAGTCGGGCTGATCGGTTTCGCGGCCAATGCGATGTTTCTGCGCGATGCGCTGGACAAGGCGGGCATCGAGGCTCAGTTCGTAGCCCGCGGCGAATACAAATCTGCGGCAAACCTTTTCACCGAAGACGGCTTCACCGATGCGCACCGCGAGGCGGTCACCCGCATGCTCGAGAGCCTGCAGAGTCAGGTGTGGCAGGCGGTGGCCGAATCACGCAAGATCGCCGTCGAGTCGCTCGACGCCATGGCCGACCGCGCGCCGCTGATGCGCGAAGACGCGCTGGCTTCCGGGCTGGTCGATCGGATCGGATTCCGGGACGAGGCATACTCCCGCGTGGCGGAGTTGGTCGGCGTCGGGGACAGTTCGTCGAACGGTGACGTCGACGCCGAGGAGAAGCCGCCGCGGATGTATCTGGCGCGCTATGCGGGTGCGGCCCGGCCGCGTCTGGCACCGCCGGTGCCCGCAATTCCCGGGCGCCGGGCGAAGCCCACCATCGCTGTGGTCACCGTCGAAGGAACGATCGTCAACGGCCGGGGCGGTCCGCAAGGCCTGCCTCTCGGTCCGTCGAATGCCGGCGGGGACACCATCGCGGCGGCACTGCGCGAGGTCGCCGCCGACGATTCGGTGTCGGCGATCGTGGTCCGGGTGGACAGTCCCGGCGGCTCGGTCACGGCATCGGAGACCATCTGGCGGGAGGTGAAACGAGCTCGCGAGCGCGGCAAGCCGGTCGTGGCGTCGATGGGCTCGGTAGCCGCGTCCGGCGGTTACTACGTCTCGATGGCTGCCGACGCGATCGTCGCCAACCCGGGCACGATCACCGGTTCCATCGGGGTCATCACCGGGAAGTTGGTGGTACGCGACCTCAAGGACCGGTTGGGGGTGGCCTCGGACACGGTCCGCACCAACGCCAACGCCGATGCCTGGTCGATCGACACCCCGTTCACGCCGGAGCAGCAGGCCAGGCAGGAGGCCGACGCCGACCTGTTCTACACCGACTTCGTGCAGCGTGTCGCCGACGGCCGCAACATGACCACCAAGGACGTGGATATCGTTGCGCGCGGGCGGGTTTGGACGGGCGCCGACGCGCTCGAGCGCGGTCTGGTCGACGAACTCGGTGGTTTCCGCGCCGCGGTGCGCCGCGCCAAGGTGCTGGCCGGGCTGGACCCGGACACCGAGGTGCGCGTGTTGAGTTACCCCGGCTCGTCGCTGCTGGACATGCTGCGGCCGCGGGCGTCGTCACAACCGGGCGCTGCTTCGCTGTCCGAAGCCGTCGGCGCGCTGCTCACCCGCTCGGTGGCCGGAATCGTCGACCACGTCGAGCAGACGATGACCGGTGCCCGCGTGCAGTGGTTGGGCCAGGCGCGCTTCTGAGCGTGCGCCGCTAGCTTTCGAAGCGGCCGCTGATGTAGACGATCTCGCCCAGCGGGTCATCGTCGTCGGGGCCGGGAATGCGCAGTCCGTGCTGGGTGAACAGTTCGGTCCGCGTCACCCCGTCCGCCTTCCAGCCCTTGTCGCGCAGGTAGTCGACGACGTGATTGCGGGCACCGGAATAGACCAGCGAGCCCATGTCGATGTCGACGCCGTGGTCTCGGAATCGGCCGGACATCTCCGACGCCTTCTCCACGTCGAAATCGACGATGCCGGGTACGAATTCGGTCGCGACGGTGCTGCCGGGGGCACTGAGAGAGATGATGTTGTCGAACAGCCGGTCCTGGGCTTCTGGGGGAAGGTAGATCAGCAGCCCCTCGGCCAGCCACGCGGTGGGCTGGCTGGTGTCCAAACCGGCCTGCTTGAGCGCAGTGGGCCAGTCGCCGCGCAGGTCGATGGCGACGGTGCGCCGAGTCGCGGTCGGCTCGGCCCCGACGTCGGCCAGCGCCGTGGTCTTGAACTCGATGACCTGAGGCTGGTCGATCTCGTAGATCACTGTGCCGTCCGGCCAGGGCAGCCGATAGGCGCGCGCGTCGAGTCCGGACGCCAGGATCACGACCTGCCTGATACCGGAACCGGTGGCGTCGGCGAAGTATTCGTCGAAGTACTTGCTGCGCACGCCCATTCCATCGATCATCGCCTGGACACGTTCGGGTGTGATGTTCTCGAACGCCGCGGGGTCGAGTTCGCCGTCCATCATCTTGATGAAGAAGTCGACGCCGACCGCCCGCACCAGTGGTTCGGCAAACGGATCTTTGATCAAGCCGTCAGGGGCCATGGTCACCATCGCGCGCCCCGCGGCGACCATGGTCGCGGTGGCGCCGACACTCGACGCGAGATCCCAATTGTCGTCGTCAGCGCGTGGCATGCTTGTCCTATCTGTCGGGGTTAGTGCCGTCTGTACAACGCCGCTTCGATCTGTGGCATTTCCGCCCCAGGAAAGTTGGACCGAATCGGTACCATTTGACGGTCTAATTAAGGCACGCTGAAGCGATGAGTAACCCGACTTTGTTAAATGACAAGGTGGACGGCAAACGCGTGCTCATCACGGGGGCGTCATCGGGAATCGGCGCGGCTCTGGCCAGGGCACTGGCCTCCCGGGGCGCAGTGGTGGGGGTGGTGGCGCGCCGTGAAGACCGGCTGACGGAGGTCCTGGCTGACTGCCTTCGCGGCTCACCGGATTCGATGATGTGGGTCGCCGATCTCGCCGACGGCATTACCGCCAGTAGGCTCGCGCTGCAAGCCTGGCACGCCATGGGCGGCATCGACGTACTGGTCAACAATGCCGCAATCCCCAAGCGGCGCAGGGTGACCGCGCTCAAGCCGGTCGAGGTCGAGAGCGTCATGCAGGTCAACTTCCTCGCTCCGATGCGGCTGACACTGGCTCTGTTGCCGCGCATGCTTGCCAGACGGGCAGGCACCATCATCAATGTGTCGAGCGTCGCCGGACGGCTCGGCATCGCCGCTGAATCCGCCTACTGCGCGAGCAAATTCGCCCTCTGCGGCTGGAGCGAGGCGATGGCCATCGACTTGGCGGGCACCGGGGTGTCGGTGAAGTTGATCCAGCCTGGCCCGGTGGACACCGAGATCTGGGACCAGCCCGACAATGAACCGCCCGAGTACAGCGGCCCCAAGGTCACGCCGGAAGAGGTTGCCGAGGGCATCATCGCTGCCATCGACAGTGATCGATTCGAGCACTACCTGCCCGACCTCAAGGCGGTGGTCGATGCCAAGAACACCGATCTCGACGCATTCATTGCCGGCATGGCGCAACGGTGAGGGCACTCGCCCACGGTGTGACACCGAAGGTGGCGATCGATCAGCGCCGGATGCGCGAGGCGCCTAGGCAGGGCGGATGGCCTGGTAGTACGCGAGCTGTCCGACCACACGCTGCGTCTGCCGGGCAACCTCTCTGCATTCGAACCCGGCCTCGTTCAGCAGCCGCGGAATCGCGTCGCCGATGTTGTCACTGAAATGTGGATTTCGCTTTACCAGTCGTGCAAGCAGACCGTGGTGAGCGTGCGCGCCGCCGGCGATGTCGACGAGGTGCAGGCGTCCACCCGGCCGCAGCACGCGGAACGCCTCGGCGGCCACAGCGGCTTTGGCGTCTGCGCCAACGTGGTGAAGCATCATCGACGACAGCACCCGGTCGAACTCGCCATCGGCGTAGGGCAAACGCTGGGCATAGGCGGCATCGAACCGAATTCCGGTCAGACCGGCTGCCTTTCGCCGTGCCCGGTCGAGGATCCGGGGGTCGGGATCGGACCCGACCGCGTCGATCCCAGGCCGAGATCGCTTGGCTTTGATGATGACATTCCCGGTGCCGCAACCGATTTCCAGTACGCGCTGTCCGTCGGCGAGTTCGGCCTGCTCGATAAGCCGTTGATAGACGCTGGTGAAGCCCAGCAAGCGGGACATGAGGTCATACGCGGGCAGCAGCGCCTGGTGACCGGTCGCAGGCAGAAAGTCGTTTGAATGATAATTGGTCATACAGACCATATTCACGCGTTGTTCGACAGCATGATTGGGTGATCATTGCCTCAACTTGGATTATCTTTGGCAGTATGACCCAAGCCACCCGGCTCCGCCGGCACCGTGGTGGCGTGCCGGTCTACGGTTACCGGACCGACCCCGAGATACCCCCCGTGTCGGTGGTTCGCTATCACGAGTTCGCCGAAGGCCGGCCGCATATCCACGACTTCCCCGCGCTCTGGTACGTGCCCGAGGCAGAAGTGGTGTACGTCGCCGCCCCGGGCAAGGTCCTCGACCCGAAGCACGTCTTTCCCGTCGGCGACGGCATTGCGGTGTTCTTCGATCCGGTAGCACTCGGTGAGGACGCGCGGTCGCCGTGGCCGGCATGGCAGACCCATCCGCTGCTGTTCCCGTTCCTGCATGGGGAGTCCGGCGGGGTGCTGCGTCTGGAGGTACCGGCTGATCGTAAACCTCTGTGGGACAGCGCGATCGGGTCCATAGAAGCTGAGCTCACCACACGCCGGGAAAGCTACCGGCAGGCTGCGCTGGCGCACCTGACCCTCCTGCTGATCGAACTGGCCCGGCTGGCCGGCGACATCGTCGGCGATCTGCGGCGCAGCGGCGAACCGTTGTTGGCCGATGTCTTCGCTGTGATCGACCGCCGGATCGGCGAACCGCTGTCGCTGCGCGATGTGGCCGGCGAGGTCGGCATGACGCCGGGTCACCTGACGACGGTCGTCCGCCGTCGCACCGGACGGACGGTGCAGGAGTGGATCATCGAGCGGCGCATGGCCGAAGCACGCGACCTGTTGGCCGAGACCGATCTCCCCGTTGGCGAGGTCGCCAGGCGTGTCGGCATAGCGGACGCCGGATACTTCAGCCGGCTCTTCAGCAGGGCGCACGGCGGCTCGCCCCGTCAGTGGCGTGCCGGCCACGCGCACCGGTTGTGAAATGCCCGACGCGATACGGGTGTGTCGCGTCTTGAGATTCACAGTCGGCGGCACCGGGGCTGGGCACCGGGGCTGGGCGCAGGGCGGCCCCAAAGGGGGTTAGCCCAGGGCCCCGTAGGATCCGGTGACAGGCAGGTCTATCGGCGTGATGACGCCGGGGGCGGCGTCGCAGACGAAGGGGATGGCGTTGACGGCCGCCACGGCGGTGCTGTCCATCAACACGGTCATCGCGTCCTGCCCGGCACGTCCGAAGCGGATCGTCGCGTCGACGAATGGCTGCCCGTCGATCACGATGCTGAAGCCTTCGGGATCGTTCCATTGCGGATCGAGCCCGTCACTGCTCATGGTCCAGCAGATGGCCAGTTCGACCACCGTCTTTCCATTGCGTAGCCCGCGGTAGGTTCGGCGCTGACCGGCGACGGTGCCGGCTTCGTAGGTGATCCAGCCGAGTTCCACATCCTCTTTGGCCACCGCGTTCTCCACGAACGCCTCTTTGGCCTCGAGCTCGGCGCCCAGCATGGCGGCCACCATGTCCAGCGTTTCGAAGTAACCCAGGCCGAAGCGTTGGGCGGCGGGGTCGATCGGCACAATCCGCTGGCGGGGGGGCTTGCCGAAACCCAGCACCCGCCAGGCGTCCCGCACCGGATAAGTGGTGCAGTCCAGCGTCTCCACCAGCTTGACGCTGTGCACCCGGCGGCATGCACCGGTGAGGAAGCCGGCCACCACGTTGATGAATCCGGGCTCGAAACCGGTGCCGAGAAACGTGGCACCGCCGGCCCGGGCCGCCGTCTCGAGCGCCGCACGCTCGGCCGGGTGGTGGGTGCCGGTCAGGAAATCTCCCGTCGTGACGACGTTGATCCCCTGGCGGAGCATCCTGGCCACCAGCTCGAAGTCGATGACCCGCGGCATATAGTTGACGCAGTCCGGGGCCAGATCCAGCAGTGCGTCGACGTCGTCGGTCGCGTTCAGCCCCAAGGGTTCTCGGTCGGCCAGGGTCCCGGCGTCGCAACCCACTTTGTCCCCGCCGAATGCATGGACTCCCACGACGTCGAAGTCGTCGCGCTCGAGCAGGATGCCCAGTGCCCGCTTGCCGATATTGCCGGTCGACCATTGCACCACGCGCCGCATGCCCCACGGTAACCGTTGACAGCCCGACTCGAACACTGTTCTAATCAGAACGTTGTTCGAAACGGGGGCAGGAATGGACGCGCCGGTACTGCGTTACGGCGCACTGGATCGTGACCACCTCACCAAGCACCTGTGGCAGTTGGCCAAGCGAGTCGGTGTGCATAAGGTGACGATGCGGGAGCTGGCGGCCGAAGCAGGCACCCGGCCGTCGTCGGTGTACTACCACGTGCGCGACAAGTCCGAACTGCTCGATCTGCTGATCGAATCGGTACTGGCGCAGATCGTGGTGCCACTGCACGGCGACTGGGAATCCCGACTGGTCGCGCTCTATATGAACGCGTGGCAGGTGCTCGTCGAGGTTCCGGGGATCGCCGGCCTGCTGCAGGGACACCCGCACACCGCGGCGGCGACCGAGATGGATCGTGCCACTCGCCGCATCCTGCATGAATCGAGTTTGCGCGCCGAGCATTTCGAGGCGGCGCACGCTGCGTTGTATGTCCACCTGTTGGGCTCGGTGCAGCTTGAGCACCTGCGCCGCACCGACGACGGGCCCAGCGATGAGAAGTTCTCCTATGGCCTGCGCCTGATCCTCAGCGGCCTGCGCAACGAGATACAGGGGGGATCGTGACGGACACCGCGGTCGACTTGGCCGAGCCCGGGTTGTGGGCTTCGGAGTTCCCCGACGAGCTGTTTGAGCAGTTGCGGACCCGTACGCCGGTCTTCCACCAGAAACTCACCGATGACGTCAAATCCGCGGTAGGCCGGGAATTCTGGGTCTGCACCAGGCATGCCGACGTCGCCCGTGTGCATCGCGATTATGAATCGTTCACGGCAACTCGCGGGCCACTGATTCAGGATGTGCCCCTGTTCGACGCGTACCCGGCCATCGTGAGTCTGGATCCGCCGGATCACACCATCCGCCGCAGGGTGATCACCCGTGCCTTCACGCCGCGGGCCGTGGCGAAATTGGAGGACGGCATTCGCGCCCGCGCCAAGGCGATGGCCGGCGCATTGTTACGCGACGGTGGCGGCGAATTCGTAGATCTTGCTGCGGGACTTCCGATTTCGGTAATCGGCGATATCGTCGGGATTCCCGAAGCCGACCGGCCGCGTGTGTTCGCACTCATCGACAAAGTGTTGAAGACCGCGGGCGGGCAGATGTCGGTTCCCGACGGTGACGACCTGATGCCCTTCCTGGAGTTGTTCCAGTACGCCAGTGAGCTGACCACCCACAAGCGTGACCATCCCGTGGATGACATCTGGAGTGCGCTGTGCACCACCGAGATCACCGCGGATTCGGGGGAGAGCTTCCTGCTGCCGGCCAATGAGCTGGAGATTTTCTTCTTCATCCTCGGCCTGGCCGGCGCTGACACCACACGCAACGCGTTGTGCGACGGCATCCGGGCGTTCGTCGCCAACCCAGACCAGATCGCGTTGTACCGGAACGATCCGCAGGCACGCGCCACCGCGGTGGAAGAGGTGATCCGCTACTCCACGCCCATCATCTTCTGGGTACGCGGGGCGACGAAGGATGTGACGCTGGGCGACACCCTGATTCCCGAGGGTGCCCGCGTGGTCACCATGCTGCGGTCGGCGAACCGCGATGAGGACGTCTTCGCCGACCCCTACCGCTTTGACGTCCGCCGTGATCCCAACCCGCATCAGTCTTTTGGTGGTGGCGGTGCCCACCACTGTCTGGGTGCAATGCTGGCCCGCGCCGAGGTCAGGGCGGCCCTCGACGAAATTCTGTTGCCTACCAACACGATCGAACTCGGCGAACCCAGGCTGCGGCTGCCGCACCTGGCCAACAACATGACCGTGTACGAATCAGTGCCGGTGACCCTGCGCTAGGAGACTGCTGAATTAAGAGCGTTTGGGACGGGGCCTGTTCGATCGCTGTTGGGGCGATTCGGGTCACGGTAGAACGAGATGGTCCGGCT
>RXJD01000106.1 GCA_003987775.1 Mycobacterium sp.
ACCGTCCCCGTCGGCAGCAACTCGCTCACACCCCACTCACCCCAGGTCAGCGACGGCATCTCCGCATGTTGGCTCATAGTAGCCAGCATCGCCCCCGCAACCCAGAAACAACATCCGCGCATCCGCGCAAATCGGGGCAGCGAGCACGCGCAATGTACGCCGTTCAGCGCGCAGAATTGCGCGCTGCGGCGGATGGTCTGGACCGCCGTCCGCCGAATAGTCGGTAGCCATGAGCATCCCCACCTCCCTCCGTTGCCCGAGCGTTTTCGAAGCCGGTCTGCCCACCATTGCCTACGACCACCTCACCGATCCGGCGGCGGCGCACCGCGTCCTCGCCGAAGCCCGCGATCAGGCGCCGATAGCCGTCGGCCCCTACGGACCCGAGGTCCTCAGTCACGACCTGGTTCGCCAGGTGTTGCGAGACAACCGATTTGTCACGGCGCACGGCCTGGGGCTGGGCGCTCGCGGAATCACTTCAGGACCGTTGTGGGACAGGGCGGTCAGCAACATCCTCGGCCTGGACGGCGCCGAGCATCATCGCCTGCGCCGGCTGGTGTCCAAAGCATTTTCGCCGCGGGCTGCGGAGCGGCTGCGCGCTCTGACCGTCGACATCATCACCGGATTGGTCGAGCGCCACGTCGGCATTGGCCGTTGTGACGTCGTCACCGACCTCGCCGCGGGTTTTCCGGTGACGATCATCTGCGCGCTGCTCGGCGCGCCCGCCGCGGACTGGCAGCTGTTCTCGGACTGGACCGACGACATCAAGAAGCTGTTCGAGGCCACCGTCGCGCAGGACGCTCCGCGGATCCTCACCGCGTGGCAGGAACTCGACTCTTACCTCGAAGGCCTGATCGCCTTAAGGCGCAAGTCGTTGACCGACGACCTCATCTCCGACCTCATCCGCGCCGAGGATGACGGCGACCGGCTCACTCATGCTGAACTGCTGATGCTGTGCGCCACCTTGCTGGGCGCCGGCACCGACACCACCCGCAATCAACTCGCTGCCGCGGTGCAAACCTTGGCCGCCCACCCCGCCGAATGGGCTATGGTGTCCCGTCACCCGGAGATAGCCGACGCCGCTGTCCACGAGTTGATGCGTTACAGCCCAATCATTTTCGGCACCCTCCGGCAGGCCGCCGAGGATGTCGAGCTGGCCGGTGTGCGGATCCCCGCAGGCACCCTGGTGCTGGCCAATACCGCCTCGGCCAACCGGGACGGCAACGCCTACCCAGATCCCGAACGTCTGGACATCGCCCGGGTAGGCCCGGCGCCGATCCTCAATTTCGGCGGCGGCGTCCACTATTGCCTCGGTGCTCACCTCGCCCGTCTCGAACTCACCGAAGCCATTCGCGTCATCACCGCCCGCATGACCAACCCACGCCTCACCGGTTCCGGCCCGTGGCGCGCCATGAGCGGCATCACCGGACCCCTGAGCGTGCCCTTGGAGTTCGACGCCGCAGACTGAGACCATGACCAATTGGACAGCTGCTGACCTTCCCTCGTTCGCCGGACGCACCGTCGTCATCACCGGCGCCAACAGCGGACTGGGCGAGGTGACGGCCCGGGAGTTGGCCGGGCGCGGGGCCACGGTCATCATGGCCGTCCGCAATACGGCCAAAGGCGAGAAAGCGGCAGCCGGCATCCGCGGCCTGGTGCAGGTTCGGGCACTCGACTTGCAGGACCTGTCGTCGGTGCGGGAATTCGCCGAGGGTGTCGAGAGCGCCGACGTCCTGATCAACAACGCCGGCATCATGGCCGTGCCGTATTCGCTGACCGTCGACGGCTTCGAGAGTCAGATCGGAACCAACCACCTCGGCCACTTCGCGCTGACCAACCTGCTACTGCCGAAACTGAGCGACCGGGTGGTGACGGTGTCCTCGATGGCGCACTGGCCCGGCCGGATCGACCTGGCTGACCTCAACTACAAGAACCGCCGCTACTCGCCGTGGCTGGCCTACGCACAGTCCAAGCTGGCCAACCTGCTGTTCACCAGCGAACTGCAGCGCCGACTCGACAGGACGGGTTCGTTGCTGCGTGCGCTGGCGGCGCACCCCGGCTACTCGCACACCAATCTGCAGGGCGCCTCCGGGCGCAAGCTCGGTGACGCGATCATGTCGGCGGCCACACGCGTCATCGCCACCGACGCCGACTTCGGCGCCCGCCAGACGCTGTACGCCGCCTCCCAGGACTTACCCGGCGACTCGTTCATCGGGCCCCGACTCGGCTACGTGGGCCGGACCCAGCCGGTCGGTCGTAGCGGCGCCGCCCGGGACACGAAGACCGCCACCGCGCTGTGGGACCTCTCTGAGCAGCTCACCGGCACCTCGTTTCCGCTCTGACCCCCCGCTGAGCAGACGTGAACTCGCACTGGAACGCGCGTTCCAGTGCGAGTTCACGTCTGCTCGCGCCACTGGGCGACCCCCGGGGGGATTTCCGCTCTGGCCCGCCGGTGCGATAACCTGACCCGGCGTCACGGCGAGGGTAGCTGGGCAACAGACCAGCACCGTTATCGACGGAGACCGGCATTCTGTCGCGATCCCTGGCCGTGCCTTACATACAGGAGCGACACATGGCCAAAGCAACAGTCAACCAACTCGCCGTCACGGTGCGTACCGAGACCGGCAAGGGTGCATCCCGCCGGGCCCGCCGCAGCGGCAAGGTTCCCGCCGTCCTCTACGGCCACGGCGCCGACCCGCAGCATCTCGAACTGGACGCACACGACTTCGCGGCTGTGCTGCGGCACTCGGGCACCAACGCGGTGCTCACCCTGAACATCGCCGGTAAGGAACAGTTCGCACTGACCAAAGCGCTGGACATCCACCCGATCCGCCGCACCATCCAGCACGCCGACCTGCTGGTCGTACGGCGCGGCGAGAAGGTGACCGTCGAGGTCAACGTCGTCGTCGAGGGCGAGGCGGGTCCGGACACCCTGGTCACCCAGGACGCCAACACCATCGAGATCGAGGCCGAGGCGCTGTCGATCCCCGAGCAGCTGACGGTGTCGATCGAGGGCGCCGAAATCGGCACCCAGTTCACCGCCGGCCAGATCGAGCTGCCCCGCGGTGTGACCCTGATTTCCGACCCGGAACTGCTCGTGGTCAACGTGGTGCAGGCGCCCACCGCCGAGGACCTGGCCGAAGAGGGTGCGGGCGAGGAAGGCGAGGCCGCGGCAGCAGAGGGCGAAGCCGGCGAAGAAGCGGGCGAGGCCCAGGCAGCCGAAGCCGAGTCCGAGTAGCACACCGTGGCCGAACCCCTTCTGGTGGTCGGCCTGGGCAATCCGGGCGAGAACTACGCCCGGACCCGGCACAATGTCGGGTTCATGGTTGCCGACGTCCTCGCCGCCCGGCTTGGTGCGAAGTTTAAGGCGCACAAGCGTTCCGGCGCCGAGATAAGCACCGGCCGGTTGGCTGGACGTCCGGTGGTGCTGGCCAAGCCACGCTGCTACATGAACGAGTCGGGCCGCCAGGTGGGTCCGCTGGCCAAGTTCTACTCGGTGCCGCCGGCCGACATCATCGTGCTGCATGACGAACTCGATCTCGATTTCGGGCGCATCCGGCTCAAGCTCGGCGGTGGCGAAGGAGGCCACAACGGGTTGCGCTCGGTGGCTGCCGCCCTGGGCAGCAAAGACTTTCACCGCGTCCGGATCGGGATCGGCCGCCCGCCCGGACGGAAAGATCCGGCAGCCTTCGTGCTGGAGCCGTTCAACGCCGCCGAGCGCGCCGAAATCCCCACCATCTGTGAGCAGGCGGCCGACGCCGCAGAGTTGCTCATCGAATTCGGGCTCGAGCCCGCCCAGAACCGTGTCCACGCGTGGTAGGCCGGCCAACAGAAGTCCCGTAACGTCGGCCTGGATGCACACCTTGCGACACGGGGCCGCATGCCTCCTGCTGGCCACGGCTTTCCTGCTGGCCACTACGGGGTGTGCGCCGGCGCCGAACCCGCCGCAATCGCGGATCTCCGATCTGTGCGCGGCGCTACCGATCGCCGATGTCCAGACCACCTATCACCGCCTCACCCCGCAGATTCTGGCGACCAAGCGGCTGGACACTTCGACGTTTCACGCGGCCGGCATGGCGTCGTGCCATTACGGGCCGAAGGACGACCTCGGCGGTGTCGTGCTCAGCGTTCCGATCGGCGGGCCGGTTTCCGACGTCGCCGATCTCATCGGCGGCCGCCGCGTCCGGAACAGCCAGGACGTCACCGTCGATTCCGACAAAGCGTTCTTCGTGCGCGCGGAAACGGAGTCGGCGATCGCCGTAGACCATGGTTCGACCCAGTTCGTGCTCACCTGGACGCCCCTGCTGGGCGCACCCAACGAGATGGTCACCCAACAGCAACTGGTCATCCTGGCCCGGATCGTGGCCAACAAGTTACCGACGGACTTCGCTGCGCCGCAACAGGATATCGCTCCCGAATGCGCCGGGGTGCGGGTCGCCGATCACCTGGTCGGCGGGAAGGTGAAGATGGCGCGCGGCACCGCCGACCACGACATGCTGAACTGCCACTACCTGGGTCCTACCGGCATTCTCCGGGCAAGCGCTACCCGGGAAGCGGACCACTTCGTCGATGACCAGATCCGCATCCTGCGCACCGGCTCGCACAACCTCGTCGACCCACCGGTCACCGACGACACCGCGCTGGTCACCCTCAGCGCCACCAGCATGTACATCGAGGGCTACCTCACGGACTGCTGTTCGCTGAATTTCGAGCACCGGGCGGTCAACGACGCGATGGACTACAGCAGCGAATTCGACTCGGCACAAAGAGATTTCGTCACCACATTTGTCGCGGCGGCGCGCGATTGGTCACACCGCCGTTGACGGAGTCCGCGCGCGACCCACAGCGCATGCACGGTGCCGGATCCTCGGGTATCGTTGACCGACTTGTGTGAGGCGGGGGGCCAATCGGTTGAGTCTAGTTGTAGCCGAGTCGATTTCGGCTGTGCTGCTGGCGCTGGTCTTGACCGCTGCGGTAATCCGGCCATTCGGCTGGCCGGAGGCCGTGATCGCAGTGCCCGCTGCCGCCGTCGTGGTCGGTATCGGAGCGGTTTCGTTTGCTGACGCACGCAGCGAAGTGCTCGAGCTGGCGCCGGTCGTCGGGTTTCTGGCCGCCGTCCTGGTGCTGTCGCAGGCGTGCGCGGAGGAGGGGCTCTTCACGTGGTGCGGCGCCTGGATCGCCCGCGCTGCCGGCGGGGGGTCCGGGCGTTTGTTGTTCGCGGTATTCGCCGCGGCCTCGTTGGTGACGGTCGTCTTCAGCCTCGATGCGACGGTCGTGCTCCTCACCCCGGTGGTGTCGGCCACTGCAGCGCAGTTGCGGGTACGGGCCCGTCCGCACCTCTACGCGTGCGCCCATCTTTCCAACAGCGCTTCGCTGTTGCTGCCGGTGTCGAATCTGACCAATCTGCTGGCGTTGTCGGCGACCGGTCTGAGCTTCACCCACTTCACTGCCCTGATGGCGCTGCCCTGGGTTGCCGCAATCGGCGTGGAATATCTGGTGTTTCGACGGTTCTTTCGCGAAGACCTGGGGGCCGCCGAGCCGCAAGCGCCGCCTGCCGACGAGCCGATGCCCACTCCCCCGAAATTTGCCATCGCCACCGTGGCCGCCACCCTGGCCGGCTTCGTCGTCACCTCTGCCGTGGGCGTCAATCCCGCATGGGCAGCCGCCGCGGGCGCCCTCGTTCTTGCCGTGCATGCGACGGCGTCACGCAAGACCGGCGTTGTCGCGATGGCCCGCTCCTCGGACATCCCCTTTCTCATCTTCGTGCTCGCCCTGGGCGTGGTGGTGCGGGCCGTCATCGACAACGGGCTCGACAACGCGCTGCGCAGCCGGCTTCCGCATCCCGATGGACTGCTCGGATTGCTGGCCATCGCTGCCGTTGCCGCGGTGGCGGCGAATGTCGTCAACAACCTGCCCGCGGTATTGATGCTGGTTCCGCTGGTGGCGCCCGCCGGTCCCGCCGCCGTCCTGGCGGTTCTCCTGGGGGTCAACATCGGCCCGAACCTCACCTACACCGGGTCACTGGCGACCATGCTGTGGCGACGCGTCCTGCACCAGCGCGGGCACTCCACCAAGCTGGGCGAATTCACCAAACTCGGGTTGCTCACCACGCCGGTCGCGGTCGTCGCGGCGGTAGTGGCGCTGTGGGCGTCGTTACGTCTGATCGGAACCTGATCAGTGCCGAAATCAACTGCGCCACTAGTTAAGTCATGTGACGCAGCAACTGTGGCGAGCCACCTTCCTGCCACCCGACTTCCGGGAGACTGCCGATGACGTCCACCAGTGTGAGCGCCAACCTTCTCAGTGGCTGACCAACCGAGACCAGCGCGTCACGGCTTGCCGGCCGCGGTGTCGACCGTCGCGCGGATCGCGTCCGAAATCTTCCTCCCCGCGTCGGCCAGGGCCGGATCGACAGCGGTGAACTCCGGGGCCGGATCGAAGTAGCTGATCGAAGCCGGACCACCCCGGTCGCTCGCCCACACCGTCACCCGCACCGGAACCACCACCCCGATCGCCTGGTTAGCGCCGAACAGCGTTTTGCCGATCTGCGGATCACCGAGGAAGAAACTGTGCGCGTGCTGGGATTGCACCCCCACCGCCTTCAACCTTGTCTCTTCGTTCAAGTCACCGAGGATGACCATGCCGTGTTTGTCGGCGGCATCGTGCAGCGCGCCGATCGTCGCCTCGTATTCACCGTTGGCCGTGACCGTGACGAACCGGGTTTCGACCGGGGTTGTGGTCATCGGACCGCCGGCGGCAGCTTCGGCAATGGTTCGGATCTGCTGAGAGATCTGCTGTCCGCCGTCGCCGAGTCCGGGATCGACGGACGCGAACTGCGGTGCCGGATCGAAATAGCCGATGTGGGCCGGACCGTCTGCGTCAACCCACACGTGCATACGGACCGGGACAACCGCGCCGATGGCTTTGGTGGCATCGAAAAACGTTTTGCCGAGCTGCGGGTTGCCGACGAAGAACGTGTGCGCTCCGGGCAGGCGCAGCCCGTTCGCCGCCAATTCAGCGTCCTGGTTCACTTCGCCGACGATCGTCATCCCGTGCTCGGCGGCCGCCTTCGTCAACGCAGCTACCGTGGCTTCGAATCCCTGGTTGGCGGTGTAGCTGACGAACTTGGTCGAAACGCCGCGTGAGCCGTCGGCGGGGCCGGCGCTGGTCGGCTCCCCGGTGGGCCCCATGCTGCGGCCGTCGTGGCAACCGGCCACCGTCGCAGCGACAAACCAGACAGTGACGACTGCTAGTAACACTCGGATTGGCGACGACATCCCTGTGGCTCCCCTCGGAGACGGGCAACGACCATCCAAAAAGATGGCATTACGAGAATTGCCCAGGAGGTGGCTCGAGCTCAAGAGCCGACAGCCACGAAGCGAAAGAGAAGAAGCCACCCGGCGCGAGCCGGAGGCACTATTCGGCGCGCTGCCTAGGTGACCAGGGTGACGGAGTTCGACCGGCGCAGCTTGCCCGACGGTGTCTTCGGAATGGTCCCCGGGCCCAGCACCACGACGTTGCGCGGCCGCACGTCGACCTCCTTGACGACTTCGTGCGCCACTTGGTGTTCGATGCGGCGTACCTCGGCCGGGTCCTCGAAGGCGTTCGACTCGACGGCGACGGCGAACGATTCCCGGGAATGCCCGGCGTCCAGACGCACTGCTACCGCGCAGCCAGGGCGGACGCCGTCGACGCGGCCCGCGGCCCGCTCGATGTCGGTCGGGTAGATGTTGCGGCCGGCCATGATGATGACGTCCTTGACGCGGCCGCACACCACAACATGACCCTCGTCGGTGAGATAGCCGAGGTCGCCCGTGTCGTACCAGCCGTGCTCGTCCTGTGCCGGGATGAAGCCACCCATGGTGGTGTAGCCCGGGGTGAGGGACTCACCACGCAACTCGATGACCCCGACGCCGCGGGCCGCCATCACGTTGCCGTTCTCGTCCACCACCCGAGCCTCGAGGTCTTTCAGCAGCGGCCCGAGCGTAGCCAGCCGGCGGGTATTGCCCTTGGTGGCGGGAACGGCCCGGCGCAGCGCGGCCATCAGATCGGCGTCGACCTCGTCGACGACCAGGCCCGAGTTGCACTTGGAGAACGACACCGCCAGCGTGGTCTCGGCCATGCCGTAGGCCGGCAGGATCGCCGACGACCGCAGGCCGAACGGCTTGCCGGCGTCGAGCAGGTCCTCGACGTCGGCGGGTTCGACGGGCTCGGCGCCGGACAGCGCGAAGCGCAGCGTCGAGAGGTCGAAGTCGCCCGGCTTGGCGTTGCGGCGCAGCCGCTTGGCCAGCAGGGCGTACGCGAAGTTGGGCGCCGCGGTCATCGTGCCCTTGTACTTGTCGATGAGCTTGGCCCACAGCAGCGTGTCGCGCAGGAAGTCCATCGGCGTCACCTTGACCAGCTCGGCGCCGAAGTACATCGGGATGGTGAGGAATCCGACCATGCCCATGTCGTGGAAGCAGGGCAACCAGCTGACCATGACGTCCTTGTCGACGTCGTACTCGGCGCCGATGAACATCGCCTCGGCGTTCGAGTAGATGTTGCGGTGGGTGATCTGCACCGCCTTCGGGGAACCGGTGGATCCCGACGTCAGCTGCATGAGCGCCAGTTCGTCCTCGCCGACCTCGATCGGATCGATCGGTTCCGACGCCAGCAGGTCGGCCACGGTGAGAACCGTGATGCCCTTCTCCTGCAGCACCGGGATGGCCACCGTGAACGGCTCGGAGACGATGACGGCCTTGGCCTCGATCATGCCGATGACGGTCATGGTGTCTTCCGCCCACACGGCCAGGTCGGTGCGCGGCGTGGGCTGGTGCAGCATGGTCAGGCTCGCCCCGCGCATCCACAGGCCCTGGGCGGTCGGAGCGATCTCCACAGGGAATCCGGCGAGGACGCCGACAGCGTCGCCGAGTCCGACGCCCGCGGCGGCCAGGCCGCCTGCGATACAACGAGCGCGCTCGTGCACCTCGCCCCAGGTGTGACGGACAGGTTCGTGGGGTTCACCGGTGACCATGCCCGTTGTCGCCGTTCGGGCACTGCGGAACATCTTCTCGGTAAACCTGCTCACGCAAACCTCCTCGGTACTAGCGCTGTCCCCAAGGTCCGAGCTTTCATGTTGCACTTGCCACATCACGCTTGTAGGCAGGCGCGCGCACACGTTGAGGAGCGGTTAGGTCTCGATTTGATAGAGAGCTGCGGCCCTGCGTTGGGCTGCCGGTACTCGCCACCGCGGATTATCTTAAGCAATCCTTAAGTAAGTGCCAAACGGTAACGCGACATGAGTGCGATGTCACAGCCGCGTTAACGGCCCTGCGATTCATTCGCCATGCGTCGCGGGCGCCGGGACGACACGGGCACCCGGCACCGGCCCGGTGGCGACGCGGACGGTGCGGCACACGCCCGCCCCGGACAACTGGGTGCCGACGTCCACCGCGGAGTCCGCCGATTCACACAGGAAGGCGCAGGTGGGACCCGAACCGGACACGATGCCGGCCAGTGCCCCCGCTTCCACTCCCGCGCGCAGTGCCCGCCGCAGCGCCGGATCCAGGCTCACCGCCGCGGCCTGCATTTCGTTGCCCAGCAGCGGCGCGAGTTGCTGGGGGTCACCGGCCGCCAACGCGGCCAGCACCGGGCCGGGCTCGTCCAGCCGCGGCGGATCCCCGACCTCGCGCAACCGGTCCAGCTCCGCATACACCGCCGGCGTCATCAGCCCACTGTCAGCGAAGGCCAGCACCCAGTGAAAGGTGTTGCGGGACAACACGGTGGCCAGCTCCTCACCACGCCCGGTGCCCAGCGCGGTCCCGCCGTGCAACGCGAACGGGACGTCGCTGCCCAGCTGGGCGGCCATCAGCCGCAGGTCGCGGCGGGGCAGGTTGAGCTCCCACAAGGCGTTCATCGCCACCAACACGGCGGCCGCATCGGCGCTGCCGCCGGCCATGCCTCCGGCCAGCGGAATCGATTTGTCGATCAGGATCGACACGTCGGGAGCGCGCCCGACGTGATCGGCCATCAGCTCGGCCGCCCGCCAGGCGAGGTTGCGTTCATCGGTGGGCAGCGTGTCGGCGCCCTCGCCGACGTGCTCCAGCGAGAGCACATCGGCATTGCGGACCGTCACCTCGTCGAACAGCGACACGGCGTGAAAAACCGTCGTCAGCTCGTGGTAGCCGTCGTCGCGGCGGTCGCCTACGGCCAGGTAGAGGTTGACCTTCCCCGGCACCCGAACGGTGGTTGACCCGGTGGGCACCCACAGCTCGGCGGTGTTGCCGTCAGATGCTGACACCGCAGCAGACTATCGCTGCCCGCGGCGAACCACACGTAGCGGCACCCCCGCTGTGTGTGCTCACCCAGTGGTTGCCGGAACGGGATCCGGCGCCGCGCCGTTCCCGAGGTCCCCGTCACCGGATCGCTGCAACAGCCGGACGAAGTCTTCGATCGACAGCGTCTCGCCGCGGCGGGCGGGGTCGATGCTGGCGGCCAGCAATCGGCGCGCCGATTCGTTCCCCGATCCGGCCCACTCTACGAACGCATTGCGCGACGTCTTGCGGCGCTGCGCGAACGCGATGTCGATCAGCTCGAAGACCCGCTTGCGAAATCCTTCGTCGGTGGGCCACGGCGACGTCTCGTAACGGTCGATGCGCACCAGGCCGGAGTAGACACGCGGGATGGGCCAGAACACCGTCGGCGACACCGTGCCGCAGCGCCGCACCCGGCCGTAGAAGTTCACCTTGACGCTGGGCACACCGTATTCCTTGCCGCCCGGCACGGCGGCCAACCGCTCGGCGACTTCGGCCTGCACCATCACCGTCACGGTGCGGATGGAGGGAAATTCGGCAAGCAGATGCAGGATCGCCGGAACCGCGACGTTGTACGGCAGATTGGCCACCACCGCGGTCGGTTCGGTGGGCAACTGCTGAGCGAGGTCTCCACGGCGCAGCGTCAGCACGTCATGGTGCAGCACGGTGAGCCGCTGGGCTTCGCTGTTGGAATGCTCGGCCACCGTCTGGGGCAGCCGGGCGGCCAGCACCGGATCGATCTCGACGGCGGCCACGGTCGCGCCGCGATCAAGCAGCGCGAGCGTCAGCGAACCCAGTCCCGGGCCCACTTCCACGACGACGTCGGACTTGCCGATGCCAGATGCCGTGACGATCCGGCGCACGGTGTTGGCGTCGTGCACGAAGTTCTGTCCGAAGGACTTTCGCGGCCGGAAATCAAGCTCCTTGGCCAACCGCCGGATCTCGGTGCGCCCGAGCAGCCGGATCGTCAGCGGGCACCCACTCGTCCACTGCACACGGGCCAGGCGCCCCAGCCCTGGCGCTGCCGGGTCACTTCGGCGATCGCGATCTGCTCCTCGCGGGTGGCCATGTCAGCGCGCGGGGCGTAGCGCAATCCGCCGTTGGCCTCCCAGGTGCCCTGGTCGAACTGCACACCGCCGAAGAACCCGTTTCCGGTGTTGATGGCCCAGTTGCCACCGGCCTCACAGCCGGCCAGCGAGTCCCAGATGGTTCCGTCGCTGACGGGCGGCACCTCGGTACCGGGCTTGGCGCCGACCCGCACCACGGCTTCGCGGGCCGGGGTCACCACCACATTGGCGATCGGCAGGCGACCGGTCTCGACACCGTTCACCTGGGCCACGGAGAACGTGACGTCCTGCATGCCCGGGGCGCCCGGATCTTCGACGACCTCACGGCTCATGTTCATCTCGGGGTCTTCGATGCGGCGCGCCGGCGGAGGAAGCGGCACGCGCTCGGTGACGCGCTCGATCCGGTTGCGGGTGACCTGGATCTGCATGCCGTCGGTGATCGGTGTCGCCGGAGCGGGGATCACCTGGTCGCTGTCCTGCAGCGGCGCGCCGGCGGCGTTGAGCAGTTCGGCCACGTTCGGCGCGGGCAGGTGCACCGTGCGGACGGTGCCGCCGTCATCGATCTGAACCGTCTTGGCACTGACGACGGGCAGGGCCATCCCCGCCAGCGGGACACGGCTGGCGCGCGACGCCGCGGCGGGCGCGGTGTCGGTCAGGGCTAGCTGCGCCAGCGCCTCGTCCACCGTCGAGGCCGTGGTCCACACCTGCCGCGAGTTCTGGCCGTCCAGCGTGATCTCCAACGGCCGGCTGCGACGCAGCACGATCGTGGCCGAGTCGCCGACGGTGACGTCGGCAGCGGGGTACAGGTCGTCGCGCTCCTCGACGGCGAAACCGTTCTCCCGGACGATGTCGATCACCCGCGACCTCATCGTCTGCACCTTCATCGAGGTGCCGTCGATGGTCAGCGTGACGGTCTTGGATGCGGACACGGCGTATCCGCCGGCGAATGTGAGTGCCAACAGCAGGGCGCCAACCAGCAGGCGCAATGTGGGCGATTCAGTTTGATGAAGTTTAGTAAGCAGATTCAATGTCAATCCCAGTCAATCTCTACGTATCCCAAGTCTGTTCCGACCTACCACGACCCTTACGCAGCAACAACGCAGCAAAAGTTCGAGACGAGCTACCGACCATATTCAGCTGAAATAACAAATGGGCCCATAGGCCCACCCGTTCGATCACAAGACGGTAACGAACCGGCGAGTGCTGAGCAACTCCTACTGAAAGATTCTGTGCCGGTTCAGGAGCTAGGAAGCCTCCACTTCATCCAGCCGGTACGCCCGGCGAGCGTTGCTCGTGGTGATTTCCGCTAATTCCTCGGGCGGGCGATTCACCAGTTCAGCAAGGGCGCGCACGGTGTAGGGCAGGCAGTAGGACTCGTTCGCTGCGCCCCGATATGGATGCGGGGTGAGAAATGGCGCGTCGGTTTCCACCAATATCTGGTCCACCGGTATCAGCGGAACGGCTTCGCGCAGGTCGCGGGCGTTACGGAAGCTGATCGTCCCGGACAGGCTCAGCAACCATCCCGCCGCCGAACAAGTGCGAGCCATCTCACTGCCGGATGAGAAGCAGTGAAAGATCACAGTCTCCGGCGCGCCCTCTGCGCGCAGCACGTCAAGCACCTCCCGGTCGGCGTCGCGGTTGTGAATCATCAGCGGCTTGCCGGTCCGCTTGGCCAGGTCGATATGCCAGGCGAAGGCTTCACGTTGCACATCCGGCGGCGCGCATCCGTCGAGCCGGCCCGGCCAATACAGGTCCATGCCCGTCTCGCCAACCGCCACCACGCGGGGGTGGTTCGCCAATCTCTCGATCTCGGCGCGCGCATCCGGGGTCAGCGCGCCCGTGCGCGTCGGATGCAGGGCGACCGCGCCGTAGGCACGTGGATCCCACTCCACCGCGCGCGTCACCCAGCGCGCCGATTCCAGGTCGTCGGCGATGGTGACCACCGCGGCGACGCCGACGGCCGCCGCGCGGTCGAGCAGGGCACGCACTCCCGGCGCGTCGGAAACCCCGCAGGCGTCCAGATGGGTATGCGCGTCGATCAACGGCGAAAGCGGCTCCGGCGGCGGCGGTGCTTCTCGTCTGGCGCTCACGCCGCCCACGATATGTGCACACGCAGGGCACCGGGCGACCCGATTAGGGTGGAGCCGCAATGAACCAACACCTGCCGAAGCCGTATTACGTCACCACCGCGATCGCCTATCCCAACGGCGCGCCGCACATGGGTCACGCGTACGAGTACATCGCGACCGACGCCATCGCCCGCTTCAAGCGACTCGACGGCTTCGACGTGCGTTTCCTGACCGGAACCGACGAGCACGGCCTCAAGGTCGCCCAGGCCGCCGCGGCCGCCGGGGTGCCGACCGCGCAACTGGCGCGCAGCAACTCCGACGTTTTCCAGCGCATGCAGGAGAAGCTCAACATCTCCTTCGACCGGTTCATCCGCACCACCGACCCCGACCATCACGAGTCGTCGAAGGAAATCTGGCGGCGCATGGAGGCCGCCGGCGACATCTATCTGGACAATTACGCCGGCTGGTACTCGGTGCGCGACGAGCGGTTCTTCGTCGAATCGGAAACCCGCCTGCTCGAAGACGGCACCCGGATCGCGGTCGAGACCGGCACGCCGGTGACCTGGACCGAGGAGCAGACCTACTTCTTCCGGCTGTCCGCCTACGCCGACAAGCTGCTGGCGCACTACCGGGACAACCCCGGCTTCATCGCCCCCGAGACCCGGCGCAACGAAGTCGTCAGCTTCGTCTCCGGCGGTTTGGACGACCTGTCCATCTCGCGGACGTCGTTCGACTGGGGTGTACAGGTTCCCGGGCATCCGGACCACATCATGTACGTCTGGGTCGACGCGCTGACCAATTACCTGACCGGCGCCGGCTTTCCCGACACCGACTCGGAGTTGTTCGCCCGCTACTGGCCCGCGGATTTGCACATGATCGGCAAGGACATCATCAGATTCCACGCCGTGTATTGGCCGGCTTTTCTGATGTCGGCCGGAATCGAGCTGCCGCGCAGGGTTTTCGCGCACGGGTTCCTGCACAATCGCGGCGAGAAGATGAGTAAGTCGGTGGGCAACATCGTCGATCCGGTGGCGCTCGTCGATACCTTCGGCGTGGACCAGGTCCGCTATTTCCTGTTGCGCGAGATACCTTTCGGGCAAGACGGCAGTTACAGCGACGAATCGATCATCACCCGGATCAATACCGACCTGGCCAACGAACTCGGGAACCTGGCTCAGCGTTCGCTGTCCATGGTGGCCAAGAATCTGGGCGCGGTGGTGCCGGAACCAGGTGAGTTCGTTGCCGCGGACACTGAGCTGCTGGCCACGGCCGACGGGCTCTTGGATCGCGTCCGTGTCCATTTCGACTCGCAGGCAATGCATTTGGCGCTCGAGGCGATCTGGCTGATGCTGGGCGAGGCGAACCGGTACTTCTCCGCGCAACAACCCTGGGTGCTGCGCAAGAGCGAAGCGGAGGCAGACCAGGTACGGTTCCGGACCACCCTTTACGTCACCTGCGAGGTGGTCCGCATCGCGGCGCTTCTGGTCAGCCCGGTGATGCCGGATTCGGCGAGCAAGTTACTCGACCTGCTCGGCCAGACCGACGAGCAACGGACGTTCGCCGCGGCCGGCGCCCGGCTGGCCCCCGGAACGGCACTGCCCGCACCGTCCGGGGTGTTTCCGCGGTATCAAGCACCCGAGGCGGAGTGACAGCAAGTGGGTTTCCGGGCCAGTCGTCAAGTAACAAATACGAAGCCGGACGGCCACATTACGAACCGCGGTTCAGGTTTTCGGGGTAAGCGGTGTGAGACGTGCCGCAGCGATAGGCCATAATCGCCAAGTGGAGCGAAGACGGAATCGGCAGCCCAGCCAATCCCCGATGACCACCTTGAAGCAGTTGCCTGCGCTGGTGGTGCTCGAACGGATCCCGGTTCCCGTTCTCGCCATCGCGGATGACGGCAGCATCCTGTTCACCAACACCGCATTTGCCCAGATGGTGGGTTGCGATCCGGAAGAGGTGCTGGCACTGCGGTTGCACGAGATCTTCCACCAGGCTCCGGAGTCGGAGTCCTCGCTGCTCTCGTTCGTGCACGCCCTGGCCAACATGGTGGTCGAGTTGGCACACAAGGACGGCTCGGTGGTGCGGGCGCTGATGAGCAGGTCGGCGGTGATGCGCGCTGACGACAAATTTGCCCTGGCCGCTTTCCAGGACCTGACCGAACAGTTGTGGGAAGAGGAGCGCTAGACGCCGGCCGGCCCGGGCACGCCCCGGACCGGTGCAAGATATGAATTCACCTAGACTTACGGTATCCAGATAGGGCATTCTTGATACCTGTAGTATGGTTTCAGGTGTGATCAAGACTCGCAACGACTTGGAGTCCTACCTCGAGGCGGACTTGCATGCGCAAGGACTTGAGCGCTGGCGGCATCACTACCGGATCATGCACCGGGCCCCTTACTTCCAGCGCATGCTGCGCAAGACGGAATATTGGACGAATACCGCGCGGACGCCGTTCGGCCACCTCGTCGCGGGCTATCTTCGCCTGCGGCTGAAGTTCCTCGGCGAGAAGCTGGGATTCGGCATTCCGCTCAACGCCTTCGGACCCGGCCTCTCCGTCGCCCACGTCGGCTGGGTACACGTGCATCACCGGGCCAAGATCGGAGCCAACTGCCGCATTCACCAAGGGGTGACGATCGGCGAGGGTCGTCCGGGCGAGTACCCCAGCATCGGCGATGACGTCTTCATCTACCCGGGCGCGATGGTGCTCGGCGCCGATGTGGGCAGCCGCGTCGGCATCTACGCGGGTGCGGTCGTGACCAAGCCGGTGCCCGACGACGTCGACGTTGCCGGCGTTCCGGCGCGCATCGTGAAGGACCGGCGGGCGCGCGCCGTCAGCGCCTGACGCTAGATACCCTCCGGAGCTCCGGCCGCGGCACCTGCCGACGCGCTGGACCGCGTGTGCCGCAGTGCCTCACGGGCCAGGAACTGCTGGAAGTAGGGCAGTGACGCTTCGGCCGCGACGCCGGGAAGCAGAAAAATCCAGATCTTGCTCAGCTGCCCGTTGAGCTCGTCGAGCATGCCGTCGCTGCGCCGGCTGCGGGTCACCGCGATGGACAGCAACCGGGTGCCGAACATGGCGCCGACGATGGACTCCGCGAGGGACTGTGGGTCGACGTCCTCGCGCAGATCGCCTTCGTCGATCGCCTCGCGGGCCTGCGCGGCCATTTCTGCCACCCACCCCGCGCAGCAGCGCGCGGCGGCGTCATTGAACCCACTCAGGGCCGCGATCAGCTGCTCGGCCGCGCGTGCCGTCTTGTCGGTGCTCAGCACGTTGGCGATGGCGAAGGTGCCGTGGATCATGTTCTCCAAGGCAGGCGACGCAGAACCACACACGTTGCGAAAAGCTCCGAGGAGCACCTCGGCGCCCTCGTCGATGATGTCCGACGCCAGCGCCTCTTTGGAATCGAAGTGATGGTAGAGGGCGCCTTTGGTCATGCCGGTTCGCTCGATGATGGTGCCCCACCCGGCGGCGGCGTAGCCGACCTCACTGAAGACGTCGATCGCCGCGTCCAGAATCTTCCGCCGGGTTACCTCGGATCGAACCTGGCGCGCCATTGGCCATGCCTCCCCAGTGATGTCAATCCGGTTCAGCTCCGGACCTCGGCGTCTTGTTCTTGCTGGTCAGCCGGATAAGCCTAACAGCCGCCGGCGCAGGGTTTTCGATCACGCGTGCCAGATCGCCGCCGGTGCCGACTCATGTAGCGCTCACCTGGGCCGGGGCGGCCTTCACCGCCAGCGCGGTCCGCCGCCGGAGGAATTGGCCGAAGTAGTCGGCCCGGTCGGGCTGCAGGACTGCGGCCAGGATCAGAACCCAGTTTCTTTCCAGGTCGAGCAGAAATCCCCGTGGGTCGTCCAGGTCGCTGGTTTGGCGCAGCCCCAGGTACATCGACACGATCAGGCGGCCGACGTCGCGCGGCTCCCACCGCTGGGCGATATCCCCCTCCCGGATCGCGCGTTCGGCGACGCTGGCCAGGGCGTCGACCCAGCCTCCGAGCAGCGCGGACTGCAACCCTTCGGTGCGGCCCACCGACTCGATGAGGTGCAAAGCGGCCCTGGCCACATCCTTCGAGATGTCCTGCACCGCGATCAGGTAGGAGATATCGATCAGGGTTTCCAGGCCGGAGAGCTGCCGGGACAGCAGGTCCTCGACGGCCGCGCGGCCCCCTGACGTGTGTTGTTCGATGATGGCCACCGCGAGCGCGTGTTTGGAGCGGAAGTGAAAGTACATCGCGCCCTTGGTGAGCTCGGCTTCGGCGAGAATGTCGTCCAGCCCCACGTCGTGGTACGCGCGGCGGGCGAACTGGTGTGCGGCCGCCCGCAGAATCTGTTGCCGGGTGCTGTCAGCTCGTCCGTCGGCCGATTCAGTCGACATCTAGCCGCAGGACACTTCCGGGCGTGCTGAATATCGGCCAGCAGCGTTGAGCGGAGCGATCACCTTCATCATCGCGATGCCTTCCTCGACCTGGTGGCCAGACCATCGGATGGTGAGCCGCCCACCGGCGTGTGTCTCAGGCGGCACTTTGGCTGCCACCTGTGAGGTTATCAAGTTCGCAAAGACCTGCATGGTTACACGCCGACATGACTGCATCGACGCGCTGGCAATACCTAAGGTCGGTTCTGAGGCTGCACTACGTTCTAAAAGTATGTAGAATGGGTATAAGCCTGATCTGTTGGTCTGCGGGGGGCAGGAAAACGGGTCTGAACTACGAGTTTGGACTCTTTGCAATGACTGCCTCCCTCACGCCGCTGCATCGTCAACCGTTTCGCGTTAGGAGAGGCGCATGTCGTTCGTCACCACGCAGCCAGAAGCACTGGCGGCCTCGGCCAGCACGCTGCAGGGCGTGGGCAGCGCCGTGGGCACGGCGAGCACGGCCGCGGCCGTTCCGACCACGGCCATCGTGCCCGCCGCCGCCGACGAGGTGTCCGCGCTCACCGCAGTGCAGTTCGCCGCACACGGCCAGCTCTACCAGGCGGTGAGCGCACAGGCAGCCGCGATTCACGAGATGTTCGTCGAGGCGCTGAGCACCAGTTCAAGTTCCTACGCCGCCACCGAGGCGGCCAACGCCGCTGCGGCACGCTGACGATCGGGGGCTGGACACATGGACTTCGGCGCACTGCCACCGGAGATCAACTCGGCGCGGATGTACACCGGCGCAGGTCCGGAGCCGCTGCTGGCGGCCTCCGTCGCCTGGGATCAGCTGGCCACCGAGCTGGCGACGGCGGCATCGTCCTACTCATCGGTGATCGCGGGCCTGACGAGCGGCCCCTGGCTCGGCCCGGCAGCGATCGCCTCGGCGGCTGCGGCCCAGCCCTATGCGGTGTGGATGGGCGCGACGTCCGCCCAGGCCGAGCAGGCTGCTGCCCAGGCCCGTGCCGCGGTGAGTGCTTACGAAGCGGCGTACGCGATGACGGTCCCGCCGGCGGTGATCGCTGCGAACCGGACGCTGCTGGCGGCGCTGGTGGCGACCAATTTCTTCGGCCAGAACTCGCCCGCGATCGCCGCCACCGAGGCCCACTACAGCGAGATGTGGGCGCAGGACGCGGCCGCCATGTATGGCTATGCGGCCAGTTCGGCATCCGCGTCGACGCTGACGCCGTTCGAGGCGCCACCGCAGGTCACCGACCCTGCCGGAGCCGCAGCGCAGGCCACTGCGGTATCGGCGGCGACCGGCGAGGCCGCGGCGACTCAAGCGACGCTGGCCTCGCTGGTGAGCGCGGTCCCGTCCGCGTTGCAAGGCATGGCGATGCCGGCATCGCTGGCCACGGCCGCCGCGGGCGTACCGATCAGCACCACCTCCACCGGTGACATCGCCAACCTGCTGAACATCGCCGTGATGCCGCTGTTCGCGATCAGCAGCGTATTGGGCATCGCCCAGACCATGCAGGGCATGGCAGCCGCCGCCACCCAGGTGGGCGAGGCGGCGGCGGAGGCTGCCGAGGCCGCCGCCGGTGCGGCCACCATCGGCGCGGAGGCAGCCGGCGGTGCTGCACTGGGAGCCATGGGCCAGGCCGCCAGCCTGGGATCGCTGTCGGTTCCCCCGGCCTGGACCAGCGTCATCCCCACGGCACACCTCGCCGGCGTCAGTTCGGCCCTGCCGGGGGCCACCCCGGGCGCGGTCGGCAATGTGCCCCCGAGCCTGTTGGGCGGGGTGCCACGAGCGGCGGCGAGCCAGGGTCCCGCAGCCGGACCCAGGTACGGACTGGTCCCCACGGTGATGGCCCAGCCGCCCTCCGCCGGGTACGGGGCTCTCCTCTGACGCTGGTACGGCACGTGTGGTGGCTCTCGAACCAGCGATCCTCGAAAACGCGCCATAACAAGTTACAAGTTCAAGAAGTTCTGACCTGGGGTACTTGTAGTCATAATTTAAGCGCTTATTCGTTCAAATAGTATGTAATAATGGAGTTTGTAAGTAGTTGGGTTTGAAAGTTCGATGACCGGTCGAAGGAGAACAGCAGTGAGCGGTTTGCGGCGGGGGGCAGGCAAATGAAGGTCGTACTGTTCTGTGGCGGTTACGGCATGCGGATGCGCAGCGCCGCCGGTGACCTCATCCCGAAGCCACTTCAGATGGTCGGGCCCCGACCGCTGTTGTGGCACGTGATGCGCTACTACGCGCACTACGGTCACACCGAGTTCATCCTGTGCCTCGGCTACGGCCAGTCCATGGTGAAGGACTTCTTCGTCAACTACCGCGAGACCGAGTCCAACGATTTCGTCATGCGGGGCGGAAAGGTCGAGCTGCTCGACTCCGACATGTCGAACTGGACGATCACCTTCGTCGACACCGGCCTGGAGTCGCCGATCGGCGAGCGGCTGCGCCGCGTTCGCAAATACCTCGGTGACGACGAGTACTTCCTCGCTAACTACGCCGACGTCCTGACCGACGCGCCGCTGGACACGATGATCGATCGTTTCCACGCCGCCGGTGCGGCCGCGTCGATGCTTGTCGTGCCGCCGCAGTCGTCGTTCCATTGCGTCGACGTCAGCACTCAGGGCGACATCAAGGAGATCGCGCCCATCGCCAAGTTCCCGATCTGGGTGAACGGCGGCTACTTCGTGCTCCGCCAGGACGTCATCGACCTCATCCCCGAGAACGGGGACCTCGTCGGCGACGCGTGCATGGAGCTTGCCGGCACCGGGCGGTTGCTGGGCTATCAGCACGACGGCTTCTGGAAGCCGGCAGACACCTTCAAGGAGCGCGCCGAACTCGACGCCGACTACAACCGCGGTGTCCGCCCGTGGGCGGTCTGGGAGGCACCCTCGGCTTTGGCGGAAGCGCCGGCATGATCCCGCTGACTTTCTCCGGGGCGGGCATCGGCTCGGTCGCGGTGGTCGGCGCTCACTGCGACGACATCATCATCGGCGCCGGAGCCACCCTGATGCAGCTCGAGCGCAGCAATCCCGGCCTCGTCATCCACGCACTCGTCTTGACCGGCGCCGGCACCGAGCGCGAGATCGAGGAGAAGAGCGCCTTTTCGGCCTTCTTCCCGCAGGCCGACGTGCGCTTGACCGTGGCCGACCTGCCCGACGGGCACCTGCCCGAGCACTGGGGTGCGGTCAAACGGCACCTCGCCGCGTTCCGGCGCAGTTGCGAGCCCGACCTGGTGCTGGGCCCTCAGCGCGAGGACTACCACCAGGATCACCGTCTGCTGGCCGAGCTGATCCCGACCGAGTTCCGGGCCCATCTGGTGCTGGGCTACGAGATCCTCAAGTGGGAGTCCGACCTGCCGAATCCCACTCTCTACGTGCCCATTTCGGCTGAAGTCGCGGCGCAGAAGGCACGGCTTCTCGCGGAGTGCTACCCGTCGCAGGCAGGACGGGACTGGTTCGACGGCGAGACTTTCCTCGGTTTGATGCGGGTGCGCGGCGTGCAGAGCCGCGCCCGCTACGCCGAGGGATTCGTGGTGGAGAAGGCCGTGCTGAGTCCGGCCGCAGGGTAGTTCGACCATGCCCGAGAACACTCTCCCCCAGGCGCCGGTGCGAATGGTCGTCAGCGGCAGCATCGTCGAACGCTGCGACATCCACGAGGTGCTGTCGATCGTCGACTCGCGCCTGCGGTCGCAATCGGGTCGCGGCTTGGCGGTGGGATCGGTGAATCTGGACCATCTGCACCACTTCCGCGTTGCGGACACCGCCCCCAACGGATTGGTGGAATGGCTGTTACTGGCTGACGGCATGCCGATCGCCTGGCGGGGCAAGTTGCTGACCGCCCGGCCGTGGCCCCGCGTCACCGGCGCCGACCTGCTGCCGTCCATCCTGGCGCTGGCCGAAGCGAACGGCCACCGGGTCGGGTTCTTCGGCGGCAGCCGGGAGACTCACCACCTGCTGGCCGGGCACCTGCAGGCTCAGTACCCTGGCCTGCTGGTCTCCGGCATGTGGGCACCCGACCTCGAAGACATCGAATCGCGTTCGGAGGCTTTGTGTTCCGCGATTCGGGCGGCTCGTACCGACCTGCTGGTCGTCAGCCTGGGTAAACCGCGCCAGGAGCGGTGGGTGGACCATTACGGACATGCCACGGGCGCACGGGTTTTCCTGCCCTCCGGCGGCGCCATCGACTTCCTGGCCGGAATGACAAGCCGGGCGCCGCGCTGGATGCAGCGCTCGGGGCTCGAGTGGCTGTACCGATTGACCCGCGAGCCACGCCGCCTCGCGCGGCGCTACCTGCTGCAGGGACCGATCGCGCTGCTGCGCGCCGCGCGGGCGCAGCTCATCTGCTACCCGGGTGTCCATTACGTCGGCACACCCGCCCGTGAGTACGACCAAACCCCGAGCGCTACAACGGAAGCGGTGTCCGCATGACCGAGAGATCGGCCAGCATGACGGCCACCCTGCACGCGAGGGTCAGCCGTTCCCGCCTTGTCGCCGTGCCGGCGCAGGGTTCGGGCGTCAGCACCGTTCCCCGCTGGCAGCAACAGTATTCGGCACGCTTGCGGATCACCGACACGGTCATCGTCTGCGCGGCAATCATGCTCGCGCAGTTCGTCCGGTTCGGCGACTCACCGAACATGTCGGGCTATCCCGGCCCGGTGATGACACTGTTCTCCTGCCTGTTCGCACTGCTGTGGCTGACCTCGATCTCGGTGTTCCACACCCGGTCGCCCCGCATCATCGGCGCCGGCATCGACGAGTACCGGCGGCTGGCCAGCGCGTCATTCTCGGTCTTCGGGATCATCGCGATGGTCACATTGCTGGCCAAGATCGATCTGGCCCGCGGCTACCTGGCGGTCGCGCTCCCGGTCGGCACGCTGGGCCTGCTCGCCAGCCGCAACCTGTGGCGTAAGTACGTGTGGCGCATGCGCGCCCGCGGTCAGTACCAGACCATGGTGCTGGCGATCGGTGACCGCTCCGGCGTCACCCACCTCGCCCACGAGCTGATCCGTAATCCCCGGGAGGGTTATGTCGTTGTCGGCGTGTGCATCCCGGGCTACGGGCCGCAGCGCGACGAGACGCTGAAGGTACAGGGCCGCGAGATCCCGATCCTTGGTGACGAAACCCGCGCGGTGGCCGCGATCGGCATGTGCGGGGCCGACACCGTCGCGGTGACCCGCACCGAGCACTTCGGCGTCCACGGCATCCGCGACCTGATGTGGCGGCTGGAGACAATGGACGTCGACCTGGTGGTGTCACCCGGCGTCATGGATGTGGCGGGCGCGCGGCTGACCATGCGGCCCATCGCCGGTTACCCGCTGTTGCACGTCGACAAGCCACAGTACGAGGGCACCCAGCGCCTGCAGAAGCGCGCCTTCGACTTCTGTTTCGCGCTGGCGGCGTTGCTGGTGACCGCACCACTGCTGGTCGTTGCGGCCGTCACGATCAAGTTGACCAGCAAGGGTCCCGTCTTCTATCGCGCCGAACGCATCGGCCTGGACGGCCAGCCGTTCACCATGCTGAAGTTCCGCACCATGGTCGATGGCGCGGACAAGCAAATCGACCGGTTGTTGCCGCTGAATCAGGGCGCCGGCGGGATGCTGTTCAAGATCCACCAGGACCCGCGCGTGACACCCGTTGGAAAGGTGTTGCGCCGCTACAGCATCGACGAGCTACCGCAATTCATCAACGTGCTCAAGCAGGACATGAGCGTGGTCGGCCCGCGGCCCCCGCTGCGGCGCGAAGTAGAGAACTACGACGGTGAGGTCAAGCGCCGGCTGCTGGTGAAGCCCGGCGTCACCGGGCTGTGGCAGGTGAGCGGGCGATCCGATCTGTCCTGGGAGGACTCGGTCCGGCTCGACCTGTCCTACGTCGACAACTGGTCGATGGCAGGCGACCTGGTGATCATCGCCCGAACCCTCAAAGCCGTTCTGGCCAGCGACGGAGCGTACTAGACATGAAGGGCGGCAGCGTGATCGAGCCGACGGCGCAGGAGCCGGCGGCGGCACCGGAAGAGCCGGCGGCGGCACCGGACGAGCCGACCGCGGCACCGGATGTGCCGCCGTCACGAATCGCGCACGCGTTCTCGATCCAGCTCGTCTGCCGGGTGCTGGGGATGCTGGCATCGGTGGTTTCGGTGTCGATGACCGCCCGCTATCTGGGACCCGGCCGCTACGGACAACTGATGGTGGCGGTCGCCTTCATCGGAATGTGGACCGCCGCAACCGACCTCGGCATCAACACGGTCATCGTGCGCCGGGTCACGGCGGGTCGCGGCGCGCTGGAGCGCCTGGTCCGCGTGAACAGTGGTCTGTCCCTGATGTATTGCGTCCCGCTGGCGGTGACGGCGGGTGTCACCGGGTGGTTGATCTATCGCGACGCCGACGTGCGGGTGATGCTGGTGGTGTTGTCCGGGCAGTTGCTGCTGCTGACGGTGCGGACGCGGTTCGAGCCCGTCTTCCTGTCCATGGTGCGGTTCTCCGCGGTCGCCGTCTCGGATGTCGCGGGCCGGATCGGAACGCTGGCGATGGTCAGCTGGCTGGTCGCGACGCAGGCCAACATCATCTGGTTCGCGGTCGCCCAGCTGATACCTCCACTGGTGCAGCTGGCAATTCAAGGCTCCGCGGCGGCGCGGCACGTGTCGCTGCGCCCGGTGTTCTCCACGCGCGAGTCCCTCGATCTGCTGCGCGAGAGCCTGCCGCTGATGGGCGTCGCGCTCGTCGGCATCCTGTACTGGCGTGCCGACGGGGTGATCCTGTCCCTGCTCAACAGCCATGCCGAGGTGGGCGTCTACGGGCTGGCGTACACCATCGCCTTCAATACCGAGGCGTTGTCCATCTTCTTCCAGAAGTCCACGCTGTCGACGGCTACCGGTCTGTATGCGCGCGACATCAACGCATACAACGCTTTTCTGCGCCGCAGCGTGGAATTGATGAGCTTCCTGGCCTTCCCGGTGGCCGTGGTCGGCACCTTGCTGGCCGGTCCGCTGATCAAGCTGTTCGGCGACGCCGAGTTCGTGACCCGCGGGGCGCCGACTCTCGCGCTGCTGCTCATCGCCGCCTCGTTGCGGTTCGTCACGGGCACCCTGGGGCAGGGGCTGTTCGCCTGCCACGAACAGAAATTCTTCTTCCGGCTGTCCGTCGGCGCGCTGGCGGTCAACGTGGCGCTCAACCTGTGCCTGGACGGCCGGTTCGGCGCGGTCGGTGCCGGCGTCTCGCTGGTGTGCACCGAGCTGATCGGATTGACGTTCGCGAGCTGGCGGCTGGGCAGCCACTGCGGTTACCGCACGCCGATGAGCTTCCTGATCCGGCTGCTGATCCCGACCTCGGCCAGCGCCGCTGTGGCGCTGCTCCTTTCGAACCAGAACGTGGTGTTCGCGCTCGCCGCCGCCGCGGCCACCTACCTGGCCGTCAACGTGGTGGCCGGTCCCGTCAACTGGTCCACACTGACCTCGCTCTTCCAGAAGAAGGTGACCGCATGAGAACCGAACGGCCCCTGTCGGTGCTGATCGTGACCTACAAGAGCCACGACCTGTTGGAACAGTGCCTGGCCAGCGTCGCCGAATACGCGCCGCAGCTGCCCGTCTACGTCTACGAGAACAGCGGTGACGAGTACCCCGGGCGTGAGGAGCTGGCCGCGCGCCATCCGGACGTGCACTGGGTGCTCGGTCCGGTGAATCTCGGCTTCGGGGCGGCCTTCAACGCACTGGCGCGGCACACGCCCGACGACACGGATTTCCTGCTGCTGAACGCCGACACCCGGCTGACCGGACCGCTGACCCGGACGCTTGAACTGTTCCGCCAACCCGGTGTCGCCGCCGTGTCGCCGCTGATTCAGGACCCCGGCGCGCCCGGCCCGCGGTTGTGGGACATCGCGACCAAGCACCGCACGCTGACCCGGTCGGTCGTGGCGGCCGCCGGTTATTCCGACCGGCTGCGCGGCACCCGGTTCTCCCACCTCTACCGCGAGCAGCCGGCCGAATCCGAAAGCATCGACGGCTACATGGCCGGCATCTGCCTGGCGATCAACCGCGACGCGTGGAACGAGATCGGCGGCTTCGACGAAGAGTTCTTCCTCTACGGCGAGGAGACCGACTGGCAGGAGCGGGCCAGCGCCGCGGGCTGGCGCATCCTGCTGGCCGACGAGCTGAACGCCGAGCACGGCAACCCGGCGGCCGGCACAGTCGCTCGCGAATCCGTCTTCACGCACGGCGCGGAAGTCTCCACGGTGGAACGCTTCCGCAACCGGGATCTGTTGCGCTCCAACATCGCCCTGCTGCTGGAGCGTCAGGACAGTGTTCATCATGCCGACGTGTTCCTGGCCGCCACCTCCGTGCTGGACCGGGTTCAGCGGTCCAAGCGGGGCGCCCGCAAGCGCGCGATTTCGGCCCGCCGGACCGACAAGCCCTCGATCGTGATCACCACCAACCGCCTGGTGTACGGCGGTGCGGAGCGTCAAAAAGCACTGTTGGCAAGCGAATTGGATCGCCGCGGCTATCCGGTCACCGTCGTCTGTATGCAGCGGTTCGGGCCGCTGCTCAAGGAGATTCCGCACAGTGTGCGGGTGGTGCGCCAACCCTGGTGGGCGCCGATGGTCGATCTGCCCGACGGCCCGTCGGTGTTGATCACTGGCGACACCAACACCGAGACCGGCTTTGCAACGCTCTGGAAGGCCGCCGGGAGAGCCGCCTCGAGCCGCCGCTGGCTGGTCGCCCCGCACGTGCCGCCGGAGTCGGACCGGCCGATCTATTCCCGGCCGCTGACCGCCGCGATGAATCGAGCCGACGGTTTCATCGTTCTCGCTCAACGCCATTGGGACATGCTCACGCCGTACCACAAGATCAAGGGCCGCCACTTCGTGGCCCCCAACGGCGTGGCGGTCTCCGGCGAGCCCGCCGAGCGGGTTCGCGCAGCCGGGGAGCCGCCGCACCTGGTGATGCTGTCGCGCATCGTGGAGCACAAGAACCCTCACCTGCTGATCGAGGCACTCGGTGGCCTGACGGACCTGCCCTGGCGGCTCTCGATCTTCGGTGACGGCCCGGACCGGGAGGCGCTCGAAGCCCGCACGCCGGAGTCGTTGCGCGACCGCGTCCAGTGGCGCGGCTGGTCCCCCGGGCCGGGCCCGGCGCTGTCCGACGCCGACCTGCTGTGTGTCCCGAGCCGCTCGGAGGCCTTCCCCATGGCGATTCTCGAGGCCATGGCGCGCGGGGTTCCGGTGGCCGCCTCCGGCATCTGCGCGGTTCCGGAAATGCTGGACTTCGGCAAAGCCGGCTTCGTCGTCGAGCCGGTTTCGGTGACCGCGTGGCGAGACCAGCTGGGCGAGATCCTCAACGATTCCGAGTCACTGCCTGAGGTCGGCTGGCGCGGATTCGAGCGTTTGCAAACGCATTACACCGTGGAGGCGATGACCGACGCCTACCTCGATGCGATCGGCGCGGTGATGTGAGCCGACTGCCTGACCCGTCCAACATTCATCAGACCTAACGAATCGAGATGTACATGAAGTGCCGCCTCTGCGACTCGCACCGCATGCTCAGTGTCCTGGACCTGGGTGCGACTCCGCCCTGCGAAAAGATCCTCTCCCCTGAGGAACTCGACCTGCCGGAGCCCACCTACCCGCTGCACCTGCGGCTGTGCGAAGACTGCCTGTTGCTGCAGATTCCCGCGCTGATCACACCCGAGGAAACCTTCACCGAATACGCCTACTACTCCTCGTATTCCGACAGCTGGGTCCAGCACGCCGAAACCTTCGTCGATCAGGCGGCCAAACGCCTCGGGCTGGGACCCGACTCGTTCATGGTCGAAGTCGCCAGTAACGACGGATATCTGCTGCAGCACGCGGTCGCCCGGGGAATACCCTGCCTGGGCATCGAACCCTCGATCAACGTCGGCGCCGCAGCCACCAAACGGGGCGTGCCCACTGTGTCCGAGTTCCTCAACCCGGCACTGGCGCGCCGCGTCCGCGCCCAGCACGGGTCAGCGAACCTGGTGGTGGCCAACAACGTCTACGCGCACATACCGGACCTGCGGGGCTTCACTCAGTCGCTGCGCGGGTTGCTCGCCGACGACGGATGGCTGAGCATCGAGGTGCACCATGCGCTGAACCTGGTCTGCCTCGGCCAGTTCGACACGATTTACCACGAACACTTCCAGTACTACACCGTGTTCTCGGCCCAGAACGCGCTCGCCAGCGCCGGCCTTGCCGTCGTCGATGTCGAACTGCTGCCCACCCACGGCGGGTCGATCCGGGTGTGGGCCCGGCCGATCGAGGTCGCCGGACCTCCCACCGACCGGGTGAACAAGATCCTGCGGATCGAAGAGGCCGCGGGCCTGCACCGTCCCGAGGGTTACCTCCAACTGCGGCACCGCACCGAAGAGATTCGCCACGACCTGCTGCGCTTCCTGCTGCAGTGCCGCGCCGAGGGCAAGCGTGTAGTCGGCTACGGGGCGCCGGGCAAGGGCAACACGTTGCTCAACTACTGCGGAATCCGCACCGATCTGCTGGAATACACCGTCGACCGAAACCCCTACAAGCACGGGCACTTCACCCCGGGCACCCGGATCCCGATCCACGACCCGGACATGATCGCCAAGGACCGTCCGGACGTGGTTCTCGTGCTGCCCTGGAACCTGGAAAACGAACTCACCGAACAACTCAGCTACGTCACCGAGTGGGGTGGCCAGATCGTCTACCCCCTCCCGAACCTGCACCTGGCGACGAACGTGAAATCGCAGGGTGCCGCCGTCGGGTGAGCCACTGCCGGGGCTGCGGCGACGCTGAGCTGACCCAGGTCCTCGACCTGGGCAGAGCGCCTGCGGCCGAACACTTTCCGCTGGCCGGCGAACCGCTCACCCCCCGGGAGACGATGCACGCGCTGACCATGGAGCTGTGCGGCTGCTGCGGCCTTGCCCAGCTCGGCGGCTACGACCCGCTGGCTCCTCTCGACCTCACCGAAGAGCAGCAGAGCGTCGAGCCACAGGTGATGCGTGACCAGGCCGCGGACGCGGTGCGCCGGGCCGAAGAAGGCGGCTGGCTGCGCGGGAACACGGTTCGGGAGTTCGGCAGCCCGCACGGTGGAACGTGGTTGCCGCTATTCACCCAACGCGGCTATCGCGAGGCCGAGATCGCCGACGTGGTGCTCGATACCTTCGGGCTCATGCACGACGCCGACCAGCAAGCCGCCTTCGAGCTCCGCGCCAAGGCGACCGCACCGGACGGAGTGCTGCTGATACAAATCCCCTCGCTGATGGCGATGGTCGGCCAGGGACAGTGGAATCTGCTGCGTCACAGCCACTTCGGCTACCACTCGCTGACCGCGCTGACGAATCTGCTGGGCGCGGTGGGGATGAGCGTGGCCACCGTATGGGAATTCGATCTGCTCGGTGGCACATATCTGGTCGCGGCGGTACACGGCCGGGTGGCACGAGACCAGCGCGCCGAAGAGATCCTGAAGCACGAAGGGCAGTTCGGGGTGACTAAGCCCTACGTTCTGCGGCGGATGCAGCAGGCGGTGGACACTCACGTCACGCAGCTGCGCCAGTGGCTGGAAGCGCAGGCTGACCAACGGCTTTCGGTGTATGCCTACTGCGCCGGATCACGCGTACCCGGATTGTTCAGCGTGGCGAACATCGATCGGCGGCTGATCAAGGGAATCGCCGACGCCTCACCCGATAAGCATGGGCGCCGGATCCCGGGGACCGACATCGAGATCATCTCCCCCGAGCAGCTCATCGACGCCGATCCCGACCGGGTCTTGTTGACGCTGCCCTATCTCTACGATGAGGTACAGCGCAGCTACCCGCAGCTCGACGGCCGGTGGTGGGTGGACCACGGCACGTCGGTGACTCAGGGCCGGTCGTGAAAAGCCCCCGGATTCTCTGGCTTTCGCCGTGGTTGCGCCCGTTGGCGCGAGTTCAGGCGGAGGCATTGCGCCGCCACGGTGCTGACGTGCTGCTGGTGACCTCCGACCAGCACCCGGAATCCGATGCCCCCCGTGACTACGAACTCGTGCTCGATCCGCGGTTCCGCACCGCGGCGACGTGGCGGCCGACCTTCAGCGCGCGGCAACGCATCCGCCGGTACCGTCCGGACGTGGTGGTCACCGAGTTGGTCCGCGACCCGCGATGGATCGCACTGGCCGGCCGGGTCCCGCGAATTCAGTTGATCCACGACGACCGTCCGCACGACGCCGCCGAACAGCGGCCGTCCTATGAACTCGCGGTATTCGACCGCTGGGGTGCACGCTCGGCGGCCACCGTCGCCTATAGCGACTACGTCGCGGCGCGGATCACCATGCGCCGCGACGTGGCCGGCACGCCGGTGCACGTGCTGCCGCTGACGAGCGACCTGGACCCGGCCGTGGTCTCCGAACCGGTCGGCCCCGGGAATCGCCGCGATTTCGTGATGATCGGCCGCCTGAATCCCTACAAGAACCTGGACGTGGTACTGCGTGCGTGGCAGCAGCACGTCGACGGAAACGGTTGGCGCGGCGACAAACTGGTGCTGATCGGCGACGGGTCGATCGACGCTGCGCGGCTCCCGGCGCATACTGAATGGCGGTCAGGGCGCTACCGCTACGCCGACGTGATCGGCACACTCGCCGCGGCGAAAGGTTCGGTGGCGCATTACCGGCGCGCCTCGCAGAGCGGAGTGCAGGTCCTGTCGATGCAGCTCGGCGTGATGCCGATCGTGTCCGACCGCGGCGGCCTGCCCGAATACCAGCCGCCGGAATGCCGCCCCGTCGGAGTGGACGATTCCGGTGGGCTGGCAGCCACTTTCGACGAGCTGGCCGACCCAGGCGCGGCGGCCCGCCTCGGCGACGCAGCGGCGCGCCACTACGCGCAAAGGTTCTCCGCCGACCACGCGGCGGCGCGGCTGATGGATGTGATCAGCAGCATCTACCCACCCTCGCCGTCATTCCCGGCCCCCAGATGCTTGCCCGGGTGATGCAGACAATTGACGCGCGGCCGCCCAAAGTCTAAGTGTTTCGGGGGGATCCATTCGGCGATGCCGTGGATGTTGCGGCGGGTGGTGTATTTGTGGAGTTCGACGAGGCGGTTGTCTGGTGGG
>RXJD01000012.1 GCA_003987775.1 Mycobacterium sp.
CCGTCATGCCCACCGCCAAGGGAACACCCAGCGTCTGCAAATACGGCAAACGAGTAAAACTCAAACACAACATCGCCCCGGCGATCGTCAACCCCGACCCCAACACCACATGCGCAGTCCCACCAAACATCGTGAAATACGCCGAGTCACGATCCTGACCCGCCCCCCGCGCCTCCTGATACCGCCCCACCAAAAAAATCGCGTAATCGGTACCCGCCGCAATCACCAACGTCACCAACATGTTTGTCGTGAAGATGGAGAGACCGATTAATTCGTGATAGGCGAGCAGTGCAACCACACCCCGGGCCGCCGCCAACTGCAGCACCACCATCACCAACACCAACACCACCGTGGTGACCGAACGGTAAACCAACAACAGCATCACCACGATCACCGCAAAAGTGACCACCACGATGACCCGCATGCTGCGGTCGCCGGCAAGCTGCTGATCGGCGATCACTACTGCAGGACCCGTCAGGAATGCTTTGAGTCCGCTGGGTCCCGGCGTGCCATGCAGCATCGCCTGCACGGCTTCCACTGATTCATTGGCCAGCGCCTCCCCTTGTGTGCCATTGAGGTACACCTGCGCATAGACAGATCGACCATCATTGCTTTCCGCGCCGGGAGCGGTAAGCGGGTCGCTCCACAAATCCTGCACATACTGCACATGACGGGTGTCCGCTCTCAGTTTGGCGATTAGCTCGTTGTAATACTTGCGGGAGCGGTCACTGAGCGGCGCTGTGTCTTCAATCAGCAGCATTGCCACGCTGTCGGTGTGATGTTCATTGAACATCGCACCCAGTCGTTGTATCGCGATGATGCCGGGAGCTTTGGTCGGACTCAGCGATACCGAGCGGAGATGACCGACGGTTTCCAGTTGCGGAACGAGGATGTTGAGGGCTGCTACGACGCCGATCCAGGCGACAATGATCGCCACCGCATGCCGGCGGACAAAGGAAGCCACAGAATGCGGGACTGTATCGCCGCCCAGACGCTCGTTGCTGACTTTGTGGCCTGGGTGCGAACTCATCCGGCTTTCACCAGGCAAAAGGTATGTGCACTGGCTCCGGTCGACGTGCGTTCGTCTTTGATCTTGCCGTCGACGAAGATCCGACACCGAATCGTATCGCCGTCGCCCTGGGCCACCAGGATGGGTGCCACTGATGCGGCGATCGCGGTGATAGTGAGCGACCACGGCAGGCTTGTGTTTTTGAGGTCGCGTGGTATGGCTTCAGGGTCGAGGTAGTTGATGTCGGCGTACGTTCCCGAACCAGACACCTCGTAGGTGACTTTCTTTGGATTATGCGGATCGGGATCCTCACCGAAAACCACTGGGGTAACAATTACCGGAGTCGCCCCGAAAAAGGTACGAATACGGGAGACCGCGAAGCCGGAAGCTGCGACGACAACCGCGATTAAGATCGGAATCCATACTCGTTTAATCACGATCATCGCGACATTCCCACCGTCGCAACCAAATCAGCGATGCCAGCATATTTAGCTGTAGAACATTGCTGTCTACGCGTGTCATCACTTTGTTGCGAGCGACGTTGTGCAATATGCGGCGCTTCAGAAAAATGCAACCTCACCGAAACCCCGCGCATAAGTCGTTCGGGACGGCAGATTCCCACGCTGCGCGCCACCGATCGCAACCGCATGCCTGGCTCCCGATCACGCCGATCCTCGCTTTACTCCAAAAGATCACCACTTAACCCACCAGCCGTCGGCGGAACCTGTGTGCGAAGTGGGTGTACACAGCGGTGCGACCGACGATAGCGGCCTTCTTATACCTTGAACAGCGCGAATACATTTTCCTCTCATTCGAGACGAGACGTACTCACCAACGCCTTGGCAACGGGCGATCGACTACACGTTGCCTGCTTCACTGAGATTCGCGAGCAAGGTCAAAGCGTCTTGCATCCCCCGGCACCGGCACTGGGTCAATCGACTACTCAGCCCAGCTGAGAGCATTGACATATGGTCCCGCAGCCTGCGGCGATTCCCCGGCTGAGCAGGAATATCTGCCGCCTAGAGGCTCAAAGGACCGAGTGCCTACAGGCCCGCACCGCACAGCGCCAACAGTCCAATTCACCCCTCTTCGCCGCCGCGTGTGCTGTCTTGCGTAGGCGGTCGGCCCAAAGTTCTTGATGAGACGCTTCCGTCGCACAATAGCAATTTACGTCCAGTACTGGACATTACTATCGCAATTTTTGACACAGCGTTGGCGCCAGGGAGCGAGGGGAGGTATCAAACGTGAGAGAACAGAGATTTTTTCGGGCGAAGCCGACACAGCCTCCACTCCAGATCGGTTTCGTTTACTGCTTTTGGCGCGCCAAAATGTAGAAGACGATCGGCGGTCATGGACGGCACAAAATCGACGCCCGCGTTCCGCAGAACCTCGGAGATGGCCTGTGAATATCCTCCGTCTACGCGATGAAAAACTCAGGGTGGGGAGAAATGGATCGGCAGCGTTGAAATCAGCTGTCCTGAGGTGAAGCAATGAACACGCAAGGCCCCTCGTTGCCCGTAACCAGGGGACAGCTCGGTATATGGCTTGATCAGCAGATCAATGGCTTCGATTCCCGCTGGCAGCTGGCCAATTTCGCGGTCATTGCCGGCTCGGTGGACCGGGCGGTCCTGATCCGCGCCGTCGAGCATGCGCTTAGTGAATGCGACGCATTACGCGTTGTTTTCGTCGAACACAACGGCGACGTCCGCCAACACATCGTGCCCAGCGCCCACATCGACATCCCGTATTGCGACTTGCGCTCCTATTCCGATCCCGTCGGCGAGGCATACCACCGCGCTGCACTGCTGCGCGCCCAACCGATGCCCCTGGACCAACCGCTGTACCGATTCGCTCTCTATCAGCTCAGCACCCACCAGTTCTACTGGTTCGTCGGCGTTCACCACCTCGTCTCTGACGGCTTCGGCTTGATGCTCTTCTGCAACCGGGTTGCATCGATTTACTCCGCCCTGATCACCAGCAAACCAATTGCGCCCACACCCCTGGGATCGCTGCAAGATCTGATCACCCTGGAAGCCGACTACGAAAACTCCCCGGAGTACCACCGCGACCGCACCTACTGGAGCAACCACCTCCGGATCGCCCCCGAGCAACCCGTCCTCAACGCTGCCACCCCAGCCACCCACACCGGCGGCCTCTGCACACCAGCACCACTACCCCAGCAAGCCATCGACCACGTACAGCAACTCAGCCGAACCCTCGGCATCCGCCAATCAGCGATCTGGACCGCCGCCTGTGCCCTGCTCATCGGCAAACAAAACCCCGCCAGTTCAATCATCGTGATCGACTTCCCGCTCACCCGACGCACCCGAGCACAATCGCTGACGCTGCCCGGCCTGATGATCGGCACCGTTCCCCTCGTCCTCACCGCTGCACCGGCTACCAGCGTGGCCGAATTCTGCCAACACACCCACCAGCAGATCCAAGACGCCGTCCGCCATCAACGCTTCCCCGTCTACACACTCCACACCGGGCCCCCGGCCCTGCCCGAACCCAAAAATCGGGTCGTCGTCAATTTCCTGCCCAGCACCGCCTCACACCCCTTCGGAAATGCCCCCGCCCACGCCGAATGCGTGGCCTTCGGCGGCATTACCGGGTTAGGAGTGTTCTTCCACAGCACCGGTGACCAACTGCTGGTGAGCACTCAGTACACCACCGACCCCGCCACAGACTTCGCCACCACCGAGACCCTGGCTCAACGCCTCCACGAGCTCATCTCAGCAATGGCCACCGACCTCCACCAACCGGTGTCCGCCCTGGACCTGCTCACCCCCCTCGAGCACACCCACCTGGACACCTGGGGCAACCACCGGACCCTGCACACCACCGCACCCACCCAGGCCGTCTCGATCCCGCAGGTCTTCGCCCACCAGGTCGCAGCCCACCCCGACGCTCCGGCCCTGACCTACCTCGACCGGACCTGGACCTACCGTGAACTGGATGAGGCCAGTACCGGGCTGGCCCAGCACCTGCACACCGCCTACGGCGCCCGCCCAGGGACCGTGGTCGCGCTGCTGCTGCCCCGCAGCGCCCACGCCATCACGGCCATCCTCGCCGTGCTCAAAACCGGCGCCGCCTACCTCCCGATCGACCCGCAGCACCCCAGCGCCCGGGTGGGGTTCATGCTCACCGACACCACCCCGGTCGCGATCATGACCACCAGCGAACTCAGCGGCCACCTCCCCCGCAGCACGGTCCCGGTGATCACTCTGGACGCCCTGACCCTGGACGACTCACCCACCGCTCTGATCCCGCTGCCGAGGCCTGACCCGGACGACCTGGCGTATCTGATCTACACCTCCGGCACCACCGGCACCCCCAAAGGCGTGGCCACCACCCACCACAACGCCACCGCCCTGATCACCACCTTGTCGCCGCGATTAGGGCTCAGTGACGACGCCGTCTGGTCCCACTGCCACTCCACCAGCTTCGACTTCTCGGTCTGGGAAATCTTCGGCGCCCTCCTGGGCGGGGGCCGCCTCGTCGTCATCCCCGACCACATCGTGCACTCCCCCACCGACCTGCACCACCTCCTGATCCAGGAGCAGGTCACCATGATCAGCCA
>RXJD01000022.1 GCA_003987775.1 Mycobacterium sp.
GACGTCGCCGCAATGTTCGGCTACCACGGCGGCGCCTCCGCGGTGGCCGCCCAGTTGTCGTCCTGGCAGCAGACCCTGCAGGGCCTACCCGGGATCGGACAGCTCTTCGGCGGCGTCAAAGGAGCCGCTCCGGCTGCGCCCGGGGACCCCAACATCGGCATCGGCAACAAAAACGGTGGCCTGAACGTCGGCAACGGCAACAACGGCAGCAACAACGTCGGCAGCGGCAACAACGGAAACCAGAACATCGGCGGCGGCAACATCGGCAGCGCCAACGTCGGCAGCGGCAACAACGGCAGCCGGAACTGGGGCTCCGGCAACATCGGAAACCAGAACATCGGCTTCGGAAACCTGGGCGACGCGACCACCAGCTCCAACCCAGGTGCCAACGTCGGCCTGGGCAACCTCGGTAACGGGAACTTCGGCCTCGGCAACCACGGCGACTCCAACGTCGGCGGCGGGAACACCGGAAATGGCAACATAGGTTTCGGGCTTTCCGGTAACAAACTGATCGGCATCGGGGGTACCTACTACGACTCGGTCACTGGCCAATTCCACTTCGACGGCCTGAACTCCGGCACCGGCAACATCGGCTTCGGCAATTCCGGCACCGGAAATATCGGATTCTTCAACTCCGGTGATGGCAATCTCGGTCTGTTCGGCTCTGGATTCCATGCGCCTACCGACCCTGAATTCGGGAAACTACAAGGCATCGGCATCGGCAACTCCGGTTACGGCAACATCGGCATAGGCGAAAGCGGAACCGGGAACTTCGGCTTTGGTAACTCGGGCACCCTGAACACAGGGTTCTTCAACTCGGGCGCCGTCAACACCGGAGCCGGCAACGCCGGAGGCGGTATCCTCACCGGAGGCAACACCGGCTTCTGGAATTCCGGTCACACCAACACCGGTAATGGCAATTCGGGCAATGTGAACACCGGCTTCTGGAACTCCGGAAACTTCAACACCGCGTTCGGTTCCACTACCGACGTCAGTGCCACGTCGTCAGGCTTCAACAACGTCGGTTTGAATGTCTCGGGCTTCAACAACTCAGCAAGCGGCGGGGTGGGGCAGGGCTCCGTCTCAGGCATCGGAAACACCGCCAAGGGCGGCTCGTTATTCAACGGCTACACCTCCGGCTTCTTCAACACCGGCGTCACCGGTCCCCTCCTCACATTCCCGAGCGGTGTAGTCAGCGGCTTCAACTCGGGCGCGTTCAACTCGGGTACCGGCATTCCTGGGTTCTTCAGTCTCATTGCCCGATTGCAGCAACTTTGAGCCCCAACGGGCGCTGAAGTCCAAGTGGCCGAGAGCCTTTCACACAGCAAGTAGCAGGCCGCGTTCATTTGGCGGCGGATCGGCCCTACTGTCGAGGTCAGTTCGCTGCGCGGCACGTTAGCGACAGCTGCTGCAGCGCTCAGGTGAGATCGGCCGGCCAGCGTTGGTCGGCCCAGACGCGGACGTCCGTTTGATCGGGGCTCGTCGATCTCCGGGATCGTCCACCTCAGCCGGCCTGGAGCGCCCGCGCACACCCCCCGCCACCTGCGCAAATTAATTAGCCAGCGTAAATTTTCCCGAAATGCCATGTGGCGTAGCCACGCTCACCGTAGTGTCGGTCAAAGTTTGCGCGACAGCGGTCATGGGGGGCCGCCGCGAATCAACCGGGGGGAAAGCGTGTCGAACTTTGCGGTGTTGCCGCCTGAGGTCAATTCGTTGCGGATGTTCATCGGTGCAGGGTCGGCGCCGATGCTCGATGCAGCCACCGCCTGGGCGGGTCTCGCCGATGAGTTGGCAACGGCCGCCGAGTCTTTTTCCACGGTGACCTCGGGACTGGCCGGCCAGTCCTGGCAGGGCCCGGCTGCGGCAGCAATGGCTGCGGCCGCGGCGCCGTACGCCGGATTTCTCAGCGCCGCATCGGCCAAGGCGCTACTCGCCTCCAGCCAGGCAAATGCAGTGGCAAGCACTTTCGAGGCCGCCCGTGCCGCGACGGTCCATCCGCTCGCGGTAGAGGCCAATCGCAACGCCTTCGTGCAACTCGTGCGCTCAAATTTCCTCGGGCTCAATGCACCTGCGATCGCGGCGGCCGAGAGCATCTACGAAGAGATGTGGGCCGCCGACGTCTCGGCGATGACCGGCTACTACACCGGCGCGTCGGCCGCGGTCACCGACCTGATTCCGATTCCGGCTGGGCTGCAACAGATTATCAACACGCTGCCCAACCTGGGCCTCGGCAACATCGGCAACGCCAACCTGGGCGGCGGCAATGTCGGCGGCGGCAACGTAGGTAACGGGAACTCGGGCAGGTCCAATCTGGGCGGCGGAAACAACGGCAGTAAGAACATCGGTAGCGGTAACGTCGGCAGCGGAAACATCGGCGGCGGAAACTTCGGCCAGAACAACATCGGGTTCGGGAACAGCGGCCTCGGCAACGGCTTTCGGTTCGCCGGTGATGGCGACAACAACATCGGTTTCGGTAACAGCGGAAACAACAACGTCGGTCTGGGCAACAGCGGCGACCGAAACCTCGGTGGCGGCAACAGTGGCAACAACAACATCGGGTTCGGTCTCACCGGCGACAATCTGCTCGGGTTCGGCAACGCCTACCTCGACCGGTCTACCGGTCAATTCGTCTTCACCGGACTGAATTCCGGCAACGGCAACTTCGGTCTGTTCAACTCCGGCAACAACAACATCGGGTTCTTCAACTCCGGTGACGGCAATGTCGGTCTCTTCAGCTCCGGCTCAAATCCTTTCGCGCCCGGCAGCCTCAACAACCTGGGCTTGGGTAACTCCGGCACCGGTAATCTCGGGCTGTTCAACGCGGCCTTCGGCAACACCGGCGTAGGCAACGGGGGCAGCGTCAACACCGGCTTCGCCAACGGAGGCAGCGTCAATACCGGCTTCGCGAACGCGGGAAGCTGGAACACCGGTTTTGACAACGCGGGTCTCGCCAACACGGGGATCGGAAATACGGGCGACTCGAATACCGGGCTGTGGAACTCCGGCGGCCAGAACACCGGTTTCGGCGCGGTCACCGACAGCGGCGCCGCCGGCTCCGGCTTCTTCAACAGCGGCGCGGGCACGTCGGGGTTCTTCAACTCCGCCAGCGGCCCCGGCAGCGGTTTCCTCTCCGGCATCGGGAACAGCGCCAACGGGTCACCGGAGGTGAACGGCCGAGGCTCGGGCTTCTTCAACTTCGGCCTACCGACCCCGGCGAGCACCGATCCCCTGGACGGTGTCATCAGCGGCTTCAACTCCGGCCTGCTCAACTTCGGGTCGTCGTTGTCCGGCATCTTCAGCCTGGGCCGCCTGCTCGGCTAGCTGTTCTCGGCCGCGTGGGAAAAGCCCCACGCGGCAGGCCGATTTGACGTCGGACAGTTCACGTCGGCGCGCCAGCTAATGCCCAGGCGATACTGACAAATATCCTTCGGGACCGTCGTGCATTTTTGGGCCCGGAGTGTCGGGCTTTTTCAACAGTGCCACCGGCCCCAACGCGGGCAATATCTCCGGCTTCTTCAACAAGGCGAGCGGCGGAACGACAAACGGCCTGGTTTCGGGTTTCGGGAACACCGCGGTTCCGGGGTCGCTACCCAACCCGAACGTCAGCGAGTTCGTGTCGGGCGTGCTGAACACCGGCAGCTTCCTGTCCGGTGTGTTCAATATCGAGCAACTGCTCAAGCAGCTGCTGTAACACAAGGATCAATCCCCGCCGAGTGTGAAATCCACGGCGCGACATACCGATTGGCCGTCGTGTAGTTCACGCTCGAGGCGAGGGGCTCAGCGCACGGACACTTGGGGCGGATCCTGCGAGACGTCGGCCTTGACGCTCATGAAGCTCCGCACCACGCCGGACTTGTCCCCGCCCGATTTGGTCTTGGCCGTAAGCGGGAACAGCACATCACCGCTGTAGCGCGCATCGAGGTGGTAGGGATCGAAGATGCTGAGCTTGAGCCCGCTGGTATCCGGTGGACCCCAGGTGACGGTGCCGTCGACGATGTCTGAATCGCGCGCTCGCTGGGGGCAGTTGGGCGGTGCCAACTGCGTTGACTTCGTGCAGCCGGACAGGGCCGCCGTGATGGCCGACATCGTTGCCGACTGCCCCGCGTCGCTGAGCGTGAAATCGAAGTCGTTGAAATAGCCGCCCGACACCGAAAGTCCGTCGAGCAGATACAGCTTCTTCTGCTTCACCGCGAGGTTCGAGTTGTTGCTCGACGCGTCGATGTAGCCCGGGAACACGTACACCGGGGCGGTGCCGACGGGACGGCCGAAGAAGAGCAACGTCTTGAGCGCATCGTTTTCCAAGCTGCCGAGCGGTTCGATCTTGGTCGCGGCATGCTCGAGCTTCCACGTCTTCCCGGATTTCTTCACCGACATCGTGACGTCTGAGGTGTTCTCACCGAACTTCGCCACCACATGGACCCGGGCAAATCCCAGACTGTGCTCGGAGTCGTCGCTGAGAATCTTGACCCCGCTGATCGGCCAGCGCGCGATCTGCTTCCTGAGGATGTCGTCCGACAGGAATTCGTCAGAACCCGGTTGATCGCTGCTGTAACTCAATGCCGCGGCGGCGTCTCCCCGCGCCAGCGCATCCAGGTAACCCTTGACGGCGTCACCGGCCTTGCCCGAGCCACTGTCACCGGTTGACGCCAGCACCACGACGAGTGTCACCACCGCGAGAATCACACTCGCAATGACACTTAGCGCGATGACGAGCGGCTTGCGACTTCGCCGCCCGGGCATGGGCGGCGGGCCGAACTGACCAGGCATCGGCGGCCCTGCCGGCCAGGCAGGCGGTCCCTGCGGAGGGAGACCGGGCGGCACCGCTGGATTCGGCTGCCCAGGCCACGCCGGCGGGCTCGGCGCAGGCTTGGCAGGAAGCCAGGCGGCCTGAGTCGAGCCGTCTGCGGGATTGGGCGGGTTTTCCCACGGGTACGGGTCCGGCCTGTAGGTCACCGAACGACTCCTACCAGCAGTAACGTACTGCGCATCATTTCCCCCGGGTGTGGACGGCGCCGAGCGGCCGTCGTGTGAACTGCCTCTTAGCCTAAGGCGCACCTGCGGGTAAAAAACGCGCGAAAATTGAGCCGAAGCTCACGCGTGCTGGTTGGATACCGAGATCACTTCTCCGGTCAGATAACTCGAGTAGTCGCTGGCCAGGAATGCAATCGTGGCCGCCACTTCCCACGGTTCGGCCGCACGTCCGAACGCCTCCTGCGCCTCCAGCCGGTCCAGCAGCTCGGCCGAGGTCGTTTTGTCCAGGAACTTGTGCCGCGCCAAGCTGGGCGACACGGCATTGATCCGTACCCCGTACTCAGCGGCTTCGATTGCGCTGCAACGGGTCAGGGCCATCACGCCCGCTTTGGCCGCGGCATAGTGCGACTGCGAGTGCTGGGCGCGCCACCCGAGCACGCTGGCGTTGTTGACGATCACACCGCCGTGTGGCGCGTCCCGGAAGTACCGCAATGCCGCCCGGGTGGCCCGGAAAACGGACGTCAGCGACACGTCCAGCACCCGGTCCCACTCCTCGTCGGTCATGTCGGCCACCGGTGTCTGCCCGCCCAGTCCAGCATTGTTGACCAACACGTCCAACCGGCCGAGGCGCGCGGTGCACGACGAGATCAGCGCGTCAACCTGAGCGGTGGACGTCACGTCGCACACCACATGCTCCACCCGGCCCAGTCCCAGAGCCGACAACTCCGCGGCGGTCTCGCCCAGCCTGCGCTCGTGGTGATCGGAGATCAGCACATCGGCGCCTTCGGCCAGCGCACGGCGCGCGGTGGCCGAGCCGATGCCGGTGCCCGCAGCAGCGGTCACGACCACTACCTTGCCCTGCAGAAGCCCGTGTCCCGCAATCTCTTCCGGCACTTCGGACAAGCTCACCCCTTGACCTCCCTCGGCAGACCGAGCACCCGCTCGGCGATGATGTTGCGCTGAATCTCGTTGGACCCGCCATAGATGGTGTCCGCGCGGGTGAAGAGGTACAACCGCTGCCATTCGTCGAATTCGCCGTCGTCCAAAATCAGCCCCGGCTTGCCGATCACGTCCATGGCCAGCTCGCCGAGCGCACGATGCCAGTTGGCCCACAACAACTTCGACACGTTGTCCTGACCGGGTTGCTCAACGTCCATGGTGGCCAGCGCATAGGACCGCATGGCGCGCAACCCCGTCCAGGCCCGCGTCAGTCGTTCCCGGATGAAGGGGTCAGCGGTTGCGCCGGTGCGCTCGGCCAGCTTGGCCAGGTTGGAAAGTTCGCGGGCATAGACGATCTGCTGGCCCAGCGTCGAGACGCCGCGCTCGAAGGTCAGCGTCCCCATCGCGACCCGCCATCCGTCACCCGGCTGACCAACCACCAGCGAGGCCTCGGTCCGGGCGTCGTCGAAGAACACCTCGTTGAACTCGGCGGTACCGGTGATCTGGATGATCGGCCGCACCTGAACACCCGGTTGATCCAGTGGCACAAGCAGATACGACAGGCCGGCGTGACGCTTGGAGCCCTTCTCGGTGCGTGCGACCACGAAGCACCACTGGGACAGGTGGGCAAGCGAGGTCCACACCTTCTGGCCGTTGATCACCCACTGGTCGCCGTCCAGTTCAGCGGTGGTCGCGACGTTGGCCAGGTCGCTGCCGGCGCCGGGCTCTGAGTAACCCTGGCACCACAACTCGGTCACATCGAGGATTTTCGGCAGGAAGCGTTGCTGCTGCTCCGGGGTCCCGTACGCGATCAGCGTCGGCCCGAGCAACTCTTCACCGAAGTGGTTCACCTTGTCGGGGGCATTCGCGAGTGCGTATTCCTCGTAGAACGCGACCCGGTGTGCGGTCGACAGCCCGCGGCCGCCATGCTCCACCGGCCAGCCCAGGCAGGTCAGTCCCGCCTTGGCCAGGTGCTGATTCCACGCCCGGCGTTCTTCGAACGCTTCGTGCTCGCGCCCCGGGCCACCCAGGCCCTTCAATGCCGCGAATTCGCCGACCAGATTGTCGGCCAGCCATTGGCGGACCTCCGCCCGGAACTCTTCGACGTCCTGCATAACCTGTAGGCTAACCTACCAAGCACTTGCTTTGTTAGCCCGGCAGGAAGGAGCGGCCATGTCCTGGGGGCAGTCCCCTGCAGGGCGGGGACCCGACCCGCTTGCCGGAGACGATCCCCGCACCATTCCCGCGGCGCTGGATCGTTTCGCGAGCGAACTTCCCGACCACGACGCGCTGATCACCGATGACCGCACCTTCACCGCCGCCGCGCTGCGCGACGAGGTACGCCGGGCGGCGGCCGCGCTCATCGCGTTCGGCGTGCAGCCGAAGGACCGGGTGGCCATCTGGTCGCCGAACACGTGGCACTGGGTGGTGGCATGCCTGGCCATCCATCACGCCGGTGCTGCCATGGTGCCTCTGAACACGCGCTACACCGCCGCCGAGGCGTCCGACATCATCGCGCGAACCGAGGCACCGGTGCTGTTCGCGGCGGGGAGGTTCCTGGGTGCCGACCGGGCCGCGGACCTGGACCGCCAAGCGCTCCCCGCGTTGCGCCACATCGTGCGGATCCCGATCGACGAGAACGACGGCACCTGGGACGAGTTCATGGCCCGTGGTGGCGACGTCGCCGCGGTCCAGGCACGCGCGGCGGCGGTCGAGCCCGACGACGTCAGCGACATCCTGTTCACTTCCGGTACCACCGGCCGCAGCAAAGGGGTGCTGTGCGCGCACCGGCAGTCGCTCGCGGCTTCGGCCGCCTGGGCGGCCAACGGCAAGATCACCAGCGCCGACCGCTACCTCTGCATCAACCCGTTCTTCCACAACTTCGGCTACAAGGCCGGCATCCTGGCCTGCCTGCAGACCGGTGCGACGCTGATCCCGCAGCTGACCTTCGACCCGGTGCGCGCCCTGCAAGCCATTGAGCAGCACCGCATCACCGTCCTGCCCGGACCGCCCACCATCTACCAGACCCTGCTCGATCACCCGGCCCGCGGTGACTACGACCTGAGCTCACTGCGGTTCGCGGTCACCGGGGCGGCCACCGTGCCGGTGGTGCTGGTGGAACGCATGCAGTCCGAACTCGACATCGACATCGTGCTGACCGCCTACGGGCTGACCGAGGCCAACGGCATGGGCACGATGTGCCGCGCCGAGGACGACGCGGTGACCGTCGCCACCACCTGCGGACGCCCGTTCGCCGGATTCGAACTTCGCATCAAAGACGCCGAAGAGGGCGAAGCGGGCGAAGTGCTGCTGCGCGGGCCCAACGTCATGTTGGGCTACCTCGATGATCCCGAGGCCACAGCTGCGGCAATAGATCCCGAGGGCTGGCTGCACACCGGCGACATCGGTGTGGTCGACGAGGCCGGCAACCTGCGCATCACCGACCGGCTCAAGGACATGTACATCTGCGGCGGCTTCAATGTCTACCCCGCCGAGATCGAACAGGTACTGGCCCGGATGGACGGCATCGCCGACGCGGCGGTGATCGGCGTGCCCGACCCTCGACTCGGTGAGGTCGGACGAGCGTTCGTGGTCGTCCGGCCCGGTGCCACCCTGGACGAAGCGGCGGTAATTGCCTACACCCGTGAACATCTGGCGAACTTCAAAGCACCGCGTTCGGTGCGGTTCGTCGACGCGTTGCCGCGCAATGCCGGCGGCAAGGTGGTCAAACCACAACTGCGAGAGTTGGCCTGAATTGGATCTCACACTGGACGAAGAAACGCTGGCCTTTCAGGCCGAGGTCCGCGAGTTTCTCGCGGCCAACCGCGAGCACATTCCGACGAAGTCCTACGACAACGCCGAAGGCTTTGCCCAGCATCGGGTTTGGGACAAGGTGCTGTTCGACGCCGGCCTGTCGGTGATCAACTGGCCGGAAAAGTACGGCGGTCGCGACGCGCCGCTGTTGCACTGGGTGGTCTTCGAGGAGGAGTACTTTCGCGCCGGAGCGCCCGGGCGGGCAAGCGCCAACGGCACTTCCATGTTGGGGCCCACGCTGTTCGCGCACGGCACCGAAGAACAGCTGGACCGGATTCTGCTGAAAATGGCCAGCGGCGAACAGATCTGGGCGCAGGCCTGGTCGGAGCCGGAATCCGGCAGCGATCTGGCATCGCTGCGGTCCACCGCCACCCGGACCGACGGCGGCTGGCTGCTCAACGGGCAGAAGATCTGGAGTTCGCGGGCGCCGTTCGCCGACATGGGCTTCGGGCTGTTCCGCTCGGATCCGTCCGCGCAGCGGCACAACGGGTTGACCTACTTCATGTTCGACCTGAAGGCCGAGGGCGTCACAGTGCGCCCCATCGTCCAACTCGGCGGCGACACCGGCTTCGGCGAGATCTTCCTCGACGACGTGTTCGTGCCCGACCACGACGTCATCGGCGCTCCCAACGACGGCTGGCGCGCGGCCATGAGCACGTCGAGCAACGAACGCGGCATGTCGCTGCGCAGCCCGGCCCGATTCCTGGCCGCGGCCGAGCGACTGGTGAGGCTGTGGAAAGACAGCGGGTCACCGCCGGAGTTCGCCGAACGCGTGGCCGACGGCTGGATCAAGGCGCAGGCCTACCGCCTGCAGACCTTCGAGACCGTCACCCGTCTGGCCGGCGGCGGCGAGCTGGGGGCCGAATCGTCGGTGACGAAGGTGTTCTGGTCAGACCTCGACGTGGAGTTGCACCAGACCGCACTGGACATTCGCGGCGCCGACGGCGAACTCGCCGGGCCGTGGACCGAAGGACTCCTGTTTGCGCTCGGTGGCCCGATCTACGCCGGCACCAACGAGATTCAGCGCAACATCATCTCGGAACGACTGCTGGGCCTACCCAGGGAGAAGCGCTGATGGATTTCGCGATAGACGAACAACAGCGAGACTTCGCTGCCAGCATCGACGCCGCGCTGGGTGCCGCGGATCTCCCGGCGGCCGTGCGCGCCTGGGCTGCCGGTGACACCGCACCCGGCCGCAAGGTGTGGGAACAACTGGCCAACCTGGGCGTCACCGCGTTGATCGTGCCGGAGCGCTACGACGGTATCGATGCCTCGCCGGTCGATCTGATGGTCGCGATGGAGCGGCTCGGACACTGGTGCGTGCCGGGCCCGGTGACCGAATCCATCGCCGTGGCCCCGATTCTGCTGGCGGACGATCAACGCAGCGCGGAGCTGGCCTCCGGCGACCTGATAGCGACTGTCGCGCTTCGGCCGCACGTGCCGCGTGCCGTCGACGCCGACGGCGCCGGACTGGTGCTGCTGGCGGATCAGGGCAGCGTCAACGAGTGCACAGCGAACCAGCGACACGACTCGGTGGATCCCAGCCGCCGGCTCTACGACGTCGCCGCCTCGGGCGATGCGTGGTCAGCGGATACCGAAAAGGCCTACGAATTGGGCGCGCTGGCCACCGCGGCCCAGTTGATCGGCGCGGCCGGGGCGCTGCTGGCCGGTAGCGTCGACTACGCCAAACAGCGCTCCCAGTTCGGCCGGGTGATCGGCTCGTATCAGGCGATCAAGCACAAGCTCGCGGACGTACACATCGCGGTCGAACTGGCCCGGCCGCTGGTGTACGGCGCGGCGCTGTCGCTGGAACCGCGCGACGTCAGTGCGGCCAAGGTCGCCGCGGGTGAGGCGGGACTGCTGGCGGCACGCTCGGCATTGCAGACCCACGGCGCCATCGGCTTCACCCAGGAGCACGACCTGTCGCTGCTGCTGTTGCGGGTGCAGGCACTGCGATCCGCCTGGGGTACAACGGAATCACATCGACGCCGAGTACTGGAGGCGCTGTCATGACTTCCTCTGAAGAACGGGAGATGCTGCGGGAAACCGTGGCGGCCCTGGTGGCCAAGCACGCAAGCCCGGCTGCGGTGCGCGCGGCGATCGAGTCGGATCGCGGCTACGACGAGTCGCTGTGGCGGCTGCTGTGCGAGCAGGTCGGCGCGGCGGCCCTGGTGGTCCCCGAGGAACTGGGCGGGGCGGGCGGCGAACTCGCCGATGCGGCAACCGTTTTGCAGGAGCTCGGGCGCGCTCTGGTGCCCTCTCCCCTGCTGGGCACCACGTTGGCCGAACTGGCGTTGCTGGCCGGAACCGAACCCGACGCCGAGACGTTGGCAGCGCTCGCCGAGGGCAGCTCCATCGGGGCGCTGGTGCTCGACCCCGATTACGTGGTCAACGGTGACATCGCCGACGTCGTGGTCGCCGCCGACGAGGGACGGCTCACCCGGTGGACCCGGTTCAGCGCGCAACCGCTGGCGAGCATGGACCTCACCCGGCGGCTCGCCAGGCTCGAGCCCGAGGAAACCGAGCCGCTGGGCGACGACCCGGGCCTGGCCGACTTCGCGGCAATCCTGTTGGCCGCCGAGCAGATCGGCGCTGCGGAGCGTTGCCTCGACCTCACCGTCGAGTACGCCAAGAGCCGGGTGCAGTTCGGCCGGCCCATCGGCAGCTTCCAGGCGCTCAAGCACCGGATGGCCGACCTCTACGTCGTGGTCTCCGCCGCCCGCGCCGTCGTCGACGAAGCCTGCACCGCGCCCGGCCCCACCAACGCCGCCACCGCACGACTGGCGGCCACCGAAGCGCTCAACACCGTTGCAGCCGAAGCCATCCAGCTGCACGGCGGCATCGCGATCACCTGGGAGCACGACATGCATCTGTATTTCAAACGGGCGCATGGCAGTACCCAATTGCTCGCGTCGCCGCGAGAGCTGCTGGACCGACTAGAATCCGAAGTACTCTCGACACCGTGAACGATCATGTCGCCCAACGGGCCGGCATCCCACCGTTCTATGTGATGGACGTGTGGCTGGCGGCCGCCGAGCGTCAGCGCACCCACGGTGACCTGGTGAACCTGTCGGCCGGCCAACCCAGCGTGGGCGCCCCGGAACCGGTGCGGGCCGCAGCCGCGGCCGCATTGCATCTCAACCAGTTGGGCTACACGGTGGCGCTGGGTATACCGGAGCTGCGGGCGGCGATCGCCGCGGATTACCAGCGCCTGCACGGCATCTCCGTGGAACCCGATGCGGTTGTGATCACCACCGGTTCCTCAGGCGGTTTTCTGCTCGCGTTTCTGGCGTGCTTCGACGTCGGCGACCGCGTCGCGATGGCCAGCCCCGGTTATCCCTGTTACCGAAACATCCTGTCGGCGTTGGGATGTGAGGTGGTGGAGATACCGTGTGGGCCGGAATCGCGGTTTCAGCCCACCGTGCAGCTGCTGGCGGAACTCGATCCCCCCGTCAAGGGTGTCATCGTCGCCAGTCCGGCCAATCCGACCGGCACGGTGATCCCCCCTGAAGAACTGGCCGCGATCGCCTCGTGGTGCGACGACTCGGGGGTGCGGTTGATCAGTGACGAGGTGTACCACGGCCTGGTCTACGACGGTGCGCCGCCGACCAGTTGCGCGTGGCAGACATCGCGAAACGCGGTGATCGTCAACAGCTTTTCCAAATACTTCGCGATGACCGGGTGGCGGCTCGGGTGGCTGGTGGTACCGACGGAGCTGCGCCGCGCGGTGGACTGTCTCACCGGGAATTTCACGATCTGTCCGCCGGTGCTGTCGCAGATCGCCGCGGTATCGGCGTTCAGCCCCGAGTCGATCGCGGAGGCCGAGGCCAACCTGCAGCACTACTCCGTCAACCGCTCGATGCTGCTGGACGGTCTGCGCCGGATCGGTGTCGACCGGCTGGCGCCCACCGACGGAGCGTTCTACGTCTACGCCGACGTCTCCGACTTCACCACCGACTCGTTGACGTTCTGCTCGAAGCTGCTGAATGAAACCGGGGTTGCGATCGCACCGGGCATCGATTTCGACCCGGCACGCGGGAGTTCCTTCGTCCGGCTGTCCTTCGCCGGTCCGACGAGCGATATCGAGGCGGCGCTACGCCGGATCGGTTCCTGGCTGCCGGGCCAGTAGCGCGTCCACCCGCGCCTGAAGGCCGCCGGGATCGGGTACCTCGATCCCGAACCGCGTGCGCACGGTGTCCACCACCGCGGCCCCGTCCTCCAGCAGGATTTTTTCGCTGCCGTCAGTCCGGTGGATCGTCAGGGTGCGCCCCGCCAGGTTCACGCGGGCATCATCGGTGACTGCGGCCACCATCAGACCGGTCACGAAGTGCGACGACGGGTGCGTGGAGACGTACCAGCTTCCCACCGTCAGATCGATCGGCGGGCGGGTCTGGGTGGTGAACTCGTACAACGCCTGCCACTGGCCGCGGACTTCGGCCTGCAGGACCATCCCGTCGCCGCGGTCTTCGAGCCGGAACCGTTCATGTGCCGTCTGCTGCACGCCGCCGGTTGCCAGGCGCAGCGGCGACGTTGGCGTCTGGCCGCCGAAACCGACATCGACCAGGTACGGTCCCGCGCAGCCGGGAAAGCTCACCGCGAGCAGGGTGTGTGTCTGGGCCGGCACCGGCGCGTCCGGCGGACTCATCCACACCACGCGTCCGCCGAGCCGGCGCACCTGAAAGCCGAGTTCGGCCAGCACGTAGCCCATCAGGCCGTTCTGCTCGTAGCAGTAACCGCCGCGGCGCCGGTGAACGAGCTTGTCGGTCAACGCATCTGCGCTCAGATCGTCGACCGGCACGCCCATGAAGGGGTCGAGGTTCTCGAACGGGATGGTGCGGGTGTGGGCGGTGACCAGCGCCTGCAGCACGTCGAAGGTCGGCTCGGCCGCACCCTCGTAGCCGACCCGGTCGAAGTATGCGCTCACATCCACTGCCATGAAGCCATTCTGGCCTGAACCGCGACCACGTAGGTTCAGGTTCGCTACTGTTGACCTCGCGAAACAACCATCGCGCGGAGGGGAAGCGTCGAATACATGCCCGAAGAAACCGACGGCGCGCCAGTTTCAGGCGGCCTCGCCGACGAGCTGACCGCCGCTGGCTTCGAGGACGCACGGCAGGTGGGCCGCGGCGGCGCAGGCGTGATCTACCGCTGCTACGAGACGGCCCTCGGGCGACACGTCGCGGTCAAGGTCCTGCCGTCGCACTTCGACCAGGAGAGCAGGGAGCGGTTTCTGCGCGAGGGTTACGCGATGGGCGGGCTCTCCGGACATCCGAACATCGTGCACATCCTGCGGGTCGGGATGACGGTGAGCAATCGGCCATACATCGTGATGCCCTATCACGCCGCTGATTCCCTCGCGGTCCGGCTGCGTCAGGAGGGGCCGGTGCCCTGGCCGGAGGCGCTGCGCATCGGGGTGAAGCTCTGCGGGGCACTGGAAACCGCACACCGCAACGGCACCCTGCACCGCGACATCAAGCCCGCGAACGTACTGATCAATGATTACGGCGAGCCCCAGCTGAGCGACTTCGGCATCGCCCACATCGAAGGCGGATACGAGACGGCGACCGGGTTCTTCTCCGGCACCATCGACTACACCGCCCCGGAAGTCATGACCGGCAATCCGGCCACGGTGGCCGCGGACATCTACTCGCTGGGCGCCACCATCTATGCGCTGATCGCCGGCAACGCCGCGCACGAACGACGCAAAGGCGAGGACCTGATCGCGCAGTACCTGCGGATCAGCTCCACCGGCATCCCGGACATGCGGCCCGACGGCATCCCCGATGCGGTGTGCTCAGCGATCGAGCACGCGATGTCGGTGGACCCGGAGCAGCGGCCGGCATCGGCGGAGGCCTTCGGACGGGAACTGCAGGCCGCCCAGCGCGCCAGCGGGTTGAAGCCCGACTCGATGGCGATCACCAGCGTGGGGGACAACACCGGGCGCACGTCAGTCGCGGCGCCGGGTGTCTCGGTCGCTCCCCCGGCGGCCACGGGAATGACGCGGGAGATCCCGCCCCCGGGTCGGGACGAAGGCCCCACGTCCGCGATCAGCCGGTCGATCCCCCCGCCGGCTTCGGATCCCGCCATCACGAGCAACCCGGCCGAGGCCGCGCGGATCCTGCGCGACGCGCACGGCACCCACACTCAGGCGATGGTGACGCCGACCCCGACCACACCCCCCACCAAGCCCGCCAACCGCAAGAATCTGCTGCTGATCGGCGCGGCGGTGCTGGTGGTGCTGCTGTTGGTCGCCGGCGGCGTCTTCCTCGCGGTGTCGGGCGACGACAAGAAGACCAGCGCCTCGAGCCAGTCGCGGACCCAGGCACCGGTCCAGTGGAAGGCGATCACCAATGCGCGCATCGCGCGCGACGCAGCGGCGACCACGCAATCGGACGGCACCATATGGATTTTCGGCGGCGTCGGCAGCGACGGCAACGTCACCGGACGTCACGAAGGGTACGACCCGGCCATCGACGAATGGAAGGGCGGCGACGACCTGCCCGCTCCCGTTCAGCGCGCCATGGCGGTGACCTGGCAGGGCAACCCGGTCGTGCTCGGCGGCTGGAAGACGACCGGCGCCAAACCCGTTGCCACTGACCAGGTTTGGCGAGTGGTGAACAGCCATTGGGTCGAGCTGCCGCACCTGCTGCAACCCCGCGCAGCCGCGGCCGCGGCGGTGATCGGCGACCGGATCGTCGTCACCGGCGGAGTGGACGCCAGTGGCGCGCTGCTGAACACGACCGAGATCTTCGACGGCAATTCCTGGACGCTGGGCGCTCCGCTGCCTACGCCGCGCCAGATGCTTGCCGCCGCCACCAACGGCAAGCTGATGTACGTGGTCGGCGGCTCCAGCGGGAGCACCGACTCGGCCGCCGTCGAGGCCTACGACCCGGACGCGAAGACGTGGTCGACGTTGCCGCCGCTCCCGCGGCCGCGCAGCGATCTCGGTGTCGCGATCGCCGACGGACGATTGGTGGCGGTCGGTGGTCTGTCCGGGGGCGAGGTCCTCAAAAGTGTGTCGGTGTTCGACTTGATGGCCAAGACCTGGGACGGGTTGCCGGACATGGCGACCGCGCGGCACGGAATGGCGGTCGCCGCCGTGGAGAAGACGGTGTATGCGATCGGCGGCGCCACCGGGCCGGGCGATCAGCAGGTGGTGTCCGCGGCCGAGGCGCTCACCCTGCCGGCACGCAAGACGCAGCCCGCCGCGCAATGGCGCACGCTGCCGGACGCGAAGAGTCCGCGGCTGATGATGGCGTGGACGGTGCAGGGCGACAAGATCTGGCTGATCAGCGGCTTGTACAACGGATCGGTTCTGACCACGGTCGAAAGTTATGACCCGCGCAGCGGGGTCTGGGAGACCGGGCCACCCCTGCCCATACCGCTGCACCACGCGGCGGCGGCCACGTACCGCAACGAGGTCGTGGTGCTCGGCGGTGCGAGCGACAATATCGCCGATGCCTCCAACAGGGTCTTCGCGTTGCGGGGCGGTAGCTGGGTCGAGTTGCCGAGCCTGACCCACGCCCGGGCCGCACCGGCGGCCGCGGTGGTCGGCGACAAGCTCGTGGTCGTGGGCGGACAGAATGCCAAGCAACTGGTGCAGCAGACCGAGGTGTTCGACGGCACGTCGTGGAAAGACGCGGCCAAGATGCCGACCCCGCGCGAGCACCTCGCGGCGGTGTCCGACGGCACCTACGTCTACACCGTGGGCGGCCGGTTCCTGTCGGCCGACAAGAACTCGGCGGCGTTCGAGCGGTACGACCCGCAAGCGGACGCCTGGACGAAATTGGTCGACATGCCGACCCCGCGCGGAAGTTACGGCGCCACGTTCATCGACGGCCGCGTGGTCGCGGTCGGCGGTGAGGAGCCGACACAGGTGCTGGCCGTGGTGGAGGCGTATGACATCGCCGACGGCAAATGGTCGACGTTGCCGCCGATGCCGACGGCGCGCCACGGCGAGGCGGTGGCGACCGTCGGCCACACGATCTACGTGATCGGCGGAGCCAACCGGCCGTCACATGAGGGCGGCACGGCGACGGTGGAGGCACTGGACTTCATGTAGCACTGCTCAGGGCTTGTTTTATTTCTGTGGAATATGGGGATCCGCTCCAGACGGCCCTCCGGACGGCCACGGCACAACAGCAAACCGCCCTAGCAATGGAGCTCACCATGAGTACCAGCAATATCGTCCTGATCGTGGTTGCCGCACTGGTGATTATCGCGGTGATCGTCGCACTGATCGTCGTGTCCACCAAGGCAAAACGGCGTCGCCAGATCCAGCAGGCCGAGGAGATCCGCGAACAGGCCAGAGTGGAGTCTGCCCGCGTCGAGCGTAGGGAAGCGCTGGCCGAGGAAACGGCGGCGCGGGCCCGCGCCGCGCAGGCCGAGGCGGAGGCCAAGGCCGCCGAAGCAAAACGTCTGCAGGACCGCGCGGCCGCCCATCAGAGTGAGGCCGCGACGTCGCGCGAGCAGCTCGATGAGCAGTGGAAGCGCGCCGACACCATCGACCCGAACACCCGGCTCGAGCGCGCCGAACAGTCCCAGGCCCAGGACGCGGTCGTCACCCGCGAAGGTTCCTACGACGACACCGACCATTACCGCGGGGCGCGCACCTAGCCTCTCCGGCACCGGGCCGTCAGCCGGAACGGGAGTTCTCCGCAGCTCCCGTTCGGCTGGCGGCCCGAAAGTTGTTGTACCGGGGGCGCCCTGGTGGATCCGCCCCCTTAGCGCCCCGGCGGCGGCCCGGGGTTCAGGGGGCCGATCGGGTCAGCGCCGGCGTGACTGCCCGTCTTCGGCCCGATGTCGGAGACCTGCCAATGGTCGCCCACTTTGTTCACGGTGACCTGCAACAAGATCACCGATACCCGCGACTTCGGGTTCTGCAGGTTGCGGGTCGTCTGTGCGGCCGACACCACCACCTGATACACCTGCCCGGGCTGGGCTACCGCGTCGGTGGCGAGCACTTCACCCGTCGAGGTGACCTGCGCCTGCGTCATGATGCCCTTGAGCAGATCGGTGGCGTTGACGTACTTGTCCTTCAGCGTCTGTGACACACCGTCTTCCACCGAACGGAAGAAGGCGTCGGGGTCCTCGAAGGTGTAGGTCAGCGACTTCAGCGCGTAATCCTTGGCAAGCTTGGCCGCGGCGTCGCGGTCGGAGTCGGCCTGACGCACGGCGGCCAGTTCACCGGCCACGGTCCGGTACTTGTCGAATCCGAACCAGCCACCCGCGAGAGCCGCGATCACAGCCAGCGCGAGCACCCAGAACCGCTTGGTGCGCAACCGGTTCGGTGGATCAGACTCAGCGACCTCGGCGTCCTGGCTGGCCCCGGTGTCCTGGCTGGCCCCGGTGTCCTCGGCGGCCTCGGTGTCCTGGCTGGCCTCGGTGGCCTTCGTGGCCTCCGTGGTCTCCATGGTCTCCGTGGTCTCGTCTTCGTCGATCAACGTGTTGCTCATCGGTTTCCTTCCGGAACGCTCACCTGCACGCGGACTCCGCCTGCATCGCTGAAAGTCGACTCCCACACGTCGACGAAGTGCCCCGCGTCGACCTTGAAGCCCCGTAACGGTGCGGTCGCCGGTTCCAAAGCCGCCGCAAAGGTACTCAGCGGCCCCGACAACATGTCGAGGTATTGCTTGAGGTTGGCGACCAGGGTGGGAACGGGGGCGCCGGGGGCGAACACGCCGTCAGCGCTGTGGGCATACGTGTCGACCTCGCGAGTCAGCTTGGCCAGCGCCAAGATTGAGCTCGGCAGCAGTCTGCCGCTGCGACTGAGCACGCCACCGACGTCCTGGTCGCTGATGTCGGTGGTCAGTGTGGCCAGGTTGCCGAAGAGCGTGGCGAGTATCTGCTTGTTGTCGCGTTCGATCTTGGCTGCCCCGGCCGCGGTGGTGGCCAGTGAGTCGATGGCGGCGTCGTTGCCGGCGAACACCTGCGAAACCGTGCCGACGATATTGTTGACGTGCGTCGGGTTGAGCACCGAGAGCAGCGCATTGGCCTTGTTGAGCAGGTCGCTCACCGTGACCGCGGAAGCCACCCGTTCGGCGGGGATCACGGTGCCGTCGCTGAAATAGGGCGGGGCAAGGTGTTTCGGCGTGAAGTCGATGTACTGCTCGCCGACCAGCGACAGGTTCTGGATGCTGATCGCGCTGTCGGCGGGAATCGGATGCCCCTGGTCGAGGTCGATCGACACCTTCAATCCGCTTGCGGTGGTGTGGATCCCGGTCACTTTGCCAACCCGGATGCCGCGCATCGTCACCTGCGAGGTCGGCATCAACCCACCGGAATTGTCGAGCAGCAGCGTCAGCCGGGTGCGCTGGGCGGTCGGCTCCGCCTTGAGTACTCCGAATGTCAGATATCCCGCGCCCAGCAGCGTCGCGACCGCGAGAATCACCACGGTGACGGCGGCATTGAATTTCATGGCAGCATCCCCATCGTCCGCATTGCGGCTATCGCCTCGTCCGCCCTCGTCCCGGGGCTGACCGACACGCTCAGCCGCGGACCACCGTTGCTGTAGAACGGGATCAGCTTGTCGCGGATCAGCGCGACCATCTTGTCGGCCATCGCCGGCAGCGACGTGTCGGCCGACGCGATCGTCCGTACCGTCGGCGTGATGTAGGACAGCATCTGCAGGAAGTCGGGTGTGTTCGGTACCAGCAACTCGCCGCCGTAGCGGCCCAGATCCTGCGCGCACACCAGCAGTTGGACGATGCTCGGCAGCACCGCCGACATCGCCCGCAGACGCACCGGCCCCTCGTTGATCAAGCGGTCGAAAGCACCGGTTTCGGCCAGCAGGTCATTGCTGACACGCTCTGTGCTGCCGAGGATTTCGTCGATCTTGTCCTCGTTGGCGGCCAGGTCGCGCAGCATTCCGGACAGCTTCTGACGCATCCGGTCCAGCTCGGCCGGGTCCTTGGAAAATGCTTTGTTGAAGTTGACGACTGATTCTTCCAAGGTGTTCAGCGAGCCGCCCGACACCAGAGTCGACACCGAGCGCAGGATGTCCTCGACGTTGTCGGACGGCACGGTGTTGCGCAGCGGTATGGTGTCGCCGTTATGCAGGTGCCCCGGCGTCGGGGTCTCAGCCGGCAACAACGCGATGTAGATGTCCCCCAACACTGTCGCCTGCCGCAACTCCGCCCGCGTGTTCTGGGGCAGTTTGACGCTGTTGTCGACGTCGACGTAGGCGACCGCCGTGCTGCCTACCAATTGGACGCGGTCCAGCACACCCACCTGGACACCACCGAGGTCCACTTTGGCGCGCGCCGGAAGATTCAGCACACTCGAGAATTCGATCTTGACGGTGTACTTACCGGCCGGCACGTACGCTCCGGGCACCGGTAGCCGGGCCGGATCGAGCGAACAACCCGAGAGCAGGCACGCCAGCGCCAGCGACAACGCGGCAAGCCAACGCCTGGTCATGACGCCGCCCCGAGCAGGAGGTCGGTCAGCCCCAGGGTGACCGCATCGGAGTTCGCACCGGGTGCGCACGCGGCCTCGGCGCCCGGCACATTGCGCTGCCGCAGCACGCTGCAGATCGTGCTGGCCTGCGACGGCGACATCGCCACCTGCGGTGGTAGGTAGGTGACACGGTGCGACCCCCAGGCCGGCTGATACTGCGACGCAACCCAATTGGTGACCGGCGGCAACGCGTTGATGAAACCCACGATCTGGGGGGTGTATGCGGTCAGGACATCCCTGAGCCACGGGATCAGCTTGTCGCCGATGTTGTTGTACGCCCTGGGCCCGAACCGGTTCAGTGCGTCGACCAGCAGGGGTAAGGAATGCGCGAGATGCGCGAGCGCCGAACCGAATCCGTTGGACAGGCCCTCGATCATGCGCAGGCTCTCTGGCAGGGTCTGCAACACGGTGGTGAAGGTATCCCAGTGCGCGAGCAGGTCGGAGGTCAAAACCTCGCTGTTGGCCAGCAGTTGCCGGTACTCGGCATCGGCATGGTCGGGGTCCCCCACCAGGGCGACGAGATTGCGCAACGTCTGGTTGGTCTGTGGGCCGGTGCCCTCCAGCGAACGGCTCAATGCCGCCAGGCTCTGATTGATCGCTTGGGCACCAGGCGCTTTCGCGGGATCCGGCCCATCTCCCAGGATGGTGCCCGCGAGTTTGTCGACCGCGGAGAAGGTTTGACTGACGCTGATCGGCGTCTTGGTGGATTCCAGCCTGATGCACTGGGCACCAGAAAACTTCGGGCCACCGGCATAGGGCTTGGTGAGCTCGACGTGCCGGTCGGCGACGATCGACTGCGAGTAGGTGAGCGCCCCCACATCGGCCGGCAACTCGAGATCACCCGGCACGGTGAAGTCCACCTGGACGTAGTCGGGCTTGTTGGCGATCGCTGTCACCGAACCCACGTCGATGCCCAGCAACTGCACCTTGTTACCGGGGTAAAGCCCTACCGCATCGCTGAATTCGGCGCACAGCGCCCTCGTTTCCGGCGCCATCGCTTTGGCACCGGTGACCGCGGCGGCCACGATCCCGACGACCACGGCGAACACGGCGGCACCGATCCAGGTGGATTTCTTGTTCATGTCAGCACTGCTTCACCATGTTGGGCAGGCAGACCGGGGCATGCACCACCCGGTTGCTCTGGTCTACGACGACACCGTGTCCCTGCAGCATCGGCAGCATCACATTGACGATCTGGGAAAGGCCCTCGCTGGCCTTGCCGACCCGCTCCGGGTGCGCCACTAGCGCGGTGATGATGTCGTCGATGCCGTTGATCGACGGCGCCAGCTCGCGGTTGTAGAACACCATGACCCGGTCGATGATGCGGGTCAACTCACCGAGGAGCGTGAAGAATTCGACGATGTCGACCGACTTGGTGGTGTAGCGCTGCCCGACCAATGCGAACTGCTCGATCAGGGCCGTGAGTTGCTCACGTCCCGAAGCGAAGGCGCTCGCCGCATCGTTGACGAAATCCAGTCCACGGTGGAAATCGCCACTCATTTTGCTCAAGGATCCGGTCAACTCGTTGGCAGACTGCAGGATCTCGCGCAGCGCATCGGGGTACCTGTTGGTCGCGTTGGCGAGTTCGGTGAACGTGTCATGGATGACCTGTCCGTTGACATCCCGCAGAAACGGGGTCACGGCCTGGATGATGTCGTTGCCCTCGAACGGCGTCTTGACTCGCTGCGGCGGAATGACGTTGTGGCCCAATGGCGTACTGCCCTGGGGATCGAGGGCCAGGTAATGACCGCCCAGTGGCGTCAACAACCGGATGTCCAGTGTCGAATCGCGTCCGACCGCCACCTCGCGATCGACGTCGAATGTCATCTCCACCAGCGTCCGGTTCAACCGGACCGCGGTCACCTTGCCCACCGGGACACCGGCGATACGGACCTCATCACCGACGCGCACCCCGCCCGACGTCCCCGCGTGCGCCGTGTAGCCGGCCTGCCCTGCCGGATTGACGTACGCCAGCCCGGTGGTGACCAGGGCAACCACGATCGCGAACACACCCACGATGCCCAGTCGGCGGTTGCGCACGGCTTCACCGCGATCGTCGAGTACCCGGCGTCTACGGATGCCTATCATCGGCACACCACCAGATCCTGTTGCGCGAAGGACACTTCGCCGATGCCCGGCAGCCGCACCTCGCCGTTGGAACAGGCGAAAGCCGGGCGCTCGTCGTCGACCAGGGAGTCGCGCAGCCCCTGAATCAGCGTGGGGGTCAGAGACAGCCCGGCGATCACGGTGGGTGTCTGCGGGAATAGTCGGGTAGCCAATCCGTACAGCGGCGACGTCGACCCGTCGAAACCGCGTTCAGCGGTCTGCAAGACCCGGACCAGGCTGCGCAACATCGGCAACTCGATGTCGATCGAGGTGCGGAACTGCTCAGCCTTGGACGTAAAAGTGGCCAGCGCGCCGTTGAGCGCGTTGATGAGTTCGAACAGCTGCTGCGACTTGCCGCCGAGGTCGTGCGACAGGTCGCTGAGGTTGTGCAGTAGCAGGGTGATGACGGCCTGCCGATTGACGGCGTACTTGGAGATGGCGTCGAGATCACGGAGCACCGGCCCGATTCCGGTGTCGTCGCCCTGGATGAGCCGTAGCAGATTCTCACCGAACTGATTGAGCTGTGCCGCATCCAGCGTCTGGAACACCGGGCGGAAACCGTTGAAAAGTTTGGTGATGTCGAACGAAGGTACCGTCTGCCCCACCGGGATGGCTGCGCCGTTGGGCAGTCGCTGCCCGGCCCGTTCAGCTGAGGAGGACGTCTGCACCAACTCCACGTAGCGTTGACCCAGCAGGTTCTGATAACGCACGGCCGCAATGGTGTTGCGGTACAACGGGTGTTCGTTGAGCGCACTGAATTGCACTCGGGCAGTGCGCCCTTCGAGCGTGATCTGCTCCACCTTGCCGACCTGCACTCCGGAGATGCGGACGTCGTTGCCGACGTCCAGGCCGGAGACGTCGGTGAACGTAGCCGAATAGTGCGAGACCGCACCGTTGACCGGACTGCGCAGCGCGGTGAGCAGCAGCACCGCGCACACGGTGGCGACCGCGGTGAACACCGTCAGCCAGAACACCGGCCTGGCCAGCTTCCTCATCGGTGCGGCCCCCCGTCCAGGGAGACTTCAGTACGCAGCCGGACCTGGCCGTCGACCACTGTCAGCGCACCGTCCGCGCGATCGACCAGGCTGGAGAGCCGGTCATAGGCGGGTGCCAGGCTTCCGGCGGCGAACGACGCCGGTATGCCGACATTCATGATCGCGTTGACCAACTGGATGATCCAGGTGTTGTTCTCCCCGGCCAGCCGGCCGACATCGACCAGGAGTTGCCCGGTCTGCCCGAAGACCAGGTTGGTGCGCTCGACACCACCGGGACCCACCAGCGGAGTCAGCCCGTCCACCAGGTTGGTGCTCAGCCCGACCAGCGGAATCGCGTCACCCAAGCCGGTGACGAACGATGCCAGCACCGAAAGCGACTGGGCGACAGGCATGGTGTCGGTGTCGGCGATGATCTTCGCCAGATCCGATCCGGCCCTGGCCAGCGGCTCGACGACGTCGGCGTGCCGGCGCAGCACCTCGATGACATGGTCGAATTCGGGGTTATCGAAACTGCGGCTCAGCTTCAGGCCCTGACGCAACAGCCCGGTGATCGATGCTGCCTGCACGTCGGCACTCATCACCAGGGTCTGGTTCGACCGCAGCGCAGGACCGTTGCCGTCGCTGACGAGTTCGACCGCGGCCGTGCCGAATACGTTCGACGAGGTGAACCTGGCTTTGGTATCGGTGGTCAGCGCTGCGGCCTGGTGCGGGTCGAGTACCACCGTCATCCGCTGCCGGTTGTAGCCGACCGACTCCAGCTCCTTCACCGAGCCGATGGCCAGGCCGTGGAACTTGACCTCGGCGCCGGGCGCCAGGCCCTCGCCGATCGTGTTGGCGATCACCGTGAGCTTGAAGGTGTCGTCGTAGGTGCCCTGGGCGGTCTGGTAGAGCACCGTGCCCACCAGGGTCAACACCCCGGCGACCACCAGGCCCCGGATTCTCAGGGTGGCTACGGTCGCGCGTCGCGCGACCAGATCTCGAATCATCATGTGCTACCCCGACAACCGCAGGCCCGGATTGTTGCCCCAGAACACCAACGTCAGCACCATGTCGGCAACGACCACCGAGATCAGGCTGGCCCGGATCGCGCGGCCCGAGGCCTGGCCGACTCCCTCCGGTCCCCCGGCCGCGTAATAGCCCTCGTAGCAATGGATTGCCACGATCAACAGCACGAAGATGGCGGCCTTGACCACCGAGAGCAGCACATCGGACGGTTGGATGAAGGCGTCGAAGTAGTGATAGTAGGTGCCCGACGACTGGTGGTGCACCACATTCACCACCAGTGAGCAGAACACGTAACTCAGCACCAGCGACATCAGGTAGAGCGGGACGATGGTGATGATGCCCGCGATCACGCGGGGAGTCACCACGTAGGGGATCGACGAAATACCCTGCACCTCAAGGGCATCGATTTCCTCGGAGATCCGCATGGAGCCGATCTCGGCGGTCATCCGGGTGCCCGCCTGGGCACCGAATCCGATCGCCGCGATCATCGGTGCCATCTCGCGGGTGTTGGCGTAAGCGGAGATGAAGCCGGTCAGCGGGCCCATGCCTACCATGTCCAGCGCGGCATAGCCCTCGATGCCGACCGAAGCACCGATCGCGGCGCCCATGAACACCAGCACGCCAACCGTCCCGCCGCCGACGATCAAAGATCCGTTGCCCCAGATCATGTCGACGAGGATGGCACCGGTGTGACGCCGGTACCGGGTCACGGTCCGCGGTATCGCGCCGAGCGCCAGGATCAGGAAGCTGGCCTGATGCCCCAACCGCTCGAAAAGCGACAGGCCCCGATAGGCCACGCTCAACGGCACGCGCAGCGCCAGGCCAATCCCGCCCGGGCGGTAACTGGACGGCTTTGCCACATACCCTGCCATCAGCCCACCTTCGTCGGCATCAGCGTGGTGACCAGCTCGGTGATCACCAGGTTGAGCAGGAAGACCGAGACCACACCCAGCACGACGGAGGCGTTCACCGCGTCAGCCACCCCGCGCGGGCCACCCCTGGCCTCCAGCCCGCGCTGGCAGGAGATGAGCGTGACGATCACACCGAAGAGCCAGGTTTTCAGCAGCGCCACCACCAGATCGCCTGTGGTGGCGAATGATCCGAACGACGCGATGTAGCTGCCGGGGGTGCCGGACTGGAATGCCACATTGATCACGTAGCCGGCCGACAGCCCCATGAAGATGATGAAGACGCACAGGAACGGCGCGACCAGGATCATCGCCGCCAGCCGCGGGGTGACCAGGCGCTGCACCGGGTCGATGCCCATCACGCGCAGCGCGTCGACCTCGTCCCGGATGCTGCGCGCGCCCAAATCGGTGGTGACGGCGGCGCCGGCCGCACCCCCCAGCAGGAGAGCGGCGACGATCGGCGCGGCCTGCCGGATGACGCCGAGGCCGCCGGCCGCTCCGGAGATCGACGTCGCACCGACCTGCTGGATGACACTGCCCACCTGGACCGCGACGATGACCCCGAACGGGATGGAGATCAGCAGCGCGGGGATCGCGGTGACGCTGACGATGAAGGCGGCCTGGTGCAGCGTGTCCCGCCAGGGGTGACGTAGCCGGAACAGATCCGCGATGAGATAGACCGCGGACTGCACCGACAATTCGAAGAAGCGTCCCAGCGTCTGCAGCGATCCGTCGGCCTTGCGCGCAATTCGGCGCCCAGCGCGGACGACCCGCGAAGTGCTGCGTCGAGGCAGGGCGGGCGGGGCGGACGCGACGGACGGAGCTGGTGCCTCGATGACCGGATTCACCGTGCCGTGCCCTCCCGCGCGCCGAGCGCAGCCGCGTAGACAGACGAAAAAGACATGACGGTTCCCCGGGAGCAGATGAAGGGTTGACAGCCAACTGACGTTGTTGGTGGTTTCGCACACTACACAGCGACCGTTATGAAAGCGAGGCCTGAACGTTATTTTCTTCAGACCCTGCAAATGGGGTGTCTACGCGTTTGACAAGGGGCGCTGAATTCAGATGTAAAGTTCATTTACGCGCGGACGATCCGTCGCTCATAAACGGCGGCGCGTCAAGCCTGAAAAGATTTCCGACCAATTTCCGGGGAACCGTGGTATACCGGCCGCCGCGGGTTTAGGCTGCGCTACATTTACCGACCCAAGACATTGGAGGTTGCCGTAATGGTGGCATCGCCCTCCCGAACGGCCGCACAACCCGCCGCATCTCTCGCCTCACCCGCCGATGCACTCCGCGCCGAGTATGACGTGGTGATTCTCGGCTCCGGCTACGGCGGCGCCATCACCGCCGCCCGACTCGGGGTGGCCAATGCCCGGGCGGGCGGCAAGCTCAGCATCGCGGTCCTGGAACGTGGCGCCGAGCATCCGACCGGCACCTTCCCGGAAACCGAGAAGGCGGCGGCAGCCGAGTTGCGTTCATCGCTGAACCCGCTGGGACTGATCGAACTCGAACGTTTCAAGACCATCGACGTCATCCACGCGAACGGCCTGGGTGGCACCTCACTGATCAACTTCAACGTGGCGATCGTGCCGGACCGTGAAGTGTTCCAAGCATCGTGGCCGAAGGAGTTTCAGCGGCTGGTCGAGCAGGAACGGGAGGGAGTCGGCGGGCTCGAAGAGTATTACGGCCGGGCCCGGCGCATGCTCGGCGCCGTGCCGTATGCCGAGAACGTGCCGCTGCGGCGGGTGGATGCCTTCACCCAGATCGCCAAGAACGCCGGGGCCCAGCTTCAGCTGCTCAACCTCACCGTCAGCACCGAGGATCGCGTCACCAGATACGGAGTGCAGCGCCGGCGCTGCCCCAACCACGGCGGCGACGGCACGGGCGACAACACCGGGTCGAAGAACACCCTGATGACCAACTACCTGCCCATGGCCGCCCACTTCGGCGTCGAGTTGTTCGCCGGTATCGAGGCACAACACGTCGAACCGACCGACGACGGCCGGTGGCGCGTGGTCACCCGTCGCACCGACGGCAAGAACGGCAAGGCCACGGCCGTCATCGCCCGGCACGTCGTGGTGTCCGCGGGGACCATCGGGTCCAACGGGATCATGCTGCGCTCGGGCAAGGCCGGGCTGCAGCTGTCCACCCGGCTGGGCAAGAACTTCAGCGGCAACGGCGACAACTTCGGCATCGCCTACAACACCGACATGCAGACCGACACCCAGACCTGGGCCACCACCGATGGGCCACCGCGCTCGCTGCTGGCCTGCGGGCCCAGCATCACCGCCGCGATGCGCTTCGGCGTCGACCAGTCCGACCTGCGTAAACGGTTCACCGTGCAGGATCTTTCGTTACCCCGCGCGCTGATCGACAGCTTCCGGTTCGGGCTGATGGGATTGGCAGCGACCAGCTACCGCGACTACCGCATGGCCAAGCTCGACCGCTGGCGCCGCGACATCACGTTCAACACAGACGGGGCGATGAACCACTCGCTCGGCTTCCTGATCATGGTTCACGACAATTCCGACGGCGAGCTGGTGCTCCGCAAGAACGGCACCGTCAAGGTCGACTGGCCCGGCGCCCCGACCGAGCTCGTCTACAAGGACGTGGACGACGTCATGCGGCCGGCCGTCGAAGCCATCGGCGGCACCTACATCAAGAATCCACGCTGGGACAAGCGGTTCCTGGGCAAGCACCTGATCACCGCCCATCCGATGGGGGGTTGCACCACCGCGGACAACGTCGACGCCGGCGTTGTCGACCACGCCGGGCGGGTGTTCCGGCCGGACGGCGGCACCTACGACGGGCTTTACGTGTGCGACGCGTCGGTGATCCCGCGCGCCATCGGGGTCAACCCGTTCCTGACCATTTCGATGTTCGCCGAGCGGGTGGCCGAGCTGATGCGTGAAGACCTCGGCCTGCCCGGCTACGACCCCGACATCGAGGGCGACGACCGCGCCTGAGCAGCCCGGACGCCAAAAGCCGGCCGGGGAGGTCGTGACCTCCCCAGCCGGCTTTGTTGTTTGGCCGTCAGGCGCGCAGCGCGAAGAAGCCGATCATCTCGTAGTGGTCGCGCGGCAGGCGGAACAGGATCTTGCCCAGGTAGGTGCCCGGCACCACCTCGACCAGCTCGTCCCGGATGCTGCGGATGATGACGTAAGGGTTCTCCTTGACGTCGGCGTAGTCGATGACCATGACCTGCACGTCCGGGTCCAGCTTGCCGGCGTCCTGATACGTCTTGAAATCGAAGGCGAGCTTGCCGTCGGCGGCGTCCTTCATCTTGTAGAGCGGCCACAGCAGCTTCGACGGCAGCTTCGAACTGGAGGTCATCCGGTTGTCACCGGTGCCGGCCGTCAGGTCGAACCGCTTACCCTGCCACGGCATCCACAGATTGGTGACGAAGCGGGCGGCGGCGTCGACGAGCGGATTGGTGGTGGTCATCACCAGGATGCCGTCCGTGGGCCCGTCGAGGTCGCCCGGCGGTGTTCCCTTGCGGAAGATCGCGTCCAGCTGCGCGGCCGCGCCTGCGCTGTCTGACTTCGCTTGTTCTTTCAGATCGACGATCCACTGCCAGGCCTCGTCTGCCGCCTCCCGCTTTCGCAGTTCAGATACCCGGGATTCGGCTGCTTCGATTGACATTTCATAACCCTTATCTCTGACGGGACCCACAGGTCGTCTGGCGGAGCGCAATGGCCCAGATGTTAACCCCGCCACAGCAGAATTGGAACATATTTCATAAAAAGACATATTTGTCGAATGTGAAACTTTTTTGTCGCGAAAGTAGAACTATTTGTCGCGAAAGGCGTTTTGCGCGGCCGGTGTAAAGCTGATCGACAAACGCCGATCAAAGCCAGGTGTCGTCCGTGGTTGTCGTCAGAAATGCTTCCAGATCGTCGCGCCACTGGGCCGGTGTCGTCTTGTCCGGCTCAATTCCGGTATAGGAGCCCCGATAGAACAGCAATGGGCGCGGTTTGACCGCGGGCACTTCAGAGAGGGAGTTGACAGCGCCGAACACCACGAAGTGATCGCCGCCGTCGTGCACCGACGCCACCGTGCAGTCGATGTAGGCCAGCGACCCCTCGATGATGGGCGAACCGAGTTCCGAAGGGCGCCAATCGATTCCAGCGAACTTGTCGGGTTCCCTGGATCCGAAGCGGGCCGAGACGTGCTTTTGCGCCTCGGTGAGCACGTTGACGCAGAACCGGCCGCTGGCCTCGATGGCCTGCCAGGACCGCGAGACCTTGGTGGGGCAGAACAACACCAGGGGCGGATCCAGCGACAGCGCGGCGAACGACTGGCATGCGAAGCCGATCGGCACGTCGTCGTGCACGGTGGTGATGATGGTGATCCCGGTGCAGAACTGACCCAGCACGGTGCGGAATGCGCGCGGGTCAATCGGCGCAGCAGTCATTCCTGATCATTCCTGGAGGCTAGCCACGCATGCCGACGGTGAAGTCGTGACCCCACAGGCTCACCGCGGTGCTCTCCCGCGCAATCCAGTCGTCGTCCTGGACTTTCCTTCCTTCGCAACCGAATTCGACGTCGAAGCCGCCCGGTGTCTTCATGTAGAAGGACAGCATCAGGTCGTTGACGTGCCGGCCCAGGGTGGCCGACATCGGCACCTTGCGGCGCAGCGCGCGGTCCAAGCACAGGCCGACGTCGTCGGAGTTCTCCACTTCGACCATCAGGTGCACGATGCCCGACGGCGTCGGCATCGGCAGGAAGGCCAGCGAGTGGTGCCGGGGGTTGCAGCCGAAGAAGCGCAGCCAGGCCGGCGCCCCGTCGGCGGGCCGGCCGACCACCTGCGGTGGCATCCGCATCGAGTCGCGCAGCCTGAAGCCCAGCACGTCCCGGTAGAAGTGCAGCGCCTCGGCGTCGTCGCGGGTTGTCAGCACCACGTGACCCAGGCCCTGCTCCTCGGTGACGAACTTGTGCCCGTAGGGGCTGACCACGCGACGGTGTTCCAGGGCGGCGCCGTGGAAGACGGCCAGTGGGTTGCCGGACGGGTCGTTGAACAGAATCAATTCGTCCACCCGCCGTTCGGCGAGTTCGGCGGCGGTGGCTTCCTTGTACGGGGTGCCCTCCACCTCCAGCCGCTTCCGGATCTCTTGCAGGCCTTCGGCATTGGCGCATTCCCAGCCGGCTTCGGCCAGTCGGTCCTGCTCGCCCGGGACGATCACCAGCCGGGCCGGAAAGTCGTCCATGCGAAGGTAGAGCGCCCCCTCGACCGTCCCCTTGCCTTCGACCATGCCGAGCACCTTCAGGCCGTAGTCGCGCCAGGCGGCCATGTCGGTGGCCTCGATGCGCAGATAGCCCAGTGACCGGATGCTCATCTCGCACCTCCTAAGAAATCGATGGTCAGCTTGTTGAACTCGTCGAACTTCTCCACCTGAGCCCAGTGCCCGCACTGCCCGAACACGTGCAACTGCGCCCGCGGAATCGTTTTCAGCGCGACCAGGGCCCCGTCCAGCGGGTTGACCCGGTCTTCGCGACCCCAGATCAGCAGCACCGGCTGGCGCAGCTTGTACACCTCGCGCCACATCATGCCGAGCTCGAAGTCGGCGCCGGAGAACGACATTCCCATCGCCCGGGTCGCCTGCAGCGACTCCGGCGTGCTGGCCAGCTCGAAGCGCTGGTCAATCAGCTCGGGGGTAATCAGCTTCTGGTCGTACACCATGACCCGCAGGAACGCCTCGAGGTTGTCCCGGGTGGGCTCCATGGAGAACTTGCCCAGCCGCTTGACCCCCTCGGTGGGGTCGGGTGCGAACAGGTTGACACTCAGACCACCGGGGCCCATCAGGACCAGCTTGCCGGCCCGGTCCGGGTAGTCCAGCGCGAACCGCACCGCGGTGCCGCCGCCGAGTGAATTACCCACCAGCGGAACACGTCCCAGCTCCAGCTGGTCGAACAGGCCCTTGAGGGCGCGGGCAGCGTAGCGATTGAACTGCCCGTGCTCGGCCCGCTTGTCGGAGTGCCCGTAGCCCGGCTGGTCGACCGCCAGCACGTGGAACCGCTCGGCCAGCACCGCGATGTTGCGGGAGAAGTTCGACCAGCTCGACGCGCCCGGACCACCGCCGTGCAGCAGCACCACCGCCTGGTCGTTACCGACACCAGCTTCGTGATAGTGCAGCTTCAGTGGCCCGTCGACGTCGACTTCCGCAGTGCGCGAAGTGGATTCGAACGTGACTTCTGCGGTGGCGGTCATACCATCGTGTCGCCGGGCGGCAGCCCGAACTCGTTGTTCCCGAAGATTACGTAGGCCCGCTCGGGGTCGTTGGCGGCGTGCACCCGGCCGGCGTGCGCGTCACGCCAGAAGCGTTGCACCGGTGCGTCACTGGCAAGGGCGGTGGCACCGGAGGCCTCGAACAGCCGATCGATCGAGGCGATCGCGCGCCCGGTGGCGCGCACCTGGTCGCGCCGGGCCCGGGCACGCAGTTCGAACGGGATCTCCCTGCCGGCCTGCAAGAGCTCGAACTCTTCGGCGACGTTGCCGCGCAACTGACGCCATGCGGCGTCGATGTCACTGGCCGCCTCGGCGATGCGCACCTTGGCGAACGGGTCGTCCTTGGCCTTCTCGCCGGCGAACGCCGCACGCACCCGCTTGCCCTGGTGCTCGACGTGCGCCTCGTAGGCCCCATAGGCCATGCCCACAATCGGTGCCGAAATGGTGGTGGGGTGCATTGTGCCCCAAGGCATTCTGTAGACCGGCGCGGTGTTGGTCTGGTAACCACCGGCGGTGCCGTCGTTCATCGCCTTGTACGACAGGAAGCGGTGCCGGGGCACGAAGACATCCTTGACGACCACGGTGTTGCTGCCGGTGCCCTTCAGACCGACCACGTGCCACACGTCGTCGATGCGGTACTCGGAGCGGGGGATCAGGAAGCTGCCGAAATCGACAGGGCGTCCGTCCTTGATCACCGGTCCGCCGAGGAAGGCCCAGGTGGCATGGTCACAGCCGGAGGACCAGTTCCACGCCCCGTTGACCAGGTAGCCGCCGTCGACGACGACTCCGGCGCCCATCGGCGCATAAGACGACGAGATGCGCGTCCGGGAGTCGTCGCCCCAGACCTCTTCCTGGGCCTGCTGGTCGAACAGCGCCATGTGCCAGTTGTGCACCCCGAGGATCGAGCTGACCCAGCCGGTGGACCCGCAGGCGCTGGCCAGCCGGCGCACGGCCTCGAAGAACAGTGCGGGTTCGCACTGCAGGCCGCCCCACTGCTCGGGCTGCAGCAGGGTGAAGAAACCGACCTCGTCCAGTTCCTGCACCGTCTCGTCAAGCAGGCGGCGACGATCTTCGGTGGCCTGAGCGCGCTCCCGGATCCGCGGCAGCAGATCATCGATGGCAGCTAGGACCGTCTGCGCATCACGCTGTTGAATAGTGGTCACTGACGTATGCCTCCTGGGAGTGCCGACTTACACAAAGACTAGAACACGTTCCGATTTGTGTCGAGCAGGGTATTCCTGCGGCTGGTAGAGATGCGAATCGGGTTTTCTATAACATGTTCTAGTTGAGACCGAAGAGAGGAAGCGCCTTGACCGAGGCGGATCTGGACCAAGCACCCGACGAGCCGCTGGGCGACCATGTCCTGGAGCTGCAGATCGCCGAGGTTGTCGCCGAAACCGACGACGCACGGTCGCTGGTGTTCGAGGCACCCGGCGATGCACCCGTCCCGGCCGAACGGCTGCGTTATGCCCCCGGCCAGTTTCTGACGCTGCGGGTGCCCAGCGACCGCACCGGCTCGGTGGCGCGCTGCTACTCACTGTGCAGCTCGCCGTTCACCGACGACTCACTGACCGTGACGGTCAAGCGGACTGCGGACGGCTACGCGTCCAACTGGCTGTGCGACCACGCGCACAAGGGCATGCGCATCCACGTGCTCGCCCCTTCGGGCACCTTTGTGCCCAAGACGCTGGACGACGATTTCCTGCTACTCGCCGCGGGCAGCGGGATCACCCCGATCATGTCTATCTGCAAGTCGGCGTTGTCCGAAGGCAGCGGGCGGGTGACGCTGGTCTACGCCAACCGGGACGACCGCTCGGTCATCTTCGGCGAGGCGCTGCGCGAGCTGGCAGCCAAGTACCCGGACCGGCTGACCGTCGTGCACTGGCTGGAATCGCTGCAGGGCCTGCCGAGCGCGGCCGCGTTGGCGGCGCTGGCGTCGCCGTTCACCGGCCGCCCTGCCTTCATCTGCGGGCCGGGGCCGTTCATGGAGGCGGCGCGCGCGGCGCTGGAGACGCTGAAAGTGCCTGCGCAGCAGGTGCACATCGAGGTGTTCAAGTCGCTGGAGTCCGATCCGTTCGCGGCCGTGAAAATCGAGGACGACGGTGACGAGGCGCCGGCCACCGCCGTGGTGGAACTCGACGGCGAGACCCACACCGTGTCCTGGCCGCGCAGCGCCAAACTGCTCGACGTACTGCTCGCCCAGGGCCTGGACGCTCCGTTCTCCTGCCGGGAGGGCCACTGTGGCGCCTGCGCCGTCACCCTGCGCAGCGGCAAAGTGAGCATGGAGGTCAACGACGTGCTCGAACAGCAGGACATCGACGACGGGCTAATTCTGGCCTGTCAATCTCACCCGGAATCTGATTCGGTAGAAGTGACCTACGACGAGTAGTCGCGGGGATAAGTTCTGCGTGGGAATCGGTGGGAAGGGGAGCAGGATGAAGCGGCTGTTACCGGGTCTGGCGCTGGGCGGGCTGCTGATCGCGTTGGCGCCCGCTCCAATGGCTTTGGCCGCCAGCAATACCGCGACCACGCTCTTCCCGGTGGATGACGCCACCCAGATTCAGACGCACAGCTTCGTCGACTGCCATGGCAATGGCAGCTGCGACTTCGTCGCGGGAGCAAACCTGATGACACCCGACGGCCCGGCCGGCTTCCCGCCCGGGCTTTGGGCGCGCCAAACCACCGAGATCCGATCCAACAGCCGGGTGGCCTATCTGGATGCCCATGCCACCAGCCAGTTCGAGCGGGTGATGAAGACCGGCGGGGGCGACGTGATCACCACCGTCTACTTCGGCGAGGGACCGCCGGACAAGTACCAGACCACTGGCGTCATCGACTCGACGAGCTGGGCGACCGGCCAGCCGATGACCAACGTGATGGTCTTCGTGTGCACCCATATGCAGGTGGTGTACTCGGGCGTCAACCTGACTTCGCCGAGCACCTGCGCGCAGACGAATTTCTCCTAGGTCGCCTTGCTGTCGTGCGGCCCGTGACAAGGCAATCCGCTCCTCCAGCCTGTAAAAAGGCAGCGAAAGTACGAGTAACCAGCTGCAGAATTACAGCCTCGGCGAAACCGACTCCGCGACGGGGCACAGTGCGCGGGCTACCCCGCCAGCGCCTTCGCCCTCTGCGGTCGCCATCCCCGCCCAACCAGTGCCCGCCGGACGCGTTCGATGACTTCTTCGCGTGTGTCCTCGCCGATGACGCGCACCACGATCCAGCCCAAGTCCTGCAGCTTGCGCAGCCGTTTCTGGTCCCAGACGTAGCGCGGGCGTGAGCTCCGGTGTTCGTCGCCGTCATACTCGGCCGCCACGCCGAACTCCGGCCACCCCATGTCGAGCAGGGCTAGAGTGTGAAAGTTGACGACGATCGGGATCTGGGTGACCGGCCTCGGAAAGCCCGCATCGATCAATAACAGGCGAAGTTCGGTTTCCTTCGGCGACGCGGCGCCGCCGTCGAGAAGATCCATGGCGGCCCTCAACCTTCGGATGCCGCGTGCTGCCGGGTACCGCTCCGACAACCTGAGCACAGCGTCAGGGGAGAACCGCGTCGCGCGAATCAAAGCATCCAGCCGTGTTATCGACTGATCCCGCGGCAAAAGGCGCCCCAGGTCGTACGCCGTTCGGATCAACGTTGTGACCGGCAGGCCGGCTATCCGAGTGACTTCGTCATCCGCCAAGGTCTGCTCACGAGCAGCGATGCCAGCTGGTGGCCTGGTGCTGGGGCAGACCAACTCGATGGGCACATCGGCGTCGACCCACTGCGCGCCATGCAATGCCGACGCCGCCACCCCGGCGACGACCCCACGCTGCTGCGACCACAACCATGCCGCAAAGGTCCGTTCTCGCAGCGAAAGCTGTTGTCCCGCCGGGCTATAAATTCCGGGGAAGATCGGGCGATACCACCGTCGCAACTCGTGTCGGGTCAAATCTCCCCGTGCGATCGCCTCACTGCCTCTGAACACGTTTGCCGACATGGCCTTGATAGTGGCTTCGAGGTACGACAGCCCCACCGACCCTGTAAATCCGCAGCGAAAGTGCGTGTAAAGCCCACCACATCTACAGGCTCGGCGAACAGTAACCGCCTAGAGATCTAGCGCGGCAACCCCAGCAACCGTTCGGCAGCCACCGTCAACAAGATCTGCTCGGTACCTCCGGCAATCGTCAGACACCTCGTGTTGAGGAAGTCGAACACCGCACGGTTGTGCACCAACCCGCCGCCCTCGGACACGTCCATGGTGAATTCGGCGAGCTCCTGCCGGTAGCGCACCCCGATCAGCTTCCGCACGCTGGACTGTGCCCCGGGATCCTTCCCGCCGACGGCCAACATCGCAATGCGCTGATCGAGCAGCGCGCCGGCCTGCGCCAGCAGGATCAACCGGGCCAGCCGATCCTGTTGCGCCGCATCGAGATCCACCTCAGACAACACCCGGAGCAGCTCTTCCATCGGATTGCCCAGCGCGGTTCCGGTCGCCATGGCGATTCGCTCGTTCGCCAGCGTGGTGCGGGCCAGCCGCCAGCCGTCGTTGACCGAGCCGACCACCATCTCGTCGGGGACGAACACGTTGTCCAGGAAGACCTCGTTGAACAACGAGTCGCCGGTGATCTCGCGCAGTGGCCGGATCTCGATACCCGGCGACTTCATATCGACCAAAAAATAGGTGATGCCTTTATGTTTCGGCACCTCGGGGTCGGTCCGGGCGAGGCACACCCCCCAGGCAGCCTTCTGCGCGGCCGACGTCCAGACCTTCTGCCCGGTGAGCAGCCACCCACCGTCCCCACGCACGGCCTTGGTGCGCAACGACGCCAGGTCCGAACCGGCGCCCGGCTCGGAGAACAACTGGCACCACAGGAAGTCACCACGCAGGGTGGCGGGGACGAAGCGCTCGATCTGCTCAGGCGTGCCGTGCTCGAGGATGGTCGGCGCCGCCCACCACCCGATCACCAGGTCCGGCCGCTCGACGCCCGCCGAGGCCATCTCCTCGTCGATCAACAACTGCTCGGCCGGCCCCGCTCCCCGCCCGTAGGGCGCCGGCCAGTGCGGCGCCTGCAGCCCAGCTTCGGCCAGCGCGACCTGTCGTTTCTCGACGGGCAACGCAGCCACGTCGGCGACCGCAGCCGCGATCTCCGCGCGTTGCCCCTCGACCTCGGTCAGGTCGATGGACAGTTTGCGCCGCACACCGTCCTGGGTCAGCGCGGCGACTCTGCGCTGCCAGTGCTCCAGACCACCCAAGAACCGGCTGATGCTGTGCGCGCGACGCAGATAGAGATGCGCGTCGTGTTCCCAGGTGCAGCCGATTCCGCCGAGCACCTGGATGCAGTCTTTGACGTTGGCCTTGGCCGCGGCGATCCCGATGCTCGCGGCCGCGGCGGCCGCGATCGCGAACTGCGAGGAATCCGGATCGGACGCCGCCCTGGCTGCATCACTGGCGGCCACCTCGGCCTGCTCCGCGCGGCACAGCATCTCCGCGCAGATGTGCTTGATGGCCTGGAAGCTGCCGATGGGCTTGCCGAACTGCTCACGAACCTTCGCGTAAGCGACCGCGGTTTCCAGCGCGTACCGGGTCACCCCGGCGGCTTCGGCGGCCAACAGAGTCGCGGCCAGGTCACGCAGGCCGGGAGCCTCGATCACCGTGGCTGGCGCCGACGTCAGCTCCACCCGGGCCAGCGGCCGGGAGAAGTCGGCGGCCGCCAACGGTTCCAGCGCCACGCCGTCGGCGTCCAGGTCGACGAGCACCCAGGTGTCGCCGGCGGGCAACAACAGCACTCCACCCGTCGCGGCGCCCAGCGCCCAGGGAACCGAACCGGACGCCGCCTGTCCGTCCACCGACACGTCGCCCTCGAGCGCCAGTGCGGCGAAGCGTTCACCGGCCATCAGCGCGCCCAGCAGTCCGGTATCGGTGACGACCAGGGTTGCCAGCGCCGTCGTGGCGACCGGTCCCGGCACCAGCGCCTTGGCGGCTTCCTCGACCATCGCGCAGAGGTCCGCGATGCTGCCACCGGCGCCGCCGTCGTCCTCGGCGACCGCGACACCGAAAAGCCCGAGGTCGGCAAGCGCGGCGAACAACGGGCGCCACGCTTGCGGGTCGCCCTGCTCCACGGCGCGTACGGCCGCGCTCGCGGTCTCCCCCGACGCCGCGCTGCGGGCCCAGTCGCGCACCAGCTCGCGAGCCGCGAACTGTTCATCGGTGACGGTCGCTACCACCAGCAGTCCTCCGCGTCATCAAATTCACATACCAAGATATCTTTCCTCCACACTAGAACGTGTTCTAATAGTGGAAACAATCAACCGTCAAGTCGGTGGCCATCAGGCCAGTACACGACGTTGGCCCGGCGATGGGGAGGTGGGAGATTTACGCGAAGAATGCGTATCGTTTGCGATCGAATCGCCCGCACGAGGAGCTGCCTTCCACATGTCGCCCGACGGCCAACCGCGCGAGGTTGTGAACATGGCCGTACTGGCTGAATCCGAGCTGGGCTCGGAAGCACAACGCGAGCGCCGCAAGCGGATCCTGGACGCCACCATGGCCATTGCGTCCAAGGGCGGCTACGAAGCGGTGCAGATGCGTGCCGTGGCCGACCGCGCCGACGTGGCGGTGGGGACGCTCTACCGGTACTTCCCGTCGAAGGTGCACCTGCTGGTGTCGGCCCTGGGCCGCGAGTTCAGCCGCATCGACGCCAAGACCGACCGTTCGGCAATGGCGGGCGGCACGCCGTTCGAGCGACTGAGCTTCATGGTGGGCAAGCTCAATCGCGCGATGCAGCGCAATCCGCTGCTGACCGAGGCGATGACGCGCGCGTACGTGTTCGCCGACGCGTCGGCGGCCAGCGAAGTGGACCAGGTGGAGAAGCTGATCGACAGCATGTTCGCCCGGGCCATGAGCGACGGCGAACCGACCGAGGACCAGTACCACATCGCCCGGGTGATCTCGGACGTGTGGCTGTCCAACCTGCTGGCCTGGCTCACCCGGCGCGCCTCGGCCACCGATGTGAGCAAGCGACTCGATCTTGCCGTGCGCCTGCTGATCGGCGATCACGAGAACTGCTAGGCCGGTCGCTGCGGGTCGCGACCATCTGGCTCGGCCGGTCGCAAGAGCGGCCGTCGGACTAGGCGGGCGGTCCCGAGGTGCGTCCCCGGATCAGTTCGGTGGGGAGCAGTTCGACCGCGGGCAACCCGGACCGCGGCGGCTTGAGCACCAGTTCGCCGGCCCGGCGGCCCTTCTGCAGGCTGGGCTGCGCGACCGTGGTCAGGCCGCGGCTCAGCGCGTCATCGACACCGTCGAATCCGGTGACCGTCAGCTGCCCCGGAACGTAAATGCCATGTGCGCGAAGGTAATCCATCGCCGATAAGGCGAGGATGTCGGCGGTGCACATCAGCGCGGTGATGCGCGGATTGGCCTCCAATGCCACCTTGGCGGCGTCGCCGCCGGAGGTCGGCAGGTGCTCGTAGCTCTCCACCACGGTGAGCGAGTCGGGATCCACTCCGGCGGCCGTCATCGCCTCCCAGACACCGATGATCCGTTCGCGCTGCACGTCGAAGGTCGGCGACTTCAGCCGCTCGGCGTCCACCAGGCCCTGACGCCGGTCCCGGCCCAGCCGCATGGTCAGCAGCCCGATCTCCCGGTGCCCCAGACTCAGCACGTACTCGGCCATCTCGCGCATGGCCGCCCGGTCGTCGATGCCGACCCGGGACACCCCCGACAGGTCCACGGGCTGATCGACCACCACCACCGGCAGCCGCCGCTGCAGGACCACCTGCAGATAGGGATCGTCATCGCGCACCGAATACACCACGAAACCGTCCACCCCGGCCCCCAGCACCGCCGACGTCCCGTCCTCGATGCTGCGATTGGGACCCACCGCCACCAGGAGCAGGCCCTGGCCCAGCTCTTCGCACGATTGCGCCACCCCTGCCACGAAGTCGCGCGCCGCCGGGTCACTGAAGGAGTAGGTCAGCGGCTCGGTCATCACCAGACCCACCGCGCCGGCCTTGCGGGTGCGCAGCGAGCGCGCCACCGGGTCGGGTCCCGCATAGCCCAGCCGCTTGGCCGTGGCGAACACCCGGTCTCGGAGTTCTGGCGAGAGCTGATCTGGCCGGTTGAAGGCGTTCGAGATCGTGGTGCGCGACACTTTGAGCTCGGCTGCCAACGACGCCAGAGTCGCCCGCCTGCGCGGTGTGGGACTCACGTTCGGTGACGCTACAACGCATACCGCCGGTCGCATCGACCGACTTTCTAATGGAAACGATTTTCATTAGTATTATGGGTCGGCCAACCGGCCTGGCGAGAGGATGCGACGTGCGGAAGTGGCTTGCGCTCAGCCTGCTCTGCTGCGCCGCACTGACGGGCTGCGCCGCCCTGACAGCCTGCGCCGCCGGCAGTGGTCCGGAGCACCCGGGGGCGGTCGCGGTGGTGGCCTCTACCGACGTGTGGGGCAGCGTGGCACGGGCGGTTGCCGGCGGGCACATCGCCGTCAAATCCATCCTGACCGGACCCGACGCCGATCCTCACTCCTACCAGGCGACCCCCGCCGACGCGGCGACGCTCGCCGACGCCGATCTCGTGGTCTACAACGGCGGTGGGTACGACCCGTGGGTCGACCGGGTGCTGGCCGGACATCCCGGGATCCATGCCATCGACGCCTACTCCTTTCTGGGTCCGGTGAGCGAGGCACCCGACGAGCACGTGTTCTACAACCTCGCCGTCGCCAAAGCGGTGGCCATCGCCATCGCGGAGCGGCTGGCGATGATCGACCCGCCCGACTCTGCGCAATACCGCGCCAACGCCGCCCAATTCGGGCGCGGCGCCGACGCGATCGCCACCTCAGAGCGCGCGATCGCCACCGCGCATCCGTCCGCCGGCGTCATCGCCACCGAGCCCGTCGTGCACTACCTACTCGCCGCCGCGGGACTGATCAATCGCACCCCCGTCGGTTTCGCGGCGGCCAACGAGAACGACGCCGATCCCGCCCCGGCCGACATGGCCTCCGCCCTGGACCTGATCAACCGCCGGGAGGTGGTGGCGCTGTTGATCAATCCGCAGACCGCGACCGCAGCAACGGCCGACCTGCAGGCCGCCGCCCGGCACGCCGGTGTGCCGGTGACCGAGGTGTCCGAGACCCTGCCCACCGGATCCGATTACCTGACCTGGCAGCGCAATACCGTCACCCAGCTGACGACGGCGCTGCAGACCGGCAGCTGACACGTGACGTCCGTGAGCCGTCCCGCCGCAGTCGGGCAGCTGGCATCCGCGAGCCGTGAAGTAGTCGCGCTGACCGGTGCCCGGCTGGCCTTCGGCGACCGGGTGCTCTGGGACCACCTCGACCTGTCGGTGGCGGCCGGTGAATTCGTAGCGGTGCTCGGACCCAACGGAACCGGCAAGACCTCACTGCTCAAGGTGTTGCTCGGACAGCAGCCGCTGAGTGCCGGGGTGGCGAAAGTCCACGGCCCGGTCGGGTATGTGCCGCAACACCATCCGATCGATCGGGAGGTGATGCTGCGCGGACGCGACCTGGTCGGTCTCGGCGTGGACGGGCATCGGTGGGGCACGTTGCCGGTGCGCGCCGCACACCGGGCCCGCCGTCGCGACGCCGTCCGACTGGCCCTGCGCCAGGTCAACGGTGAAGGACTGGCCGACAGGCGGGTGGGTCTGATGTCCGGTGGCGAACTGCAGCGGCTGCGTATTGCGCAGGCGCTGGTCAGCGACCCGGCGCTGCTGCTGTGCGACGAACCGCTGCTGACCTTGGACCCGGCCAACGCCAAACTGGTCGCGGAGCTGATCAATCGGCGCCGGCGTGACGCCGGGACCGCTGTGATCGTCGTCACCCACGAACTGAATCCGATACTGCCGTACGTGGATCGGGTGCTGTACCTGGTCGACGGCCGTTTTCGGATCGGCAGCGTCGACCAGGTGATGACGGCGCAGACGCTGTCCGAGCTCTACCGGGCTGACATCGACGTGGTCAAAGTGAAGGACCGCTACTTCGTCGTCGGCGCCCCGGACGGCGAGGCCTGATGAACGAGCGCCTGACCGAAATGCTCGACCACCTGTTCGCCTTCGACCTGACCGCCCATCTGCTCCGGCATGACTTCGTGCAGCAGGCCCTGCTCGCGGGGGTCCTGCTGGGTTTGGTCGCCGGGCTGATCGGGCCGTTCATCGTAATGCGGCAGATGTCGTTCGCGGTGCACGGCTCGGCCGAATTGTCGCTGACCGGAGCGGCATTCGCGTTGCTGGCCGGCTTCGAGGTGGGGATCGGGGCCCTGGTCGGCAGTGCGCTGGCGGCAGCGCTGTTCGGCATTCTGGGTCAGCGTGCGCGGGAGCGCGACTCGGTGATCGGCGTGGTGCTGGCCTTCGGTCTGGGCCTGGCTGTGCTGTTCATCCACCTCTACCCGGGCCGCACCGGGACCAGCTTCGCATTGCTCACCGGTCAGATAGTCGGGGTCGGCTACTCCGGCCTGCTGATGCTGGCGGTGGTGTGCGCTCTGGTGATGGTGGCACTGGGCCTCTGCTACCGCCCCCTGTTGTTCGCCACGGTCGACCCGGACGTGGCGGCCGCCCGAGGCGTGCCGGTGCGCATGCTGGGCGTCGTGTTCGCCGCACTGGTGGGGGTGGTGGCTGCGCAGGCCGTCCAGATCGTGGGGGCGCTGCTGGTGATGTCCTTGCTGATCACTCCGGCCGCGGCGGCCGCCCGCGTGGTGAGCGCGCCCGCTGCGGCGATCGCCACCTCGGTGGTGTTCGCCGAGCTCGCCGCGGTCGGCGGAATCGTGTTGTCGCTGGCGCCGGGTGTTCCGGTGTCGGTGTTCGTGGCCACCATCTCCTTCCTCATCTACGTGTTTTGCTGGTTACTCGGGCGACGCCGCTGAGCAGCATTTAAGCTGGTAGAACGCTCGCGAAAGGGGGCGCGGGATGGGGGGACCAGTGCGCTTACAGATCGCGGTGCTGGCCGGTGCATGCATGCTCCTGGCCGGTTGCACCGACGTCGTCGACGGCAACGCTGTCGCCGGGGAGAAGGCCGGCCTGGCCAACCAGACACCGATACCGGTGAGTGCGCTCGACGACCTGATGCTGGACGCCAGCCAGATCAACAGCGCGCTTGGCGCCACGTCGATGAAGGTCTGGTTCAACGCCAAGGTGATGTGGGACTGGAGCAAGAACGTGAACGACAAGAACTGCCTGGCCGTGGACGGCGCCGCGCAGGGCAGGGTCTACGAGGGCACCGGGTGGACGTCGATGCGCGGCCAGCGTCTCGACGACAGCATCGACGACTCCAAGAAGCGCAAGCACTACGCGATTCAGGCGGTGGTCGCTTTTCCCGACGCCCAGGACGCCGGCAACTTCTTCAAGTCCTCGGTGCAGAGCTGGAAGTCGTGTTCCAACCGCCGGTTCAACGACGTCAGCCCCAACCAGCCCGCCACCGTCTGGTCGGTGGGCGACGTGACCAACGACAACGGCATGCTGACCAGCTCGCAGGTCCAGGAGGGCGGGGATGGCTGGACCTGTCAGCGTGCCCTGACCGTGCGCAACAACCTTGCCATCGACGTCGTCACCTGCGCTTATGACATCAGCGGTCCGTCGGCGACCCAGATCGCCGGCCAGATTGCCACCAAGGTCGCCAAGCTGTAGCCGGCCCGGCCTTCTAAGCTGGCCAGGTGGCCCGCATCGACCTCAACGCCGACCTCGGCGAAGGATTCGGGGTCTGGCAACTCGGCGACGACGACGCCATGCTCGGCATCGTCAGCAGCGCCAACGTGGCGTGCGGCTTTCACGCCGGCGACCCGGCCGGCCTGCTGCGGGTATGCCGGTCGGCCGCCGAGCGCGGCGTGCGAATCGGCGCACAGGTGAGCTACCACGACCTGGCCGGGTTCGGCCGACGGTTCATCGACGTCTCTGCCGAGGACCTGCTGGCCGACGTCGTCTTCCAGATCGGTGCCCTGCAGGCCATCGCGCAGGCCGCCGGCTCGACGGTGGCCTACGTCAAGCCCCATGGGGCGCTGTACAACTCGATCGTCTCGCATCGCGATCAAGCGGCCGCGGTCGCCGAAGCGGTAGCGACGGTGGATGCCTCGTTGCCGGTGCTGGGCATGGCGGGTTCGGCGTTCTTCGAGGAAGCCGGACGCCGGGGCCTGCGCACGGTCGCCGAGGTGTTCGCCGACCGCGCCTACCAACCCGACGGCACCCTGGTTCCCCGCCGGGAACCCGGTGCGGTGCTGGGTGATCCGGCGGTCATCGCACGCCGGGTGGTGAACATGGTCAATGCCGGCGAGGTGACCGCGACCGACGGAACGGTGCTGCGGGTCACCGCGGAATCGGTTTGCGTGCATGGCGATTCGCCCGGAGCCGTGCAGATTGCGACGGCCGTGCACGAGCAGCTCCGCACCGCAGGGGTCGAGATCGGAGCGTTCTGCTGATGCGACTGAAACTCGGGCGTCCCGACCTCTCGCAGCATGCTGAACGCTTCAATGTGCCTCCAGCAGCAGATGATTCACCGCTCTGGGTGACCTGGATGGGGGTTGCCACGATACTCGTCGACGACGGCAACTCGGCGTTGATGACCGACGGCTACTTCTCCCGCCCCGGCCTGGCGGCGGTGGCAGCCGGGAAGGTGGCGCCGTCACCGGCCCGCGTCGACGGATGTCTGGCGAGGGCCAAGGTATTCCGGCTCGACGCGGTCATTCCCGTGCACACCCACATCGACCACGCGCTGGACTCCGCCCTGGTGGCCGACCGCACCGGGGCCAAGCTGATCGGCGGCGAGTCGGCGGCCAACCTGGGCCGCGGATACGGACTCCCGGCCGAGCAGATCGTCGTCGCGGTGTCGGGTGCGCCAATGATTTTGGGCGCCTTCGACGTAACGCTGATCGAGTCACACCACTGCCCGCCCGACCGGTTCCCCGGCGCGATCAGCGCGCCGGTCAAGCCGCCGGTGAAAGCGTCCGCATACCGTTGCGGGGAGTCATGGTCGACACTGATCCACCACCGGCCGTCGGGCCGGCGGGTGCTTATTCAGGGCAGCGCCGGCTATGTCCCGGGTGCCCTCGACGGCATGAGTGCCGATGTCGCTTATCTCAGCGTTGGGCAGCTCGGATTGCAGCCGCGGTCCTACATCACCGAATACTGGGATCAGACGGTGCGGGCCGTCGGCGCGCGCCGTGTCGTCGGCATCCATTGGGACGACTTCTTCCGCCCGCTGACAGAGCCGTTGCGGGCCTTGCCTTTTGCGGGCGACGATTTGAACGTCTCGATGCGAATGCTGGACGAGCTGGCTGCGCGGGATGGAGTCGAACTGCAGCTGCCCACGGTCTTTCGCCGCGAAGACCCCTGGGCGTAGACGCTGCTGCTGATCCTCCTTTTTCCCGGGTGCGGTTCTGGTGCTTGCCAAGCTGTGCGACGACGAGGGCCTGTTCGAGGCGGCCGGTGCGGCGATGGCGCGCGCGAGTCCACCCGGCTCGGCTTGTACCCGCCGCCTCGTGGTGGCGGTGCTCGCCCTCTGGGCGAGCGTGCAGGTCTTCGGGATCTAGCCCTTCCGGGCGTGCTAGCCGGCCGCCGGCGGCCTCGTCATGAACGTCAGGCGGTGCCCGTACGCGGGGGTGCGACGGCCGTTGCCGGCATTGACGAACTGCCCGAATGGCGGCGCCACCGGCATGCTGCTGCCGACCGCCCCTTCCGCCGCTGCCGAGATCGAGGTGGCATTACCGATCGCCGTCACCCCGGATCCGGCCTGGGCCGTCGCCGACGTCCAACTCACCGGTACCGACAGTCCGCTGCTGAGCGGGACAGCCCTGCCCAGCCCCGCGGCCACGCCACCCACGCTGCTCGACAGTTTGGGCGCGGCCGCAGCCGCGGCCTGCGCCGCCTTTTCCGCAGCCTGCGCGGTCGTGAACAGGTCATTGGCGACGCTGCCGAGCTTGGAGAATCCCGCTACTTCGTCGCCGACGAAAAGGGTGTCTTGCAGACCCTGCGCGAAGGCACTCATGTACGGCGAGATGTATTTGCTGTAGAGAGGCACGAGGTCGTCAAGCGGCGTGTTGGCCACGAGCCACTGGTCGATCGCCGTGAATTGGCCATTCAGCGGCGACGAGAGTGTTTGCAGCAGGTCACCCACCCGGGGCATCAGCTGCGCTCCCACGCTGTTCAGTTGGGCCTGAACTGCCTGGCCTGCACCCTTGAAGCCCGCAATGGCCTGGTCAACCAGAGCGCCGGGGTCCGTCGCCTCGGCGGGCTGGGGCAACTCGGTCAGCTGCGTCGCCGCCGCCGAGCTGCCCGCGTAGTTGTACATCGCCGCCGCGTCCTGAGCCCAGAACTCGAGGTAGAGAGCCTCGGTTGCCGCGATCGCCGGGGTGTTCTGGCCGAGAAAGTTGGTCGCAACCAATGCCGCCAGCAACGCACGGTTGGCCGCGATCACCGGTGGCGGAATCGAGGCAGCGAACGCCGTGTCGAAGGCGGCCGCAGCCGCGAACGCCTGACCCGCAGCCTGACCGGCCTCCGCTGCGCTGCTGTCCAGCCATGCGATGAACGGCGTCACCGCCGACAGCAGCGACTCAGACGCAGGCCCCAGCCACGGCCCGTTGGTGAGCTCGGCGACCACGGACCGATGGCCCGCCGCGGCGACCTCGAAGTCGCCGGCGAGGCCACTCCATGCCGCTGCGGCAGCCAACATCGGTCCGGCCCCCGGACCCGCATATATGCGCCCGGAGTTGATCTCGGGCGGCAGAAGTCCATAATCGACCATCGCGATTAATCCCCGTATGCGGTGATCGGGCCGGTCAGCCGGCGGCCGGCGGCTTGGCCATGACCGACGGCTTGAAGCCGTACTGCGGGACATTGCGCCCGTAACCACCGTTGACGAACTGTCCGATCGGCGGGGCCATCGGGAAGCTGTTGCCGCCTTCGGCGGCGGCCGGAATCGCAGATGCGATACCAGGATTGGTGGTGGCGTGCCAGGGGACCCAGCTCGCCGGTGCCGACAAGCCGCCGATCGGCACCGCCTTACCCAGACTGCCGGCCACACCGCCAAGACCGGCACCCAAGTTGCCGGCTGCGCCTGCCGCGGCCTGGCCAGCGCCGCTCGCCGCTGCCGCCGCACCTTCGGCTGCCTTCGCTGCCGCTGGTGCAGCCGGCTTGAGAAGAGTGTTCGCAAGACCGCCTAGACCAGAGAACCCACTGGTGTTCTGGCCGATAGTCTGCGTCGACTGAATCATGGCAGCGACGGAGTTGATGTAGGGCGACATGTACTTGCTGTACAGCGGAACGATGTCGTCCAACGGGGTGTTGGCGATGATCCACGCGTCGATGGCAGCGCCTTGGCCATTCAGCGGCGACGACAAGGTCTTCACCACGTCGCTAATCCTCGGGCCCACCGTCGTGCCGATGTTGTTCAGCTGAGTCTGAACGCCGGTACCGGCGGCCTTGAACGCCGCGATGCCCTGGTCGACCACCCCCATCGGGTCTACCGCGTCCGCCGGCGCCGCGAGCGGCGTGAGATTCGTTGCGGCCGCCGCACTACCGGCATAGGTGTACATCGCGCCGGAATCTTGCGCCCAGAACTCTGCGTACTGGGCCTCGAGCGTCGAGATCGCAGAACTGTTCTGGCCCAGAATATTGGTCGCGATCAACTCCTGCAGCAATGCACGGTTTGCCGCAATGATGGGTGGCGGAACACTAGCCGCGTAGGCCCGCTCGTAGGCGGCCGCGGCGACGCCCGCCTGGCTCGCAGTCTCCGCGGCCTGTTCTGCGCTGTTGCTCAACCAGGTGATGAAGGGTGAGACAGCCGAAACCAGCTTTGTTGACGCCGGACCCACCCACGGCCCGCTCGTCAGTGCCTCAATCACCGAACGGTGCCCTGAGGCCGCAGCCGCGAAGTCGGCGGCCAGGTTGTTCCATGCCACCGCCGCGCTCACGAGTGACGCCGCACCAGGCCCTGCGTAGATCCGCGCAGAGTTGATCTCGGGCGGCAACATTCCGTAGTCGACCATTGCTATGACTCCCCTATCGCCTCGGTCGCTCAGTGAGCCAACGCCGCGTTGGCCGCTTCGGTCGCGGCATAGCTCGCGCCGTTGGTCGCCAGGTTGGCCGCGATCATCGACTGGATTCGGGCCGCCTGAGCGCTCAGCTCCTGGAACCGCTGGCCGTGGGTGGCGAACTGTGCCGCGGTCAGGATCGATACCTCGTCGATGGCGGCGGGAACTACGCCCGTGATCGGCGCCGCAGCAGCCGCGCTGCCCACGTTCAACGCCGCGCCCAGCGACTGCAGCGTGCTGGCGGCGGCCGTCAAGTGCTCGGGCAGTGTGCGTACAAAAGACATGAGAATTCCTCCGGCGGTTGAGTGGGATTGGGGTTCAAGACCCGGTCAGTTGTTCGTGAATCGCCGTGAGACGGCGCCTAACCGCTAGCGCTCAACGTGACACCAAAAAGCGCGCGATGATACATCGCTAGTCGTCTTTGGTCCATCGTTTTCGGGCCACCCCATGCGAAAGACAGTAGATCCAAAGCGAAGACACAGAAACCGATAACCCCAACAATTCACCGCTTGCAAACTTTTGTTCAGCATGCGTTAAACAACCAGGCAGAATTTAAATCATGACCTGCGGAAATAGGTGTGGCGGAGCACACCGGCCGAAGCTTCGATCCTCCGGCCGAAGTCTTTGAGTTCACTATGACGACACCAGTTCCTGTGAACTCTCACAGAATCACCTGACATAACGCCGACTGGGATTCTTGGAGCGGCGCCGGGCCTGGACATGGCCCCCTAGCGCCGATCCGCAGACCCACGCCGCCGTCCAGCAATCTCGAACGCGTCCTGGCTGCCAACGATCGTGCTTGGGATCGACGGTGCGCTACGAATCGCCGAACAGTCCGGCAACGCGTCCCGACGGCCGCCCCGCCGCTCAGCTTCTGCGTTGCCGCGCGATTTCGGCCAGCACCACTCCGGCGGCCACCGCGGCGTTCAGCGATTCGGCCTGCCCGGCCATCGGGATGGACACCACCTCGTCACAGTTCTGACGCACCAAGCGGGACAGCCCTTTGCCTTCCGAACCCACGACGACCACCATCGGGTCAGTGCCGTCCAAGTCGTCCAGCACCGTGTCGCCACCGGCGTCCAGGCCGACCACCCGTAATCCGCGATCGGCCCAATCCTTCAGCGTCCGAGTGAGATTGGTGGCCCGGGCCACCGGAATGCGTGCCGCCGCCCCAGCGCTGGTCCGCCACGCGACCGCGGTCACCGAGGCAGACCTGCGTTGCGGTATCACCACACCGTGCCCACCCAACGCCGCCACCGACCGCACGATCGCGCCGAGGTTGCGCGGGTCAGAGATGTTGTCCAGAGCGACCAGCAACGCCGGCGGTGTTTCCAGCGCGCTGGCCACCAGATCGTCGGGGTGGGCGTACTCGTAGGGCGGAACCTGTAGCGCGATGCCCTGATGCATATGGTTGGCCGTCATCCGGTCGAGATCGCTGCGGGGCACCTCGAGGATGGCGATCCCCTTGTCGGCGGCGCGGGCGACGGATTCGGTCACCCGCTCGTCGGCGTCGACACCGAGCGCGACGTAGAGCGCCGTCGCCGGGACTCCGGCACGCAGGCATTCCACCACCGGATTGCGGCCCAGTACGGTTTCGGCCTCGTCTACCGGCTTCGACGGGCGCTGCTGCTGGGGCTTGGCCCGTTTTGCGGCCGGATGGTTGGGACGCAGGTGTGCCGGCGGTGTCGGACCACGACCTTCCAGCGCGCGGCGGCGCTGCCCACCCGAGCCGACGGTGGGCCCCTTCTTGGAGCCGGCTTTGCGGATCGCCCCCCGGCGCTGTGAGTTACCGGCCATCTACTTGCCGTCACCGCCCAGCGTCCACTGTGGGCCGTCCGCGGTGTCGGTGACCTCGATGCCGGCCTGCTTGAGCCGGTCGCGAATCTCATCGGCCAGCGCCCAATTGCGTTGGTCGCGCGCCTTCTTGCGATTCTCGAGCTCGGCCTGCACCAGCACGTCGACCGCGGCCAGCGCCGCCGACGTCTCGTCGCGGGTCTCCCAGCGCTCATCCAGCGGGTCGCAGCCCAGGATCCCCATCATGGCGCGGATGGCGGACGCGCTCCTGAGGGCACCTTCGTGATCACCGGCATCCAGCGCGCGGTTGCCGTCGGCGCGCGTGTGGTGGATCTCCGCCAGCGCCGTGGGTACCGCCAGGTCGTCGTCGAGGGCCGCGGCGAATCGCGGCGTCCATTCCCCGGGACAGACGGCGCCCACCCGGCTGCGGACTCGGTGCAGAAAGTCCTCCACGCCCACATAGGCTTTGACCGCGTCCTGCAGCGCCGTTTCGGTGAATTCGAGCATGGACCGGTAGTGCGCGCTGCCGAGGTAGTAACGCAACTCGGCCGGGCGCACCCGCTGCAGCATCGCCGGGATGGCAACCACATTGCCCAGCGACTTGCTCATCTTCTCGCCGCCCATGGTCACCCAGCCGTTGTGCAGCCAGAAGCGGGCGAACCCGTCACCGGCCGCGCGGCTCTGGGCGATCTCGTTCTCGTGGTGCGGGAAGATCAGGTCCATTCCGCCGCAGTGGATGTCGAACTCGGGCCCCAGGTACGTGCGGGCCATTGCCGAACATTCGATGTGCCAGCCGGGGCGACCGCGGCCCCAGGGCGACGGCCATGACGGCTCGCCGGGCTTTTCGCCCTTCCAGAGGGTGAAGTCGCGTTGGTCGCGCTTGCCGGTGGCCACGCCCTCGCCCTGATGGACGTCGTCGATGCGGTGACCGGAGAGCTGGCCGTAATCCGGGTAGCTCAGCACATCGAAATAGACGTCACCGGCCGCGGGGTACGCGTGACCAGTTTCGATCAGCCGCTCCATTAATTCGACCATCTGAGTGATGTGCCCGGTGGCCCTCGGCTCTGCTGACGGCGGCAGCACGTCGAGCGCGTCGTACGCGGCGGTGAACGCCCGCTCGTGGGTGGCGGCCCATTCCCACCAGGGCCGCCCGGCGGCCGCGGCCTTGTTCAGGATCTTGTCGTCGATATCGGTGACGTTGCGGATGAATGCCACGTCGTAGCCGCGGGCTGTCAGCCAGCGGCGCAGGATATCGAAGGCCACGCCGCTTCGGACATGTCCGATATGCGGAAGCCCCTGCGGGGTCGCGCCGCACTGGTAGATGGAGACGTGCCCGGCCCGCAACGGCACGAAATCACGCACGGCCCCCGTCGCCGTGTCATGAAGCCGCAATTGGGCACGATCAGTCACGACGTGCCAGCTTACTGCCTGCGCCCCGGGCACCCCGTCGGCCGGTGTTCATCGGAGCGGAATGACCAGCGCCGTCGCGATGGCGGCGAGGCCCTCTCCCCGTCCGGTCAACCCCAGTCCGTCGGTGGTGGTGGCCGCCACCGAGACCGGCGCGTTGAGCAGGCGGGAGAGCACCGCCTGGGCCTCGTAGCGGCGCCAGCTGATCTTGGGCCGGTTACCGATCACCTGCACGGAGGCGTTACCGACCATGAAACCGTGTTCGGTGAGCAGCTCGACGGCGTGGCGCAGCATGTCAGCCCCGGTGACGCCTTTCCAGCGCGGGTCATCGACACCGAACACGCCGCCGATGTCGCCGAGGCCCGCGGCGGACAGCACGGCATCGCACAAGGCGTGGACGGCGACGTCACCGTCGGAATGGCCCGCGCATCCGTCCGCACTGGGGAACAGCAGACCCACCAGCCAACATGGCCGTCCGGGTTCGATCGGATGCACGTCTACGCCCAGGCCGACGCGCGGCATCTGCATCACTGGCGCACTATAGCCCTGGCCAGCAACAAATCGAGTTGCGTGGTGATCTTGAAAGCGAGCGGGTCGCCGTCGACCACCTGTACCTGGCCGCCGGTGTGCTCGACGAGCGAGGCGTCGTCGGTGAAATCGTCGGCGCCCGCAGCGGCCCGTTCGAAGGCACGCAGCAGCACTTCGGTGGCGAAGCCCTGCGGAGTCTGCACCGCGCGCAGCCCCGCTCGTTCCGGCGTTCCCAGAACCACACCGTTGGCGTCGACGGCCTTGACGGTGTCGGCGAGCTGCATCCCGGGCACCACGGCGCCGTGGCCGCTTCGCAGCGCTTCCACCACGCGCACGATCAGCGATGGGGGTGTCAGCGCCCGTGCCGCGTCGTGCACCAGGACGAACTCTGGTCCCGGTTCGGCCAGCGCCGAAAGGGCCAGTCGCACCGATTCGGTACGACTGGCCCCGCCGGCCACGATCGTGGCGAGGTGCCCCAGTATCAGTTTTGCCTCGTCGGTGCGGTCCGGAGGGACCGCGACAACAACGGTGTCGACAACGCCAGACGCCCGCAGACCTTCGACGGCCCGCTCAACCAGCGACTGTCCTTCCAGCTGGTAAAACGCCTTGGGTACGCCGGCACCGAGCCGACGTCCAGAACCTGCGGCCGGTACGACCGCGATTACGTTTCCGTTCAGGAGGCGGCAGCCAGGACCTCGTCCAGAATGGTGTCAGCCTTGGCTTCGTCGGTGCTTTCAGCCAGCGCCAACTCGCCTACCAGAATCTGGCGGGCCTTGGCCAGCATTCGCTTCTCGCCCGCCGACAGACCGCGCTCCTGGTCACGACGCCACAGGTCACGGACAACCTCGGCCACCTTGTTCACATCGCCCGAGGCGAGCTTCTCCAGATTGGCCTTGTAACGACGCGACCAGTTGGTGGGTTCTTCGGTGTGCGGAGCGCGCAGTACCTGGAAAACCTTGTCGAGGCCTTCCTGGCCGACGACGTCGCGGACGCCGACGTATTCGGCGTTATCGGCGGGCACTCGAACAGTCAGGTCACCCTGCGCAACTTTCAAGACGAGATACTCTTTTTGTTCCCCTTTAATGGTCCGAGTTTCGATCGCCTCGACTAACGCAGCACCGTGGTGTGGGTAGACGACGGTGTCACCGACCTTGAAGATCATATGATTCGAGCCCCTTTCGTTAGTTCATTCTAACACGCCGGGTTTCTGCGTGTAGATCAACGGTGCAGGTCAGGGGCACGCGACGCGCAACTTAGGGGTTGACAGGCGGGCTTAGACGTGCAGTGGGGTGGTGCCGGGACCGAGAGTCACGCGGCGCCGGGAGCACCTTTGGACCAGGCGCGGACCAGGCGCGGACCACGCGCTCGGCCCAACGGGACACGGCCGGGACCGGCGGCAGGTCCACACCGGGCATCCCGCCGCTACCGTCAGCGGTAGCGTGCTACTACTCTGCATAGTTGAATTGCGCCTGAATTGCGACGGGGCCGACCAGGAGGCATTGCGTGAACCACCCGAACATCCGCCTGCCATTCCGCCCGGCGAAGCTGACCGCATGGCTGGCCGCTGTCGCGCTGGCCGTGGTCGCGCTCAGCGGTTGTGGAACCGGCCAGATTTCCCAGACAGCCGCCCAGGAGCCCGCTGTCAACGGCAACAAGGTCACCATCAACAACGTAGCGCTGCGCGACATCCGCATTCAGGCGACACAGACGACCGGCGACTTCCTGCAGCCCGGCAAGACCGTCGACCTGGTGCTGGTGGCGGTCAATAACTCACCGGACGTCAACGACCGGCTGACCGGCATCACCAGCGAGATCGGCAACGTGACGATCTCCGGTGACGCGAAGCTGCCGGCCGGCAAATTGCTGATCGTCGGCACACCCGAGGGCCAGGTCGTGGCGCCGGGACCCGCGGAGGGCAACGGGGCCGCCAAGGCGACCGTCAACCTCTCCAAGCCGATCACCAACGGCCTGACGTACAAGTTCACCTTCAAGTTCGAGAAGGCCGGCGAAGCCAGCGTCCAGGTACCCATTTCAGCCGGCATGCCGCAGATGCACGAGGGCTCGACCCACCCCTGACCGGCCCGTCGGCGTTCCTTCCCGGGAACTGTCACCGCCTCCCGATACGGTCGCGGGGTGGCCAACGCGCGATCGCAATACCGCTGCTCGGAATGCCGCCACGTCAGCGCCAAGTGGGTCGGGCGCTGCCTGGACTGCGGCAGCTGGGGAACCGTCGAAGAAGTGGCCGTGCTGGCCGCTGTCGGCAACGGGAAGCGCTCGGTGTCGTCGGGGTCGCGGGCGGTGCCGATCAGCGCGGTCGAGCCGAATAAGAGCCGGCACCGGTCCACCGGTGTGGACGAACTCGACCGTGTCCTGGGTGGCGGCGTCGTTCCCGGCTCGGTGACGTTGCTGGCGGGCGATCCCGGCGTGGGCAAGTCGACCCTGCTGCTGGAGGTCGCCCACTGCTGGGCGCAACGCGGGCAGCGCGCGCTGTACATCTCGGGAGAGGAATCGGCCGGCCAGGTGCGGCTGCGGGCCGACCGGATCGGCTGCGCCGGCGCCGCGTTCGACGAGGTCTACCTGGCCGCCGAATCGGACGTGCACACCGTCCTGGAGCACATCGATACGGTGCGCCCGGCACTGGTGATCATCGACTCGGTGCAGACGATGTCCACCACCGAGGCCGACGGTGTCGCCGGCGGCGTGACCCAGGTGCGCGCCGTGACGGCCGCGCTGACGGCGGCCGCCAAGGCCAACGGCGTCGCGATGATCCTCGTCGGGCACGTCACCAAGGACGGAGCCATCGCCGGACCGCGCTCCCTGGAACACCTCGTCGACGTGGTGCTGCACTTCGAGGGCGACCGCAACGGCGCGTTGCGGATGGTTCGGGGCATCAAGAACCGGTTCGGCGCCGCCGACGAGGTGGGATGCTTCCTCTTGCACGACAGCGGAATCGAAGGAGTCGCGGATCCGTCGAACCTGTTCCTGGACCAGCGGCCGAATCCGGTCCCCGGCACCGCGATCACGGTGACCCTGGACGGCAAGCGGCCGCTCATCGGCGAAGTGCAGGCGCTACTGGCCACCCCGAACGGCGGCTCGCCGCGGCGGGCGGTGAGCGGCATCGACCACTCCCGGGCCGCGATGATCACCGCGGTGCTCGAAAAGCACGCCAAGCTGCGCCTTTCCGTCAACGACATCTATCTGTCCACCGTGGGCGGCATGCGGTTGACCGACCCCTCGTCAGACCTGGCCGTGGCGACCGCACTGGCCTCGGCATACGTCAACCTGGCGCTGCCCACCACTGCGGTGATGATCGGCGAGGTCGGCCTGGCCGGCGATCTGCGGCGGGTGCACGGCATGGACCGCCGGCTGGCCGAAGCCGCCCGTCAGGGCTTCACGATCGCGCTGGTCCCGCCGGGCTGCACGACGATCCCGGCCGGTCTGCGGGCTCTGAGCGCGTCCACCATCGTCGAGGCGCTGCAGCACCTGATCGGCATCGCCGAGCACCGCACGGCCGCCGAGGTGGAGCTGCAACCGCTCGACAGCCGCCGGTAGGGGTCCCGTTCCGCGGCCCGCCATAGCAGAATGCTCGCTGTGACTCGTCCGACCCTGCGTGAGGCCGTCGCCCGATTGGCTCCGGGCACCGGGTTGCGCGACGGCCTCGAACGCATCCTGCGTGGCCGCACCGGCGCCCTGATCGTGCTCGGCTACGACGAGAACGTGGAGGCCATCTGCGACGGCGGATTCCCGCTCGATGTCCGCTACGCCCCCACCCGGCTGCGGGAGTTGTCGAAGATGGACGGCGCGGTGGTGCTGTCGACGGACGGCAGCCGCATCGTCCGGGCGAACGTGCAGTTGGTACCGGACCCGTCGATACCCACCGATGAGTCCGGCACGCGGCACCGCTCGGCCGAGCGCGCGGCGATCCAGACCGGCTACCCGGTCATCTCGGTGAGCCACTCGATGAACATCGTGACCGTCTACGTCGGCGGCGAACGCCATGTGCTGACCGACTCGGCGACCATCCTGTCGCGCGCCAATCAGGCCATCGCGACCCTCGAGCGCTACAAGACCCGGCTCGACGAGGTTTCCCGGCAGCTGTCGCGGGCCGAGATCGAAGACTTCGTCACGCTGCGCGACGTGATGACCGTGGTGCAGCGGCTCGAGTTGGTACGCCGGATCGGTCTGGCGATCGACTACGACGTGGTCGAACTGGGCACCGACGGGCGCCAGCTGCGGCTACAGCAGGAGGAACTGCTGGGCGGCAACGACGCCGCGCGCGAGCTGATCGTGCGCGACTATCACGCCAATCCCGAGCCGCCATCGAGGTTGCAGATCGCCGCGACGCTGGAGGAGCTGGACTCGCTGTCGGACACTGAACTCCTCGACTTCACAGCGCTGGCAAAGGTTTTCGGTTACCCGACGAGCGCCGAGGCGCAGGATTCGGCGTTGAGCCCGCGCGGGTACCGCGCCATGGCCGGGATCCCCCGCCTGCAATTCGCCCATGTGGACCTGCTGGTCCGCTCGTTCGGGACACTGCAGGGGCTACTTGCGGCCAGCGCGAACGACCTTCAGTCCCTGGACGGCATCGGTGCGATGTGGGCCCGCCATGTCCGCGAGGGGCTATCGCAGTTGGCCGAATCCACGCTCACCGAGCACTGATCAGCCGCCCTGCGCCGGCGGCGCCTCCGGCGGCGGCGCGAGCGCCGGACCCGGGGCAGGTGCCGGACCCGGGGGCTGCGGCGGCTGGTTCATCACGAACGGAAGCGGCTGCGAGCGCAGGTTGCCGAGCTGGACCACCAGGTTGTAGGTGCCCGGTCCGATCGCCGGCCGCGGCAGCGGGCACTTCGGCGCCGACCCCATGCCCGTCCAGGTCACCGCGGTGGTGACCTGCTCGCCGGGGGTGAAGGTCTTGACCAGCGTCTCGTTGGACGGCGCGCAGTCCAGGTTGGACCACAACCGCTTGTTGTCCAGCGAGTACACGTACGCCGCCAGCACCGCGGCACCCACGTCGCGCTTGCAGGACACCAGGCCGATGTTGGTCACCACCATGGTGAATTTCGGCTGGTCGCCGATGTAGTACTGGGGCGAGTTGGTCAGACCCTTGACGGCCAGCGTCGCGTCGGGGCAGTCGTCTCCGTCCTTGAGCACCGGCGGCGGCTGGACCGCGGCGGTCGGTGTCGGCGACTCCGGGTTCAATGCTCCAGGGGGCGCTCCCGGGGCGGGAGCCTCGGTCTGCCCGGCGGGCTGCTGCGTCGCCGGGGCCTGCGGCGCATTGGAGCCAGAATGGCCCTGCGCGGACGCGGGCTTGTCGGCGGGTTTGGCCCCGGCATTGCTACTGACGAGGGCGATGACGATGGCGACAGCGATCCCGACCACGACAACCGCGATGCCCAGGGCTAGTCCCCTGCGCCGCCAGTAGATCTCGGTCGGTAGCGGGCCACGCGGTTCCAGATCCAGCACATTTCCACGGTAGGGGCAGGTCACGCATCTTTGACTGACCCGCCTCGGCGTGTCGCAGGGTTAGCCGGACAGGCCGCGTGTTAGGAGCCGCTAAACCGCCTGCTCCTGCGGCGCCTGCTCGCCGATGTCACCGATGTGGTCCACCAGCTCCGCCTTGCCTTCGGCGAGCTGATAGGTCACTCCGGCAAGCGCCAAGGTGCCGTCGGCCACCCGATCCGCGATCGCGGAGGAACGCGCTACGAGCTGCTTCAGCGTCTCGCTGACATGCCGCTCCTCGAACTCGTCGATGCGGGTCAGGCCGTCACGCCGGCCGGCCAACACCGACGGGACCACCCGTTCCACGACGTCGCGCACGAATCCGCCGGGTATCGCGCCGTCGTCCAAGGCGTCGATGGTCGCCTTTACCGCGCCGCAGCTGTTATGGCCGAGCACCACGATCAGCGGGACGTTGAGCACCATGACCGCGTACTCGATGGATCCCAGCACCGCGCTATCGATGGCCTGCCCGGCGGTACGTACCACAAACACGTCACCGAGGCCCTGGTCGAAGATCAGCTCGGCAGCCACCCGGCTGTCCGCGCAACCGAAGATCACTGCGGTCGGCGTCTGGCCGCCGGCCAGCTTGGCTCGGTGGTCGATGCTCTGACTGGGGTGGGCGGGCTTGCCGGCGACGAATCGCTCGTTACCCTCTTTGAGTGCTTTCCAGGCGCTTATCGGGTTGCTGTTGGGCATGTCAGACATTCTGCCGGAACACCCGGTGATCGGCCCAGTACACATACCGGCCACCAATCTTGTCGCCTGGTATGAGCGGTGCAGCCGGGACCTGCCATGGCGCGAGCCAGGGGTCAGCGCATGGCAGATCCTGGTCAGCGAATTCATGCTGCAGCAGACGCCCGTGTCCCGGGTACTGCCGATCTGGACGGACTGGGTGCGTCGCTGGCCGACACCCTCGGCGACGGCGGCGGCCAGTGCCGCAGACGTCCTGCGGGCCTGGGGCAAGCTGGGTTATCCACGGCGGGCCAAACGCCTGCACGAGTGCGCCGTTGTCATCGCCAGCGAGCACGGTGACGTCGTCCCCGACGACGTGGAGACGTTGCTGACGCTGCCGGGTGTCGGTAGCTATACCGCGCGGGCAGTGGCCTGTTTCGCCTATCGGCAGCGAGTTCCCGTGGTGGACACCAATGTTCGGCGTGTAGTGGCCCGCGCCATCCACGGGCGGGCCGACGCGGGCAACCCCTCGGCGACCCGCGATCTCGCCGACGTCGCCGCGCTTCTTCCGAATGACGCTGTGGCGCCAATATTTTCGGTGGCCCTGATGGAACTCGGCGCGACAGTCTGCACGGCGCGGGCACCCAAGTGCGGCGTGTGCCCACTGCAGCAGTGCGCATGGCGCGACGCCGGTTTCCCCGCCGGCGACACCCCCGCGCGCCGCGTCCAGGCCTACGCCGGCACCGACCGGCAGGTTCGCGGGCGGTTGCTGGATGTGTTGCGCGACAACAGTTCTCCGGTCACCCGAGCGCAGTTGGACGTGGCCTGGCTGACCGATACCGCACAGCGCGATCGCGCTCTGTATTCACTGCTTGTCGACGGCCTGGTCACCCAGACGGCGGATGGGCGGTTTGCATTGGCGGGCGAGGGACAGTAACCCGGCAGGCGCCCCAGCGGGTCAGACCCGCGACATCCGGTCGTCGAGCACTTTGAGACGGATCCCTACACTTGCGTAGCCCGTTATACGAAATTTATTTCGTGATGTTTGACAGACGTATTTTTTCTCACGTAATGTGCCTCGCATGTACATCGGACATCTGAAAGCCACGACGGGCGGTGGTGACCAATGACCGCCGTCCTCCTTGCCGTTTTGATTGCGCCCCTGCTCGCATCCGTCACTGCCCTGCTGGCCGGTGACCGGCATCCCCGGCTGGTCGGCAGATTCGGCGCCGCGACCGCGGCGTCGGGACTGATCGCGGCCGCTGTGTTGAGCGTTCAGGTAGTGCTGCACGGGCCGATACATGCCTCGCTGCGTACCGACCAAGGCACCCTCATCGGCGAGATGACCGCCGGCCGGCTCAGCGCCCTGCTGTTGGTGCTGGTGTACGGAGTGAGCACGGTCGTTCAACTGTTCGCCCTGCGCTACCTCGCCTGTGACCGCCGGTCGGGATGGTTCACCGCTGGGACCGGACTGCTCACCACCGCGTCCGCGGGCCTGATGATTTCGGGCACGCTGATCGCCTTGGCCCTCTGCTGGACCCTGGCCGGGACAGCGTTGTGCCTGCTCCTGGCGACTTACTGGGAACTGCCGGCCGCCCGCGACGGTGTGCGACGTACCGCGACCGCATTCGCGCTGGGCGATCTCGCGCTGTGGTCAGCGGTCGCGTTGGTGACGATGCATTGGGGCAATCGAAGCCTGTCCGAGTTGACCGTCAGCAAAGACGCCTCACCGACGATGCTGGTCGCCGCGGTACTGATCGTGGTGGCTGCGCTGTCGCGGTCCGCGCAGATCCCGTTCCACCGCTGGTTGCCGGCTACTCTCGCGGCACCCACCCCGGTGTCGGCCCTGTTGCACGCCGGTGTGGTCAACGCCGGGGGTGTGCTGCTGGTCCGGTTGAGCCCGATCGTCAGCGGATCAGCCTTGGCCATGGGTATAGCCTTCGCCGCCGGCATGTTGAGCATGGTCTACGGAGCCCTGGTGATGCTCACCAAGTCCGACATCAAGGGCTCGCTGGCATATTCGACCATGGCCCAGATGGGCTTCATGATCTTGACCTGCGGCTTGGGCCTGTCCGCCGCGGCGGTCTTCCACTTGGTCGGGCACGGCTTCTACAAGGCCACGCTCTTCTTGTCCTCGGGCTCGGCGATCGCCAAGCGGCGCCAGAAGGCCGCTCGCCCGCCGGCGCCGCCGCTGAGCCGCACCCGACGTGCAGCGGTGCTCGTCTCTGCGATGCTGCTGCCCGCGGCCGCACTGTACGCAGCCGGTGCCGTGATGCCGTTGCACACAGCGGAGCACGGCTCGGCGGAAGCGCTGGTGATCTTCACCTGGGCCACCGCCGCGGCGGCACTGATGGGCTGGCTGGCGCGATCACCCCACTGGCCGGCGGTCGTCGCCGCGGGCGTGGCGCTACTCGGCGCGGGTGTCGGCTACCTGGCGCTGGTCAACCTGGTGACCGGTTTCCTGTCTCCCGATCTGCCGCCGGTCGCCGTGCCATCGGCCTCCTCGTTGGGCATCGCCGCAGCGGCGGTCGTGCTCGGCGCACTGGCCCTGCTGCGCCAGGCTCCCCCGGATGGCTGGGCCGGTCGTCTGCAGCGCGCCCTCTACACCAAAGCGCTTGTAGCAGGACATGTCTCGGCGATACGGCCGCAGCAGATCCCCACCCCGACCCACTTGACTGCAGAACTGACAGGAGCGCACCGATGACCATCGTCGCTGAACACCTCTCGATCGACGCGCAGCGTGCCCAGCTACGCAGCGAGGTGAATCTGGCCGCGCGGGTGGTTCCCACCCACTACCCGCTGGAGACCTTCATCGCCGTCAACCCGCTGGCCGGACTGGAAGGCATGCCCTTCGAGCAGGCGGTGCTGCGTGCCGGTGACCTCTACGGCGTCGCAGGACTGCTGGATGAGACCGCCTACCGCGACCTCTACCACCGGGGGCGGATCACCGACGCCGACCTCGAATCCACACTGCGGCTGCGTTACCCGACCCTGCTGGACGGAGAACCCATCCAGCTGGGCGCCCGGACGGTGACACCTGCCGAGCTGTTGCGCGACGACCTGCTCAACGGCCGCGTCGCGGCCAAGCCGGTGCGCCGCAACAAGATGCGCAGCGAGCAACTCGCACCGCAGGTAGCCCAAGAGGTAGACGCACAAGCCGCCAAATGGAGTACGGCTTTCTTCGGATCACCCGCGGCGGGTTGGCCGATGCCCGCGCGCGAACGGGGCTTCTTCCACGCCTGGCGGACTCTGGCCGCCGGCGACCACAAGTTGAGCCGGAAAGTCCGCGCCGCCCTGCGCGAGGTGCCCGAACGAGCCGACGACGCTGCGCTGCAAGCGCTGCGGCAGTTGGGCGTCACCGACGACGAACGCATCACCTACCTGCAGGCTCATTTGACCCGGCTTCCCGGCTGGGCGGCGTACGTCCGGTGGTATGCCGAGCGGATGGTCGGCGCGGACCTCCTCGACTACCTGGCCCTGCGTCTGACCTACGAGGCATTGCTGCTGCCTGACAACGCTGCTGAGCCGCCGGCCGATATCGACGCCATCAACCGGCCGGCGATCCCCTCCGCGGAGGAGCGGGCTGCGGATCTCGCGCGACTGCGGGGCCTGAACGGGCTGAGCGATGATGATCTCGCTCCGGCCGCAAGGATCCTGGCGGCGCTTCCGGTCACGGCCCGGCCGGTGGTTTGGCAACAGGCCTACGAGGCGCACTACCGGGACGCACTGTTGAAGTCCTTGACCGGCAGCACTGTTCAGGGTTCCCACGGGCGGCCGCACACCCAGCTGGTGTGCTGCATCGACGCGCGGTCAGAAGGGCTGCGCCGGCACATCGAATCCAAGGGCGGATACGAAACCCTGGGCTTTGCCGGGTTTTTCGCGGTCGCCATCCGCTTCACCGACCTGGTAGGCGGGGCGCCCAACGAGCTGTGCCCGGTCCTGATTCGTCCCCAGCATGAAGTCCGCGAAAGCCCGGCACCTGAAGGTGTGCGTGCGGCCAAGCGGCGACGGGACGGCAGCGCCGTCATGGCCGGCGCCGAAGCCGCTTTCAACACCGCGAAGCAGGCGCTGCTGGCCCCGTTCACGCTCGCCGAAGCCTCGGGCTGGGCCGCCGGTCCATGGGCCGCCGCAAAAACGCTGAGCCCGAAGGCCAGCGGCACGCTGCGCCGGCGCCTGCGCGACCGGCTGGCCCCGCCGGCGCCCACGGTCCTCTCCGTCAACGAGAGCGTCGATCTGGCCCAACGGGCTCTCTACGCCCAAGTGGCCCTCACCACCATGGGCCTCACCAGCGGGTTCGCCCGGCTGGTGGTGATGTGCGGACACGGCAGCACCACCGAGAACAACCCCTACCAGGCGGCGCTGGACTGCGGGGCGTGCGGCGGTCAACCCGGCGGGCCCAACGCGCGAACCGCGGTCGCCATCCTCAACAACGCCGACGTCCGTGCGGAGTTGCGCGACATGGGGATCTCGATTCCAGACGACACCTGGTTCGTCGCCGCTCTGCACGACACGGCCACGGACCGGGTCTCCGTCCTGGACGAGCATCTGGTCCCGGCAAGCCATGTAGCGGACATGCGCCGGCTGATCGCCGATCTCGAGGTGGCCGGTGCCGAGTTGGCCGCCGAACGCTGCCTCGTGCTACCCGGAGGCCCGGTCCGTCCGGACCCGGCGCGGGCAGCGCGGCACGTCGCCAACCGCTCCGCCGACTGGGCCCAGGTCTTTCCCGAGTGGGGGCTGGCCGGCAACGCTGCCTTCATCGTCGGGCCCCGCGACCTGAGCAGCGGCCTCGACCTGCGGCGACGGACCTTCCTGCACTCCTACGAAGCTGACGTCGACCCAGACGGCAGCGCGTTGGAGACCATCCTGACCGCCCCGATGGTCGTGGCCCAGTGGATCAGTTGCCAGTACTACTTCTCGACGGTTGCGCCGGAGCTGTTCGGAGCGGGAACCAAGACGGTCCACAACGTGGTGGCCGGAGTGGGCGTACTCGCTGGCCACGGCGGTGACCTGCAGCTGGGGCTGCCTCGCCAATCGGTGACCGACGGTCAGACGTTCGGGCACGAGCCGATGCGCCTACTGACCGTCGTCCAGGCCCCGCTCGAGCGAATCGACATGATCGTCGACCGCAACCCAGTCCTGCAGCATCTGTTCGGAAACGACTGGGTAGCCCTCGCGGCCCGAGAAAAGCCCGGAGACGACTGGCAGCGCTGGACTCGCAACGGCTGGCGGAGCTGGGAATCGGGAGTCGAAAAGCACAACGCAACTGAGGAGGTATTGCCATGCCACTGAATGGCCTGACAAAAATGACGAAAATCGAAGTGGTGGTGGGCGGCGATCACGCGTCCGCGGTCCGCGACCAGTTCCACAGCGCAGGCGCCACCGGGTTCACCAGCGTCTCGGGCGTCTCGGGGCTCGGGCATCACGGCTATCACCAGGGCCGGCTGCTCTTCAACCAGCAAGCAGCACTGGAAATGCTCATCACCGTCGTGCCGGACACCAAGTCAGAGGCGCTGGTCGCCGGATTACGACGGCTTCTCGAGGGTTCGCCGGGGGTCATGTTCGTGACCGATACCTACGTCAGCCGGCCCGAGTACTTCAGCTGAAACCAACCACAGAAAGGTAACGATAATGTCCAACCCCACTTCCGCCTGGCAGAGCCTGCAAGCCGGAAATCAGCACTTCCACAACACCTTACGGAAGCAGCACAGCGTCGCCAACGGACAGCCGCCCGCCGCAGTCGTGTTCCGCTCCGCGGATTCCGACGTGCCCAGCCAGGTGGTGTTCGGCCAGAGCTGGGGCTCGATCATCGACATCAGCAACTGGGGACACGTCATCGACACCGGCGTGCTGGCCACCCTTGAGTACGCCGTGGGCACCCTCAAGACACCGTTGATCGTCATCCTCGGCCACACGGACTCCAGCGCGATGCAGACGGCCCTCGATGCTTGGAACAATGCCAACTTCCCCGACGGCGCCACCCGTGCCGTGGTCGAACAGGCGGTTTCCTCGCTGGCCCGCAAAGACGCCGGCATCAATACCGCCGACGATCTGACGGCCGCTCACGTGGCGCACGTCGGGGTGTCGCTGCTGCACAAGTCGCCGCTGGTTGCCAAGGCCGTCGACAGCGGACGGTGCGCAATCGTCGCCGCCCTGCTCGACCGTGCGGACGGCCGGGTCCAGGTCTGCGGGACCATCGGACAGGTTTCCGACAACGAGACACCGTTGCTGCGGGTCGTATAAGAAATGCGGGCAGTCGGGCCCGGCGGATTCCGCCGGGCCTGGCTGCCCGCCGGGACATCATCTCATGAACGCACCCGTTGACTCTTACGCCGGGACGGTGATCGCCATGGGCACCATGCACGGCAAGGAGCGCCAGGTGGCGCCGGCTTTCGCCGCAGAGATCGGTGCCCGGGTGATCGCCCCGCCGGGCATCGACACCGACCAGTTCGGCACCTTCGCCGGGGAGGTCACCCGGACGCTCGCACCGGTGGCGGCGGCCTCGGCGAAGGCCCGGTTGGCCATGAGTGCGGCCAAGGTGCCGTACGGCGTGGCCAGCGAGGCCAGCTACGACACGTGGTACGGAATGCTGGCCGTACACCAGGAAATCCTGGTGTTCCTCGACGACACCCGGGGCATCCGAGTCGTGGAGGGTGTCAACATCCCCCGGACTCCGGGCCCGCCGAAACTGGTGGAAAGCGGCCACGAAGCGGCCGACGCCGCGCGCCGCTTCGGATTCCCCGAGCAGGGAGCGGTCGTCAAAGCCACCGTCGACGGGGAAACGCGGGTATTCGGCAAAGGGCTGACCGATGCGTTCGCCCTCGTCGAGATCGTCGACACGGCGGTTGCCGCCGCCGACGACCGGCGCGCCCTGCTCGAACCCGACCTGCGGGCACACCACAACCCCGGTCGCCGGGAAGTCCTGACCGCCCTGGCGAATCGCCTCGCCGGCCGACTGGCCACCCGATGTCCGGCCTGTCTGTCGCCCGGATTCGGGAGGGTCGCGGTGCGCGAAGGATTACCGTGCCGGATGTGTGGCTCGCCGACCACACTCGTCGCGGCCGACATCCTGGGGTGCCCGGCTTGCGAACACCGCAGCGAGGACGTCCGCTCCGGGACGGCGGAACCGCGCTACTGCCCGCAGTGCAATCCGTAGCGGGTCGCCGCATTCGGGCCGGCCCCGGTCAGGACAGCGCGGCAACCAGCTCGCCGACGGTGTGGCTGGCTTCAAGGGGGTGGCGCAACCTGCCCTCAGGGTTGACCTCGTAGACATTGCGACGCCCGACCTTCGACTTGATCAGGTAGCCCTCGGCGGTCAGGTCGGTCAGAATGGCCTGCACTGAGCGCTCGGTGATGCCGACCCGCAGCGCCAGTTCGCGCGCCGTCAACTCCTCGCCCGTCGAGATGCACAACAAGACATGGGCGTGGTTGGTGAGAAACGTCCAGCTCCGATCCTGCGTTTCTAGCGGGAGCGGGGCTACCCTCCTGCGCTTGCCGGCTACAGCCACTGCTCGATGATACCCATGCCTGATTCGCGTAAACCGATTCGCCAATCCACCCGCGCGCCGCTTTCACTCACCCGGGTGTGCGATCAGGAAGGATTCGACGGCCCGCCGGTACACCTGCGGCGCCTCGTCGTGCACCAGGTGACCCGCTTCCGGGACCGGCAAATACGTAGTCGGATAATCCCTTTGGGCCATTTGACGCATCTGGCCGGGCGGCGTCACAGTGTTTCCCGCCTCGATCAGCAACGCGGGCGAACGCACCGCATTCCACTGGTTCCAGTAGTCGCGGGTACCCCACTCGGCAGCGATCTCGATCCACCGCGCGGGATGCCCGTGTAATCGCCAGCCCGTGCCGGTGCGGTCGAACGCCTCCAGGAAATACTGGCCGGCGACCGGGCCGAACGCGGCCACCACCTGCTCGGCGGAATCGAATTCAACCGGCAGTGCGTACACCCACGGCTCCCACGGTCCGGTGGTCCGGCCGACGAAATCGGGGGCCATGTCCTCGACTACCAGCGCACTCACCAGCTCCGGCCGCTCACCTGCCAGGCACCAGGAGTGCAAACCGCCCATCGAATGCCCGATCAGCGTCACCGGAGCGCCCAGCGAGCTGACCGCATCGCCCAGATCGGCGACGAAGCGTTCGGTGCTGACCGGGAAGGGGTCCTCGACGTCGCGGCCGCGGTGCCAGGGAGCGTCGTAGGTGTAGACCGCACCCAGCCGCGTAAGCCAGGGCAGCTGTCGCGGCCAGGTGGTGCCGCGTCCCATCAGTCCATGCACCAGAATCAGCGGCCTGCCCGCTCCGCCGCGATGGGTCAGCAGATCGGCGGCCATGTTCGGCACGGTAGCCTAGCCACATGCCAGTGGTGAAGATCAATGCAATCTCGGTGCCCGCCGGCGCTGGCCCCGAGCTGGAAAAACGCTTCGCTCATCGCGCGCACGCGGTGGACAACCAGCCCGGCTTTCTCGGCTTTCAGCTGCTGCGTCCGGTCAAAGGTGAAGACCGCTACTTTGTGGTGACACATTGGGAGTCTGATGAAGCGTTCCAGGCCTGGGCGAACGGGCCCGCGAAAGAAGCCCACGCAGGTGAGCGCGCCAATCCCGTCGCCAGCGGTGCGTCGCTACTGGAATTCGAGGTTGTGCTCGACGTTGCCGGGACCAAACAGGCCGGGTAGGCGGCGCGCCGCGGCGCGCCGGGCACTGGCGCTGAGCGCCGCCGCCGCGCTCGTGGTGACGCTGACTCCGGGCTGCACTTCATCGCCGACGCCGTCGGCGAACGCGGCGAATGTGGGGCGCCGGATCGACACCAGCACTCCCCCTGGTCTGCGCGCCCAGCAGACCATGGACATGCTGAACTCCGAGTGGCCGATCGGCCCGGACGGAGTACGCACCCTGGCCGTCGCCGACAAGGTCGAATCGGTGGAAGCCACCATGGAGAGTCTGTGGTGGGATCGGCCGTTCACCCTGGACTCCGTTTTCATCGGCGCGAACGTGGCGACGTTGCAGTTGATCTCGTCCTACGGGGCGCGCCAGGACGTCCGGATCCATACCGGCGATACCGGCGAGGTCGACCGGTTCGAAGTCGACACCCAACCGCCCCCGCCGATCAACACCTGGTCGGATGTGGATGCGGTGCTGAGCAAGACCGGCGCCCGCTACTCCTATCAGGTAGCCAAGGTCGACGACGGTAAATGCGACCGGGTGGCCGGCTCCAACACCACCCAACCCTTGCCGCTGGCATCGATTTTCAAGCTGTACGTGCTGCACGCGGTCGCGACCGCGGTCAAGAACGGCACCGTCTCGTGGGACGACCAGTTGACCGTGACCGCCAAGGGCAAGGCTGTCGGGTCGTCGGGTTTGGAACTGGCTGTCGGCGATCACGTTTCGGTGCGCAAGGCGGCCGAGAAGATGATCGCCACCAGTGACAACATGGCCACTGACATGCTGATCGAGCGGGTGGGGACGCGCGCTATCGAGCAGGCCCTGGCCACCGCCGGGCACCACGATCCGGCCAGCATGACGCCGTTTCCCACCATGTACGAGTTGTTCTCCATCGGCTGGGGTAAGCCCGATGTTCGCGAGCAGTGGAAGAACGCGTCCCAGCAGCAGCGGGCCGAGCTGCTGCAGCAGGCGAATTCCACTGACTACGAACCTGATCCATTCCGCGCGCACACCCCGGCCTCGGCGTACGGCGCCGAGTGGTACGGCAACGCCGAGGACATCTGCCGCGTTCATGTGACGTTGCAGTCCGATGCCGTGGGCGCGGCCGCACCGGTGCGGCAGATCCTGTCCGCGGTGGCCGGTATCCGATTGGATCCCAATGTGTGGCCCTACATCGGCGCGAAAGCCGGTGGGCTGCCCGGAGATCTGACGTTCAGCTGGTATGCCGTCGACAAGACCGGGCAACCGTGGGTGGTCAGTTTTCAGCTGAACTGGCCGCACGACCACGGGCCGACCGTGACCAGTTGGATGCTGAAGGTCGCCCAGCAGGTCTTCGCGCTGATCGCGCCCCGCTAGATCCGCAGCGTCCAGGCCCCGCCCCGACGGTGCAGGACGGTATGGCTTGCCGGAGCAACATCCATGCGCCAGAACGACTTCGGTGGCGCGTCGAGGGCAACCAGAATCGCCGCCCTGATGACCGCCGGGTGAGTGACGGCAACCGTTCGCACGCTGTCGTCGATCTGCCTCAGCCATCCGGCGACTCGTCCCACCAGCCCGACGATCGACTCACCGCCGTGCGGCGACTGCCCTGGATCGGTCAGCCAGACCTCGAGATCGGCGGGCGGGATGCTCTCCAGCGCTCGCCCACGCCAACTCCCGCAATCCAGGTCCATCAAGCGTGGGTCGGCGGCGGCCTGCAGCCCCAGCAGTTCCGCGGTCTGACGGGTGCGTTGTTCCGGGCCGGTGAACGCCCGGGCCGCCGCGCTGTCAAGACGCCCGACCTGACGGCGGCCGAGGGCACTCAGCGGTTCATCGACGGGAAAACACCCGGCCGACATCGCATCCGTCATCGCGTGCGAGACCAGCGTCAGCCGGGTCGCAGCCGCCGTCACGCTCGGACGCTCTGCGCCGGTGTGCCCTCAGCCAACAGGCGCCCGGCCAGCACCGCGAACACCAGCCCGGTGCCCGCCCATAACACCAGCTGGGTAGCCAGCGATACCAGCCTGAATTCATAGAGATCGGCGGCGGGAAAGCCGGGCGGCACTTCGGCGACGTTCGGCAGAGCCAGCGCGACGGCCACCGCCGCGATCACATAGGCACCGGCCGCCAGCAGCCTGGCAGTGAACGCATCGAATCGGGCCAGCAGCTGCCGGACCAGCCAGAGGGCGCCGATCGCCAGCCCCACCGACGCCAGCACCATCGCCAGGTACCACAGGGTGCGCGATCCGATCGTGTCCGCCTGTCCGACCGCAGGAGGATTGGGTGGGTATTTCAGAAACGGCACCAGATACGCCGCGACGAACCCGCCGGCCGCTAATCGCAGTGAAAGTGATTGCGGCGCAACGCCTTCTGATCGCGGGTAGCGGACGCAGAATACTACCGCGAACAGGGCACCCAGCGCGATGCCGAAGACCAGCACGCCGAAGCCGAGTCCGGCATTGCCCTGGACACCGCGGGAGAACAGTTCCGCGCCGTGCTCATGCACACCCTGGGCGTGCGCGGCTTCGACGCGGTCTTCCTCGAACGCGATGGCGCGGCCGATCACGGGCTCGGCGAATAGCCTGGCGAAAACGAACGCCAGCACCGCACCGACCGCACCCGCCAGCAGGCCGCGCGCAATCAGACGCTTCTCCACGGCTGCGGGTCAGTGGCAGGGAAAGCCAAGCAGATGCCGCGCGTCGTGGAAGAACTCGTGCACGTGGGTGTCGCTGCCGAACAGCGACACGGCGCCCTGGTCGATGCCGACGAAATAGATCGCCAGCAGCGCCAGGAAGGCGGTCGCCGCCAACCACAGCGCCGCATTGACCCCCGACAAGTCCACCGCTTGCGCCCGGGCAGTCTGAGAATTAGCCACGATCAACTCCTTCTGGGATCTCGCGTCCCACTGGAAGACACTGCTGGCGGGCGCCGGGTCTGACTGTAGACAGTGGCGCGACCGTTCTGGAGTTTCACCAGATTCCGGTGCCCGTCAGCGTGGGCAGTCTATGCCCGTGTTAGCCCGACGTACCAGGCCCGCCCGCGCCGGCCTTGGCCAGATCCGGCTCGGCCGGCGGCTTGCGCGTTCCGGTGAACGTGAACACCGCGTCCTCGCCGCTGCCCTCGCCGTCCCAGTTGTCGACGTCGACGGTGACGATCTGACCCGGACCGACCTCTTCGAAGAGAATCTTCTCCGAGAGCTGGTCCTCGATCTCCCGCTGGATGGTGCGTCGCAGGGGACGGGCACCCAGCACTGGGTCGAAGCCGCGCTTGGCGAGCAGCGACTTGGCCTTGTCGCTCAGCTCGAGAGCCATGTCCTTGCTCTTGAGCTGGTTGGCGACGCGGCCGATCATCAGATCGACCATCTGGATGATCTCGTCCTTCGTCAACTGGTGGAAGACGATGATGTCGTCGATACGGTTGAGGAACTCCGGGCGGAAGTGCTTCTTCAGCTCGTCGTTGACCTTCTGCTTCATCCGCTCATAGTCGTTGGCGCCGCCACCCTGGGTGAACCCGAGGCCGACGGGCTTGGAGATGTCGGATGTGCCCAGGTTCGACGTGAAGATCAGCACGGTGTTCTTGAAGTCGACCGTGCGGCCCTGACCGTCGGTGAGCCGGCCGTCCTCGAGCACCTGCAACAGGCTGTTGTAAATCTCCTGGTGCGCCTTCTCGATCTCGTCGAACAGGACCACCGAGAACGGCTTGCGCCGCACCTTCTCGGTGAGCTGGCCGCCCTCTTCATAGCCGACGTAGCCCGGGGGTGCACCGAACAGCCGCGACGCGGTGAAGCGGTCGTGGAACTCGCCCATGTCGATCTGGATGAGGGCGTCGTCGTCACCGAACAGGAAGTTGGCCAGCGCCTTGGACAGCTCCGTCTTACCGACACCGGACGGGCCGGCGAAGATGAACGAGCCCGACGGCCGCTTCGGGTCTTTCAGCCCGGCGCGGGTACGGCGGATCGCCTTCGAGACGGCCTTGACGGCGTCGACCTGGCCGATGATCCGCTTGTGCAGCTCATCCTCCATGCGCAGCAGACGCGTGGTCTCGGCCTCGGTGAGCTTGAACACCGGGATGCCGGTCCAGTTGCCCAGCACCTCGGCGATCTGCTCGTCGTCGACCTCCGCGACGACATCGAGATCACCTGAGCGCCATTGCTTTTCACGCTCGGCACGCTGGGCGACCAGTTGCTTCTCCCGGTCCCGCAGGCTGGCGGCCTTCTCGAAGTCCTGCGCGTCGATGGCCGATTCCTTCTCCCGGCGCGCCTCGGCGATCTTCTCGTCGAACTCACGCAGGTCTGGCGGCGCGGTCATCCGGCGGATCCGCATCCGGGCGCCGGCCTCGTCGATCAGGTCGATCGCCTTGTCCGGCAGGAACCGGTCGTTGATGTACCGGTCGGCCAGGGTGGCGGCGGCCACCAGTGCGCCGTCGGTGATGGACACCCGGTGGTGCGCCTCGTAGCGGTCGCGCAGACCCTTGAGGATCTCGATGGTGTGCTCCACCGTCGGCTCGCCCACCTGCACCGGCTGGAAGCGGCGCTCCAGCGCGGCGTCCTTCTCGATGTACTTGCGGTACTCATCGAGCGTGGTGGCGCCGATGGTCTGCAGCTCGCCGCGGGCCAGCTTCGGCTTGAGGATGCTGGCGGCGTCGATGGCGCCCTCGGCGGCACCCGCGCCGACGAGCGTGTGCAGCTCGTCGATGAACAGGATGATGTCGCCGCGGGTGTTGATCTCCTTGAGCACCTTCTTCAGGCGCTCCTCGAAGTCACCGCGGTAGCGCGAGCCGGCGACCAGCGAGCCGAGGTCCAGGGTGTAGAGCTGCTTGTCCTTGAGCGTCTCGGGCACCTCGCCGTGCACAATCGCCTGGGCGAGACCCTCGACCACGGCGGTCTTGCCGACGCCGGGCTCGCCGATCAGCACCGGGTTGTTCTTGGTGCGCCGGGACAGCACCTGCATGACCCGCTCGATTTCCTTCTCGCGGCCGATGACCGGGTCGAGCTTGCCTTCCATGGCGGCAGCGGTCAGATTGCGGCCGAACTGGTCGAGCACCAGCGAGGTGGACGGGCTGCCGGACTCGCCGCCCCGGCCACCGGTGCCGGCTTCGGCGGCTTCCTTGCCCTGGTAGCCGCTCAGCAGCTGAATCACCTGCTGGCGCACCCGGGTCAGCTCAGCGCCCAGTTTCACGAGCACCTGAGCCGCCACACCTTCACCCTCACGGATCAGGCCCAGCAGGATGTGCTCGGTGCCGATGTAGTTGTGGCCGAGCTGCAGCGCTTCACGCAGGCTCAGCTCGAGAACCTTCTTGGCCCGCGGAGTGAACGGGATGTGCCCGGAGGGCGCCTGCTGGCCCTGGCCGATGATCTCCTCGACCTGGCTGCGCACGCCTTCCAGCGAGATTCCCAGCGACTCCAGTGACTTGGCGGCGACGCCCTCACCCTCGTGGATCAGACCCAGGAGGATGTGCTCGGTGCCGATGTAATTGTGGTTGAGCATCCGGGCCTCTTCTTGCGCCAGGACGACGACCCTGCGGGCACGGTCGGTAAATCTCTCGAACATCGTCGGTTACCTGCTCTCCCTCACCATTAGGTACTCCGTCTCGGAAAGGCGTTTGCCGGCCGTTGCCGACCTTTTGTCGACTCAGGGACCGACTCCGCGTACCTGCCGTCCACTCTAATGGTCGGCCTGCCGGGGTTCATACCTAGCAGTGCCCAGCGGTGCCTTCACGTAACCGGTTTAACGAGGAAAAGCCCCAATGCGTTTCCCGAGTTGGGCATCGATCAGTTCGCCACAAGCGAAAACACAAAATCCGGCGCCCAGGCTTCGAGCCCGGGCGCCGGAAAGTTGGTACCTAGGTGGCGGCGTGGAACGCGTCGATCACATCGGCCGGGATACGACCGCGTGTCGACACGTTGTGCCCGTTGCGCCGCGCCCATTCGCGGATCGCGGCGCTCTGCTCGCGGTCGATCGCCCCGCGGCCGCGACCCGAACCGGAACGCCCGCGCCGCCGACCGCCCACGCGACGTCCCGCCGCGACCCATTGCTTCAGGTCATTGCGCAGCTTCGTCGCATTCTTGCTAGAAAGGTCGATCTCATAGGTCACCCCGTCAAGCCCGAATTCGACCGTTTCGTCGGCGGAGCCGGCACCGTCGAAATCATCGACCAAGGTGACGGTCACTTTCTTCGCCATTGGCTTACCCTCGCGTTTCTTCCTGTGCAGTTACAGATCCAGTTTGGATAGACTCCCCACTGTCCTAATCTGCCATAAGAACGCATAATACTCAATCCAGACACATCTTGAGCAGTTCAGTTGGAGTGTGGACGAACAATCGGGAACAAAACAGTCTCCCTAATTGACAACCCGGTCAAACACATCAACAACCGATCGATACCCATTCCCGTTCCGGTACACGGCGGCATCCCGAACTCCAGCGCGGCCAGAAAATCTTCGTCAAGTTGCATGGCCTCGTCATCACCGGCGGCCGCCGCACGGGCCTGTTCAGCAAATCTTTCCCGTTGCACTACCGGATCGTTTAATTCCGAGTACCCAGTGGCCAGCTCCATTCCGCGCACGTAGAGGTCCCACTTCTCGGTTACACCGTGGATGCTGCGGTGGTGGCGGGTCAAAGGCGTCGTCTCCACCGGGAAATCCCTGACAAAAGTGGGTGCGGTCAGCGTGTTGCCCACCGTATGCTCCCACAGTTCCTCGACGAGTTTGCCGTGACCAAAACCACGGTTCTCGGGAATCTCCAGGTCCAGTTGAGCCGCGATCTCACGTAACCGTTCGACCGACGTGTCCGGCGTGATCTCTTCTCCCAGCGCTTTGGACAGTGACGAATACATCTGCAGAGTTGCCCATTCTCCGTCGATGTTGTACACACTGCCGTCGGGCATCGGGAGTTGTCTGGTCCCGATCGCCTCGTCGGCCACCTCTTGAATAAGCTCCCGAGTGACGACCGCCGAATCGTCATAGGTCCCGTACGTCTGGTACGTCTCCAACATCGAGAATTCCGGCGAATGAGTCGAATCGGTTCCTTCGTTTCGGAAGACCCGATTTAGTTCGAAGACCTTGTCGAAACCACCGACGATGCATCGCTTGAGGAACAGTTCCGGCGCGATCCGCAGGTAAAGGTCGATGTCCAGCGCATTGGAATGGGTGATGAACGGGCGCGCAGCGGCGCCGCCGGCCAGCGTCTGCAGGATCGGAGTTTCGACCTCCAGGAACCCCCGGCGCTCCAGGGCATTCCTGATTGCCCGGATAACGGCAATCCGTTGCCGGGCCACCGAACGCGCCTGCGGCCGGACGATCAGGTCGACATACCGCTGCCGCACCCGCGCCTCTTCACTCATCTCTTTATGGGCGACGGGCAGCGGCCGCAGCGACTTGGCGGCCATCTGCCACGAATCGGCGAGAACGGACAGTTCGCCTCGGCGTGAGCTGATCACCGTCCCGTGCACGAAGACGATGTCGCCGAGATCGACGTCGGCCTTCCACGCGTCCAGCGATTCCTGGCCCACCTTGTCGAGGCTGATCATCGCCTGCAGTTGGGTGCCGTCACCGTCCTGCAGTGTCGCAAAGCACAATTTCCCGGTGTTACGGGCGAACACCACCCGGCCCGCGACACCGACCACGTCGTCGGTCGCGGTGTCGGTTGGCAGGTCGGGGTGGGCGGCACGGACCTCGGCCAGCGTGTGGGTTCGCTCGAGCGCCACCGGGTAGGGGTCGTGACCGTCGGCTAGCAGGCGGGCCCGCTTGTCCCGACGAATCCGGAACTGTTCGGGAAGGTCCTCGACTGGGTTACTGTCGGCGTCTCGATCGGCGGCGCTCACGACGTGCCAGCTTAAATGAGATCGGGGCGGCCCCGTCGGCTGGCGTACAGGCCGCGCGGGGCTATGTGACGCACCCCACCCGTGACCTATCAGCCTCGTACGCGGCACCGCAGCGCCGGGAGCGCTCAGCGCGCGGTCTTGAGCCGGCCCCGCTGGGCGTCGCGGTTGCGCTCGAAGACCAGCCGCAGCCCGTGCAAGGTCAGATGCTGGTCGTAGTGCTCCACCGTGTGCAGTTCGGGCAGCAGCAACGGCGCCGTGTGCCCGGTGGCTACCACGGCGACGTCGTCCGCGGCGGAGAATCCCGCCACGTCGTCGCGGATCCGGCCCACCAGGCCGTCGACCAGTCCGGCGAATCCGAACACGGCACCGGCCTGCATGCACTCGACGGTGTTCTTGCCCACCACGGATCTGGGGCGGGCCAGTTCGACGCGGCGCAACGCCGCCGAGCGCGCCGCCGCGGCATCCGAGGACACCTGCACGCCGGGCGCGATCGCACCACCGAGAAACTCGCCCTTGGCCGATACCACATCCACACAGATCGACGATCCGAAGTCGACCACGATGGCGGCGGTGCCGAATTTGTGGAAGGCCGCCAGGCAGTTGACGATCCGGTCGGCGCCCACCTCTTTCGGGTTGTCCACTAGTAGCGGGATGCCGGTGCGCACCCCCGGTTCGATCAATACGTGCGGGACGGCCGGCCAGTACTGGTCGAGCATGATCCGCACCTCATGCAGCACCGACGGCACGGTGGACAACCCGGCGGCCCCGGTGAGTCGCTCGGCGTCATCGCCGATGAGGCCGTCGATGGTCAGTGCCAGTTCGTCCGCTGTGACCTCGGACTCGGTACGGATCCGCCATTGCTGAACGACCTTGGCGTTCTCCTTGGCTCCGGATATCAGGCCGACGACCGTATGGGTGTTGCGGACGTCGATCGTCAGCAGCACGGTTACCGCGCGCCGATCCGCGGGTCGAGCAGCTCGTCGACGCCGTCGGGCACGTAGGCGGGGTCGCTACCCAGGTCGATCTGCTTGTTGTCGGCGTCGACGAACACGATCCGCGGCTGGTAGGCGCGGGCCTCGGCGTCCTCCATGGTGCCGTAGGCGATCAGGATCACCAGATCGCCCGGGTGCACGAGATGCGCTGCGGCGCCGTTTATTCCGATGACGCCGGTGCCGCGTTCACCGGTGATCGCGTAGGTGACCAGGCGGGCGCCGTTGTCGATGTCGACGATGGTGACCTGTTCCCCCTCCAGCAGGTCGGCGGCGTCCATCAGGTCGGCGTCGATGGTCACCGATCCGACGTAGTGCAGATCGGCCTGAGTGACGGTGGCGCGGTGAATCTTCGACTTCAACATCGTCCGTAACATCAGTTCCTCCAATGGGATTGGGCGTCCGGCCCGGTAGTGGTGCCGGCGAGATCGCCGATTTGGATTGCCACATTGTCCAGAAGTCTGGTGGTGCCGAGCCGGGCCGCGATCAGCAGTCGGCCGGATCCGTTGGTGGGCACCGGGCCCAGGTCTGTGTCGCGCAGCTGCAGGTAATCGACCTCCAGTTCGGGCGTGGCCTGCAGCACCGCATTCGCCGCGTCCAGTGCGGCCTGGACACCATAGGTCGCGGCGTGCGCGCCCGCGCTGAGCGCCGCCGAAAGCGCCACGGCCGCTTCGCGCTGCGCCGGGTCGAGGTAGCGGTTGCGCGACGACATCGCCAGCCCGTCGCGTTCCCGGACCGTCGGCACGCCCACCACCTGCACGTCGACGTTCAGGTCGGCCACCATCTGCCGGATCAGCACCAGCTGCTGGTAGTCCTTCTCGCCGAAGAACGCCCGGTCCGGCCGCACGATCTGCAACAGCTTGAGCACCACGGTCAGCACACCGGCGAAATGCGTTGGGCGAGCTCCACCTTCGAGCTCGGCGGCCAGCGGCCCGGGCTGCACCGTGGTGCGCAATCCGTTGGGATACATGCTCGACGCCGAAGGGGCGAAAACGATGTCCACACCCTCGCCGCGCAGTAGTTCCACATCCTGGTCGAGGGTGCGGGGGTATGCGTCGAGATCCTCACCCGCGCCGAACTGCAGGGGGTTGACGAAGATCGACACCACGACCACCGAGCCCGGCACCCGTTTGGCGGCGCGCACCAGCGTCAGGTGACCTTCGTGCAGCGCTCCCATGGTGGGCACCAACATGATTCGCCGGCCGGTGTGCCGCAATGCTCGGGTGACGTCGGTGACGTCGGAAGGCGCCGAATACACATTGAGTTCGCCCGGCGTGAACTTGCGGGGTTGCCCGGCCCTCATCGCGCGAGCACCTCGACGACGTCGGCGGGAGCATGGGCACGCTGAGCCGTCCGCAGCGCATTCACCCGGTAGGTCTGCGCGAGTTGAGGATCGGTGGCTTCGAGTGCGTGCAGGTGTCCGGCAACGGCGGCGGCGTCGCCGCGGGCCACCGGGCCGGTGAGCGCGGCCTGACCGCGCTGCAATGTGTTCTCCAGCGCTGCGCGCGCCAGCGGGCCCACGATGCGTTCGGCGATTCCCCCCGGCTGATCGTCGACGCGCTGTCCGCCGCAAGCGGGAGGTTCCCCCAGCCCGAGCAGTTCATCGCCTTTCAGCGCGGCACGCAACGCCTCGAGTGCGTCTGCCAGCACCGTCACCAAGTGGTTGGACGCGTGGGCCAGCGCCGCGTGGTACAGCACGCGCGCGTCCTCGCGGACCGAGAACGGCTCTCCGCCCATCTCCAGCACCAGTGACTGGCCGATGGCGTATCCGACTTCGTCGGCGGCAGTGACGGCGAAGCACGTGCCGGCGAGCCGGGCGATGTCTTCATCGGAACCGGTGAATGTCATCGCCGGGTGGATCGCCACCGGAATGCAGCCCTGTCGGGTGAGCGGGTCCAGGATGGCGATTCCATTGGCTCCGGAGGTGTGGGCCACGATGGTGCCCGGTCGCACCGACGAGGTGGCCGCCAACCCGGCCACCAGGCCGGGCAGCTCACTGTCGGGGACCGCCAGCAGTAGTAGTTCCGCGCCGGCGGCGACCTCCGGCGGCGACAACACAGGGGTATCGGGCAGCCGGCGCTGGGCCCGCTGCAGGGAAGCGTGGGATATGGCGCTGCATGCCACCACCACGTGGTCGACGCGCTCCAGCGCGACCCCCAACGCGGAGCCGACCCGACCGGCAGAGATGATCCCCACCTTCAGCCTGGCCGGGCGCAATCCGTCGAACTGCTCCATCGCAGACGACCTCACAGATTTCTTTCGTACGTTCCAGTCCCGCTGCTGGGGTACCGGACGGTCACTACGACTGTAGTCGATCCGTCAGACCGAGCACAGCGTGTCAGGCGTCACGCCGGCGGCGCCGGCCTCCGCCGCTGGGCTGCACCTGGAATCTCGCCAGGAGGTCGGCAGCCGAGTGTCCACCGCTGTCCGGGTCGGCTTCGCTCTCGACCGGCTCCTCCGCGCTGCGATGCCGAGGCGCGGGCGGCGCCGGAGCGAGCCGGGGCGGCGGGGGTGCCGGCGGCGGCTCCGGAGCCGGCTCGGGTTGCGAGTCCCGGGGCCGTCCGAGGTTGCCGACACCGAAGTCGCGGTACTCCGCCGAATGGCGGGACCGCGAGCGGCGGCCACCGTACTGCGGCGGGGCCTCGTCCTGGGGTGCGCCGGCAGCGCTGGCGTCCGCCTCGTCGGCGTCGTCGCGGTAGCGCCTTCTGCGTCCCTCGGACTCCGCGCGGGCCGGGGCGGGCGGGGCCTCCGCAGGCGCCCAGTGGCTGCCGGGCGTGCCTGGCGGCAACCACTGCCCCTCAGCCGAGACCGGTTGCCAGGCCGCCGGCTGCGGCTGGGGCTGGGGTTGCGTTTGGGGTTGCGGTTGGGGTGGCGGCGGAGGGGGTGGCGGTGGCGGCTGGAACTGCGGCTGCGGCTGCGGCTGGAAGTGCGGCTGCTGCGGCGGCGGCGATGGTGGCCGGTGTCGCGGCTGGTAGGGCCCGGCCGGCTGCTGGGGCGGCGGCGCATACACCCGGGCGTTCACCGGTTGCCGCGGTGGCAGCAGCGGTTCCTCGGGGACATCGATGATCGCGACGTCCTCAAGCGCCGGCTCCTCGTCCGGTTCGTCCTGGCGCACGGCGGTCACCCGGTCGCTGGCCACCCAGTCGGCGGGCGGGCTCTCGCCGTTCTTGGCGGCGTTGGCCGACCGATCGGTCAGCGCCCGCGCCGCTTCCCGGTTGAGCGTCTCGAGGGCCGGACGGTGTTCGAGGTCGGTGTCGAACAGGATCTCCAGGTTGGTCCGCAACGCCGACAGTTCTGCCCGCAGAGCGGCGATCTCGTCGGCGGCCTGAGCCCGTATCTCGGCGGCCAGTTCGCGGCGCAATTGCGATTCCACCGTCAACTCGTACTCCCGGCGCGCCGAGATCTCGCGATCCAGCTGCAGGTCGTACACCAGCTTCATGTCGCGGGCCCGGGCCTGGTCCGCCTCGGCCTGACGTCGGTACAGCACCGACACGAAGGCGCCGGCCACGGCGGCCCACAGCGCCAGGATCACAGCGAGCTTGAGAAGTTCCACCCGATCGGTGAAAACCAGCGCGGAACTGGCCCCGATTGCCAGGACCAGCAACGTCGTCAAGAGCACCCACCCCGGCCTGCGGCCGCCGCGCCGGACCCGGGCGCCGCGGGACAGAACGGTCATGGCCCCTGACTGTACCCGTGCGAGGTCACTTGGCGTGTCGCGCCAGTCCGGCGATTCTCGGCAGGAGTCGCCGCACCGCCGGACCGGCTAGGTCTCGGCCCCTTCGCCGGGTTCACCGGAATCCTGCGGAGGCGACTTGCAGCAATGCTGCAGCCACATCGCCGCGATCACCAGCGCCAGCGCGCTGACCGCCGCCACCACCGCACCGCCGGTGTCCTCGGCGGCGGCGTGCATCCACGACCGTCGCGGCAGGAAGTACACCAGCACCCCCAGCCACCAACCCAGCATCACCGCGCCCACCCAGGCCGACGCCTTCGCGACAATCAGGCTGCGCGCCACCGCGAGCGGGTGCAACCGGCCGGGTGCGTCGCCGATCTCGCCGTCGCTGATCCTGGCGCGCACGGTGCGCGCCCACAGTGCTTCTGCGACGGCGACCACCAGCAGCGAAACCCCGCTCCACACCGTGATCGGCGGAAAGTACCGATACGACAGGGTGATGAGCAGGTAGCCGACGAACGCGGCGCCGAGCACCACGGCCGTGAGATCGCGCTTGCGGGTCGGGCCCATCAGATGTCCAGTGCCAGCGCGGTCGGGCGCACCGCGTCGCCGTCGAGTTCGGTGAGCAGCTCCCGCACCGGCCGGGAGAGTTCGGCGGCCGGATCCACGTCCAGCCAGGGCACCAGCACGAACGCGCGCAGATGGGCCCGCGGGTGCGGCAGCGTCAGCTCGGGATCGTCGAGGGTGAGCTGACCGTGCGCTCCGTAGCAGGCGATCAGGTCGACATCGAGGGTGCGCGGCCCCCAGCGGACTTCCCGCACCCGTCCGGCGGCCTGTTCGATCTCGTGAGCCCGGCGCAGCCAGTCGTGCGGGTCGCGGGCCGGATCCTCGGCGATCAACACAGCGTTGAGAAACGGTTCCTGGTCAACCCCGCCCCAGGGGTCGGTCTCGTACACGGGTGAGACCGCGCGGACCGCGTCGCCGAGTCCGTCGACAACCGATTGCAGATGGGCCAGGCGATCACCCATGTTGGAGCCGATAGACAGCACCACTTGCGTCACCGGCGCCGCTCTCCCCCGCACACGCGTCTCATACGACCGAGCCCGCCGGGATCACCGATCCGCGGCCGCCGCGCCGCGACCGTCTAGTCACTACGGCCACGTCGTCGAAAGCCTGAGAGATGGGCGCTTGTGGCTTGTGCACCGTGACCTCGACGGCGTGCACGCGCTCGTCGGCGATCACCTGTTCGGCGATCTCGGCGCCGACGGTTTCGATCAGATTGCGTGGCGTTCCGCAGACGATGTCGGCGGCCAACTGCGCCAGCGCACCGTAGTCATAGGTGTCGGCCAGCTCATCGCTGGCCGCAGCGCGGGCCAGGTCGATCCAGACCGTGATGTCGATGAAGAAGTCCTGGCCGTCGCGCCGCTCGTGGTCGAAGACGCCGTGGCGGCCACGAACCTTGAGACCCCGCAATTCGATTCGGTCAGCCACCGGTCACCGCCCCTTCCGCACCCTGCCATGCCCGGACGACCTTGCGGGCGTCGACCGATGCCCGCACGTCATGCACCCGCACCCCCCAGACGCCGTGCCACATCGCCAATCCGGAGATCACCGCCGTCGCGGTCTCACGGCCGTCGGCCGGTCGCGGCGTGCCGTCGGGGCCGGCCAGCAAGCTACCGAGGAAGCGTTTACGCGACGCCCCCAGGAGCACCGGAATTCCGGTGTCCACCAGCTTGGGCAGGCCGTGCAGCAAAGCCCAATTGTGTTGGCCCGTCTTGGCGAAACCCAACCCGGGGTCGATCAGCAGCTTGGCGGGGTCAACGCCCGCCGCGACCGCGTCGTCCACGCTGGCCAGCAGGTCGGCACGTACGTCGGCGACCACGTCCAGGTAGTCCGGTACCCGGTGCGGGTGGTCCCTCGATACCGGCCGCCAGTGCATCAGCACCCACGGCACTCCGGCCTCGGCCAGCAGCGGCGCCATGCCCGGGTCCGCCCGCCCGCCCGACACGTCGTTGACGATCCGCGCGCCGTTCTCCAGCGCCGCCTGCGCCACCCGTGCGTGCATTGTGTCGATGCTGACCGTAAGTCCCTGCGCCGCAAGATTTTTCACGACCGGGACGATGCGTGCGGCTTCCACGGCGGGGTCCACCCGGGTGGCGCCGGGCCGGGTCGACTCGCCGCCCACGTCGATGATGTCCGCACCTTCGGCGGCCAACGCCAGTCCGTGTTCGACAGCACCGTCAGGATCCAGGTAACGCCCGCCGTCGGAGAACGAGTCGTCAGTGACGTTGAGCACCCCCATCACCTGCATGGGTGCCGAACTCACTTACGCAGGATGAGATCGAGCGCTTCCGCCCGGGAGGCGGCGTCGGACTTGAACTGACCACGCACCGCAGACGTCGTCGTGGTGGCACCGGGTTTGCGGACACCACGCATCGCCATGCACAGGTGCTCGGCCTCGACCACCACGATGACGCCGCGCGGGTCCAGCTTGTGCACCAGGGCGTCCGCGATCTGGCTGGTAAGCCGCTCCTGCACCTGGGGACGCTTGGCGTAGAGGTCGACCAGCCGCGCGATCTTCGACAGGCCGGTCACCCTGCCGTCCACACCCGGGATGTATCCGACGTGAGCCACCCCGTGGAAGGCCACCAGATGGTGCTCACAGGTGGAGTACATCGGTATCTCTTTGACGAGCACCAATTCATCGTGGTTCTCGTCGAACATGGCGTTGAGCACCGAGGTGGGCTCCGTATAGAGCCCGGCGAAGATCTCCCGGTAGGCGCGCGCGACCCGAGCCGGCGTGTCGCGCAGACCGTGCCGATCGGGATCCTCACCGACGGCGATCAGCAACTCACGAACCGCCGCCTCGGCACGCTCCTGGTCGAACGGCCTGGTGCCGGTCTCTGTGGATTCCAGCTGCGTCATCAAATGCTCCGTCGTTCAGCCGTGGGCCGGTGGGTTGGACCGAGTCACATCCTTGTCCAGCTGACCGGAATCGTCCTCGGCGTCGGACTCATCCGGGCCGGGGTAACCGGGAGCCGGTTGCGGCCGGCTGGAAGACGGCGGCGGCCAGCCGGGCGCGTGCCACCCTGCCGGGGCCCCGTAGTCGGGCTGGGTGGTGGCGTGCGAGCCGTTGCCTCCGCGCGAATTCGCACCGTCCCCGTTGCCCTTTTCCGCCTCTTCGGCTGCCTTATTGGCGCGCGCGATCGCCAACTTGAAAGCCGGCTCGGGCACCGGTTGCGGCCACGGCTCGCCCCGCTCGATGGCCAGCTCGCCGGGCGTCTTGATCGGCGGCTTGTCCGACGGGATCCGGCCACCGAAGTCGTCGAACATGGTCAGCCGCGGGCGCTTCTCGACGTCACCGAAGATCGCTTCCAGCTCGGGCCGGTGCAGCGTCTCCTTTTCCAGCAGCTCGCCGGCCAGCGTGTCCAGCACGTCGCGGTATTCGGTGAGGATCTCCCAGGCTTCGGTGTGCGCGGCCTCGATGAGCTTGCGGACCTCTTCGTCGATTTCGCGGGCGACCTCGTGCGAATAGTCCGGCTGGGTGCCCATGGTGCGCCCCAGGAACGGATCGCCGTGTTCGGTGCCGTACTTCACCGCGCCCAGGCGCGCGCTCATGCCGTATTCGGTGACCATCGCCCGGGCGACCTTCGTGGCCTGCTCGATGTCGGATACCGCGCCGGTGGTCGGCTCGCGGAACACCAGTTCCTCGGCCGCGCGCCCGCCCATCGCGAAGACGAGTTGGGCGATCATCTCCGAGCGGGTCCGCAGGCCCTTGTCCTCTTCCGGCACCGCGACGGCATGTCCGCCGGTGCGGCCGCGGGCCAGGATCGTCACCTTGTAAACCGGGTCGATGTCCGGCATCGCCCAGGCCGCCAGCGTGTGCCCGCCCTCGTGGTAGGCGGTGATCTTCTTCTCCTGCTCGCTGATGATGCGGCCCTTGCGGCGGGGGCCGCCGATGACCCGGTCGACCGCCTCTTCCAGCGCCGGGCCGGTGATGACGGTGCCGTTTTCCCGGGCGGTCAGCAGCGCTGCCTCGTTGATGACGTTGGCCAGGTCGGCGCCGGTCATGCCGACGGTGCGCTTGGCCAGGCCGTCCAGGTCGGCGTCCGGGCCGATCGGCTTGCCTTTGGAGTGCACCCGCAGGACGGCGCGGCGGCCGGCCAGGTCCGGGTTGGTCACCGGGATCTGGCGGTCGAACCGTCCCGGCCGCAACAAGGCGGGGTCCAGGATATCGGGCCGGTTGGTGGCCGCGATCAGGATGACGCCGGCGCGGTCGCCGAAGCCGTCCATCTCGACCAGCAGCTGGTTCAGGGTCTGCTCGCGCTCGTCGTGACCGCCACCTAGGCCGGCGCCGCGCTGGCGGCCGACGGCGTCGATCTCGTCGACGAAGATGATGCACGGGCTGTTTTGTTTTGCCTGCTCGAAAAGGTCCCGGACGCGCGATGCGCCGACGCCGACGAACATCTCGACGAAGTCGGAGCCGGAGATGGTGAAGAACGGAACGCCCGCCTCCCCCGCCACCGCGCGCGCCAGCAGCGTCTTGCCGGTGCCGGGCGGGCCGTAGAGCAGCACGCCCTTGGGGATCTTGGCGCCGAGGGCCTGGTACCTGCTGGGGTTCTGCAGGAAGTCCTTGATTTCGTAAAGTTCCTCGACGGCCTCGTCGACGCCGGCGACGTCGGCGAAGGTGGTCTTGGGCATGTCCTTGGACAGCTGTTTGGCTCGCGATTTGCCGAAGCCGAAGCCCATCCGGGCGCCGCCCTGCATGCGGGAGAACATCACGAACAGCCCGACCAGCAGCAGCAGCGGCAACACGTAGACCAGCAGCTCGCCGATCAGGCTGCCTTCGTTGACCACGGTGCTGACCTTGGCGTTCTTGGCGGTCAGCGCGTTGAAGAGGTCGACACCGTAGCCCGTGGGGTACTTGGTGATGACCTTGTCGGAGTTCTCGGTGTCGTTGTTGCCCTTTTTCAGGGTCAACCGCAGCTGTTGTTCGCGGTCGTCGATCTGTGCGCTCTTGACGTTGTCGGTGTTGATCTGGGTCATCGCCACCGAGGTATCGACGGGTTTGTAACCGCGGGTGTCATCGCTGAAGTAAAAGAACGACCAGCCGAGCAGCACCAGCACAGCAACTGCCGTAACGGTGCGGATCACGTTTCTACGGTTCATCAATCATCGGCCGTGGGGGCCAGGTCCTTCCGATAAACGCAGCTGGAAATGTCCAGGTTACCGCCCATGGCGATCGCAAGCTCCGGCAGAGCCGGAGCGCAGCGGGTCGCCACGGTTGTTCCCCGGCGATCGCAAGCTCCGGCAGAGCCGGAGCGCAGCGGGTCGCCACGGTTGTTCCCCGGCGATCGCAAGCTCCGGCAGAGCGGATCGCCTCTGTCTGTTGGTCAACGATCGGGAGTTCCCGGCCCGTCGCCGAGCGTGCGGCCAGCTTCACATTCGGCGCCGAGCGTGCGGCCAGCTGCACGCTCGGCGGAGGGGCTACTCGTAGTAGCGGGCCTCGATCACATTTCCGTCGGGGTCGGCGAAGTAACAACCCTGCGGCGCCCAACCCCGGGCACCGAAGCTGTTGTTCAGTCGCGCGCTGGTGTCCACGCCCCGGGTCTGCAGCCGGCGGTCCAGCGCGTCGTACTCGTCCTTCGTCATGGCAAGACAGACGTGGTTGACCGGATGGCCCGCACTGCCGGCAACCTTCGTCATCGCCTCGGTGTCGCCGGCGCCGCCGGCCGGCAGCAGGTCGATGATCGAGTCGTCGCAGACGCGCACACTCGGGAACGGCGCCTCGCCGGACCGAAACTCCTCGAACCGGACGGGTGCCAGGCCTACCACCGTGGTGTAGAAATCCATGGCCTCCGCGGGGTTGTTGGTCCAGAGCACCACATGGTCCAGCTGCATGAGGCCATGATGCGCGGGGGTCCCGCCGATAACCACCGGCGGCCCCTTCTCAGGCCGGTGGCGGTGTGATTTGGTGAGACGATGGCCCTATCAACCGAACGGTTAGTTGACACCAACGGTGTGCGGTTGCGCGTGGTCGAGGCCGGGGAGCGCGGTGCGCCCGTCGTGGTGCTGTGTCACGGCTTCCCGGAACTCGCTTACTCCTGGCGACATCAGATCCCGGTGCTCGCCGACGCCGGCTACCACGTGCTCGCACCCGACCAGCGCGGCTACGGCGGCTCGTCGTGTCCGGCCGCGATCGAGGCCTACGACATCCACCAACTGACGGCCGACATCGCCGGCTTGCTCGACGACGTCGGCGCCCAGCGCGCCGCCTGGATCGGCCACGACTGGGGCGCCATGGTGGTGTGGAACGCGGGCCTGCTGCACCCGGACCGCGTCGCCGCCGTCGCCGCACTGAGCGTTCCGCCGGTGCCGCGCGCGAAGCGTCCGGTCACCGTCGCGCTCCGGCGCACGTTCGGCGAAAACTTCTTCTACATCCTGTATTTCCAGGAACCCGGTGTGGCTGACGCCGAACTCAACGGCGACCCCGCGCGGGTGATGCGCCGGATGATGGGAAGCCTGCAGCTCACCGGCGACCAGGGCGCGGCATTGCGGATGGTGGCGCCGGGACCTGAGGGTTTCATCGACCGGCTCCCGGAGCCCGAAGGGTTGCCCGACTGGATCAGTCAGGACGAAATCAACCACTATGTAAGCGAATTCACCCGCACCGGTTTCACCGGCGGACTGAACTGGTACCGCAATATGGACCGCAACTGGGAGACGACGCCGCAACTCGACGGCGCGAAGATCACGGTGCCCTGCCTTTTCATCGGCGGCACAGCCGACCCGGTGCTGGCGTTCACCCGCAGCGACCGCGCCGCCGAAGTGGTGAGTGGCCCCTACCGCGAGCTGATGATCGAGGGGGCGGGGCACTGGCTGCAGCAGGAGCGGCCCGCCGAAGTCAATTCCGCCCTGCTGGAATTCCTCAAAGGAGTGGAATGGTGAGTGCACCAATGCGTTTCGGAGTCTTCATCACCCCGTTTCACCCGACCGGCCAATCGCCGACGGTGGCGCTGGAGTACGACATGGAACGGGTGGTCGCACTGGACCGCCTGGGTTACGACGAGGCTTGGTTCGGCGAACACCATTCGGGGGGTTACGAGTTGATCGCGTGCCCCGAGGTCTTCATCGCGGCCGCCGCCGAACGCACCAAGCACATCCGGCTGGGCACCGGCGTCGTTTCGCTGCCGTATCACCATCCGCTCATGGTGGCCGACCGCTGGGTACTGCTGGATCACCTGACCCGGGGACGCGTCATGTTCGGCACCGGGCCGGGCGCGCTGCCTTCCGACGCCTACATGATGGGCATCGATCCGGTCGACCAGCGCCGGATGATGCAGGAATCGCTGGAGGCGATCCTGGCGTTGTTCCGCGCCGCGCCGGACGAACGGATCGACCGCCATACCGATTGGTTCACACTTCGCGATGCGCAGTTGCACATTCGTCCCTACACCTGGCCGTATCCCGAGATCTCCACGGCCGCAATGATCTCGCCGTCCGGACCGCGACTGGCCGGCGCGCTGGGCACCTCACTGCTGTCGCTATCGATGTCGGTGCCCGGTGGATTCGCCGCGCTGGAGAACACCTGGGACGTCGTGTGCGAACAGGCCGCGAAGGCAGGACGGGCCGAGCCCGACCGCACCGATTGGCGGGTGCTGAGCATCATGCACATCGCCGACACCCGCGACCAGGCGATCGAGGATTGCACGTACGGGCTGCTGGATTTCGCCAAGTACTTCGGTGCCGCCGGCTTCGTCCCGCTGTCCAACACGGTCGAAGGGGCGCAATCGCCGCGCGAGTTCGTCGAAGACTATGCGGCTAAAGGCAATTGCTGTATCGGCACGCCCGAGGATGCGATCGCTTACATCGAGGATCTACTGGAACGCTCGGGCGGTTTCGGCACCCTGCTGTTGCTAGGCCATGACTGGGCGTCGCCCCAGGCGACCTACCACTCCTATGATCTGTTCGCCCGCAAGGTGATTCCTCACTTCAAGGGCCAGCTCGAAGCGCCGCGGTCCTCCCACGAATGGGCCAGGGACAAACGCGAGGAGCTCATCGGCCGTGCCGGTCAGGCTGTCGTGCAGGCGATTACCCAGCATGTGGCCGAGCACGACGGCGCGGCCAACTAATGCGCGCGTCGGTGTTGCGCGACGGGCGCATGGTGTACCGGGACGATGTCCCGGACCCGGTGCCGGGACCGGGACAGGTGCTGGTCGGGGTCCGGTGTTGCGGAATCTGCGGTTCGGACCTGCATTTCGCGGCACACGGTGCCGACGTGGTGGCGCTGAGCAATCAGCTGGCCCGGGGCCGGGGCGGCATGGACCTCGACCTTGGCCGGGACGTCTACATGGGGCATGAGTTCAGCGCCGAAATCCTCGAGGCCGGACCCGATACCGAAACCCATCCGCCCGGCACCCTAGTGACGTCAGTCCCGGTAGTGCTGTCCGACAAGGGCGTTGAACCGATCGTCTTCAGCAACACCACGCTCGGCGGATACGCCGAGCGGATGTTGCTCTCGGCCCCGCTGCTGCTGCCCGTCCCGAACGGCTTGGACGCCAGGCATGCGGCGCTGGCCGAACCGATGGCGGTGGGATTGCACGCGGTGAACAAGTCCGAGATCGAGGCGGCCGAAACCGCACTGGTGATCGGCTGCGGACCGATCGGCATCGCCATCATCGCGGCACTGCGAGTGCGCGGGGTGGAACATATTGCGGCATCGGACTTCTCGCCCAAGCGGCGCGAGCTGGCGGCCACCATGGGCGCCCACCAGACGGTCGATCCGGCACAGGGGTCGCCGTTCGACAGCGTCAAAGCACGGGTGGTCTTCGAGGCCGTCGGGGTACCCGGCATCATCGACGACATCATGTGGCGCGCCCGCAACGGCACCCGGCTCGTCATCGCCGGCGTGTGCATGCAGCCCGACACCGTGCATCCGTTCTTCGGCATCGCGAAGGAGATCAGCCTGCAGTTCGTCAACGCCTACACACCCGAGGAGTTTGCCGACTCGTTGCGTGCGATCGCCGAGGGCCTGATCGACGTCGCACCCATGATCACCGGCGAGGTCGGATTACAGGACGTCGGAACGGCATTCGACGATCTGGCAGATCCGGAGCGGCACTGCAAGATCCTGGTGACGCCGTAGAGTTCATCCCGCAAACGGTGGCCGGGTCATCACCGTCGGGTGGAACCCGTAACGCGGAGCGTTCGCGGCAGCTGCGCCGCGGCCCAGACCACCGGTTAGCGGCATGCCGCCGAGCAGGTGTTGGCTGGGCAATGGAGCCGCGGCCGCGTTGGCGCCCGCGCCGCTGAACGGCAACGCCGATACCCGGCCGAGACCGGGGGTGCCGGCCGCCCACGCATTGGGCACCGATAGGCCTCCAATCTGTGCGGCGGTTCCGATCCCGCCCAGTCCCGGGAGGACCGAGGGCGCCGGGATGGCAGCAGGCAGCGCCTGCAACGCCTTGGCGCCCTCGGATGCGGCGTGCGGCAGCAGGGACGTGCCGAGTCCGTGGATGTCCCTGAAGACGGTTGCGAAGAGCCTGACCGGAGAAACCAGCCTGATGAAGGCGTCGACACCCGTGCTGCCGTCGATGGTCGCCGACCCCGTCAGACCCTCCACCACGTCGCCGAGGAGGCCGGCCACCACAATCCCGTCACCGTTGGAGTTCCAGGTGTGCCCCGTCAGGCCCAGTGCCGCAGCGGGATTGCTGAGCCAGGGCGGCGCATTGGTGAAACCGGCCATGGTGAGCAGACTGCTGGGCAGGGTGTTCATCAATTGCTGCAGCGCCAGGGTGTCGCCTGCCGCGGCGCCGCCAACGGCTTGGCCCACTGCCGCCGCCTGAGCCGCCAAGCCCGACGGTGTGGTGGCGGTTTGCGGTGGGACCAACTCGGGGAGCGCCGCCGCCGCAGCCGACGCGCCGGCGTAGCTGTACATGGTGCTGGCGTCCTGCGCCCACATCTCGGCATAGTCAGCCTCTACCATGGCGATCGCCGGAGTGTTCTGGCCGAAGATGTTGGTGGCCACCAGAGTTGCCAGTAATGCGCGGTTCGCCGCTACCTCCACTGGCGGCACCGTGCCGGCGAATGCGGCCTCGTAGGCGCTGGCTGCCGCGGCCGCCTGGACACCGGCCTGCTCGACCTGCGCGGCGGTGGTGCTCAACCATGTCAAGTGCGGCGAGACCGCGGCGGCCATGGCCGCCGATGCGGGCCCCAACCAGGGGCCTGCGGTAACGCCGGACACCAACGACCGATACGACGCCGCAGTGCTGTGTAACTGCGCGGCAAGGCTTTCCCAGGCAGCGGCCGCCGTCAGCATCGGTCCCGAACCCGGACCGGAGTACATCAAGGTTGAGTTGACCTCCGGCGGCATCAGCGCGAAACTCATGACCATCCCCCGCTAGGCGATCGTCGCCGCGTTGGCGGCCTCGGTATCGGCATACGAGCCGGCGGAGACGGCCAAGGTGGTGGCCAGCTCGTCCTGAACGGCGGCAGCCTGAGCGCTGATGACCTGATAGAGCTTTGCGTGCGCGGCGAACTGGGTAGCGGTCAGTACCGAAACCATGTCCGCCGCAGCAGGTACTACCCCGGTGGTCGGTGCTGCCGCGAACTCGTCCCCACTGCGCGCCAAGGCGTTGATCGATTGCAACTCACCAGCGACTCCGGCCACGATCTCTGGCCGTGCGATCACTTGTGACATGTTTCCTCCCGTAAATGCATGTTGTGAAAGCAATTTCCCCCGTTGTCAGCTCACTGACGGCGACGCCGCACTCCTACGCCCGAACGTCTGCGAAGCGGCCACTGGCCAGGCTATGGGAGCCCCCCGCTGGCAACACAAGGCTTCTCGCGGCCTGTTCATCGTCGAGTTGACAACTATTCATCCACGGCAACGCATCTCAGTGTTAAAATGCCGCATTCTATGAACTATGCATGAGGATCTGAGAAGGTCGCGGTTGCGGACTATACTGCCCTTCTTGCCATAGTTTCTGTCCGCCAATAGATTTGCTGTTGGCACGCACCAGGTTGGCATCCCGGGAATTCTGCGGTGCACAGAGAAGAAACCAAATAGTCCAGTGCGCGAAGAGAATTCGCGCATGTGCACACCCGGCGAGCGAACATCCCACGACTTCGCCTGCGGCACAACGAATGCTGAACGGACGTAGCCTACGCCGACGCCATTGCAGTTGAAGCTGTTACGGCGCAGGCATTATCGCCCCTTCTGGGGCGGAGCTGCACCAGCGGCGTCAGGTCGGGCCCGCCAATGAGGCGAGTTCTTCACCACCTTGGCCGCGGTGCTGCAAATGCCGAACGGCGGCAGCTTGTGCTGCCGCCGTTCGGGTCGAAGATGCTACTGCGCCGGTCTTTTCGTCATCCCCCGGACGGAGGCTGTACGACCACCGTCGGCTTGAAGCCGTAGCGCGGCGCTGCGAAGTTCGCCACGCTCCGGCCAGTGCCGGCGCCCGGCACCATCGGCAACCCACCGAACGCAGCGGTGGCGGGTTCGGCTGCGGCCGCACCACTCATTCCGTTCAGTGCCACCGTGATCGGGTTCGCAGCCGGCGTGCTGATCCAGCTGGCGGGAACCGACATCGCGCCGACCTTGGCCGCGTTGCCGGCCGCGCCGGCGATTCCGCCCAAGGCATTGCCCAGACCGCTGCCGAAGGTGGGGGCAACGGCCGCCGCCGCTCCCTCGGCCGCTTTCGCGGCACCCTCGGCAGCTTTGGAAGCAGCGGGAAACGCGCTGTGGAACAGGCCGTCGATGTCCTTCATCGCAGTGGAGGTCAGACGGAAAGGTGAAACCATCCTGATGTAGGTGTCGAACGCGGTGCTGGCGTCGACCGTCGCCGATCCGGTGAGACCCTCAACGACGTCACCGAGCATCCCGTTGATGACAATCCCGTCACCGGTGGCGTTCCAGGTGTGTCCGGTCAGACCCAGGGCCGCCTGCGGGTTGGCGAGCCAGGGCGGGGTGTTGGTCAGACCGGCCATCTGGCTCAAGGCCTTGGGAATCTCGTGCAATCCCGCTGCCGCGGCGGCCGAGTTGAGGGCGTTGAACTGCGCGTTGACCTGGGCGCCCAGGCCGGCCAGGCTGGTGGCTATGTACTGAGGAGTCAGGGGCGGCAGGGCGGTTGCCGCCGCCGATGCGCCGGAGTAGCCGTACATGGCAGCGGCATCCTGCGCCCACATCTCCAGGTATTGCGCCTCGGTCGCCGCGATGGCAGCGGTGTTCTGGCCGAGGAAGTTTGTCGCCAGAAGCGTCGCCAGCAGCGTCCGGTTGGCCTCGACCACCGGCGGCGGGACTGTGGCCAGGAAGGCGGCCTCGTAGGCACTCGCCGCGGCAGCAGCCTGCGAACCGCTTAGCGCGGCCTTTTCGGCGGCGCTGTTGAGCCACGCGATCTGCGGCGTTGCGGCGGCCGCCATGGCAGCCGCCGACGGCCCCTGCCAGGGCCCGTCGGTGAGGCTGACGACTACCGCTCCATATGAGGCCGCAACGGACTGCAATTCACCGGCCAGCGCGTCCCACGCGGCGGCGGCGGACAGCATCGGCCCCGAACCCGCACCGGCATACATCAGCGCCGAGTTGATCTCGGGCGGAAGAGCTGCGAAGTCAATCATGAGGTCGCCCTAACCGATCGTGGCGGCGTTGGCGCCTTCGGTGATCCCATACGAGGCGGCAGACAGCCCCAGCGTGGCCGCGAGCTGCTCTTGCACCGCCACCGCGTGAGCGCCGATCTCCTGATAGAGGTTCGCGTGATTGGCGAACTGGGTGGCGGTCAGCAGTGACACCAGGTCGGACGCGGCCGGAGCGATCACCGTGGTCGGGCCGGCGGCAGCCGAATTGCCGGCGCGCATGGCCGCGTTGATGGACTGCAACTCCCCCGCGGCACCAGCCAATGTGTCGGGCTCTGCGTAGACGAGCGACATGAAGGTTCCTCCCTGATTGCAATGTGCACTCACAGCGTTGCGCGCCCAATGACTTCGTCGTCATCGGACGCGTTAGCGGATCTGAACTCACGTTAAGCAAGCGGGCGGAAACAACAACAGGCTTCCTACAGCCTGTTCATTGCCGAGTTAGCAATTATTCATTTGCCTCCCAATAAACGCAGGAGACAATCGAGATTATTATGAATCATATTTGTTTCAAATATGATTAGAGAATCATATGAATCCATTGAATTATGGCTCCATGATCTATTGAATGCGGTATCAGCGCAGCCGGTCGCGCCCCCGGCCTGCGCACCTCCCCCATTGCCACTGTGATCAAAAACACTGTGCGCCAGCACTTAAGCGCGTACCGCCGCATGCGCAACGACGGTCCGCAGAGATACGGCACCCTGCCCCTGCGCAACGCCGCCCTGTCACAGAATCGCCAGGTAAATCTGACCGCGCGCGCGTCGGGCAATGATCTCGATAGGCGAATGACTACGACGACTCCTCCGTACCCGGCGGAAATGCGGAGCGACCGGCCTACCGCTTTGCCGAATTGTTGAAGTCGCGTTGGGTGAAACCTGAAATGGGCATGCGCCAGCGAGCCGGTTAGGTCCTTTGCTGGCCCTGCCGTCGGCGCCGGGCGGCTAAGGTGCCAGGCATGCCGATCGCAATCCGCGCCCGCAGGTCGATTGCCGCCGCGGGCCTCGCCCTGGTCACGTTGTCGGCCTGCGACTCGCACACTGCGGCGCCGTCACCAGCGACCACACCGCGGCAGGTGACTGTGGTCGGATCCGGGCAGGTGCAGGGCGTCCCGGACACCCTTACCGCCGCCGTGGCCATCGAATTCACCGCACCCGACGTCACCACCGCCATGAATCAGACCAACGACCGCCAGCAAGCGGTGATCAATGCCCTGCAGGGGGCCGGCGTGGACCGCAAAGATATCCGCACCACGCAGGTCAGCCTGCAACCGCAATACACCACGCCTGAATCCGCCGGATCCGCCACGATCGCCGGCTACCGGGCCACCAACGGGATCGAGATCAAGATTCATCCCACAGATGCCGCGTCCAAGCTGCTGTCCCTGATCGTCAGCACGGGCGGCGACGCCACCCGGATCGGCTCGGTGAGTTACTCGATCGCGGACGATTCGCAGCTGCTCAAGGACGCTCGGGCACGCGCCTTCGAGGACGCCAAGAACCGTGCCCGGCAGTATGCCCAGCTCTCGGGCCTCAGCCTGGGCAAGGTGCTGTCCATTTCGGAAGCCTCCGGCGCGACGCCCCCGCCCGGCCCGCAGCCCGCGCCGCGCGCCGCGATGGCGCCGCTGGAACCCGGCCAGCAAACAGTGAGTTTTTCGGTGACCGCGGTGTGGGAGCTGGACTAGTTACTGGTAGACGCGAGGGTCCAGGGTGCCGATGTAGGACAGGTCCCGGTAGCGCTCGTCGTAGTCCAGGCCGTAACCGACCACGAAGTCGTTGGGGATGTCGAAACCCACGTACGTGATGTCGACGTTGGCACCTACGGCTTCCGGCTTGCGCAGCAGCGTGCACACCCGCAAGGAGCGGGGGTGGCGGCTGGTCAGGTTGCGCAACAGCCAGGACAGGGTCAGGCCGGAGTCCACCACGTCTTCCACGATCAGCACGTCGCGGTCGTGGATGTCGCGGTCGAGGTCCTTGAGGATGCGCACCACTCCCGACGAGGACGTCGAGGACCCGTAGGAGCTCACCGCCATGAACTCGAACTGGGTCGGCAGCGGAATGGCGCGCGCCAGATCCGTCACGAAAAGCACAGCGCCCTTGAGCACGGTGATCAACAACAGGTCCTGGCCGGTGGTGGCCGCCAGATCCTGGTAGTCCTCGCCGATCTGTCGGCCGAGCTCAGCGATGCGGCCCTGGATCTGCTCCTGGGTGAGCAGTACCGACTTGATGTCCCCCGGGTACAGCTCCGCCGTCACGAGCACAGCGTGCCACGCCTACCTGAGAAGAACCAACGCAGGCGTCAAATTGCCTGCTGGCGCAACATAAGTACGCCGTCGCTGCGACCCGCGAAGAGGCGCTGACCCCGCAGCCTGGACCCGACCGCCACCCCGCCCTGGCCCCGCCACGCCGTGATCAGCGCGTCCACTGCCCGGATCTGCTTGTCGGTCAGTCCGACCGCCCCGCCGGCCAGCAGCCAGCTGCGGATCACGCGGCGGCGCACCGGAGCGGGCAATGCGGCCAAGCCAGCCGTGTCCAGCCCAGCTCCCACCGAGACGCCGGCAAGCGCGTCGGCGGCGAGCGCGTCGATCAGGTCGGTGTCCTCACGCAAGGCGGTCGCGGTGCGAGCCAGCGCCTCGGCGACACCGCCGCCCAGCACGTCCTCCAGCAGCGGCAGAACCTCGCTCCGCAGCCGGGCACGGGTGAACCGCCGGTCCACGTTGTGCGGGTCCTGCCAGGGTGTCAGGCCCAGTTCGGCGCAGGCGGCGTGGGTGCTCACCCGCCGTATCCCCAATAGCGGCCGGCACCAGGGCGGATCGTACGGACGCATGCCCGCGATGGACCGGGCCCCGGAGCCGCGGCCCAGCCCCAGTAACACCGTCTCGGCCTGATCGTCGAGCGTGTGCGCCAACAGCACCGGCCCGTCCCGCTGGGCTTCCAGCGCGCCGTAGCGGGCGGTGCGTGCGGCGGCCTCCGGGCCGCCATCCGACGTCACCTCGACACGCAGCACCTTCGCCGCGGCACAGCCGAGCGAAAGAGCTTGTCGCCGTGCGGTTTCGGCAACGGATGCGGAATCTTGCTGCAGGCCGTGGTCGACGATCAGGGCGGTAGTGGGCAGCAGGCCCGCCGCAACCGCGGTCAGCGCCAGCGAATCCGGCCCGCCGGACAGCCCCACGCTCCAACGATCAGTTCCACCCAGCTGGGTCTGCGCGAATTCGCTTACTGCCCTGCGCAGTTGGGCTACAGCACCCTGTCGATCCATCGCTGTGGGTGATCGATCTCGGCGGGCAGGGGCAACGTCTCGGGGCCCGTCCAGACCGTGTTGAACCGCTGCATCCCGACCCGGTCCACCACGTGGTCCACGAACGCCTTGCCGCGGGTGTACTGGCTGAGTTTGGCCTCGAAGCCCAACAGCGCACGCAACAACCGCTGCAACGGCGGCTGCTTGCGCTGTCGACGTTCGTCGAACTTGCTGCGGATGGCGGCGACCGAGGGCACCACCACCGGCCCGACGGCGTCCATCACGTGCTCGGCGTGGCCTTCCAGCAGCGTCCCGAGCACCAGCAGTTGGTCGAGGGCCTGACGCTGCGGCTCGGACTGCACGGCGCGCACCAGCCCCAGGATTCCTTCGGGGTGGGATTCGTCGCGACCCCGGTTGCGGACGAAGTCGGCGAGCCGGCCGGCCACCTCGCGGATGTCCTCGGCGGGCTCCTGGGTCAGCAGGCCGAGCGAGCTCGACATATGGCCGGCGATCCAGGGGTTCGCCGTGAACTGCACCCGGTGGGTCACCTCGTGCAGACACACCCACAACCGGAAATCCGACGGGTCGACCTTCAGCTGCCGCTCCACGGCGATGACATTGGGATACACCAGCAGCAGCGTGCCGGCGTCCGGGCTGGTGAACGGGTCGTACTGGCCCAGGATGCCGGAGGACACGAAGGCAAGCACGGCACCGGTCTGGGCTCCGGTGAGCCGGCCGGTGAGGAAGCTGTGCGGCTTCTCGGCGCCGTTGGTCATGGCGCGCATCGACTCGGCGGCCGCCCGGATCCATTCCGGCCGGTCCACGATACGGGCCGGAGGCACCGTGTCATCGGTGATCAGACCGGTAACTTCGCGGACCGGCGGCTCGGCCTGCTCGGCCGCCCGGGTCAGCTCCTCCATCACCTGCCGGCGGGTGTAATCAGAGGTGACCGGCCCCCCGCGGGCCAGCTTCTCCCCCACCGTGGCGGCGAACCGCCAATCGACGGCATTGCCCATCGACAGGCCGGACGATGACGGGCTCATGTCGTGCACCCGCAGAACCACAGCTTGGTGGCCAGCGCGTCCATCGCGTTGCGGCCGTTAGGGCCGGCGTCGTTGGAGATGAAGGCGAAGGTGAGGACCCGTCCGCCGGCGTCGGTGAGCACCCCGACCAGCGAGTTCACCGCCGTCAGCGACCCGGTCTTGGCGCGCAGCCAGCCGGCCGGGCCCTGGTTGGTGGACCGGTCCAGAAAACGTTCGCCCAGCGTGCCGCTGCCGCCGGCGATCGGCAACAGGTCCAGCAGCGCCCGCAGCGACGCCTGATCCGGTCCGGCCGCGGCCTGCATCACGCCGTCCAGGGTCCGGGCCGTCAGACGGTCGTTCACCGACAACCCGCTGGAGTCGACCAGCGCGGCGCCGCCGGTGTCGACGTGGGCCGTGTTGAGCCGGCTGGTGACGGCGTCGACCGCACCGGTGAAGCTCTGCGGCCGATTGATGGCCGCGGCCACCTCACGGCCGATGCACTCGGCCATCACGTTGTCCGAGGCGTTCATCATCTGCGACAGCCGCTGGATCAGCGGCGCCGACTGCACCACCGCGAGCTGGCGCGCGCCGGCCGGCGCCGACCCGATCGTCACCTGCGCAGGGTCGAGGCCCAGGGCAATGGCCAGCTGACGTCCGGCATCGAGTGCCGGGGTCTTGGACCGTCTCGAGTTGACGGTGGTCGGCTGGATGCGTCCGGCGTCGATCATCGCGGACTCGATCGGAGCCACGTCGCCGTTGTCGATGTCGGCCGGGTCCCAGCCGGGTGCCAGCCCGGGACCGCTGAACGCCGAGGTGTCGACCTGCACGGCCGTCGGAGTCATGCCGCTGCGGTGCACCTGCTCGACCAGGTCGCTGATCCGGGCGGCACCCCGGTACCAGGTCTCCACACCCGGCGGTGCCGCCGACAGCGTCGGGTCGCCGGCGCCCACCAGCACGACGGGCCCCTGCGCGGCCTGACCCGCCGCCACCACCCTGGTGCTGATGCGGGCCTGCCGGTCCAGGGTGAGCAGGGCCGCTGCCGCGGTCAGCACCTTGTTCGTCGAGGCCGGCACCATCGGCAGGTCGTCGAGCTGCCGCCAGAGTTCCTTACCGGTCATGGCGTCGGTGATCCGCCCGCCCAGCTTGCCGAGATTTGGATCGGCCACCGCGGGCGCCAGCGCCGCCGTCACGCCTTCCGAACTCGGTGCGGCGGCGTTGTCGGCCACCGGGCTCACCCCCGCCTTGACCGTCGGCGGCCGGGGCGGCGGCACGGGTGAGCGCGCTCCATTGGGTCCGTGACCACCGGTGGTGAAGAGCACCGCGGCGGCCACCACGGCCGCGACGAACGCCAGCACCACGAGCCCGACCAGCACGTGGGTGGACTTGCGCCAGCGTTTGGGCCCCATCAATTCCTCAGCGATCGCGTCGTAGCTCTGCTTTTCGAGACCCATTCTGCCGAATCGGCCGTAGAGCACTGCCGCGGCACCTGCTCGACTACTGTGTACCCGTGCAATTCGACGTGACCATCGAAATCCCAAAGGGCCAGCGCAACAAGTACGAGATCGATCACGTGACCGGCCGCGTGCGCTTGGACCGCTACCTCCACACCCCGATGGCCTACCCGGCCGATTACGGCTTCATCGAGGACACCCTCGGTGAGGACGGTGACCCGCTGGACGCGTTGGTGCTGCTGCCCCAGCCGGTGTTCCCCGGCGTGCTGATCGAGGTGCGGCCGGTGGCGATGTTCCGGATGGTCGACGAGAAGGGCGGCGACGACAAGGTGCTGTGCGTGCCGGCCGGTGACCACCGGTGGGATCACGTCCAGGACATCGGCGACGTCCCCCAATACGAGCTGGACGACATCAAGCACTTCTTCGAGCACTACAAGGACAACGAGCCGGGCAAGTTCGTCAAGGCGGCCGACTGGGTGGGCCGGGACGAGGCCGAGGCTGAGGTGCAGCGGTCGGTGGAGCGGTTCCAGGCCGAAGGGCACTGAAGTCCGCGTCCGATAGTGTCGCGACGGTGACGGACGGCGCGGGTACCACCGGAGCCACCGGCGCGTCGGTGGGCCCGGTCGCACGCGGCAGCGTCGCCCGGGTCGGCACCGCAACGGCGGTGACCGCGCTGTGCGGCTATGCGGTGATCTATCTGGCGGCGCGCAACCTGGCACCCGGCGGCTTCTCTGTCTTCGGCGTCTTCTGGGGCGCGTTCGGCCTGGTCACCGGCGCGGCCAACGGCCTGCTTCAGGAAACGACCCGCGAGGTCCGCGCGATGCAGTACCTGGACGTGCTCCCGGACGGCGAACGAACGCATCCGCTGCGCGTCGCCGGCATGGTCGGACTGGCCTCTGCCGTCCTGATCGCGGGCAGCTCGGTGCTGTGGAGCGGACGAGTCTTCGTCGAGGACCGCTGGCTGTCGGTCCTCCTGCTCAGCGTCGGACTGGCGGGTTTCTGCCTGCACGCGACGCTGCTGGGCACGCTCGCCGGCGTCAACCGGTGGGGCCAGTACGGCGCGCTGATGGTGACCGACGCCGTCATCCGGGTGGCGGTCGCGACGGCGACCTTTGTGCTCAGCTGGGGGCTGGTCGGGTTTCTTTGGGCGACGGTGGCGGGGTCGGTGGCCTGGCTGATCATCCTGGCCTCCTCGCCGACAGCCCGTACAGCGGCACGTGTGCTGACGCCCGGCAGCACCGCGACGTTTCTGCGCGGCGCGGCCCACTCGATCACCGCGGCGGGCGCCAGCGCCATCCTGGTGATGGGGTTTCCGGTCTTGCTGAAGCTGACGTCTACCGAGCTGGGCGCCCAGGGCGGCGTCGTGATTCTGGCGGTGACGCTGACCCGTGCGCCGCTGCTGGTGCCGCTGACCGCCATGCAGGGCAATCTCATCGCGCATTTCGTGGACGAGCGCAGTCATCGCCTGCGCGCACTGGTCTCGCCCGCGCTGCTCATCGCCGGGATCGGCGGGGTCGGGGTACTGCTGGCCGGCCTGGTAGGGCCGTGGTTGCTGCGGTTCGCGTTCGGTTCCCAGTACCAGGCCAGTAGCGCGCTGCTGGCCTGGCTGACGGCCGCCGCCGTCGCCATCGCCCTGCTGACCCTGACCGGTGCCGCGTCGGTGGCGGCCGCGCTGCACCGGGCGTACTCGCTGGGCTGGGTCAGCGCCACCGTCGCCTCCGGGCTGCTGCTGGCGCTGCCACTGGCCCTGGAGACCCGCACCGTCATCGGCCTGCTGTGCGGTCCCATGGTGGGAATCGCCGTCCATCTGGTCGCGCTCGGACGCGGCGGACGCGTGTAATTTTGGCCTTGAAATGGCCCTGAAAATGGATTACTCCGACGCCTGGATCATCGTCCCCGCCTTCAACGAAGCCGCCGTCATCGGCGAGGTCGTCGCCGAGTTGCGAACGGTCTTCGACCACGTCGTCTGCGTGGACGACGGCAGCGCGGACGGCACCGGCGAGATCGCCCGGCAGGCTGGCGCGTTCCTGGTGCGTCATCCCATCAACCTGGGCCAGGGTGCGGCGATCCAGACCGGCGTGGAATACGCCCGAAACCAGCCCGGCGCCCAGGTCTTCGCCACCTTCGACGCCGACGGACAGCACCGCGTCAAGGACGTGACCACGATGATCGACCGGCTGAAGCAGGGCGACGTCGACATTGTGATCGGCACCCGGTTCGGCCAGCAGGTCACCAACCGGCCCCCGTTCCTCAAGCGCATGGTGCTGCAGACCGCCGCGCGGCTGAGCCGCCGCGGGCGCCGGCTCGGCCTGACCGACACCAACAACGGCCTGCGGGTGTTCAACAAGACCGTCGCCGACGGCATGAACATCACCATGAGCGGCATGAGCCACGCCACCGAGATCGTCATGATGATCGCCGAAAACCATTGGCGGGTGGCCGAAGTGCCGGTCGAGGTGCTCTACACCGAGTACTCCAAGTCCAAGGGGCAGCCGTTGCTCAACGGCGTCAACATCATCTTCGACGGTTTTCTGCGAGGGAGGATGCGGAGATGAAAAGGACCGGAGAATGAACTGGATCCAGGTGCTGCTGATCGGCTCGATCATCGCGCTGCTGGTGTTCCTGCTGCGGTCGCGGCGCAGTGCGCGGGCCCGCGCCTGGGTGAAAGTGGGCTACGTCCTGTTCGTGCTGCTGGGGGTCTATGCGGTACTGCGACCGGACGACACCACGCTGGTGGCGCACTGGTTCGGCGTGCGGCGCGGCACCGACCTCATGCTCTACGGGCTGATCATGGCGTTCAGCTTCACCACGCTCAGCACCTACATGCGCTTCAAGGACCTGGAGTTGCGCTACGCCCGGCTGGCTCGCGCGATCGCGCTCGAGGGAGCGCAGACGCCCGAAGTCTAGGCGTGCTTGTGCTGGCGGAAGTACTCCACGGTGCGCCGCACACCCTCGTCCAACGCCACCTGTGGCCGCCAGCCCAAAACCTCTGCGGCCCTGGCAATGTCGAGGCATGACCGCTTCAGGTCGCCCAGCCGCGGCGGATGGAACTCCGGGTCGTCGGGGCCGCCGACCGCAGCCGCGACCGCGGTATGCAGCTGACGGTCCGAGGTCTCGATGCCGGTTCCGACGTTGAAGCGCTGCCCGCCCCCGGCATCCCCGGCCGCCTTCACGAAGGCGTCGACGACGTCGTCGACGAACACGTAGTCGCGGGTGTTGGAGCCGTCGCCGAAGACTTTGGTGGGCCTGCCTTCCAGCAGGGCCTGAGCGAAGATCGCCACCACACCGGCCTCGCCGTGCGGGTCCTGGCGCGGCCCGTAGACGTTGGCGGGCGCGATGTGCGAGCAGTCCAGGTCGTAGAGATGCCGGAAGGTGTTCAGGTAGATCTCCCCGGACACCTTCCCGGCGGCATAGGGCGAGAACGGGTCGGTCGGCACCGTTTCGGGCGTCGGGTACTGCGGCGGCACGCCGTAGATGGACCCGCCCGACGAGGTGTGCACCACCTTGCGCACTCCGGCACGCTGGGCCGCTTCGGCAAGCCGGATGGTGCCGATCACGTTGACCGAGGCGTCGAACTGCGGGTTGGCCACCGAGTGCCGGACGTCGATCTGCGCGGCCAGGTGAAACACCACCTCCGGCTTGTGCTCGCCGAGGATGGCGTCCAGGTCCGACGTCACGATGTCGGCCTCGACGAAGACGTGTTCCGGGTTGTCGGCGAGGTGCTCGAGGTTGGTCGCCCGGCCGGTGGCGAAGTTGTCCAGGCCGACCACCGTGTGCCCGTCGGCCAGGAGACGGTCGACTAGCGTCGACCCGATGAAACCGGCTGCCCCGGTGACCAGTGCTCGCACCGGCCCACCATACAGAGTCGCCGCGGTGGCAGCCGCGCTGATCATCGCGCAGCTGGGCGTTCGTGCCGTGTTGGCGTTCGGTGGCTACTTCTATTGGGACGATCTGATTCTCATCGGCCGGGCCGGCACCCAGGGCCTGCTCTCGCCGTCGTACCTGTTCGACGACCACGACGGACACGTCATGCCGGGCGCATTCCTGGTGGCCGGGGCGATCACCCGGCTGGCCCCGCTGGTCTGGACGTGGCCGGCGGTCAGCCTGGTGGTGCTGCAGTTAATCGCGTCGCTGTCGCTGCTACGCGCCCTGTACGTGATCCTGGGCTGGCGTCCGGTGCTGCTGATCCCGCTGACGTTCGCACTGTTCACGCCACTGGGGATCACCGGCTTCGCCTGGTGGTCGGCGGCGCTCAACTCGCTGCCCATGCTGGCGGCACTGGCCTGGGTCTGCGGCGACGCCGTGCTGCTGGTCCGTACCGGCAACGCGCGCTACGCGGTCACGGGTGTGCTGGTCTACTTCGGCGGCCTGCTGTTCTTCGAGAAGGCGGCGGTGATCCCGTTCGTGGCGTTCGCGGTGGTGGCGCTGCTGTGCCACGTGTCCGGGGACCGGGCCGCCCTGCGAACGACGTGGCGCGGCGGTCTGCGGTTGTGGGTGGCGTCGCTGGCGCTGACCGCGGGCTGGGTGGCGCTGTACCTGGCGGTGGTGAACCAGCGACGCTGGAGTTCGGATCTGGCGATGACCGGGGCCCTGTTACGCCGGTCGGTCACCCACGGCATCGTGCCGGGACTGGCGGGCGGGCCGTGGGACTGGGCGCGCTGGGCCCCGGCCTCCCCCTGGGCCACTCCACCGACGTCGGTGATGCTGCTGGGTTGGTTCATTCTGGTTGGGCTGCTCGCTGTTTCGCTGATCCGCAAACGGCGCATCGGGTTGGTCTGGCTCACCGCGGCCGGGTACGCGGTCGCTTGCCAGGTGCCGATTTATCTGATGCGGTCGTCGCGGTTCACCGCGTTGGAACTGGCGCAGACGCTGCGCTATTTTCCCGATCTGGTCGTCGTGCTCGCGCTGCTGGCCGCCGTCGCCTTCACTGCGCCGAACCGGGAGTCGTCGAGGTGGCTGGACACCTCGCGGACGCGTACCGCACTGACAAGCGTTGCGGCGCTGTTGTTTCTGGCCAGCAGCCTGCATTCGACGCTGACGTTTCTCACGTCCTGGCGCGACAATCCGGCCGAGCCGTACCTGAAGAACGCTCAAGCCGGCCTGGCGGCCACCGATTCCGCGGTGCCACTGCTGGACCAGGAGGTCGATCCGTTGGTGCTGCAACGGGTGGCGTGGCCGGAGAATCTGGCCAGCCACCTGTTCGCCCTGGTCCGCGATCGACCCGAATTTGCCTCGGCGACAACGCAATTGCGGATGCTGGACAGCAAGGGCAAACTGGCCGGCGCCCGGGTGACCTGGGTGCGGACCATCACACCCGGTCCCGTTGCAAACTGCGGCTACTTCGCTCAGCCCGATCAGCCGGCCCGCATGGTCCTGGACGGGCCGTTGTTGCCGGCCGACTGGACAGTCGAGCTGAACTATCTGGGCAACACCGACGGCTCGATGATGCTGGCGCTGTCGGAGGGGCCCGAGGTCAAGGTGCCGGTGCACCCGGGACTCAATCGTGTGTACGCGCGGCTGCCGGGCGCCGGGAACGCGATCACGGTACGGGCTACGACGGCCGCGCTGTCGCTGTGCCTGGCCTCGGGACCGGTGGGGTTTCTGGCGCCGCTCTGAGCCGCCGAAATGAAACGTTCTGACGGGCGATCCCGATACCCTTCTTGTCGACCAGTCCGAGTGGGAGGGCAGCGTTGTCGAACCTTGTTGCGGTTCCGGAGCTGATAACCTCCGCGGCAACGGATCTGGCGGGTATCAGGTCGGCGCTGTGCGCCGCCAACGCGTGCGCGGCGCCGCCCACCTCGGCCGTGCTGGCCGCCGGAGCCGACGAGGTGTCGGCGGCGGTAGCGGCGCTGTTCTCCGGCTACGCGCGGCAGTATCAGGCGCTGAGCGCCCAATCCGAGGCTTTTCACGACCGCTTCGTGCAGTTGCTGACCTCGGGCGCCGGGGTATACGCCGCGGCGGAAGCCACCAACGCCGGTCCGCTGCAGCCGGTGCTGGACCTGATCAATGCGCCCACCCAGGCGCTACTGGGCCGGCCGTTGATCGGAAACGGGGCCGATGCCACGACGCCGGGAGGCGCCGGCGGGGCCGGCGGCCTGCTGCTCGGCAACGGCGGAAACGGCGCGGCCGGCGGGGCCGCTCAGGCCGGCGGCGCCGGCGGCGAGGCGGGTTTGATCGGTAACGGCGGTCGGGGCGGAGCCGGCGGCAGCGGAGCCGGCGGCGGCGCCGGCGGCGCCGGCGGATGGCTGCTGGGCAACGGTGGTGGCGGCGGATCCGGCGGACTGGGCGGCGGCTTCGGCGGCGCCGGCGGGGCCGCCCGGGTGATCGGCTTCGGGGGCATCGGTGGTGCGGGCGGAGTCGGCGCACTCAGCGGCACCGGCGGCGGCGGGGGCGCCGGCGGCCAGGGTGGTTTCCTGTTCGGCGGTGGCGGCAACGGCGGTGCCGGGGGCCTGGGTGGATTGGCGGGTGGCAGCGGCGTAGGGGGCAATGGCGGCGCCGGTGGGGCCGGGGGCGCCGCAGGCCTGCTGTACGGCAACGGCGGCGTGGGCGGGTCCGGCGGCCAGGGCGGTGAGGCCGCAGGTGTCGCGGGCGGCGTCGGCGGCGACGGTGGCGCCGGCGGCCGGGGTGGTGACGCCGGATGGATCGGCACGGGCGGGAATGCCGGCGGTGGTGGAGCCGGCGGGGTCGGCGGAGTCGGCGGGTCGGGGGGCGACGGCGGTGACGGCGGGGCCGGCGGATCGGCGAAGTATCTCGGTACCGGCGGCAGCGGCGGGGCCGGCGGAGTGCCCAGTCCGCCCTTCAGCGTCGCCGTCGGCGGCACCGGCGGGCCTGGAGGCGCGAAGGGCCTGATCTTCGGCGCGGCCGGCTTACCGGGGCCCGACGGCTGAGCCGCCCTGGCTAGCATCCCAGGATGACCAGCTACGAGACCCTCGACTTCGCCCAGGACGGGCCCGTCACACGCATTGCGCTCAATCGGCCCGACGCGGCGAACAGCATCGACGATGCGATGGCCCGCGAGCTGATGGATGCGGCAAGCCGCTGCGATGTCGCCGAGACGAAGGTCGTCCTGCTCACCGGCAACGGCCGGTTCTTCTGCGCCGGAGGTGACCTGCAGGCGATGGCGCGCTCGCCCCTGGGTGCGGGCCGATTCGTCAAGGGCATCGCCGACGACCTGCACCGGGCGATCTCGACCTTCGCCCGCATGGACGCCGTGCTGGTCGTCGCCGTGAACGGCGCCGCGGCCGGGGCCGGATTCAGCCTTGCCCTGATGGGAGATCTGGTGCTGGCCGCCGAATCCGCGTCCTTCACGATGGCCTACACCAGGGCGGGACTGAGCCCCGATGGCAGTTCGTCGTACTACCTGCCGCGGCTGGTGGGAGTGCGGCGCGCCCAGGAGCTGATGCTGACCAATCGGCGGCTGTCGGCCACGGAAGCGGCACAGTGGCACCTGGTCACCGAGGCCGTGCCCGACGACACGCTGACCGACCGGGCCGAAGCTCTCGTCACCCAAATGAGCTCTGCGGCAAAGCTTTCCAGTTCGTCGGTGAAGAAGCTGCTGCTGATGAGCTTCAGCAACGGCCTGGAGGAACAGATGGAGATCGAAGGCCGCATGATCGCGGCATGCGCCGGTGGCCCCGACGGCCGGGAGGGCATCGACGCGTTCCTGAACAAGCGCCGACCCGAATTCGCCTAGGAGGGCCAGAGCAGCGCGGGGATCGCCCCTGGCGGCGGCCAGGCATGGTCGTTGCGGTAAGCCCATGTCTCCCAAGGGTTGTCGTAATAAGCCAGCGTCGTGATCACGCGGGACAAGTCTTCCTCGGGGTGCAACAACCAGTAGCCGTAACCGGCGATCGTTCCGCCCGTAGTCCAGGCGGAGTAGCTGGCCGAGAACAGCGGCCCGAACAGCCGGTTCTGCCAGACGTGGAGTGCTTCGTGGTTGAGCATGAGATCCACGGCCTTCGGGCTGTAGCCGAGATGACTCGTGACGTTGCCGAACGTGGTGGCATAGCCGGGCAGCCCGATGCCGCCCCGGTAGACGTGCGAGCCCGCTACCGCGCTCAGCGCTGCATCGTAGTTGGAATTCGGGGTCGAGTCGTTCACGATCTGTACGGCGTAGCCCAGTGCGGTTCCCGGTGCGCCCCACGTGTAGTCCAGTAGGAAAGCGGCCCAGCCGCGCGGGTCACTGAAGTCGTAGATCGCGAATTGGCGAGCGATGAACCCGGTGACGCGGTCGATGGCGGAGCCGACCAGCAGTGACGAGTTCGTCGCCTCGGCGGCCGCGTACGTCTGGGCCGCCGCTTGGATCGACTGCCCGAACTGCTGCAGCAGCGCCCCCGTCTGCGCGCCCAGTGCCTGGTACTGCTGGCCGAATCCGGAGAAGAGGGCGGCGACCGCCACCGATATCTCGTCGGCGGCCGCCGACGCGAGCGCTGTAGTCGGCGCAGCCGCGGCCAGCCGCGCCGCCTCGAGGCCGGAACCGATGCCTGCGACGTCCGCGGTCGCCAGCGTCAGCAAGTCTGGCGCCACGAACAGCTGCGACATGCGGTTTCCTCCCCCCAACCTGGAACGACTCCTGATTATGGACGGGAGTCGCCGGCGCAACCGGCATTTGATCGGCGTGGGAGGTCGAGCAGTGGAGCCGCCTAGGAGAATCGAACTCCTGACCTATTCATTACGAGTGAATCGCTCTACCGACTGAGCTAAGGCGGCCGTACCCTCGCGGGCGGCACGAGTCTAACGCAGTTGCTGGCCGATGGTTGCGACCATGGCGTCGACGGCGAACTTGGGCTTGACGTTGATCGCCAAGGCTTCACGGCATTCCAGCACGGCTTCGATGCAGCGCAGCAGCCGCTCGGGGGTGGCGTGCCCGGCCAGCGACGCCACCCGCTCGGCCATGTCAGGATGGTTCGCCCGAACCTGGCCGGCGTTCGCGGAGACCACCAGCGCATCCCGGAAGTAGGTGGCCAGGTCGATCAACGCCCGGTCCAGAGCGTCACGCGAGGCCCTGGTCTGCCGGGATTTCTGCCGTCGCTCCAGATCCTTGATCGCTCCTGCGGCGCCGCGCATCGCCCCGGCCGCACCTTTGCCGGTGCCGCCCGCTCCCAGCGCGGTGCGCAGTTCTTCCGTCTCGGCCTCGGCCCGCCCGGCAGTGAGCGCCACCGCCTCGGCTTCGGCCGCGGCGACCAGTTCCTCGGCCGCGGTGTACGCGCGCGCCGGCCGCGCGGCGTCACGTACCAGCTCCAGTGCCTGCTCGCGTCGCTGCCTGGCCTCCGGGTCAGTGGCCAGCCGGCGCGCCCGGCCGACGTGCCCGCCGCTGACGGACGCCGCCCAGCCGGCGGTGCCGGCGTCCAGTCCGTCGCCGTCGATCAGCACCTGCGCGATGGCCTCGGTGGGCGGTGTCACCAGCGCCACGTGCCGGCACCGGGAGCGCAAGGTGACGGCGATGTCCTCGGGATCCACCGACGGGGCGCACAGCAGGAAAACCGTCGACGGAGGCGGCTCCTCGACGACCTTCAGCAGGGCGTTGGCGGCGCCTTCGGTCAACCGGTCGGCGTCCTCGATCACCACGATCTGGTGGCGACCGGTGGTGGGGCGCCGGGACGCGACCTGCACGATGCCCCGCATCTCGTCCACACCGATGGACAGGCCTTCGGGGATGACCCGCCTGACGTCGGCGTGGGTGCCCGCCATCGTCGTCGAACAGGCGCGGCACGTCCCGCACCCCGGTTCGCCTTCTGACGTGCATTGCAGCGCCGCCGCGAAGCACAGAGCGGCCACCGAACGGCCGGAACCCGGCGGACCGGTTATCAGCCATGCATGTGTCATAGTTCCCAGGCCGGCGCCTGCGTGACTCTGATCACCCTCGGCGGCACCGCGTGCGGACCGGGCGGCGGCGAGCAGTTCCGCTTCCACCGCCTGCTGGCCTACCAGCCGTGTAAACACCCCGGTCATCATCGGCAACAGTAGTGAGGACCCCCGACGGAGACCGATCAGCATCCGTTTTGCGATAAATCCGTGATCTTTCGGCAACTTTTGCCCACGTCGCACGACCTGCCGGGGACACTTTTAGTTTCCGGCGAGTCCCCGCTGACCGATACGGTGGGTGCGTGACCATGGCAACAACACTCCCGCGGCGGATCAGTGCATTCGCCAAGTGGGTGGTGCGCACTCCATGGCCGGTTTTCTCGCTGAGCATGTTGCAGGCCGACATCATCGGGGGCTTGTTCGTTCTGGGCTTCCTGCGTTACGGTCTGCCGCCGCACGACCGGATCGAGCTGGGCGACCTGCCGACGCTGAACGTCGCGATCTTCATCAGCTCAGTGATTTTTCTGTTCTTCGCGGGGTTCGCCTGGAACCTCAAGTTGCTGGTGCCGGTTTTCCGCTGGCAACGCCGCGACAACCTGCTGGTCGAAGCCGACCCGTCGACCACCGAACTGGCCCGCACCCGGGCATTACGGATGCCGTTCTACCGCACGTTGACCAGCGCGGCGTCCTGGGCGGTCGGGAGCGTGGTGTTCATCATGGCCAGCTGGTCGGTGGCACGCCAGGCCGCGCCGGTCGTGGTGGTCGCCACCGCGCTGGGCGCCACCGCCACCGCGATCATCGGCTACCTGCAATCCGAACGGGTGCTGCGCCCCGTCGCCGTCGCCGCGCTGCGCAGTGGCGTACCCGAGAGCGTGCGGGCACCCGGCGTCATCCTGCGATTGATGCTGACCTGGGTGCTGTCGACGGCCGTCCCGCTGCTGGCGATCGTGCTGGCAGTGGTTTCGGACAAGATCGCGCTGCTGCACGCCTCGCCGGAGAAGCTGTTCAACCCCATCCTGCTGCTGGCGCTGGCGGCCCTGGGCATCGGAGCGGCCAGCACACTGCTGGTATCGATGTCGATCGCCGACCCGCTGCGCCAGCTCCGCTGGGCGCTGTCGGAGGTGCAGCGAGGCAACTACAACGCGCACATGCAGATCTACGACGCCAGCGAGCTGGGACTGCTGCAGTCCGGCTTCAACGACATGGTGCGCGACCTGTCCGAACGGCAGCGGCTGCGCGACCTGTTCGGCCGTTACGTGGGCGAGGACGTGGCCCGGCGGGCCCTCGAGCGGGGCACCGAGCTGGGCGGGCAGGAGCGCGACGTCGCGGTGTTGTTCGTGGACCTGGTGGGGTCCACTCAGCTGGCGGCGTCGCGACCGCCCGTCGAGGTGGTCCACCTGCTCAACGAGTTCTTCCGCGTCGTGGTCGACACCGTCGGCCGGCACGGCGGGTTCGTCAACAAGTTCCAGGGCGACGCTGCGCTGGCGATCTTCGGCGCGCCGATCGAGCATCCGGACGGCGCCGGCGCCGCACTGGCCGCCGCCCGCGAGCTGCACGACGAGCTCATTCCCGTGCTGGGATCCGCCGAGTTCGGTATCGGCGTCTCGGCGGGCCGCGCCATCGCGGGGCATATCGGGGCGCAGGCGCGTTTCGAGTACACCGTCATCGGTGACCCGGTCAACGAAGCCGCCCGGCTCACCGAGCTGGCCAAGCTGGAGGAAGGGCATGTGCTGGCCTCGGCGATCGCGGTCAGCGGCGCCCTGGACGCCGAGGCCCTGTGCTGGGACGTGGGTGAGGTGGTGTTTCTGCGTGGCCGCGCCGCGCCCACGCAGCTGGCACGCCCGCTGAATCTGGCCGAGCCGGAGGGCGCCTGTGAATCGGAGGAAGTCTCCAGCGACGCGGGCCGCTAGCTGCGCTTGACGGCCTTCTTGGCCGGCGCCTTCTTGGCCGGTGCTTTGCGGGCGGTCTTCTTCGCGGTCCGCTTGACCGGCCCGCGGGCGCGGCGGTCGGCCAGCAGTTCGGCGGCGCGCTCATCGGTGATCGACAAGACGTCGTCGCCCTTGCGCAGGCTCGCGTTGGTCTCTCCGTCGGTGACGTACGGCCCGAAGCGGCCGTCCTTGATCACCATCGGCTTGCCCGAAGCAGGGTCGTTGCCCAGCTCACGCAGCGGAGGCGCCGAAGCAGCTTGCCGCCCCGAACGTTTGGGCTCGGAGTAGATCTTGAGCGCTTCGTCGAGAGTGATAGTGAACATCTGGTCCTCGGTCGCCAGCGAACGAGAATCGGTGCCGCGCTTGAGATATGGGCCATAACGCCCGTTCTGGGCGGTGATCTCCTCACCGGAGGCAGGGTCCACGCCGACGACCCGGGGCAGCGACAGCAGCTTCAGCGCGTCCTCGAGCGTCACCGTCTGCAGGTCCATGGTGCGCAACAGCGAACCGGTGCGCGGCTTCGGTCCGGTGGGCTTCTTGCCCTTCTTGGCGCCGGCGGCGGCGCCGCCGTCGTCACCCTCGGGCTTCGGCAGGACCTCGGTCACGTACGGCCCGTACCGGCCGTCCTTGGCCACGATCTCGTGGCCCGTCTGCGGGTCGACGCCGAGCACGCGTCCCTCCTGCGGAGTGGCGAAAAGCTCTTCTGCCACTTCGAGAGTCAGCTCGTCGGGGGTCAGCGAGTCGTTCAGGTTGGCCCGCTGCGGAGTCGGTTCACCGTCGTCACCGGTCACCGTGCGCTCCAGATACGGCCCGTTCTTGCCGACACGGACGTAGACAGGCCGGCCTTCGGCATCGTCGAACACCTTGATGGAGTTCACTTCTCGCGCGTCGATGCCTTCGAGATTGACGCCCACCAGCTTCTTCAGGCCACCGGAGCGGGCCACCGAGTCGGGCACCCCGTGGTCGCCGCCGAAGTAGAAGTTGTTGAGCCAGTTGGTGCGTCGCTCGTTGCCGGAAGCGATCGCGTCGAGTTCGTCCTCCATCGCCGCGGTGAAGTCGTAGTCGACGAGCCGGCCGAAATGCTGTTCCAGCAATCCGATCACCGCGAAGGCGATCCAGGACGGCACCAGGGCGCTGCCCTTCTTGTACACGTACCCGCGGTCCTGGATAGTCTTGATAATGGACGAGTAGGTGGACGGCCGGCCGATACCCAGCTCCTCGAGCGCCTTGACCAGCGAAGCCTCGGTGTAGCGCGCGGGCGGGTTGGTGGAGTGGCCGTCCGGCGTCAGCTCGATGGCGGCCAGGCGCTGCCCCGGCGACAGGTTGGGCAGCCGGCGCTCGGCGTCGTCGGCCTCGCCGCCGGCCAGTTCGTCGACGGTTTCCACGTAGGCCTTGAGGAAGCCCGGGAAGGTCAGCGTGCGCCCGGACGCCGAGAACACCACCTGCTGCTCACCGGCGCGGCCTTCGATGCGCAGGCTCAGCGTGGTGCCCCGCGCATCGGCCATCTGCGACGCCACCGTGCGTTGCCAGATCAGCTCGTAGAGCCGGAATTCGTCGCCGTCGAGCTCGCGGCGCACCGCGTCCGGGGTGGCGAAGGTCTCTCCGGCGGGCCGGATGGCCTCGTGCGCCTCCTGGGCGTTCTTCACCTTGCGGGTGTATTGCCGCGGCGACGGCGAGACGTACTCCTCGCCGTAAAGCTGCCGCGCCTGGTTGCGCGCGGCGGTGATGGCCGACTGCGACAGGGTCGTCGAGTCGGTACGCATATAGGTGATGTAGCCGTTCTCGTACAGGCGCTGCGCGATGCTCATGGTGCGCTCCGAGGAGAACCGGAGCTTGCGGCCGGCCTCCTGCTGCAGCGTCGACGTCATGAAAGGCGGGTACGGACGACGGGTGTAGGGCTTCTCCTCGGCCGAAGCGACGCTGAGCTGCGCGCCCTGCAGGCTGGTGGCCAGCGCGGTCGCACCGGCCTCGTCGAGCACCACCACTTCGTCGGCCTTGCGCAAGGTGCCCAGTGAGTCGAAGTCACGACCGGTGGCGACCCGCAGGCCGTCGACGTTGGTCAGACGCGCGGCGAACGTGGGCGGCTGGGCCTGCGGGTCGGACACGCTGGCGTCCAGCCTGGCCAGGATGTCCCAGTAGGACGCGCTGCGGAACGCCATCCGGTCGCGTTCGCGCTGCACGATGATCCGGGTGGCAACCGACTGGACCCGGCCCGCCGACAGTTTGGGCGCAACCTTCTTCCACAGCACGGGGCTGACCTCGTAGCCGTACAGCCGGTCCAGGATGCGGCGGGTTTCCTGCGCGTCGACCAGATCGATGTCCAGGTCGCGGGGGTTTTCGGCCGCCTCCAGGATGGCCGGTTCGGTGATCTCGTGGAACACCATCCGCTTGACCGGAACGCGCGGCTTGAGCGTCTCCATCAAGTGCCAGGCGATCGCCTCGCCTTCGCGGTCACCATCCGTTGCCAGATAGAGCTCGTCGACGTCCTTGAGCAGGCCTTTGAGCTCGGTGACGGTGCTCTTCTTCTCCGGACTGATGATGTAGAGCGGCTCGAAGTCGGCATCGACGTTCACGCCCAGCCGCGCCCACGGCTCGGACTTGAACTTCGCGGGCACGTCGGCGGCGGCCCGGGGCAGGTCGCGGATGTGACCGCGGGACGACTCGACGATGTAATTGGAACCCAGATATCCAGCCAGCTTGCGCGCCTTGGTGGGCGACTCCACGATCACGAGTCGCCGGGTGCTGCCGTTTCGGCCGCTGCTGCTAGCCCTCTTGGGGGCCCGGTCAACCAACTGCGCCTACGCTCCATCTCCTGTGTCGGTCCCTGGGCGGAACCGTCTCGCAGAAACAATGACAGGGCGGCTCCCCGATATTCCGGATTTCCGGTCCACCTTTGGTACGCCGCCGCGCCGTTGCCCCGCGGGCAACTGACAATTTCGCACCATTGGGCGGGCCCGCGCAAACCGGCCCACCCCGGCATGGGTGGCACACAGCGGTCAGACCCGTGGCCACTGCGCTGCCGCATCCGGGCCCTGCGGGGCCTCTCCCACGTTCTCTACCAGGCGCGATAGTCTGCGGCGACCGCTGATCCGCAGTGCCGGGCGGGCACCGCGGGTACCGATCAAAGTGGGTGCGATGCCGACCCTCATCAGAGCCGACGCCAGCGGTGAATGGGTGTCCGGCGCGTGCGGATCCAGCCCGAGCAGGTAACGGTCAGCCTCTGGGCTGCCTGCCGCCAACGTCCAGGCCCGCAGCTCCCGCGGCCCGGGCAGCCAGCGCGGCGGAACCGTCTTCACCGCCCCTCGGGTCCACTCGGTCGCGATGCCGCGCAGCGACGGGTCCGCGGACGTCCGCACCAACGGGTGGTCCTCGTCGGTCCGGGTGATCTCGGGCGCCAGACCCGCCTCCCGGATCATCTCGGCCAGCGCCTCGGCACGCCAGGACTCGTCGACGACCACCGACAGCCTGGCACCGGCGCCTACCGTCACTATCTGACCGGGTGCGGCCAGCAACCCGCACAAGTCTTCGACCGCGGGCGGGACCGATTCCGCGGCGAAGAAGGAAAGCTGGCTCACGCCACAGACAGTAGGCGAGCGAGTGGGCACGCGGCTCCTCCGTATCGGCGCGGCGGGCCGGTTCCGCTGTCCCAGAAACGAAAACCCCCGGACTGCTCCGGGGGTTCCGTCTGGGAATCTGCTCGAATCAGAGCGAGCGGACTCCGGTGGCCTGGGGGCCCTTAGGGCTGTGGCCGATCTCGAACTCGACCTTCTGGTTTTCTTCGAGGGTGCGGAAGCCCGTCCCCTGGATCTCCGTGTAGTGGACAAAAACATCCGCGGATCCATCTTCGGGGGCAATGAAACCAAAGCCCTTCTCCGCGTTGAACCACTTCACAGTTCCCTGTGGCATCTCTCGATCTTTCCTTTTCTTTCTGGGTGCGGGGCGCCGCCTTTCGATGCCCCGGGCCAGCCGCGACCGCCATACCTCGCAGAGTCGCCGGAACTTCACCCGACAGATAACCTCGCAGGAACCGCGACCGCAACGTCGATCCTGCGAAAGTTTTACACGAACACAGAAGCTGCGACCGCAATCAGTCAACCATGTTCAACGCGTCGGCGACAGTCTCTAGGCCCAGACATACCGCCGAATGACGCGTCAATTTACGTCAGCGTCATCACCGGGGGCCGCGCCCGGCCGCGACGGGGCCGAGAAAGGTATCTGATGGCGAGTTTCGGCAGTGAACTGCTTGCCGCCGCGCTCGCCGGGACCGCACCCGACGAGCATCCGCTGCGGCACACCGCCGAGCTGCCGCCCCGGCCCGGCCGGCCACAGGGCTGGCCGGCGTGGGCCCGGCCCGAGGTCGTGCGGGCGTTCACCGGCCGGGGAATCACGGTGCCGTGGTCGCATCAGTTGCAGGCCGCCGACCTTGCGCACGACGGGCGTCATGTGGTGGTGAGCACCGGTACCGCGTCGGGGAAGTCGCTGGCCTACCAGCTGCCGGTGCTCAACGCGCTGGCCGACGATCCGCGGGCCCGGGTGCTCTATCTCTCGCCCACCAAGGCACTGGGGCATGACCAGCTGCGCGCGGCGCAGGCGCTGGTCACCGCCGCCGAGCTCGGCGACGTGGCGCCCACGGCCTACGACGGAGACAGCCCCACCGAGGTGCGGCGGTTCGCCCGCGAGCGCTCCCGGTGGATCTTCTCCAATCCCGACATGATCCACCTGTCGATCCTGCGCAACCATGCCCGGTGGGCCGTGCTGCTGCGCGGACTGCGCTTCCTGGTTGTCGACGAATGTCATTATTACCGAGGGGTTTTCGGTTCCAACGTGGCGATGGTGCTGCGTCGCCTGTTGCGGCTGTGCGCGCGCTATTCGTCGTACCCGACCGTGATATTCGCCAGCGCGACGACAGATTCCCCCGGACTGACGGCGACCGAGCTGATTGGCCAGCCGGTGACGGAGGTCACCGAGGACGGCTCGCCGCAAGGCGCGCGCACCGTCGCTTTGTGGGAGCCGGCCCTGTTGACCGACCTGGTGGGCGAGAACGGCGCCCCGGTGCGACGGTCGGCGGGGGCCGAGGCATCCCGGGTGATGGCCGACCTGATTGTCGAGGGCGCGCAGACCTTGACCTTCGTGCGGTCCCGCCGCGCCGCCGAGCTGACGGCGCTGGGTGCCCAGGCACGACTGGGTGAGCTGGCGCCGCAACTGGTTCCGACTGTCGCCTCCTATCGCGCCGGATATCTGGCCGAGGACCGCAAAGCACTGGAGAACGCGCTGGCCGAGGGTCAGCTGCGGGGTGTGGCCACCACCAACGCCCTCGAGCTCGGCGTCGATATCGCGGGCCTGGACGCGGTGGTGCTGGCCGGGTTTCCCGGAACGGTCGCGTCGTTCTGGCAGCAGGCCGGCCGATCGGGGCGGCGCGGTCAGGGCGCGCTGGTGGTGCTCATCGCCCGCGACGACCCGTTGGACACCTACCTCGTGCACCACCCGTCGGCGTTGCTGGACAAGCCGGTCGAGCGCGTCGTCATCGATCCGCGCAATCCCTACATCCTGGGTCCGCAACTGCTCTGCGCGGCAACCGAACTCCCGCTCGACGAGGCCGAGGTGCGAGCTCTGGACGCCGTGGAGGTGACTGAGGGACTTGTCGACGACGGACTGCTGAAACGCCGCGGCAGCAAGTACTTCCCGGCACCCGGTATGGAACCCCACGGGGCGGTCGACATCCGCGGCTCGATCGGCGGTCAGATCGTGATCGTGGAATCCGACACCGGACGCCTGCTCGGCAACACCGGTACCGGACAGGCTCCGGCCTCCATTCATCCGGGCGCGGTGTACCTGCACCAGGGCGAGAGCTACGTCGTCGACTCTCTCGACCTGGAAGAAGGCATCGCTTTCGTCCACGCCGAGGACCCCGGCTATGCCACTTTCGCGCGGGAGATCACCGACATCGCGGTGACCGGACCGGGCGAGCGTTCGGCGTTCGGACCGGTCACGCTGGGCCTGGTGCCGGTGACGGTGACCCACCAGGTGGTCGGATACCTGCGCCGGCGGGGCAATGGTGAAGTGATCGACTTCGTCGAACTCAGCATGCCCGAGCATTCGTTGCCGACTACGGCGGTGATGTACACCATCGAGCCGGAGGCATTGGAGCGCAACGGTATTGAGTTGCTGCGCGTACCGGGGTCGCTGCATGCCGCCGAGCATGCGGCTATCGGGCTGCTCCCCTTGGTAGCCAGCTGCGACCGTGGCGACATCGGTGGACTGTCCACCGCGCTCGGTCCCGACGGTCTGCCGACTGTCTTCGTCTACGACGGATACCCGGGTGGTGCGGGATTCGCCGAACGCGGTTTCCACCGCGCCGCCACCTGGCTGGGTGCCACCGCCGCGGCCATTCAGGCGTGCGAATGCCCGAGCGGCTGCCCCTCGTGTGTGCAGTCGCCGAAGTGCGGCAACGGCAACGACCCCTTGGACAAGGCGGGTGCGGTGCGGGTGCTGCGACTGGTGTTGGACGCCATCGGACGCGTCGAATAGGTCCCCTGGTCCTCCCCCAATAGCGCCTGTTCCTCCCCCAATAGAGCCTGGTCCTCCCCCAGTAGCGCCTGTTCCTCCCCTAGTAGGAGGAGGAAATTTCATCCTCCGGACCCGCCCGTTGGCCGAAGATCCGGGAGCCATTGTTGAGCGACGGTGATAGCTGCATCACCGGCGCTAAGCAAGGGGACAGCAGCGATGTCGTTCGTAGTGGCGAGCACAGAGGCAGTGGCAGCAGCAGCAACCGACGTATCGCGCATCGGGTCGACGCTGCTTTCGGCGAATGCGGCGGCAGCGTCGGCAACGACCTCGGTGCTGGCCGCGGGCGCCGATGAGATCTCGGCGGCGCTGGCCGCGCTGTTCTCCGGACACGGACAGGCCTATCAGAGCGCGAGCGCGCGAATGATGGCGCTTCACGACCAGTTCGTGCAGACCCTCGATGCCAGCGCGACCACATATGCCAGGGCGGAAGCCGCCAACGTCTCGCCGTTGCAGTCGGTGCTGGACGCCGTCAATGCGCCGGTCCAGGGAGCTACCGGGCGGCCGCTGATCGGCAACGGCACGAACGCCGCCCCGGGGAGCGGGCTCAACGGAGGGGACGGCGGGTGGCTGATCGGCAGCGGTGGGGCCGGCGGGTCCGGCGCCGCCAACACGAGCCAGAGGGGCGGCAACGGTGGCGCCGCGGGTCTTCTCGGCGCCGGCGGCGCCGCGGGTGCGGGCGCCAACTCTTCGACCGGTGTCGGCGGAGCCGGAGGTACCGGTGGAGCGGGCGGTTCGTTGTGGGGCAACGGTGGGGCCGGGGGTGCGGGGGGAACGGGGTACCGCGGTTCGGACGGCGGGGCCGGCGGCGCCGGCGGGGCCGGCGGGTTGTTAGGCAGTGGCGGAGCCGGCGGAACCGGAGGGCAAGGCGGGCTGGGCGGCGCGGGTGGCGTCGGAGGCGCCGGCGGACTGCTTTCTGGTCTGGTGGGGGGCGGCGGCGGAAACGGCGGCGTCGGCGGATACGGCGCCAACGGTGGTGCCGGTGGGGCCGGCGGCAGCGGTGGGCTGTTTGCCGCATCCGGGGGTGCGGGCGGCGCCGGCGGATACGGCAGCGGCACGGGCGGGGTCGGTGGCGTCGGCGGAAACGGTGGCCTGGTATTCGGCAATGGTGGCGCGGGCGGCCAGGGTGGCGTCGGCCAGACGGGCGACGGCGGCACCGGCGGCGCCGGCGGCAGCGCGGGGCAGCTGTTCTCTAATGGCGGCTCCGGTGGCGATGGCGGCTTCAGCCTGTTCAGCAACGCTGGGACGGGCGGGGTGGGCGGCAACGCCGGTCTAATCGGCTTCGGTGGAGTCGGTGGTGCCGGTGGGTACAGCAGCGGTGAATATTTCGGCACCGGAGGGAACGGCGGCACGGGCGGACATGGCGGGCAAGGCGGCCTGGTGTTCGGCAGCGGTGGCGCCGGCGGAGCCTCGGGCACGGGCGGCTTCGCCGTCGGCGGCGACGGCGGCAACGCGGTACTGATCGGCAACGGCGGCAACGGCGGCAGCGGCGGCAACCTGGGAGCGGGGGGCGTGGGCGGCGCGCTGCTGGGACTCGACGGCTTCAACGCACCTGTGCCGGACAGCCAATTCCATGCCACCCAGCAACTGGTGCAGAACGCGGTCAACGTCCCGTCCTATGCGCTGACGGGCCGCCCGCTGATCGGCAACGGTGCGCCCGGGGCCACCGAAATTCATCCCGCGGGCGGGGACGGCGGTTGGCTACTCGGTGACGGTGGCGCCGGCGCATCTGCCGGCCACGGCAGCATTCCCAGCGGCGGCGCCGGCGGCAATGCTGGGCTGTTCGGCGCCGGCGGCGCGGGTGGCGCCGGCATGCCGACGGGCACCGGCGGGGTAGGCGGCTCCGGTGGCGCAGGGGGCTGGATCCTGGGCGACGGCGGGATCGGCGGCATGGGCGGCGGCGGATATGCCGGCCCCGGCGGTGCCGGCGGCCGTGGAGGCGGTGGCGGGCTCTTGGGCGCCGGCGGCCGGGGCGGGGTCGGCGGAGCCGGCCTGAGCGCGTTTCCCGGAGGGGCCGGCGGGGCCGGCGGAACTGGTGGGCTCCTCGGTCCGTTGGCCGGCGGCGGATCCGGCGGCGACGGTGGATATGCCTTCGAGACCGGTGGGGTGGGGGGCCGCGGCGGCGACGCCGGCCTGTTGGGCGGTTCAGGTGGGGACGGAGGCGCCGGAGGACCGGGTGACAACATGGCCGGCGGCGTAGGAGGCTCCGGCGGCAGCGCCGGTCTGCTGTTCGGAGACGGCGGCGCCGGCGGTGCCGGTGGGTCAACGCACGGAGCCAGGTTCCAACCAGGTGGTGCCGGTGGAAGCGGCGGAAGCGGTGCGCAACTGTTCGGCAGCGGCGGCGACGGTGGGGCAGGCGGTAACACCATCACCGGGGCCGGCGGCGCCGGCGGCTTCGGAGGTGCGTCCGGTCTCATCGGCGGCGGGGGCGCCGGCGGTGCCGGCGGCTACGGCTTTTACGCCACCAGCGGCGGCGGCGGTCAGGGCGGAGTTGGTGGCTCGCTGGTTGGTTTCGGCGGCGCCGGTGGGGCAGGCGGTACGAGCGATCTGCTGTATGGCTACGGCGGCGCCGGCGGTGCCGGCGGAAACGCCGGGTGGATCGGTGGCGGTGGCAACGGCGGTAACGCCGGCATCGGCATCATCAACGGCATCGCAGGCGTCGGCGGCGTGGGCGGAAAGCTCATCGGCCAAGACGCACCGGATGGGTTGCCGTAGCGAATCCAGCAGTCGGGGTCGGCGGAAAAATCCCCAAAATTGGTGGTTTCATTTTTGGCAAAAGGCGCTACGGTGCTGATATCCATCGCTGCACAGCGCCGGATAGCAGACACTGGCCGAGTCTGTCGTCGTAGACCGATTGGGAGGTGTCATGTCGTTTGTCAACGCGGCGCCCGACCGCTTGGTGGCAGCCGCTCGCAATCTTGCGGGTATCGGTTCAACGCTCAGCGCTTCCAATGCAAGTGCCGCGGCGCCGACACTGGCCGTGTCGGCAGCTGCCAGCGATCAGGTATCGGCCGCGGTCGCCGCGTTCTTCTCCGGACATGCCCGGGGCTATCAGACGCTCAGTGCTCAGGCAGCGAAATTCCACGACCAGTTCGTGCAGGCGCTCAACGCCGATGCCAACAATTACGCCTCAACCGAGTCCGCCAACGCCTCCCCGCTTCGCCAATTGTTTGATGCAGCACCCGAAACGGCCGCGCCCGGCAGCGGCGAGACGATCAAGGCGGCTACCGGAGCACCCGCCGGCGCTACCGGCGTTCCGTACGACGGGGGTGTCGTTCGTGGCGGTACTGCGAATCCTCGATCCGGCAGCGCGGCCCGCCCGGTGGGCGGCGGCTCCGCACCCAGGGGAGTGGGGAATGGCGCGTCGACCGAAGGGGGCACGCCCAGCGGGACATGCGGCAGCGGCGGTGTGTTGGTCCGCCCCGCGACATTCAGCCCACCCGCGGCCGGCTGGTCCGGCGGTGCTGCCAGAGCCGGTGCGTCCGGCGGACTGCTGAGCCGCCTGGTCGACGCCGACGGCGGAAACGACCGGTCCGGCAGTGGCAGTGGCAGTGGCAGTGGCGCACGCAACGGCGTCTGGCTCGACGGGATCCGCGGTGCCGGCATCAAGGGCTGTGGCAGCGGGCTGCACACCGTCCAACGCGGTCTCGGAGCCGGAGGCAGTGGCGGACTGCTGACCGGCGCCAACGTTGTCGGCGGCGCGTAAGAATTAGCTTTCGGCCGGCGCCACGTCATTACCCTTTAATGAAACCGCGGACGCGTCGGCTATATCGGCTTGGGGCATTTAACGCCCACCGCGTTGGACTGCTTTGGCCGCCACTTGACGCTTCCCTAAAAGAATGTCAAATTCCTGCTTTCCGCACAGGTGCGCCAAGGTGCCATTGTGCAAATAACCCGGCGACGTTCCGACAGCAATTTCATAACGGCGCGGAATGCAGGCAAACCACGCGCATCGGAGCGGAAATCGATACGATCCGCTCGGGCGCGCTCGCGACTCGGGACAGAAAAACGACCACACTGGGCCGATCAGCCTGCCGACGACTCACCCCCGGAGCCATATTTGGCCAGACAGCTTGCGGTGCAACGCATTCCATGCTGCCCGATCAGCAATGGAAGACGATCGGTGTGATCCCGAACACCAATGACGGTGCATATCCGATGGATGGCGACCGACCCCTCGACGGTCGACCTCCACGGACCTGCCGATGCGGTCGACAACACAATCCGAGGTCGCACAGCCAAACTGCGAATGCAGCAGCAACGTACCCGGCTTCGACTACCCGACGCAACATGCAAGTGGGCCATTTCACGAAAAAATTTCGACCCGAATCCGCCCGACGGTATGACAAACGCGCAGTCCTATACCCGCGCGTGTGACCTCTGCGCGGAATGCCTACTACGGCACTCAACTGGGCGCCGGACACCGTCGTGCTGTACGTGCAAATGCCGCGGAGACAACAGATTTGACGCCTGAGTCAGCGATTGACCTCAGGCCTGCCCGCCTGACGGACCGGGAAGGCGGACAGGTCGTATCTGATCGCGGGTCTTGCTGGTGAGCGAGTCAGCAGATCCAGCCGACTCTCAGTGGCTCTTGGGTCCGCCGCCGGGCGGCTGCCGGGCGAATCGCAAGAACGGGCTAAAGCCTCGGTGGCCTGCCGAATCTGCCTTGAACCGCAACGAAATTCCGCCTGGCTTCGTACCTGCGGAACCGTGCCGGGGGTGCCGCTCACGCACCCTGCCCTGTCAACGGGGCGACCGGTGATCGCCTAAGCTGCACCCTATGGGCCACGACTGGCTGCTCGTGGAGACGCTAGGGGACGAACCTGCCGTCGTCGCTCAGGGACGGCAACTCAAGAACCTGGTTCCGATCACCAGCTTCCTGCGCCGCAGCCCGAACTTGTCGGCCGTTAAGACGGCGATCGCCGAATCGGTGCAGACCGGCCAGGCACTGACCAGCATCACTCCCAAGAGCGACCGCGTCATCCGCACCGAACCGGTGATGATGTCGGACGGCCGCATGCATGGTGTGCATGTGTGGACCGGACCGATCGACGAGGAGCCGCCTGAGCGACCCGTGGTGGGTCCGCTGAAGTGGGACCTGACCTGCGGGGTGGCGACCGACACACCGGAGTCGCTGGCCAACAGCGGCAAGAATGCCGAGGCCGAGGTGACGTACGGCAGAGCCTTCGCCGAGGACCTGCCGTCACGGGAACTCAACCCGAACGAAACCAAAGTCCTGGCCATGGCGGTAAGGGCGGAGCCGGGCCAAACACTGTGCAGCACATGGGACCTGACCGATTGGCAAGGCAATCCCATCCGGATCGGCTTCGCCGCCCGCAGCGCGCTGGAGCCAGGAGCGGACGGACGCGACCACCTGGTGGCCCGCGCCATGAACTGGCGTGCCGAACGCAAAGGCCCAGCGGTGGTCGCCGACGACCTGGCACAGCGGATCCTCAACGGCCTCGCGCAGGCCGGCGTGCACCGCGCGCTCGTCGACCTCAAGAACTGGACCCTGTTGAAGTGGCTGGACGAGCCGTGCTCGTTCTACGACTGGCGCGGCAACGAGGGCAGGCAGCGCGTCCACCCCGATGACGAAGCCGTGTTGCATTCCATGACAGAAGAATTCACCGACGGAGCGACCAGTCGGGTGTTGCGGTTGCCGGGTAACGACAGCGAGTGGGTGCCGGTGCACGTCACCGTCAACCGGGTGGAGCTGGAACCCGAGACCTTCGCCGGCTTGATCTCGCTGCGTTTGCCGACTGACGAAGAGGTGGCCGCCGCAGGATTTTCGACGAGGAAGACCGCCGAGTAGCTCGGCGCACCCGCGGACCGCTGCCCGGCAGTACCAGAAACGAACGACCGGTGCTGCCAACCGGTCCCGCCCGCGCGCCTGCCCGGGCGACCCCGAACGTGACGTCGATCTCCGCGGTGACGATGAGGTCCAGCCCATCCACCTCGCACCCGGCGCCGACTACCTTCATTTCGCGCATCACGGCCCTTGCTCGCGCACAGGCCACCGAAACACCCTGCGGCAGCGCTGCGGCCCCGGCGAGGGCACCGAGATCTGCCGCCGCCTGAGCACGGTGGCGCGCCACCACCACCGAACCCACATAGACCCCTGCCGCCGTGATGAACAGCAGTACGGCGACCATCGCCACCCCGACCAGCGTGGCCGAGCCGCGATCATCGCGGTTCCTCGGCCGACACCGCTCGAGCGGCAATGTCGATGGCCGGCAAGAGCTTTGAGCGTGCGACGACGGTGGCGACCAGATAGCCGCCGTCACGACGCAGCCGCACCTGCGCGCCCGGCGGAGCGATCCGCCGCGCCACTTCGAGCGCGTTGTCGTGGTCGCCGCGCGCCGCCAACCGGGCCGCTTCGCGTGCCGCGTCGACGCAGCGCACCTGCATCGACACGGCCGTGATCCCGGCCAGGCACAGCACCAGCACCACCACCAGAGCGGCGATCGCCAAGGCCGCCTCGACGGTGCTCGCGCCCGCACTGTCGGCTAGACCTTGGTGCTGAGTGCACGACCGATGATGTGGTTGAGTGCGGACACCACCGAGTCCCCCGTCACGACGGTGTACAGGATCGCGCCAAAGGCCGCTGCCGCGATGGTGCCGATTGCGTACGCGATTATCGCGCTTTACACCCGAAGGCGTTAAGACCTTTCGCGATCCCGACGTGCAGCCTCGTATCGAGCGGCCAGATCGAGAAGTGGACGCACGGCTGCGCGGGCTGTGTCGCCCAGGTCGTAACCGGTGATTAGTTCGCCACCACCCATTCCTCGCGTGTAGTCGACTGTCCAGCCCTGTGGGTCGGGCTCGAACGTGATGCCGAACCCCTCTTGCTCGCCCAGCGCGATGATCTCGCCGACAGCCTGCAAGGTGTCGTCATCGAACGGATGACCCGGCATGGTCAGTCGCGCTTTGCGGCTTCGAAGGCCCGAATCGCCCTCAACAGCAATTCGATGCCCGGCTCGTTGTAGTTGGCGATGGCGAACCGGTACAACTCCTTTGTCTTGGTGACCAGATCCCAGTCGTCGTCGGTGCGGTCAGCCGTCTTGCTCCAGTCGTCGTACTCGCGGAGCAATTCGTCAATGGTGGGCGGGCTGACTTCGAGCCCGAGGTCGGTGGAGGATGCCATGCACCGAGACTAGCCAGTCCCCCCGACATCCACCGCTGACACGCGAGGCGACACGCCAGCTACACGCGCAACACCCAAACTTGACGCTTGTCGACTAATTCGTGTATCCGGTGCGACCAGCGGTTTGTTACTCCTGTGACATTGCGTGTGCTACGCTCGCTTTAGCTGCGAGGTGTACTCACCCGCGGCTTTTTTGTTGCCCTCAGCTAATTCCGGCTGGGGGCTTTCTTCGTATCTGGAGGAAGTATGACCAACGTCAACGTGTCCGGCGCCCCACGCTTCGAAGCGACTCTCGGTCGCCTGCGGCCCTTGATGCGCAACCAACCCGATACGCCATTCCAACAGTTGGGGTGGGGGTGGCTGCAAGTCGACAGTGGTATCGGCGATGACGAAGGTGGTCCGCCCCCCTGCCCCGAATGTGGCGAGGCACCAGCAACGTCGCTGCATCACTACTGGGACAACGTAGACACCGACGACTGTCACAGCGTCGATCTCTATTGGTGCATCGAAAAGCACATGTGGGGCAAATTCGATTAGCGGCGAGGCCCGTCTCATGCAGCCCTAATCTGGTTGTGTGGGACGGGCCTCTCAAACTCCCGCCAATTACGCATATCCGCACGTCAAACTGCTGACAATTCCAGCAGGAGTTTGGTCGTGATGCAATGTCGTCGTTGTAATTCAGCAGCGATGAAAAGGAATGCAGATGGCATGGCCAAAACGAGATGACCCGAATTATCAGGAAAAGGTAGACGCCTACAACCGGCGTCGGAGAGCGAGGCGCGAAAACCCGGAATACAAGGCGAAAGAAAGCGCACGTCAGAAAGCCTCGAAAGCGCGGCGTAAGAGAAAGCTCGAAAGCGACAGGAAGAAGGCCGAGGCTATCGCACGAAGGACGCGGAGAAGTAATGGCGTCGCATAAGGACTGCGATCATGCGAGCAACAGCGGAGCGCGTCATGCGTGCCGCATGGCGCAGAACGGGGAATACCGGGAGCGCAGAAGCGAGTGGCACCGCAAGTACAACGCTCAACCCGTACGCCGTGAACGTAGACGCGTGCGGGCCGCACGTCCAAAGCGCCGCGAACGCAAACGTATGTACTACGCCACCTGGACGCCCGAGCAATACGCGAAGCATGTTGCCCGCAACCTCAAACGCCGACATCTCATGGCCGATACCGCAGTCGAGCCAATCTTCAATGAAGAGATTTTCGAGCGGGACAAATGGGTCTGTCAATTGTGCTTCGAAGACGTTGACCCGCTGTTGTTCTACCCGCATCCAGAAAGCGCGTCCCTCGACCACATAACGCCTTTATCGCTCGGGGGAACGCACACCGAGGACAACGTCCAACTGGCCCACTTTCGCTGCAATTGTTCAAAGGGCAATCGGTACGAGGTCGCGCTATGACCGGGCAGACAGGTCGTGTGGTCAATCGGAAACAGCCGCACGACAAGAAGCCCAAGGACGCGAGCATTCCGCAGCCGGACCACACCGAGAAAGACGCGGTGCTTCAGCGCCTCAAAGAAAGGACCTCCGATGACCGACCGCGATGAACGGTTCTTCTCGATGGACTTAGACGCGCCGTGGGATCACCAAGTCGAGGGCTACACATTCGTGCCGCCCGGTATCGGCTGGGCGTGGGATACCACACCCGAACATCCGCCGCATAAGGCGAAGCCGTGCCCAGAATGCGATGAGGCCTCAGAGCCACGACGCAGGTTCGAGTTCGAGCCCGAGGAGCGTATGCCGGGCGGTAGTGCTTGGGCGGTCGGTGTGGGCGTATTTACGTGGGTCTGCCCAGAGCACGGTGAGTTCGTAGGCGAAGTCATCGAACGATTACCAAAGGCTCCACGCAATGGCCGGGTGGTGATCAGGTGAGCACAACCGAGGTCCTCGTCTTGCTACGCGGCGACGAATTGCCCCAGTGCTCCGAGTGCTGCGCGCCGGTGTTCGCGTCCCATTCCCGGTACTACGCGAATGACCAGACCTATTACCTCAAGGCCGAAATCGAGTGCGAGCGAGGACATATCCATACCTACGTGCAGTCGCCGCAGCCTCTGACAGATGAAATGAGGGAACTACTCAATGAGAACGAATGACAGCTCCGGTTGGGACTGGCACCGGATTCAGAGACGCACACTCGCCCGCAACCAGCGCGAGAATGAGGGTCGATGCCAGGCCGGATTCGAAGGCTGCGAGGGCATCGCGGTCGAGGTCCACCACCGTGTGGAACGGATCGACGGAGGTACCGACCACGACTCCAACTTGGTCGCGATCTGCGACGCGTGCCACACGAGGCTCACCGTCGAAGCGAACCAGGTCCGAGCGCAGAAACGTGCAGCCGCCAAGAAGGCGGCCAAGAGGAAGAACCATCCAGGAAGGAAAGACAGGTATGCCTAGCGACGCTGTGACGACCGATCACGCGCACGATGCGCAATCCCTTGCAACACAACCGAAAGACGCTCAGGAGGGACCTCAGGGCATGAAAACGATCACCTACGACGAACACGTGGCGCGGTTGCAGCGGCTGCGCGACGACGAGGCCGTCCGAGACGACTCTGAGGAGTTCCGCGCAGCCGCATGGTTCTACGACCTGGACATGTTCGTCACCAACGAGGAAATCCAACGGGTATGGGATCGCCAGCCCATCGAGAAGCCGGTGGTTGACGCAGAGGCCGACGAGGCTAAGGAACTCCGGGCCGAGTTTGGATTTGAGCGCCTCGATGAGGACGAGGACGAGGACGAGACGGAATGGCTATACAACAAGCTGATTCCAGCCGGTGGATACTACGGGAACTGGTCCGCGACTGAGGGACTGGGCAAGAGTGGATTGGCGCAGGACGTGTCCGTGCAGATGGTGCTCGACATGGTGCAACTCGACGACGGTGACGATGACGTAGTGCCGAGACCTCGCGTGCTGTACTTCGACTTCGAGAATCCAACGGCCACCTACAAGCGCCGAGCGCGGATGATGCCGTACGGACGCCTGAGCGACGTTCAGAAGCGCTTGTTTTACAAGCGGGTGAACACGGGCGACATTCGTAAGCTGGATACGTACGAGGGCGGTCAGGACGTGCTGCGCTGGGCGCTGCGCTGCGAGGCGGATCTGGTCGTCATCGACACCAAGACCAGTTCCGTCGAGGGCCGCAACAATCAGGATTCCACTGAGTACGACTTCTACACGCACACGGTGCGCCCGATGACTGAGGTCGGGATAACCGTTCTGGTCATCGACCACTCGAATCCGTCGGACCTGAAAAGGCCGGGTGGTTCGAAAGCCAAAACCCAGAAACTCGACTTCCTCTGGACAGTGGAGAAGCTGCGGGAGTATCGGAATGAGGCCGGCGAGCTGGAAGTCACCGACCTGGTAATGACGCTGCGCAAGGACCGGGCGAACACGATGCCACCCAAGATCTACATCCGGCGTACGTCGAATCCGTACCAGCATGAGTTGTCGCTGAAGCCGTTCAAAGCGCTGACGACGGCGACAACGGCCCACACCGAGGCGAGCAGCGACGACCGCGTCATGGAATTGCTCAAGGCGAAGTACCCCGACCGCAAGGTCGGTATCAACGAGGGCTACGCGTACCTGAAGGACCAAGGCATCAAGGGCGACACGTCCAAGCTCAAAGCTCAGGTACGAGCTTTCAGGGACGAACCAGGTGGTTTGAACGAATGACCTCGCAAACCAGTTCAAACCACTTCGTCAAACCAGTTTGAACGTTTGCCAAACCAGTCAAACCACCCGGAGCCCTTTTCGCACGTCAGTGGTGGTTTGACCCGGTGGTTTGAAGTGGTTTGCGTAAAGATCTTTTATTTACTGGGACATGTAAACGTTTCGGAGGTTGCATTGTACGTAGTACATGCACCACCTCACGAACAAGTCGGCGAAAAACTAGAGGATTAAAGATTAACGAAATCGCCTCGTGTGGGGATGGAAATTGCTTACCCGCGCGCGAGAACCCTCGTCGTAATATTGAGTGAAAGGAGCGACAACGAAATGGCTATTTTAAGAAGACTGAAAAATCTTCAACCCGTGTATCGGCATAAAGGCCGTGTAATCGACGTACCCGACGAAATGCTCTGCCTCGATTGCCGGACTCCCGTCGTGTGGGTCGAGGACGATTTGACCGTGAGTCGGATCTATCACGACTCGACCTGTATTCAGGTGAAGCTCGGGCGAGGCGAGGTCGCACCGACAGGACGGCGTAAGCCGATCGACCACGCTTGGCCCACCGAACTCGACATCTCGAACGCGAAGCGCCCATGATTTGCGAACAGCACGGCATCGAACACTCGCAGCGATTTCCGTGCGCGGAATACGAGCGATACAGGAAGCTCACGGCGAAGGCGGCTAGCGTCACCGAGCACGAGACGCGGCCCATAGAAGACCCGAACGTTGAAGGCTTGCTCGGATTGGAGCAAGTCGAGATCGGCAAGCACGAGGCTGGTTGGACGGGCAACAGCGAAGTGGTGCAGCTCGATGACGAGGACGAGATGCGACGCTGGCGCTTCACGCGTCCCGGACAGTACGAATAGAGGTACCTCAGCGCGTCTGTGCGATCCGAACAATTGCGACGTTGGGGAATCGTCGTGGGGGAAATGTAGACGCCGCAGAATCGCGCTGAGACCCGGATCGCCGCACCATTGCCCAACAATTTTCCGGCGCGTAATGTCGCCGGCACGCGCACCGAAGCGGTAATTCGGGGTCCAGCATTAGGACGTTAAAGCGAATGCGCCTGACGAGGTTTACAACGGCATAATCGAATAGTCCCATGAGCGCAAACCTGGGCACTGCGCTATGACCCGCTGATCCTGAACAGCGCGAGGCGATGGGAAACCCAAAGGCAACTAATGGGTGTGGCATTGAGCTGCGCTCAAACTCATCGAAAGAACTGAGGCAATGACAAATCTCGTAACCGAATCAGGCGCATGGGGCCTCGACGTATTGGGGTTGCAGCCCCTCGACGTCATTCCCGATGCGCTGATCATGACGTGCTCGACCAGGGCCGGAACGGTCGAAGGCGACGCACCAGCGGTCAAGATTCCGCTCATCCGACTGGACGACGACGTGCATCCCGTGCGCGAGGGCGCCGAGATTCCCGAGGCCAATCCCGACCGAGACGAAGCCACGGTGATCACCAACAAGGTGGCGGTTCTCGTGAAGACTTCGAGGGAGCAACTGGCACAGCCTGATGCCCTCACGGTCATCACTCACGAGATCCGGCGTGCGTTGACCTACCGGGCGGACTTCATGTTCGCGGCACAGCCAGCCCCGGCGGTCGGTGAAAGCTGGCCCCCAGCTGGCTTGCTGGCTCGTGCGTCGGCTGCCGGTGACATCGTGGACAACCTCGATGCTCTCGTGGATGCGGTGGCCCTCATCGAATCGACGCCGGGTGGACAGGCCTCGCACATTCTGGCTCACCCGCTGGCGTACTCGGCCATCCGCAAGTACAAGACGGCAACGAACTCGAACGTGAGTCTCGTGGGAGCGGGAACCGAGGCAGGGCCGAAGACCTTGCTCGATCTGCCCGTGATCACGCGTGCGGCGCTGCCTCCCGACGTGGTGATGGTTCTCGACAAGAGCCAGGTCCTGAGCGCTTACGGCGACGTGCTCGTGAACCGTTCGGATCATGCGGCGTTCAGCAGCGACTCGGTGATGCTTCGCGCGACCTACAGGTTCGGCATCACGCTGGTGGATCAGGACGCTGTGCAGGTACTGCAGGTTCCTGAACCCACGCCGTAACAATTGTCCTGTTCCGGAATTTCGCGTTGGAGATCGCACTTTCGCCGGAGTAGGCAAAGGGAAGGCCTGGGTGTACTCAAGGTTGTCGGGCCCATCGGCACCCAGGTCTTCCCTCCCCAATCTCATATCTGGTGCTGCACCGCGTTTTCCTTTTCCTTTCCGCGATGCGCCCACCTCGAACGGTGATAGGTCTGCCCAACATCGAACCTATTGCCGTTCTTGGTAGGTACCCAACGTCTCAGGTGTGGACAGAACCTTCAGCACGCCCATCGCACGTATCGGGATACGTTGTGCTGCCGCATGATTGCTGTTGGGTTGTACGCGTCAACGCCTTAGGATAGAAGCATGACGAACACGACGAACACCCTCGAAATCTACTCGATCAACGATGCCGACGAATCCGATCCTGATCCCATCATGACGGGCTCACACGACGACATGATCCGCATGTTTGGCGATGTTTCCCTTGACTTCCTGTACGACGACGAAGGCACCAACGTCTACAACATCGTGCGCCCCGATGGCGTCGTGATCGGTGTCGCGTACAACGTTTAACTGTCCACACCAACCCACCAAGGCCCGCTCGCCAATATGCGTGAGTGGGTCTTCGTGTAGTCGCGTGTGGAAGTGACCCCTGGGGGTAGCAGGGGGGGTCCTGCCTTCCCGCCGCGGAGAGGCTTTGGCGCCGACGCTCGCTACAGATTCCCCAGCTTTTAATTCGAAGGCTTGATATACCGGCGATTCCGGGTCTCACCATGCCCTATGAGCTTGAACTCGCACCGTTGCATCCTCGACCTCACTGCGGTATTCGCGTGTGGGCGCTCAGCGCGCTTGTGCGCGTCTGCGGCCGCGTTCGCGTGTGATTACGCGTGCGACGACGTTTCGGGCGTTAGAACCGACCTCAGGTACCCGCGATTGCGTGTCTTCAGGTGCTCGGCGAGCGCGACGACTTGCTCAGGCGCGAACAGGTACGGCCCGCCTCGGCGCTGACGCTGTAGGTACCACCTCATGCCCGTTGTCCTGATCACCCGGTAGATCGTGCGTTCGGTAACCCCAAGTGCCGCAGCCGTTTCGTACGTCGTCATCATGGCGGCATTGTGCGCTAGGCGATATACCAAGAAACCCCGTGTCGCGGGGACACAGGGCTCCTGGGTGTGGGACGTTACGAGGCCTCGGCGTCCTCGACGGGCGTGGCGTCGTCGGCTTTCTGTGCGGCGACTTTGGCTTCGGCCTTCGCCTTCTTCGAGGCGGTGCGGTCGGCGACCCACTTGGGATAGGCCTTCTTGATCGCGGCGACGTTCGCCTTCGTGAACACGTACGACTTGCCGTCACGCGACGACAGGCCTTCACCGGCAGCGCGCAGGAACACGCGCAGTTCCTTGGCGGTGATGCCCAGGGCCTCGGCGGCGTCCTTGGTCGTGAGGTTCGCGGGAGCGGTCATGACGGTTCCTTTCGTTGGGGTGTTCGTCGTCATGTACCTACGCTAAGACAGCGACCGTCCGCCTCCATACTCCTACCGGCGGTAGACTTTTCACTCCCCGTCGTCATCAGGGAGGGAGCCCTCGGACAAGGCGGCCACGATGTCGCCGAGCGGTCCCAGGAGCATGTCGGCGTCGAGGTCCAGCGTCAGGTCGCCGACTTGGTTGAACTCATCGACCACGATTCGCCCGTTGTCGCCGGAGTGTGAGCGCCACTCGTACCGAAATCCGTACTGGCGCAACCAGATGTTCTTCTCCTCGTCGGACGCGTCAGCCCACCAGTCGGCGAGTGTTTCGCCGGTCGGTTCGTACACCCATCCGGGCGGTTGCGAAGGCACAGAGGCCAATTCGGTTTGACGGGTGGTCAGGTGTGCCAGCCGTTCATCGAGAAGTGCGCGTTGGGTAGTGCCACGCTTGAACTGTCCTGTACCGATCACTTCGGCAATGTCCGTTAGCGCGGCGTCGATCTCGCTCAGCTCGTCCGTGTGGTCATTGCCGGCGAACCACACCCGTCGCTTGCGTTCGAGCGGGCCCATGTTCTGAAGGATCTGGCGCTCGACCTCGGCGTCCGCGTAGTCCAGCGCAATCGTCTTGTTGCCACATGCTTGCACCGACGAACCTTGATGAGATGCACAGCGATACCGGGGCTTTCGACCTGGGCCGCCCTTCAATCGGTACGCGGGTGATCCGCATACGCCGCAGTAGATGATCCGAAGCAAGAGCCCCGTCGTTCTCGATGTCGGGTCGCTGCGTACCTCGCGAGTTTCCAACTCTGCCTGCACGCGCTGGAACACGTCTCTGGAGAGAATGGGTTCAGCCCTGACCACAGGCGATCCATCGTCGCCGCGGACGAGCACGTCGTCACCGAACAGTTTGTGGCCCTTTGCGTCACGCTGAGGTCGTCCGTGAGCGTCTGTCAGCTGTTCACGCGACACAACACGCCCGAGGAGCGTTTGGCTCGTCAGAAACGCTTTCAGGCGCGACGAGTGCCAGGCGTAGCCCTTGGGGTCTCGGCCCTGATGCGCGGCGAACGCATCCCGGGGAGTCGGGACTCTCCGCCTGGTGAGGTCATGAGCGATAGCGCGGAGGGGTTCGCCAGCGAGTACACGCTCGACTACCTCTCGGATGACTTCGACCTGGGCGGCGTCCTGCACCAGTCGCCAATCGCCGGAGTCGTCGCGGACGGGCACGTATCCGAAGGGCGGTACGCCACCCCTGTACTTACCCTTGGAGAAGTTGTGCTTGAACGCCGACGCGTTGCGCTCGCGGATGGCTTCGAGCTCCATTTGAGCCACGGTGCCCATGAGGGCGATGACCACAGGCGCGAATGGGGAGGACGTGTCGAAGTGAGGTTCTGTCGCTGACACGACGAGCTTGCCGTGGTCGTCAGCCCAGTGCATCAGTTCTTGCAGATGACGAATCGACCTGGTGAGTCGATCCACGCGGTACACCACGATGACATCGAAGGCGTGATGCTCCTGGGTGAGCCATCGTGCGAGGTGTGGTCGTTTCTTGAGGTCGAACGGATTGACGGCGCCCGAGATGTCCAGGTCTTCGGCGATGCCTACTTCCTCGTATCCGCGCTGCTTGCACACCTCGCGACAGTCCTTGAGCTGGCGCTCTGGGCTGGTCGTCGCATCGGTGACTCGCGAGAGGCGTATCACTATCAGTGCGCGGAGTGGTCTGTTCGTCGTCATGTACCTGCATCATAACGAGGGTATGAATGATGGACAATCGACTACTCGACCGTCGACATGCCCGACTCGTCGCTCGCCAGCATCGTCAGACGTGTGGCGATCACCCGGAACTTGTTGCGCATCAATGTATTCCTTCCTCATATCAATCCCGACTGCAGAACATCTCCGGCCAACCCGGCCACCACCGGAACGATGCCGAGGCACACGAAGGCCGGTAGGAAACACAACCCGAGCGGTCCCGCGATCAGCACTCCCGCCCGCTCCGCGGCAGCTGCCGCCGCGGCTGCGGCGTCGTGGCGAGACTGCACCGCGAGTTCGGCAACGCCATCGGCGAGGGCGGCCCCCGAAGACGACGATCGACGAGCCAGCCGCAGCAGGCCGTCGATTTGGCCGTCGGTTTCGCCCCGATCCCCCGGCGTCGACCATGCGACGGACGGGTCGGCACCCAGCGCGAGCAGATCCGCGGCGCGCCGCAGTGCCAGCGCAAGTCGCGGCGGCGCGGATGCGGCGGTCGCCGACGCGGCCGTCGCGACGGCCATACCCGCCAGCAGGCATACCGCGAGCACGTCCAGGCTCGACGCCATCCCCAACGGATCCGGGCCGCGCCGACCCTCGCGGCGGCGCCGGGACGGCCGCGGCAGCAGCCCCGCACGAGCGCGCACCACCGAAGGGCCCACACCGATCAGCAATGCCACGGCTAATAGCGCCGCCGAGACGCTCACGTCGCGGCCGCGCGATCGGTGATCCGGTCCGACCAGCACAGTCCCGCGCAGGTCAGCGTCACGCCCGCCAGCAGAAACCATCCGCCCGCACCGCCCCCGAACAGGAATTGCAGCGGCCGGGCGCCGATCAACTGCCCGAGCAGCAGGCCCAGCAGCGGCAGCCCCGCAAGGATGGCCGCTGTCGCGCGGGCACCCGCCATATCCGACTCGACCTTGGCCGAAAACCGTTGCCGCTCAGCAATGTCACGCTGAGCCGCCCGCATCAGCGTGGCGATCGCCAAGCCATGATCGCTGGCCAGCTGCCAGCACACCGCCAGCCGCTCCCAGTGTTGCGGCAGCACCGACGATCCCGCCGCGGCACGCAGTCCGGCGGCGACGTCGGCACCCAACCGGGCTCGCGCCGCTACCGCCCGCAGGCCAGCTGACACCGCACCGGTGGTCTCACCGGCTGCGACGTCGAATGCGAGAACCGGGTGGGCGCCCACCCGCAGTTCACCAACCAGCACGTCGAGGCCCGCTTCCAGCGCCCGCCCCGCGGCTCCGGCGCGCCGAGCGCTGACGCGACGGCGATAACGGAGGCCTACGACGACGCTTACCAAGGCGACCGATAACACCGTCGTCAACGGCAGCAGAAACGCCGCGACGACTCCGACGCACCCGGATGCACACAGTGCCGCCCGCGACCCGATCGCGATTCGCCGACCCGCCGGTGTCACGGGGACCAACCGGGCCCGCGGCGACGCGGGCGATGCCAGCAGCGCCAACGACAACAACAGCGCCGCAAGTTGCAGTCCCGTCATGCCGGCACCCGGGTCCGTAGCACCGCGTCCAACTCGGCGGCAGCGTCCATGCTGCCGTGGTCGGCGTGCCACGCTGTGACCACCCGGACCAACCCGCCCCCGGAGCGGCGCAACAGCGCGATCTCGCCGAGCCGTCGCCGTCCGGCGCCGTCCCGTGTCATGTGCAGGAGCACCTGCACCGCGGCGGCGAGTTGACTGTGCAGAGCGCCGCGGTCGAGTCCGCCGAGTGCGCCGAGTGCCTCCAATCGGGCGGGTACCTCGCCCGGGCTGTTGGCATGCAGCGTGCCCGCGCCCCCGTCGTGCCCGGTATTGAGAGCGGTCAACAGATCGACCACCTCGGCTCCCCGGACCTCTCCCACAACGATCCGGTCGGGACGCATCCGCAGCGCCTGTCGCACCAGCTGACGCACCGTGACCTCGCCGGCACCCTCCACGTTGGCGCATCGCGCAACGAGCTTCACCAGGTGCGGATGATGCGGGGCCAGTTCGGCGGCGTCCTCGACGCATACGATCCGCTCGCCCGGCGAGACGGCACCCAGCATCGCCGCCAGCAGCGTCGTCTTGCCGGCTCCCGTGCCACCGCACACCAGGAAGGCCAGCCGCGCGGCGATGATGCCGGACAGCAGTTCAGCGGCCCGCGGTGCCACGGTGCCCGCAGCCGTCAGGGCCTCCAGGTTCTGGGTGGCCGGCCGCAGCACCCGCAGAGACAGGCAGGTGCCTCCGGCTGCCACCGGCGGCAGGACGGCATGCAAGCGCACCGCGAATCCGCCTGCCCCGATCCCGGTCAGCTGTCCGTCCACCCACGGCTGGGCATCGTCGAGCCGGCGGCCGGCGGCCAACGCCAGCCGTTGCGCAAGTCGCCGCACCGCAGCCTCATCGGCAAATCGAATATGGCTGCGCTGCAAACCATTTCGATTGTCTATCCAAATCTCGTCCGGCGCCGTCACGAGTACGTCGGTGGTGTCGTCCGCGCATAGCAGCGGTTCGAGGATGCCGGCGCCGGTCAATTCCGTCTGCAGCAGCCGAAGGTTGGCGAGCACCTCCGTGTCGCCGAGTACTCCCCCGGATTCGGCGCGGATCGCCGCGGCGACCACACTGGCGCGCAGCGGACCGGGCTCGGCGGCCAGCCGCTCCCGCACGCGCTCGATCAACGAGCCCTTCACGCCGCGCTCCTGCCGAGCGCGCCACGCCTGCTCGGCAAGACTGCGAGTACCGAGCGTGCCGCCACAGCCAGCGGGCTTCGCCGCCCCAATCGCAGGCCGCCCCGCTCGAGCTGGTCGGACAACCCCGGCTCGGCACGCATCGACGCCAGCAGCGGTGCTCCGGCGATGTCGGCAACCTCGGTGGCCCGCAATCCGCCCGGCGCCGGCCCGCGGACCACCAATCCGAGGTTGGGATTGATGGCCGTCAGCACTGGGACGAGCGCCGCGGTGGCCGCACATCCCCGCACATCGCAGCGGCTGACCAGCACCACCAGTTCGACGCTGTCCAGGGCGGCACGGGTCGCCTCGGTCAGACGCCGCGGGAGATCACACACCACCGTGACGCCGCCGCGGCGGCCCGCGTCGATGATCGCGGCAACCGGGCCGGGCTCCAACTCATAGCCGCGCCGGGTGCCCGAGAGGACGCTCACTGCGTGATGCCGCGGGAGCGCCTCGCGGATCGCCGGCCAACTCAGCCGTCCACCCTGAAGTGCCAGGTCGGGCCACCGCAGTCCGGGAGTGGACTCCCCTCCGATCAGCAGATCCATGCCACCGCCCCACGGGTCGAGGTCGATCAGCAGCGCGTTGCCCGCACTGTGTGCCAGGGCGGCGGCGAACAGCGAGGCCCCGGCACCGCCACAGCCTCCGATGACTGCCACGCCCTCGCCGTCGCGGCCGTGGTCACGCGCCGACTCCGCGGCTTCAGCGAGTTCGGCGACCAACTCGCGCTCCTGTTGCGGCAGCTGCAGCACCCGCTCGGCACCCACTGCCACCGCGGCCGCCCAGGCGGCCGCCTCTGCGTCGCCGCCCGTGACCACGCTGACGTGGGCGCGCCGCGGAAGTGCGTCCCGGCCGCACCGCTCGGCCGCCGCCCGATCGAGCACGACAGCCGCGGCCGCAGACCACGACTTGCGGCTCACCGAACCTCGCTCGCCGGTATGTACCACCCGGACCCCGACGGCTGCGGCCACCCGGTCGATTTCTTCGCGCAGATGTGGTTCCGCCACGATCGCCAGGACCCCCGATCCGCTGGAATCGGCGAGGGAACCGCCCGGGGAAAGTTCGTTCACCACTCCACCGTGCGGGGCGGACGGTATTGGACACCAGTGCCAAAGCGGGATCTGTGGAGAAAGACCGGTCTGTGCACCGAGTCGTTCGCTGGGCACTGGTCCGTTCTGGAACGGACGTCGCTCCCGCAACGCATGTGTTGCGGGATTTCACTACCCGGGAGAAGATTTTTTACCCCAGAAAAGGGACGACCCCCGCCAGGGGGGGAGGAGGCGGAGGTCGTCGTGTATCAGCCCCGGGGGGTCGGGCTGATACACCCTCGGCTCAAGGCCGAGTAATGCTTACTATACACATGCCAGCCGGGATTCACGCAAGTACTCCGCGCAAGGAAATAAGGGCTTGAGCCGTGTAAATGCGGTGGGCTCAAAGACAACAGCCGTATTCAGCCGTTCGGTTTCGGCTCAACATCGCAGCCCTGCGGGTTCGCCGACCTATGCTGGACTGGTGACCGTCCCCGACGAGGCCGCGCCGCAGCAAATCTCACCGCAAACATCGGAGCCGGCGCCACCGAGTGCCCGCACCGCTGCCTTCTTCGACTTGGACAAGACCATCATCGCCAAGTCGAGCACCCTGGCGTTCAGCAAACCCTTCTTCGCACAGGGTCTGCTTAACCGGCGGGCGGTGCTGAAGTCGAGCTATGCGCAGTTCATCTTCCTGCTTTCCGGCGCCGATCATGACCAGATGGATCGCATGCGCACCCACCTGGCCAACATGTGCACGGGATGGGACGTCGCGCAGGTGAAGTCGATCGTCGCCGAGACGCTGCACGACATCGTCACACCGCTGGTGTTCGCCGAAGCGGCCGATCTCATCGCCGCGCACAAATTGTGCGGCCGCGACGTCGTCGTGGTGTCCGCGTCGGGTGAGGAGATCGTCGGCCCCATCGCCCGCGCCCTGGGCGCCACCCACGCAATGGCGACCCGCATGGTGGTGGAGGACGGAAAGTACACCGGCGAGGTCGGCTTCTACTGCTACGGCGAGGGCAAGGTGCAAGCGATCCGCGAGTTGGCCGCCCGCGAGGGCTACCCGCTCGAACATTGCTATGCGTATTCCGACTCGATCACCGACCTTCCGATGCTGGAGTCCGTGGGCCACCCGTCGGTCGTCAATCCCGATCGCGGACTGCGCAGGGAAGCCCTCGAACGCGGCTGGCCCGTGTTGTCGTTCTCCCGTCCGGTGTCGCTGCGCGATCGCATCCCCGCGCCCTCGGGTGCCGCGATCGCGACCACCGCCGCAGTGGGTGTCACCGCGGCGGCCGCCGGCGCGGTGACGTATGCGTTGTTGCGCCGCTTCGCCTTCTAGCGCTCTCACCGCAGCAAACACTTAGTGGACGCAATTAATTTGCGTTGCACAACTTTGACACGTCTAGGCCTTGCTGTGCCTGTGGTCTAGTAGTACAAAGGAGTCACGGCAGCCTGGTGAGGCCAAGGTCGATCCGGAAGAGAAGGTTCGATCTCCCAACCCGGGCACCCAGCACGGTTCCCGGCACCCACGCGGAGTCATAGCCACTGATATGGCAGAAGTGTTGCGGGCCTGCGTAATTGCGAAGAACGGAATGCCCCGACGGTCCTTTGGGTGGGGTCGCAGCAGGAAGTGTCGCAAACGCGCCGAGGCCACCCACGCAGCCCAGAAATGCACGCTTGGTAACCGAGAACCGTGTTGGCGGGCGGCGATTCGATAAATTCGGATCGCCGCCCGCTTTGCATTTCCGCATCGTTTTTGCAGCGACTCGCCAGCTACCCTCGGGGAACCGATTCCGCGATCGCCAGCGCTTCCTGCGCGCCCGACCTCATCGCCCGGCAACACAGCACCAGCCAGGCCGCGACACCCTCGGAAGTCCCCTCGGCGAACTTCGTCGCGGCGTCGCGGTAGGCCGCCGGCTGGCGCATCCAGGTCACCTCGGGCACCCCGAGCCCGTGTGGATCCAACCCCGTGGCGATGGTCACCAGACGCGACACTCCGCGTGCCACCACGCCGTCGGCACTGCCGAACGGCCGCAGCGTCAACAACTCACCGTGCGCCACCGCAGCAACCACCGGCGCCGAGGCCTGAGTGGGACGGCTGACCACTTCGGCCAGCAACTCCAGCCGCCGCCCGATGTCGGTATCGGTGCGCGGCCGGCCGAGCCGATCATCGTCGACCAGATCGGCTGCGGCGAGCACGTGCAACCGAGCCAGCGCTTGCAGGGGCGCCCTCCGCCACACCGCGACGAGCGCTCCCCCACCGCCTTCGAGGGCCTGGGCCACCCGGAGCGCACCGGCGAACACCGGGTCGCTGATCCCGCCGCCTTCGGACACCGTGTCGGCCAGATCGTCCATCCGCACCGGGCCGCCGTCGAGGACCGACGATGCCCGGGCCGCCCGCAAGGATGCCTCCGCGGCGGTCACGGGCCAGCCGCGCAGGTTGGCGCGGTGCCGGTGAGCGCGGCCGAGCGCCTCGCGGGCCCGGTCGCTCGCTTCGGCGACGCCGGGCAGTTCCATCAGCGGAGCCAGCGGGTCAGTCACAGGTTGCCAACCTATCGGGGCCCGGCCGGGGCGCCGGGAATGGCCTCCAGCAGTTGGCGCGTGTAGCCGTGGGCGGGCCTGGTGAACACCGTTTCGGTCGGCGAATGTTCCACCACCTTGCCGGACTGCATCACCAGCACGTCATCGGAGATCTGCCGCACCACGGCCAGATCGTGGCTGATGAACAGGTAGGTGAGCCCCAGGTTGGCCTGCAATTCGCCCAGCAGGTCGAGGATCTGCGCCTGCACCAGGACGTCGAGCGCCGACACCGCCTCGTCGCAGACGAGGACGTCCGGTCGCAGCGCCAACGCCCGCGCGATCGCGACCCGCTGCCGCTGGCCCCCGGAAAGCTCGCGGGGCAGCCGGTCGAACACCGACGACGGCAGTGCCACCTGCTCCAGCAGCTCGCGCACCGCCTGCTCGCGCTGCCGGCGGTCGCCCACCCGGTGAATCCGCAGTGGCTCCTCGATGGCGCGAAACACCGAGTACATCGGATCCAGACTGCTGTACGGGTTCTGGAACACCGGCTGGATGCGGCGCCGGAATGCCAGCGTCTTGCGCACCGCGCCGACGTCGGTTCCGTCGAAGACAACGCTGCCAGACGTCGGTGGCAGCAGACCGAGCACCATGCGTGCCACGGTCGACTTCCCGGAGCCGGACTCCCCCACCACCGCCAGCGTGCTGGCCCGTCGCACCCGGAAGGACACCCCGTCGACCGCACGAAATTCCGTCCGCCGCCAGGGCACTCCGCCGGATTCCGGGTAGACCTTGGTCAGCCCCGACGCCACCAGGATGTCGTCCTGGGCGCGGGCATGTTCGGCCGCCTCGGTCGCAACCCGCTCCCGAATCTGCGCGGCGCGTTTGTCTCGCGCGGTCACAGACGGCGCCGCGGCCACCAGCCGCCTGGTGTACTCGTGCCTCGGTTCGCGCAGAATGGCTTGCGCAGCACCGGATTCGACGACCGTTCCGTGGTGCATGACGACTACCCGCTCGGCACGCTCGGCGGCCAGCGCCAGATCGTGGGTGATCAGCAGCAACGCGGTTCCCAGTTCATCGGTGAGCCGCTGCAAGTGGTCGAGGACCTGCCGTTGCACGGTGACGTCCAGCGCCGACGTGGGTTCGTCGGCGATCAGCAACTGTGGCCGGCCGGCCAGGCCGATGGCGATCAGTGCGCGCTGACACATGCCGCCGGAGAGTTGGTGCGGGTACCGCCCGGCCTGCTTGTCCGGGTTGGGCATGCCGGCGTCGGCGAGCAACTGCACCGCGCGCCGCCGCGCATCGCGCCCCTCGGTGTTGACCCGCAGCGCCTCGCGGACCTGGAAGCCGACCTTCCACACCGGATTGAGATTGGTCATCGGATCCTGTGGCACATAGCCGATTTCGCGTCCGCGGATGGACCGCATCAGGCGCCGGCCGGCACCGGTGATGTCCTGCCCGTCGAACATGATGCGACCGGCGGTGATTCGTCCGCCGGGTGACAACAGCCCGAGGATCGCGGCCGCTGTGGTGGATTTCCCGGAACCGGATTCGCCGACGACGGCCACGGTCTGGCCGCGGCGGACGCTGAGATCGACGCCGCGGACCACCGGTTCGCCGGTGCCGAACCGCACCTGCAGGCCCTCGACCGACAGCAACCCCTGACCGGTCATACCCGCCACGCCCGGGATGCCGGATCCAGCCCGTCGCGCAACGCGTCGCCCATCATCATGAACGCCAACACGGTAATCGCCAGGGCGCCAGCGGGATAGAAGAGAATGGCGGAGCCGGCTCGCAGCCGCATCTGCGCCACGTTGATGTCGCCGCCCCAGGACACCACTGTGGTCGGCAGCCCGACCCCGAGATACGACAAAGTCGCCTCGGTGACGATGAAGACTCCGAGTGCGATGGTGGACACCGCGATCACCGGGCCGATCGCGTTGGGCACCACGTGCCGTAGCAGAGTGCGAAAACTGCCCAGGCCCAACGCCTTCGCTGCCAGTACATAGTCGCGGCCACGCACCTCGAGCACCGAGCTGCGCGCGATGCGCGCCACTTGCGGCCACCCGAACAGAGCCAGTATCGCGACCACCGTCCAGACCGTGCGATGGTGCATGACCTGCATCAGCACAATGGCGGCCAGCAACAACGGCAATGCGAAGAACACGTCGGTGATGCGCGAGACCAGCGCGTCCACCCAGCCCCCGTAGAAACCGGCCAGCGCGCCCAGGGTTCCACCGACGACGAATACGGCCAGCGTGGCGCCCAGGCCGACGGTGACCGAGGCGCGCGCGCCATACACGGTGCGCGCGTAGATGTCGTGGCCCTGGAGGTCGGTCCCGAACCAATGCGTGGCCGACGGAGGCAGCAGACTCTGGCCGGGGTCGGCGTAGCCGGGATCGGCACCGGTGAACAACGCCGGAAATGCGGCGACCAGCAATATCAATCCGATCAGCACCGCGGCGACGACGAACTTGGGACGCCTATACATAACGGATCCGCGGGTCCAGCGCCGCATACAGCAGGTCCACCAGCAGATTGCTGATCAGATAGATCAACACCAGCACCGTCACGATCGACACGACCGTCGGCGCCTCCTGACGGGTGACCGCCTGATACAGCACGCCGCCGACCCCGTGAATGTTGAAAATCCCCTCGGTCACAATCGCTCCGCCCATCAACGCACCGAGATCGGCGCCGAGGAAGGTGACCACGGGGATCAGCGAATTGCGCAGGATGTGGACCGTCACGACCCGCGGCCGCGACAGCCCCTTGGCGGTGGCGGTTCGCACGTAGTCGGCATGCGCATTCGCGGCGACGGCGGAGCGCGTCAACCGCACCACATACGCGAATGACACCAGACCCAGCACGATCCCGGGTAGCAGCAACCGCCCGACAGTGGCCCGTCCGCCGACGGTGACCGGAGCCCAGCCCAGCCGGACGCCGAACACGAACTGCGCCAGAAAGCCCAGCACGAATATCGGGATCGCGATGATGACCAGTCCGGTGACCAATACCGTGGCATCGAAGATGCCGCCCTGGCGCAGTCCGGCGACCACCCCGAAACCGATGCCGAGCACTCCCTCCACCACGAGTGCGATCAGTGCCAGCCGGATGGTCACCGGAAAGGCATGTGCCAGAACAGCACTGACCGGCAGACCGGAGTAGGCGCGGCCCAGGTCGCCGTGCACCAAGCCGCCCAGGTAGCGCAGGTACTGCACCAGGAACGGATCGTCGAGGTGGTAGCGGGCCCGCAGTTGCGCGGCCACTTCCGGACTCAGCGGCCGATCCCCGGCGATCGCGGCCACCGGGTCGCCGGGCAGCAGGAACACCATGCCGTAGATCATCAGCGTGGCGCCCAGGAAGACCGGGATCATGACGGCGACCCGGCGCAGCACATACCAGTACATCAGCCCATCACGCCCTTCACGATGTTCTCGTAGTCGGGCAGCCCGTTCCAGGTGGGCTTGACGTTGCTGACCTGGCTCGACCATCCGATGACACTGATGTAGTACCACAGCGGCACGGCGGGCATGTCGTGCAACAGGATTCGTTGTGCCACGTTGGCCAGCACATCGGCCTGACGCAAGTCCGGCGCGGCTTCGGCGGCCGCCAGTGCGGCGTCGAATTCCCGGCTGGAATATCCGACGTCGTTGGACCCGGCTCCGGTGGCGTAGAGCGGCGCCAGGAACTCGATCATCGACGGATAGTCACCGATCCAGCCGGCGCGAAACGCGGAGTCGATGGTGCGGTTCGTGATCTGGGTCCGGAATCCGGCGAAGGTCGGCTGCGGTGCGCCGACCGCGTCGATGCCCAGGGTGTTCTTGATGCTGTTGGCCACCGCGTCCACCCACTCCTGATGGCCGCTGTCGGCGTTGTAGGCGATGGCGTAGCTACCGTTCCACGGCGCCATCGCATTGGCCTGCGACCACAACTGGCGGGCACGTTCAGGATTGAAGTCCAACGCTTCGTTGCCCGGGATGTGCGGGTCGAAGCCCGGCAGTGAACTTGCGGTGAAATCACGCGCCGGACTGCGGGTGCCGTTGAAGATCTGCTGACAGATCTGTGGGCGGTTGATCGCCGCCGCTATCGCCAACCGGCGCAGCCTGCCTTCTTCGCCGCCGAAATGCGGCAGCCGCAAGGGCGTATCGAGCGACTGGCTGACGGCCACCGGCCCCTTCACGGCGTTGCCGCCCAGGTCGCGCTGATAGATGGTCAGCGCGCTGGACGGAATCGTATCCAGCACATCGAGATTGCCCGACAGGAGATCGGCATACGCGGTGTCCAGATTGGCGTAGAACTCGAACCGGAGTCCCTTGTTCCTGGGTTTGCGATTGCCGTGATAGTCGGGGTTGGCCGCCAGGTCGATCTTGACGTTGTGTTCCCACGCCGGTTCGTCCGGACGGTCGTCCAGCTTGTAGGGACCGTTGCCCACCGGATGCCGACCGAACGCCGCCATGTCGCGAAAAGCCCACGAGGGCAACGGATAAAACGCGTTGTGGCCCAGACTCAACATGAAATCGATGGTCGGCGCCCGCAACCGTACGGTGAACTCGAGGTCGTTGACCACCCGCAGCCCGGACATGGTGGTCGGCTTGCCGTCGCCTGCGGCCGCCGATAACCCGTCGAAACCCTCGATCGGGCTGAAAAACTGCTGCTGCAGTTGGGCATTGACGCTTGACGCGCCGTAGTTCCACGCATCGACGAACGAGTGGGCCGTGACCGCAGATCCGTCAGTGAATTTCCAGTCCGGCTTGAGGACGATCCGGTAGTTGATGTTGTCGACGCTCTCGATCGATTGCGCGACCTCCGGCGAGGATCGCCCGGCGGCGTCGTAGGACACCAGGCCGGCGAACAACCGGTCGATGATGCGGCCACCGTTGCTGTCATTCGTGCCGGTCGGGATCAGTGGATTGGGGGGTTCACCGCCGTTGACCACCACCACGTCAGGTGTGAGCATTCCGCCGCCGCACCCGGCCAGGCACGCAGCCACGAGCAGGACAGCCAGCACCACCCGCATCGTCCGGCCCACAGGACCGACCCTAGAGCGTGCTATGACGGTGGCGCCGGTTCGATGACCACCTGGGTTACCGGGTGCACCTGCAACTGGCAGCTGTCGATCGCCGCCGGCACGGTGACCGGATCGCCTCCACCGGGCGGGACGACGCTCAGGTCGGTGTAGTTGGGACACGGGTCGCCACTGGCATTGACCGACATGCCCTCGACCACCGCCTCCGCCCGCTGCGAGGGCGACACCGTGACGGTCGGCGGCACGTCGAGGCCGCTCGGCAGCCCACCCATGTATCCGCGCAGCGTGGGCTGCGCCGTGACAGGCGGTCCCCCGCTGCCCGACTCCACTCTGGGGTAGCCGCTGAGCGTGCAGGGCTCCGCGCCCGGGGCCGGCGCGAATATCAGGGTCACCGCGCGGTGGCCCACCGCCGCCTCGGGCCCGGCGGCGGTCACCACGACCTGTCCTGGGGAGCAGGGCGCGACGTCAGTCGGCGCCGCCCACCCGGGCGGGGCCGTAACGCCCGCGCCGACCACCAGAACAGCGACTAACCGAAATGCGGGTGCCATGAGACGAATTGTCCGGCAGATGGACTCCCGGTGACGAATCGAAGCCCGTCCGTGTCCGCACCGCCGCGGAGTTACGCTCACACCCGTGACCGCTACCGAAGCAGAGCACCCCGGTTCCTACCCGCCTCCAACGCAGTTCGCCGAACAGGCCAACGCCCGGCCGGAGCTGTACGAACAGGCCGAGGAAGACCGGTTGGCGTTCTGGGCCGCCCAGGCCGACCGGCTGTCGTGGGAGACGCCCTACACCGAGGTGCTGGACTGGTCGGACGCGCCGTTCGCCAAGTGGTTCGTCGGTGGCAAGCTCAACGTCGCCTACAACTGCGTGGACCGGCACGTCGAGGCCGGCAACGGCGACCGGGTCGCCATCCACTGGGAAGGCGAACCGCAGGACCAGCGCCGCACCCTGACCTACGCGCAGTTGCAGCAGGAGGTGTGCAAGGCCGCCAACGCGCTCACCGACCTCGGCCTGGTCGCCGGCGACCGGGTCGCCATCTACCTACCGCTCATCCCCGAAGCCGTGATCGCGATGCTGGCCTGCGCACGGCTGGGCGTCATGCACAGCGTGGTATTCGGCGGCTTCACCGCGCACGCCCTGCGGACCCGGATCGCCGACGCCGACGCCAAACTGTTGATCACTGCCGACGGGCAGTTCCGCCGGGGCAAGCCGGCGCCGCTGAAGGACGCCGCCGACGAGGCGGTGTCGGTCGAGGACAGCCCCGTCGAACACGTTCTGGTGGTGCGGCGCACCGGCATCGACGTCGCGTGGAACGACGATCGCGACCTGTGGTGGCACGACGTCGTGGACAAGGCCTCGCCCGAACACACCGCCGAAGCGTTCGACGCCGAGCAGCCGTTGTTCCTGCTGTACACCTCGGGCACCACCGGCAAACCCAAGGGCATCGTGCACACCAGCGGCGGCTATCTGACGCAGTGTGCGTACACGATGCACGCCATTTTCGACGTCAAGCCGGAGACCGACGTGTTCTGGTGCACCGCCGACATCGGCTGGGTCACCGGGCACACTTACGGCGTCTACGGCCCGCTGTCCAACGGCATCACCGAAGTACTGTACGAAGGCACACCCAACACCCCCAGCGAGCACCGCCACTTCGAGATCATCGAAAAATACGGTGTCACAATCTATTACACGGCCCCGACGTTGATCCGGACGTTCATGAAGTGGGGCCGCGACATCCCGGACGCGCACGATCTGTCGAGCATCCGGCTGCTCGGTTCGGTCGGCGAGATCATCAACCCCGAGGCGTGGCGGTGGTACCGCGACGTCATCGGTGGGGGCCGGGTGCCGGTGGTGGACACCTGGTGGCAGACCGAAACCGGCTCGGCGATGATCTCGCCACTGCCCGGCGTCAGCGAGGTCAAACCGGGTTCGGCCATGACCCCGCTGCCGGGGATCTCGGCCAAGATCGTCGACGACCACGGTGAACCGTTGCCGCCGGATGCCGAAGGGGAAGCCCACGTCACCGGCTACCTGGTGCTGGACCAGCCGTGGCCGTCGATGCTGCGCGGCATCTGGGGTGACCCCGAGCGGTACCGCAAGACGTACTGGTCTAAGTTCGCCGACAAGGGCTACTACTTCGCCGGTGACGGCGCCCGCTTCGACCCCGACGGCGCGATCTGGGTGCTGGGCCGCATCGACGACGTGATGAACATTTCCGGGCACCGCATCTCCACCGCGGAGGTGGAATCCGCGCTCGTCGGACACCCCGGCGTGGCCGAGGCGGCCGTCGTCGGGGTCACCGACGACACCACCGGCCAGGCCATCTGTGCGTTCGTCGTGTTGCGTTCCAACTACGACGTCAGCGAAGGGACCGTCGAGGAGTTGCGCGGCGAGGTCGCCCACGAGATCTCGCCGATCGCCAAGCCGCGCGAAGTACACATCGTGCCCGAGCTGCCGAAAACCCGCAGCGGCAAGATCATGCGCCGGTTGCTGCGCGACGTCGCCGAGAACCGCGACCTGGGCGATACGTCAACACTGTTGGATCCCAACGTGTTCGACGCTATCCGCGAAGCGAAGTAATTCAGGCGATCGGAACGAACCCCGAGCCCGGGCGGTTCTTGGCGACGATGTCGTCCAGGTCGGTGTTGATCGACATCACCACCGCCGGCGTGTGCAGCGGGATGTACTTGGTGACGCAGCTGGGCAGGCTGTCACTGAAGGCGCCGTGGATCATTCCGACCAGCAGGTTGTCGACGGTCACCGGGGCTCCGGAGTCACCGGGGCCACCGCAGACCTGCATCAGGATGCTGCCCGGGTCCTGGCCCGGACCCCAGGTGACGCCGCACGAGTTGCCGGTGGTGCGGCCCTGCTTGCACGCGACCTGACCGAAAACCGGCTCCGGGCCGATGCCGTTGATCGCGAAGCCGTTGACGTTGTTGACGGGGTTGACCTTGGCGGGATCGAATTTGATCACCGCATAGTCCAGCCCGTCGTTGCCGGCGACCATCGTGCCGACCTGGCCGCGGTTCTCGGCGCCCTCGGCGGCCACCGGCGCACCGGGGCCGCCGCAGTGGGCAGAGGTGAATCCAATGAGGTCGTTGAACTTGTCGTGACCGATCGCGGTCAGCGTGCACAGCGTGCCGGTGTTGACCACGATGCCCGATCCACCCCCCAGGGCGACCTTGTCGTCTGCGGATGCGGTCTTCGCCGGCAGGAACAGAAGGCCCAAGAAAACGGCCAGGACGGCCGCGGCAGAAGCCGATTTCACGCCGCTTCGCGCCTTCTGCAAAGTGATACCCCGTTCGGTTGTCAAAGATTGGAGTGAGGAATCTCAGACCAGTGGGCCAGTGTAGAGGATCAATGCATACGTCCCGCCGCACTTGCGACGGCCCTCGGCTGGCCTCGTCCGGCCTCGCGCCGCATGGCAACATAAACCGCGACTACGCGCACTGCGCGGCCCGGAGGGACACCGCGGGCCGCGAGACGGAGAGGACGGTCTGTGAGCAAACCCGATCGAAAGAACGGTGTGCCGAGCACGCTGACCACGATCCCGTTGGCCGACCCGCATGCCAGGGCCGGTGAGCCGTCGGTCGGTGACCTGATCAAGGATGTCACGACCCAGATGTCGACCCTGGTGCGCGCCGAGGTCGAATTGGCCCGCGCGGAGATCACCCGCGACGTCAAAAAAGGCCTGACCGGCAGCGTCTTCTTCATCTCCGCCCTGGTCGTGCTGTTCTATTCGACCTTCTTCTTCTTCTTTTTCCTCGCCGAGCTGTTGGACAACTGGCTGTGGCGCTGGGCGGCGTTCCTGATCGTCTTCGGCATCATGGTCGTCGTCACGATTGCGCTGGCGCTGTTCGGCTTCCTGAAGGTCCGCAGGATCCGCGGGCCGCAGAAGACCATCGAATCGGTCAAAGAGGCGCGCACCGCCTTCGCCCCCGGCCACGACAAGACCCCCGCGGGCCCCAAGCAGCTCCCGGAGCACCACGGCAAACACGAGAAGCCGGAGAACAACGCCCCCACCGATCCCTCGGGCTGGTAAGTGCCGGCTCCAGATCCGTCGGTCGTCCGCATCGACGGGCCTTGGCGCCATCTGGATGTGCACGCCAACGGCATCCGGTTCCACGTCGTCGAAGCCGACGCCGGCAACCCCAACGGCGCCGGCACCGGTCGGCCCCTGGTCATGCTGCTGCACGGCTTCGGATCGTTCTGGTGGTCGTGGCGCCACCAGTTGCGCGCCCTCGCCGGAGCCCGCGTGGTCGCCGTCGACCTACGCGGCTACGGGGGCAGCGACAAACCGCCCCGCGGCTATGACGGCTGGACGCTGGCCGGCGATACCGCCGGGCTGATCCGGGCACTCGGACATTCCTCGGCGACGCTGATCGGCCACGCCGACGGCGGACTGGCCTGCTGGGCCACCGCACTGCTGCATTCCCGGCTGGTGCGCGGCATCGCCGTGATCAGTTCGCCGCACCCGGCGGCGTTGCGACGGTCCACCCTCACGCGCCGGGACCAGGGCCGCGCGCTGCTGCCGACGCTGCTGCGGTACCAGGCTCCGTTATTGCCCGAGCGACTGCTGACCAGACACGACGGCGCCGAGATCGAGCGTCTCGTCCGCAGCCGCAGTGGCCCCAAATGGCTTGCGACTGAAGACTTTTCGCAGACGATCCGGTACCTGCGCCAGGCCATCCAGATCCCGGGCGCCGCGCACTGCGCACTGGAATATCAGCGATGGGCGGTGCGCAGCCAGCTACGCGGGGAAGGCCACCGGTTCATCAAGTCGACCACCGCGCAACTAGGTGTGCCCCTGCTGCACATCCGTGGCGACGCGGACCCCTACGTCCTGGCCGCGCCCGTCGAACGCACCCAGCGCTACGCGCCGCACGGGCGCTATGTATCCGTGGCCGGGGCAGGCCACTTCAGCCACGAAGAGTCACCCGAGGAGATCAACCGGCTGCTGACGCGATTTCTGGCCAAGGTGCAGCAGGTCAGCTGACGCAAGCCCCGGTGCTCACCGGCGCGGTGGCGCCGATCTTGGAGAGCTGGCCGGCCACCTCCTCGGCCGTCAGCACGAAACCGGTGTCCGCGTCGTCCACGGCCGCACCGAACACCACCCCGAGCACGCGGCCGTCGAGGTCGATCAGCGGCCCGCCCGAATCGCCCTGCTCCACATTGGCCCGGATGGTGTAGACGTCGCGGGTCACCTGCTGCGGGCTGCGGTAAATATCCGGCCCGCTGAGCTTGATGACCTCCCGGATGCGCGCCGGGGTGGCCGTGAAGTTGCCACCGCCCGGATAGCCCAGCACCACCACGTCGGTACCGGTCTTCGCGGGGGTGTCGTCGAACACCAGCGGCGCGGACGGCAGACCCGGGACAGCCAGGATCGCGATGTCCACCTGCGGGTCGTAGGAGACCACCGTGGCGTCGTAGTTCTTGCCGTTGGCCTGCAGCGAGACGCTGCTGGAGCCGGCCACCACGTGCGCATTCGTCATCACCCGCTCGGGTGAGATCACGAAGCCGGTGCCTTCGAGCACCTTCTGACAACTCGGCGCCAGGCTGCGTACCTTGACCACACTCGGCGCGGCCGCCGCCACCACCGGGTTGTTGGCCAGTGCCGGGTCCGGCGAGGCAACCGGTATCACCGGGGTACGGCTGAACGGCTCCAGCACCGCGGGCAGGCCAGAGGTGTTCAGCAGCGCCGAAAGGCGTTTGGGCACCGTCTTCAGCCAGGTCGGCGCCACCTCGTTGACCTCGGCGAGCACCCGTGAACCCCGGACCGCGGCGGCCAGTTCCGGCTGGTCCTTCGATTGGGTCAAAGGCGTCGCCAACAGCCAGGCGGCGGTCAGCACCACCATCAGCTGCACGCCGACACCGATGACGGAGTCGATGGTGCGGATCGGCCGGTTGCGGATCGCGCCGCGCACCGCGCGTCCCAGCACCACGCCGGCGACCTCACCGACCACCACCAGCGCCAGGATCAGGAACAGCGCGGCGAACAGCTTGGCCCGCGGAGCGGCGATATGGCTGACGATGTGCGGCGCCAGCAGCACGCCGGCCACCGCGCCCAGCACGACTCCGGCGAACGAGAGCACCGAACCCAGCGCGCCGGAACGCCATCCGGAGATGGCGGCGATGAACGCGACCGCCAGGACGGCGATGTCCAGCCACTGCGAGGGCGTCATGGAATTCATCGCAGCCCGCCCCTCAACCCGTCCGAGTCACCGACCAGCACCATCGCGTCGTCCAACTCGCGGATGTCGTCGGTGTCCCAGGGCTGCGCCCAGCCCGCGACGTCGAGTACCGCAGAGATCACCTGGCCAGTGAAGCCCCACACCAGCATCTGGTTCAGCAGAAACGCCGGTCCGGCCCAGCGGCGTCCCAGGGTGCCCCGATAGACCATCAGCCGATTCTCCGGGTTGATGAAAGCCCGCACCGGGACCCGGGCGACGATCGCGGTCTCGGCGTCGTTCACGACCGTCACCGGGCCGGGGTCAGGCGAGTAGGCCAGCACCGGGACGACGTGGAAGCGCGACGGAGCGATGAAGGTCCGTTCCATGGTCACCAGGGGGTGCAGCCTCCCGGTGTCGATACCGGTCTCCTCGCGCGCCTCCCGCAGGGCGGTGGCAACCGGGCCCTCGTCGCCGGGGTCGGATGCGCCGCCCGGGAAGGCGGCCTGCCCGGCGTGATGACGCAGGGTCGAGGCCCGCACGGTCAGCAGCAGGTCGGCGTCGTCGGGAACGCCGCCGTCGGCGGCACCTGACTCCGGTCCCGAGAAGAGCACCAGCACGGCGGCGTCCCGGCCGCCCCGGCCCAACGACTTGGCGGCCGTCACCATGGCCAGTACGTCAGCCGGCAGCCGGCGACGGTATGCATCGGGAATCTGGTCGACGTTGTCGATCAGCGGCCGCAACCAGGCCGGGCCGGCGTCAGGAGTGAGTGCGACCGTCCCCCGCTCGCGCGCGGTACCCGCAGCAGTCACCGGCACCTCATCTGATTCGTTCACCCCGCCTCACTCCCCGACCGCGGCCGCAATCTCGTCGGCGCTGTCGAATGCCCGCGGCAGGGTCTGCGCAACGCTACCGTCCGGCCGCAGCACGACCGTCGCGGGCATCACGTTTGCCACCCGCAGCGCGGCCGCCACCCGGCGGCGACCGTCCTGCAGCGTCGGCAGATGAACGCCCAGCTCGGCCAACCGCAGCAGGGCAGCCGTCTCGTTCTCGTCCTGATGCACCGTCACCACCGTCACGTCGGAACCCGCCCGACGTTGATACTCGGCCATCGCGGGCAATTCGGCAGCGCACGGCCCACACCAGTAGGCCCAGAGGTTGATCACCACGCGCCGTCCCGCCAGCGCCTTCGCCACGTCCACCGCGGAACCGTCGGCCGCACATTCGGCCACCACGCCCTGCAGGACCGGGACGCCCGGCCCTGTCCCCGGGGCCGGACAGGGCGCCAGCGCGGCCCGTTGTCGCGGTCCGGCCAGTGCCTCGGCGGTGTCGGCATCCCGGTGTTCGCGCCCGGCCTGCCCCTGCGGGGTCGTCGGCGGCGCCGCGTCGTCGTGCAATTGCGCCACCAGCGCCACCACCAAAGCGACCACCACCGCCACGACCGCAATGGTCCAGCGGGCAGCACCGGAGAGCCCCTTCATGCCGCGAGCGGCTACAACCCGGCCAGGGCCAACAAGTGGTCGGTCTCCGGGCCCTGGACGAGTGGAGCGGCCAGCAATGGCTCGGTGGGGCCAAGCCCGTAGGTCGGGCAGTCCTTGGCCAGGACACACACCCCGCACGCCGGCTTACGGGCGTGGCACACCCGGCGGCCGTGGAAGATCACCCGGTGGCTGAGCAGGGTCCATTCCTTGCGTTCAATCAGTTCGCCGACGGCGTGCTCCACCTTGACCGGGTCTTCTTCGGCGGTCCACCGCCAGCGGCGCACCAGCCGGCCGAAATGGGTGTCGACGGTGATGCCGGGGATGTCGAAGGCGTTGCCCAGGATGACGTTGGCGGTCTTGCGGCCGACCCCCGGCAGCGTCACCAATTCCTCCATGGTGTGGGGCACCTCGCCGTCGAACCGCTCGACAAGAGTCTGGCCCAGTCCGATGAGCGAGGTGGCCTTGTTGCGGAAGAAGCCGGTGGGGCGGATCAGCGCCTCCAGCTCGTCGCGATCGGCCTGCGCATAATCCAGCGCGGTCCGGTACTTCACGAACAGCGGCGGCGTCGTCAGGTTCACCCGCTTGTCGGTGCTCTGCGCCGACAGGATCGTCGCGACGGCGAGCTCGAGCGGCGTGGTGAAGTCCAGCTCGCAGTAGACGTGCGGAAATGCCTGCGCCAGCGTCCGATTCATCCGGCGCGCCCGTCGCACCAAACCGGTGCGGGTTTCGTTGGCGAAGCGCTTGGCGACCGCCTGCTTCGTCCCCTTTTCCTTGACTGGGGACGACTTAGCCGCTGACACCTACGACAGAGTACTGATTTCGTAATCTGGCTGAGACCTTGGCCATGTTTACTCGATTTGTGTTGTGGTTGCTGGTGGCCTGCATCCCCGCGTTGCTGATGTTGGCCGCGCTGGGGCTGGGGCGGCTGGAAAAGTCACTCGCCCATGACACCGTGACCGCCTCCGATGTCGCCGATTTCCTCGATCACGCCGACGCTGTCGACGTCCGTACGCTGGCCCGCGAGGGGATGCCGGAGGCGCTGGAGCTGCTGCACCGCCGTCAGGCGCTCGGACTTGAAGCCGCGCCGCAGCCCAGAGCGCTGACCGGGCGGCATCACGCCGAGACATTCTTTGCCGCCGACATGGTCGGGCGTATCGAATCCGGCCTGCCGACCCGCATCCAGGGGCGGTATCTGAGCAATACGCAGTTTACGGTGATTCGACACGTTAATCGTGTGTAGCGTTGGCAGGCCGCACCGTTTGGCCTACCTTTAGACTCGTGTCGGCCGTCACAGGTTGGCCAGCCCGTATCTACTCGTCGGAAACTGAAGAGGCAAGAAGAGGCAACGTGGACGAGATCCTGGCAAGGGCCGGAATCTTTCAAGGGGTTGAGCCCAGCGCAGTCGCCGCACTGACCAAGCAGTTGCAGCCCGTCGACTTTCCCCGCGGACACACCGTTTTCGCTGAGGGTGAACCGGGTGACCGGCTCTACATCATCGTCGCGGGCAAGGTGAAGATCGGTCGTCGCTCACCCGATGGGCGGGAGAACCTGCTCACCATCATGGGCCCGTCGGACATGTTCGGTGAGCTGTCGATCTTCGACCCGGGCCCGCGAACGTCGAGCGCAACGACGATCACCGAGGTGCGTGCGGTCTCGATGGACCGCGACGCGCTGCGGGCGTGGATCGCCGACCGTCCGGAGATCGCCGAGCAGCTGTTGCGCGTCCTGGCCCGCCGGTTGCGGCGCACCAACAACAACCTGGCCGACCTGATCTTCACCGACGTGCCCGGCCGGGTGGCCAAGCAGTTGCTGCAGCTCGCACAGCGTTTCGGCACCCAGGAGGGTGGCGCCATGCGCGTCACCCACGACTTGACCCAGGAGGAGATCGCCCAGCTGGTTGGCGCGTCCCGGGAGACGGTCAACAAGGCGCTGGCCGATTTCGCGCACCGCGGGTGGATTCGCCTGGAGGGCAAGAGCGTGCTCATCTCGGACTCCGAGAGGCTCGCGCGCCGAGCGAGGTAAGCGCGCGCGCCCAGCGCGCGTCCGCGACACTTATCTGAGGTACAGAACACGCCGGCGCAGGTGTGCGTGGTTTCAATTTCGGCGCGCCAAACCGCCCGGACGCGCGACGTGCCGGAAACCGGCGCCGCAGCCGCTACGCCCGCAGGTAGTCCAGCTGCACCTGCACCGACCACTCAGCGGCGTCCCACAGCTTCTCGTCGACGTCGGTGTAGACGTGTTCGACGACCTGGCGGGCGCTGGCATCCTCGCCGAGTTCGCGCAGCGCCGACCGCACCTGCTCGAGCCGCTCGTTCCGGTGCGCCAGATACCCCTGGGCAACCGCGTCGAGAGCCGGCAGTTCCGGCCCGTGTCCAGGCAATACCGCCCGCCGTCCCAGCCCGCGCAGCCGGTGCAGCGATTCCAGGTAGGCGGTCAGATTGCCGTCTTCCTTGTCCATCACGGTGGTGCCGCGCCCCAGCACTGTGTCGGCCGTCAGCACCGCGTCCTCGAGCACGAACGACAATGAATCGGCGGTGTGCCCGGGCGTCGACATCACGGTGATCCGCAGACCGGCGGCGTCGATCACCTCGCCGTCGACCAGCTCGCCGCCGAACCCGCGCAAGAACCCGCTGCCCGCCGAGCGCACCGTCGCCCCGGTGAGCTCGACCAGCTTGTCGATGCCGTCGGTGTGGTCCCCGTGCCGATGACTGATCAGCACCAGAGTGATGCGGCCCAGGGCGGCCACCCGTGCGATGTGCTCGTCGTCATCGGGTCCCGGGTCCACGATCACCAACTCGTCGCTGCGCGGACCACGCAGCACCCAGGTGTTCGTGCCTTCCAGCGTCATCAGGCCGGGGTTGTCGCAGAGCAACACCGAGGCGGTATCGGTCACCGCCCGCAGTTGGGCGTAGGCGGGATGGGCGAGCGCTGACCCGGCCACGGCCGCTACCCGACCTCCACGATCATTTCGACTTCCACCGGCGCGTTCAGCGGCAGCTCGGCGACACCCACCGCCGAGCGTGCGTGCACACCGTTGTCGCCGAACACCTCGGCAAGAAGTTCTGAAGCGCCGTTGACGACGCCCGGCTGACCATGAAAGCCCGGCGCGGAGGCGACGAATCCGACCACCTTCACCACCCGGGTCACCGAGTCCAGACCCGCCACGGAATCCACCGCGGCGAGCGCATTGAGGGCGCACACCCTGGCCAGCGCCTTGCCCACGTCGGGGGCGACGTCAGCGCCGACTTTGCCGGTGGCACTCAACTTTCCGGCGACGAGCGGCAACTGGCCGGCGGTGTAGACGAGATTTCCGGTGCGCACTGCCGGCACGTAGGCCGCCAGCGGTGCCGCCACCTGCGGAAGCGTCAGGCCTAGCTCCTCCAGGCGTGCTTTCGCGCTCATCCGGCCGGACCCTACTTGGGGCGCTTGAGGTAGGCGACGTGCTGCTCGCCGGTGGGGCCGGGCAACACCGCGACCAGCTCCCAGCCGTCGGCGCCCCACTGGTCGAGGATCTGCTTGGTGGCGTGGGTGAGCAGCGGAATCGTCGCGTACTCCCATGTGGTGGGTTGGGTCATGGTCGCGAGCTTATCGGGCAAAACAGCAACGGCTAGCATGCGATGGTGGCAAACACATCGAGCGGCGGTAGTACCGTCGGGTGGCCCTCGCGGTTGTCGAAGGCTCGCCTCCATTTCGTAACCGGCAAGGGCGGTACCGGAAAGTCGACCATCGCGGCCGCCCTGGCGCTGACCCTGGCGGCTGGCGGGCGCAAGGTCCTGCTGGTGGAAGTCGAAGGGCGCCAAGGGATTGCCCAGCTGTTCGACGTCCCGCCGCTGCCCTACCAGGAACTCAAGATCGCGACCGCCGAACGCGGCGGCCAGGTCAACGCGCTGGCCATCGACATCGAGGCCGCGTTCCTGGAGTACCTCGACATGTTTTACAACCTGGGCATCGCGGGCCGGGCGATGCGCCGCATCGGCGCCATCGAGTTCGCGACCACCATCGCGCCCGGGCTGCGTGACGTGCTGCTCACCGGGAAGATCAAAGAGACGGTGATCCGGGTCGACAAGAATCGCCTGCCGGTCTACGACGCGATCGTCGTCGACGCACCCCCGACCGGCCGCATCGCCCGCTTCCTCGACGTGACCAAGGCGGTGTCCGACCTCGCGAAGGGCGGACCGGTGCACTCGCAGGCCGAAGGCGTGGTCAAGCTGCTGCATTCCGACCAGACGGCCATTCACCTGGTGACGCTGCTGGAAGCGCTGCCGGTGCAGGAAACGCTGGAGGCCATCGAGGAGCTCGCCGAGATGGAGCTGCCGATCGGCAGCGTCATCGTGAACCGCAACATCCCCGCCTACCTGGGCAGCGACGACCTGGCCAAGGCCGCCGAGGGCGTGGTGGACGCCGACGCCGTGCGTTCCGGGTTGGCGACGGCCGGAATCGAGCTCGAGGACGCCGATTTCGCGGGCCTGCTGACCGAGACCATCGAACACGCCACCCGGATCAGCGCTCGCTCGGAGACCGCCCAGCAGCTCGAGTCGCTGCAGGTCCCCAGGCTGGAGCTGCCGACGATCTCCGACGGAGTCGACCTGGGCAGCCTCTACGAGCTTTCGGAAGTACTTGCGCAACAGGGAGTTCGGTGACATGACGCAGCCACACAAGCCGCAAACCCTTGATATGGCCTCGATTCTGGCCGATACGACCAATCGGGTGGTGGTGTGCTGCGGCGCGGGCGGCGTCGGCAAGACGACCACCGCGGCGGCGATAGCACTGCGCGCGGCCGAATATGGGCGCACGGTAGTGGTTTTGACTATCGACCCGGCCAAGCGACTCGCACAAGCGTTGGGAGTCAACGACCTTGGCAACACGCCGCAACGTGTTCCGCTGGCTCCGGAGGTGCCCGGCGAGCTGCACGCGATGATGCTGGACATGCGCCGCACCTTCGACGAGATGGTGGTCCAGTACTCGGGATCCGAACGGGCGCAATCGATTCTGGACAACCAGTTCTATCAGACGGTCGCCACCTCCCTGGCCGGCACGCAGGAATACATGGCCATGGAGAAGCTGGGACAGCTGCTGGCCCAGGACCGCTGGGACCTGGTGGTGGTGGACACACCGCCGTCTCGCAACGCCCTGGATTTCCTGGACGCCCCCAAGCGTCTGGGCAGCTTCATGGACAGCCGGCTGTGGCGCCTGCTGCTCGCACCCGGCCGTGGCATCGGGCGGCTCGTCACCGGTGCGATGGGTCTGGCCATGAAAGCGATGTCGACAATCCTGGGCTCGCAGATGCTGGGCGACGCGGCGGCGTTCGTTCAGTCGCTGGACGCGACGTTCGGGGGCTTCCGGGAGAAGGCTGACCGCACCTACGCGCTGCTGAAGCGGCGCGGCACCCAGTTCGTGGTCGTCTCGGCCGCCGAGCCCGACGCCTTGCGCGAGGCGGCTTTCTTCGTCGACCGCCTGTCCCAGGAAGGGATGCCGCTGGCCGGGCTGGTCCTGAATCGCACCCATCCGCTGCTGTGTTCGCTGCCGGTCGAGCGGGCGATCGACGCCACCGAAAAGCTCGAGGCCGAGGCGAACGGTTCCGAGGCCGCGTCCCTGGCGGCCGCCGTGCTGCATATCCATGCCGATCGCGGTCAGACGGCCAAGAGGGAGATCCGGCTGCTGTCCCGGTTCACCGGCGCCCACCCCCATGTGCCCGTCGTCGGAGTGCCCTCGCTGCCGTTCGACGTCTCCGACCTGGAGGCGCTGCGCGCCCTGGCCGATCAGATCACGTCCGCTTGATCGCGCGCTGACCTGCGACGATGCTTCTGCGCACGGCCGTTATTTGACGCCCATTCAACGGCGGACCCGAACAACATCAGTATCTACTGCCCCAAAAACCCCGCTGACCTGCGTTAATGCAGCGATCCGGATAGTTCGTCCTGCTAAGCTGTAACAATAAAGTAATGATGGAGGCGGACTCAAAATGAGGCGCCTGGAACTCCGCGGACCCCCGCCGTCCGGGCCGTGCGGCCACCTGCCGGCGATCGTCGAGTTACGTCAGCAACCAACTCTGTAAAGGTGTCATGACCTGCGGTGACGGCGCTCAGAACCGCCCTTATTTGACGCTCATTCAATGACGGTCAGCAGGCCCAATCGGCGCTGCACCGCAAAAAAGGGCGCTGACCAGGGAAAATAGCCGGGCGCAACTACGACGTCCAGCTAAGCTGTAATAAAAAAGTAATGACGTGAGGGCCCGCAGCACGCGGGTTTGCGCAGCCGGTCAGACGATGTTGCGGCGCTTGCGCTTGTCGAAGTAGTCCGACCAGGACACCACCTCGGGGTGCTGCTTCAGCAGCGCCCGGCGCTGACGCTCGGTCATGCCGCCCCAGACGCCGAACTCCACCTTGTTGTCCAGGGCGTCCGCGCCGCATTCCTGCATTACAGGGCAGTGCCGGCAGATAACAGCGGCCTTGCGCTGGGCGGCGCCGCGTACGAACAGCTCGTCGGGATCCGTCGCCCGGCACAACGCCTGCGACACCCAGGTGATGCGCTCCTCAGCCTCGACGCTGCGGAGCAGATTGCCTGTGGACGTGAGGTTGGTCCTTCGTGCGCCCGGACGCGTTCCTGACACGAGCTGATCCCTTCCTTCCGGTCGCCGCCTGCGACCGCCCTCTTCGGGTACCAGCCGACCATGCGATTCGAGCCACAATGTGCACATCGGTGTTACCTGAATCTCACTGCGTCTCTAAGTTAGGGGTTGGGACGCCAATTGCGCAACAGTCCGATAACGCTTTTTCTGGGACGTTCGTGCCGTCTTGCGTCGACCGGCCGGGCAAAACAGGGCCGGCTTGTCCCCTTTTGGGGCTCTGACCAGTGCAGTCGCAGGAAATTCACAGTTCCCAGGGGTAGCGGACCGGTCCGACAGCTGCTACAGAAATTTTTTCCAGCCGCACGGCGCGGGGGGGTGACGAGAGGTCGCTACTGTAGTACGCATGTCCGAGCGTCCCCCGGTAGCACTCACGCTGCTGAAGCTCGCGGGCTTCTGTCTGCTCGCCAGCGTGGTCGCCACCGCGCTCATGTTCCCGCTCGCCGGTGGCGTGGGGCTGATGTCCAACCGCGCCTCCGAGGTCGTCGCCAACGGCTCGGCTCAACTCCTGGAGGGACAGGTGCCGGCGGTGTCGACGATGGTCGACGCCAAAGGAAACACGATCGCGTGGCTGTACTCCCAGCGTCGTTTCGAGGTGCCGTCGGACAAGATCGCCAACACCATGAAGCTCGCGATCGTGTCGATCGAGGACAAGCGGTTCGCCGACCACAACGGTGTGGACTGGAAAGGCACGCTGACCGGCCTGGCCGGCTACGCGTCCGGGGATGTCGAAACCCGCGGCGGTTCGACCATCGAGCAGCAGTACATCAAGAACTACCAACTTCTGGTGACGGCGCAGACCGACGCGGAGAAGCGCGCGGCCGTCGAAACCACCCCGGCGCGCAAGCTGCGCGAGATCCGCATGGCACTCACGCTGGACAAGACCTTCACCAAGCCGGAGATCCTCACCCGCTACCTGAACCTGGTGTCGTTCGGAAACAACTCATTCGGCATCCAGGACGCCGCACAGACCTACTTCGGGGTCAACGCGATCGACCTGAACTGGCAGCAGGCGGCGCTGCTGGCCGGCATGGTGCAGTCGACCAGCGCGCTCAACCCGTACACCAACCCCGAAGGCGCACTGGCCCGGCGCAACCTGGTGCTGGACACCATGATCGAGAACATCCCCGCCGAGGCCGACGCCCTGCGCGCCGCCAAGACCCAGCCGCTCGGGATCCTGCCGCAGCCGAACGAATTGCCGCGCGGCTGCATCGCGGCCGGCGATCGCGCCTTCTTCTGCGACTACGTGCAGGAGTACCTCTCGCACGCGGGGATCAGTAAGGAACAGGTAGCCCGCGGTGGTTACCTGATCCGGACCACGCTGGATCCCGACGTCCAGATTCCGGTCAAGTCGGCCATCGACAGGTTCGCGCCCCCGACGCTCAGCGGCATCTCGAGCGTGATGAGCGTGATCCTGCCCGGCAAGACGTCGCACAAAGTGGTGGCGATGGCCAGCAACCGCAAGTACGGCCTGGACACCGAGGCCGGCGAGACGATGCGGCCACAGCCCTTCTCCCTGGTCGGCGACGGCGCCGGATCAATCTTCAAGATCTTCACGACGGCGGCCGCGCTGGACATGGGCATGGGCATCAACGCCCAGCTCGACGTCCCGGGCCGCTTCCAAGGCAAGGGGCTGGGCAGTGGTGGCGCCAAGGGCTGCCCGAAGGACACCTGGTGCGTGATCAACGCCGGTAACTACCGCGGCAGCATGAGCGTGACGGACGCGCTGGCCACCTCGCCCAACACCGCGTTCGCCAAGCTGATCTCGCAGGTCGGCGTGTCCCGGACGGTGGACATGGCCATCAAGCTCGGCCTGCGGTCCTACGCCAACCCCGGCACCGCGCGCGACTACAACCCCGACAGCAACGAGAGCCTGGCCGACTTCGTCAAACGGCAGAACATCGGCTCGTTCACCCTCGGCCCCATCGAGGTCAACGCGCTGGAACTGTCGAATGTCGCCGCCACGCTCTCCTCCGGCGGCATGTGGTGCCCGCCGAACCCGATCGACAAGCTCATCGACCGCAACGGCAACGAGGTCTCCGTCACCACCGAGACCTGCGAGCAGGTGGTCCCCGAAGGACTGGCCAACACGCTCGCCAACGCCATGAGCAAGGACGCGGTGGGCAGCGGCACGGCGGCCGGTTCGGCCGGAGCGGCCGGCTGGAGCCTGCCGATGTCCGGCAAGACCGGCACCACCGAGGCGCACCGGTCTTCCGGCTTCGTCGGCTTCACCAACCGCTACGCGGCGGCCAACTACATCTACGACGACTCGCCCTCGCCGACCGACCTGTGCTCGGCCCCGCTGCGGCATTGCGGCAGCGGTGATCTGTACGGCGGTAACGAGCCCGCGCGCACCTGGTTCACCGCGCTACAGCCGATCGCCAACAACTTTGGCGAGGTGCACCTGCCGCCCACCGACCCGCGGTACATGGACGGTTCGCCGGCCGGGCGGGTGCCCAGCGTGGCCGGTCTGGACATCGACCAGGCACGTCAGCGCTTGCGGGACGCCGGTTTCCAGGTCGCCGACCAGCCCAACTCGGTCAACAGCAGCGCCAAGTATGGCGAGGTCGTCGGAACGTCGCCGACCGGCCAGACGATTCCCGGCTCGATCGTGACGATTCAGATCAGCAACGGCATCCCGCCGCCACCGCCGCCGCCGCCCGAGGGCGGGTTGCCGCCGGAGGTTGTCGGATCGCAGGTCGTCGAAATACCCGGCCTGCCCCCGATCACCATTCCGCTGCTGGCGCCTCCACCGCCGGCACCGCCGCCCCCCTAGGCGCTGATCACGCGAAGAGCCGCGCGTCGAGTCGGTTCCCGGCAGTAAACTGCCTGGCATGGCTGAGGTACTCCCTGTCGCGTTGAAGACCGGAGCCGCAGTGCTTGGCTCGGCGGTCGCCGGGATCGGCTACGCGGCGTTCGTCGAGCGCAATGCATTCGTACTGCGCGAGATCACGATGCCGGTGCTGAGCCCGGGTTCGACCCCACTGCGGGTGCTGCACATCAGCGACCTGCACATGACACCGAACCAGCGGCGCAAGCAGGCCTGGCTGCGCGAGTTGGCCAGCTGGGAGCCCGACTTGGTGGTCAACACCGGCGACAACCTGGCCCACCCCAAGGCGGTGCCGGCGGTGGTGCAGGCCCTGGGCGACCTGCTGTCCCGTCCCGGGGTCTTCGTCTTCGGCAGCAACGACTACTTCGGGCCGCGCCTGAAGAACCCGATGAACTACCTGACCAACCCCGATCACCGGATCAAGGGCGAGCCGCTGCCCTGGCAGGACCTGCGTGCGGCGTTCACCGAACGGGGTTGGCTCGACCTCACCCACAATCGCCGCGAGTTCGAGGTCGCCGGTCTGCACGTCGCCGCCGCCGGCGTGGACGACCCGCACATCGACCGAGACCGCTACGAGACGATCGCCGGACCGGCCAGCCCCGCCGCCAATCTGCGGCTGGGGCTGGTGCACTCGCCGGAGCCGCGGGTGCTGGACCGCTTCGCCGCCGACGGGTACCAGCTGATCATGGCCGGCCACACCCACGGCGGACAGCTGTGCCTCCCGTTCTACGGCGCGCTGGTCACCAACTGCGGGCTGGACCGCTCCCGGGCCAAGGGCGCTTCCCAGTGGGGCTCTCACACCCGGCTGCACGTCTCCGCGGGTATCGGCACCTCACCGTTCGCGCCGGTGCGGTTCTGCTGCCGGCCCGAGGCGACCCTGCTGACGCTGATCGCCACCCCGATGGGCGGCCGGGATTCGACCAGCAACCTGGGGCGCTCACAGCCAACCGTGTCCGTGCGTTGACACAGACCCGCATCGCGGCCCGAAGTCTCTCCCGGACCTGGACCGACAATGCGATCCGGCTGATCGAGGCGGACGCCCGGCGCAGCGCCGACACCCATCTGCTGCGGTACCCGCTGCCGGCCGAATGGGGTTCCGGGGCCGGCGTCGAGCTCTACCTCAAGGACGAGACGACCCATATCACCGGAAGCCTCAAACACCGGCTCGCGCGCTCCCTCTTTCTCTACGCGCTGTGCAACGGCTGGATCGAGGAGGGCACGACGGTGGTGGAGGCGTCCTCGGGTTCCACCGCGGTGTCGGAGGCCTATTTCGCGGCGATGCTGGGTTTGCCGTTCGTCGCGGTGATGCCGGCGGCGACCAGCGCGAGCAAGATCGCATTGATCGAATCACAAGGCGGCCGTTGCCATTTCGTGGAGAAGTCGAGCGAGGTCTACGCCGAGGCCGCCCGTGTCGCCGCGGAGACCGGCGGCCACTATCTGGACCAGTTCACCAACGCCGAGCGTGCCACCGACTGGCGCGGCAACAACAACATCGCCGAGTCGATCTACCTGCAGATGACCTTGGAGTCCCACCCGATACCCGCCTGGATCGTGGTGGGGGCCGGCACCGGTGGCACCAGCGCAACGATCGGCCGCTACATCCGCTATCGGCGGCACGCGACGCAGTTGTGCGTTGTCGACCCGGAGCATTCCGCGTTCTTCCCGGCCTACGTCGACAACCGGGCCGACGTGGTGACCGGCGCGTCCTCGCGGATCGAGGGCATCGGCCGGCCGCGGGTGGAACCGTCATTTCTGCCGTCCTTGGTGGACAGGATGGTCTCGGTGCCCGATGCGGCTTCGATCGCGGCCGCCCGCCACGTCAGCGCGGTCCTCGGCCGACGGGTGGGCCCGTCGACGGGCACCAACCTCTGGGGTGCCTTCGGCCTGCTGGCCGAGATGGTCGCCGAGGGCCGCCACGGTTCGGTGGTCACACTGCTGGCCGACAGCGGTGATCGCTATGCCGACACCTATTTCGACGACGAATGGGTGGCCGCCCAGGGGCTGGACCCCCGTGGTGCCGCCCGGGCGCTAGCCGAATTTGAACGCTCCTGCCGCTGGGACTGACCCGCCGACCTGCCGTTTGGGAGGTGACTGGTCCGGTGCGATAGGCTGTCGAGGCTTCAAGCGGGGTGTGGCGCAGCTTGGTAGCGCGCTTCGTTCGGGACGAAGAGGCCGTGGGTTCGAATCCCGCCACCCCGACTCATGTTCTACCGACCAAAAATGCGTCGGACCGAAACCGCGTTTCCGCAGTTCCGGTCCGACGCAACTAGCTCAGGGCGCAGGCGAGTGCGCTAGAACCAGACTCTTCGGCCTCCGACCGGGCGCCCAACCGCACCCAGAATCCACAGAATCACACCGACGAGCACGAGAATGCCGCCGATTGTGTAGAGAATTGGGATGCCGGCGAAATAGCCGATCAGCAGCAAAATAATTCCCAGGATAATCACGTCGCGCCCCTTCTGTTGAACGCTGTCTAATTGGCAGATCCAACCTCCGTGTACCCCGCGAATTGTGGGTCCAATCACATCGCTCTGTCACAGATCTACATCGAAGATCCGTGCAGCACCGCCACTGCCACTACCACCCAGGTCGCCGATATCACCAGCGCCGCGATAGCCTCGCGCCTGCCCTGTGGGAGGGTTTCAGGCTGCAACAACGCCGCGATCGCGCAGAAGACACCCAGCAGCACCGCTCCGACGATGCTGAATACCAAGGCCGCCGAGGCGTAACCGCTGGTGGCCGGTTCCGGCGCCGCACCCACAACCGCCTTCCTCGAAAAGTTGGTCGTCATGGCAGCACCATGGCACCCGGCCCTGGACGGGTTCTAAACGAATTCTTGGAGCGGCCGGAATCGCACGCTCGTGCCGCGGCGCGGCGCGAGCATGATGGACCGGCGCACCGCCTGCTCGGGCCGGGAATCCACGGAAATGAATTCACCTTCACGCAGCAATACGTGCAGCACCGTAATCAGCTCCCGCATCGAGAATGCGGCGCCCAGGCAGCGTTTCACCCCGCCACCGAACGGCAGCCAGGCATACGTCTGAGGCCGGACACCCAGGAACCGCTCCGGCCGGAATTCCCGTGGCGACTCGTAGACGGCCGGATCCCTGTTGATCGCGACGATGTGGACGACGATCCGGGTCCCCGCCGCGACCTCGTAGCCGCCCAACCGAAAGGGTTGCGCCGCCACCCGGGAGGTCAGCGGGGCGGGCGGGCGTACCCGCAGCGCCTCATCGATCACCGCCGTCGTGTACTCCTCTCCGCCGGCCGTCGCCTCGTCCCGCACCCGCCGCAGGGCATCGGGATGATGCAGCAACAGGTCGAACACCCATGCCAGGGTGGTTGCGGTGGTTTCGTGGCCGGCCAGCATCAAGGTAATCAGGTCATCTCGAATCTCGCTGTCCGACAGCCCGTCGTCGGATTGAGCGCACATCAACAACGACAGGATGTCGCGGCGGGTGGCCAGCCCGGGGTCGTTGCGGCGCTCGGCGATGAGCCGCATGACCACGTCGTCGATCTCGCGATTGGCCCGCGCCCGCGCCGGCCACACCCGCAACGTGCCGAGCCCGCGCAGCGCGTAGCGCACGGTCAACTGCTCTGATACCCCGAGGTTCAGCAGGTGTTCGAAGGGCCGCCCCAGCCGCCGGACTTCTTCCGGCTCCTCGACGCCGAAGATGATTCGGACGATCACATCGAGCATCAGCGCCCGCGCGGCCTGCAGCATCTCGAAAGGGCGATCGACGGGCCACGCGCGCATGGCCCCCCGTGTCGACGCTTCGATCACCGGCACGTAGGAGTTGAGCGCGGCGCCGTGCAGCGGTGGTGTCAACATCCGGCGCCGCCGCAGGTGCTCCGGTTCCTCCTGGACGAACATGGACCCGGATCCGTAGATGGCCGCCGCAGGTCCCACCCCTTCGCCCCCCAGCAGCACATCCGTCGGCGCGGTGAAAACTTCTTTGGCCAGCGCCGCATTGGACACAATCGCAACGTCACCCAGGCTGAGGATCGGCATGGTCATGATGGGGCCGTACCGGCGGATCAGCCGCATCATCCGGCGTTCGCCGCCTATCAGGTAGGCCAGTGCGTACGCCGCGGCGAAGGCGCTACGGAACCCGCGCGGAGCGGGCAGTCCGGGTGGAGGGCTCACACGCAGGGATTGTCCTCCTACGCGGGAGTCACGCGCAGTCGGCGCAGATCTGCCGTCCGCCACTGGTGTCGCGCAATCGGTTGCGGTGCTGCACCAGGAAGCAACTCGAGCAGGTGAATTCGTCGGCGCGCTGCGGGATCACCACGACCGAGAGTTCTTCGCTGGAGAGGTCCGCACCCGGCAACTCGAAGAAGAGCGACTCGTTCGGGTCGTCGTCGACCACAGTCGTGGCCAGCTTCGGCATGGGTCCCAGCTCACGCAGTGTGGATCGATCCGCGGCGTCGGTATCGGTCACGCGGCGGGCGTCATAGTCGCTGACGGTAGTCATGGCAGTTCCTTCCTGCGGAGGGCCGGGCCGGCCACCACATGGTCGCCCGTTGGCACAGGCAGTACCCCATTCCGCAGCCGCCCACACCCCTTCGGCGGGAGGAAATCTCAGATGTGCTATCGCGCGCCCGCGGGTGTCAGCGAGCGGTGAGTTGCAACGTCGGCCAACTGCCCGGGTACAGCACGGCCTGCTGGGCAAGCGCGCGTTGACGACGCATGTCGGCACGCTGGGTGCGCGCCACCCAGGCCAGGCCGAGCCAGGGCGACATGATGGCCAGTACAAGTGCCACTCCGGCCAGCAACTCGTGTCCCGATGCCATTGCGACCAGCCCGATGACCAGACCGACCGCCCAGGTGGCTGCAGCTACCAAACCGGGCACGCTCACGGCGCGCTCACCCGAGTCGCTGGTCGTGGCCGGCCCGTGGACGAGCGGGTCTGTCCCGATGTAAACCATGCTCACTCCCAGAGACGTAGGAAACCTCATTACGGTTACTATATCCCAGGGACACAGTTGCCGCACTCGCCAATTTTGGTGGCGGCTCCCCAGGATTACGCATCATCCTGTTGAGTTCCCGGAGAGCGGGTACAAGTCGACTGTGAGTGATACCGCGGTGCTGATCATCGATATGTTCAACGACTACGACCACCCCGATGCCGAACAACTGGCCGACAACGTTGCCGGCATCATGGATCCCCTGGTCGGGCTGGTGAACGACGCTCGCGACAACGACGGCGTCGACCTCATCTACGTCAACGACAACCACGGCAACTTCACTGCCGACCGCCGCTCGATCATCTCCGCCGCGCTCGACGGCAAGCGGCCCGAACTGGTCAAACCGCTGGTGCCGCCGGAGGACACCTACGTCATCACCAAGGTCCGCCACAGCGTCTTCTACTCGACGGCGCTGGATTACCTGCTGGACCGCTTGAAGAGCCGGCGTCTGGTGCTGGCCGGCCAGGTCACCGAACAGTGCATCCTCTACAGCGCACTGGACGGCTATCTGCGCCACTACGAGGTGGTGGTGCCGCCTGATGCGGTGGCCCACATCGACGAGGAACTCGGTTCGGCCGCGCTGAAGATGATGGAGCGCAACATGAGCGCGGAGCTGGTGGACGCTGCGCACTGCCTGTCCTAGCGCGAGCCCAGACCCCACACACCCAAGACCTGAAGGAGGTCGCGATGACCGGTGGCAAAGAGAAGAGCGAAGAAGACGTACAGGGCGACGAGCACGTCGCCAACTCACGCGAGGGACGCGACCAGGACGGCGACTACGTGGGACGCACGGCCGCCGACGACGATTTCGACGCCGGTATGACCGGCGCGGAGGCGCGCAGCCAGCAGGAGTGACGCAGCGGGCGGTGACTCAGCGGGCAGGAGTGACTCAGCGGTGCAGGTCCGCCACCAGCGGGCGGTGATCTGAAATCGGCATCAGCTCCGCGACCGTCGCGCCGGCACGCAGTTCCCTGTCGTCGGTCACGATGTGATCGAGCTGCCGGGTCGGCGCGTCGGCCGGAAACGTCGCCGCCGACGCCAGTGGCCGCATCCCGGTCCAGCGGTGGACGGGAGCGGGCGGGAGGTTGAGGTCGCCGACCAGCAGCCGCGGCCCCGGCAGTCCCCGCAGGTCCCGCATCAGGCGCCGCAGCTGACGCACATTCCACGCCGGCACGAAGGACAGGTGGGTGTTAGCCACCGTCATCAGCCCCAGCGGAGTCTGCAGTCGCGCGATCACAGCAGCCCGGGGCTCCTCGTCGACGATCATCACCTTGTTGGGGCCAGGCAGATACATCGGGAAGCGCATCGGAATCCGGGGTAACCGCACCACCTGCCAGCTGGTCACCGGGAAGCGGGACAGTAATGCAATCCCATAGGCCGCGGTCCCCGGTTGTTCGCGTCCGGTAGCCGCCATCCAGGTCGCCCCCGGCGTTCCCGAGATGGCGGCGACGAACCGGTGCTCCACGGCACCCATCGCCTCGGCCGCGGCCGCGGTCAGATCGGCCCGACCGGACCGCGGCTGGTCGAAGTCGACTTCCTGCAGGGCGAGCACGTCCGGATCGAGGCGTCGCACGCAGTCCCGTAGCCGTTGCGGGTCGACGCCGTCGCCGACGGTGCGGCCGTGCAGGATGTTGAAGGTCGCTATCCGCATGTTCGCTCCCGCGCGCCGGGAACGTTCTCCCGCGCCGCCACTGAGCGACCGTCGGCGGTGTCGAAGACATCGATCACGACGTCGTCGTCGCAATATCGCCCCAGTGGTGTCAGCCCGGGCGTGGCCGCAATGACGGCGTGCGCCGCATCGCCGGTGAGCAGATAATCATCCACCGGGTGCCGCCAGTGGGCGGCGACGACAGTCGCGCCGCGCACCAATCGCGGACACTCCCGTCGCAGCACCTCCGCGAGGGTTTCCGCCGCGAGGTAGTAGGCGATCTCGCTGAGCACCAACAGGTCGAACGGGCCGCCCGCCCACGGCTCGTCCAGGGATCCACGCGAGAGCGTCACGCGGTCGCGGCAGCCGCTATCCCGCAGCCGGGCGTCGGCGGTGCGAATGGCCGCGTCGGCCACGTCGACGGCGGTGACGTGGTCACAGCGCGCCGCCAACTGCCCGGTCAACGTCCCGATCGAGCAGCCCGGCTCGAACGCGTGCCGATATCTCGGTCTGGGCAGCAGTGCCAGCGTGATGGCGTACTTGCGCTCCTCATACCAGCGCGTCGACAACTCCCAGGGATCGTGTGCGCCGGCGTACATCCGGTCGAAGTACGCGTCGGGCAGCCGCGTGGTCACCGGAAAACCATCTCCCCCACGGCAAGTAGCCGCTCGAGCACGAACGGCGGCAACACCGCTGCCGGGGGCTCGAATTGGCTTCGAAAGCATTGTGCGGCTTGACTTTTGCGCTCCACCGCCCACCGCGGCAGGGAAATTCCGCGGGCTCGATCCCAGGGCACGTCCGGATCATCCGGGGTGGCCCAGTGCCACATCCACAGCGGATACTCGACCAGGGTCACACCAGCGCGTGCACAGGCCGTCGCAGCCGCCCGGCCCACTGCCTCATGGTCGGGGTGACCGTCACCCCGCCAGGTCGCCGCGCACCAGGACCCGGGCGGGCACGCGTCCAAAATCCCACTGAGCTGACCCACCAGATGATCCTCGTGCTCGGCCAGCTGCCCGTCGGGCAATCCGAGCGACAGCGGCGGCCCCACACCGAGAACAGCCGCGGCAGCGCGAAGCTCGGCACGGCGCGCGTCCTCGAGTCGAACCCGCTCAGCCACCGACGCATCCGGGCGCGCGGCCCCGCCGTCACTGACCGACACGACCCGGACGGGCACGCCGGAAGCAATCAGCTGCGCCATCGTCGCGCCCATGCCCAGGGTCTCGTCGTCCGGATGCGCCGCCACCACGACCAGAGATGTGCAGGTCAGCGCCAGCGTCGGTGGACGAAGCGCGGAAAGCCAGTCCTGCGCGGGGGTGCCGCCACCTGTTAAAGGTCTGGCGGCGAATCGCGGCCCGTTGGTGGGCGGCGTGACCCTCAACGGCTGGGCCGGCCGGCCAAGCGGCCGAGTTCGGCCAGGTCGCGCTCGGCGTGACTCTGCCGTATGTAGATAGTCAGGTCGGCCACCCGCTGGGCGTGCCGGCCGTCCTGGCAGAGCGGGCCGGGCCCAAGTGCGCGTCCGGTGCGGGTGATCGCTTCGTCGACGGCGTGTTCCACGACCGCGCGGACGCGTCGGGCCAGCAGTTGCGCGGCGCGCGCCCGGTCGAACGGATCTGCGTCGATCTGCGCGGCGGCCGCGGCCAGCATCGCATCGCCGGCGGCCAGCGCGGCGTCGACCGCGCCCAGGTGTGCCAGAGCGTAGGCGTCTGCCGACTCGCTGCGGGCGCAACGGTACAGCGGGTCGGCCACCCGGCGGGCACCGCCGAGCCAGCAGGCGGCGACGCCGATCGCCCCGTGCCAGAACCCGGCACGGCTCAGGTAGTCCCCGGGCTCACCGACCAGGATCGCGTGCACGTTGCTGAATTGCACCGACCGGGTGTCACTGCCTGCCATCCCGGGGTTCCACCAGGTACTCGGCAGCGGCTTCACCCCGGCGTCGGTAAGGGTGACGGCAAACAGGCCACGCTCGCCGCCTTCCATGTGCGCGGTGACCAACGCGTTCGTGCAGAACCCGGCGCCCGAGCACCAAACCTTGATGCCATTGAGCTGGAACTCATCTCCGGAGACGCTGGTGGCGGTCAGCTTCGCGTCGGATGCCTCGGCCGCCCACACCCCCCACAGCTGATTGGGCTCGGGCGGCTTGCCCCCCAGCTCATGCAGGATGGCGACCGCATCGACGTGGGCTTCGGCGATGCGCGCCGCCGCGATGTCGTCCTGGGCCAAACGCGTCAGCTGCTGCAGGCGGTCTGCGGTGTATCCCGCCGCCGGCAACGGCAATTCCAGTCGTCCCGATTCCAGCCAGTGTTGAACTAATCCGGCGGTCATGCGACATCCCCCGTCGCGCTTTCTGAGAGCGTGCTCAAGTGATCAGCAAATCCGCGTGGCGCCCGAGCCTGGATTCGCGCCGAAGTGACAACCGATCGTGCGGTATCTCGGCAAATTCGGTAGCCAGCATGCTCGAACCGCGCTACCAAGTCAACATCCTCACCGGACGTCAGGGCCCGAAAGCCACCGACGCGCCAGTAGGCCGATGAGCTGAAAGCCATGTTGGCGCCATGAATATGGTCATGTTCGTCGTCCACTCGCGCGTCGTAGTCGTGCTCGTACTTGTCCACCACTTCGCTGCGATGTTGTTCCCAGTCCGTGACCCTCACCAGGCCCAGGAACATGTCCGCGCCGCAATCGAGTTGCCGCACCAACCAGTCGGGATTCACGGTGCTGTCGGCGTCGGTGGTGGCATACCAAGAGTTGGTGTCCGTCCCGCCCCAATCCCGCGCATAGTCGAATCCGGCTGCCCGCGCCGCACCCACGTTGCGGGATTCCACCCGGACGAAGTGAACATCGGTTCCGTAATCGCCGGCCAGCTGGGCACTCTCGTCTTCGCTGGCATCGAGCACCACGACGATGACGACCGGCAAAGGGACGCACAGGGCCGCGGTCACTACCGCCGACAGACAGTCGGGAAGACTGTCCTGCTCGTTATGGGCCGGAATGACGACCGCAATATGGTCGTAAGTGCGCGACGCTGCGGCTGACATAATGAATCTAAGTTCCCGTTTAGATTCCAACTAAACGGTTGAGCAACAGCACAACCCGGCCGGCAGGTTGCCGTGATTGAAGGCCGGGTATGCCCTACCGACCATGACTCCCTCCCCCGAGCCTCGCGAACTTCGTGAAGCGTTGCGCTGTGCGGCATCGGCGCTCAAAGAGCACGGCCCGGCGTTCGCATTGGCGGGCAGCTACGCGCTGTGGGCCTATGGCGCACCCGAGCCGACCCACGACGTCGACTTCATGCTGGCCGAAGCCGACGTGCCGGCGGCCGCCACCACGCTCGGCAAAGCCGGATTCCGAATCGAACGTCCTCCGGAGGACTGGCTCTTCAAGGCCCACTTCGGCGAGACGGTGGTCGACGTCCTGCACCGGGTCAACGGGGTGACGGTGACTGCGGATGCATTGGACTGCGCCGAGCAGCGCGTGGTGCTGGCGGTATCGATCCCGGTACTGCCACCAACCATCGTGTTCATTCAGAAACTGCGCGCTCTCACCGAGCACTACTGCGACTTTGCGAAGTTGATTCCCCCCGCGCAGGCGATCAGGGAACAGTTGGACTGGGACCGCATGGCCGCGGAGACAGCGGACAACGATTTCGCGGTCGCATTCCTGGTGCTGGTCGACCGTCTGGGTCTACGGAGCTGACGGGATAAAACCCGCGATTACGGGTACTTAGCTGCACCATGGACCCGCAACCGAGTCGTGGACTTCGACGTGACCAGGACCTGGAAGACGTGGTCGACGAACTACAGCAGAACGTGACCGACGAACGCCGCGACAAGGACGTGCCCGGCAACGCGACCGAGCGCGAGCAGGCACCGGTCCAAGGGTCGGAGGACGAGCCGCCGGACTGATCAGTGGTTGCGCAGCTTCTGGACCAGTTTGTCCTTCGTCAGGCTCGAATACCCGGACATGCCCAACTCTTTGGCCCGCTTCTTCAGTTCCGGCACGGTCCAGTCCGCGTAGGAACCGGACTTGCCGCCCTTGCGTGCGACCTTGGACTTACCCTGCGCGGCGGCAGCATTCGAGATCCGCGCGGCCTTCTCCTTCGACTCACCCTTCTGACGCAAGTCTTCGTAGAGCTTTTCGTTCTTGATTGACGAATTCGGCACAGCAGCCACCTCCTACAACGTTCCCGCAGCGAAGGATGCCCGCATCCGGGCCGCACTAACCCCCATGCCCCGGAGTGAAATCTTCTGCTGGGCCGGACTTTTGATTCAGATGAAATTCGCTTTGGCCGTATAACTTCTGTGCCGACCCCGTGATCTGTTTGAGCCGATCCGGACCGGGAACCCGACCACGCGTTACCGCGGCTACCGGTCGCGACAGCTGCAAAAAGATGGGAAATCACATGAGCGAGAAGGACAGTGGACCCGAATCAGGCGCCAAGGGTGTCGCCGAAGCCGCCGAAGAGCGGCAGAAGTCCAACCAGTAACCCGTTCATTACCGGGGCTGAACGACTCGGTGACGCAGATGACGAAACCCAAACCCGCCGTGGCGACGACGAGGGACTGCCTGAACGACTCCGTTGTCCTGCGCACCCGTGGCGTACTGGACGGTTCCACCTACCGGGGGTTGCGCGACAGCGTCATCAGGGCGGCATTGGACGAACCCCGAGCCGTGATCGTGGACGTGGACCGTCTGGCCGTGCCGTCCCCGTCCGCGTGGTCAGTGTTCACCAGCGCGCGCTGGCACGTTAACACCTGGCCGGGCGTGCCGATTATGTTGGTGTGCAGCGACAGTCGTCAAAGGCGCGCCATCGCGCACTGCGACGTGGCGGGATATCTACCGGTTCACCCCACCTGTGAGTCCGCCCTGGTCGCGGCCGCCGAACTCCCCTCGCCCTGTCGCCGCCGAGGGCGCGCGGCGCTGCCGAGAAGCCGAGTCAGCATCCGTCTTGCGCGCACCATGATCGGAGGGTGGCTCACCGCCTGGTCGGCCGAGCGCCTGATACCGGTCGCCAACACGATCGCGACCGTCTTCATCGAAAACGTATTGGAGCACACGGACAGCGCGCCGCTGCTCATTATGGAGAGCCGCGGAGACGCCGTGGCGGTCGCCGTCGAAGATCGCAGCCGGCAGCCCGCCAGCCGCCTCGAAGCGGCAGGCTTCGGCGTTGACATCGTTTCCGGCCTGGCGATCGTCGCCGTCTTATGCCGTTTCTGGGGTAGCACGCCGACATCGTCAGGCAAGACGGTGTGGGCTTTGATAGGAGCGGAAAACGAGCTGGGATGACGGCGTGCACCGGGCCGATGCCAGGGTCGGCACCGGTCCCGGCGTGGCTGACCTGCATCTCCTCTCCCGCTGCGCGCGGTGATCCGTTGTTTATGGGCCCCCACCGGCCCTATCCAGCGCTGTCCAGTAAGCGAATCACTTGCTCCGCGCCGTTTGTCCGGCACCGGGCGCGGTAATGCAATGCTGCGTGAGAATCGCCATTGTCTGGGGCGACGACTTCTCTGGCGACGAGCTGGACCTCGTCGGAAACCGCCTGGAGGACGAATGCCAACAACTTTGCGCGGCGCTGGCCGGCCACGGCCACACCGTGACGGCGTTGCCACGCCGACCCCCTGAGCGTGCTGATTCGTCCTACCGGACCACGCCGGCGAGAGTCGGGCCGCCCGCACCCGTCCCGCCAGCGAAGGTCCTGCCTTTTGTCGGCGATTGGGCTGCTGAACTATCCCGCCACTGGGCCGGCGAACCGCCCGACGTCGTGCACAGCTTCGGATGGCTGGGCGGACTGGCGGCACAGCTGGCGGCTCGTCGCAGCCGCTTGACCACCGTGCAGAGCTTTCACGGCTTGGCTGCGACGGGTTGCGGTCCGGGCGCTGGGCAGCCGAGCGATTCGGAACGTGCCCGGATCGAACCTCTGCTGGCTCGCGGTGCCACCTGGGTTACCGGGGGCAGCAGCGAAGAACTCGGGGTGCTGACCAGATTGCGCCGCAATCGGGCACGCACGTCGGTCCTTTCAGCCGGAGTCGACGTCGACCGCTACGCGTGCACTGACCCCACCTGGGCGAACCACGACACCCACCGGATAGTGCAAATTGCGCCGAATCTACAGCCGTGCAACGGATTTGACAGGACAATTCGGGTCTTGCCGCACGTGCCGGACAGCGAGCTGGTGATCGCGCAGAGCTCCACCGATGACGCCCGCAACAGAAGAGAGCGGGCCAAGCTCAAGCGCATGGCCAGCGGACTGGGCGTCGGCAAACGTGTCCACTTCGCGGGTTACGTTGCGCCCGAGGATGTTCCTCCGCTGCTGTGGTCCGCCGATGTGGTCGCCAGCACACCGCGGCTGGCACCTCGCGCCGGCTCAGCACTGCAGGCGATGGCCAGCGGGCGAGCCGTGGTCGGGACGGCCGTGGGCGCGCTGACGGACACCGTCGTCGGCAACGTCACCGGCCTGCTGGTGTCCCCCACCAAGCCGCACGAACTGGCCAGGGCACTGAAAACCATGCAGAGTCAACGGTTCCAGTGCCAGAGCATGGGTTCGGCCGGCCGCTCCCGGGCGATGTCGCGTTTCACCTGGGACCGGATCGCCCAAGACGCGCTGAGCATCTACGACCAGGTGAGCCACCTGAAAACCGTTGCCACGGCTTAGGACAAAGAGACTATGACAACCGCGCCTTATCCTCAGGAAACCGACCGGTCGCCGGAGACACGCGCGCCGGACGCAGTCCGGTACGAAAAGTTTCATACCAGCGACTCCGAGGCCGCCCAGCGATTCTTCGCCCAGGCCTACCACCCGGGCTGGCGGATCAGCAGCCTGGCCGGCGGCTCGTCGGTCACCCATCATCGCTTCGTGTCCGAAGCGGTCACCGTCGACGAGTTGCTGATCGAAGGCCGGGTGGGCTGCGAAATCCGGGCCACCGATGCCGCGGTGGTGATACACCCCCGTGCGGGCTCGCTGACACTGGCCGGTGACCCCGGCACCAGGATGGACACCCCGGTCATCGCCGCCGACGATCTGCCGTGCGCCATCCAAGCGAACACGGCGCGATTTCATGTCGTCCAGCTGGATCTGCGGCACCTCACCCAGGTCGCCGCGGACCGAAACGGGCCGCTGCCCCAACAGATCCGCTTCGCCGGCTGCCGCCCCCGCTCCACGGCCGTGGCTCGGACATGGAGCCAGGCACTGGATTACGTCATCGCCGGCTTCTCGCACGCGGAAACCGCACAACAACCGCTGGTCGTCGGCGCGGCCGGCCACCTGCTCGGTGCCGCTCTGCTCGAATGCTTCCCGTCCAACATGAGCGACGGCCAGGACCTGCTGCGCAACCCGTCGGTGCCACCGACCCTCAAAGGCGCGATCTCGTTCATCCATCGCCACGCCGGAGATGGCATCGGGGTCAACGATGTCGCCGACGCGCTGCGCATGACCTCCCGCGCGGTCCAGTATCTCTTTCGGCAGCATCTCGAGACCACACCCACCGAGTACCTGCGGCGTGTGCGACTACACCGCGCGCATCAGGAATTGGTCAACAGCGACCGGTCCACCACCACCGTCAGCGAAGTGGCCCACCGGTGGAGCTTCGCCCACACCGGGCGGTTCGCGGCCCTGTACCGCAAGACCTACGGTCAGAGCCCGCACGCCACCCTGCAACAGTGACGGCGCTATAACCCTTCGCGGGTGCGCAGCAGCCGATCGACCCGGTCGGCCGCGTTGTCGTTCAAGACGTCCTGTGCGGTGATCTCGTCGACTACCCGCTCGGCGATATCGCGCAGCTTGACGTTGGACTCCTGCGAGAGCTTGACCAGCAGATCGAAGGCCGACTCGGCATTGACGCCATACCGCAGCATCAGGATTCCCATCGCCTGGTTGATCACCGCGCGTCGCGAGTCGACTGCCAGCAGCGCCTCACTCAGGTGCTTCTGCAGGTCAGCGTCGAATTGATCGGTGACGTCGATGTAGAAGCCGCCGATACCGAGCAACCGGCCGTCCGGCCCGCCGAACCGGTCCCCCACCACGACCACCACATGCGTTTCGCCGCGGGTGTCGACGATTCGATGCCTGCTGCTGAAGGCGGCACCGTGCCGGCGCACCTGCTCGATCAGCTCTGGAACTGTCGGCTTCTCGTCCGGATGCTTGTGTTTGATCAACAACTGGGTCGTCGGCTGCACGGTACCCGGCTCGTAGCCGTGCATCCGTGCCACCTCGTCCGACCACTCCCAGCGGTCCTCACGGGCCAGGTAGCGAAATCTCCCCACCGGTGGCCACCGGCGACCCCTCTTTCGCCGCGAATCTGCGCACACCAGACTCATGATATTCCGACGGGCCCCGCCCGGCTGAACTTCGGTGTCTGCTGCATTCGCATTCCGGACAAAGTACGGAAAGCGAACGATGTCGGCTCAAGCCGTTTTGGCCAGCTCCGAGGGCCGGGTCTTCTTGTCGCCCTTGGCTATTCGGCGGATCATCTCCCGAGTGGCTTTCTCCAGCACACCTTGCGCGCCATCCGGCCGATCAGAACGGGCGGCCCGCCGCACCGCCGCAGCGATGGTGATGCCGTCGCGGTAACCACCGACCACCCGCGGATCCACATAGGAACTGCGGGCGACGGCCGGCGTGTTCCCCAACTCCTCGGAGACCTCCCGCATCACCGCAGCCTCGACCCGTTTGGCGACCCGCTGCGATACCGCCGGGTCCGCATCGGCGAAAGCCACCGCGGCGAGGACGGTGCCGTGCCACGTCCGCAGATCCTTCACGCTGTAATCCGAGCCGACCAGCTCCTTGAACCGGGCGTTGAGGTCGTCGCTGTGCACGTCGACCCATTCGGCGGCGTTGCGCCACACCAAGAATCGCCCGCTGCTGCAGTCGGTCCTGCGCAGCAGCGCCCGCACCGCCCGCACCACCTCGGCATTCTCGATCTCGTACTGGCGCTGCACGCCGCTCTTAGCGGGGTAATCGAAGGCCACCGCGTCGCGGCGCAGTGTCACATGTTCACACAGCAGGGTGGCCAGGCCGTAGGACTCGTTCTCCTCGGCGTACTGTTCGCCGCCGGCACGGAAGTATCCCAAGTCGAGCAGATGCAGCCCCAGGGCAAGGACCCGGTCGCGGGTCAGGCCCCGTCCCGCCAGGTCGCTGGCGATCCGCTCGCGCCAGGCCGGCAGCTCTTTGGACATCTCCAGCACCCGGTCGAACTTCTCTTCCGCCCGTTCCTGCTGCCACCGCTGGTGATAGAGGTACTGGCGACGGCCCGCTGCGTCAGTCCCCACCGCTTGGATATGCCCGTTGCCGTACGGCGCGATCCAGACCTTCTTCCACGCCGGCGGGATCACCAGATCCTTGATCCGCTGCAACGCCTCGGCGTCGGTCAGCCGCTCGCCGTCGGGCCCGTAGTACGCGAAGCCCTTGCCCCGCCGTTTCCGCGTGATACCGGGCTTGGTTAAAACACTGCGGCGCAGCCGCATCGAAGTCCTCCGCTGTCCCCGACGTCACGTCGGCTGCACGGTGGATAACCCGCTCCGCAGGGGCTCACACCTGCCGGCCGCGGGTTCGTAGCAGCAACAATACGAAACGACCACCCGGCGGATACGGAACGACCCGCCACTTCGTTGTGGCGGGTCGTTGCGTCGTGGCCGGCGAATCAGCCGGCCATGAATTCCTGATATGCCGATTCCAGGTTCGGCGGCAGCGCAGAAACGTTGCACTGCCGTTCGGTGTCGCCGATCGGCGCCAGAATTCCCCGCAGGTCGTAGTACTCGTTGGGATGCGCGGTGAAGTAGCCCCGAAGGTTGGCGGCTGCCTCCCCACGCGGCTGCCCGTACGCCGCGGTGACCACCTGGCTGGCGCCCGGGTGGCCGGCGAGGTACTGCTCCGCCGCACCCCGCGCGGACATGACGGTGGAGCTGACGCCGTCGGGGGTGCAGTCGGGTGCTGCCACGGCCACTGGCGCGCCGGCGATACCGACGACGATTCCCCCGAGCAGACACCCGGCGCTGATGCCGGCAACGCGGCGGCGGGCGGCGATGCTGCTGAATTTCATAATGTTTGTTCCTCCGAATGAGTGAACCGTTAGCTGGGGGCCCGATCCCCTGAAATCCAAAGTAGCGGAACCAAAACCGATCTTCGGCCGACGTTCGCGCACCATGAATGGGTGCGCGCTGCCGGGCTTGGTAAACATGTGACGCAAGGAACTCAGGTGGCATAATTAGCTAAGCAAACAAGCCAACAAAGTCGCCGAAAAATGAGAATTCTTAGAAAGTGGCGCGATTTCTTAGACGATCGTGATCCGGGTTCGTGACGTAAACGTTATCCGCGGGGACTGGATCAACCGTTGAGCTTGGCTTCCCGCACTCCGGTCAGGGCATCGTCGAGCGTCGGATACAACGGAAAGGTCTTGTCCAGACCGGTCAGGTGAATCGGCCTTCTGGTCGCCGGCCCGCGCGCCACCACACCGAACTGCGCAGAATCGCCGAGCTTCTCGTATGTCGCCGCCAGGATCTTCAGGCCCACCGAGCCGAGGAACTCCACCGCGGACAGGTCGATGATCAGCGCTTCCGGATTGTCCACCACTACACCGCCGATGGCTTCTTCCAGGGCCGGCGCGGTCACCAGGTCAATTTCGCCGCCGATACTGAGTACGACGATGCCGTCATGGTCTGCGACCGCGGCGGTGATCGAATCAGGAGCAGACAACTGGCGATCCTTCAGTCCGGGCGGGTGGCGAGTGTGCTGCAAGCCTAACCTGCCGTGCTTATCCCAAGAAGTAGAAGACCTCAACACGTCCGTCGCCACAGCTCAAGCTAGTCTCCCCTTAGGGGCCTGCGGTGGGCTAGGAGCGGCTTGGAGGGGCACATGTCAGATTCGCCGTCAGAATCCAGCAGCACCGGTAACAGCGTCTCCTCCGAAGGTTTGCTACCACAGCTGGTGCAGCACCTGCGGCGAAATCGGACCGCGCTGCGCGAAGAATGGGCCCGCCGGATCACCGAGGCGGAACTTCTCACCGCGATGACCCCCGAAGAAATCTTCTCCGAGGCGACCGCCGTCTACGACAATTACGTGGAAGTGCTCGAGACCGGCAGCGTCGAGGCGCTGCAGGATTACGCGCGCGACCTTTCCGAACGCATCATTCCCCGGGGCGTGGAGACCGACGAGGTGCTCGGCATCGTGCTGTTGCTGCGTGACGTCCTCGCGCGCTCGTTGTTCGAGAAGTACCAGGCCGAATTCGACATGCTCAACCGAGTGCTGGACGCCTACGAGCCGGCGGCGAACCGCATCGCCAACACGGTGGGCGTCAGCTTCGTGCAGGAGCGCGAGCGCATCATCCGTCAGCAGCAGGAGGCAATCCGCGAGCTGTCGACCCCGGTGTTGCAGGTCCGCGAGCAGCTGCTGATTCTGCCGATCATCGGCGTGCTCGACAGCCAGCGCGCCCGGCAGGTCACCGAGCAACTGCTGCGCGCCATCCGCGCCAACCGCGCCAAGGTGGTGGTCATCGACATCACCGGTGTCCCCACCATCGACTCCACGGTGGCCAATCATCTGGTGCAGACGGTCGACGCGTCGGGACTGATGGGCGCGAGCGTCATCATCACCGGCCTGTCGTCCGAAATCGCACTGACCCTGGTGACCATCGGGCTGGACCTGTCGAAGATGAATGCCGTCGGCGACCTGCAGGGCGGCATCGAAGAAGCCGAGCGCCTGCTGGGTTACGAAGTCACCCGCACCGGCGAATAGGTCGGCGACCCGTCCATGCCCGTACCGATTCTGAAGCAGGGCGCGATCCTGATCGCCACCGTTCAGGCCGCGCTCACCGACTCCGACACCGAGCGGTTGCGCGAGGACCTGATGGAGCGGGTCAGCAGGTTCCGCGCGCAGGGGATCGTCGTCGACGTGACCGCCATCGACGTGATGGATTCGTTCGCGGCCCGGTCATTGCGCACCATCGCGCACATGACCCGGCTACGGGGGGCCACCACGGTGATCGTGGGCCTGCAACCGGAGGTCGCGTTCGCCATGGTGCAGCTCGGACTGGCTTTCGACGACATGAGCACCGCGCTCGACCTGGAAGAGGGCATCGCGCTGCTGAACAAGCAACTGGGGCTGGGTAAATCGATGATCGGGCGCGATGGTGGCGGGTGAGGTCGTGGTCGCCATCAACACCTCCGACGACATCGTCGCTGCCCGCAAAGCCGGCCATCAGCTCGCCCTCGATCTGGGATTTTCCCTGACCGACGTCACGATGATCGCCACCGCGATCTCCGAGATCGCTCGCAACATCACCAGCTACGCCGGGCACGGGGAGGTTCGGGTCGGCGTGGCCGACCGGGAGGGACGCAGGGCGCTTATTGTGCGCGCCGAAGACGAAGGTCCCGGCATCGCCGACATCGACCGGGCGATGGAAGACGGATACACCACCGGTCGCGGGCTGGGCATGGGACTCCCGGGTGCCCGGCGCCTGATGGATCGCCTGATCGTGGAGTCCTCGCTGGGGCGCGGAACAGTCATCGAGATGTGGAAATGGGTTCCGGCCCGTGCCTGACCGAGCCCGGTCGGCGGGTCGGTTCGGTCCGATCGAGTGGGCGACGGCGGGTCGCCCCCGCCCGGGCGAGCAACTCTGCGGCGACCAGGCCATTGCGGTGGAGGTGGACGACGAGGCCGCGCTGTTCGGCGTGCTGGACGGGCTGGGCCACGGACCGGCCGCTGCCGGCGCCGCGCTCGCGGGAGTCGAGGCGCTCGCGAATGCCCGCGGGGAGCGGCTGGAGGTTCTGGTCGCGCTCTGCCACCGGGTGCTGACGGGCACCAGGGGTGCCGCAATGTCGCTGGCCCGCATCGATTTTCAGACCAGCAAGCTGACCTGGACCGGTATCGGCAATGTCCGCGCGAACCTGGTGGCCAAGAGCGTCGGCGGCGTGCAAGTCCGTTCCAGCGCCCGGCTGGCCGGCGGCATCGTCGGTTACCGGATTCCGGAAACCCGCCCTGCACAAGTGGTTTCGATACGAACCGGCGATCTGCTGATGATCACCAGCGACGGCATCTCCGAGGACTACCTCGACCACATCGACTTCGCGGCTTCCGCTGCCGACATCGCCGAGCAGGCCTTGGCCAAGCACGCTAAGGAAACCGACGACGCCATGGTGCTGGCCGCACGTCACCGGGGTATCGCGACATGACCTACACCGACGAATTTCACGATCACTACCGCGCTGCGCTGCGGACCTATCTGCAAACGCGCAACGAGGACAGCCTGGCGGTGGGGCACGAACTCGGGCGCCGGGCACTGCAGGAACAGATCAGCATGCTCGACATCATCGAGAACACGTTCTGGCTCCTTGACGAACTTTCGCAGACCGAGCAGGTGGATCGGGGCACCGCGCTGGAGTTCGTGTTGCAGACCCTGGCCCCGCTGGACGTCGCGACCCGCGGATTCATCGACGGCACAAGGCGGTACGCGCAGGAACGGGCCCGCGCCGAAGACCTTGCCGACCGGGACAGGTTCCGCACCGCGTTGGTGAACTCGCTGCAGGAGGGTTTTTTCGTCGCCGACGAGCACGGCGCGGTGGTCGAAATCAACAGTGCCTTCGCCGAGATTCTCGGATATGGCGCCAACGGTCTGCCGTATTCGTGGCCACAACCGTGGCTGGTGGACCGGGACGGCACCTACGCCGAGCAGCAGCGGGTCCGGGAACTGGGCAGCGCCGAGTACGAGATCCCGGTACGTCACCGCGACGGGCATCCGGCGTGGGTGGCGGTGAGTATCAACGCCGTTCGCGGTCCCGACGGCGGGCCGGACGTGTACGTCGGGACCGTCCGTGACGTCACCGCCCGGCGGGCCTTCGCCGCGCGCGAGAGCGCGGTCATGCGCTTGGCCACCTCGGTGAGTGTGGCCAAGAGCGTCGCAGAGGTGCTGGAGATCACGCTGGGCGAGAGCCGTGCCACGGTCGACGTGCGCCGGGTGGTCGCGGTGATGTGGCCGTCCGGCGAGGCCGAACCGCAGGTGATCGGCGCGGGTGATCCGCAGGAATCGAATTGGCGCACCATGGATTCCGGACTACGGAAGATCTTCCAGGAAGCCCGCCACCAATTGCCGCTGACCGCGAAGACGGTCGAGTGGCCGGACGCCCCCGGCAAGGCACGCGGTTTGGTCGCGATGCTTTCCGGCGCCGGGGACGTGGCCCTCTGGCTGGAACTCGCTGCACCGCGCTGGGTAAGTGCCGAGGACAAGCTGCTGGTGACGATGCTCATCGGTCATCTGAGTCTGGCCATTCAGCACGTCCGGCAGTTCGAGGCCGCACGGGTGACGTCGCTGACCCTGCAACGGGCGATGCTGCCGCCGATGACGCCGCCACCTGGTTTCGCGGTGCGGTACGAGCCCGCGGTGCCGCCGCTGGAGATCGGCGGTGACTGGTACGACGTCCTTCCGATCGACGAGACCCGCATCGGCATCGTCGTCGGCGACTGTGTGGGGCGTGGGTTGCCTGCCGCCGCGATCATGGGCCAACTGCGCAGTTCCGCGCGCGCCCTGCTGCTCACCGGCGCCAAACCGGCGCTGTTGCTGGAGCAACTCGACGCCGCGGCGTCGCTCATTCCGGACGCGTACTGCACGACGGTGTTCCTGGCGATCATCGACACCGAATCCGGCGTACTCGAGTACAGCAACGCCGGGCACATGCCCGCTGTCCTCGTCCGGCCCGAGGCGGGCACGACGCTGCTCACCGAGGCCAGTTCGGTACCACTGGCGGTGCGCCGCAACGAAACTCGACCGCAGGCGGCCGAGCTGCTGCCGCCGGGGTCGACGCTGATCTGGTTCACCGACGGCCTGGTGGAGCGCCGGCGCGAGTCCATCGACGAAGGACTTGCCCGCGTCGCCGATGTCCTGTCAGACAATGCGGGGCTGCCGATCGATGCAGTTGCCGATGCGGTGCTCGACCAGCTGGCGCCGGCGGACGGCTACGACGACGACGTCGCGATGGTTCTGTACCGGCACCGGTTGGCTCCGCTGCGCCTCGAAACGCCGGCGACCGCGGAGAATCTGGCGCCCATCCGGCGGGCGCTGACTCCCTGGCTGCAGGCCGCCGGCGTCCTCGAGCTGCAGGCCTCCGACGTCGTGCTGGTGATCAGCGAGGCATGCACCAACTGCGTCGAGCATGCCTACGAAGGACACGAGGTCGGCACCATGCGGCTCGATGTGGAGGCCTCCGACGGAGAGATCCACGCGCGGATCGTCGATTCGGGATCGTGGAAGCCGCCGGCCGCCGATCCCGGAAACGGCGGCCGGGGCCTGCCGCTGATGAGGGTGATGAGCGAGTCGATGGAGATAGACCACCGCCCCGACGGCACCACCGTCGACATCGTTTTTCGTTTGCCTGCCGGATAGCGGGGTAGAACATCGTGGTGACCCACACGTCGATCACCGTTGAACCCGCCCTGCCGGCGGCCCACGGTCCCTTGTCGACGGCTGTACGCCGCATTCTTTCCGCACCGGTGTCCCGCGAGCCGTCGAGCGGCATCGGAGCGTCGGTGCGCGACTCCGATCCCTACGGCCTGGACCTGCAGCTGGCGCTGTACATGTGCTACGAACTGCACTACCGCGGCTTTGCGTCGGTGGATCCGGGATGGGAATGGAACCCCGCGCTGCTGGGCTTACGCGCGGAACTGGAGCGCGTCTTCCTGGCTGGCGTACGTCGCGACGTCGGGCCCATCGATGCCGGCCACACCGCCGCCGCGGAAATGGAGTCGCTGACCATCGAACCCCGTCAGGGCACCGGTCCGTCCTGGTATCTGCGGGACAGCGGGACCTGGGAGCAGATGCGCGAATATTTCGTGCACCGATCCCTCTACCACCTCAAGGAGGGCGATCCGCACGCGTTCGCTATCCCCCGTCTGACCGGAACCGCCAAGGCGGCGTTCGTCGCGATCGAGTTCGACGAGTACGGTGCCGGCTCGGGCCCGAAGATGCACCAACAGCTTTTCGCCGACTTGTTGAACGCGGCGGGCCTCGATTCGACTTACCTGGCTTACCTGGACTCGGTGCCGGCGGAGGCCCTTGCGGCGGTGAACCTGATGTCTCTGTTCGGGTTGCACCGGCGGTGGCGTGGCGCCGCGGTCGGGCATTTCGCATCCACCGAGATCACCTCACCGCCGGGGTCTCGGCGCATGGTCGACGCGCTGCGGCGGATGCAGGCGCCCGCCGAATGCGTGGCTTTCTACCAGGAGCATGTGGAGGCCGACGCGGTGCACGAGCATGTGGTGCGCAACGACGTGGTCGGCGATCTACTGGCCCGCGAACCGCACCTGGACAGCGATATCGTCTTCGGAATCCGTGCGCACGCCGCCGTCGAAGACCGGTTGGCCGACGCGCTGATGAGCGCCTGGCAGCAGGGGCGGTCGTCCTTGCGGCGGTTGCCCTGAGTGAGTCAGCGTTCGGCGTTGAGCATTCGCTCGACCTTGGGGCCGCGGCACCGCCGGTGACTGGTGTCGCACAGCGGGTAATCCTGGCTGCGCCGGCACGTGCACACGGCGACCATGAACCGATCGGACTCCACTACGCCACCGCCTGGCGTCTCGATCCGCGCCGGGCCGGAAACCAGCACCGGCCCGTTGGGTATTACCTGCACGCGAGTCGTGCTCACGGCTTGTCCGCCCGGATCACCACGATCTGCTCCTTCCGGCAACCGCGCCCGATGCGGCCGGTCTCCTCCAGCCATTGTGCTCGCGCCGTCAACACCGGTCCGAACGGGATGAGCTGTGATGCAACGACATCGGCCTTCAGGCCGGTGTCACGCAGGGATTGCACAGTCTGCTCGACACCGGCGAGGGCCGAGTGCACCAGCAACAGCGATCCACCGTCCGCCAGCAACTTCGACGCTGACCCGCACAGCGGATCCAGGACTAACCGCCCGTCCGGACCCGCGTTGTAAGCCCGGGACGGGCCGGCGATGGACGCGATAGTGCCCGTGTCGTCCAATGGCGGGGTCGGCACATAGGGCGGGTTGGAGACGACAACGTCATACGGGCCATGATCCAGCGCCTTGACCCAAGATCCCTGCCGCACATCGACATCCACCCCGGCGCCGGCCGCGTTGCCCCGCGAGTACATAACGGCCGAGGGGCAGATGTCGTAGGCGGTCACACTTGCGCAACCCATTTCGGCTGCCGAGATGGCGACGAATCCTGAACCGGTGCAGAGGTCGAGCACTCGGCGTTGCGGAATCAGACCTGACCGCCGCATCGTGTCGACCAGCAGGTAGGAGTCGTGCTGAGGTTGATAAACCCTTTCGGCAATCAGAGATTCGACTGGCGCTGGGTAGGTGGTCGTCACGGCAAGCCTTTCTCGACCCGTCGGAGGAATTGCCGTGGCGATCACGGCTCGGCGTTTTGATGCCCCCAAATTTGGGTGTTAAAACCGATTTCAGGAGTTTGTCGTTATTCGGACGAAGCGGTGGGCACCTCGGCGAATTGCCGCAAAATCGTTGAACAAAAGGCCGACAAATCTCTTGGTGACCGACTGGTGATCAGATTCCCGTCGACCACTACTTCTTCGTCGACGACGCGTGCTCCGGCGTTGCGGAGATCGGTGCGGATGCTCGGGTATGAAGTCAGGGTGCGGCCGGCCACCACGCCGGCTTCGACCAGCGTCCAAGGGCCGTGACATATTGCCGCGACGGGCTTTCCGGACTCCACGAACTCGCGGACGAATGAAACCGCGGCTTCGTCGGCACGCAGTTTGTCCGGGTTGACGGTGCCACCCGGCAGAATCAGGCCGTCATAGTCCGCGGCGGATGAGTCTTTCACAGCACGGTCCACCGTGATCGTCCCAGCGGGTTCCAGATCGTGATTGCGGGCTTGGATTTCACCGGTTTTCAGCGACACGATGTCGATTCGCGCACCCGCTTCCCGCAGCGCCTCACGGGGTTGCTCGAGTTCGATTTTCTCTACGCCGTCGGCGGCTAAGATGGCAATTCTTTTGCCGTCCAGTGTCATCGACAATTCTCCTTTTAGGGATTCAGAACCACTTTTGTGCAGTTGTCCTGCTTGTGTTTGAAGATTTCGTAGCCCTTCGGCGCCTGGTTCAACGGTAAATGGTGACTGATGATTGCCGTCGGATCGATCTCACCGTTGCGGATCCGTTCTAGTAGCGGACGCATGTAGCGGTGGACGTGGCACTGTCCGGTCTTGATGGTCAGCGAGCGGTTCAGCACCGCCCCGATCGGGAATTTGTCCATCATTCCGCCGTAGACACCGACGATCGAAATCGTGCCGCCGTTACGACAGCTCATCGCGGCTTCCCGAATCGCGTGTGGCCGTTCGGTTTCCAGGCGCGCGGCCTGCTTGACCCGGTCATAGGCGTCGACCACCTTGGAGCTGTTGCGGGCCTCCATACCGACCGCGTCGATGCAGTGGTCGGGCCCCCGGCCGGCGGTGATCTCCTGCAACTCTCCGAGCACCGACGTTTCAGCGAAGTTCAGCGGGGTGGCCCCCAACCGCTCCGCCAGCTCCAATCGGTAAGGCACCCGGTCGATCACGATCACCTGTGCCGCGCCGAGCAGCCGGGCGCTCACCGCCGCGAACAGGCCGACCGGACCGGCACCCCACACCGCGACGACGTCGCCGGGTGTGATGTCGCACATCTCGGCACCCATGTAGCCGGTCGGGAGGATGTCGGAGAGGAACAGCGCCTGGTCATCGGTGAGGTCGTCGTCGACCTTCAGCGGACCGACGTCGGCGAACGGGACGCGTGCGTATTCGGCTTGCCCACCAGCGAATCCGCCGAGCATGTGCGAATAGCCGAAGAGGCCGGCGGGGGAATGCCCCATCAGCTTTTCGGCGATTCCCGCGTTGGGGTTCGAGTTTTCGCAGAGTGAGTAGAGGTCACGGTCGCACGCCGAGCAAGCTCCGCAGGCGATCGGGAACGGCACCACCACCCGGTCGCCAACCTGGAGATTGTCGACGCCCTTGCCAACTTCCACCACCTCACCCATGAATTCGTGTCCGAGGATGTCGCCGTCTTTGACGGTGGGGATGTAGCCGTTGTAGATGTGCAGATCCGAACCGCAGATCGCGGTCGACGTGACCCGCACGATGGCGTCTCGGTCGTTGAGAATCTTGGGATCCGGAACCGATTGCACCTCAACGTTATTGCGCCCCGCCCATACTGTGGCCTTCATCGCGACACCACCTTGCCTGAGGGCTGGGCCGACTGCTGATGCAGCTGCCGGCGTGCGACAGTGCCGTCCGGCGATCCGTCTGAACGCAACACCTGACCGGTCTCCAGGATCTGTTTGAAACGGCGGAGATCGTCATTGACCTGCTGATCGGGAGACTCCCCCAGGAGGGTGGCCGCTGCCTTGCCGAGCGCACCGCCGGGCATCTGGTAGGCCATCGTGACCCGTACCTCGGTGCTTTTGCCCGTGGGATCGGGGGTGAAGTCGACGCACCCGCTGTTCTCGATTCCCGAGCCCGGCAGCGATTGCCATGCGATCCGCTTGCCGGGCAGGTCCTCGGTGATCTGCGCGTCCCACTGAACAGGTTGCCCGACAGGCGAATTGGCGATCCAGTGCGAGCATCCGTCCTGTGCGGTGGTCACCGATTGCAGGTGGTGCATGAACGTCGGCAGGTTTTCCAGGTTACGCCAGAAGCCGTACACGTATTCCGGAGTGCGCAGAACGGTGACGGCGGCGCGCAACGTCCGGGGCGGCTGACCACCCGCGTGGCGGGCGGTGTCACCGTGCGTGGTGCGCAGCGCTGCATAGAGGTCCGCCCCGCCTATCGCAGTGAGCGCGGCAGCGGTAATCAGGCCGCGCCGGCGCCGGCCGGGCCCACGGCGCATGACGCCTGCCCCCAGGAACGCGACGTCGAGCACGTCGCCAGCGACGCGAGTCCAGACGAGTTTGTCCGGGCCCGCCAACAACGCTGCGCCGTGCCCACATTCACGCATACCCAAGGCACGGATAATCGCGCGGGATCGCCTCGTTTCGTCTACGCCGGCAAGCGCTGCGATTCTCCCCGGTGCCACGATTTCGGACAGCCCGAGGCCGAGACTTGCCGCACCCAGTGCTTTGACCAGAACCGCCGTCTTACTTGCCGCGGAATCGTTCATTGGTCGAACTCCTTGCGTCGCCGGATAATCCGGCGTTCGTCATTGCGTACTGTTGAGCGGATCCGACCCGCGATTGCGCCATCGCTAACGGCAGCGATACCCGTGCAACGGCCACCCAAACGTGGCGTTCAGTCAGCTCGAGGCGCTGCGCAGCGCATCCAGCAATGGCTCGGCGGCTTCCTTCAGGAATTGCTGTTGAGTGTCGCCACCGATCTGAACGAGCGCGATATCTGTGAAACCGGCCTCCCAGTAAGACTTCGCGGCCTCGACGATCGCATCCAGGTCCGGACCGCAGGGGATGCTCTCCGCTACATCCTCGGGCCGCACGAACTGTGTTGCGCCGGCGAATCCGGCGGGCGTCGGCAGGTCCGCGTTGACTGTCCAGCCGCCGGCAAACCAGCGGAACTGATCGTGTGCCCGGGCGACCGCCGCGTCGCGGTCGGGATCCCAGCACACCGGCAGCTGCCCGACGACCCGGCCGGCGCCGGGCCAGCCGCCGCTCTGGCGGGCCGTGCGCCAGGCGTCGACCAGTTCCTGGTCGGGTTCCACCGCGATGAGGTGGTCGGCCAGTTTGCCGAACTTCTCGACGCCCCTGGCGCCCGCCATCGCCACTCCGATGCCGGGCGGCACGTCCGGTGCGTCCCACAAGCGGGCGGAGTCCACCTGGAAGTATTCGCCGCGCCAGTCCACCAGTTCGCCGCCGAAGAGTTCGCGGATGATCTTGATGGCTTCGCGCAACATGTCCTGGCGGCGCTCGACGGTCGGCCAGCCTTTGCCGATCACGTGTTCGTTGAGATTCTCGCCACTACCCAGGCCCAGCGTGAAGCGTCCGTCGGAAAGAATCTGCACGGTGGCGGCCTGCTGAGCGACGATCGCGGGGTGGTACCGCATGGTGGGGCACGTCACGTAGGAGTAGAGATCGACGCGTTCGGTGGCGTGCGCCACCGCGCCGAGCACAGCCCATGCGTTAGGGGCGTGACCCTGCGAAGTCAGCCACGGCGAAAAGTGATCGCTGCAGACCTCGAAGTCGAATCCCCGTTGTTCGGCCGAAACAGCATCGCGCACAAGCTCTTTGGGACCAGCTTGCTCTGTCATCAGGGTATATCCGAACCGGGGCATACCTGGGGGTACCCTGCGACCGGCGAAGCAAACGACGCTGGATTGTCAGAAGAAGTTCCGCCTGCGGCGCACCAACTCAAAGGAGTGCCCGGTGAGTGGCGTCTTTTCGCCGTCGCCTCTGGGTGAGGTGTTGACCGGTCCTCAGAAGGGTGGCGGGTCGTCGTTGGGGTGTGGTGGTGGGTGGTTGTCGGCGTAGGCGAA
>RXJD01000055.1 GCA_003987775.1 Mycobacterium sp.
GCCACCAACCTGGCCACCAGCACCAATCGCCCCGCCGACCTGGCCACCAGCACCAATGCCGCCGCCCAGGCCACCACCAATCGCACCACCAACCTGACCACCGACAGCACCACCGATACCGCCACCAACCTGGCCGCCAACACCTACCGCGCCACCAACCTGGCCGCCAGCACCGATGCCGCCACCCAGGCCGCCGCCAATCGCACCACCAGCCTGACCACCAACAGCACCACCAACCTGACCACCGACAGCACCACCAATGCCGCCACCAACCTGACCACCGACAGCACCACCAATGCCGCCACCAACCTGACCACCAGCACCAATCGCGCCACCGACCTGGCCGCCAGCACCGATGCCGCCACCCAGGCCGCCGCCAATCGCACCACCAGCCTGACCACCGACAGCACCACCGATACCGCCACCAACCTGACCACCAGCACCAATCGCGCCACCAACCTGGCCCCCAACGCCTACCGCGCCACCAACCTGGCCACCAGCACCGATACCACCGCCCAGGCCACCACCAATCGCACCACCAGCCTGACCACCGACAGCACCACCGATACCGCCACCAACCTGACCACCAGCACCAATCGCGCCACCAACCTGACCACCAACGCCTACCGCGCCACCAACCTGACCACCAACGCCTACCGCGCCACCAACCTGGCCACCAGCACCGATACCGCCACCCAGGCCACCACCGATTCCACCGCCGATCTGACCGCCGGCACCAATCGCGCCACCGACCTGACCACCAGCACCGATACCGCCACCGAGGCCCCCTGCGACAGCACCACCGATACCGCCACCAACCTGACCACCAACACCAACCTGGCCACCGATACCGCCACCAATCGCACCGCCGACACCAGCGCCGAGGCCGCCACCGACTCCCACGCCTCCGCCCAAACCAGCACCAACCTGGCCGCCCAAGCCGACTCCGCCGCCAAGCCCCGCGCCGGCGCCGATACCGCCGACTACGCCGGCCTGGGCACCGATCTCGGCCTGCACGCCGAAGCCGACACCCGCCTGAGCGCCGACTCCCACTCCGGTTCCGACACCGGCGCCCAGTCCGGCGCCGATTCCGGCCTGAACACCAAACCCAACCTCGAGTCCGGCCTGGGCTCCGGCGCCGATGCCACCCGTCGGCTCGACGAAAGCCAGCCCGGGAGCGGGGCCGACGAGGCCCGTCTGCACGCCCAACCCGGTCTGACCCACCAGGCCGGCGTTGACGCCGTTCGCCAGACCCACGCCGACATCGGTCGCAACGGCGCTGGCCAACCCGACACCGGCATCCGCGGCGATCAGACCCGCATCCGTGGCAACAAGGCCCGCGTCGCTTGCGACGAGCCCGGCATTGCCGAGAACCGGTCCGGCGTCTTGTGCGATGAAACTGGAGACAACGCCCGGTTCCGCCGACGGGATCGCAAAGCCGTGCTGATCAGCCACCGCCTGCTGCAGGGCGCCGATCGGGTCCTCGGAGGAGACGACCGCCCCGGGGACTGCGCTGGCCACGGCTGAGGAAACCTCAGCGGGTGACACGTTGATGAGTCCGGCATTGGTCATGGCCTGCCCGGGGGCAGCGACGAAAGACTGTGCTGCCTCTTCACTCCGGAACAGGCTCAGGATGTAGTCCACCAGCGAGGTCATCTTCATTTCCCTTCAATCGAAACCGTGAAGTTGTTCGCCGAAGTGACCGGCGCTCTGTCATAAACCGTATGGATTCCGCGGCTCCCCCAAATCGGGGTCAGTTCCCCCAGCCGACCCGGTGCCGACCGGGATATGCGGGGATGCCCCATTCGGGGATTAGGGGAAATGCGCAGGCCCCCATTCCCGCGCTGAAAACACCCCCGTGTACAGCATTTCTGCACGTCAACACTAGTGGCCGAGGGTCACAGACGCCAGGCCGATCAATAACGAAGAAAAGTCAGCCCTGCAGCCCGTGGCTGTCGAAGCCGTGATGATCAGGCTGCGCATCGTGTGCGTGGGCGTCCGGGTGGATCACCGAGTGGTCCCAGATTCCCGCGTCGTGCGGCGGGAAGCCACCGTGGTCGAATGCGATATCCGGCGCTGCACCGCTTGCGAGCAGCGTCGACGGTTCAGGATGACTCAACGCCACCGAGGGCGGAGTGGCCGGCACGTCGACAGGCAGATGGGCAGCCGGTTGATGGATTACGCCGCTGAACGCGTCATGTTGCGGCGCAGCCACGGGTGTGTGGGGCGTGAACGCGTCGAACGCCGCCGTTGCCGCGCCGCTTGCCCACACGTTGCCGTGGTCTGCCGCGGGCATGCCGGCCACCCCACCAGCGGGCCCGGCCATCGACAGCGAATCCGACACCATCGGAATCAAATTATTGACATCGACGCTGGTCACGTCAGTCAGGTGGGCGTCAGCGATAGCTTGGGCGGGGTTGGCGGCGTAGCGCGCAGCGGCCTCGGGATCCCGCACCAGCGAGATCACGAAGTCGAGCAAGGAGTTTGCCATCACCCACCTCCCTGCGGCACGGGCCCGCCTAGATTCAGCACTAGCAAGATGCTATCCGCTGAGCTCGCCCCTGTGTTCGGTGCGAACCCCGCCCACCCCCGGCCATCATTAGGGGGTGGCACGTTAGGGGAATAACCGGGCTACGGGGCTCGGGCCGCTATGGTGGGAAAGCCGCTGTTGTCGGGCACGGGAGCACACAGGGGGTCCGAGTTTGAGCGACTCGCTCCACGACGATCTCGCGAACGCCTCGTCCGAGGCCGTCAAGGCGATGATCGTCGGAGGCATCGGTAGCGGCAAGACGACGCTGTTGGCCAACGCCCGCGACACTCTGCTCCGCGCCGGCCTTCCAGTGCTCACCCGCCCGCCGCGAACCGACGACCCGCCCGAAACGGCCTTCGTCGTCGATGACGCCCACCTACTCACCGACGCAGAGCTGCTCACACTCAGCGAACGCGCCGGCGATGGGCGCGCGACGGTCGTCATCGCGTCAGAGGCGCACGAACAGCGCGCGGCACTGCGTTCGTTGACCACAGCTATCGCACGCGAACGACCGCGCATCGTGTTGGGCCGGCTGCCGGTCGCCGAACATCAATCGGACTACACCGGGGGCTTGCCGTTTCTCGTGCACGCGGTGACGGCAAGCGGTCAGCCGCAGGCGGCCAGGGTCGCACTGATCGAGCGATTGCGCCGGATCGACGAACCCGACCTCGACGCGCTGCTCATCATGTCGCTGACCCACGAGCTGGGCGCCGCAGATCTGGCTGCAGCTCTTGGCATTTCGGCGATGGATGCCAGGGCGCTGGCCGACAGGGCACACGCCAGCGGATTGGTCGAGCCGTCACACCCGCCCGCGTTCCTGCAGCTCGTCCATGATTGCGTCGCGCAGGTCGTCGGCAACGCCCACCACCATGAAGTCGAAACATCTTTGCTGCGTTCACAACTGGACATCTCAACCGTGTCCCCCGAGTTCGCGCTGCGACTGGCCGAGCACGGCCTGCGCGACGAACGCTTGTCCGCCATCCTTTCCCGTCGGGCCGGCGAAATCCGTGGCGACGCTGCCCAAGCCGCGCGGTTGTATCGGGCGGCGGTCAAGATCGGCGCTGCCGGCCTGACACCGCGGCTCGGTGACGCGCTCGCCCTCAGCGGCGATTGTGCTGCGGCCGCATCGTTGGCCGACGGTCTGTTGGACTCGCCAGACTTCGCCGAACGCGCTGCGGCCGTACGGATCGCCGCCAGCGTCGCGGTCCACGACGGCAACTCCGCTCAGGCGGCCGAACTGTTCGGCTGGTTGGGTCCGTATCCGGACTCGGTGGTGGGATCTGCTGCCGCGATCGTGCTTGCCGCGACGGGCGACCTCGCCACCGCCCATGCTGCGGTGCGACTCAAAGACTCCGGCCCGCCGACGATTGCCGCACGCGCAGCCCGAAACCTGGCCGAAGGCCTGTTGCTGACCATGGACAAGCCCTACCCCACGGCCATGGCCAAGCTCAGCGGTTCCATCGCGGTCGAACAGCCGATCGGCGAAGCTTTTCCGGACAGTCCAGCAGCAGTCGTCACCCTGGCGGCAATACACGGCGGCGACCCGGTGCGCGCCCACAGTGTGATCGGACGAGCGGTGCGGGCCGAATCGGAAGCCTTGTTCAAGCACCGGCACCTACTCCTCTGCGGCTGGATCAAGATGCAAGACGGCCTACTGCCGGCGGCCGGCGCCGACGTCGCCGCGGTTCCTGGTGCGATCCTGCACCGTCGAGACGCGCTGTGGGCCGCGGCCCTGCAGACCGCGATCGCGCGCCGAAGCGGCGATACCGGTGGGCTGCAGAAACATTGGTATGCAGCCGTCGAGGTGCTCGCAGACTATTCCCTGGACCTGTTCGCGCTGTTGCCATTGGGCGAGCTGTGGGTCGCCGCCGCACGCATGCGCCAAGTCGACCAGTTGCAGCACACCCTGGATGACGCGTTCAGCCTGCTCAACTCCCTGGGCAACCCGCCGCTGTGGTCGGTTCCGCTGCACTGGGCCGGCGTACACGCCGGAATCCTCGCCAACTCACCGGAATACGTCGCACCCCATGGGCAGGCCCTCAGCGCCGCGGCCGCGCACAGCACCCTGGCCCAGGCGCTCTCGGTTGCCGGACGGACGTGGCTGCGCGTGCTTGCGGGACAGGTGGACGCGGACGAGGTAGGTGCGGCGGCACGGTCGTTAGCCCATGTCGGATTGACCTCTGACGCCACCCGGCTCGCCGGCCAGGCCGCGCTACAGACATCCGATCCGCGAGTGGCCGGAGCCATGCTGCAACTTGCCCGCGACCTCAAGGTCAGCTTGGGTTTCGTCGAGGCGCCCGGCGCGGAGGGACAGCCGGAGCCCACCACGTCATCACCCCGCCAGCCGACCTCGGGATCGCCGTTGTCTGACCGCGAGCGCGAAGTCGCCGAACTACTGCTACTCGGCCTGCCCTACCGCGATATCGGAGGTCAGCTGTTCATCTCGGCAAAAACCGTCGAGCATCACGTGGCCAGGATCCGTCGTCGCCTCGGCGCCGGCTCACGCTCGGAGATGCTGTCGATGTTGCGGACGATGCTTGCCCCGCAAAGCTGAGGTGTACGCCTGATCACACCCCGCATCGCTGGGCTGGTGATCTGCGCAAACTTAGGTTTGCCTACCTCGCGGCCAGAGTCCCGGAGATGTCAGTATTAGCTGGTTGACTAGCAAAGGCGCTCCCGCGCCTCATCGCATCTAAATGACGACGAATCGAGGTGGCCTTCGGTGACCACGCAGACCCTCATCCGGCTCATCGTGGGCTTGGGCATGACCGCGGTCGTGGGCGCATTGGCGCTCAAGCGCGTCTGGTGGTTGTACAAGCTCGTCATGTCCGGCCAACCGGTCTCGGGACGTACCGACGACATCGGCACCCGTGTCTGGACACAGATCTCCGAGGTGTTCGGACAACGCAAGTTGCTCAAGTGGTCAATCCCCGGTTTGGCGCACTTCTTCACGATGTGGGGCTTCTTCATCCTCGTCACCGTGTACATCGAGGCCTACGGCACCCTTTTCCAATCCAATTTCCACATTCCGATCGTCGGCCGGTGGGACGCCCTGGGCTTCCTGCAGGACTTCATCGCCCTCAGCGTGGTCTTCGGCATCGTCACATTCGCGATCATCCGATTGCGCTCTGAGCCCAAGGAATACGGCCGCCAATCACGGTTCTACGGGTCACACACCGGAGGCGCGTGGCTGATCCTGTTCATGATCTTCCTGGTCATCTTGACGTTCGCGATCTTCCGCGGCGCCTCGGCGAACACCGGAACTCTCCCCTACGGCGGCGGCGCCTTCTTCTCCCACGCCATGGGCACGCTCATGAACCCGTTGGGCACAACCGCCAACGAGTGGATCGAAACCGTCGCCCTGTTGGCCCACATCGCCGTCGCGCTTGTCTTCCTGCTGATCGTCCTGCACTCCAAGCACCTGCATATCTTCCTTGCACCCATCAACGTCACCTTCAAGCGATTGCCGGACGGGTTGGGCCCGCTGTTGCCGCTGGAGGCCGACGGGAAGCCTATCGACTTCGAAAACCCGCCCGACGACGCCGAATTCGGCCGCGGCAAGATCGAGGACTTCACCTGGAAGGGGATGCTCGACTTCGCCACCTGTACCGAGTGCGGTCGATGCCAGTCGCAGTGTCCCGCCTGGAATACCGGCAAGCCGCTGTCCCCCAAGCTCGTGATCATGGACCTCCGCGATCACTGGATGGCCAAGGCGCCCTACATCCTTGGAGAGAAGAAGGCAGAACCGCTGGAAGGTCTGGACCTTGAGACCGTCCACGAAGAGGGCCATCACGTTCCCGAATCGGGTTTCGGCCGCGTGCCCGGGCACGGACCCGAGCAGGCCGCGCGTCCCTTGGTCGGCACTGCCGAACAGGGCGGTGTGATCGACCCCGACGTGTTGTGGTCGTGCGTGACCTGCGGCGCCTGCGTCGAACAGTGCCCGGTGGACATCGAGCACATCGACCACATCGTCGACATGCGCCGCTACCAGGTGATGATGGAGTCCGAGTTCCCCTCGGAGCTGTCCGCGTTGTTCAAGAACCTGGAGAACAAGGGCAACCCGTGGGGCCAGAACGCCGCCGACCGCACGTCGTGGATCGACGAGGTTGACTTCGACGTTCCCGTTTATGGCGAAGACGTCGAAAGCTTTGCGGGATACGAGTACCTGTTCTGGGTGGGCTGCGCCGGCGCCTATGACGACAAGGCGAAGAAGACCACCAAGGCTGTCGCCGAACTGCTGTCCATCGCCGGCGTCAAGTACATGGTCCTGGGCACCGGAGAGACCTGCAACGGCGACTCCGCGCGCCGCTCGGGCAACGAGTTCCTCTTCCAGCAGCTGGCGCAGCAGGCCATCGAAACCCTGGACGGGGTGTTCGAAGGCGTGGAGACCGTCGACCGCAAGATCGTCGTCACGTGCCCGCACTGCTTCAACACTCTCGGCAAGGAATACCGGCAACTCGGCAGCAACTACACCGTCCTGCACCACACCCAGCTGCTCAACCGGCTGGTGCGCGACAACAAGCTGGTGCCGGTGAACTCCGTCTCCCAGGACATCACCTACCACGACCCGTGCTACCTGGGCCGCCACAACAAGGTCTATGAAGCGCCGCGTGAGTTGATCGGTGCGGCGGGAGCCAACCTCACCGAGATGCCGCGCCATGCCGAGCGCAGCTTCTGCTGTGGCGCCGGCGGTGCGCGCATGTGGATGGAAGAGCACATCGGCAAGCGCATCAACCACGAACGCGTGGACGAGGCATTGGCCACCAACGCCACCACCGTCGCGGTCGCCTGCCCGTTCTGCCGGGTGATGGTCACCGACGGCGTCGGCGACCGGCAGGAAGAAGCGGGCCGCAGCGGCGTCGAGGTCCTCGACGTGGCCCAGGTGCTGCTCGCATCGCTCGACCGCGACAGCGCCAAGCTGCCCGAAAAGGGCACCGCCGCCAAGGAGGCCGAAGAGCGGGCCGCCAAGGTGAAGAAGGCCGAGCCCAAGGCCAGCGCGGCCGCGCCCGCAGCGGCACCCGCCGAAGCACCGGCCGAGGAGGCCGCCGAGCCTGCCGAAAAGCCCGCCGCCGCAACGCCGGCGGCCCCGGTCAAGGGTCTGGGTATGGCAGGCGGCGCCAAGCGCCCCGGCGCCAAGAAGGCACCGGCAGCTGCCGCAGCGCCCGCAACGGAGGAAGCCGCCGCGCCGGCCGCTCCCGCCAAGGGACTCGGCATGGCCGCCGGCGCCAAGCGGCCCGGGGCCAAGAAGGCCGCCCCGGCCGAAGCCGGCAAAGCCACCGAGGCGCCCGCCGAGGCTGCATCTACCGAGTCGGCCACCCCGGCCGCGCCCGTGAAGGGTCTTGGCATGGCTGCCGGCGCAAAGCGTCCCGGCGCCAAGAAGGCGGCCCCCGCGGCGGCCGAGCCGGCCAAGGCCGAGCCCGTCAAGGCGGAGGCGGCGCCCGCGCCTGCTGAAGCTCCTGCCGAGCCGGCCAAACCGGAAGTGCCGGTCAAGGGCCTGGGTATCGCGGCCGGAGCCAAGCGGCCAAGCGCCAAGAAGAGCGCGCCTGCCGCTCCCGCCGCGCCTGCCGCACCTGCCGAGACCGCCAAGCCGGCGGAGCCGGAAGCGGAGGCGGCGGAGCCGGAAGCAAAGTCGGAGCCCGAACCGTCGGCTGAGTCCAACGGCGATTCTGCCGCCTCGGCCGCACCGGCGGCGCCGGTCAAGGGCTTGGGCCTGGCCAAGGGTGCGCGCCCGCCGGGTAAGCGCTGATCACGGTTTTGCACCGATCAGCAAATTTCGGTGGACAGCGATGGGACCATGGTTGACGTGACTACTCACCAGCTGCCCGCGCACTCCACCGGCCATCACCGGCAGCGCGTGTTCGCGCAGTCGTCCAAGTTGCAGGACGTGCTGTACGAAATTCGCGGTCCGGTACACCAGCACGCCGCGCGGCTGGAAGCCGAGGGGCATCGCATCCTCAAGCTCAACATCGGCAACCCGGCGCCCTTCGGCTTCGAGGCGCCCGACGTGATCATGCGCGACATGATCCAGGCGCTGCCCTATGCCCAGGGGTATTCCGACTCCAAGGGCATCCTGCCGGCCCGCCGCGCGGTGGTCACCCGCTACGAACTGGTCGACAGCTTCCCGCGGTTCGACGTCGACGACGTTTACCTGGGCAACGGGGTTTCCGAACTGATCACCATGACCCTGCAGGCCCTGCTCGACAACGGCGACCAGGTACTGATTCCCGCCCCCGACTACCCACTGTGGACGGCATCGACATCATTGGCGGGCGGTACGCCCGTGCACTACCTCTGCGACGAGACCCAGGGCTGGCAGCCCGATATCGCCGACCTGGAATCCAAGATCACCGAGCGCACCAAGGCGTTGGTGGTGATCAACCCGAACAACCCGACGGGTGCGGTGTACAGCCGCGAAATCCTTACGCAGATGGTCGATTTGGCGCGCAAGCACCAACTGCTGCTGCTCGCCGACGAAATCTACGACAAGATCCTCTACGACGACGCCAAGCACATCAACGTGGCATCGCTGGCACCCGACATGCTGTGCCTGACCTTCAACGGCCTGTCCAAGGCCTACCGGGTCGCCGGATACCGGGCCGGCTGGCTGGCGATCACCGGACCCAAGGACCACGCCAGCAGCTTCATCGAGGGAATCAGCCTGCTGGCCAACATGCGTCTGTGCCCGAATGTCCCGGCGCAGCACGCAATTCAGGTCGCGCTCGGCGGCCACCAGAGCATCGAAGACCTGGTGCTGCCCGGCGGCCGCCTGCTCGAGCAGCGCGACGTCGCGTGGAACAAGCTCAACGAGATCCCCGGTGTTTCATGCACCAAGCCGGAGGGCGCGCTGTATGCCTTCCCGCGACTCGATCCCGAGGTGTACGACATCGCCGACGACGAACAGCTCGTCCTGGACCTGCTGCTGCAGGAGAAGATCCTCGTTACCCAGGGCACGGGATTCAACTGGCCCGAACCGGATCACCTGCGGATCGTCACCTTGCCGTGGGCGCGTGACCTGGCCAAAGCCATCGAGCGCCTCGGTAACTTCCTGACCAGCTATCGGCAGTAAGCCGTGCGGCCAAGCGAGTCCGAAGGTACAACCCATTAGAGGCGAAATGCCCTATTGAGCCTGACGCCGATGCGCGACGCTTCAATCCCCTGAGTCGATGTTGACCTGGTCGGGAGGAAGCAATGTCGTATGTGGTGGTGCCACCGGAGATGGTGGCAGCGGCGGCAACAGATTTGGCGAATATCGGTTCGGTACTCAGCGAGGCGAATGCTGCCGCTGCTGTCCCGACGATGGGCGTGCTGGCGGCGGGCGCTGACGAGGTGTCGGCGGCCATCGCGGCCCTGTTCACGGCACACGGGCAGGCCTATCAGGTGTTGAGCGCGCAGGCGGCGGCGTTCCAAGCTCAGTTCGAGGCAACCTTGACCGCGGGTGCGAATGCGTATGCGACTGCGGAGGCCGCCGCCGCGGCGCCTCTACAGCCCCTCCTCGACCTCATTAATGCGCCCACGCAAGCTCTGTTGGGGCGCCCCCTGATCGGCAACGGCGCCAACGGGGCCCCGGGCACCGGGGCCAACGGCGGAGACGGCGGGATCCTGATCGGTAACGGCGGGGCCGGAGGCTCCGGCGGACCTGGCCAGAACGGCGGCAATGGCGGTGGTGCCGGGCTGTTCGGCACTGGCGGCGCCGGCGGCGCCGGCGGAATCGGCAGGACGACGGGCGGCGCTGGCGGAGTCGGGGGATGGCTGTGGGGTACCGGCGGCACCGGCGGAGCCGGCGGTATGGCATTGGCCGGGGCTGGCGGAAACGGCGGGATGGGCGGGACCAGTGGGTTGTTCTCGTTCTCCAGTGGCGGCACCGGCGGCCCCGGCGGGTACGGAGTCACCGCCGGCGGGAACGGCGGCGATGGGGGTAATTCCGGGCTGTTCGGCATCGCCGGGGCAGGCGGCACCGGCGGACCCACGACCACAGGTGTAGGCGGCTTCGGCGGGAACGGCGGCACGGGGCTGTTCAACAACGGCGGGGCCGGCGGCACCGGCGGTTTCAGCACCAGCAACGTCGGCGGGGGTGGCGGAGTAGGTGGACTGGGACTGCTCTCCAACGGCGGGGCCGGCGGGATCGGCGGTGACAGCGTCACCGGCACCGGCGGAGTCGGCGGGGTAGGCGGTGGCGGCTTGTACAACGGCGGCCCAGGCGGGGCCGGGGGGACCGGCGTGACCGGTGGGACCGGCGAAAGGGGCGGCAACAGCGGATTCTTCGGCAATGGCGGCAACGGCGGAGCTGGCGGCACCGGCATGGTGACGGGCGGGAACGCCGGTTATGGCGGTGCCGCCGGGCTGTTCGGCGACGGCGGCAATGGCGGCAACGGCGGGGCCGGCCCTACGAAGGGGAGCCCCAACGTCGGCGGCCCCGGCGGAGTGCTGTTTGGCGCGAACGGGTTGAACGGCTTGGCTTAGTTGCGTTCCAGCAAGTCCAGGAGATAACCACCGTAGCCGGACTTGACCAGGCTCTGACCCCGTCGCGCCAGCTGCTCGTCGTCGATCCAGCCCAACCGCCACGCGACTTCCTCGGGAACGCTGACCTTCAGCCCCTGCCGCAGTTCCAGCGTTCGAACGAAATCGGCTGCGTCCAGCAGGGAATCGAAGGTACCGGTGTCCAGCCACGCGGTACCGCGGGCCAGCACCTCGACGGCCAGCCGGCCGCGATTGAGGTAGATCTGATTGACCTCGGTGATCTCGTACTCGCCGCGCGCCGACTTCTTCAGACCCTTGGCGATCTCGACCACGTCGTTGTCGTAGAAGTACAGACCCGGAACCGCGTAGTTCGACTTAGGGGTGGCCGGCTTCTCCTCCAGCGACACCGCCATCCCCCCCGCATCGAACTCCACCACGCCATAGGCCGACGGGTTGGCCACCCAGTAGGCGAAAACTGCTCCGCCCTCGATGGATTGGAACCGGCTCAGGCTGGTGCCCAGCCCCGGTCCGTAGAAGATGTTGTCCCCCAACACCAATGCCACCGAATCGTTTCCGATGTGGTCGGCGCCGAGCACGAATGCCTGGGCAAGGCCGTCGGGGCGTTCCTGCACCGCGTAGGTCAGGTTGATCCCGAATTGCGTTCCGTCGCCGAGGAGTCGGTGAAAACCGGGCGCGTCATGCGGGGTGGTGATCATCAGGATGTCGCGGATCCCCGCCATCATCAGCGTCGTCAGCGGGTAGTAGATCATCGGCTTGTCGTAGACCGGCAGCAACTGCTTACTGATGCCCATGGTGATCGGATAAAGCCGGGTGCCCGAGCCGCCCGCCAAGATGATCCCGCGCATACTGACTCCTCAGCCTCAGTCGACCCGATCGTTCTCGGTGAGTTCGGTCGCCGCCAGCGCCGAGGCCAGATCCGCGTGACGGAACACCGACGTGACGTGGTCGTGCACCACGCGGAATGCCGACGCGGTCGTCGACGCGTTGAACGGTTTGTTGCGATCGCTGATCTGCTGTTCGACGACCACGATGCCGTCGTGCACATACATCCGGCCCAGTTCTGCCCTCGCCGTCAGCGACGTGACCCACCGGCGCAGCGCGTCGTGCCCCTGAAGTGCCCCTTGTGCGTCACCGATTTCGATGTCATCGCTGGACAGAGCGACCAGGGTATCGATGTCGGCGCTGTTCAGAGCGTCATGCCAGGCGAGCACCGTGGCGATCTCGGAGGTGGTCATGAGCAGCAAGTCTAGAGAGGCGTGCGGTCCAGCCATCTCTGCCATACGGCTTCGTCACCGAAAACCGCGATACCACTGCCGGCGAGCGACATGCGGCGTGTCATCGCCAACAACAGTTCAGTGGCCGTACCGCGCAGTGCGACGGTGCCTTTGCCGTGTTCGTGCGACCACCTGACCACGACTTCTTCTACGGCTACCGTCCATTCGCCGGCCTCGCCCAGGCCCGGATCGGTGGCGTGCAGATGCAGGGTGTCGCCACCCTCCAGGGGGAGCGCCGCACCGTCCTTCCCGGCCTGGATCACGATGCGTTCCAGGAACTCGTCGATCCCGTCGGCCGCGACCTCGGCATCGAGGGCAAAGTCAGCGCCCACCGCCAGGGCGGCGTCCGCACGATGGACGGCGTTCTCGTGAAGGCGGCGCCGGATCCACCACTTGGCCGGCCGTGGACCGAGGAACGTCCAGACCGGGGTTTGAGCTCCGGTCGCTTCGACCGCATCGACCAATCGCTGCGCGCCGCCATTCAGCCACGAAATCGCCTCGTCCAGGTCCGGGGGCGGCTTACCGTCTTCGACACTGCGGAAATCGAGGAAGCTGTCCATCCGGTCACGGACGATCTGCGCGGCCCACCGGTCGCCGCGCCCGACGTGGCGGAACAGTTGCTCGAGCGTCCAGCCCGGACAGGTCGGCACGGGTGTCGATTGATCGGCACCGCGGATCAATTCGCCGAGAGCCCGGGTTTCTTCGAGGTAGGCCGACGCGTAGTCCACTGGGGTGACGCTACTCGCGATGTGCATAGACGGTCACGGCGTCCAGTCGCGCCACCAGTCGATGTGCCTCCTTGGCGAAGCGACGGCGTCGGGTAACTTATGACCACCGTCACACCGTCCGACTAGTCACGAAGCTGCCCGGGAGGACCACGATGTCGTATCTACTCGCCACACCGGACCTGATCGTGACCGCGGCGGCGGACGCGGCGAGTATCACCACCTCGCTGACGACGGCGAACCTGGCGGCATTGAATTTGACCAGCCCGCTGGCCGCCGCTGCCGGTGACGAGGTCTCAGCCGCGATTGCCTCCCTGTTTTCCGGCTACGCCCAGGAGTACCAAACGCTCAGCGCGCGGGTGGCGGCGTTGCAGGACCAGTTTGCGCAGGCGCTACGTGCCGCCGCCGGGGCGTACGGCCTCGCCGAGGCGGTCAATGCCGGCCCATTGCAGGGCGTGGCCGACGAAATCCTGGGTGCGATCAACGCTCCGACAAACCTCCTGTTGGGGCGTCCGTTGATCGGCGACGGGTTCGACGGCGTGCCCGGTACCGGTCAAGCCGGTGGCGACGGCGGGATCCTCTGGGGCAACGGCGGCCGGGGCGCGTCGGGCGGGCCGGGTCAGACCGGCGGGCGCGGCGGCAGTGCCGGCTTGATCGGTAACGGTGGTGTCGGCGGCACCGGCGGCATCCGAGGCGGAGTCGGCGGTGGCGGCGGCACGGGCGGGTTGCTATGGGGCAGCGGCGGGGCCGGGGGCCTCGGCGGTGTCGGCGGCGGGACCATTCTCGCCGGACCGGGTGGAATCGGCGGCCGCTCATTGTCCTTCTTCGGCGCCCCCGGCGCGGCCGGCCACACCGGGACGTACTACCCGGACGTGAACTTCGCGACTCCGCAAGAGGCCGCCCTACTACTACTGACCACCCCAGATGCGAACTTCCTGTTGATCGGCACCGACGGCACCAATCTGAGCAGGATTCTCGCCGATCCCCTCGGCACCCCGAATTTCCACGCGTTGATGGCGCAGAGTGTCACCTCAGCGTCGACGATCGTCGGGCACACCACCGTGTCGAACCCGTCCTGGACGACCATTCAGACCGGCGTGTGGAGTGAGACGGCCGGCGTGGCCAACAACATCTTCACGCCGTGGACGTACGACGACTGGCCAACCGTGTACAACCAACTCGAGGCCGTCTATGGCAACGAGATCAACACCACGGTGATCGCGGACTGGGACGTGATCACCGACATCGCCGGCGCCGGCTCGCACCGCGCCGACAACATCGTCTTTGTCCCGCAGATCCCGGGTGACACCGATTGGCTGGCGACGTCGACGCTAGTCGGCGAAAAAGCCCAGGCCGCGATAATGGCCGCCGACCCGACCAAGGGCAATCTGATCTTCTCGTACTTCACGGGTCCGGACATCAACGCGCATGCATACGGCGGCGATTCGCCGCAGTACGCGCTGGCACTTCGGAACATGGACGCCAACCTTGGTTCCCAAACCCCCGGCGGTGGGGGCATGTTGGGGGCGATTTACGACTGGGAGGCCCTGCACGGCGAGCAATTCTCCGTACTCGTGGTGACCGATCATGGTCAACTGGGGCCGGCGCAGTTCGGCGGCATCACCCACGGCTTCCAATCACCCTTGGAGACAGCGTCATTCCTCATCTGGGACCAGGCCGGCAATGACCTGCGGGACGGGTGGATCAACAACTCTTGGCAGATCGTCAGTACGACGCCGACGATCATGGATCAATTCGGCCTTCCGACGCCGGCGTACATGCAGGGTGCGCCGCTGACGTCCTCCGTCTTCGACGGCACCTACGTCAATCCCGGCACGAACTTGTTCAGTGCGCTCAGCGCCGACTTCGCGGCGCAGGGTTATCCCGATCCCGTGAACACTGCGGTTCTGACATCACGCACTCTCGCCGCCTCGGTTCCTTATCTGGCATTTGAGCCGATAGCCGACATCATCCATTCGGTGCCGAGCTTCTTGCAGGTGCCCGTCTCGTGGATCGGTGCGGGCGTCTACCAATCGCTCAACATCCCCGCACAGGTCTGGGTCCGACTCACCGGCGTGACGGGCAACGAAATAATTCCGCCGATTCTCAACCCATTCCTGAACTGAGCCTCGACCGGCCACTGGCGCCGCCGCTGAGCCCGAAGGTCATCGCCATTCAGTAGGCAGAAGCGACATTGGCTCGCGCCCATGCCTTTTCGGCGTCAGACCCGCCCGGCGGTGGAACCAGACCGTTGATCATCCAGAGCTCCTCGCTGGTTTCGTCGACGTGAAACTCCCAGTGCAGGTCGGGCCGTGCCTCGGCGAGCGGGGACAGGATGCCGTTGATCCAGCGGGTGATCCGCTGCCGGTCGGCAGTGCTGTTCGAGTGCCGCGCGATGTGATCGATCACGACACGCACACCTACCGGTGTCGGCTCACCGCCGACGTAGAAGTCTTCGGTTCTGGTCTCCTTGAACAACGTGATCACGTAGAACCGGGGCAGCCCGGCCTTCACGTAGTGATCGGTGATCCGGGTTGCCAGTTCGCGCTTCTCGGCGTCGGTGAAGACTCCCGGAGTATGGTGAATCGTCCACAGCGGCATGATGATTCCTAACGGGCCGGGGTAAAGGCCAGGTTCTCCACCGGGCCCGACAGTGCAGCTTTGACGTTTACGGTCACGTCGTCGACGAGAACCTCGACGGCACCGGCTTCCAACCCGTCCACGATGCGTCTGGCCACTTCGGCCGGTGTCGTCTTCTGCATCGGGATGTCGGCGACCATGTCGGTGTCGATGAATCCGGCATGCACGCCGACGACCTGGGTCTCTTGTGAGGCCAATTCCAGTCGCAGCGAGTTGGTCACCGACCAGATCGCGGCTTTGGACGCGCCGTAGGCGCCGCTTCCGCCCAGCCAGGACAGCACCGAATGCACGTTGACCACCGCTCCCCCGCCGTTGGCAGCCAGGATCGGCGCGAAAGCCCGAGTCACCCGCAACGGCCCGAACACGTTGATGTCGAACGTTTCCGTGACGTGATCGAAGCTTCCCGTCAGCAGCGAATCGGGGATGAGGATGCCGGCGTTGTTGATCACGATGTCGGCGTCACCGGCCAGGCGGGCGAGTGCGGCGACCGAGTCCGCGTCGCGGACCTCGAGTTCACGGGTGACGACCTGCGGGCGGTCATCGGTGAAGGAGCTTCTGGCGGTGGAGTAGACCTTCCGCGCCCCGCGCGCCAGCACCTCGTTGACCAATGCCGCACCCAGCCCGCGCCGGCCTCCCGTCACGACAACCACCTTGTCGGCCACTGCAACCATCTCGCACTTCCCTTCATCCGATCTGACTAACGATTTCGTTATCTAGATACAAGCACGCTATCCTGGGTAACGCAATCGTTAGTTATGTGAGGTGCGCCATGGATTTCGAGAAGAGGCTGCGCGACCGCACGAAGTGGTCGATCGGCGAGGGGTGCCCGATGGCGAAAACCCTCGATCTGCTGAGCACCAAGACCACGTTTCTGGTCCTGCGCGAATGCTTTTACGGCACGACACGATTCGAGGACTTCGTAGACAGGATCGGCGCCTCGGCGCCGGCCGTGTCGCGGGCGGTGAAGCAGCTGGAGGCCGCCGGGATTATCGAGCGGGCGCCCTATCAGGAACCGGGCCGCCGGGTTCGCGACGAGTACCGCCTGACTCCGGCCGGCAAGGATCTCCTACCCGTGCTTCTGGCACTGGCGCAGTGGGGAGACAAGCACCTACAGGACGGAAGGGGTCCGCTGCGTTTCGTCGACCCCGCGAGCGGTCGAGCCCTCGGCGTGCGGATCACCGACGAATCCGGCGCAATAGCAAAGGATTCCGACGACATCGAAATCCGGATCAATCCGGCCTACCGAGGCTAGTCGGCGCGTAGGCGCTGCGCCGGTCCGGCCTCGGCGGCACGCGACGAAGCATCGGACTTTGAGGGCTCAGGCCCATCCGGCGTCATCGCCCTTCGCCGGTGCCTCGCACCGCTGCGCCCATGAGTGCGCATGGCTGAGGCGTTCGCATCCTGGGCCGACGTTATCGGTAAACTGTCTAGTCGAGTGAGGTGGTCACATGACTTTCGACGCAGTGGTCGTCAACGGCAGGTGGTTCGACGGCAGCGGTGCGCCCTCGGCGATCCGCAACATCGGGATACGTGACGGCCGCGTGGCCGCCGTCTCCCCCGCTCCGCTCGACACCGCGGGATGCCCGAACGTCATCGACGCCGAGGGCAAGTGGGTAATACCGGGCATCATCGACATCCACACCCACTACGACGCGGAGGTGCTGGCCGCGCCGGCCCTGTCGGAATCCGTGCGGCACGGTGTGACCACCATCGTGATGGGGTCCTGCTCGCTGTCCACCGTGCACGTCAATGCCGGTGAAGCCGCGGACCTGTTCGGGCGGGTGGAGGCGATCCCACACGAGCACGTGGTGCGCATCGTCGGTGAGCACAAGTCATGGACCACCCCGCAGGAGTACATCGACGCGCTGGAGTCGCTGCCGCTCGGGCCCAACGTGACGGCCTTCATCGGCCACTCCGACATGCGGACCGCGGTGATGGGCCTGGACCGGGCGACCCGCGAAGACGTCAAGCCCACCGGCGCCGAGCAGACCCGGATGGAACAGATGCTGGACGAAGCGCTGGATGCCGGGTTCCTCGGAATGTCTTCGCAGCAGCTCCTTTTCGACAAGATCGACGGGGACACCTGTCGGTCGCGCACGCTGCCCTCGACCTACGCCAAGGGCCGCGAGCTGCGGCGGCTCAAGTCGCTGCTGCGACGAACCGGCCGCGTCCTGCAGTCCGGTCCGGACATCAGCCACCCGCAGAACATCGTCTCGCAGGCGCTGCAATCGCTGGGGATTCGTCGGCCCCACCTGAAGACCAGCCTGCTGGCGGCGGCGGACATGAAGTCGGCGCCAGGCTCCATCTGGCTTACCAGCGCGCTGGCCGCTCTGGTGAACCGGTTCGGCGGCGACTTCCGCTTCCAGCACCTGCCGGTGCCCTTCGAGGTGTACGCCGATGGCATCGACCTGGTCGTGTTCGAGGAATTCGGCGCGGGCGCGGCCGCACTGCACCTCAAGGACGAACTCGAGCGCAACGAGCTCATGCGCGACGAGGATTACCGCCGGCAGTTCCGGAAGGACTACGACACCAAGTTCGGCCCGCGCGCCTGGCACCGGGACTTCTTCGACGCCGAAATCGTCTCCTGCCCCGACGAATCGGTGGTGGGCAAATCGTTCGGTCAGGTCGGCGTGGAACGCGGCGGCCTGCACCCGGTCGACGCCTTCCTCGACCTGGTACTCGAACATGGCAGCGCGATCCGCTGGCGCACAACGATTTCCAACCACCGCCCGAAGATGCTGCGCCGACTGGCCCAGATGCACGGCTTACAGGTCGGGTTCTCCGACGCCGGCGCGCACCTGCGCAACATGGCCTTCTACAACAGCGGCTTGCGGTTGCTGCGGCATGTGCGCGACGCCGAACTGCAAGGCCGCCCGTTCCTGTCGGTCGAGCAGGCGGTGCACCGGCTGACCGGTGAACTGGCGGACTGGTACGGGCTGGATGCCGGTCACCTCCGGGTGGGCGACTGGGCCGACCTGGTGGTCATCGACCCGCAACGGCTCGACGACTCGCTGGACGCCTACCACGAGGCGAAAGTCGATGCTTACGACGGCCTTTCACGAATGGTGAACCGCAACGACGCCACGGTCGAAGCCGTCTTCGTGTCGGGTCGCGAGGTGTTCCGCGACGGGCAGCCGACCGAGATTCTGGGGCGCGAACGCACCGGAGGCTTCCTGCGCGCCGACGGACGACCGCGTAACGTACCGCAGGCCGTTACCGCGTAGGTCGCCGCGCTCCGAGCCGGAACACCCGCCAGCCTGCCCGCTCCCAGCGGCCCACATCCAGGCAGTTGCGGCCGTCGACGACGACGCGGGCGCGTACCCGGTCGGCAAGGGAGTCGGGGTCGAGGTCGACGAACTCGCGCCACTCTGTCAGCACCAGAACGGCATCCGCGCGTTCGCACGCCTCTTCGACCGACACCGCGTAGGTCAAGGTGGGGAAAAGCCGGTTGGCGTTGTCGAGCGCCTTGGGGTCGTAGACGTTCACCGCGGCGCCATTGAGCTGCAACTGGCCGGCCACGTTGAGCGCGGGTGAATCCCGGACGTCGTCGGACTCCGGCTTGAAAGCCGCGCCCAGCACCGCGATGTTGGCGCCGAGCAGCGATCCGCCACAGGCGGCGGTGGCCAGTTCGACCATTCGGGTTCGGCGCCGCATGTTGATGCTGTCGACCTCGCGCAAGAAGGTGAGGGCCTGGTCGGCGCCCAGCTCCCCGGCCCGTGCCATGAACGCGCGGATGTCCTTCGGCAGGCAGCCACCACCGAAACCCAAACCGGCATTGAGGCATTGGCGTCCGATCCGCGGATCGAACCCGAGCGCGTCGGCCAGCAGGCTCACGTCGGCGCCTGCCGCCTCACACACTTCCGAGATCGCGTTGATGAACGAGATCTTCGTTGCCAGAAAGGCATTGGCCGAGACCTTGACGAGCTCGGCGGTCTGCAGGTCGGTGACCAGGAAGGGCACCCCCGCATTCAGCAGCGGCTCGTACAGCTCGCGTACCACCGCCTCGGCCCGGGCAGAATTCTGTTGCACACCAAGCACAATCCGGTCCGGGTGCAGCGTGTCGTGGACAGCGTAGCCTTCGCGCAGGAACTCCGGGTTCCAGGCGATTTCGACGTCCACCCCGTCGGGTGCCAGTCCGGCGGCCCGCTCGCTCAGTTCAGCCGCCGTACCCACTGGCACAGTCGATTTGCCGACGAGCACCGATGCCCTGGTGAGTCGCGGCACCAGCGCGTCGATGACGGCATGCACGTGCCGGACGTCGGCGCCGTACTCGCCCTTCTTCTGCGGGGTGCCGACGCCCAGGAAATGGACATCGGCGAAGTCGGCCGCCATGTCGTAGTCGGTGGTGAATTGCAATCGACCCGCAGCGAGGTTGGCGGTCAACAACTTTCGCAAGCCGGGTTCGTAGAAGGGAATGTCGCCGCCGGCCAGCTTGGCGACCTTTCCCGGGTCGATGTCAACGCCGACGACCTCGTGTCCCAGCTCTGCCATTCCGACAGCGTGGGTGGCGCCCAGGTATCCGGTGCCGAAAACGGTGCATCGCATACCACCGTGTGTAGGTGTCCGCGATGAGCGAACCGCATCGTGACGCTGAACGGCAGATGACGGCTACCCGGCGAAATCAGAAGCCAGGGATCCCGGGGATGTTGAATCCGCCGCGGCCGCCGCCGCCCTTGCCACCTTTGCCGGGACCACCACCGCCGGGAAGCTTCGGACCGGGGCCCTTGCCTGCGCCCGGACCACGGTCGTCGTCACCGCCGCGTCCGCCACCGCCACCCGGGCCGAGGGGGAACTGCGGCGTGAAGATCTGCGGCAACTGAGGGATCGGAACCGGTACCGGGACCGGCGCAGGTGCGGCGGGAACCGGAGCGGGCGCCGGAGCCTGGATCGGCGCAGGCGCTGGTGCTTGTGGTACCTGCACGGGGACCTGCGGCGCAGGCGCCTGCTCAGGCACCGGGGCAGGAGCCTGGGGCGCCGGAGCGGGGGCCTGCTCGGGAACGGGCGCGGGAGCCTGGGGTGCCGGCGCTGGCCCCTGCTCGGGCACGGGCGCCGGCGCCGGTGCCTGCGGAGCCGGGGTAGGCGCGACGAGTGCCTGCCCCGGGTCGGGGCGGGTGCTCGATGTGCCGCGGATACTCACGGCCAGCGAGACGACCAGCGACGCGACCCCGACAACGAAGATCGACAACAGCACACTGCCCAGCAGCCCAATCGGCCGGCGACCCTCCGCTTTCGGCTCGTCGTGTTCAGGGCCGACGGCGCTGTAGGCCAGCGCCCCTTCCGCCGCGTTCGCGTTGTCGAAGTACGCGGGGTCAAGCGCAAACGGCGGGTAGGCGCCGGTGCCGGGGTCCTGGGCATAGGCGCGGGCTGCCGTCGAAGCCGAGAGCAACGGCGTGTTGGCCGAGGCGAGCGCCGCGCCCCACGCCAGTGCCGTCTCGGGTTCCTCGGGCAGGGTCACCGGAAGAGTGGTCGCCGCGTCGAGAGCGGGCTTGATGAGGGGGACGTCGACGCCGGAGCCGACGACGAAGACTGCGTCGGGATGGGTCGCCAGCGTCTCGGCCCTGGACACCAATTCGGTCAACCGGGCCACCGCGGCGTCGTCGTCCGCGGGTAGCGGTTGCGTCTGGATGTCGGCGACCGACCCGTCGGCGCTGTTCACTACGGCCAGCGTCGCGGTGTCGGGTTCGATGAACAGCAACGCCGTCTGGGCGTAGTTGGTCTCGTTGCCGACCGAGTGGGCCAGCGCGGCGGCGGCGAGGAACGCTGACACGAGCATGACGTTCTCGATCTTGCGGCTGGCTAACGCGTCGCGCAGCTCGGCCGCCTGGGCAGGGTCGCGCCAGGTCACACCCGTGGAGGCCAGCTGGTAGCCGCCCTCCGCTGCCCCCTCGCGGGTGCCGAGTATCGCCGAGATGACTTGGTCGGCCGCGTTGAAGGTGGGCGCGTCTTCGGCCCTGACGTCGATGCTGTCTTCATCGACCAGGGCGCCGTCGCCGTTTTCGCCTTCGACCAGCACCATCCGAACTGCGGTTGGTGCCATCGACACGCCGAGTACGGTGTCCAAAGCTCCCCCAAAATAGACTGTGCGGATTCCCCAACCCGTACTTCTAACGGTACCCGCGCACCGCTTTCATACCCATTTGAGTTTGCTTTGTAGGGAAACTCACAGCCAGCGGAGCCGGCTACCTGCGCCCGCCTCCGCCACCACCGTGACCGCCGCCACCGCCCCCTCCGAAGCCGCCGCCGCCGCCACCGAAGCCGCCGTGTCCGCCGCCGGGGATACCGCCGCCGATGGGACCATGGCCACCTGGTCCGCCGCCGCCGCCGAAGGGACCTTGGCCGCCGGGGCCACCCCCGCCGAACGGGCCACGCCCACCGCCGCCACCGAACGGGCCCTTGCCGGGGGCACCTGGGCCGCCGCCGAAGGGACCCTGACCGCCGGGACCACCGCCACCGAACGGGCCTTTGCCGGGGGCACCTGGGCCGCCGCCGAAGGGGCCTTTGCTGCCTGGGGCGCCACCGCCACCGAACGGACCCTCGCTACCGGGGCCACCGCCGCCGAACGGGCCTTTGCCGGGGGCACCCGGCGCGCTTCCACCGCCACCGAAGGGCCCTCGGCCCGGATTGGGCACCACCGGCGCCTGCGGGATCTGGATGACCGGCACCTGGGGAATCGGAACGATGGGGGCCTGCGGAATCGGATTCTCGATGCGCGGCGGTGACACCGGCGCGCGCGGCACCGGCAGCTGAGGTTGCTGGCGCGGCACCTGGATGGGCGCCTGAATGGGCGGCACCACGATCGGGATAACCGGCGGAACGACAACCGGGTCGGGTAGCCGAGGAGCGGGAAGCTCCGGAGCGGGCAGTGCCGGTGCTGCGGGTGCCGGGATCACGGGAGCCGCCTGTGCCGGTTCGATCGGCGCCGGTGCGGCGGCCGGGATTTGCGGAGCGGCGACGCGTGGCTCGGCGGTCGGCAGGTCGATCTTGTGCTGGGGCGCGGCGACCTCCGTTTGCACGGCCTCGGGCTGCATGGGTGCGACGAAGTGGTTTTCGTTCGGTTTCGGCTGCAGGGCCACCGTCGGACGAATGTTGATGGCCAGCGCCACTTCCAGAGCGATGACGGCCGCGCACGCGACCACCGCCAGACCACTACCGAGCAGCAGTGCGGGCCGGCGCTTCGCCGATGTCTCCCCGGCGATGTCGTCTTCGTCGTCGAACTCGGGGTCGAACTCGGGCACTTCGGGAAGCTCGTCGCCCACTTGCGCGTAGGCCAGCGCGGCGGTGGTGGCCGCGAACAGCGGAGAACTGCCCGAGGCCAGCGCGGCGCCGCGGGCCAGTGCCATGTCCGGCTCCTCGGGCACGCTGACCGTCAGCGCGGTGGCCGCATCCAGCACGGGCTTGATCAACGGCACGTCGACGCCCGATCCCACCACGTAGATGCCGTCCGGGCGGGCGCGCATGGTCTCGGCGGTTGCTACCAACTCGGCCAGCTCGGTTACCGCGGCGTCGTCGTCCTCGGCCAGAAACTGGCGCCGCACGTCGCACAGCGAGCCGTCCCGGGAGTCCACCACGGCCAGGGTGGCGCTGTCGGGCTCGACGAACAAAACACCCGTGCGCTCGTAGCCGACGGCGGCGCCGACGGACTGCCCCATCGCGACCGCGGCCAGGAAGGCCGAGACCAGCATGACGTTCTCGACTTTGTGGGCAGCCAGGGCGTCGCGCAGGGCGGCCGCCTGTGTCTGATCGGTCCAGCTAACACCGATGGAAGCCAGACGAAGACCTGCGTCACCGGCGCCTTCACGGGTGCCCAGGATTGCCGCCATCACCCGGTCGGACGCGCACGTGGCGGCCGTGTCACGGGCTAGCCGGAAGCTGTCTTCTTCGACGATGGCGCCATCGGCGTCCTCACCCTCGACCAACGCCATCCGCACGGCCGAAGGTGCCATCGAAACCCCGAGTACGACGTCCAAAACCCCTCCCAAGGTTTATCGGTCTGCGGAGGGAAACACGGCACGCGGCCGCTGAATTCCATTGTGGCCCCGGACGCTATGCGCCAGCTAGGTGGTTCGTATGAAGTTCAAATACGACCGCGACGGTGTCGGGCCCCGCTGACCCTGATACTTCGAGCCTACTTGCGAACTGCCGTAAGGATGTTCGGACGGGCTGGTCAGCCGCAGAAGACATAACTGGCCGATCTTCATCCCCGGCCACAGGGTGATCGGCAGATTGGCCACGTTGGACAGTTCCAGGGTGATGTGCCCGCTGAAGCCCGGATCGATGAAGCCGGCAGTGGAGTGGGTCAGCAAACCCAGGCGGCCCAGCGAGGACTTGCCTTCCAAGCGTCCCGCGAGGTCGTCGGGCAGCGTGCAGAGTTCCAGGGTCGAACCGAGCACGAACTCGCCGGGGTGCAGGACAAACGGCTCGCCGGGCGCGGGTTCGACCAGACTTGTCAGCTCATCCTGCTGCTGTGCGGGGTCGATGTGGGTGTAGCGGGTGTTGTTGAAGACCCGGAACAGCGAGTCGAGCCGGACGTCGATGCTGGACGGCTGAACCAGGGCGTCGTCGAACGGGTCGAGGCCCAGTCGACCAGCGGCGATTTCGGCCCTGAGGTCACGGTCGGAGAGCAGCACCCGACGAGCGTAACCGCCCCCGGTTAGCGGACGTAGATTTCGTCCCCGGTGGGATAGCCACCGCCGGTGGTGGTGACGTGCACGTGGTCGTAATGGCCGTAGCCGCCGGATTGAGCGCCGCCGCCTGGCGTGTAGTAGGTACCACGCCAGATTGCATCCTGGATGCCGAAACGGTCGGCGTTCTGCAGCACGAAGGTGACGATGGCGTTGCCCAGCTCGATACCCTCATCCGAACTGGGGTTCGGGATCATCACGTCGAGCGCCAAGCCTTCGGGGTGCCACCGCAGTGCGTCGGGCCGGACGCCGCCGATCTGGTGGATCTCGGGGAACAGCGCGCTGATTGCGCGCTCCACCAGAATGGTTCTCACCTGCAGCCCGGCCTCCGGAGCGACGCCCATGGGCAGGATGCGAGATCCCGCGTTGGCCCGCGACCGATCGGCCCGCGAGCGCTGAGCCGGCGCCATCTCGTCGATGCTGAATTTCAGATGGGAGGTGTCGATGGTGGAGCCGGGCGCGGCCGCGGCGAGTTCTATGCAGCACTGGGTTTCGGCGAACATCGGCTTCACTTCAGCGCGCGGGGGGCCCGCGGGACCGACATCTCCGGCCACCGCGAAGTAGACAGCGGCAGAGGTGAGGCCCGCAGCCAGCACTGCGGGCGATTTCCGCGGCTTCCTAGCTAACTCGTGCCTGCCCACGGGACGTCACAATACGAGGTTACGGATGATAACGAAAGGGTAAACATCACATTTTTAGGATTTGCATTAATTCACAGTCTTAACGACTTCTCGAATTACACGCTTGTGATTCGCGCAGTCGGATGCAGTCAGCCGACCAGCCAGTCCGACAGCTCCTCGAGCATCTGGCGCGCGTAGCCCCGCCAGAACCAACCGAAGGCCGGCAGGGCGGACGCCGCCACGCGCGACCGGGGAAACATGGTGTAGCGCCACGTGATTCGAGTGCCGGTGCCGGCCGGGGCGAAGAGGAATTCGCCGTCGATCTTGGTGAGCAGGCCGGCGAGGGGTCCTTTGAAGTCCGCGATCTCGTATATCCACGCGCGCGGTTCGTCGACGCGGACGACGGTCTCTCGAATACTGCCCCACGGTCCCAACTTGAGGACCCGCGTCTGACCGGGGGTACCGCGCCAGTCGTCGGCGTCGCGCCCGCTCACCGCCAAGATCGGGGGAATCGGCCCTTACCTGCGGCGGAACATGGCCGGCACGTCCATCTCGATGATCCCGCGGAACGCCTGCTCAGGCGCGACGGGGAGGGTTCGGAATTGTTCGACCCGCACACCATTCGACATCGACCGATGCTAGCCTTTCTGGGCGACAGCGCCGATGTAGTTCAATGGCAGAACATCAGCTTCCCAAGCTGAATACGCGGGTTCGATTCCCGTCATCGGCTCCAAGCGAAGTCAGCGCTATAGATCCGTACTGCATCCGTTCGCAGAGAAGGTGTCTTGACCCTCGCCTGACCGTCGCCCCGTCAGACGCTCACGCCGAATCTGTTTGCTGGCCAGACCTTTCAGGCCGATCGCGTCATCAACCAACGGCTCGGCAACAACACCATGAATCTCGGCGTGCACATCGGCTTCGTACCTAGGGTTGCCCGAGGAGAGCGCGAAGCCCTTGGAGTAGAACGCTCTCAAGGCGGCGTCTACTGGGTTAAATACACCCCGGCTACCCACGCGACGGTGGCGAGCATGGCGGCAGCAAGCTCGACACCCATCGACAACGCGACACCTTTCACGGCGTGCTTCGTCGAGGTCCATGCCAGGCGCTGGTCTCCGCGGGTGGCGAACTCGGCCACGTAGACACCCAGCACGAAGCCGATCAGCAGGCCAATCACCGGGATCACGAAGAAACCAATGATGCCCACCACCGCGCCCGCCACCAAACTCAGCGTGCGCACGTCGGCGGCCCGCATGCGCTTCACGGGCCAGGTGTATTTGATCAATGTCGCCACACCGAGCAACACGGCCACCACGCCGAGGGTCACCCACGCGGTGATGTTGTTCTCGACGACGGCCCACACCACGATCGCGCCGAATACCAGCAAGGTGCCCGGCAACAGCGGCACCACGATTCCGATGATTCCGACGGCGATCGCGAGTGCTACGAGGACGATGCCGGCAGCACTCATGTTCTCAACGTATCTCTGCGTAGAGGTCGTGCCACATACGATCGGGATGTGACGTCCCCTGATCAGGACGATGTGCTGACGGTGCTGACGTTGAACATATGGGGCGATCACCTGTGGGAGGAGCGCAAGCACGCGCTCGTCGACTGGTTTACGGAGATTCGCCCTGATGTGGTCGCGTTGCAGGAGGTGACGCGATCACCGGAATTGTGTGAGGCGACGTGGCTGGCCGAGCAGACCGGGATGGACGCGGTGTACGCCGCCGCGTACGTCCGCCCCGGCCGCAGCGATTTCGGCAACGCGGTCCTGAGCCGCTGGCCGATCGTCGGCTCGCGGTCGCTCCAGCTGACCCTGGCGGGGGCAGATATCGAGCCGCGCGGCGCGCTGACCGTCGATGTCCGCGTTCGCAACCGTCTCGTGTCGGTCACCTCAACCCATTTGTCTTACCGGTTCGACGAGGGCTGGGTGCGCGAGGCGCAGGTCCGTCAGCTCGCTGATTTCGTCGGGGCGGGCGCTGGCGATTTCCCCCTGATTGTCTGTGGCGACTTCAACGCCCGCCCGGAATCTACCGAGGTGCGACTCATCGGCGGCCTGCTGTTCGACGCCTTCGAGGTGGCCCATCCCGGCGAGCTTGGCTTCACCTGGAACAACATCAACCCGTATACGGCGCAGGACCCGACGCCGGATCAGCGCATCGACTACATCTTCGTAGGCAGGCGCACCGCTGATGGCGCGGGCGAGGTGCTCGACGCGTCCGTCGTGTGCGACGCACCGCGCCGCGGTGTCTGGCCCAGCGATCATTTCGGCGTCGTCGCCCAATTGGCGTGCCCCGCACCCGGGCAATAATCGAACGAACCATTTTGCGTCCGCGAGACCGCTAGGAACATTCCCAAGCCCACAGCGCCAACTAGTGGTGTGTCTCGGCCCGGCCTGTACCGGACGGGGCGCGTGGGACGAAATCCTCTAGCAGACGTCACGCAGCCGCGTAACGCTTTGTCCTACCGATAGGTCGATGAGGACCAGTTGGGAGGATCGGAATGTCTGCCGTAATCGCGACGCCGGAACTGATGCTGGCGGCGGCAACGGACTTATCGGCTATTGGTTCGACGCTCAGCGCTGCACACCTGAAGGCGGCGCCACCAACTCTCTCCGTGCTTCCCGCTGCCGCCGATGAGGTCTCGGCAAGCGTTGCGCATCTATTCAGCGGTCACGCCCGGGACTATCAGAAGCTGGCCGAGCAGACGGCGGCCTTTCATGAGCAGTTCGTGCAGCACCTGACTGCCAGTGCTCACGGGTATGCCAGCGCTGAAGCCGCCAATGTCGCACTCTTACAGCCCCTGACAGCGATTGCGGGCTCGGTTGCCGGTGCTGCCTTAACCGCCCAGACGATATTGGACGACATAATCGCGACCTTTTTAGGAACTGTACAATTTCTAATAGCGCTGCCCTTTTTATTGCCATTTTTGCCGATTGTCATTCTGGCTTATTTATTTCTCGCCTACTTAGCAGCCAACGGGGTTTCCATATTTCCCCCTTACACGGTATAGAGATCGAATGATCAGAAGTGTTCATTGCTGATGAATCGACAGAGTTCCCCTGAAGCTTAAGCGGAAGTTCGCAGGACTACCAGAAATTGGCCGGGCAAGCGGCGGCGTTCCATAAACTATTTTCACAGCACCGGACGGCCAGTGAGCGTTTACTAATCGCCTTCACGCAGATCTTCTTCTTGTTTGAAAGTAGAAGAATGCGTTCCGGCCAGCAGCCATCGACGCATAGTGGTAAGATTCAACCAAAGCTTATGGAAGCCAATGAATCCTACTCAGGCGCAGGCTGGCCGGCAGGAACACGTGTACCTAATCATCAAGAACCGACGGAATGGGTTTCCGCAGTTCAAGGTCGCCGGCGAATGGAACGAAACGCGGCCAAACGTGTCGAACGGTGTCCCCGAGCTGAATACGCGGGTCCAATTCCCGTCATCGGCTCCACGAGACATCCAGTCAGTCGACCGCCACCCTTCGAGGGTCAGTGGCAGCAGCCCACACACTTGTACTGGCAAGAATGGACGTCGCATGCCGCTCGAGCTCGTACCTGACATTCGGGATCCGAGTTCTGTTTGCGGTGCAGAGAGGCGTTTGCGGTCTGTCCACGACAACACCTTCGGGTGACGGCCTTTCATACTGGCTTGTGCGTTCCCCGATGGCCGAATGCCAGAGTTCCCTGTTCTGTCAGGCCCCTGAGCTCCCAACGACGACTGTTGACGTCAAGGCGTCGCGCCGACCCGATTCGAATCACTTCTCGACTGCCTCCCCTTCGAGTCGCTCGCTGACGACTGCCTGGTATCACCCTGACTTGGAAGCCGATTAGATGGTGGAGCATTCCTGCCCTCGCCAGGCTTGGTAGTCTGCGGCGGCTTCTGATCGCTACCTGTTGGCAGCCGATTCGACGGCGGCGCATTCTTGCCATCGCCTGGCTGCGCAGGAGAGGTCTTCGAATCACTCTGTGTCGGTAGCCGATCGGAGGGCGGGCCATTCCTACCGTCGCCGTATTGCGACGAAGGCGACGTCGACGGTTGCCGCTGCGGATCGTTCGCACTAGCTAGGGTCGACCGCTGGGTGTCACTAGCCTTCGGCTGCGCCTGCTGCTGAGTGTCGCCGGCCTTGGGCTGCGCCTGCTGCTGAGTGTCGCCGGCCTTGGGCTGCGCCTGCTGCTGAGTGTCGCCGGCCTTGGGCTGCGCCTGCTGCTGAGTATCGCCGGCCTTCGGCTGCGCCTGCTGCTGAGTATCGCCGGCCTTCGGCTGCGCCTGCTGCTGAGTA